>JALZOJ010000035.1 GCA_030857175.1 Myxococcota bacterium | reverse complement strand
ACTTCGGCGTCAACCCCGGCGATCAGGAGCTGCGTGCAGATGTACTGGGCATCATCCGCGGCTCGCGCGGTGCTCGCGCCGCGCTCGATCGTCCGGTCCTTCGAGAACTGAGCGATGTGGATCGAAACCCTCACGCACGTCTATTCAAACACGAGAAACGCACCCTCGGTCAGAGCATCGCGAAGGATACGCTGGAGGTTCGTGATGCCGACCATCGCTTCACTCACTGCCCAATGGGCATCCTCACCGCGCGCCTCGTCGAGATCGAACACGTCCGTGCGTCCACGCAGCATGCTGATCATCTCGGCCGAGAGCCGTTCGTCTGCGTCGGTGAGTGGGCCAACGATCGCCTTGTCCAGTGGCTCCACGAGTGCGAGGAGCGCGGCGATCTGCCCCGTCTCGAGGCGCGCGGGCTCGTGTTCGAACGCGCTCGCGACGACGCTCTCGATCTGCTTGGCGGCTTCCTCTCCATCGAGGAGACGCCACAGCTCGGCAGCAACATCGATCGACCTGTAGATGCGCTCGTAGGTGTGGAGCACATCGAGCTCCTCACCAATCGGTGGCCGAACGACGTGGACCGAGAGTGTCATGAAGTCTTCTTGCGAAGGCTATCGAGCATCTTGCCGATCAACTTGTCGAGCTCGTCGGCTTTCACCTTGAAGTTGTCCGACTTGACGTCCGCGAGCTCTCTCGGCGTTGTCTTGGCCGACGGCGCGTCGGGCTCGAAGCTCTTCCCCGCCGGACCGTGTGTCGCTCGCGTCGCAGAGACCATGCTCTTCGGATCGATGTCACCCGTGACGTCCTTCTTGCCGCCCTCGAGCAGGTTGAGTGGATGCTTCACTGGATCGGCAGCGTGACGAGTGAAGGCCTGCTTGGCATCTTCGAGCTGCGTTGCCGCCTTGAGGTGCGTGTCACCACTTCCGGTCTTGAGCTCGGTGGTGTGCACGACGTGCTTCGTGTTTTTTGTCATGACGACAAAGTCGAGGTCGGTGATCTCCAGAAAGACGCGACCGCCGATCATCTTCACGCCGCGGTCGCTGCTCTGGAACATCTTGGAATGCGCGTCCTTGTACTCCTTGACGCTCTTGTACTTGGGATCCTGACCTTCCCAGACCTGCACATCTCGTTTGATATCGTGTCCGGGAAACTTCTTCGTGAGCTCGGCGTGGACGAAGTCACCCATCACGATCGTCCGCAGATCACTGCGGGCACTCGTCAGGATGGTCTTTGCGCTGGCGGGCTTCGCCGTCAAATCCGTCTCGAGCTTCGCGATCAGGTCGGTCACGCGCTTGTCGCTATCGAGCTTGTGCACCTTCACGAACGTCTCGAGTTCGCCGATCCGCACGGCCTGGTCAGTCTCGAAGGTCGCGTCCTTCCCCGCCCGCTGCGCTGACTTCTTCACGGCGTTCACCGCCGCATCAGCATCCGCGAACGACTTCTTGACGTCGTCGAGCGATCGCTTGCCGATCATTTTGTCGAACGCATCTTGCTCCGCTTGGGTGGTGAGCTTCGACCGCACTTCCTTGACCCAGGCGTCGGCATCGTTCGCGCTCGTGGGCGTCCGCTTACCGCCCCTCTGACCCTTCGTCGGTTCGCGCAGCATCGTGCCCTTTGGCTGCGTCATGAAGAGGTGACCGCTATCTCCCTGCGCGTGCTGCAGGACCCAGACGTCCTTGGTGAACGGCTTCTCGGAACCGCCGGGTTTGATCTCGACCGTCGACTTGTACAGGCGTTGACCCTGGCCGTTCAGGCCGACCTCGGCCGACTTCACGATGGTGAAGGTCAGCCTTGGCCCGGTGTCGCCATCAGGCGCGCGCATCACCTTGCCATTGCGCACGACGAACTCGGTGTAGACGACGTGGCCCTCGATCCCCTGCTGCGCCATGACAATGAAGTCCGCGCCGCTCGGAAACACGATCTCACGGGCAAGTGACGGGCCGTCCGACTTGCTCGTCAGGTCCTTCAACGGAACGCTGGTCTGCTTGTAAGGCAGGTCGGCCGCCGCATGCGTGTGTGCGAGCGGATGCAGCCCGGGCAAGACACCCCAATCGACCTCGCCTCGTTTGCCTTTCACGAGCACGACCGTCTTCTTGTCCGGCAACAAGCCGAGACCGAACTCGACATCGCGCGGGAGCTTGCCCGTGCCGATGATGCCGAGTGCCGTCAAATCCGAGGTGTCGCCCCGATTGAGTCGCTGGATGATCTCGTGCCCGGCGCTCGGCGACATCGGGCCGCTCATCACCTTGTTCTGAAGTCCGTTGAGCGCGCTGAACGAGTTGATCCGCGGCCCGAGGCTCGACTGCACCCTCACGGCGCCCATGCCGGGTTGGTGAAGCTCGAAGTGCATCGTGTTGGTCGCCGCGTCGTAACGAAGATCGGAGACCTTCGAACCCTTCGCGACCCAATGCTCGCGCAGTTGCTCGAGCTTGCTCGGTTTCGCTTCGAACACGCCGTCGCCGCGCGGTACGACGTCCGGACCGATGGTGTGCGCACTCTTCGAGGCGCCAGCGGCGGCCTTGGCTGTTGCACCCGTCGGCTGGATCGTGATCACCCGGTTCTCGCCGATCTTGTAGCGGTTATCGCCGAGCGGCTTGAGCTCGATGCCCGCCTGCTTCGCTGCTTCCTTCGCCTTGGCGATCGTCGCGGGCGTCCCCTCGTAGACGTGTCCATGGACGATCGGGCTGAGGCCCGACAGCTGGAGCGGCACCTCGGCGTATTGCGCCGACTCGTTTGCGTGCTCGCTCGCGAGTGTCTTCCTCGCCGCTGAATCCGCTGGCAACAGATTCATCTCGTCGAGCAGCAGCTGATGCCGCTTGGCGAGCTGTGCGAGCGCCTCCTCTGGCGTTGCCTTGCCCGACTTCTCGTTCTTCGCTGTGTCGCGCCGGAACGTTTCGACCTCGTTCTGGAGCTTCACGAGCTTCGCGCGATCGGCGTACGCATGGGCGGCCTGGTTGAGCCGCGTCTGCATCTTGACCGCACGACCATGCGCGAACCGGTTTGCGGCGAACGAGAGACCTTGGGTGATCCACTCGTCGCTGTGCGCCATGTCGAGCTTGCCACCGCGCACGACCTGACGCGCGAGCGCTGCGGCCGTGATCCCTGCGCCGGCATCGATCGCCAGCTCGGCGACGAACTTGCCACTCGCCTTCGCGAACTGTTTCCAGCCGGAGATGATCTGCCGCTCGACCACAGCGGACCCATCGAGCAACCGCTGAAACGGACGCATGGCCGCGCTCGTCAGCACAAGTCCGAGCGCATTTTCCACGAACGTTCCGCCGTCGATCTTGCCGCCCATCGCCGCCTGCGTGCCGGTCTGCAGGGTTGCCTGGGCAGCGATCGATGCGCCGCGATACAGCAGGCTGGTTCCGCGAAGGGCGGTGGCGATCTCGCTGGCGGCCGTGAGCCCACGGAAGGTCGCGCCGACGACGCCGGCGATCTGTCCCGTGAGTAATGCAACGCCGACCTGGATCGCGATCGACGCGATGAGGTTCGACAGCTCCTTATCTTTGACCTGGCCGTACGCCCACGTGAAGAAGTCGTACTCGTCGTCCTTGCTCTTCTTGTAGAGGTCGTTGTCCTTCGCGTAGTTCGCGAGCATGTTCTCGACGGTCTTGATCTCGAAGTTCCGCGCGTTGTTGCGCGTCTGCTTCGCCGTCCATTGCTCGTCGTTCTTCGGGTCTTTCGCCGTGCCGTGCGCGGTCTTGTTCACCAGGTCGAGCCGCTTGTGCCAGCTGCCGTTTCTCTCGCTGTCGATGTGCTGGAGGATGTCGTTGCAGAACTGGTCGACGGACCGCCCGCCGCCGGGATGGTTCCCCTTGTCGAGGCCGACCTCGGACGCGCGGCCCTTCAGGATCTTCACTTGCTTCGTCAGCGTCACCAAGCGCGCGCGCAACTCGAGCTCGCTCGCGTCGATCGCGAGCTCTTCGATGTCCTCGGCCTTGAGGTCTCGCCCCTTGGCCGCCTCCGCGCGCATCGCAGCGGACGTCCCCTCCAGCTTCACGAGCGCATCGATGTTGTCCTCGGAGCGCGTCTCACTGCCGTCAACCTTGCGTTCGTCGCCGAGCGCAGCGCGTGCGCTTCGAATCTTGTCGTCCGCGAGCGACAGCGGGAGGAGCTTGGATTTGTGGCGCGCCTCTGCGAGTGCGTTTTGCGCGTCGTCGTGCACGTGAGAGACGCCTGCAGCGCGTGCGTACGCACGGAACACGTCGACGACCGGTCGGATGGCATGCGCCTTATCGGGACCGATGTCCTTGCTCGCGACGCTGCCCATCAGATCCGCGAGCTCTGACGCGGCCGCATTCAGGATCCTCTCCTGCGCGGTCATCGCGGATGCGTACTGCTGCGCGGTCTTCGATCCACTCGTGACCTCGGTCTTACGCCGGTCGACAAACTTGCTCGCGCCCGTCAGCTCGCCGGCGAGCTTCCACGGCGCGAGCTGCGATGCCATGAACTTGAGTTGGGTCTGTGTCCGATCGATCGCGCGTTCGATGGAGAGGTCGGTCTTCGACGCTTTCGGCGCGGTCGCGAGCGCTGCCTCGTCGGACACACCACTCTTGCCGAGCACCGAGGAATCCGCGATGCGCGGTCCATGCTGGTCGACGCCGGTCAGCTGTCGCTCGACCTCCACGGGCGCGTAGTCCCACGCCTCGCGCACCAATCGCGCCGTCTCGAACGGGATGCCGAAGTACGGCGGGTGCGCCGCGATGCGGTACGCCTGCTGGGCGTCCATGTTGCCGTCGCCGACGAGCGGCATCATCGCAACCTGCTCCGCGGTGACATTGGTTGGCTTCGTGACCTTGATCCAGTTCCACAGATTGCGGTCGCGCTTTCCGAGCCACTCGTAGGCGAGCACGCCATCGGCGCCGTTCTTGAACGGCTGTCCACCGGTGTCGTCCGGTGCACCCTTCTTCTTGAACGTGTGGAACGTGACGCCTGGAATCAGCAATACACGGCCCACGAGCGCGTCGAGCGGGCTGCTCGCGATGACGTCTCGCACGTCGCTGCGGACGCCGCCCTTCTCGTCGAGCCGGACGAGTGTGCGCGTGCCCATGCGGAGGATGGATTGACGAAGCGGCGCGTCGAACGCGGCCGCAAGCCTCACGAGCACCACCGAGAGTTGGCTTCCTGCGGGACCGCGTCGCGCGTCCGAGGCGAGGTCGAACAGGTTTGCCGGATGCGCGAGGTGGCTGAGGAGCTTGAGCGTCTCCTTGGGATTGCCGTCGGCGAATTCCCAGATCGCTTTGCTCAGCTGGAACCGCGCGTTCTCGCGCGTGGCCCACGTCAACCGAGGGTGAGGCGTCGGAAGCTCGAGCGCGCCTTCATCCACGATGTGGTCCCGGATCGCCGCCAGCACCTTGGTGCGATGCGCGTTGATGAAGTCGGGCGTGGTCTGCGTCTTGATGGGCGCCGGTGCGCCGGCTTTGCCGATCCCCACGACCTGGCCCTCGCCAACAGCAAAAGTGCTGTCGCCGTCATCACCAAAGCCCCGCCCACCTACTACCAGTTGTTCGGGGCTCTCTGTTTCGTTTCTCGCGCCGCCGGTGGAGAGCCCTTCACCGGCGGCGCTCAAACTTGTGGGTGGCCCGTCGTCTGCGTAGCCTCTGCCGTGGCCCGCCCCTTCGGCGGCCGGCGGTGCGGCGGTCGGGTCAGTGCCGTCGGGATTGCGCGTTGCCGACGCGCCGCCCTTGCTGACGGTGGTGCGGCCCGCGTGTGGCGCGCCGGTAACGACACACGTCTGATCGAGCGTCTCGATCAGGCCACCCGCGGCGGCGGCCGAGCGCAGCTTCCAGCGCTGCGCGATGGCCCACTTGAACGAGCCGCCGTTCGTGAACGTCGCGCCCGTGAAGGCGAACGCCGCGTGATCGGTCGGGCCCGAGTTGCCGGCGCCGATGCCGGACCAGTTCGGGTTCGCCGCGTGAACGGGTAACGGCGGTGCGTTGCTGCCGGTGAAGTCACCCGTCGCTGCGGTGCCGCGCTGGCCGGTGTCTTCTTTCCACTGCGTCGCGGCGAACGAGACGTTGAGCGGATGGAAGGCGACGTTCGCGACGAAGCCCGCGCCGACAGTGCCCGACGCGAACGAATCGTCGGAGACCTTGGTCATCACGACCGACGTTGGCGCGACGACGTTGAGCGTCTTGGTGACCGCCGCGCCGCCGCCGCCGGGCGTGAACGTGATCGTCGCGGCGCCGGCGGTGCCGGGCGCGGTCCACGTGAACTGCAGGCCGGTGCCCGTGCTCGTGCCGGTGGTGGCCGCCCACGCGCCCGCGACGTCGGCGGTCAGGAACACGCGCTCGCCGACACCGACATTGGTGCGCGTCGTGCCGCTGCCATCGGCCGCGTCCCACTCGGTCTCCATCTCGACCGTCGCCGCGGCTGCCGGCGCCGGTGGCACCACACCGTCGGCCGGAACGGGCTGCGTGCCCGGTGCCGCATCGCCTTTCCCTTCGCTGTGTGCGAGCGCGCCCTCGCCGCTCGCGAAGCCAACACCGCCACCGTCCGACGGCGTGGTCGGCGTCGGTGCGCTCGGCGCGGCCTGCGTGACCGGGAACTCTTCCTTCAGCGTGCTCGCCTCGTGCGTGCTCTTGATCTTCCAGGGGCGAACGGTCTGGAGGCCGTGGAGCTCTTGCTCGCCCTCGAACGACGGGCCACCGAGCGAGTAGATGCCCGGCAGGAACGCTTCCTTGTCGAGGTCGATCTGGAACGCCTTGCGCTCCGCCATGATCTCGACCTGCCCGCTGGCCTTGTCGACGACGCGCATCTTCAAGATCGTGCCGGGGATGCCGGCGAAGTCGCGGATCTCTTTTCCGCCGTCTTCCGTCGGGACGACCGACTCCTTGCGATCGAGCGCGGCCTGGCGCGCCTTCGCCTTGTCCTCGGCGGATGTCCCGTCGGGGAAGTTGGGGTCCATCCAGCCGAGCAAGCGATCGCGGATCGGTGCAGGCAGCGACGACAGGCTGACGGTCTGCGACTTCTTGTTGTTCGCGAACGCGCCGACGAGCAGTGCGAGGTCAGACGTCGTGCAGATGTACTGGCGACCGACGGCCGAGCCCTCGAGCTTCACGAGGTCATCGTAGATGTCGGTGATCTGCGACTTCTTGGTCCGCTGATCCGCGACCTGCTTTGCATCGGGCTGGCGCACGTCGTTGTTCGGCGCCATGCCGATCATCTTCGAGAAGCTGTAGTCGCCGCGCCAGACGGTCATGCGCTTGTCGCCGAGCTCGTTGATCGCTTCATCGAACGACGCGAAGCGCAGCGGCGACGTGTCGTGCATCATCTGCTCGTACTTGAAGCGGAAGCCGTGCGGGTTCTCGTCCGAGATGCGCGTCGCGTCGGAGGCCTTCAGCATCTCCGCGCGCGCCATCTCGAACAACCGCGCGCGATTCGCGCGCACCTGCTCGACGAGCTCGGGCTGCTTCGAGTCGCGCAGGCCCTTCTCGATGTACCAGAGCTCGAGATCCATCTGCGTGTACTTGGACATCACGGCCGAGTTGCGCGTGCCGTTGCCGTTGCCCGGCGTGCCCCACGACGAGCCAACGTCGAACTGGAACGCCTTCGTCGGATCGAGGGCGCTCGTGTCGGAGAGCTTCGCGAGCATCGCCGCGACCTCCGGATCGGGGCTCAACTTGTACGCCTGATCCGCGGAGCGCGCGCGCCCGTCGTCGCGAACCTTGATGCCCTTACCCGCGTCAGGATCGGCGGAGATCTGGTCGTAGAACTGCCGCGTCGACTCGTTCGTCGACGCGAGAAGGTTCGGCGCCTGATCCTTGCCGGCCGCAGCGATCCGGCGCGACATCATGTAGTGCTCGAGCTGCGCCATCGGGATCAGCTCGCCGTTCTGCGCCATGTACGGACGGCCGGTCGGATCGTAGAGGAAGCCGTCGGCGCCGAGGTCGAACGGGAGACCGTCGACGGTGATCGGCTTGTTCGCCGACGTCGTCGCGAGCGGCGTTCCCATGACCTTGCCGACGTACTCGTCCTTCGAGTTGCGGCCCGACTTGCCGAGGTAGTCCTTGCTGCGCGCGACGCCCTTCGCAACTTCGTCGCGCCACTCCGCCGGTGACATCGACATGTCGCGGTTCTGGTCCGCGAAGATCGCGGGCGGCATGTCGAACTCGAGGAGGATGCGGTTCATCAGCGCGCGCGACGTGCGGCCGTTCGAGTCACCGAACGGGTGCAGCGCGACGAAGTGACGCTGGAACTGCGCGGCGGCGGCGATCGGATCGGCGTCGGGCTTCGCGAGCTCCGCCTTGAGATCCGAGATCAACTTGTTCATCCGCGGACGAATATCAGCGGGGTCCGGATACTGGAGCTGATGCCCCATGCCGAGCGGGAACTCCTTCGTGCGAACGCCCGCCTCGTGGAGGTTGTCGAGCTCGTCGGTGGAGTACTGCTCGGGACGCGCGTACTGCTTGCCGTCGCGAACCTGACCGCCCTCGTCCCACTTGAAGCCGCGGCCGACGTACGCGAGCCCGCGGAGCGCCTGCGCCTTCATGCCGGTGTCGGGCGTGTGGATGAGGCGGTTGACCTCCTGCATGACCTCGATCGAGAGGCCGTCGACGAACGAGCCCTTCGGGATGTCGTTGAGATAGGTCTCCGCGCGGAGCTGGTTCTTCCAGGCGTCGCCGCCGTAGGCGTGGCTGAAGTCGCCCTCGCTGCGGTGACGCGCGTTGATGAACGATGCCGCGCGCACCTGACCGGCGGCGCCGCTCTCGAAGCCGCCCTCGAGCGTACGGCGCTCGGAGTCGTTCATCATCAAGCGGCCGGGAGTCAGCTCGTCGGCGGAGAACACGCGCTTCTCGCCGAAGATGTTGCCGAGGCGATCGTTGACGCCGTCTTCCTTCTTGAGCGCGCCTGCTTCGAACGGTGCCTCGAAGGTGGTGTCGCCCTTCTTGATCGCCTTGTCGAGCTGGAACAGCGTCTCGGTCGTCTGGCTCTCGGTCGGCTGCTTGATGCCCTTCGCCGCGAGCAGATCCGATGCGAGCGACTGCAGCTCCCACGAGTCGGCGTTCTTGTAGTCCTCGAGCTTCTTGCCGCTCTTGCCGAGTACGGTCTCGAGCGAGCTCTCGGTCGGCGGCTTGGTGCGCGCCGCCGGCGTCACGTCGGGTGACACCGTCGGCTCGGGTGCATCCGGCACCTCGCGGATCGGGCCCTTCGTCGGATCATTCTCGGCGGGGCGCGTGCGCGTGTAGTCGGAGACGCGTTCGCGCGATACGCCGCCTTCGTCGCCCGGCGTCAGGAGCAGCGTCGAGCGCTGCTTGCCGTTCGTGGACGAGTGCATGTAGTCGAGGTCGTCGGCCGAAAGCCGCTTGGTGCCGCCCGGGTGGTTGTGCGCGATCAGGCGATCGTTCGGGCTGCGCGGTGCGAGGTAGTCCTCGCCGCCACGCATCACGTAGTAGTTGCCCTCGGCGTCGCGGAAGATGCCGAACTCGACGTCCTTGTTGCGGAGGTGCTCGACGAGGCCGTCCTTGCCACCGCGCCTGCCGATCGTGACCGACTCGCCCTCTTTGAGCGCATCGACCTTCGACGCGAGCTCCGTGGAGATCGGCTTGCCGACGCGGTCGGGCGTCGCGGGCGCGTCGTCCTGCTTCGGACGCATGTCGTAGTAGCGGTTCGCGTCTTCGTACAGCTTGCGCTCGGCGCGATCGAAGCGTTCCTGGAGATGCGGCGGCATCTCGTCGTAGCTCATCAGGCGCGACGTCCCGGGTGGCTTCGACGGATCGATCACGCTCTCGTCGATGGGCACCCTGCGGCGGCCGTCGCGGACTTCCTGGATCACCGACTTGGCGCGGTTGTATTCGTTCGCCATGTTCGTCGACATGACGGAGTGCGCGTCGGTGCTGAGGATCACCGGCGCGTCCGCGGCGATCAGCGTGGCGAGTGCGTGGTCGTCGAGCGTGCCGCCGCGCTTCGCTGGATCGAGCTCGTAGCGCGTCGGCTGCGTCTCGGGCGTGTGCGTGTTGTCTTGCTTGCCGTCGAGGTTCGCGGGCGGCTTCTGCGAGACCGAGCCGGTCTCGATGTTCGACGTTAGATTGACCTCGGCGATGATGCCGAGCTTCGCCATGCGCGCCGCCATCTCGGGCGTCGTGTGCGTCGCGTGGCCGAAGCGCACGATGACGTCGGGCGGCAGCTTCCCGTTGTTCTCGGGGCGCGCCGCGATCGATTCGAAGACCTGGATCATGTTCTCCAGGTTTTCCTTCGCGCGCGCGGCGTGGCTGAGCTCCGGGCCGTTGTCGCCGTCGACGATCTGCCGGTTCGCGTCGCGATGGCCGACCTGACCGGGGACGACGTCATTCGCGCCTTCGCCGACGTGCGGGCGCAAGACGAGCGGCTTGCTGCCGCCCGGCGTTCCTGCCTCGGTGAGGAGCGCGTCGTAGAGCTCCGTCATGCGGCGCTGGCCTTCACCGTCGAACGTGAAGTGCTCGGCACCGGCGATGTCGACGCCGATGACGTCCCCGCGCTTCGTCTGCGCGACGAGCTGCTTCACCGCGTCGGTGAACTCTCCATCGGACGGGCGCACGGTGCCCGCGGCGTCGTGGAGGTCGCTCGTCTTGACCTGCGAGCCGTCGCCGCGATGCTGGTCACCACGAACACCGAACTGGTTCGTGTTGATCATCGTGACGTGCTTGACGGTCAGGTTCTGGATCGCCTGCGCGTGCTCCGGGTGTTCCTTGATCAGCTGCGACTTGAGCCAGTCGATCTGACCTTCGTCGAAGCGCGCGCCGATCTTGTTGATCGAGTTCGACTGCTCCGTGTACGTGATGCCGTCCTTCGCGAGCTCGAGAAGGGTGTCCTTCGCGTACGCGTCGTACGCCATCTGCTCGCGAATCGAGTCGGCTTGCTTCTGGAGCGCCTTGCGCTCCTTCGGGTCCGCGTACTCGCCGGCGTCGAGGCGGCGCTGCGCTTCGACGGCTTGCGGGATGCGGTCCTGGATCTCGCGGCGACCCGTGAAGTGCTCCGTGTACGCCTCGACGACCCTCGGGTCCGTCATGCGCGCGTTCTTCGGATCGACGCCGCGCGACGTCAGGATCTCGTTGCGCTCGGCCGCGCCGTAGAACTTCTTGACGAGCTCGTCACGAACTTCGTAGCTGGAGTTGAAGTCGGTCTCGTCGCTGGCGCGGAGTGACTTCTCGACGGCGCTGCGCGCCTCGTCGTGGATCTCCTGCTCGATGCGCTGGCGCTCGACCGGCGACATCGTGTCGCCTTCGGTCTCGAGCTTCGACTTCAGCGTCTCGATGCGCTGCTGCGCGGCATCGATCTGCATGAGCGCGTCGCCGGAGCGACCGCGCGTCGTGATGATCTGCTCGCCGTTTGGACCTTCCGCCGTCGTGTGGCGGAAGTCGTTGAGCTTCGCGATCTCGCGCATCACGGGCTCGTACGGACTGTGGTCGCCCACGCGCTGCGCCGCGGTCTCGCCGTCGGGGTTGCGCGGGAGCATCGGCGCTTCGCCCGAGCGCCCGATCGTCGACGCGAAGTTCGCCGGGTCGACGTTGCCCATGAAGTGGCTGTGCACTTCGATGCCCGAGTGACCCTTCTCGGTCATCTGCTTGTCGACGCGCGCCTGATCGGTCTGGCGATCCTGGAAGCGCTGCGGCTCGTTCGTGTCCTTCGGCTTCTGCGCCGTCGCCGACGTGTCCGTATCGTCGACCTTGATCGGCTGACCGTCCTGGCCGCGCAGCGGCTGGACATCGCTGTTCGTCGAGTCGCCCTCGCGAATCGGCGCGGCTTCGCGGCGCTCGCGGATCGGCGCGACATCGCGCGCCGTCGGCTCGCTCGAGTGCTTGACCGGCGGCGTGAGGTCCTGTCCGGCGGCCGGACGCTGGCGCTGCACTTCCGTCGAGTCGGACTCGGTCGTGCGCGGCGTCGGGTTCGACTCCTCACCGCCACGCGTCGTGCGCGGGTTGTTGTCGGGCGTGGCCTGACCATCCTCGGTGCGCGCGGTCGTCGGGCGATCGGCGAGCGGGCGGCCGTCGGAGGCCGGCGTCGGATCCGCAGACTGACGCGGTGCGGGCGTGCGATCGGGCGTGGGCGTCGGATCAGGCGTCGCGGTCGGCGTGCCGGTCGGCGTGGTCTGGCCGGCGCGGCGCGCCGCATAGGCTTCGGCGCCCTGGTTCGCCTTGTTGCCCGCCACGTTCAACAGCAGGCTCTGCGCGATCGCCTCGGGCTTGAACGCATCGTTCGCCGCCGTGCGTGCTGCGGCCATCGCTTCGGCCGGCGTCTTGCCTTCGTTGATCGCCTTGTAATACGTCGAGACAAACGCGCCACCAGCGCTGCCGACGGTCTCGGCCGCCGTGTCGACGACGACATCGACGCCTTCATTGACGCCGGTCTTGATGGCCTGGTTCGCGACCCGACCCGTCACGCGATTCATCAGCGGCGCGATCGCCTGCGTCTTCAGCGGCACGACGCCGACAGTTGCGAGTGCCGCCACCCAGTTGCCCGGGTCCGTGATCGATTCCGATCCCGCCTTCCACGCGGCACCGAATGCTTCGCCCGGGCTCTTGCCCTCGGCCATCGCATCGAAGCCGGCGGTCCAGCCCGCGCCGACGGATTGACTGACGACACCGACGCCACCTTCGACGGCGGTCGCGATCATCTGGCGCGCGACCGGGTTCGACGCGACGCGACCGAGCACCCCGAGGCCCGCGACCGCACCACCCGCGAGCGAGCCGCCCATCGCGCCGGCCGAGGAGACGAAGCCCTCGCCGAAGCCCTTGATGCCCTCTTTGACCGCGTAGTTCGCGATCTCGCTACCGCTCTTGCGGTCGTAGCCGGTGACGTTGCCTTCGGCGTCGCGCTGCGTGTTGAAGTTCGACAGCGCCCACTGCGAGTTCTTTTCCCACGCCTGCTGCTGCTCGGGCGTGAGGTTCGCCGGCGGAATCGGCTTGCCGTCCGGACCGATCTGGATCTGCACGTTGCCGACGCCGGGCACGTAGACGCCCTCGCCCGGATGGTTCTCGGTCAGGTCGATCGCACCTTCGCGCGCGAGGAGCTCACCGGCGCCGTATGCGGTGCCGGCCATCGTGCCGCCGATCAAACCGGCGATCAGGATCATCGCGACGGGACCTGCCGCACCACACGTCGCGACGGTGATCGCGACGGCCGCGACGGTCGCGAGGCCGATGATGATCGCCGTACGCCACGGTCCGTTCCAGAAGTCGACGAACCACTTGGTCCACGACTCCGGGATCATGTTGATGATCGCTTCGGCGATCTTCGCGACCGCCTCGAGCACCTTGTCGGCGACGGCGATCACGAAGTCCGCGACCGCGTTCACGCCCTGCTGAACGATATCGAGCGCGGCGATCTGCGCGTTGAAGTACGCCTCGACGGCGGACTTCGCGACCTCGAACGCCTTGTTGACGACGGTCTCGGCGAGATCGAACGCGCGGTTGATCGCCGCGGCGCCGGCTTGATACGCGGTCTCGACGGCCGCGTTCAGCGTCTGCTCGACGCGCGTGACCGCGGCGTTGAGGTTCTGCTCTGCTGCATTGACGACGGCGATCGCGCCGTCTGCCGCTTGCTGGATCTTCGCCTGGAGCGCGTCGCCGGCGGCCTTGATGCCCGACGACAACGTGTTCATCGCGTTGTTGAACGCGTCGCGATACTTCTGCGTCGCGCCCCTCAGCTTGTCGCCGAGGTCCTTGTTGATCAGCGAGACCGCTGCGATGAGACCGTCGAGCAGCGCGTTGACCGCCGCCTGGAACGCCTGCACCAGCGTCTGGAGCAGCGTGGTCAAAGCCTGCACGAGGCTCTTCAGCATGTTCGCGAGGTTCTGGATCAGATTGCGAACGAGCGACGCGCACGCCGAGATGATCGAGCGAATCGCCGACGCGCACGCGCTGATGACGCCCTGGATCGCGCTCTTCACCTTCGCGAGCGCGGCGAGTGCGGCCTGGCGCGCGCGCTGGAGCACTGCGATCGCCGCCTGGCGAGCGCGCTCCATGATGCCGACGATCATGTCGCGGGCAGCGGCGAGCACCGCCTTCACCGCGTTCATCATGTCGTTGAAGCGATCCTTGACCCAGCCGACGACCGCGCCGAACACGCCGCCCGAGTTCTTGTCCTTCTCCGCCTGCGCCTGGCGCTCCTTCTCCGCTGCTTCCGCTTGCGCGCGCTGCTGCTCGCGCGCGGCTTCTTGCTCGCCCGCTTGCACCTCGCGCGTGTAGCCCTGCTCGCCTTCCTGCAGGTGCTGGTTGACCTCGGTCTGGCCGCGCGACTGCTCGGCGGAGACCTGGCTCTGCATCTGGGACTGTTGCGACGAGACGTCGCCGTCCATCTGCGCCTGTGCCGCTTGCACCTGCGCATCGTGCTGCTGGTTCGCAGCATCCATCTGCTGCGAGTGGCTCGCGTTCGCCGCTTGCTGCTGCGAATTGAGCTGCGCGTTCTGCTGCTGGATGTCCGAGTCGGCCTTTTGCTGCGCCTGCGTCGTCTGCTGCTGCGCCGCTTGCTGCGCGGTCTGCTGCTCCGTCGCCATCGACTGCTGCGCGGTCTGGTTCGTCGAATCGAACTGGCTCTTCGCAGACGTCTGCGCCTGCGTGTACTGGCCCTGCGCCGCGGTCGACTGCTGCTGATAGTTTGCCTGCGCCTGCGTGATCTGTTGATCGCGCGCGCTCTTCGCTTGTGTCGTCGCCGCGTTCGCAGCGGTCTGCGCGCCCGCGATCTCGCCCTTCATCGTCGCGCTCGCCGCCGTCGCTTCGGCTTGATGCGCCTGGTACTGCGGCTGCGCCTGCGCGGCGGCCTGCGCGCCGGTCGTCGGCGGCGGCGTCTGCTTGATCTGTTGCGACTTCGCCTGGTGCTGCTGGAGCTGCGAGTCCGCGGACGTCGTCGCGGCCTGCTGCGCACTCGTCGTGTGCTGCTTGACCTCTTGCTGCAGCGGGGCCGCGGCCTCCTGCATCTTCGCCGGGCCTTGCGCCTGTGCTTGCGCGGTGACCTGTTGCTCGACGTTCGCGATCGCGGACTCGCGGGTCGGGTGGCCATCCTTCGTGACCGTGCCGGCACCCGCGCTCTGCGGCGCGCTGATCGCCGGCGGCTGGATGTTCGTGAGCTGATCGATCTGCGTGTTCGCTTGCTGGTACGTCTGCTCGGCGCCCTGCTTGCTCTGGTCCGCCGCCGCCATGTCCGTCTCGGGCATCGGCTGCGCGAGCGTCTGATCGATCTGATTGAACTGCCCCGCGTTGAACGGAGCCAGCTGGCTGTTCGTCGCGCCGGCTTGACCCGCACGCGCGACCGCCGCTGGATTCACGATCGCTTGCTGCGCGCGACCCGCCGCGGCGACGGCTTGCACCGCGGCCTGCGCGGGAGCCGTGGCGCCCTGCATCACCGTCGGTGACGTCTGCTGCAGCACCGCGGCGCTGTTCGCGGTCGCGACGCCCTGCAGCTGACCGCGCTCGCCGGTCGCTTGCTGACCCTGACCCTGGATCTGTTGATTGCCGCTCTGCGCCGTCGACTGACCGCGCTGCTGCCCCGCTTGTGATGCTTGCTGGCCCTGCGTCGTCGACGCGGTGACCGCTTGCTGGCGCGGCGCATCGCCCGATCGCTTCGTCTGCTCGAAGGCCGGCTTCTGCGAAGCGACCTGCGACTGCTTCATCGTGTTCGCTTCGGGACCGACGCGCGACTGCGTCTGCGCTTCCGCCGTCAGCTGCGACTGCGCGTTCGAGCGATCGGCCGACAGGTTCGCCGTCGCGGGCACCATGCCGCTCGGGCTCGGCACGCCTTCGCCACCAGGGTTGCGCACCGGCGGAATGTTCGGCTCGGGCGCCTGCGTCGACGGCGTCTGCGGCGCCGCGGTTCCCGGCGTCGCCTTCTGCTCGGGGATCCTCGTCGCGGGCGGCGGCGGTGCGGGCTTCGCAGCCGCGGGCACCGATTGCGCGCCGGCCTGCGATGCACCACTCGACGACTGCGGCTGCGGCGTCGCGCCGGTCGCGCTCACGGCGCCACCAGCGGCCATCGGCGCGCCCTTCGCTTGCGGCAACGTGACGGCGGTCGCCGGATTCGCCTTCGCGGCCGTCGTCGGTTGCGCAGCCACCGTCGGTAGCGCCGCGACCGTGCGGTTCGACGTGGGCGCCGTCGATGGCGCGGGCGCTGCGGGTGCCGGTGCGGCGCCGGCTTGTGCGCCGGCTGGTGTCGGCGTCTGCGACGCGAGATCCGCGGGCATGCCGGGCAGCGCGCCGCTCTCGCCGCGCGCTTCGATGTTCACGTTCGGCTGCGTGACCTGCTTCTCGTTCGCGGCGACGTCGCGCGCCGCCGGCGACATCACCGGCTGCGGCGTGATCTGCGTCTGGCCACCGCTCGTGCCCGACACCGGTGCCGCGTTGCGGTTCGCGGTGTTCGCCGCGCGCGTCGGCTGCGTGGCTTGCGTGCGCTCGGCAACCGGTCGGTTCGACTGCGGCGCCTGCTGCGCGTTGGGCTGCGGGCCTCGCGCCGGCGCGGCCTGTCCCGTCGCTGCATTCGCTGTCGCGGCTGCGGCGCCCGTTGCCTTCGCTGCTGCTTCGCCTTGCGGCGTCGCGGTGCCGGCATGCGCGGTCGCTGCTGCGGCACCCTTCGCGCCGGCGGGATCCTGACTCTTCGCCGCGGCCTCGCCCTTCGGCGCGGTCGCTTGCTTGATGTCGTCTTCGCCCTTCTTCTTCGCGGCGCCTGCGTCTGCGCCCTTCTCACCGGCCTTCTCGCCCGCCTTCGCGTCGACGTTCTTCGCATCGCCCTTGGCGTCGGTTGCCTTTGGGTCGGCGGTCTTGCCGTCGGTCGCCTTCGCCTCGATCTTTTGATCGGCCTTCGCCTCGGGCTTGGCCTGCGGACCGGTGCTGCTCGGGATCGCGTTCGAGCTCGCCGCGCCGGCGGCAACGCCCTCCGCCGCGCCTTGCGCGCCTTTCGCGAGCATCGCGTTCGCATCGCCTGCTGGGTTCTCTGGCGTCGCACGCCCCGCAGCGCCAGCGCCGTCGAGCGAGAACGGATTCAGCGCCTCGGCTGTCTCCTTGAGACGCGCGGTGACGTTGTCGATCGCCTGACCCGCGATCCCGACGAGGTTGCCCGTCAGGCCCGGCAGTCCGCCGGCCACGCCGCCCGCCATCTTCGCGAAGTTCGCGGGATCGAGCGCGCTGCCGATGTTCGAGATCATCGCGTTCGCGTCGAACGAACCGATCTTCTCGGTGATGTTCGCGACTACGTTCGACGGATCGAGGAGGTTCTGCGGGCTCATCGTCGCGGCGTTCTTCGCGATGTTCGCGACGTTCGTCGGATCGAAGATCTTGGCCGCATCGCCGCCCGCGCCCATCGCCATGTCGACGATGCCGCCGAACGGATTCGCGCCGGTGCCGAATGGATTGATCGCGTTGACGGCGTTCGAGACGGCCTCGCCGAGGTTCGGCTTCTCGCCGCCGAGCACGCTACCGAGCACGCCGCCCGCCGCGCCACCGATCATCTCGCCCGGCTTGCCGCCGATCATCCCGGCGATCTTCTCGCCGCCGAAATTGCCCATCGCGTTCGTCGCGATCGTCTTCGCGTCTTCGCCACGCACCAGATCGCCGACGGCTTCACCCGCCGTCGACAGAATGCCATTGCCCTTGTCGCCCGCCGAGATCGCGCGCGAGGCCGCATTACCCGCGATCTCGCGCAGGTTCACCGACGCGCCCGACATCACCGCGTGCATCGCTTCGTGCGGCAACACGCCCGCGAGCTGTGACTGGAACTGGAAGCTGCCTTCGTCGTCGTCGCCGCCGCGCTTCTCGCCGAGATCGAGACCCGTCGCCTTCTCGGCGATGGTCTTCATCGTGTCGAGCTTGTGCTCGAGGCTGAGCTTCGAGCGACCGTCCTCGACTTCGTCCGCGGCTGCTTCTTCGCGCTGCTTGTATTCTTCGCCCTGCTCCTCCGCCATCATCTCGGCGAGCGGGTTCTTGTTCGCCGATGGCGACAACGTGCCGAGCGTTCCGTTCGCCATCGCGGCGACGCGATCCACGATATCGGTGACCGACTTCGATGCTTCTTCGAGACCGCCGCGCAGACCGGCACCGGTCGCGTCGACGATGCTGCTCTTGATCGTCGACATCGCGCCGTCGATCTTCGCGAGCGCGGCCTGGCTCTCGCCCAACACGTTGCGTGGATCGAGCTTGTTCTTGCGACCACCGCGACCCCCAGTCGCCTGCTCGAACAAGACGCGTGAGAGCCCACCGGGTCGTCGTCCGCTGGCGTCGGTCGCCTCGTTCGTCGCCGACGTCCGCGTTTGGGTTGAGTGATTAGCAACGAGCTGCTGAGTCTGCTTGCCGACCTCTTCGAGTCGACGCAGAGCTTCATCCGCGCGTTGCTGCCGCCTTCGCTGTCGCTCCTCGTCGAGCCGCGAAAGCTTGTCCTTCCCAAAGAAATCCATGCAGGACCGTTGAGCATTCTACGCGGCCCGACTCACTTTTTTCCCTCACTTGGGGCTAGGATCAATGTGGTGGCTTCGGACCGACGCCCGAGGATCTTGCGGTTCTTCGGACCGCGCGGGGATCTGCTGGCCGCGGAGTCTCCTGGCATCGTCGTCTACGATGGCGCGGGGCATGTCCGGTTCCGGGTTGAAACCCACGACTTCATTGATATTGCGCCGGTCGGCGAGGAGCTCTGGGTCGTTGGCACGGACCGCCTGACCCGGCTCTCCGTGAAAGACGGACGCGAGCTCGGGAGTGAGCAGGCCGGGCTCGATCCGTCGGGCCGGTTCTTGCTGTCGGCCACCGCCCCCCAACTCCCGGTCTGGCACATGGCCCAGCCCCAGCTCCTGCGGGCGAGCCCGTTCCGCGCGGAGACCCCGGGTCCGGGCGGCGAGCTCATCCTGCCGATCGCCGAGGGCCGGTGGCTGCTCTGGAACGCCGGTCAGCTCCGGCTCTGGCGAAGCATCGGCGAAGCGTGGCGCAAGCCGCTCGGCGAGCCCGGCTCGCGTGCGGTCACCGCGCAGCTCGTGCTCGATGGCCGGCTGTTCGTGCTCGCGCAGCATCGCGGTCGCGAGGACTTTCGCACCGCGAAGGACGGTATCGAGCTGCGGCTCTCGGTCGCGCAGGTCTCCGATGGCGCGCAGAACACGCAGCTGCGCGTGCCGAACGTCATGCACCTGGCGTTTGCGGTTCGTCGCGGCATCGCGGTCACGCGCACGCACGACCGCCTCGGCGTGATCGATCTGCGGTTCGGCCGCTGGATCCGCGATCTGATCCTGCCGGCCGGCATCACCGAGCTCGCGATCGACGAAGGCCTGCAGCGCATCGCGCTCGCGAGTGACAACGGGCTCGAGCTCGTGCGACCCGACGCGCTCGAATCGCCGACCGCGGTGCAGACCGACCCGGTGCCCGTCGAGGACAAGACGAACGGCGAGGATCACTCGGTGGCGGTCGTCGTCGTCGAGGAGCCGCCGCTTCCCGTCGAGGCCGCAGCACTCGCGCCTCCACCCGAAGAGCTCGAGCCACTGCCCGATGCACCGCTCGTGCGACTCGATCCGATCTCGGTCACGCCGACCGCGACCGCCGCCGAGATCGCGCAGTCGGTCGATCTCCGTCTGCAGCTCGTCGGCTCGCGCGCCGCGGTCGCGATCGCAGATGGCTGGGACACGGGCCGCATCTCGCGTCCCGATCCGATGCGCCCGCCGTTCGCCGACGAAGTCGCGGGCCTCCTCAACCTCGCACGCGGCCGCGCGACGCCGGATCTCTCGGCGGCGGTCAATCGCCTGCGCGCGACCGAGGACATGATCGCCGCGAGCGAACGCAGTCGCGCCGGCCGGCTCACGCCGCTCGACGTCCTCGCGCGCGACTTCTCGCTGACGCCCGTTGCCGTCGAGATCCTGTTCGCGATCGTCGCGCCGCGGTTGCGCGGTGAGCTCGCCCGCCTCTACGGCATCCTCGCGAACGACCCAGGCCGCCCGCTCGTCGACGAATACCTCGTCGGGCAGATGCTCGGTGCCGGCTACACGCAGCAGATCGCGCGCGAGCTCGACGGCGATCGCCCGCTCCGCCGCTACGGCCTCGTCCGCATCGGCTCGGGCGAGCGGCCGTTCGCATCGCTCAGCTGCGATCCGCTCGTCGCGCGCTACATCGCGAACCTGCCGGCCGAGGGCGAGCCCGACCAGCACCTCAAGATCCGCACCGTCGATCGCGATCTCGAGGAGCTCCAGATCCCGCGCGCGGTGATCGCCAAGACGCTGCGCTTCCTCTCCGCGCCGCGCGAGGACGAACCGGTCCGTCTCGTCGTGCGCGGCCGCACCGGCTCGGGTCGCCACACGTTCCTCACCTCGATCGCGTCGCGCGCCGGCCGCTCGCTCGGCATCATCGATGTCACGACCATCCCGCGCGACGCCGGCAAGATCGGCCCCGTGCTCGAGGCCGTCATGCGCCGCGCGATGCTGCGTGGCCTCCTACCCTGCCTCGACGGGCTCGAGATCCTCGCCGCCTCCGAGGATCCCGACACCAAGATCCAGCTCGCCGCCGCGCTCACGAACCATCCCGGCCCGCTCGCGCTGCGCCTCCCGCAAGAAGCCCGCGTGCCGCTCGATCCGGGCTACCTCATGGTCGACATCCCGACGCGCAACGAGCAGCTGCGCGGCGAGTCGTGGACGATCGCGCTCGATCGTCACGGCATCGAGCTCGCCGACCCGACGGACCTCGCTTCGCGCTATCGCGTCGGTCCCGGCATCATCGAGCGCGTCTGCGCCGAGGTCTCGCGCCGTCCCGATCGCCCCCACGATGCCGCCTCCTGGGCGCGCGAGCTCGACGACGCCGTCCGCCAGTACCTCGAGAATCGCCTCGGCACCGTCGCGAACCGCGTCACGCGCCTCGCGAGCTGGGCCGACATCGTCCTGCCCGAGGACATCACCGACTCGCTCCTCGAGCTCACCGCTCGCGTGCGCCACCGCAAGAAGGTCTACGAGCAGTGGGGCTTCGACCGCACGCTCACCACCGCGCGCGGCATCACCGCCCTCTTCCAGGGCTCGCCCGGCACCGGCAAGACGATGGTCGCCGGCGTGATCGCGCGCGACCTCGGCCTCGAGCTCTATCGCGTCGATGTCTCGCGCATCACGTCGAAGTGGATCGGCGAGACCGAGAAGAACCTCGGCTCGCTGTTCGACGCCGCCGAAGACGGCCAGGTCATGCTGCTGTTCGACGAGGCCGACTCCCTCTTCGCAAAACGCACCGAGGTGAAGTCCTCGGTCGATCGCTACGCGAACATGGAGGTCAACTACCTCCTGCAACGCCTCGACTCGTTCGAAGGCATCGCCGTCCTCACGACGAACTTCGGCAACGCGATCGACCCCGCGTTCAAGCGCCGCCTCACCTACCGCGTGACGTTCCCGTTCCCCGACGAGGAAATGCGCGAGCAGCTCTGGAAGTCGCTCATCCCGGCGCAGGTCCCCGTCCAGGGCACGCTCGACTTCGCGTCGCTCTCGCAGCGCTTCCGCCTCTCCGGCGGCTACATCCGCAACGCAACCCTGCGCGCCGCGTTCCTCGCCGCCGAAGAAGGCAGCGCGCTCACGCACGATCACCTCGAGCGTGCGATCCGCATGGAGTTCCGCGAGATCGGCAAGCTCGCCGAGAGCGGCACGCTCGAGTAGCCGCCGCGTCAGAGCTTGCAGCGCATCGTCGCGATGGTCGATGGCGCGGGCGCGCTGCTGCGCACGATCACGAGCTTCTGGTTCTGCGCGCTCGGGCACGCCGTCGGATCGATGTCGATCTTCCAGCACGGCGCCGTCTCCGGCGATCCGCAGGGCGGAATCGTTGTCTTCATCGCGCCGGTATCGTCTTCGACGACGCAGTCGAGCGGCATCGCGAGCGAGCGTGTGATGCACGCATTGCCGACGACGGTTGTGGCGAGCTGGCCGATGTTCGCGAGCGAAGCCGCGTGGTCGTTGGTGCAGATGCTGTGGAAGCTCGAGCTCGGAAATTCGTCGAGGAACTGCTGCATCCGGACGGCCGGGTCGGCCACCGGTGTTGTGCCGTTGAACTGGCACGAATGCCTGAGCGCGAGCTGTGCCATCCCGTCGATCTGCCGTTCCTCGACCGCGAACGGGGTCGGGTTTCCCATCATCCCCGCGACGAAGATGCCGCGCGGATCGGTCTTGAGCCCGCGCACGACGCTCGCGAACGCCAGCGAATCGTCGAGGAGCGTCGACGTCGGGTTCGAATCGCAGTTCGATTTGTCGCCGACGACGTTCATCTCGTCGGGGGTCTTGCCACCCACCTGGCACGTCACGCCGAAGCGCGTGCAGCGGAAGGAGGTGCGGGGACCGAGTGCTGTGCTGTCCGGCGCGAACAGCTCGGCCGATTTCGCCGAGCAGTCGTCCTCGTCCATTAGAAAGATGATGCCGAGTTTCGCGTCCGGACGCAGGAACCCAGCGTTCGCGGCCGTGTTCTCGAACGCGCGCTTCATCGCGTGCAGCGGTTGCTCGAACCCGCAACCCGTTGCGCCGGGGCGCACCATCTGACCGAGGACGGTGGTGAGCGAGCCCGTGTAGTTCTTCAGCCGCGTACCGTCGGTCTGCCGGATGTCGCTGAGGAACGTCGCTCCAACGGAGAGCGGTGCGCCATTGGTGATGAGCTTTCCATCCTTGCCGGCGTCGGCACAGCCGCCCTGTCCGAGCACCCCCACCGGTGGTGCCGGCGCGCCGCTCGATGACTTCGTGCCCATGTCGGTCGTCACGACGCCGATGTGCACGTCGGGAAGTCCGCCTTCCACGGTATTCAGCGCGTCGATGAAGCTCGGCAGATTGGCAGCCAGGTCGGTCTGGCGATCGGCCTCGGTGTCATCGATCACGAACAGCAGATCGAGGTTGCGATTGATCGTCGCCGGCACAGTCGCGACGACCTGGCGAGGGGCCGGCGGAATTGCGGCGTCGATCGGCGAGCTGCCGCCGCCACCGCAGGCGCACGCAAAAACGAATGCCCAGCGGATACGCATCACTGCACGGTGCACCGCATCGTCGTGATCGTTGACGGTGGCGGCGCCGCCGCACGCACGATGACGAGCCGCTGATTCTGCGCCGTCGGGCAGGCCTGCACGTTGATCTCGAGCTTCCAGCACGGGGGAGTCTCGGGCGATCCGCACGGCGGGATCGGCGTCTTCGTCGTCCCGGTGTCGTCCTCGACGATGCAGTCGAGCGGCATCGCGAGCGCGCGGGTGATGCATGCGTTGCCGACGACGGTCGCGGCGAGTTGGCCGATGTTGAACAGTGGCGATGAGAGATCTCGCTGACAGATGCGCTCGAAGCGCGACCGATCCGGAAACTGATCGAGGAATCGCTTCATCCGAAGTCCCGGGTCCGATAGATCCGCGCCCGTCGGCGTCGTCACCGTGCAAACGTGGGCAAGCCGCGCCTGCGTCATGCCGTTGATGTTCGCTTCTTCCACGACGAGCGGTGTGGGATCTCCGATGATCCCAGCGACGAAGATGTTGCGCGGGTCCGCTTTCGACGCCTTGAGCGCCGTCGCAAAGCTCCGCGTGTCATCGATCAACGCCGACGTCGGGTTTGACGTGCAGTTGATCTTCTCCCCGACCATGTTCATCTGATCCGGCGTCGCACCGCCGACGGCACAGGTCACGCCGAATCGCGTGCAACGAAATGACGACAATGGTCCGAGCGTAGGATCCGGTGAGAACAAGTCGGCACTCTTCGCCGAGCAGTCGTCTTCGTCGGTGAGAAAGATGACTCCGAGCTTGGCATCGGGCCGCAAGAAGCCGGGGTTGGCGTTGGCATTCTCCAAGGCGCGCTTCATCGCGTGCAGCGGTTGCTCGAAGCCGCAGCCAGTGGCACCCACACGGGACATCTGCGCAAACACGGACTCGAGCGATCCCGTGTAGTTCTTCAATCGCGACCCGTCCGTCTGTCTGACGTCACTGATGAACGTGGAGCCTGCAGAGAGCGGGGCTCCGCTGGTGAGCAGCTTTCCATCCTTGCCGCTGTCGGCGCAGCCGCCCTGACCAACAGTCCCGACCCCGAGTGCCGGCGCTGCGGTAGACGACTTCGTGCCCATGTCGGTCGTGACGACCCCGATATGAAGATCGGGAAGCCCGCCCTCGATCTGATTGAGCACGTTGATGAGGGTTGGAAAGTTCGCAGCGAGGTTGTTTTGTTTGTCGACCATCCCGCCGGAGTCATCGATCACGAACAACAGATCGAGGCCGCGGTTGCTCACTGCCGGCACAGTCGCGACAACCTGGCGAGGGTCCGGCGGAATGGCGGCATCGATCGGCGAGCTACCGCCACCACCACAGGCGCACGCGAGCGCCATTGCCACACCGACTCGATTCCTCATTCGGCGATTCTCCCCGAATTGCGAGGTGCCTGCTACGGTGCCGTTGTGGACGTCGATCGCGCGCGTGACACAGTCGCACCGCCGCGCCGCCTACGCATGAGCGAGCTGTTACTCGAGCTCGGCGCGCTCGAAGAGAACGCCTCCGACGCGAGCCTGCGCACGAAGAAGATCAGCGTCGGCGAGCTCGTCGACAAGGCGGCCGAGGCTGGCTTTGGCTTCGTCGTCGGCATCCTCGCGTTGATCGCGATCCCGTTCTTCGGCGTCTCGACGCCGTTCGGCCTCCTGATCGCGCTCCTCGGCGTCCAGATGATCGGCGGCAAGCAGCAACCGTGGCTACCGCAACGTGCGCGGCGCCGTCAGCTCTCGATCAGCATGCTCGATCGCGTCGCGACGATGCTGTCGAAGCGGACGAGGTGGCTCGTCAAGATGACGAAGCGTCGGCACGAGCCGATGGTCGCGCCGAAGCTCGTGGGGTTCGGGATCACGCTGCTCGCGCTCGGGCTCGCGTTGCCGCTGCCGATTCCCGGATCGAACCTCGTGTTCCTGGTCCCGATCTTCATCTACGCGGTCGGGCTGCTCGAACGCGACGGGGTGTGGATCGCGCTCGCCCATATCTGGCTGATCGTCGACATTGCGCTGTTGTTCGTGTTCGGCGCGACCGTGCTCGCCGTGCTCGAGCAGCTCTGGGCCTGGATCACCTAGCTCGTCCAGAGCCCACCGAGATCCAGCTCGATCGCCGCGAACGGCTCGGCACGCACGCGCGCGGAGCCTTCATAGAGGCGAACCTCGCGCCAGCGACGATCGTCGCCGAGCGCATAGACCTCGAGTGTCTTCCCGATCGGATCGACGAGCCAGACATGTCCAACACCGTGCGCGGCGTAGATCGGCAGCTTCTCGTCGCGATCTCGGGCCTCGGTCGATTTGGACAGCACCTCGCAGATCCAATCGGGTGCGAGCGTGAAGTAGGCGGTCTCCGGTAGCTTCGGCATTCGCTCGACGCGCCAGCCGGCCATGTCCGGTTGCAGTGGCTCGAGCGCAACGAGGTGGAGCTCCGGCTCGTCAAGAATCCACCACCCACCCGGCCCACCGCGGCCGCGCTGAAACGGGCCGTTCAGCTCGCTGCCGAGGACCGAGGACGCATTTGTATGTTGCGGGCCGGGTCGCGGCGAGACGTAGAGCGTGCCGTTGATGATCTCCGCACGCTGGCCTTCGGGCACCGCGAGATACGCGTCATAGAGCGCCTGACGACGGTCGTGCGCTGGCTTGACCATGAGGCAGGTTAGCACCGGGTCGCCGGGTTCGGCGATTCTAGCGCTGGGAGCGCAGGAGCTCGGCGATGTCCTTCTGGCCCGCCGGATCTTCGAGGATCGCGATCGGCTGGTCGACGAGCAGATCCTCGTCGAGCACGAGCTCGATCGCGCGGCGCGCGCCGATCAGGCCCGACGCGCGGCCGGGCATCTGCAACGCCCAGTCGGTGACGTTCGCCTTGGTGACGACGTCGAGGATCCACTTCACGTCCTTGCGGAACCGCTCGTCGCTGTAGCCCTTCGCGTCGCCGAGGCCGAACCACAAGAGGCGGTTGAACTTGAGGCGGCGGCCGGGCGGTAGCATCAGCGTCTCGCCCGCGTCGCCGCTCGCCTTGTTCGCCTTCACGAGCTTCGACAGCCGGCCGCACATGCGCCAGTCCGCGAGGCCTGCGGCGCCGCGCAGCGGGCGATCGTCCTTGAAGACAGGGAGCACGAGGCAGTCGCGCTTCGCTTCGTCCCAGCGCGCGAGATCGAGCGGCAGGACGGAGAGTGCCACTACTCGACCTCGGAGGCAGCGCTCCGCCCGACGGCGGTCGCGATGCGATCGAGCACGCCGTTCACGAACGCGCTCGATTCCGCCGTACCGAATCGCTTCGCGAGCTCGACGGCCTCGTTGATCACGACCTTCACCGGCACGTCGGAAAACGCGAGCAGCTCGCATGCGCCGAGCCGCAAGATGTTGCGATCGACGCGCGACATCCGATCGATGCGCCAGTTCTTCGACGACGAGGTGATGAGGTCATCGATCTCTTGCGTGCGCGTGCTCGCGGCAGCGACGAGCTCGCGCGCGAACGCCTGCGCCGCCGGATCGATCTCGAGCTCGAACATGTCGGCCCAGCTCACGGCCGCGCCGGTCACGTCCGTCTCCGGATCTCCGTCGCGGGCGTAGAGGAGCTGCAGCGCGTAGGCGCGCCCAGTCGATCGTGTGCCCTTCGAGGTCATCGCTTCGATTTCTTAGCCGGTGAAGCGAGCGCGCGGAAGAGCGTGGCCAGCTCGATCGCTGCCATCGCAGCGTCGAAGCCCTTGTTGCCCGCCTTCGTGCCCGCGCGCTCGAGCGCCTGCTCGATCGTGTCCGTCGTCAAGACGCCGAAGCTGATCGGGATGTTTCCCTCTGTGGCCGCCGCGGCGACGCCCTTCGAGGCCTCGCCCGCGACGTAATCGAAATGCGGAGTGGCGCCGCGGATCACGGCGCCGAGCGCGATCACCGCGTCGATGCCGCCACGCGCGATCACCGCGCGCACGACCTGCGGAAGCTCGTAGGCGCCGGGGCAGCGCACGATCGTCACGGCGTCGGCGTCACCGCCGGTGCGCACGATCGCATCGAGCGCGCCTTGCACGAGCGGCTCGACGATGAGGCCATTGAACCGGCTCGCGACGATCGCGAACCGGAGGCCCGCCGCAGACAGAACGCCTTCGATAACCTGGGGCATGCGCCCGCAGGTATATCACTAGAAGATCTGACCGACGCAGCTCTGGAGATCGAACAACAGGAACACGAACGCCTTCTCTTCGGGCGTGAAGTTGTTCAGGTTGCAACCGCTCGGGAACGACGCGTTGACCGTGTTTCCGCTTCCCGGCTCGCTCACGTGCATGCCCGCGTAGACGACCTTGCCGCACTGGTTCTCTATCGGCACGCCGACCGGCGTGTTGAACGAGAGATAGTGTGTGGTGGGGTTCGCGCCCGACGCGTAGAGCCACCGCGTCGTCGCCGCGCCGACCACCGATGCATTGGGGGTCTTGGTGCCGAGCTGGATCTGACCGAGCGTCGTCGAAGCGCCGACCGCGATGAGCCACTGACCGAGCGCCATCCCGGTGCCGTGGGTCATGTCGACGAGATCGGGCGTGCCCGAGGTACCTCCATTCCACGTTGCGGTGGATTGCCACGCCGGGATCAGGTTCTTGGTCCACGTGTAATGGAAGTGCGAACCGAGCACGCGACCGCCGATGTCCGCGTACTGACGCAGCTGATCGGGAGAGCCCTTGTTGCCGTTGTTCTCGGTGCACTCGCACGAGTTGATGACGACATCGAACTTCTTGAGCTCGTTGAGGTTCGCCCACAGTGAGGGTGCCGCCTGCGGGGATCCGGGCGCCGCGCCGCCGCCGCCGTTGTAGAACGTCACGGCCTGCGGTCCCGCAGAGGACGAGCCGAACTCCGCCGAGTCGATGCCGAGCTGCGCGAGGATGCACGCGAGCCCATCGCACTGGCCCGTGACCATCGCGATCCGCGGCATCTCGCCTTCGGTTCGATTTTTCGGCAACCGGAAGACGCCGTCGGGAATGGCGGTGTCTGCACATGCAGCGACGGTTGGGACGATGATCTTCCGGCGCCATTTGCCGGTCGTGACGATGATCGGGATGTCCGTGCCGGCGGGGATGCCCTCGAGCCGGAAGCTGCCCGTCGGGTCTGACGACGTCGATGCGTACGCACCACCCGGCAGCGTCGAAGCGCACTTGCTGCACTGCACGCCGACTGGAAACGGTTCCGGATCGGAGATCGGCGCGTAGACCGTGACGTTGTGAAGCGGCAGCGTGCCGTTCGGCGCGAACACCTTGCCGGTGATCGCCGTCGGGCAATACGCGTCCTCTTTGCCGGGGCCTGCATCGTCGCCGTCATCACCGTCGTCGCCTCGGCCCTTGCTCGGGCCACACGCTGCGAGTGCGATGGAAAGGACGAATAGGCCGAGCCGCATCTTGGTCATCGGTGCTCCCTCTGGGGGCGGAACCGCCCCTCCTGATGGCGCGCATCCTTGCGCGAATGGCGCGTGCCGCACAAGCAGAGAGTTTCGGCCAAAGGGCGGCCGGGATGTGCCAGCAGCTACGTCTGCGTGGCTGCGCGGCGGGCACCGGTGCGGCCCGGAATCGGGATGCGCTCGACGACCTCGATGCCGAAGCCCTCGATCGCGGCGATCTTTCGGTCCGAGTGGATCATGAGCCGGATCTTCTTGAGCCCGATGTCCGCGAGGACCTGCGCGCCGAGGCCGAAATCGCGCAGCGCCTCCGACGAATCGCTGCCGGTGCGCAGCTGCGCGAACGACTCGCGGCCCGCGCCGCCGAAGAGGCGTTCGAACGATGTTCCGAGCCGCATGCGCGAGCGATTGACGACGTAGAGGAACACGCCGAGGCCGGCCTGATCGATCGCCTCGAGCGCACCCGTCAGATCGGGGCGCAGCATGAACGGATCGCAGAGCGCATCCATCGCCGCGACGCGTACGAGGACGGCCTGTCCCGCCGCGCTCGCGGCCGCGACGTCGCCACGGACGAGGGCGAGGTACTCGGTGTCCTCGACCTCGGTGTCGTAGTAGTACGCGGTGAACGGATCGCCCGGGCCCAGCGCGCCGGGTCGCAGGCTGCCGACGGCCTTCTGGCGAACGATGCGCTCGCGGAGCAGGCGGTACGCGATCATGTCCGCGACCGAGAGCAGCATGAGGCCGTGCTTCTGCGCGAACTGCTCGAGCTCGGGGCGGCGGGCCATCTCGCCGTCGTCGCGGATGATCTCGCAGATGACGCCGGCGGGCTTGAGGCCCGCGAGCCGCGCGAGATCGACGGAGCCTTCCGTCTGCCCGGTGCGCACGAGGACGCCGCCCTTGCGCGCGCGTAGCGGGAAGATGTGACCAGGCGAGACGATGCCCGCGGGGCCCGCATCGTCGGCGACGGCGGCGCGGATCGTCGTGGCGCGATCGCGCGCGGAGATGCCGGTCGTCACGCCGTGCCGCGCTTCGATCGAGACCGTGAACGCGGTGCCGAGCGATGCTTGGTTGTCGCGCACCATCATCGGCAGCTCGAGCCTGTCGATCATCGAGTCATCCATCGCGAGGCAGATCAAGCCGCGCGCGTGGGTGGCCATGAAGTTGATGTGCTCGGGCGTGACCAGCTCGGCGGCGAACACGAGGTCGCCCTCGTTCTCGCGATCCTCGTCGTCGACGAGGATCACCATCTTGCCGGCGCGGATCTCTTCGAGCGCACGCGTGACGCGTTCGATGGGGCTCATGACTTGCTCAGCAATTTCTCGACATGCTTGGCGAGGATGTCGACCTCGAGGTTCACGCGGTCACCGATTGACAGCTCACCGAGCGTCGTGTGATCGCGTGTGTGGGGAATGATCGCGATCGAGAAGGTCTCTGCATCGACCGCGTTGACCGTCAGGCTCACGCCGGCGATCGCGATCGAGCCCTTCTCGACGATGTACTTCAAGACCTGCGGCTTCGCGCGGAAGCCGAGCACGAGGTTCGCGCCGAGGTCGCGCCGCACGGCGAGCTCGCCGGTGTCGTCGATGTGCCCGGTCACCCAGTGCCCACCCATCCGATCGCCGACGCGTAGCGAGCGCTCGAGGTTGACGCGCTTGCCGACGCGAAGATTTCCGAGCGTCGTGCGTGCGAGGGTCTCTGCACCGGCGAGCACGGTGAACGTCTCGCGGCTCACTTCGGTCACCGTCAAGCATGCACCGTCGTGGCACACGCTCTCGCCGAGCACGAGCTCGCCGACGGGAAGCTTCTGCGGACGCACGGCGAGCACGAGTGCGTCGCTGCGCCGATCGGCGCGAGCGATGACACCGACGTCCTCGACGAGACCCGTGAACATGCAGAGCGTTTACCACACGCCACGGGCGTAGGATGTAACCCGTGCGCTCGGACGATCCTGTCCCTCTGTCCTCATCTGCGACTGGTACAGCGATCGACATCCTGCACGTCGTGCAGACCCACGAGCGACTCGACCTCGAGGTCGCCCTCGCCTACGCGCGCGCCGCCGGCATCCCGCTGTTCGAGAGCGAGCTGCGCGCACTCGCGAACCTCGAGCCGCTCGATGACCCGCGCGCGATGCAGCGTCTCGTCGCCGAGCTCGATTCCGATGCACGGGTCCTGCTCGATGCCATCATCGCGAGGCTTGCCACATGAAGAGCGCTTATGCGGTCGAGATGTCCGTGCAGCCTGGCGGGGCTCGCCGCGGCAATTTGTTCGTGTGTTCGACGTTCGCGCACGTGCGCCAGATCCTTCAGTGGGAATTTACGGACGATCCGGTGCGCGCTGCGTTCGCGGCCGACCTCGCCGTGTTCTACGGGGCGACGCTCGGCATCTGGATAATCCGGGCGGGCACACCCATCGCATTCCTCGATCTCCATCCGTACCTGCGCGCCCGCGTCGACGGCGCAGCTCCGATCAGGCTCGACGACAAGGCTGCGATCGACGCACTCGCCACTCAGCGCGAAGAGAGCGATCAGGGGTTCGTCGAGGCCGCCGCATTCGACATCGACTGGGACGGCATCCGACGCATGCTGCCAACACTCGCAGGCGACATCGTGAAGCCGGGCGACACACTTCAAGTCTCGTCCGGCCCCGCGCTCGTCACCGAAACGTACATGAATCTCGCCGACGGGCTCGCCTGGGGCTGGAACGACCTCGAAAGCGGCGAGGACGCCGTCGACGGGTTTCCGGCGCTGACGTGATAACAGCCACGGATGACGAAGTTGTTCGCGGTATTTCGAGAGGGCTAAGCAACGAGTGCTAGCCGGACGAGGACACCGCCTCGGGGATCAATTCCTCGAGCAATGGGCCTCGAGGAACTAGCGTACGACTTTGACCGGTCGTCCCTGCTGGCTGTAGATGAACGTGATGTACGTGCAAACCGGCACGGGCTGATCGTCGACCATGTACGGCGAGTATTTCCACTGCAACATGCCCGCGGTGATGCGCGCATCGTAGCGAGCGAGTCCCGTCGAGCGCATCGGGAACACCGACTCGATGGCGCCCGTATCGTCGATGCACATACGAAACTGGCCGGTGATTCTCGTGACACCAGACTCCTGGATCACGACTTTCGTCTCGTCGTCGGGCACGATCGCGATCGAGCCAGCAATGCGCTTTCCTTCGAGCAGCTTTGGGCTAGTGAGCACGACGGGACGCTTCTTTGAACGCGATGGTGGCGGCGGCAGCGGCAGTGTCTCGACGGGTGGCGCCGCATCAGCGGGATACGCCATGCGGACCATCGCGCAAACCGGCAGCGCTGCGCCGCGCATCACGAACGGGCGAAACCTCCAGGTGCGAATCGCCTCGGCGAATGCGGTCGAGGTCTTCGACGACGTTGTCTCGTACGGGTCGGCCTTCGAGATCTCACCCGCTGGGTCGAGGCAGACCTTGAACCAGGTGTACGCGGCGCGGGTGCCCGGTGTGGTGTCGAGCTCGAGCCCGCTCGCGATTTTCGGATCGAGCGTCGCACGTCGGTCGCCACTGAGGCGCAACTGCTCGAGTGCGTCGTGCGTGATGCTCGGAACGTCGAGGTCACCCTGGACACGCGACGCGAACCCGATCCAGGTGAGTCTGAGTCCGTCGTTCTCGTTGACGACCCGCGCCTGCACCTCGAAGCCGGGCGCATACTTCATGACGATGACGTCGCCAAGGGCATCCTGGCGTGCGCTCGGTTGAAGCTGCAGCCCCGCGAGGCACCGCGCGAAGTCGGCGAGCTGATCGCGTCTGACCTCCCCCGGCACGCCGAACTGCTCGGTGCACTTCGGGTCATCGAACCGCAGTCCGCCATTCACGACGGAGTCACGCAGCACTCGCTGGATCTTCGTCGCGTCGCCGACCAGCACATCACGTGCGCCGGGGCGCGTGTCCTTCGGAGCGACACCTGCCGGACTGCCACACGCCGCCACGAACACCAACAGGCTACGGATCATCGTCGAAGATATTATCGTGTCGCGGCGGCGGTTCGGGTGCGCGTGTCGCCGTGATGCGGAGGTCGGGGCCGAGCTGCGCCTGATTCGTGTCGAACACGAACTTGTGCGCCGAGCCGAGCGACGCGAGGCCCTTGCCGCCGACCCACGTCTTGGCGGGGCCGCCGATCACCTTCGGCGCGATATAGAGCACGAGCTCGTCGGCGAGCTTGTACTCGAGCATGTACGCGTGGACTTCACCCCCGCCCTCGACGAGGACGGAGTGGATGTTCGCTTCCTCGGCGAGCCGGCGCGAGAACGGATAGAAATCGATGTGGCCGTTGCGGTGCGTCTTGCACCGCCAGACCTCGGCGCCCTTCGCGACGAGCGCCTTCTCCTTGGCCTCGGGCGCGCGCTCGCTGCACGCGATGATCGTCTGCGGGCCGCGCTTCTTGGGGAGGAGGCGCGAGTCGATCGGCGTGCGGAGCTGCGTATCGAGGACGATGCGCTTGGGATTGCGGGCGCCCGGCAGGCGCGCGGTGAGCCACGGGTCGTCGGCGATGACGGTGCCGATGCCGACCATCACGGCGTCGTGCTGATCGCGGAGGCGCATCACGTCGGCGCGCGCGTGCTCGCCGGTGATCCACTTCGATTGGCCGGTGATGGTCGCGATCTTGCCATCGAGCGTGATGCCCGCCTTGAGCGTGAAGGCCGGGCGGCCGTGCCTGGCCCAGGTGAGGAACGGGCGGTTCGCGCGCTCGCACTCCTCGCGGAGGATGCCGACGGTGACGTCGACGCCGCCGCGGCGCAGGACCTGGATGCCGCCGCCGTGACCGGGGATGGGATCTTCGGTGCCGATGACGACGCGCGCGATGCCAGCGTCGCGAACGGCCGGGGCGCACGGTGGGGTGCGGCCGTGGTGGTTGCAGGGCTCGAGGTTGACGTAGAGCGTGTGGCCGTCGGCTTTGCGGCCGAGCTTGGCGAGCGCGTCGATCTCGCCGTGTTTGGTGCCCGGACCTTTGTGTGCGCCCTCGGCGACGACCTCGCCGCGCTTGTTGACGATGACGGCGCCGACGATCGGGTTGGGTGCGGTGCGGCCGACGTGTCTTGCCGCGAGCGCGATGCAACGCGCCATGTGCACGCGATCGATCTCGCGCTGCGTGGCGGACGCGCGCGCCATCGGCTAGCTCACGCGATCGATGCGCGAGTGCTCGTCGGTGGGCTCGCCCGGCGCTTCATCGATCGTGCCGTTTGCGATCTCGCTCATGTCGTGACGACCGGTGTCTTCACCGCGCAGCGAGTCGAGCTCCTTCTCGAAGCCTTCGAGGCCCGAGAAGTCGCGGTAGATGGATGCGAAGCGGACGTATGCGACCTGATCGATCGTGCGGAGCTTGGTGAGCACGCGCTCGCCGATGTCACGCGACGCGATTTCGGAGAGGCCTTGCTCGCCGACCTCGCGCTCGACCTCGAGAGCAAGCTCGGCGACTTGATCGCGCGAGACCGGGCGCTTCGCGACGGCGGCGAGGATGCCGTGCTCGATCTTCGCGCGGTCGAACGGCTCGCGGCGGCTGTCGCGCTTCATCACGAGCGGCATCGACTCCTCGATGCGCTCGTAGGTGGTGTAGCGGCGTTTGCAGTTGTTGCCCTCGCACTCGCGACGGCGGCGAATCTCGCTGCCGTCTTTCGACACGCGAGTCTCGATGACCTTGTCTTCGTACGTCCCGCAGAACGGGCAGCGCATTACTGTTTATCCAGCGCGGTGATCAGATCGACGCGGCGTTGATGGCGCCCGCCTTCGAACGGCGTCTTCCTGAACGCGGCGAGCGCCTGCTCGGCGACGCCCGGCCCGACGACACGTGCTCCAAACGCGATCACGTTTGCATCGTTGTGCGCGCGGGCCATCTCGGCCGTGAAGCTATCGTGAACGAGCGCAGCGCGTACACCGGGAACCTTGTTGGCCGCGATGCTGATGCCGATCCCGGTGCCGCAGACGATGAGGCCTTTTGCGGCAGGGTCGGCGGCTACCACGCTGCCGACCTCGGCGCCGAAGTCCGGGTAGTCGACACTCTTGTCCTCGTTGGTCCCGAGGTCGATGACCTCGTCACCCTGCGCGCGCAGAAACGCGACGAGCTGATTCTTGAGCAAGTACCCCGCGTGATCGGCGCCCGCGTACCACTTCATCGAAGTGCCTCAGTCACCCTTGTAGCGGGCAATGATGAGCGCCGCGTTCGTGCCGCCGAAGCCGAAGCTGTTCGACATGGCGTAGTCGACGCGCTGCTCGCGAGGCTGGTTTGGAATGTAGTCGAGGTCGCACTCGGGGTCGGGCGTCTCGTAGTTCGTCGTCGGTGGCAAGACGCCGCGCGCGATCGCGAGCGCGGTGATGCCGGCCTCGATGCCGCCGGCCGCGCCGAGCGTGTGGCCCATCATCGACTTGGTCGACGACATCGCGAGCTTGCGCGCGTGATCGCCGAACACCTTCTTGACGGCGATCGTCTCGTTCTTGTCGTTGAGGTCCGTCGACGTGCCGTGCGCGTTGATGTACGCGATCTGCGTCGGATCGACCTTCGCGTCCGCAAGCGTCAGCTTGAAGCACGCCTGTGCGCCCCTGTGCTCGGGCGCCGGCGCCGCGACGTGGTGCGCGTCGGAGTTCGCGCCGTAGCCGAGCAGCTCTCCGTAGATCCGCGCGCCGCGCTTCTTGGCCTTCTCGAGCTCCTCGAGGACGAGGATGCCGGCGCCTTCGCCGATCACGAAGCCGTCGCGGTCCTTGTCGAACGGACGGCTCGCCTTCTCGGGCGCGTCGTTGCGCGTCGACATCGCGCGCATCGCGTTGAAGCCGCCGACGCCGAGGATGCTGATCGTTGCTTCGGCGCCGCCGGCGACCATGCCGTCGACGTAGCCGTGGCGAATGGCGCGCATCGCCTCGCCGATCGAGTGGGCCCCCGTCGCGCACGCCGAGACGTGCGAGAAGTTGGGGCCCGTCGCGCCGGAGCGGATGCAAACCATGCCCGGTGCTTCGTTGATGATGATGTCCGTGACGAAGTACGGCGAGAAGCCGTGGCGCGGGCCCTTGTCCTTCTGCGCCTGGTACGTGTCCTCGATGGTTCGCACGCCACCGAGCCCGGAGCCGATGTAGCTGCCCCAGCGCTCTTCTTCACCGGCCGGAACCTTTGCGCCGAGGCCCGCGTCCTCGAGCGCCATCATCGACGCTGCGATCGAAAACTGGAGGAAGCGGTCGAGGTGCTTGAGCTCGCGCTTGTCCATCCACTTCGATGGCTCGAAGCCCTTCACCTCGCACCCGAACTTCGTGGCGAAGAGCGTGGTGTCGAACTGCGTGATCGGTCCCGCGCCGTTCTTACCGGCGAGGAGCGCAGACCACGTGGACTCGGTGTCGTTCCCGACAGGAGTGACCATGCCGATACCGGTGATGACGACGCGTCGATTCGACATGTGACCCGACTCCTTACCGCGCGACCGGGGCTCAGGGAAGCAGCCCCGAAATTGCCTTACTTCGCGTGGGTCTTGATGTAGTTCGTCGCGTCCTTGACGGTCTTGATCTGCTCGGTGTCTTCCTCGGGGATCGTGATCTTGAACTCTTGCTCGAACGCGAGCACGAGCTCGACGACCGCGAGCGAGTCCGCCTTCAGATCGTCGATGAACGACGCCTCGGGGCGCAGCTGCTCCGCCGACACCTCGAGCTGATTGCAGATGATTTCTTTGACCTTGCTCTCAATTTCATCAGGCGACATACCGGGAACCTCTTGTAGCGGGCTTTGGGTGGCGAATTGATAAGCGAAAACGCGAATTACATCAACATCCCGCCGTTAACACGGAGGACCTGACCGGTGATGTAGCCCGCTTCGGGGCCTGCGAGAAACGCGGCGCAGTCGGCCACGTCCTCTGCGCGCCCGATCTTGCCCAGCGGGATCTGTTCGAGGAGCTTGGCGCGCTGCGCCTCGGGCAAGTGCTCGGCGGTCATGTCGGTCTCGATGAAGCCGGGCGCGATCGCGTTGCACGTGACCCCGCGCGACGACAGCTCGCGGGCCGTCGACATCGTGAAGCCGATCAGGCCGGCCTTACTCGCGGCGTAGGCGGCCTGGCCACCGTTGCCCTGCTCGCCGACGACGGACGTGATGTTGATGATGCGCCCGTTCTCCTTCGCGCGAAGGAGCATCGACGAGGCCGCCCGCACGCAGTAGAACGCGCCCGCGAGGTTCGTGTTCATCGTCTTGGCCCACTGCTCGTCAGTGAACCGCATGAGCAGGCCGTTGACGGCGACACCCGCGTTGTTGACGAGGATGTCGAGCCCGTGCTCCTTGCCGAGCGCCTTGACCTGCTCGGTGACAGCGGCGCTGTTCGAGACGTCGAACGCCGCGATCACGGCCTGGCCACCCGCGGCCTCGACGGCAGCGGCGGTCTCGCGCGCGGCGGTTTCGTTCGAGGCGTAGTTGATGATGACCTTGGCGCCGCGCCGGCTCAGCGCGATCGCGATCGCACGGCCGATGCCGCGCGATGCGCCGGTGACGAGCGCCGTGCGTCCCTCGAGTGCCTTGTCCGTTATTGCCATGCGTCCACCTCGTGCGGTTCGCCGATCGTCGTGACGGTGATCGAATCCGCGATGCGTTTGACGAGACCCTTCAGGACCGCGCCGGAGCCGAGCTCGTACGCCGTCGTGACGCCGAGCTTCGCGATGGTCTGGATCGACTCTTCCCAGCGCACCGGTGCGGTGACTTGTTGCACGAGCAGGTCCTTGATGCGCGCAGCGTCGGTGTTCGGCTCCGCCGTCACGTTCGCGACGACGGGCACGCGCGGCGACGACAGCTGGATGTTCGCGAGCGCGGCCGCGAGCTGCTCGGCCGCCGGCTTCATCAGCGAACAATGGAATGGTGCGCTCACCGTGAGCTTCTTCGCGATCTTCGCGCCGGCGGCTTTCGCCTCGGGAATCGCGCGATCGACCGCATTCGTGTGACCGCTGATCACGATCTGGCCGCCGCCGTTCAAGTTCGCGGCCTCGACGGGCTCACCCGGCTGCGAGGCCTTCTCGCAGACCGCCTTGGTCTTCTCGAGATCGAGGCCCATGAGCGCGGCCATCGCGCCCTGCCCGACCGGCACGGCTTCCTGCATGTACGTGCCGCGCAGGTTCGTGAGGCGCACGGCATCGCGCAGCGTCATCGCGCCCGCGGCGACGAGCGCGCTCCACTCGCCGAGCGAGTGACCGGCGACGATGTCGAACGTGAGGCCCTTGGCCTCGAGCACGCGGAAGACCGCGATCGAGGTCGTGAGGATCGCGGGCTGCGTGTGCTTCGTCAGCGTCAGCTCGTCCTCGGGACCGTCGAAGCAGATCTTCGACAGCGCGAAACCCAGCACGTCGTCGGCCTCTTGGTAGGTCCGCTTCGCGACGTCGAACTTCAGCGCGAGGTCACGGCCCATGCCGACGCGTTGCGAGCCTTGGCCGGGAAACAGGAGCGCCGTCTTCATCGCAGCGGTGTTTCCCACGGCAATGGCCGCGTGTCACCCCCAACGGGCCTCTCGTCACCACAATTAGGCCTGTAACTCGGTTCGCGGGCTGGGGTTTCGAGAGCACGTAGTCGCGGCTGAAACCCAAGCGACGCGTGGTGCGTCGATAGCTCTATGGATCTTCGCGCAATCGCCGCTCTGTGTGTCCTCGCTCCGTTCGCCGCAGCCGACGCGCCGAAGCAGAAGCAACCCGACCCCGCGGCCCAGTACCACGCGACGGTGAAGCGCGTCGCGAACATGGTCAACAGCGAGACCGCGTACGGCCTGACGAGCGCCCACGGCCTCCAGCTCTTGAACGTCCTCTGGGAGGACACCGGTCGCTGGGAAGGCAGCTCGGTCGGACCGAACATCAGCGACGTCACGATCGAGGTCGAAGGCTTCCGCAACGGCAAGGCACACCGCACGTACCTCATGCCGGTGATGCGCTACGAGAACTTCACGGACAAGACCGCCGACGTGAAGATGGACAAGATCCTGATCCCCGTCGGCAACCAGCACGGCGGGACGCTCGAGCTCATCTCCTTGAAAGAGCTCCTCGAGAATCCCGGCCAGTACCTGAGCACGACCGACAAAGGAAAGATCAAAGGCGAATCGCTGTGGGCGAAGCGCGACTCGCACGCGCTCGTCAGCGCGCAGCACGCATTCTTGCCCGTGCCGAAGGAAGGCAAGGCGACGTTCTGGCCGGTGATCTTCAATTACCAGTCGACGAAGAAGAACCCGGCGGTGCTGACGATCCTCGTCACGCGTCAGGGCACGAGCATGACGATCATCGACAACACGCGTGACACCGTCGGCGATGGCGGCTCGTGGGGTCAGCGTCTCTACTTCAACCAGAACGGCAAGAAGGCGCCGTTGATCGCGGAGCGCCTCACCGACGTGAAGGAGAGCGGCAAGACGGCGAACGGCGAGGACGCGCAGAACCTCGGCGAGGACTCGAACGTGCTGATGCTGATCCAGGTGCCGCTCAAGTACAAAGCGCCACGCTACGACACGTACGGTCAGTCCGGCGAAGGCGGCGGGTATGCAACGCCGACGTCACCATCGAAGCCGGAAGCGAAGGTGGCGAAGGAGTCCAGCGCGGACAGCGACCGCCGCGGTCGCGCCGAACAATCCGATGTCGACGTCGCGGTCCTCGGTCACGGCCCGACCGAAGGTCCGTACACCGAGCTCGACGGCCTCACGGTCGCGCGCGACGCGCGGTTCCCCGTGCGCGTGACGCTGCAGTTCTACCAAGCGACGTCGAACGGCGTGATCTCGCGCGACAACGTCAAGGCGATGGCCGGCCAGATCAAGAAGGTCTATGGCAAGGGCGACTACGTCGGCTCGCTCGTCGTGCCGACCGGCGCCGATCGCAAGCGCCCGACGAACTGGGACGGCGTGCGCACGGCGCTCGACGTGTCGTGGAAAGACTTCCCGGGCCTGGTGGAGCGGTTCACGACGATCGGTCTCGCGCCGAAGCCGAAGCGTCAGACGATCGGCATCAAGTAGCGATAGCCGCGCTCGTCGTGACATGCTCCGCGGATGGCGTGTGCCGCCGCGAGCGTCGACGGTTTGTATGTCGCGATCGTTCGCGAGGGCGAGCTGTCGCTCTATACCGTCGAGCCGTTCGCCGAGATCGCGCGCGCGCAGCTCGCTTCACACGAGGAGCGCACGATCGCCTTCGTCGGGCGCCAGATCCTCGTGTTCGACACGACGCGCCTGACGGTGTTCTCGATGCAGCGCCTCGCACTCACCGCGCAGCTCGAGCTCGATCCGCCGGCGCGCCTGCTCGCGACGAGCCACCACTACGCGCTGCTCGCGCGCAACGGGCTCGTGATCGCGAGCTGCACGAACGAAGGCGCAGCCCTCGCACCGACGCGAACACCCGGGGTCGCCGAGCGCGTGGTCGGCCTCGACAATTCGCGCTTCCTCGTCTGGGGCAAGAAGGGTCCCGGCGAGATCTGGGATGCGACCACACGGTTGCCGACGGCGCGCGTCGGCCTCGAGCTGCCCGTCGACACCACGGATGTCGGCGCGACCGGCAAACATCGCTCGATCTGGATCGCCACGGCCGGCGGCGACCTCCTGGTCAGCCGGCTCTCCGACGGGAAGACCACGGTCGCGCCGCTGCCGAGACCGGCGCAGCACATCGTCTCGCATCCGAGCTCGGCGTGGCTCGTGCTCGACTTCGACGGCGAACCACATGCGGTCAACAGCGTGCTGCGCACGTGGCAGCGGCTCGACATCCCCGCGGGCCGCGCGCGCACGCTCGCGCCGAGCATCGGCTCGCACGCGTACGTGATCGTCGACGAAGGCAGCGATGTCGTGCGCTACGAGATCGGTGTCGATGCAGCGCCGAAGCGCACGACGCTTCCGGTCGGCGGGCCGTTGCCCGAGGGCGAAGAGACCGTACCGATCGCGCCGCCCTCGCCGGTCGTACGCGTCTCCGAGCGGCGCATCGAGGTGGCCGATCCACCACGCGCCGAGCCCGCCCCACCGCCATCACCGGCGCCGGTGGTCGGCAGCTCGCTGGCGTCGCGGTTCGCCAATCGCGAGCCCGGCCGACGGCTCGGCATGTCAGCGGCCCCGATCGCGACCACGCCGAAGGCCGACTGGCACGACGCGCTGTTTCAGTGGTCCAAGAAGGTGCTCGGTGATGCGCCGAAGACCGAGCTGCCGCCGATGCAGTCGCCGATCACGGAGCTCGCCGATCGCGCGCAGCTCGATGTCTCCGCACGCCGCATCATCAACATCCTCTACGCGGACTGGCTCGCAGGTCACGGCGACGCGGGCCTCCCCGCATCCAAGCTCGTCGAGATCGCCGGGCAGTCCGCGTGGCCCGAAGCGCTCGGCAGCGGTTACCTCGGCAAGCTCGGGATCGTCGCATCGCACGTCGGACGCTGCCGGCTCGCGGCGCCCGTCGGTGCGTACTTCGATGGCCGCGCACCGCAGCACGCGCAACGCACCGACGGAGCGGGCCAGCGCGGCAGCATCGCCGACGGCTGCTATCGCAGCGCTGCAGCGCCCGCGGATCTCGCGCGCGTGCTCGGCACGATCGCGACCGAGCCGCAGACGGGCGACAACGACCTCGCGCGACTCGAGGCGTGGATCCGCGGCTGGCCGTTCGTCGGATCCGCCCCGGCCACCGACGTGCGTCCCGGCGAGCTCGTGATCGTCCTCGGCGATCATGCTGGGCTGCCCGACCTGCCCGGTGTATGACCGCGGGCATGTCGACGACCGCGTGCACCTCTTGCGGCAAGGCGCTCGCGCCTTCGGACATCCTGTACACGGAAGATGCCAAGGTCGTCTGTGTCGAGTGCAGCACGAAGCGCGAGATCGTGCGCGACGAGAAGGGCGCGGCGCGCAACATCCGCATGGCGTCGTTCACGTGTCTCGGCGCCGCGCTGTTCGGCTTCGCAGCGTTCTCGGTCGGCTACGGCCTGTTCTTCTACGCGGGCGCGATCATCTCGATCGCGTCGGGCTTGTTCGCGGGCCAGGCGATCATGTCCGCGGGCGACGAGCGCTTCACGAAGCACATCTCGCCGGGCGAGAAGACCGTCATCATCGCGTGCACGGTGCTAGGTCTCGCGATCTCGAGCTTCGAGACGCTCGTGATGCTCGGCGTGATCGAGTGGATTCCGCCCTGGCTCCGCTAGCCGATGTAGCCTTCGACCATCGGACCGACCCAGCCACGCCACACGACGACGACGCCCATCGCGACGACGATCGTCGTCACGGTGATCAACAGCGCCTTCTTCGGCTTCGATAGCGCCTGCCAGAACCGGCGCAGGTGCTCGAGCCCGCGTCGCATCTTCGGCTCGATGCGATCCATCCAGCCCGCGATCGTCTTCGACATTCCGCCGAGCAGTGCGAGCCCGAGCACGATGCCGAGCGTGCCCGGTCCCGGTAGCACGCAGAACACGATGCCGACCCCGATCAACGCGACCCCACCGATCCCCCGCAGCACCTTCTTCCAGGTCGCCTGCTTCTGCATGCGGCGGCGGTGGTTCTCGAACCGCTTGCCCGGGCGATCATGCTTCAGGATCCGCCACTCCTGTTTCATCTCGCCGATCGCGGACACTCAGAATTTCAGAGCGATTGGCGTGCCAATCCTTCAGCGGTACGCGCGATGGCGCCCGAGGAACAAGATCAGCCGTTGTTTGCGATCACTACCGAGCTGCGCGAGCTTGGAAGCGAGCGGATCAGCGGAATTAGGACTCCACAGGCGTGTGTAATACGCGCGCGACTGCGCCACGGTGAGCGTGGCGAATAACGCGAGTAGCTCGGCTTCCTTGCGGGTCGCCCCGAACCCCATGCTCTCGCCGACCGCGAGCGGTGCCTCGATGATGGAGGCGATCCGGACATCGACGCACGCGGGCGGGCGCGTGTGTGGTGCTGGCTGACGGCGGATGCTGGCGCGGCCTCGTGGGCCCGCGGTCGTCGAGTGATAGAGATAGCTCGTGAAGATGGCGGCCGACGCGGGCGGAAGTCCGTGCATGGGACCGCCTATCGCCGCGCAGGCGTCGCCGGTTGCGCGCGATTTGCGCGCTAGGTTTCGCGGGCTTGTAGGTCCGCGAGCGCGGTGCCGAGCTGGTCGGGCAGCCGGGTCTCGGCGAACCGAGCGGCGGCGCGGATCGCGCTCGCGATCGCGTTTTCATCGCTGCGACCGTGCGCGATCACGGCCGGCTTCGCGACACCCGCGAGCAGCGCGCCGCCGATCTCGGTGTAGTCGATCCGTTTCGCGAGGCCGCGCAGCGCGGGCGCGACGAACGCGGAGCCGAGGCGCGCGAGCGGCGTGCGCTCGAGCTCCTGCTTGACGAGACCGAACAGGCCTTCGGCGATGCCTTCGCACGTCTTCAAGACGACGTTGCCGGTGAAGCCGTCGGTGGCGACCGCATCGACGACGCCGCGAAACAGATCGCTGCCCTCGACGTAGCCGACGTACTGGAAGTTGCCGCTGACCGCGAGCAGCAGCTCGTGCGCTTCGCGTGTGAGTGCGGTGCCCTTTCCGGACTCCGCACCGTTCGACAGCAGACCGAGCCGCGGACGTTCGCGGTCGTGCACGACGCGATCGTAGGCCGCGGCGAGCACGCCGAACTGCGCGAGCATCGACGCCTTGGGCTCGACGTTCGCGCCCGAATCACAGAGGACAAGCGGCCCCGACGGCGTCGGGAGGACGGTGACGATCGCCGGGCGCTCGACGTGTGCGAGGCGACCCATCACGAACACGCAGCACGCGAGCATCGCGCCGCTGTTGCCCGCGGAGACGACGGCATCGGCGTGGCCGTCGTTGACGCGCGTGACGGCGACGCGCATCGACGAGTCTGGTTTTCCGCGGAACGCTTGCGCTGGATGGTCGTGCATCGTGACGACCTCGGACGCGTGGATGATGCTGACGCGTTCGTGTCGGCCTTCTCGCGCGAGCGCCGCTTCGAGACGCGCGGCATCGCCGACGAGCTCGACGTGGATCGGCAGCGCGCGCACGGCACGCAAAGCGCCCGCGACTTCCGGCGCAGGCGCACGATCACTCCCCATCGCATCGACGACGACTTTCATCATCGCCAGCGTGCGGTCATGGGTCGTTACTCTTCAGCGGTCTTGGTCGCGAGGACGGTCTTGCCGGCGTACACGCCGCAGCTCAAGCACACGCGGTGCGGAAGCTTTGGTGCGCCGCATGCTTTGCACGCTTGCACGTGCGGCGCGTTCTCGCCCGAGCGGCGCATCCACTCAGAGCGCTGTTGGCGAATTCGTTTGGGTCCACGTCGACGTTTTTGCAGGGCCATGAGGAAACTCCGAGTCGGCTTATGTGCCAGTTCACGAGGGCAATTTCAAGCCCTTGAGTGCGAGCAAGCGCGGGTCACCGGGCTTCTCGCAGTTGCACGACGCGCTGTTGCGGTCGATGCCGCACTGCGGGCACAAACCCTTGCAATCTTCGCGGCATAGCGGCGCATACGGGACGGCCAGGACGAACTGCTCGCGCAGGAGAGGCTCCAGATCGACCACTTCGCCGTCGTACGGGAACAGATCGAGGTCCTCCGCGCCGACCTCGAGACCCTCTTCGGCGTCCGCGTCGTCGGTCTCTGCGGGCATCTCGCTCTTCGGCATGAACGTGATCCGGAGCTGCTCCGCGAGGTCCATCCGCACGGGCTCGACGCAGCGCGAGCACGCGACGGTCAAGAAGCCCGCGAACGAGCCGTTCGCGAACACGTGCGAGCCATCGAGATAGAGCTCGAGATCCGCCGTGCCCTGGCCCGCCTGTGGGTCACCGTCGGGCGCTCCAAGCGCATCGCGCATCGGGAGGCCACGTAGCCACTCGCCGACGCGATCAGGACCCACTTCGAGCGTGCGATGCGTCGGGAGATCCCGGACGAGCACTTGATAGGGGCCGAGCTTCGCCATGAGGCCGCGCAGTATAGGAGTGCGACCTCGACTGTCAATCGCGGTTCCGTCATGTGGCACAAAGTACGGGATGTACTCGTTGATCGTTTCGTAGGTTCCCCTCTACGATCAACGTAGATGTCAAGCGTTCGACTCCTGGACGCAACGCTGCGCGATGGCAGCTATTGCGTCGACTTCCAGTTCACCGCCGCGGATACCGCGGTCCTCGTCGGCATGCTCGATGCGGCCGGCGTTGGATTCATCGAGCTCGGTCACGGCTCGGGAACATTCAACCACAAGGCCCCGGCGAACTTTCGAGCGACGCCGCGCCAGGCAGTGGCCGACGAGGAGTATCTCGAGGTCGCGCGTGGATGCGCGCGGCGCGCGAAGCTCGGTGTGATCACCGGGCCGTTCGGGATCGATGACCTCGGAATCCTCGCGGAGCGCGGGATCGATTTCGTGCGGCTCGCCTGCATGGCGGACCGCGCGCTCGAGCCTGCGAACCTCGAGATGGCGAAGCGCGCGAAGTCCCTCGGCCTCACGTTTTCGTTCAACCTCATGCAGACCACGGCGATCGCCCCGTCGCGCGTTCGCGAGATCGCGCGAGCGCTGGCGAACATCGGCGTCGATTGGCTCTACATCGTCGACTCGAGCGGCGGCTTGATGCCGAGCGCGGTCCGCGAATACGTCGAGTATGCGCGCGATGCCGGGCTCGCCATCGGTTTTCACGCGCACCACAACAGCGGCATGGCGATCGCGAATTGTGTCGTCGCGGTCGAAGCCGGCGCCACGATGGTCGACGGCACGCTGCAAGGACTCGGTCGCGACGTCGGCAATGCGCCGACCGAGCAGCTGCTGTTCATGCTCCAGCGCCTCGGCCACGAGCGCACGATCGACGTCGAGCAAGTCTGCCATACGGGTGACTTGATCCGTGCGCTGCTGCTCGACAAGGGCAACGACCCGACGTACTTCGCGGCCGGCGCAGCGGAGATTCACTCGTCGAACGTCTTGCCGCTGCTCGAGATCGCGCGCGAGCGCGGGCTCGGTCCGCGCTCGCTACTCGCCGCCGTGTCGCTAGGCAACGTCAAGCTCATCGGCGCGGGCATGAAGACGTTCCCCGACGAAGTGCTCGGTCCGGCATGCGCGCTCGCATCGAAGGCCGTCGATGCGGAGCTGCCCACCGAGGTGGTCGACGCGATCGCGAAGGACATCCTGCGCGCGAGCAGCCGGTCGTTGCCGGTCGTCGCCGACGTGTTGTTCTCGCGCGCGGCGAAGCACCACACGCGGAGCGTGCTGCATCTCGTACCCGCGGGTCTGATGCCGTTCGACGGGCCGCTACCGTGGGAGATCGACGGACTCTCCGGCGTGACGCTCGGTGTGAACGCGGCGGAACTCGAAGGCGTCGAGCTCGGTGATCGCGCGCCCGCGACGCTGGTGGTCGACCCGATGTTTGCCCGCGCGAAGCTCGGCGCGTCGCCGACCGTCGACGCGTTCTTACCGGTCGTCATCGATTCGGCGCTCGCGGTGGCGACCGCCTGCCGCCAGAGCAACGGCCAGGTCTGGCTCGCGTGCGCGACGGAAGCGTTCGAACGTGCGCTCACCGGACGCGTCGGCCCCGACGACGGCGTCGAGATCGTGTCCTCGAACGATCCGTCGTGGACCCAACGCGTCAGCAGCGCCGATACCGTGGTCCTCGTCGGTCACAAGGCCATGCCGGCGCAGCTGGCTGCCACGTGCGCGCGTGCTTCGCGCACGCTACGCCCTGCCCTCGCGACGGGGATCGCGACGCGCATCGCGACGGTGCTCGATCTCCAGACGCGCCTCGCGCGCGGCACCGGCACGCTCGTCGATCCGATCTTCGTGCCGGTCGACGGTGAGCTCGTGGTCGACGACCCCACGTGTCCGACGACCGTCTTCAATGAAACGAGCGACGGGCTCCAGCGGGCGGCGTCGACCCGCGTCAACGCGCTCGCGCGCGGTACTGGCCGGCTATGAGCCTCGTCGAGCTCGGGCTCGCCGACGTCCATCCGCTTGAAGGCCTCGCGGCGGAGCCCGCACGATGGGAGGCGTTGCGCCAGCGGATGAACGGGCGCGCGTTCTTGCGCTCGGAGGGGAACCTCGTCGCCGTCGGCACGCCGCAGCGCGTGGGCGGTGAGCTGCTCGCACGTTCGCGCGAGGTCGTGACGCGCTTCAATCGGTTCTACGCCGACGTAGCCGCGTCCTATTACACGCATCCGGCGCTGCGCGCCGAGCACCTCGTCAATCCGCTGCTCGATCCGTTGCTCGAGCTCGACGCCGCGCACCCGGCGGCGACGCCGCTCTCGCGCTTCGATGCCGTGCTCGAACCCGATGGCGGCATTCGCATCATCGAGCTCAACTCGGTCGGCGTCTGTCTCATTCACATGCGCGGGCTGTTCTACACGATCCGCGAGCTCGCACGCGGCGGCTTCGAGGCCGATGCACGCGCGCTCGATCAGCTCACGCACGAGACGATCACGAACGGCTTCTTGCGTTACGCGCGGGCGCGAAACCCGTCGCTGCCGAAGCGGCCCGTGATCGGCTGTCTCACGCCGTCGGGTTGGTTCCGTGCCGGCCAGCTGCTGTTCCGCGCGGCGTTCCAGCGGCACGGCTGCGACTACGTCTACGGCGGGCCCGAGCACCTCGAGGTCACCGCATCGGGTGTCACGCTGCGCGGCACGCCGATCGACGTGCTGTGGGCCGACTTCTTCTTCTACATCGCGTATCAGTGCGCGCGATATCAGGAGACGAAGTTCCCGAGCAAGATGCCCGATTTCGGGCAGACGCCCGCGCAGGCGGCCGCGCTCCTCGCGAACAAGCAGTTCCTCGCACACCTGCGCGATGGCCGCCTCGTGAACATCAGCTCGTCGCGCGCGTATCTCGCGCTGCCGAAATCGCTGCTCGGCTGGATCCACCGCAGCGATCGCCCGATTCACGAGGAGGACCGCGCGTTCCTCGCCGCGCACGTCGCACGCACGTACGGCCAGATCGATCGCGCCGACGGCATGCTCTCGCTCGAGACCGTTGCCGCGAATCGCGGCGAGTTCTTGATCAAGCCGTGTCAGTACGGCGCATCGCACGGTGTCGAGCTCGGCTGCATGACCGCGTCTGATGCGTGGCGCGCGCGACTCGTCGACATCTGGGATGACCCGAGCTGGGCGGTGCAGGAGTTCCACACGCCGGCCAAGACCGCCGATGGCGCGTGGGTCTCGCTCGGCCTGTCGAACTTCGACGGCGTGCTCGGCGGCATCTATCTGCGGACGGCGAATTCACTGCTCATCAACGCGCGCGATGCGGGCTTCATCCCCGCCGTTCCGGATCGGTGATGCCGGCGAGCTCGATCGCGGAGATGTTCGTCTCCGCGCTGCACGACTATCCGGATCGCGTGTTCTTGCGCTGGCACGTCGACGGAGAGCGCATCGTCTGGACCTACGCCGAGGCGGCGGTTCGCATCGACGCGCTCGCGCGCCGGCTCGAGGCGCTCGGCGCGGGCTTTGGCGACAACGTCGTCGTCCACACGCATGCGATGGTGCCGTCGATCCTGTTCGACCTCGCGTGCGCGTGCTCCGGCATCGTGTTCACGCCGATCGAGACCACGTCGCTGCCCGCGGTGATCGACGTCGTGAAGCGCACGGATGCGCGCGCGGTGATGACGACGCCGGATCGCACCGGCCCTTACGACGGTCGGCCGATCGTGCACGAGGATGGCCGAGGACCTGCGACCGGCGACACTGCCGCTGCGATCGCACGGCTCACGCGTGCGGCCGAGCGCGTGCGCGGCGACAGCGTGTACATGCTGCAGCCGACGTCGGGTACGACCGGCGGCAGCAAGCTCGTCATCCGCAACCACACCACGTTCGTGCGCATCGCGCCGATGCTCGGCCGTGGGCTCGCGCGCGACTCGCAACCGCCCGGCCGCATCCTCATGGTCCCCGCGCTCACGCACGGTATGGGCCAGTACCTACTCGCGATCGCGATGTCGGTCGCCGGCGAGCTCTGCGTGACGAGCAAGATCGACGTGGCGGCGGACATCGCCGAGATCCGCGCGCTCGACCCGACGTTCATCGCGCTGACGCCACGTGTGGTGCGCAGCCTGTTCCAGCAGGCGAAGTCAGATTCGGCACGTCTCTTCGGACCGTCCGCAAAGACGATGTTGACCGGCGGCGCCGCGCCCGATCCGGATCTGATCCTCGCGATCCAGCGGATGGGCGTCGACGTGCTCGAGGGTTTCGGCGCGAGCGAGTTCTCGGTCGTCGCGGTGACGCGCCCCGGGCAGTGGCAGCCCGACATGCTCGGCCACGTCGTCGGTGACGTGGAGCTGCGGGTCACCGACGAGGGCGAGCTGCTCGCGAAGACGCCGGGCATGATGCTCGGCTATCACGGCAACGCGGACGCGACGCGCGCCGCCTTCACCGAGGACGGGTTCTATCGGACGGGCGATCGCGTGGAGCTGGGCGCCGGCGGCGAGTTCCGATACATCGGCCGGCTCGTCGACAGCTTCAACTTGTTCGACGGCTCGCACGTCGCGCCGGGCCCGATCGAAGATGCACTCACGCGGCTGCCGTGGATCGACCAGGTGATCCTGTTCGGCGATCAGCGGCCGTTCATCGTGGGGCTCGTGGTGCTGCAGCCGGCGCTGCGCGCTGCGTGGCCGTCCGCCGAGCTACGCGAGCGCGTCGAGCGCGATGTCGGCGAGATCTGCCGGGGGCTCGAGTACAACGCACACGTGCGACGCCTCGCGATCCTCACGGCGCCGTTGCCCGAAGCGCTGTACCAGGTCGTCGGCCACGGCAAGGTGCGGCGACTGCGTGCCGAGGTGATCGCGCAGTACGCGAGCCTCGTCGAGAGGCTCTACGGCGGCGCGCAGGACGCTTCGTTCGTCGACGTGCCTGCCCCGTAGCTACGCGAGCGCGAAGCGCCGGAAGTACGGGACGTCGACCTGGCCATCGCTGGCCTGGAGCGCGGGACGCTCGGCGATCCGCGCGAAGCACGCGGCGATGCCTTTCGCGATCGCGTCGACGTCGAGCGTCGCACACAGCGGGACCGCGAGCCGGAACATCGGACCGCGCTTCGTCGTGGAGACCTGTGCACGCACGCCCGCGACGAGGTAGAGCTGAGAGAGCAGCGAGATCAGTGCAGGCACCTCGCCCGCGAGCAGCGTCTTGTCGAGCGGGATGTAGACCGCGTGTGCCGTCATCGGCTCGACGATCGGCACGCCGGCTGCTTTGACCGCTGCACCCAGCCGCCGCACCAGCGCGTTACGCTCGCCGACGAGCTCGCTGTGGGCCAGCCCGTACCGCGCACCATCGTGTAGGTCGGCGCGCAGCTGCGGCGGATCCATCATGCTGAGGCTCGTGCCCTGCTTGAACAGGTGCATCCACGCGCGCCCGATCAGCGCCGCGTCGGGCGAGCCGATCACCGAGCCGGTCGGCACGAGCATCTCTTTCGCGCACGAGATCGTGAACGCGTGCGCGAGGCCGAGCAGCTTCCGCGCATCCCCGACGACATCCGATGACCCGAGCCCGACGGCGTTCGAGAGCGGGCGCGCGGCATCGAGCAACAGCTTCGCGCCGTGGCGATCGCACACCTCTCGTACCGCGGCGACGTTCGCGTACGACAGCGGCCAGCCGAACCAGGCGTTATTCGCGACCTCGAGGTAGACGATGCGCGCCTTCGTCGCGGCGAGGCGCTCGTCGAGGTGATCCGTATCGATGTCGGCGCTGCCATCGGCGGCCGCGAGCCGCACGTCCTCGCACACAGCGGCGCGGCGGCCGAGCGCGGCGTACGTCGTCGTGAACAGGCCGTGCGTCAGAACGGTCGGCGGACCATCGAGCTCGAGCGCGTCGACGAGCGCATTTTCGGCGGAGCGGCCCTTCGTCGCGAGTGCGAGCCGCGCATCACCGGTCAGCGGTGAGAGCGCTGCGCGGATGCGGTCCGGGTCTGCATCCTCGGCCGTGCGCTCACGTTCGGGTACGAGCACACGATGCGGGACATCGCTGAACAGATCGTGCGGGACGTGCGCGGTGGGCAGCCGCAGCGGATTGTGACCTGCCTCGACCCAGCGCTCGCGACGTTCGGACTCGTCCATGCAGCGACGATACCACTCAGTCCTCTTGGCGACGATCGAGGATCAGGAACGCGACGCGCCGGTTCTTCGCGCGCGCGGCGGGCGTCTTCCGCCGGTCCACCGGGAACGTGTTGCCGTAGCCGACGACGACGAGGATCGCAGGCGGCACGCCCTTGCTCGTGAGGAAGTTCGCGATGCTCACGGCACGCTCTTCGGAGAGTCGCTTTGGATCGCGCTCCTTGTCGTCGGCGTGACCCTGCACCTCGAGCTTCGTGATCCCGCTGTCCTCGAGCGCGCAGACAAGCAGCGCCGCCACACCGTCCGCGGCGGGTCGCTGATGCGTCTGGATCTCCGAGGAGCCCGGCGCGAAGTAGATCTGATCGAGGACGAATCCACAGCCGTCGCTCGACGTCACGACGACGCGGCCGCGGGTCGAGGCATCGGCGGGGATCAACGTCGTCACGAAGGCGTCGCCCGGCGCCGCGGCATCGGCCGGCGCGTCGAGCGGCGCCGCGTCGATGGTGCGATAAACCGGCGGTTCCGCGCGCTGCGAGCTACTGCACGCGACGGCGAACGCGAGCGCCGCGACTAGATCAGCGGCTGCCGGTGATCGTGAATGCATAGATATTGCGCAGATTGTCTCCGCCCGCGCGTCTCGATGCGACGAGGAGCTGACAGCCGTCGGCACTCAGCTCGGGGTCGGTGTCGAGGTCCACCGCCCCACCAAGTACGGTGAGTGCCGCGGTGGTCCAGATGGTGTCGGACCGGCGAACGCCATAGTAGAGGCGCTGCGCGGCGGTGCCGCCACGCGTGAACACCATGACGTCGGCATTCGGCGAGATCGTCGGGCTGCGGTCGCCGGTAACAAACCCGGCGAGCGCCGGCTTCGCAGCGAAGATCCCACCCTCCAAGACCGCGCGCGTGATCGTGCTGGCACTCGAGAAGAACAGCTGTGTGCCGTCGTGATTGATGTCCGGATCGCCTTGGGCACCCCCGGTGAGGTTCAAGCTCGCCACCCTGGTGGTCGAGGGGTTCGAAAATGAGTCGAGCGCGTCAACCTTCCACTCCAGGAGGCTGTTGTCGTTGGTCCCGTCGTTGTTCTCGACGCAGATCGCGAATGCGTTGGTGCTGGGCAACGTGCATCGAATCCGCACCAGCGTCGTGGCACTCGCGACCGGCACCGGAGCCGACCACGTGTTGTTGCTGCTGAGCGTGGAGAGGTGCATTTCTTGGTTGGGCGCCACGCCCTCTGACACGTACATGTTCATCCCGTCCTGCGTGAGGGATGGATTCGTGAGGTTGGAGGGATCCTCGAGGAGGAGCTGTGGTTGTCCGAGCTGCGGACCGTTCATCGACTTCCAGAATTTCCAGCATCCGGGCTCGACGCCACCATCGCCACCATCGCCGCCATCACTCTTCGTGCAGTCCTCCCGGTTGTCGTCGTGACAGTAGAGATCGGGGCCGCAGGTCATGTCGTCGGGACATTCGTTCCCGGTCGAGCCCACCCCGCACTGCACGCTGCAGTGGCCTTCCTTCGCGGGATTGTAGCAACCGCCGAGCAGCGCGATGATGACGAGCCACTTCACAGCTTCGACGCCCACGTCGCGAAGACGCCGCCTTGTGTCGGCACGATGCTCACGGAAGGCGCGCGTTCCGATGCCCCGCCGACGAGATAGAGCACGACACCGCCCACGATCAGTGCGCCACCCGTCGCGAGGCCCGCGATCATCCACTTCTGATGGCGCGCGCCCCGATCGTCGATCTCGCGCGCCGCGCCCTCGTCGTACGTGTTGTTCGGTGCGCGAAACAGATCCTCTCGATCCGATTCGTCCCGCCGCACCTGGTACGCAAAGTAGCCGCCCGCGAGCATCGCCACCGCCCCGCCGCCGATCGTGACGAGGCCGGCGATCCGCAACCCGGTTCCAGACCGCCCACGTTCCGGTTCCGGACCGGCAGGTGTGGGAAGCGGCGCCGGCTCCGGCTGCGGCTCGGGAGCGCAACCCGCGAGCTCTTGCTGGTGGGCTTCGACGGCAGCGCGGTTCGGTGCCGCCGGTGCTTGCTCGAGATAGCGCCGATAGGCGTCGAGCGCCTTCGTGCAAATGACCGCGAGCCGGTACGCCTGGCCGATGTTGAACAGGTACACGGGATCCGCTTCGATCTCGTAGGCGCGTTCGAAGCGCGCGGCGGCGTCGAGGTGCTTGCCCGCGTCGTAGAGCCGACGACCTTCGTCGTACTCCGCACGCGCTTCTGGATTCGAGTCGCCGTAGGCGTTACCAACCAGCGCGAGCAAGACGACCACGCTGGTGCCCCAAACAGCGCACATCCCTCATCATATCAGTCAGCGCTTCATCGCACCTGCGAGATCTTGCACGAGCGCTGCCACGCGTGCGGGCGCGCCCGCTGCGTCACCTGCCGCGACGCGATCGACGAGCGCGGTGCCTACAACGACGCCATCTGCGATCGCCGCGAAGCGTGCGGCATCCGCGGGCGTGCGAATCCCGAAGCCGACGGCGACCGGCGCCTGCGCGGCGCTGCGGATCAGATCGATGCGTGCGGGATTTACCGGTGCCGCCGCGCGGGCACCGGTCACGCCGGTCAGCGAGATGTAATAGACGAACGGCGGCGAGAACGCCGCGACGCGCGCGATGCGCTCCGGCGTCGATGTAGGTGCGACGAGCGGGATGACGCCGACGCCGTGCGCCGCGAGGGGGGTCGCGAGCTCCGCGAGCTCGTCGATCGGGAGGTCGACCGTGAGCACCGCATCGACGCCCGCACGTGCGGCGCGCTCCGCGAACACGGCCGGCCCCATCACGAACACAGGGTTGTAGTAGCCGAACAGGACGATCGGTGTCGCGATGCCACGCGCGCGCAGCGTCGCGACGGCCTCCAGCGCACCGGCGAGCGTCCCGCCGGCAGCGAGTGCTCGCTCCATCGCGCGCTGGATCGACGGGCCATCGGCCGATGGATCGGAGAACGGCACGCCGAGCTCGATCACGTCGGCACCGGCGCGCGCGACCTGCGCGAGCACTTCGATCGACGTCGCGGGATCCGGATCGCCGAACGTCAGGTACGCGACGAGCGCGGCACGCTGCTCGCGCGCGGCGTTGTCGAACGCGGCCCGCAGGCGCGTCACGCGTTCCTCCGCTGCGCCACGGTGACCATGTCCTTGTCGCCGCGGCCGGAGAGCCCGACGATGATGATGCCTTCGCGACCGACGGTGCTCGCGACCTCGTCGAGCGCGGCGATCGCGTGCGCGGTCTCGAGCGCGCACAGGATGCCCTCGGTGCGCGCGAGTCGCTCCAGTGCGGCGAGCGCGTCGTTGTCGGTGCGCGAGACATATGTCGCGCGACCGGTCTCTTTCCACGCGGCGTGCTCGGGACCGACGCCGGGATAATCGAGGCCGGCGCTGATCGAGTGCGCGTGAGCGATCTGACCGTCGGGCTGCACGAGCACGTACGACTTGCTGCCGTGCAACACACCGACGCGGCCCGCGCCGAGCGTAGCGGCGTGGCGGCCGCTCGCGACGCCCTCGCCTGCCGCCTCGACACCGACGAGCCGCACCGACGGATCGCCGACGAACGGCGCGAACAACCCACCCGCATTCGAGCCGCCGCCGACGCACGCGACGCACGCATCGGGCAGCCGTCCCGCGGCGAGGCGAATCTGCGCGCGCGCCTCGCGACCGATCACGGACTGCAGGTCGCGCACCATCCACGGATACGGATGTGGGCCGGCGACGGAGCCGATCAGATAGAACGTGTCGTCGACGTTCGTGACCCAGTCACGCAGCGCCTCGTTCATCGCGTCCTTGAGCGTGCGCGTGCCCGACTCGACGGCGTGCACCTGCGCGCCGAGCAGCTTCATGCGCTCGACGTTGAGCGCTTGCCGCACGACATCTTCGGCGCCCATGTAGATCTCGCACGGCAAGCCGAACAGCGCGGCGACCGTCGCCGTCGCGACGCCGTGTTGGCCCGCGCCGGTCTCCGCGATCAACCGCCGCTTGCCCATCCGGCGCGCGAGCACTGCTTGCCCGATGCAGTTGTTGATCTTGTGCGCGCCGGTGTGGTTGAGGTCCTCGCGCTTGAGGAAGATCGTCGCGCCGACGTCCTCGGACAACCGGCGCGCGAGATACAGCAGCGACGGCCGGCCGACGTATTCGGCGAGCAGCGCATCGACCTCGGCCCAAAAGCCATCGTCATCGCGCGCCGCGCGCCACGCGACCTCGAGCTCGCCGATCGCCGGCATCAGCGTCTCGGCGACATATTGCCCACCGAACTCGCCAAATCGTCCGTGCTCCGGGATCGAGAGTTGCGCGATTTCATCGCGGGTCGACATCGGCTCGGATGGTATCAACAGTCATGCGCTGCGCGTGGCTCGTGCTCCTGTTTGCGTCGACCGCGTCTGCCGACGAGCTGCGGCCACAGCTGCAGATCGACGGTGGGCTCTCGGTGATCGGGCCCGCGTACGAGCATCCGATCACGAAGCACATCGCCGTCTCCGTCGAGGTGTTCATCTTCGGCACGTACTTCTTGCCGTGGTTCGACGCGGGCGAGGACGTCAAGGGCTTCGGTGGCGGCGTGCGCCCGACGTGGTTCGCGCGAGAGAGCGGCCACGGTCTCTACGTCGCGCCGTACTTCCGCGTGGTCGGTGTCGACGACGAATCGATCGGCGGCGCGAGCGGCATGGGCTTCACGACCGGCGTGTTCGTCGGCTGGGCGTTCCGCCTGAGCGAGAAGCTCGATCTGCGGCTCGGCGGCGGCGCGCAGTACATCCGCTTTCGCGCGGATGGTCCCGATGGTCAGCTCTCGACCGGCACGCCGTTCGTCGCGATCGATGGACTGCTCGGCTATCGGCTCTGACTAGAGCGAGCGGAGCCACTCGCGGATCGCGGGCTCGCCGTCTTCGATCGAGGTGCGCACCGCGGCTTCATCGCGCGCGAACTTGATCCCGTAGAGATGCTCGATCTTGCAAACGACCTCACCGATCTGCATGAGGCTCGACGCCTCGTGCAGGAGCTGGAAGTCGTCGTGCCCGTGGACGAACGGGATGTCCGTCACGCGAATCCACGACACGCGCCCGTCGTGCTGGAACGAGAAGCCCCACTCGGCGCCGAAGATCTCGATCGCAAATCGCGACGATCCCGCGGGCATCGCGATCTCGACGAACCAGTTCCGATCCTTTGGAAACAGGTCACGTGACACACACCACGCCGCGGTCGCGAGCGGCCCCGTGTTGGCGGGCAGGCCGTGCAGCGGTGACTTGACGCGTGGACGCTCCATGGAACGTGACTCAAACGTTAATGAACCCTGACCAAAGGGGCAAGTCCGTACTGGTTCATACCTATGGCACGCCTTCGGCCGCGCGCGCACGCGCACGGTGAGATCGGAATGTCGCAGCTAAGTTCCACGAACGGCCGCGACGAACGCAGCGAGCTTGTCGGCGTCCTTCACACCCGGCGCGGACTCGACACCGCTCGCGACGTCGACCGCGAACGGGGCGACCTCGGCGACCGCCTGCGCCACGTTGTCGGGACGCAGTCCGCCGGCGAGGACGAACGCGCGCGCGGGATACCGCCGGCGCGCTTCGCGTGCGAGCGACCAGTCGAACGTCTCGCCACTACCGCCTTTGCCCGGCGTCGGCGTGTCGAGCAAGAGCGCTTCCGCGGGCCAGGTCTCGAGCCCCTCGAGGTCGCGCGCATCGCGCATCGCGATCGCCTTCCATGCGGGGCGATTCATCGCGCGCACGATCGCGGAGACGTCGTCGCGCGACTCGCTGCCGTGCAGTTGGATGACGTCGAGATCGACGCGCGAGTGCACGAGCGTGATGTCCTCGGCGGTCGCGTCGACGAAGACGCCGACGACCTTCGCCGCACCGGCCGCGCGGATCGCATCGGCGAGCATGCGCGCGCGGGAGAGCTCGACGTAGCGCTTCGACTTCGGCCAGAAGTTGATGCCGACGTAGTCCGCGCCCGCGGCCGAGACGCGTGCGGCGTCGTCGGCGAGCGTGACGCCGCAGATCTTGATCTTCGCCGTCATGCGAGGAGCTCGCGCAGTGCGGCGCCGGGCGAGGCGGCGCGCATCAGTTGCTCGCCGACGAGCACGGCGTGCGCACCGACGGCGCCGAGCAGCTTGACGTCGGCCGCCGTGCGAATGCCGCTCTCGGCGACGAGCACAGTTCCCGGCGGCAGCATCGGCGCGATCGCGCCGGTGAGCGACATGTCGATCGAGAACGTCTTGAGGTCGCGGTGGTTCACGCCGAGTAGCTGCACGCCGCACGCGAGCGCGGTCTCGGCCTCTCGCGCGTCGTGGACCTCGACGAGCGCATCGAGCTGAAACGAGTCGGAAGCTTGAATGAGCTCGGCGAGCTGCACCTTCGACAGCGCGGCGACGATCAGCAGCACGGCATCCGCGCCGGCCGCGCGCGCCTCTGCGATCTGATACGCGTCGATGATGAAGTCCTTGCGGAGCAGCGGGACCCCTACCGTCTCGCGGCAGCGCGCGAGGAATGACAGGTCACCGTCGAAGTACTGGCGATCGGTGAGCACGCTGATCGCGGCCGCGCCGGCCGATGCGTACTCGCTCGCGATCGCCGCGGGATCTGCGCCGGCGCGAATCGCACCCGCCGACGGCGACGCGCGCTTGACCTCGGCGAGCACGCGCACGGGCTCGCCGGGCTGACGGGTCAGCGCCCGCAAAAGGCCGCGCGGCGGTTCGGCTGCCTTCGCGCGCGCCTCGACGTCCGCGTACGCGCGCGCGGCCTTCGCCGCCGCGACCTCCTCGCGCTTGGTCGCGAGGATCTTGTCGAGGATCGTGCTCACTCGACTCCGATGAAGTCGGCGGCCGTCTTCCGTGCGAGCTCGGAGAGATCCGCGCCGAGCGGCGCCGCGCTCGCCTCTTGCCAGCGATACAGCGCGAGGCGCGCCGCGCCGTCGATCGCGACCATGCGCGCGCGGATGTATTGATCCGGCAGCCGATCGAGATCGAGCACACCGGGCTCGAGCAGCTCGAGGCCGAGCGCCGCGGTCATCGCGCTCGACTGCAAGATCGCCTCGAAGCGCTCGCCGTGACCGATGAGCTGACCGGCGAGGATCTTCCGCATCACGCTCGCGTTGTGCGCGGCATCGCCGCCGGCGAGACCGGCCGGATCGAGCTCGTCGCAACCGAAGTGTTTCGGACGCAGCATGTGTGTCGTGACGCTGCCGTTGTCGTAGATCGCGACGTGCGTGTCGCCTTTCACGGTGAGCTCGTCGAGGTTGCCGGCGCCGTGCACCACCGCGGCGCGCCGGCAGCCGAGCGCGCCGAGCGCCGCTGCGACGTGCTCGCACCACTTTCGATCGTAGACGCCGACGACCTGATGGTGAACCGCTGCCGGGTTCGTGAGCGGCCCCAACAAGTTGAAGATCGTGCGCGTGCCGAGCTCCTTGCGCGGACCGGCCGCGTGGCGCGTGGCCGCGTGGAACTTCGGCGCGAAAGCGAAGCCGATGTTCGCGTGCTCGATCGAGCGCGTGACGATGGCGGGCTCCGCATCGACCGTGATGCCGAGGCCTTCGAGCACGTCCGCGGAGCCGCACTTCGACGACAGCGCGCGATTGCCATGCTTCGCGACCTGCCCGCCACACGCGGCGATCAGGATCGCGGCGAGCGTGGAGACATTGAACGTGCCGGCGCCATCACCGCCGGTGCCGCAGGTATCGATCGAGTGCTCGATGCGCGGGCAGTCGAGCGGCGTGGCGCGCGTGCGCATCGCGCTGGCGGCACCGACGAGCTCCTCGACGGTCTCGCCTTTCGCGCGCAGCGCGATCAAGAACCCGCCGATCTGCGCCGGCGTGGCTTCGCCGTCCATGATCTGACCGAAGGCTTCCGCGACCTCCGCGCGAGACAGATCCACCTTGTCGAGCGCGCGATTCAGCGCACGCGTGATCGCCGTGCTCACGCCGCGCCCTTCCGCGCGGCTTCGCGCGCGAGCGAGAGGAAGTTCGCGAGCAGCGCCTTGCCGGCGACGGTCATGATCGACTCGGGGTGAAACTGCACGCCTTCCAGCGGCACCGCGAAGTTCTTCGCGCGCACGCCCATGATCTCGTCCTCCCAGGTCTTCGACGTGATCTCGAGCGTATCGGGCATGGAGTCGGGCGCGATGACGAGCGAGTGGTAGCGCGTGGCGACGAACGGGTTCTGCACGCCCGCGTAGATGCCCTTCTCGTCGTGGAAGATCTTCGAGGTCTTGCCGTGCATGATCCGCGGAGCGCGCACGATGCGGCCGCCGAACACCTGACCGATGCACTGGTGACCGAGGCACACGCCGAGGATCGGAATCTTGTTCGCGAAGCGCTCGATCACGTTCATCGAGATGCCGGCCTCGTTCGGCGTGCACGGGCCCGGCGAGATCGTGATCGCATCCGGCGCGCGTGCGGCGATGGCGTCGACGGTGATCGCGTCGTTACGCTCGACCGAGACCTCGGCGCCGAGCTCGCCGAAATACTGCGCGAGGTTCCAGGTGAACGAGTCGTAGTTATCGATCAGCAGGAGCTTCATCCGGCGTCCCTCGCCGTGCGGGCCATCGCTACAGCTCGTAGCACGCCGCGCGCTTTGTTGACGCACTCCTCGTACTCGATCTCGGGCACCGAGTCGGCGACGAGCCCGGCGCCTGCTTGGACATAGATCGTGTCCCCGACGGAGACGAGCGTGCGGATCGCGATCGCGAGATCGAGGTTGCCGGTGTAGCTGACGTAGCCAACGGCGCCGCCGTAGATGCCGCGCTGGTGCGGCTCGAGCTCGTCGATGATCTCCATCGCGCGGATCTTCGGAGCGCCGGAGAGCGTGCCGGCGGGAAACGCGGCGCGCAGGACGTCGAGCCACGTGCGCCCGGGTGCGAGCTCGCCGACGACGTGCGAGGTCATGTGCATCACGTGCGAGTAACGCTCGATCGCCATCTGCTCGACGACGTGCACCGAGCCGATATCCGCGACGCGTCCGACGTCGTTGCGTCCGAGATCGATCAGCATCAGGTGCTCGGCGCGCTCCTTTGGATCCAGCAGCAGCTCGGCGGCGAGGCGATCGTCATCGGCCGCCGTCGCGCCGCGCGGACGCGTGCCCGCGATCGGGCGCACCTCGACGCGGCCGTCGGAGAGCCGCACGAGCGTCTCCGGCGATGCACCGGTCACGCGCGCCTCGGGGAACTCGAGGTGGAACATGTACGGCGACGGGTTGATCACGCGCAGCGCGCGATAGACGTCGAGTGGCCGCGCCCCCGCGGTCGGCTCGCCGAAACGTTGCGAGAGCACGACCTGAAACGCGTCGCCCGCGAGGATGTAGTCCTTCACGCGATCGACCGCCGCGCAGAAGTCGGCGCGCGTGAACGTCGAGCCGGGCGGCGTGATCATCGACGCCCGCTCGTCGAGACGCGGCGTCTCGAGCACCGGCAGCGGCCGGCGCGGCGCGCGCAGCGTCGCGATGATCGCATCGATGCGAGCACACGCGCGCTCGTACGCCTGATGCGCCTTCTCGGGCCGCGCGATGTACGGCGTGGCGACGACCTTCAGCGTCTGCCGCAGGTTGTCGAAGATCAGCAGCGTGTCCGTCACCACCATGCACAGCGACGGGATCTCGACGCCGGGCCGCGCGCGTGCCGGCAGATCCTCGAACGCGCGCACGCAGTCGTATGCGATCCAGCCGACCGCGCCGCCCCAGAACCGCGGCAAGCCCGGCATCTCGACGGGCCGCAATTCGCCGAGCACTTCTGCGAGCGCGGCCGTCGGATCGGGCGTCTGCCACTCGGCGGTGCGCGGTGGTCCGCCGCCGTCGACGTCGTACCAGGTCACCGATGCGGTCCCCGCGGTCCAGCGCACGAGCGCGCGCGGTGCGACTCCGACGAACGAATACGCGGCCCACGTCGCGCCGCCGACCACCGACTCGAGCAAAAACGAATGATCGCCGGCACCGAGCGCCGCATAGGCAGAGACGGGCGTGTCGCTGTCCGCGAGGAGCTCGCGATAGACCGGGATCAAGTTCCCGCGTCCAGCGGCCGCGACAAACTCGTCGCGAGACGGCGTGTGCATGAGAAAGCCTTTATACCGACGGAGCTTCCGCCGGGGGAAGCGCGGGAGTCATCGAGATCGCCTTGTGTTTTGAACATGTTCAGTTCTGGCCTTGACCGGAGGGCTCGTCGGCCTCATCTTTTGAACATGTTCAAATCTCGCAACGAGGAGACCGAACGGTACGCGCGCGCCGTCGGTCGGATCGTGTTCGGCGCGGTCCTGCTCGTCGGCGTCGCGATTCTCGTGCAGCGAGTCATCTCCGTGAGGGACCCGCAAGCAGCGAAGATCATCGTGGCGACGTGGATCGTGGCGGGCTTCTGCGGCTGGGCGTCCCGGCAGGTCACCGCGCCATTCGCGGAGCGCGCGAACGTCCACGAGATCTTCACGCTCAGCTATGCGGTGCCGGCCCTCGGACTCGCGCTGATGCTGCCGATCTCCCTCCACCTCGTCGTGGCGGTCCCGCTCGGCCTCGCGGGCGAGCTCGATGACTGGGTGCGGCTCAGCTTGTTCATCACGGCCGCGACCCATGTCGTGTTCGCGACGATGGTCACGCGGCGCGCCATCCAGCTCGCGCAGGGACGGATCGCCGTCTCCACGCGGCGCATCTACACCACCACGCTCGTCGTATCCTGCATCCCGTTCGCGGTGATCTTCTTCATCCCACCCTTGCTCGTCGGCTTCACCGGGCTCGCGCTCGTGCCGCTGATGGATCGCATGGAGGGGATGATCGACCGCGAGCGCAGCGAACGGGCGCCACTGCCGATGGCAATCCTCGTATGAAGAAGAAGCCCGCCGCGAAGAAGCGGGTCCGCCGCCCCGCCGAAACGAAGAGCGAGGCCACGCGCCGTATCCTGATGGAGCGCGCGCTCGCGATGTTTCAAGATCGCGGCGTCGAGGCAACGACGATGCGAGACATCGCGCGCGCCTCGAACCTCTCGCTCGGCGCGGCCTACTACTACTTCCCCTCGAAAGAGGCGCTGATCTTCGCCTACTACGAGCAGAACCAGCAGGCGATGGAGGAGCTCGGACTGCGCGCTTCCGGCACGCTGCGCGAGCGGCTCGGGGCGCTCATGCACGGCAAGCTCGAGTCGATTCGTCCTCAGCGCGCGATGCTCGGCGCGATCGTGGCGCGGCTCGTCGATCCAGGCGATCCCGTCGGCGCCTTCTCCGCGCAAACGCGGGCGGTGCGGGAACGCGCGATCCAGATCTTCGCCGAGACGCTCGCGGCGGGCGGGCTAACTCCCCCTGCGATCTCCGTGGCCGCCCACACGCTCTGGCTTCTGCAAATGGCCACACTGCTCGTATTCGTCAACGACACGAGCGCGAAGTCGGCGCGCACGCACGGCCTGGTCGACGATGGCCTCGACCTGCTCGTCCCGCTCCTCCCCCTCCTGGCGACCCCGCCGGGCCGGGCGATCTGCGAGCGCGTCACGACCGCGCTCGGCCGCGCCGGCATCGCGCTGGCTCCGCAATCCTCTTAGATCGCGGGCACGCGGCTTGCCCTTCATCCGTGCATGGCGACCAATGACGTAGCGAAAGCATCCATCCCCGAGCTGATCTCCGGCCTCGTCGGCGACGCGAAAGACATGGCCGCTGGCCACGCTACGAAGGCGCGCGCGGAGATCAAAGAGGAGTTCAACGGGCTCAAGCAATATTTGATGATGGTCCTGGTCTCGATCGGCCTCGGCATCATGGGCGCGATCCTGCTCTCGCAGGCGTTCGCACTGGGTCTCGCGGCGCTCGGCGTCCCGATGTGGGCGGGTTACCTGATTGCTGCGGTCATCTTCGTCGGCATCGGTTACGCGCTCATCAAGCGCATGCCCTCGAACAAGGACCATATCGACCTCATCCCGGAGAACGCGATCGCAGGGATCAAGCGTGACGTCCAGGAGATCAAGGATGACGTCCAGGACGAGGTCAAAGCTCCGGGTCGCCCTGTACCGGCGCACTGATGCGCGTGCGAGCTTGCCGCACCGAGCGCGGTGGCACTGCGTGATATGACTCGCGCATGCACGCCGCCTTGCAAGCCACTCTCGCCGCCGTCGATCCGCAGACCGCCGAGCTGATCGCCGCCGAGGAGCGTCGCCAGCGCGACAAGGTCCGCCTGATCGCCTCCGAAAACTACGTCTCCGGCGCCGTGCTTGCCGCCACCGGCTCCGTGCTCACGAACAAGTACAGCGAAGGCTATCCGGGCAAGCGCTACTACGAGGGCCAGCAGTACATCGATCAGATCGAGCAGCTGTGCATCGACCGCGCGAAGGCCGTGTTCGGTGCAGACCACGCGAACGTGCAGCCGTATTCGGGGTCGCCCGCGAACCTCGCCATCTACTTCGCCTTCCTCAAGCCCGGCGACACCGTGATGGGCCTCGGCCTCCCCGCCGGCGGTCACCTCACTCATGGCTGGGGCGTCTCGATCAGCGGCACCTACTTCCGCGCCGTGCAGTATGGCGTTCGCAAGGACACGCACCGCATCGATCTCGACGAGGTCCGCGAGCTCGCGCGCAAAGAAAAGCCGAAGCTCCTGTTCGCCGGCGGCACCGCCATCCCGCGGCAGATCGACTTCGCCGCATACGCCGAGATCGCGAAGGAGGTCGGCGCCGTGTTCGCCGCCGACATCGCGCATATCGCCGGCCTCGTCGCCGGCGGCGCGCATCCCTCGCCCATCCCGTTCGCCGACGTTGTCTCGACCACCACGCACAAGACGCTGCGTGGTCCGCGCGGCGGCATGCTCATGTGCAAGGCCGAACATCAGAAGGCGATCGATCGCGCCGTCTTCCCCGGTCTCCAAGGCGGCCCGCACAACCACACCACCGCGGGCATCGCCGTCGCGCTCAAGGAAGCGCAGCAGGTCGAGTTCAAGACCTACGCGCATCAGATCGTCGCGAACTCGCGCGCGCTCGCCGCAGCGCTCGTCGAGCATGGCTGGTCGCTGATCACCGGCGGCAGCGACAACCACTTGATCCTCGCGGACATGACGCCGAAGAACGTGCCCGGCAAGGTCGCGGCGAAGGCGCTCGACGCCGCCGGCATGGAGCTCAACTACAACTCGATCCCGTTCGATCCGCGCAAGCCGTTCGATCCGTCGGGCGTTCGCCTGGGCACGCCGGCCGTCACGAGCCGCGGCATGCGCGAGCCCGAGATGGCGCAGATCGCGAAGTGGATGGACGCCGCGGTCAACGCACCGACCGACGCGGGCCTGCACGAGAAGATCGCGGGTGAGATTCGCGAGCTGTGCGCGAAGTTCCCGGCGCCCGGCATCCTCGTATGAAAACGAAGCCGCGCAAGGCGGCGACGAAGTCCGCGCCGAAGAAGCGCGCGAAGGTCGTGATGCTCTCGGGCGGCAATCCGCAGATCGCGATGGCGGACGGCGACGCACCGGTGCAGGCGTACATCGCCGCGCTGCCGGCATGGAAGCGCGACCTCGCGAAGCGACTCGACGCGGTGATCGTGAAGAGCGTGCCCAAGGTGCAGAAGGCCGTGAAGTGGAACTCGCCGCTCTACGGCGTCGAAGGACAGGGTTTCTTCGTCGGGGTCCACACGTTCACGCGCTACCTCAAGCTCGCCTTCTTCCGCGGCTCGTCGCTGAAGCCGCTGCCGCCCGGGACGAGCAAGGATCCGAACACGCGCTACCTCGACATCCACGAGGACGACGAGCTCGACGAAGCGCAGCTGGCGAAGTGGCTGAAGCAAGCCGCGGCGTTGCCCGGTTGGAAACCAGGCAAGCCGATCTAGGACGGACGCGGGCGAGCCTTCGGCTTCGCCTTCTTCGGAGACTTCTTCGTGCCACGCGTCGTCGGCTCGCCGTTCATGAGCGCGGCGGGTGCGCGGCGCATCGCGACGACGCGGTCGAGGATGCGGTGCGCGACGACGTACTTCGTCCCGGTCGGGATGTCTTCCGCGCCCGAGGAATCGACCAGCGTGACGTGGTTCGTGTCGACCGCGAAGCCCGCGCCCGCCTCGCCAACATCGTTCGCGACGACGAGGTCGCACTTCTTCGTGGCGAGCTTCTTCTGCGCGTTCTCGATCACGTCCTGCGTCTCGGCCGCGAAGCCGACGAGCAGCGGCGTCTTCTTGTTACCGCGCGCCTTGCCGAGCTCCGCGAGGAGATCGGGATTCGCGACGAGGTCGATGTTGGTCTTTGGCCCGAGCTCGCCGCGCTTGAGCTTCTCCTTCGCGGGGCTGACGGGTCGGTAGTCGGCGACGGCGGCCGTCATCACGATCACGTCCGCGTCCTTCATCTGGTTGTTGAGCGTCCACTGCAGCTGCGAGGCGTTCTCGACGCTCATCGTGTTGACGCCGACGGGCGGCGTGAGCGCGGAGGGTCCGAGGATGAGCGTGACGTCGGCACCGCGGCGCTGTGCGGCGGCGGCGATCGCGGCGCCCATCTTGCCGGAGCTGCGATTGCCGACGAAGCGGACCGGATCGATCGGTTCGTACGTCGGGCCGGCGGTGACGACGATGCGCGTGCCCGCGAGATCCTGCGGCGACAGCACGTGGGCTGCCGCTTCGACGATGTCGACCGGCTCGGCGAGGCGTCCCGGGCCCGTCCAGCGGCACGCGAGGAAACCATCGCCGGGACCGACGACCTGGTACCCCGCGACGTCGACGAGGCGCTGGATGTTGACCGCCGTGAGCGGGTGGTTCCACATGTTGACGTTCATCGACGGCGCGAGCAGCACGGGCGCGCGCGTGGCGAGGATGACGGCGGTGACGGCGTCATCGGCGCGACCTTGCGCGAGCCGCGACATGAGATTTGCGGTCGCAGGCGCGACGATGACGAGGTCCGCGCGATCGGCGAGCTGGATGTGCCCGATCTCGGCCTCCTCGCTGAGCGACCAGAGATCGGTGAAGACGGGCCGGCGCGTGAGCGCCTGGAACGTCATCGGTCCGATGAACTTCTGGGCGGCCGCGGTCATCGCGACCTCGACCCGCGCGCCGGCCTTGTCGAGCAAGCGCACGAGCTCGGCGGCCTTGTAGGCGGCAATGCCGCCGCCGACGGCGACGACGACGGTAGCGCCATCGAGAGGCGCAGATGGATCGCGCAGACTGCGTACGGAGCGCGGAGCTTCAAGCATCGCGCGGACTCTAGCTGATAACGTCGAGCGCATGCGGCTGTACGCGCTGTTGTTCGCCGCTTGCAGCGGGCGCGCGCCGACGCCTTCTCCGATCGTTCCGATCGTGGCGGATGCGGCTCCCGATGCACCACCCGACGCGCCGGAGATCGATGTGGCGCTGCGCGATCGCGGCGCCCAGCTATTCACCGACAAGGGCTGCATCGCATGCCATAGCCTCGACGGCACGTTTCGCATCGGCCCGTCTCTTGTCGGCGACTGGGGCACGACCGTCACGCTGTCCGACGGCACGCAAGTCGTCGTCGACGAGGTCTACGTTCGCGAGTCGATCACGGAGCCGCTCGCGAAGCAGCGCTCCGGCTTCGTGCCGGTGATGCCGCAGTTCGACGGCCGCATCTCGCCTGACGAGCTCGACGCGCTCGTCATGTTCATCAAGTCACTGCGCTGAGACGTACTTGAGGTTCGTGTAGTCGTCGATGCCGTGGCGCGAGCCCTCGCGGCCGAGGCCAGAGTGCTTGATGCCGCCGAATGGCGCCTGCGCCGTCGAGACCAGGCCGGTGTTGATGCCGACCATGCCGCTCTCGAGCCCTTCGGCGAAGTTGCGCTGTCGTGCGGCATCGCGCGCGTAGACGTAGGAGACCAGGCCGTATTCGGTGTCGTTCGCCTGCGCGAGCGCGTCGTGCTCGTCGCGCGCCGCGCGGATCGCGATCACCGGGCCGAAGATCTCTTCGCGCCACAGGTCCATCGCCGGCGTGATGTTGCCGAGGACGATCGGGCCGACGAGCCGGCCGCGAATCGGCGAGTCGTGGAGCTTCGTCGCGCCCTTCGCGAGCGCATCGTCGACGAGGCGCTGCACCTTCTGCACGCTCTTGTCGTCGACGAGCGGGCCGAGATCGACGTCGGCATCGAGGCCGCGACCGACGACGAGCTTCTGCACCGCGGGGAGCAGGCGCGCGACGAACGAGTCGACGATCGACTGCTCGACGATGAACCGGTTCGCCGCGACGCACGACTGACCGCCATTGCGAAACTTCGCGATCATCGCGCCGGCGACCGCCTCCGGGAGATCCGCGTCGGCGAGCACGACGAACGGTGCGTTGCCGCCGAGCTCGAGCGAGACGCGCTTGATGTCGTCGGCGGCGGCGCGAAGCAGCTCGCGTCCGACGGCGGTCGAGCCCGTGAACGACAGCTTCTTGATGTGCGGCGAGCCGAGCAGGCGCGCGCCGGCGCGCTTCGAATCGGACGTCGGCACGACGTTGATCACGCCGGCGGGAATGCCGACTTGCTCCGAGAGCTGCGCGATCGCGAGCGCGCCGAGCGGCGTCAGCTCGGCCGGCTTCGCGACGACGGTGCAGCCGGCCGCGAGCGCCGCGCCGATCTTGCGCGCCAGCATCGCGTACGGAAAGTTCCACGGCGTGATCAGCGCGCACGGCCCGACGGGCTCGCGGGTGACGATGATCCGCTGCTCGGGACGCGCGCCTGGAATCGTCTCGCCGTACACGCGCATGGCCTCGCCCGCGAACCACTCGAAGAAGCTCGCGGCGTAGCGAACCTCGGCGATCGCTTCCTTGAGTGCCTTGCCGTTCTCGCGCGTGCACAGCTCGCCGAGCCGCCGCTCGTCGGCGAGCATCGCCGCGGCGAGCTGGCCGAGCAGCTTGCCGCGCTCCGGCGCCGGCCTCTTTCGCCACGTGTTGAACGCGCGGGTCGCGGCGTCGATCGCGGCGTCGAGCTCGGTGTCCCCACAGTTCGTGACCTCTGCGACCAGCGCGTCGTCGTACGGGTCGCGCACGACGAAGCGCTGCGAGCCCGGAACCCAACGGCCATCGATGAACGCGTCGGATGCAGTTTTCATGCGACTGCGGGTATTAGCACGCGTCCGGATAAGGGTATGCACGCCGACAGCATGGGTTCCGACCGCACCAAGGTCATCGTCATCGGAATGTTCGCGGCCGTCGTGGTCGCGGCGATCGCAGGTGGCTATTGGTTCTTCAAGATCCACCAGCCGGCCGAGCGACTCGCCGATGCGCGCGCCGAGGTGCTCGCGTGGGATGCGCGCTGGATCGCGATGCGCAACTGCCTCCTCGGTCAGACGCCGGGCTCGTCGAAGGTCAGCGAGGCGCTCGCGATCCGCGAGCTCTCGCCCGATCCGTGGGAGCGAAAGTCCTGCACGCAGCTGATCTCGCAGCTCTCGCGCGGCGAGGCCGAGGACACGCGCGTACCCGCCGTCGAAGAGGCGTGGCGCGTGCTCGACAAGTCGGCCGGCAAGGTCGCCATCTCGTTCGTCTCGCACGTCGATCCGGGCGGCGATGCCATGCGCAAGAAGCCCGACCCGCTGCCGCTCGCGCTCGACGAGCTCGAGGCCGCATACGGCGCGCTGCGCACCGCCGCCGAGCTCGGCCCGGTCAAACCGCCGACGAACACGAAGCCGATCCCGAACGCGCAGATCATCCCGGTCGACCTCGGCGGCAAGCGCATCCTCGCGATCCAGGAGCCGTACATTCCGTCGCGCGCGGGCATGCTCGCCTTTGGCACCGTTGAGGGCGCTGAGGTCCAGTTCCAGTTTGCCGCCGGTCAGCCGCCGAAGCTCGCTGCGGTCGGTGCCGGCACGCAGCGCGCGATTCCCGACGGCAGCTGGGGCGCACGCGCGTTGCCAGACGCGGTCGAGGTCGGCCAGCTCGACGACAAGGGCCTGATGACCGCGCCCGTCAAGCTCGCCCTCCCGGGCGCGACGCAGGTGATCGCCGCGATCGGCGCGTGGGCAGATGGTGTCGTCGTCTACGGTGCTGGTACGCAGCTCGTCGTCACGCGCTGCAAGAGCGGCACGTGCACGCCCGCGAAGCCGCTGACCGTCCGCGCGATGGCGTTCGCGACCGACGCCGCCAACGGCCACACGGTGATCGTGTTCGCCGACGACAAGACGTCCGCGATGTGGAGCATCACGCTCGATCCGGCGAAGCTCGACGAGGCGCCCGCCAACCTCGACACCACGGGCTTCCCAAAGCTCATGTGCCTCACCGCCGACGACGTCTGGGTGCAGTACACGATCGAGGGCGACAGCCGCATCTTGCGCCAGAAGCTCGACGCCGTCGCCGACATCCCGAACGACGACGATCACGCGCTCATGGGCTGCTCGCCCGGCGGTGCGGTGCTGTTCAAGACCTACGAGCCGTCGTACCTACGTTGCGCGCAGCAGGACTGCGCAACGGCCTCGCCCAAGTCGCAGCGTGACAAGGTCCCGGTCGCGGTCACGGCGACTGGCCTCGTCGGGGTCGAGGCGCGCGGCGCCGTGCTCGCGGTTCGCAAGGGCGGACCGACGGACTTCTACGCCGTGCCGAACGGGCTCGTGCCGCTCGTCTCGATGACCGACGGCAACACGCTCGACGTTCTCGCGTGGACCGCCGATGGGCTCGTCATCGCGCGCGTGTCAGCTCGCTAGCGAGCGCGCGTGTCTCGACGAGGTTGTCCTCGATCGAGCAATACGTCCAGCCGCCGTAGCGACCGACGCTGTGGATGTCCTGCGCCGCGAGCGCGGCCTTGTGCTGTGCGGTCTGTGCGAGCGACTGCTTCGTGATGTGCACGTACGCCGGATCGAGGATCACGTCGTGATGTGCGACGAGCTGATGCCCGTCGACAATGCGCTCGTGCGCGAGATCCGCCAGCACGCGCGTGCGGGTCGCCTCGATGTCGGGCTGCTCGTCGTGGCGGAGCCCGATCTCGACGTAGAGCGACATCCGATCGGTGTCGAAGATGTTGTCGTAGAAGCCGACGCGATAGAACGACAGCGCGCGGTCCGGGAAGTACATCCAGTGCACGTCGCGCGGGCCCTTGCGATCGAACCCGAGGTTGTAGACGAGCACCTTGTTCGACGTGAAGCCGGTCGAGTCGATGCCGCACATGCGAAGCAGGGTCGGTAGCGGCGTCGAGCTGACGAGGTGGCGGTAGGTCACGCGCCGCTTCGCTGTCGTGACGGCGTGTGCGTCGCGATCGATCCCGACGACGTCCTCGCCGAGCGACACGCAATCGCCGACGTCGTGCAGCAGCGCCTTCACGTATTCGATCGCCCCGCCCTGCGGATACGTGAATGTCGCGTTGTAGCCACCATCGCGCGCACCCGGCTTCATGTTGCCGATGATGTCGGCGATCTCGGCGTGCGGAAAGAAGCGGCCCATCGCGTCGGGGTCGAGCGTGTCGAGGTCCGTCGCGTAGAGCTTCTCGTTGTACGGCCGCAGAAACTTCTCGGTGATGCCGCGCCCGAGCTTGCGATAGAGCATGTCGAGAAACGACGTCGCTTCGCCGGTGGGCCGGAAGAACAGGTCGTGGAGGCACTCGATGAACTCGGCCTGCGGCAGCTGATGGATGTTCTTCTGGAACGGGAAGTCGATGTCGCGGCCGGCGTAACGGATCGTGCTCTGCTTCGTGATCGTGTCGATGCGCTGGCCGGGCATGCGCGCGCGCAGCCACGCTTCGATGTCGGCGTGCTTGAAGTGGAAGAAGTGACCCGAGTAGTCCCAGACGAAGCCGTCCCGGATCACGGTGCGGCAGTAGCCGCCGGGCTCGGTCTCGCGCTCGAGGACGAGCACGCGGGCACTCCTGTCACGCTCGCGGATCCAGTTCGCGAAGCCGAGGCCCGAGATGCCGGCCCCGATCACCACGTAATCGAAGTCAGCCAAGCCGCGCGAGCTCGCTCATGAAGATGCGGCGGAGGATCGCGCTCGCGCACCCGTACGTGCTCTCCATGCCGAAGTACGACATCGACTTCGAGAGCAAGCTCTGGCGCCGCGAGTACGGCGTGTCCGACGCGTAGTGGATGACGCCGAGCTCGAGGGCGTTGTGGTCGACGAGCGAGACCAGCTGGTCGACCGGATGGCGCCGCGGTTCGGCGATCTCGTACGCGGCCGAGAGGTACGGCCCTGCCTCCATCTCCATCACCGTGTAGCCCTCGCGATAGAACACGTCCATGTACTCGCGGTTCTGCAGGAACGCGGACCGCACGGTCAGCGCCTTCTGGTTATCGAGCACGGTGCCGTGCCGCATGAACGGCTGCACGTCGCTCGCGACGAGCGCATTGCGAAACAGGTACGTGTTCGACGAGTGCTCGTCGTGGACCACCTTCGAGATCATGACGTCGCCGACGCGCCCGTTGAGCGTCGCCGCCTTGCCCATGATGTAGATGCCGCGCAGCTCGTCGACGCCTTGCGCGACCGACGACAGGTGGTGATACGCCGCCATGCCGAGCGGGTAGTCGATGTTGATGATCACCGCGCGACTCTGGTTGATGCGCTCGACGCCGGGCACGCGCACCCGCGGATCGAGGCTATTCGGATCGAGTAGCGACAGCTCGATCACCTGCGCGTCGACGTCGATCTTGCCGGGCGACGCGATCGAGCGAATGCCCGCGGCCGCATCGGATTCTTGCACCAGCTTCATCCGACCCGCGGTCTCGATGCCGGGCTCGTGGATGAAGGCGCGCAGCGAGTAATAGAGGATGTTCGTCGCGAGCCCGTGCTCGCCGGCCGCGACCGCTTCGTCGTAGCGCGGCGCGAGGTTCTCGAAGTTGCGGCGCCGCAAGAACCCGAGGATCTCTTCCTTGTTCACGCGCGCGTAGCCACCCGCGAGGTTCGCGAGCGAGTGGCTGTTCGACGACACGAAGTACACCGGCCGTCCCGCTGGCATCGCGGGCGCGATCGCATTCCACCAGCGATGCGCGCTGCGCTGGTACTCGCGAAACGAGCCGTCGAGCAGGCGCACGAACAGATCGCAGTCGTGGTGGATCATATTCTCGAGGATCGCGTTCGAACGCGGACCGAGCGCGCCGCGAAGACGCAGCACCGCATCCTCGCCGCCGATCGCATCCGCGAGCTTCGCGTCGTCGCTGACGTCGCTGATGCGCGCCGCCAGCAAGCGCTCGCGCAGCTTGTTCCACTCGATCTGATACGCGGTGAGGATCGGAACGAGGTCATCGATGTCGCTGGCGGATGCGATGAACGCGGCGAGCGTCGCCCCGCCATCCCAGCGCAGCGGCCGCCGGCGACCGCGCGTGCGAACGACGTCCCACTTCTCGATCTGCAAACCGGCCGCGCGGAACTGCGCGGGGCTCTGCGCGAGCACGAGCCGCCGGATCTTCGGCATGCAGTCGGGCAAGCGACCGGCGCTGTACGCGAACGCCGCGAGATCGGGTGCCTCGTCTTCGGCATTGAGGTGCAGGCTCGAGCGCGAGAACAAGTGCGCTTCTTCGAACGCGCGCACGCGAACGTCACCACTCGATCGGAGGAGCGAGTAGTACGTGCGGATATAGAGGTCGATCTCGTCGCTCGTGGCGCGAGGTGGTTTGCGATCCACGGGGACAGCGTAGATCAGCGTGGTACTTCAGGGCCAATCGCCGTTAGGGTTCTCTTGTGAAGGTGCTTGTGGTGGTCCTCTGCGGATGCAATCTCGGGGCTTCGGTCGACATCGACCTCGTCGGAACCGGCCATGGCACGGTCCTCTCGAGCCCTGCGGGGATCACCTGTGGACCGAAGACGTGTGCGATGACGATCGAGAGCCGGCCAACCGAGCTCTCGCCAAAGGCCGACGGCGCGTCGAGGTTCGTGGGCTGGAATGGCTACTGCACCGGCAACGGGGACTGCCGCGTGCTGAGCACCCATGACGTCGAGCTCGAGGCCCGGTTCGAGGTCGCTACTTCGTTCGAGCTGCGCATCGACAAGATCGGCGAAGGCCGCGTGGTGTCGCTCGAGCCGGGGATCGACTGCGGTGGGACCTGCACGATGTTGGCGGCACCCGGCGGCACGGTGACACTCGATGCGATCGACGAGCCCGGCTTCACGTTCGAGAGCTGGGGCACCGCGTGCGTGGTCGTCCCGCCCGGGCGACGCTGTGTCGTCACGATGACGCAGGACCAGGTGGTCTCCGTACGGTTCGTGGCGGCGGACACTCGCAACGTGACGCGGGTGGACCAATTGCCAGAGTGCAGTTCCGATGGGCTGCCATCTCGAGCTCGTGAGCGACCAGACCGTCACCGCGCGGTTTGACCTCGCACCGTGAGTGCTACCGTTGCGCGATGCGAACGCTCCTCGTGGTGATGCTCGTGATCGCGTGCGGAAACAGCGACGACGCGAAGGCGAAGAAGGAGCAGGCCGAACGAGTCCTCCAGGAGGCGGAACGAAGTCGCAAGGAGTCCGAACGAGCAGGCCAGGAGATGGAGCGGGCACAGGAGCAGGCCGAGCAAGTCCGCAAGGAGGCGGACGCGGCCAACGAGGCCGTCGAACGCCTTCAGCGCGATGCCGACGCGCTCATGCAGCGTGTCGATGCCGCCGTGGACGCCGTTGCGAGCGCGCAGAGCGAGGCGGACCTCGAGTCCGCGAAGGCCAAGCTGCAGGCGCTTCAGAAAGAGAAGGCCGAGCTGGAAGCGCGCATGGCGGAGGCGAAGGCGAAGGCCGCGCGCGCCGAGCGCGTGCGGGGCGTCAAGATCAGCAAGGAATGCCTCGATAATCCGCTCGCGAAGGGCTGCGAGTAGCTTCGCGCCGGATCGCTTTTCATGGGGACCTAGAAGTGCTACAGGAGGGCCTCCCAAGGTTCCCTGCCCATGAGTAAAGAAGAGCTGGTCCATCTCGACGGCGAGGTCATCTTGATCGCGAAAGGCGGCAACTTTCGGGTCAAGCTCGACAATGGCCACGAGGTCTTGGCCAAGCTCGCGGGCAAGGTCCGGCGTCACCGCATTCGCGTCGTTCTTGGTGATCGCGTGACGGTTGCCGTGTCGCCGTACGATCCGACGCGCGGCTTCATCGTTTACCGCCAACGTTGAACGATCACCCGACCGACCTCGACAAGTTCTGGCTCGACAAAGGCGTCGAGCTGGTCGCGAGGGCACGGCGGAGAGAGATCGAAGACATCGAGCTCGCGGTCGATGTCACGGGCTGGCCTGACACGTGGGTCGCCGCCGAGCTGCTGACGTACAACGTCGGCACCGAATTCGAGCTCGCAGCGGGTCACATCGTCGACATGGCGCACGTGATCACCGCGAGTCCTGCGGGTGATGTCGTCGCGCTGCTCGAGCGTGCGGAAGCGGCGAGCGGCGACGAGCGGATCGCCGCGCTCGAGGCCGCATGGCGCGCGTGCTTCGCGCCCGAGCTCGCCGATGCGATCGAGGCACTCGATGCGGCGCGCGATGCGCCGGCGATGCCGGTCGCGAAGAAGAAGAAGGACACCGAAGCGCTGTGGGCGGTCGCGGCCGAGAGGCTTCCGCCGCGCAGCTTGTTCGCGGGCGAGTGGCCGAAGCAGTGGCGCGATGCGCAGCGCCGCATGCGCCCGATCTACGCGCGGCCGCGAAGCCCGCTGTTCGCTGCGGCGGCGATCGACTTCACGCGGCGCGATCCGCTGCCGTACACGTCGATCGCGTCGTCGACGTACTGGCGCGCGCATACGTGGTTCATCGCCGAGCAATGCGACGTGCGGCAGCTCGCCGCGCTCGAGGCGTTCGAGCAGCGCATGACCCCGATGTGGGGCGCGTCGCGGATCGCGAGCGAGGCGCTGCGTGCGGTCCGTCCGCGCGACTTGTCCGATCGTGCGCGCACGCTGCTCGCGAAGCTCGCGGTGCCGGCGAAGCCGAAGAAGGCGGTGAAGCTCTCGCTCGCATCACCCGAGGAGCGCAGCGTCGCCGCGGATCAGCTGCTGATCGCGGGCGATCCGCGCGGCGAATTCATCACGGTGCAGCAGCAGATCGCCGAAGCGCCAACGCCCGCGCTCGTGAAGCGGCAGGCGCAGTTGATCAAGAAACACGCGAAGACCTGGGTGCCGAACACCGTCTATCGCGACACCTGCGTGTTCCGCGGTGGCGTGCCCGTCGCGGGGCATCTGCAGTGCCGCAGCGATCCCGAGCTCGCATCGATGGTGGGCTCGGCGGCGCTCGCGACGTTCGAGACGCTGATCATCGACACTGCGTTCGCGATGGGCGACATCGAGGCGGAGACGATCGCGAACGTCGCGCGCTCGCTACCGGGGCTGCGCACGCTCGTCACGACCGACGAGGGAGCCGAGGCGATCGCACGCGGCGCGCCGACGAACATCGAGCACATCGTCGTGCCCGGTAACCGCACGATGGCACTCGATGGACCGGGACTCCCGAAACTCGCGCGTGTCGACGTCGACGTGCTGTTTCCGAAGTGGGTCGACCGGTGGGCCGGAACGCTCGCCGCCATCGGGGTCACGAATCCGGTCGATTGGGACGCGTTGAAAAAACAAAAGCTCGCGCCCGCGATCGTCCTCGCACCGCCGTCGATCCTCCATGGCCGGACCTCGAGCGGACCGAGCTGCTGGGAGCTGTGGGCCGACAAGAAGGGCATCGTGACCGCGCGGCACCTCGTCGGTGCGAACGCCAAGAGCCTCTTGCTCACGCTCCCGTGCATCCAGTCGTGGAAGGGCGTCGAAGCGTTGCGCGTCCCGAAAAACTTCCTGGACGACATCGAGGCGTATGCGACCCAGCAGAAGCTTACCCTCGCGGCGATCGCGGCGGTCGAGCCGATCCGCGACGGCATCTCCGTCGACCTCGCGTGAATCGCAGTTGCGCAATCCGCGTGCTGCAACCGCGGAATTTCATCGGGGTCTTTGCTCCCCGGCAACCTGGCTAGCCGGGGCACCGGGACCTGCATCCATCCCCGCGAACCCGCGTGCTCCGGACGCTGGTACGAGGCTCGCACTCCGTCTATTCCAATGCGGTTTCGATTCATGCTCATCGCCCTCGCCGTCGCCGCCCTCTACGTCTTCGCGACCCGAAATCCGTTCGCCTGATCCTGCTAGGCTCTCGGCTTCATGGCCGAGACGCCCCTGTACGTTGGAATCGATCTAGGCACCACGAACTCTGCGGCCGCGGTCTTCGATGGCGAGCGAGTCAGCGTGGTGCGCAACGCGCAGGGCGCGACCGTCACGCCGTCGGTCGTGCGGCTCGACAAGCAGGGTCGCATCACGGTCGGCACGCGTGCGCGACGCTTCCTCGAGCAAGATCCCGCGAATACGGCCGCCGAGTTCAAGCGGCTGATGGGCACGGGCCAGGACATCGCGTTCCCCGCAGCGGCTGCGAAGAAGAAGCCCGAGGAGCTGTCGGCCGAGGTCCTGAAGGCGCTGCGCCAGGACATTCAGGATCAGCTCGGCGTCAGCGTCGAGCGCGCGGTGATCTCGGTGCCCGCGCTGTTCGAGCTGCCGCAGAGCGCGGCGACGTCGGAGGCCGCGCGGCTCGCGGGCTTCCAGCGCGTGGAGCTCTTGCAAGAGCCCATCGCATCGGCGCTCGCTGCGGGCTGGCGCGCCGACGGCGATGGTGCCGGGACGTGGCTCGTGTTCGATCTCGGCGGCGGCACGTTCGACGCGTCGTTGCTCGAGACGCGCGATGGCCTGCTGCGCGTCGTCGGTCACGACGGCGACAACTTCCTCGGCGGTCGCGACTTCGACTGGGCGATCACCGAGTACCTCGCATCGCGGCTCTCGGTCGTGCCGCAGCGGAGCAACCCCGAGCACACGGCCGCGCTACGCGCGCTTCGCCTCGCCGCCGAGGATGCGAAGATCGAGCTGTCCCGAAATGAAAAGGCGCAGGTCTCTCTCGCACAGCCGCTCTCGATCGATGGCCAGGAGGTCGAGGTCGATCTCGACCTCGATCGCGCGACGGTCGAGCGGCTCACGGCGCCGCTCGTCGAGCGCGCCGTCGATGTCTGCATTCGCCTGATGACCGCGAACGGGCTCGGCCCCGGGCAGCTCGCGAAGATCGTGCTCGTCGGCGGACCGACGGTGATGCCGATGGTGCGCGCGCGCGTCGCCTCGCGCCTCGAGGCACCGCTCGCCGAAGGCCACGACCCGATGACGCTCGTCGCACAAGGCGCGTCGCTCTACGCCGCGACCGCCGCGCTCGACGGTCGCGCCGCCTCGGTGCAGGCGCCGCCCGGCCGCCAGGTGTGGCTCCAGTATCCGGCGGTCTCGTCGGATCTCACGCCGCACGTCGTCGGGAAGTTCCTGCCCGCAAAAGACGGCGAGCAGCCCGCGAAGGTGAAGTTCGTGCGCAGCGACGGCGCGTGGTCCTCTGCCGAAGCGTCGGTCGCGCCCGACGGCACGTTCCTCACGAGCGTCAATCTCCTGCCGCGTCGCGCGTGCACGTTCTCGCTCGAGGCGCGCACGGCGGGCGGACAGCTCGTCGCCGTCTCGCCACCGACGATCACGATCGTCCAGGGCATCACGATCGGTGACCCACCGCTCTCGCGCACGCTCGGTGTCGCGCTCGCGAGCGGGCACGTGCAGGTCTATCTCGAGCGCGGTGCGCCCCTGCCCGCACGTCGCACGTTCACGCATCACACGATCGAGACCGTCGCGCGCGGCTCCAAGGAGTCGGTGCTGCGCATTCCGATCGTGCAAGGCGAGATGTCTCAGGCGCACCTGTGCCGTCTCGTCGGCGCGCTCGACATCGGCGGCGATGCGGTCACCGACACGGTGCCGACGGGCTCCGCCGTCGAGGTCACGATCGAGCTCGATCGCGGTGGCCGCCTCGCCGCGCGCGCGCTCGTCCCCGTGATCGGTCAGGTCTTCGAGCACGTCGCGCACTTGCTCGTCCCCGACGCGAACCCCGAGGCGCTCGACGCCGCGATCCGCGATCTGCGCCGTCAGCTCATGGACCTGCGCACGGACGCATTCCGTCACGGCCTCGGCCAGGTGATCGAGAAGCTCGATCGCCTCGAGCAGCGGCTCTCCGAGGCCGAGCGCGATATCGATGCGGCACATGGCGGCGATGCCGATGCCGCACAGCGCGCACGCCGCACGCTGATCGAGGTCGACGCGACGATGGCCGACGCCGACCTCGCACGCAAGTGGCCCGAGCTCGACGACGCCGCGCGCCAGGTCGCGATCCACGCGACCGCATCCGTCGGCATGCATGGCACCGACGCGGAGCGCACGCTGCTGCAGGAAGTCCTCGCCTCGATGGACAAGGCGCGCCGCGAGAAGGACGCCCCCGAGCTCGAGCGCCAGATGAAGCTCGCATCGCGGCTCTCGAATGCCGCGTTCAACCGCACGCCCGAAGCGTGGGAGCTCTACTTCGAGGACGTCGCCTCCGAGATGTCGACGATGCGCGATCTCCCGCGCGCGCAGCGTCTCGTCGACGAAGGCAAGGCCGCGATCGCGAACACCAACACCGAGGAGCTGCGGCGCATCGTGAAGGCGCTGTGGCAGCTACTCCCCGAAGACTCGGCCGCACGCAAGAAGGGCTTCGACTCCGGCATCCGCTGATGATCGTCGACAACCCCTTCTTCATCCTCGGCGTCGCGGCCGACGCGAGCCGGATCGAGATCGAGCGCGAGGCGCAGAAGCTGCTCGGCATGCTCGAGCTCGACTTCATCGACGCGAAGACCTACGCGACGCCACTCGGCCCGCAGACGCGCACGCCCGAGCTCGTGCGCGCCGCGGTGGCCGCGCTCCGCGATCCGTATCGCCGCCTCGTCGCCGAGCTGTGGGCGCGTCACGCGCCGGCGATGCGAGCCGCGCCGCCGGCGCCGCCGAATGCACCGGCCGCGCTGCCGGGCTTCCGCAAGCAGATGGGCTGGAAGCCGTAGATGTACGCACTGCCCTATATCCTGTTCTCGCGGCTGCATCAGGCCGCGATCGCTGCGCGTCGCCGCGATCGCACGTCGCACTACCTACTGTGGTCCGCGTGCGCCGGCGTGCTCGCCGCGCTGATGCTCGTGGTCGGCGCGACGCTGCTCATGCTGGTGTGGCGCGTCGGGCTGTGGCCGCTCGCGATCGTCGTGTTCGCGATCATGATCGCGCCCGTCGTCGCGAGCACGCTCACGCGTCACGTCTTCGTGCCGCTCGGCTGGAAGCGCTTCGCGTTTTACGGCGGGCTCGCGGCGAGGCCCGGCACCGACGGCGAGGCATACGCGCTGTGCTGTGCCGCGTGGGCGTTCTCGCGCAAGCCCGATGCAAAGGGCGAGAAGTGGCTCGTCGCGCATCGCGATCTGCGGCTGCCGCTCGGCGATGCCGAGGTCGTGGTGACGGGCCTGATCGCGGCGGGCCGCGGTGACGACGCGACGGCGCGCACACTGCTGCGCTCGTCCGCGATGCTCGTCGAGTCCCATCCTCCGGTGCGCGAGCTCGTCGGCGAGTGGCTCGCTGTCGACGCGGTCGAGCGCGGTGCCTGGGCCGAGCTGCAAGACGATGCGCTCGCTTCGCGCTGGCCCGCGACGCCGCTCACGTATTTCCTCGAGGGCGTCGCCGCGCGTCACGTCGAGGCCGAGAAGCAGCCGAGCGCGATGGAGATGCAGGCGCGCTGGCTGCTCGCGCCGCATCGCCGCAAGACGCGCGTGCTGCTGACCATGTCGCCGACCGGACACGTCGCACGAAGCACCGCGCCCGAGCCGGATAGCGTCGACGTGATCGAGCCGTTTGCCGTCGAGACGGCACCACTGCCGCGCGCGGTGGCCGCGCACCTCGCGCTCGATCTTCACGCGCCGACGCTGGCCGCGCTCGCGACCACGGTCCGCGCGTGGGACGCGGCGCTCTCGGATGGCGCGACCCACGCGTGGCTCGCACGGCGCGCCCTCGAGCTCGACGCGCCGCTCGGCGCCGTGGACCGCGCGCTGCGCGAGCTGACACAGGCAGTGACCGATCAGCTCGCGCGCATGGCAGACGCGGCGCAGCTCGGCGCGCCGACCTCGTCCGGCCCCGTCGGCGACGCACTCTCGCGACGTCTGCGTCACGGCCGGCTCGATGCACTCGAGACCGGCTTCTCGCGCTGGGCGCAGCGCCGGTACGATGGCGCGGTGCGCGCGGCGATCGACGAGTGGCGCGAGTTCGTCGCGCTGCATGCGGCGTATAGCGCCGCCGTGCGCGCAGGCGGCATCGAGCTCCGCCGCCTCGCATTTCCACACGCGTTCTCGACGGGCAGCAACATGGCCGCGTGGCTCTGGAACGCGCGCAACGAATACGTGCTCTCGCACGCCATCTCGCGGTGGCTACTCTCCGAAGCGCTCGTCGTCGGTGATGCCGAGGCGATCGAGCTCGGCCATCGCAACTGCAGCCTCTCGGTGCCGACGCGGCTCGGCAACGTCGAGGAGTCGAGCCCCCTCGACCGGCAACCGAGCGAATGAAGAACGCCGCGACGCAGAAGGGCATGCGCCTGCTCGCCGCGTTCACCCTCGCGCTGGCGGTGATGTGTCTCGCGCTCTTGCTCGGATATGGCGCCGGCCCCGAAGGCGCACACGCGGTCGTTCGCTGGACGGCGCGCACGTCGCTCGTGTTGTTCGCGCTCGCGTACGTCGCGCGGCCGCTCGTGCAGCTGCGCCCGACACGCACGTGGCGCGCGGTCCTCGCCTACCGCAAGTGGATCGGCCTCGGCTTCGCGACGTCACACGGCTTTCACCTCGCCGGCATCATCGCGATCGCGTGGCCCGACCCGGGCGCATTCATCCGCTCGCAGAATCCGACGATCGTGATCGCGGTCGCGACCTTTCTCCTCCTCGGCGCGATGGCCGTCACCTCCGTCGAGCGCGTTCGCAAGGCGATGCCGCCCAAGGCCTGGAAGCGCCTGCACCGCACCGGCATGCACTTCGCGTGGGTCTCGTTCTTCGCGACATATGCTGCCGCGATCGCTGCGTCGCCGGTGTACGCCGTCCCCACCGTGCTCCTCGCCGTGATCGCCGGTGTACGCGCAGCTGCCTGGTTCCGCGGTCGCCGCCATCAGCGCGCCGCGAACCAAGCAGCCTGATACGATATGTCGATGCGCCGGTTGTTCGTCGTGCTCGCACTCGCGGGATGCGACAAGGTCCTCGGGCTCAAGGAACACCCGCTGCCGGATACTCCCGCGAACGGACACGACGAGGACAACGACGGTCTCGGCGACGCCGAGGACAACTGCCCGACCATCAAGGGCAGCCAGGAGGACTCCGACCAGGACGGCGTGGGCGACCTCTGTGATCCGAACCCCGGCGTCGCGAACCGCATCGCCGCGTTCTACGCGTTCGACACGACGCCCATCGAGTGGGTGCCGCGCAGCGGCAGCTGGATCTTCACGAACGACCAGCTCGTGCACAAGGGCACGTCGGGCTTCTCGAAGATCGTCGCGCGGAACGGCCTCCTCCTGACGCCGCCGTACGTGATCGAAGCGAAGTTCCGCTTCGATACGGCACCCGTCGGCAGCGAGTTCAGCATCTCGGCCGCGCTCGACGATAACGCCGCGGGATCGTTCTGCACGATCATCAACGGCGCGCTGATGACCGAGATCCTCGCGTACAGCCCCGGTCAGCAGGGTGTGACGCGCGTGATGCCGCTCGACTTCACGGCCACGTTCACGGCACGCATGCTCGTCGAGCCTGCGAGGATGACGTGCATCATGAACAGCGACACGCAAGGCGACACCGCAGCGACGAGCGCCAACCCCGACCCGATTCGCACCGGCCCGATGGGACTCGAAGGTCGCAACGCCGACACGACGACCGACTACGTGATCATCTACGCGCGCTAAGGCGCGCGCCAATCGCAGCCGAGCTCGTCGGGCGTGATGTGACAGCGCAGGCACATCCGCCGGTTCTTGCTGTCGAGCGCCTTGCACTTCGAGCTACCGCGCCAGCCCTTCGGATGCGGTGAGGCGCGCATCGACATCGGTTCGGCGCTGTGACACTGGATGCAGTCTTCCTCGCGGTGACACGACGCGCAGCTCTGGATGTTTCGCTTCGCATCGCGCGCGTGCAGGTTGATCCAGCTCGGCGGATGGAACGCGCCGGTCCCGACGTATTCGCTCGGCGCGCGATTGCCGATGCCGCTGCGCTCGTGACACCCGACGCAGAACGACTGCGCGCGGTGACACGCCGAGCAGTCGGGCGTGCCGCGCTTTGCCTCGACGGCGTGCGCGAGCAGGTAGTTGCCGCGATGAAACTCGAGCGGCCGCGTGACGCCCTGGTGACACGCGACGCATTCGGAGCGGTCGTGGCACGCGCCGCACGTCGCATCGAGCTGCATCGCCTCCTGACGGTGGTCCTTCGCGAAGCCGGGGCCGTGGGCGTCGCCCATGCCGGTGCGTTTCGGGACGAGCGAGCCGTGCGCGTATTCGGTCTCGATCAACCCGCCGAGCTTCGCGAGGTGACAGTCCGCGCAGCGTCGCGGCTCGCTGCCGTCCTTGTGACACGACAAGCACGACTGCATCGCCGGCAGATGTTTGCGCGTCGCGAGATCGACCTTTGACAGATCACCGTGGCACTGCGCGCACGGCGTCTTCGCGTGCGCGGCGTGATCGAACTTGAGGAGCGCGGGCTCGAGATAGACGCGCTGCACCGGCTGGCCGGGCACGAACCCGAGATGACACGCGGCGCAGCGCGCCGGCGGTGCGCCCGCCACGACGCGCTCGGGCTCTGCGCGATCGATCGGGTGACACGCGCGGCACTCGCGCTCGGTCGGCAACAAGTTGTCGACCGCGGAGCGCGACGACGTGGCGCCGGGGTGGCACGCGGCGCATTGCACGCCGAGCTTCGCGTGCTTCGCGTGCGAGAAGATCAGCGGGATGCGCTGCGTCGGATAGATCACCGGCGACCAGTCGTCGCTCTCGTGCGGCTGGCCGACCGCGACGCCGAGTCCGACGACGATGATCAGCAGCGGGATTCCACGCAGATACTTCATGGGTCTCATGGCTCAGGTAGAAACGCGAGGTCGAGGACGAACAGCGCGCGCAGCTGCCCTTGCTGGCGGTCGTCGTAGTGCGACTCGCCCACGAAGTGAAGCGCCGCGGTCTCGCCGATCTTGTGCGACGACGAGACCACGGCCGAGGTCGTGACGTAGCGCGCGCGCCCGTCGTCGGGTGCGACGCCGAGCAGGATCATCCGGCCGCGCAGCCACGCGCGCGGCGTCGGCCGCCAGCCGACCTCGCCGCTGCCGCCGACGCGACGCCCGCCGTAGCCGTCGTCCCAGAGCACGTCGCCCCGCGCGCGCAGCCGGCTCGTGAGATCGCGCTCGACCGACACATCTGCACCGCCGGTGTACGCCGCGTTGTCGCCGAGGTAGCGCCGCACCCACGCATTCACGGTCGCGCGCACGCTGCCGTCATACGTGTAGCCGAGCCGCGCGTCCGCGGTCGGCTCGATCGAGAACACGTTGAAGATCGAGTCACCGTCGAAGGTCGGGTAGAAGTACTCGAGCTTCGGCTCGAGCACGTGCTGCTTGCGCTCGATGCGGACGCCGAGGTCCGCGCGATCGAGCGTCGCGTGCAGCAGCGAGTAGCGCGCGCTCGCGAACGGCTTCACGCGACCGCGATCGGCGTGCACGCGCGCGTACAGGCGTTCTTCGTTGATGCCGGACGAAGGCGCTTGACCGAATTCGTCGGGGTACAAGCCGACGTCGGGGAAGTCGAGACGATCGACGCCGTCGATCACGCCGACCGTCGAAGACCACGTGCGGCGATAGCCGACCTCGGCGCCGATGCGGCGTAGCTTCGAGGTCGCGAGGGCGACGCCGATCGTCGGCTGCAGGCGCTCGCGCTGCGGGCAATACTCGTAGTCGGATTCGAGGCGCGTGTTCGTGATCGTGCGGCTGCGATCGATCAGCTTCCACGTGCCCTCGCCGGGAACCGGGCCTTCGACGTATTCGCGACAGGCCGCGCCACTCGTGCCATCGAGCTCGTAGGCCGACAGGCCGAGCGGCGACGACGCGCGCACGCGGACGCCGGCCGTCACGCTCGCGGCGAGCGGGGTCCGCGGGATCTCGACGCGGACCGTGCCGCCGTCGACGCCGGAGGTTCCCCAGCCATCGTCGACGAGCACGCGCCCGAGCTGCAACGAGACGCGCCCGTCGGCGATGCCATCGATGGTGACGTGACCGTAGAGGAGGTCGAGGCCGGCGACCGATTCAGCGAGCTCCGGGTAGACGTCGATCGCGTCGCGCCGGGTCGCTTCGCTCAGTGCCACGCGATTCGTGATGAACGTGCCGAAATCGTGATCGATGCGCAGGTAGCTCTGCCACGTGATGCGAAGGCCGTTGTCGGGCAGCCGCGCGCGGCGACGGTCGGCGGCGAAGTTACCGATGTCCCAGATGCGGAGCGCGAGCGTCTGCGTGAAGCGGCGCCGCCCGAGGAACAGATCAGGACCGACGAGCCGGTACTCGCGTAGCTGATACGCCTGGCCGATCGTGCGCGCGCGCAGCCAGAACTCGTACGCGTCGGCGGGCACGCTACTGACCGCGAGCACGATCGCGGCGATGCACGCCCTACGCATCCGGGACGACGATATCACCGGACCAGCGACACCGTCTCGACGGCGACCCGCGCACCCGCGCCGACCGCAGCCACGCCCCACGCGCCGGAGACGCCGACGACGTCGCACGCGAGGAGCTCCACGCCGTCGCGGCGAAGGCGCGCGCGGTCATCGGCGATCTCGAGCACGAGCTCGACGTTTTCGCCGAACGGTGCGATCGCGTCACCCGTGCACAGCATCTGCTCGAGGCCTGCATCGAACAACGTCAGCCGCGCGGGCGCGCCCGGCACCAGCTCGGCGACGAGCGCCCTGCCCGGCCCGGTCTGTTGCGCGACGAGCCCGATGCCACCGTCGAGGACGGTCGCGATGACGCGGATCGATCCGTTGGTCATGCGCGGGCCACCGACGAGCGCACGTGCGCGGGCCATTGGCTCGCTGCCGGCCGAGAGCACCCAGTCCATGCCGCGCGTCACCGTCGCGGGATCCGACGGCGTGAGCACGTTCGCGCGCGCCGCGCCGATCGGCACGACGGTGACCGTGCCCGACGTGGGCCCGAGCAGCGGCGGCCGGTACACGAAGGCCTGGTTCGTCGCGGGTGCGCCGCCGAGGACGAGAACGCTGCCGTCTTCGAGGCGGTGCAGCACCGGCGCGCTCGTGATCGGACCGTCGGCGTCGACGCGCTCCCAGACGTCGGACATGGGGTCGTAGCGCACGACATCGCCCATCGGCTCGCCACCGATCCCGACGACGCGCCCGTTCTCGAGCGCCAAGAGGCGCACGCCCGCGAGATCCGGTGCGCGTGCGACCGTGCGTGCATCGGCGAGCGGCGGGAACACGCTCGCGGCGCCGTTCGGTGTGTCACCGTCGGGCGCGAACGCGGTCAGCACCGCGCCGCCGTCGAGCGCGGCTGCGGCGAAGTGCGAGCCAAAGACCGCGGTAGCGTCGGTCGCGCCGAGCGAGAACACGTCGGCGGCGTCGACCGCGGGCTGCCCGCTCGGCGGCGGCAACCCGCCGGCCATCACGAACGCGCGCTTGCCGTCGAGCTGCACGCCGATGTCGAAGATGTTCGCGCCGACGCGCCCCGCACGCAGCGTCGTGCTCGGACGCAGCTCGCGGAGCGTGTCGGCGTCGGTCGCTTCGTAGAGCTTCGAGCCGAGCCGCACGACGCCGCTGCACGAACCCGATGCGATCGCCGAGCAGCCGCCGACCAGGAGCAGCTCGTCGCCGCCGGTCGCGACCGCGGAGTGAAACGCGCGCCCTTCGATCAAGACCGACTCGCCGAACGTGTGGTTCGTCGGGTTGTAGATCGTCGCGACCCGCTCCGGCCCACCCGCGAGGACGACGCGCCCGTCGGGCAAGGGCGTCAGCGTCGCGCCGAGAAATCCGCCCTCGCCGAGGAGCGACGGCACCGCGACGTCGACGAACGTGCCGGTCGCAGGCTCGTAGCGCTCCGCGCTCGCGATCGGCATCCCCGCCGCATCGAAGCCACCGACGATCAGCACGCCGTCGCCCGCACGCGCGACCAGCGGCGCGCGACGCGCGACGCGCATCTCGCCGAGCGGACAGAACCCCTCGGGCGGCGCCATGAAGATCGGGATCGTCGCGCCGTTCGCCAGGTCGTCAAACGCGAGCGGCGCCGTCTTGCCGACCGCGATCACCGAGCCGGCGAGTCGCGCCTCGACGCCGATCTGCTCGGTGTCGGCGGGAAAGTCCGCGACCGGCACAGCGCTGTCGACGGGCACGCTGCGTGGCACCTCGCCGCTGCGCGCGTACGCGATCACAGTGAGCTCCGTCGGTCGCGGCCTCGCATCGCCGCACGGCCCCGTCGCGACCGGTCTCACGGGCACGAGCCGCACGCGCGCAGGATCGTCACTGCACGCGCTCGCGAGCGCGACGCATGCGAGGACCCAGCCACGAGCGATCACCACCTGCATGATACATTCGCCGCGATGACCGAGTTGCCGACGACGTTCGGCAAGTACTTCTTGACCGAGAAGCTCGCGACCGGCGGTATGGCCGAGATCTACCTCGCCAAGCTGGTCGGTCCAGGCGGGTTCGAGAAGTCGCTGGTCATCAAGCAGATCCACCCGCGCCTGTCGGGGCAGCGTCACTTCGTCGACCTGTTCGTGACCGAGGCCAAGACGCTCGTCACGCTCACGCACGGCAACATCGTCCCGGTCTACGAGCTCGGGGTGATCGATGACACGTACTTCATCGCGATGGAGTACATCGACGGCCCGACGCTGTACCGGCTCACCGAGTCGCTGTCCGCGAAGGGCGCGCGGATGGACCCACCGCTCGCCGCCTTCATCTGCGCGCGCATCCTCGAGGGCCTCGACTACGCGCACCGCAAGGGTGAGGGCGTGATCCATCGCGACCTCTCGCCGCGCAACGTGATGCTGTCGCGCGACGGCGACATCAAGCTCGTCGATTTCGGCATCGCGGTCACGCTCGGTGCTGCCGACGACAGCGGCGCCGAGTCCGCGCCGACCGGCTCGTTCCCGTACATGTCCCCGGAGCAGGTCCGCCGCGAGTCGCTCACCGGCCAGACCGATCTGTTCTCGGCCGGCGTGCTCCTCTGGGAGATGCTCGTCGGCGAGCGGCTGTTCGCGCGCAAGGATCCCGACGCCACGCTCGCGGCCGTCACCGACGAGGTCATCCCGCGCCCGTCGGAAAAGCGTCCCGAGATCCCCGCGAAGCTCGACGAGGTCGTGATGCGCGCGCTCGAGCGCGATCAAGACACGCGCTGGCCCTCCGCCGGCGAGATGCTCGCGCAGCTGCAGCGCTACTTGTACGCGCTCGACGAGCCGCCGAACCCGCGCGATGCCGCCGCCCTCGTCGCGAAGTTTTGCCCACCCGAGACGCGCCGCCTGCCGACGCACGTCGAAGCGCACGCGGGCGACACCGAGGCCACGCCGCCTCCCGCGGGCCCGCGCACCGCCGTGATCCCGCGCGATGCGACGCCCGCGAAGGGCAAGCAGCCACGTGCGCGCACCGAGACCTTCGCGACGAACGTCGAGCTCAAGGAGATCCTCGAGCGCGCGACGCCGATGTTTGGCGTCGACGTGATGCCCGAGGCGTCCGCGGGGGCCAAACAGAATGAAGAAGACGATGACGAGGTCATCGAGACCCGCACGAGTCAACGCTCGATGCCGCGCGCCGAGCGCTCCTCGATCATGCCGCTCGGCGATGCATCACGACCGATTCCGGTCCCGGGCCGCACCGCGCCGAGTCGCGGCATCCTCGTCGCAGCGGCGATCGGCACGATCTTGCTCGGCGTCGTCGCGGTCTTCCTGTTCATGAAAAACCGCGGCGCCGGCGTCGTCGTCGATGCGGAGGTGGCCGTCGCTTCCGACGCCGCGCCAGGTGTGATCGATGCGCCGCCGGATGCGCCCGACCCTGACGCATCGCTCGTCGACGCATCGCTCGCCGATGCATTCGACCCCGATGCAGGACCGGCGCGTGATGCCGGCCCGCGCACGAAGCCCGACGCGTCGAGCGCGACAACGCCGGTCGACGCCGCGCCCGTCGTGCGCGGCACCGCGGTGCTCAAGGTCGGCGCGAATCCATGGGGCGAAGTCGTCATCGATGGCATCGGACGCGGCCGCACGCCGTTCGAGGTGACGCTGCCCGCGGGCCGTCACGTCGTCGAGATCATCTTCAAGGGCGAAGATCCGCCGCGCTCGACGAAGAAGTCGGTCGACCTCAAGGCCGGCGCAACCGAGACCATCGAGGCCGACTTCACGAAGCCCTGAGAGCCGGACTGGACGAAATAGTGCGACCTGTAATCAAACAAATACAGGTCGCACCAATCATCAAACCAATACAGGTCGCACCAATCGGTCGGTGCCCCAGCCGGGATCTAGAAGTCCGGGCCGTTCACGTCGGCGGGCTGGACGAAATAGTGCGACCTGTAATCAAACAAATACAGGTCGCACCAATCATCAAACCAATACAGGTCGCACCAATCGGTCGGTGCCCCAGCCGGGATCTAGAAGTCCGGGCCGTTCACATCGACGACCGGCGGCGGCTTGTCGCCCGAGACCGCGATGATCGTGATCACCGCACCGAGCACGACGGCAGCGCCGACGCCGACCCACAGGCCGGGACTCTTGCAGATCTTGCAGCCGCCATCGTCCTTCGCGCCGCCGCGATCACCGAGCACGGTCGGCGGATAGCGAAGCTCGCCGGTGCGCGCGGCGTCCCACGCCTGGCGCGCCGCGGCCGCGAGGCCCGTGCGATCGCCGTAGCCGATCTCGACGACGGCGCTGCACTGCGCGGGGATGCCCGCACAGCGCTGCACGAGCAGCGTGGGGCCACCGCGCCGCGAGGTGTCGGCGACGAGGACGACCTCGTCGAGCTCGCCGAACCGGAGCGCGGCGGTGACGAGCTCTTGCGCCGCGGACTCGGGCATCCCGCGCGCGGGTCCGCCGGCGAGCCGCACGACCTCGTCGTCACGCGCCAGCTCGAGCGTGACGGCGGCTGGGGCGTCAACGGCGACGCCACGCACCGCGGGCGCGTAGAACGTCTCGCGCGCGACGACGATGTGCTGCCCGCGCGTGACCTCGACATCGCGGGGTGCGCGGCCGACGTCGGTGCCGTCGACGGTGATCTGCGCGCCTGGCGGGATCGACGTCACGCGCAGCCGCTGCTTCGCGACCGGCAAGGCGCGCACGGCGGCGATCGCATCGACGACGTCGGGCGAGAACTCGGCGAGCGTGATCGGCCGATCCGGATCGAGCGCGAGCGCGAGCTGCAGCACCGCTTGCGATTCGCTGCGGCGGCCGAGGTGGCCGAGGACGACGCCGAGGCGCAGCGCGGCGTCCGCATAGAGCTCCGCCCCGCCCGGCAGCGCGACCAACGCCTCTGCCTCGGTGCGCGCGGCCCCGAGGCGGAGTGCGGCGTTCTCGACGGCGACACGCAGGTACGCGCGCCAGCCCTCGTCGATCTGGTCGCGCACGCTCCTGAACTTCGCGAGCGCCTCGATCGGGACCGCGCCTGCGGCGACCGCCGCGCGCGCCTCGGCGACCGCGTCGGGGACGATGCGCTCGGCCCGGCCGGTCATCGCGTTGGCCATCGCTCCCGCGACGGCGGCGCGATCTGCGCCTTGTGCGGCGATGACGCCCGCGCCATCCGCATGCGCGACGCGCGGGATCGCAAAAGCGATCGCGCCGGCAAGCAGCAGCACCCTCACACCTGCGAGTATACTCGCGGCATGGCCTCTTCTCGCGGTGGTGATACTTCGTCGTTTCCCTGGCTCACGTCCACGCAGCAGAAAGCCGATGAACGCCGGGACGGCGTCGCGACCGACGAGCTCGCGAACCGCGCGGGCCTGATGTTCCGTCTTGGCTACTCGGAGCAGGACGCGACCGCGCGGCTCTGCCAGCGCATGGCGTGGGAGTTCGATCCCGCGTGCGGCGGCAAGCGCCCGACGTCGCTGTCTGACGACGCGGTCGCAAAGATCGTCGCCGACACGTACGCACGCAAACCGAAATGACCCAAGCGTCGCGAGGAACGAGCGACCGAGAATCCGTACAATGAGACTTGTCGTCGTCGTCGCGCTCGCCGCGTGCCAGCCACCTGGCGCAGGAACGCCGACGACACGCCCTGCCCCGCCACCGCAGAGCTTCACGCTCGTCGACCTCGTCGGCGGCTGGCGGTGGATGCTGCGCACGAGCGAGTCCGGCACGACGCGCGTCGAGGCCGAGACCTGGCGGTTCCGACCAATGCCGAATATCCCGTCGAAGCTCGTCGGGCGCTACGTCCGCAATGTCGAGGTGCGCTCCGACGACCGCATCATCTTTCAGTGCAACCAGCGCCCGTGGTACCGGCAGCGCGCCGTGTTCGACGTCGAGGTCGACATCACGAAGACCGGCTTCGCCGTGCGCGAGACCGAATATCACGCCGAAGCGAGCCCGTGCGATCACGGCTTCCGCAAGGTCGGCGCGTACACCGCGGACCTCGCGGGCGAGCGCCTCGATCTGCGCTGGGATGGCGGCATCCAGACGCTGTGGCGCGTCGATGACGATCCGCGTGACCTGCCAGCGGACCCGTGGTCCGCGGCAAAGATCGAAGGCGCGTGGCGCTGGGACATGACGTCGTTCGACGACGAGGGCAACGTCCACGACGAGACCGAGTGGTGGCAGATCACGCGGCGCACCGAGACGCAGCTCGATCTGACGTATCGCCGCCGCGTCATCGTGCGCAGCGTCGACGGCAAGCCGATCAGCTGCGCCGGCGCACCGAGCTGGTCGTTCGACGACGCGTACGTCCTCGACGGCCAGCGCGAAGAAGAGCACTGGCACTTCTACGAGCGCGCGACCGAGCCCGGCGATCATCCGTGCCTGCGCGTGACGCCGCGCCGCAACCTCGACGAGGCAACGGCCGAGCAGCTCGGCGACTACTTGATCCTCGAGTGGCGCGGCAAGCGGCGCCAAGTCCTCTACAGGCCGGAAGGGCGCGCCGAGTAGACCTTGTTCACGTAGTCCTCGATCATGCGGTCCGACGAGAACCGCCACTGCGACATCGCGATGCTCGCGCGCATGATCGCGACCCAGCGCGCGCGATCGCCGTATGCCGGCAGCACGTCGCGCTCGAGTGCCTGATAGAGCAGCTCGCGATCGCGCTTGTCGATGCGCGCGATGTCGGCCTCGTCGAACGCGTCGTCCTTCGGATCCGCGTCGCCGATCTTCCAGCCCGTCACGCCGTGCTCGCAGCCCTCGGGCCACCAACCGTCGAGGATCGACAGGTTCGGCACGCCGTTCATCGCGGCCTTCATCCCCGACGTGCCCGATGCTTCGAGCGGGCGCCGCGGGTTATTGAGCCAGACGTCGACGCCGCGCGTGAGCATCGCGCCGAGCCGCATGTCGTAGTTCTCGAGGAACACGACCTGCGCCGGATGCTTCTTCGATGCTTCGAGGACCTTCCCGATCAGCGCCTTGCCCTGCAGGTCGCGCGGGTGCGCCTTGCCCGAGTAGACGAGCTGCAGGCCCTTCGCGAACAGCGAGTCGAGGACCTTCTCGTCGCCGAAGATCAGATCGGCGCGCTTGTACGTCGCCGCGCGGCGCGCGAACCCGACGAGCAGCTTGTCCGCGGCGAGCGTCACGTTCGTGCGGCGCGCGACCTCG
>JALZOJ010000129.1 GCA_030857175.1 Myxococcota bacterium | reverse complement strand
GCCCCCGCTACGAAGAGAAACCCGCCTCCTGCTCAGGCGGGTTTCGCCTTTTCGGCTCGCAGCACGCTCATCCGTAGTGCGCCCAGTACGTGTCTGAACTGTGCCTCGCCGCCGCGCGTTCTGCCTCCTCGATGCCAGTCGCCGAGGACGTCCGAATACCGGACAGGACGCGTCCTGATCCCGGATGAGCCGGACTACCCGAGCAAACCGCTAAAAAGCGCATGGGGGTGCCGTCGAAAACAACCTCCGGGTTGGCTGGGCGAGGTTCACCAAGCGCGTGGTTGGCAGCGCAGCCTTCAAAGGTATTCGGAGGCGCTGTCGCCCAAGAGGCCCCCTTCGTAAAGCACCGCCCATGTCTTCGGGCTGATGTAGTGCGAAACCACGATCCCTTCGAGTTGAGCGCCCCACGCGGACTGCACGAGGGCCTTGGCCTGCTCCGGCGTCGGCTCGAGCGATGCGACATCGAGGAACCTGAGGCCGGGCGGAGGCGTGGACTCGACGAGCGCCGGCCAAGCCATCTCGGATTCTTCGATCGCGTAGTCGATGTGGAGACACTTCAACGAAATGAGCTGGGCGCTCTTGAGGAGACCGCACAACTCCGCGATCGTGACGCCGATCTTGAGCTTCAGGAGCGTCTGGAGAAATCGAGCTTGCGTCCAGTCGGGTGCCGGCGCCTCACCGTGCGCTCGCCAAATCGCCAGCGACGTGAGGTGCGGCTCGGCGTCCTTGCAGCCGGCCACGAGCGATGCGAGCTGTAGGAATCCACCGAGACGGAGATCGCGAAGCGACGAAAGCTGACGGCTCGCGATGAGCGCCGCAGCTCCGACGGCGGTGAGGCCTTGGCAATGAAGATCGACGACCTCGAGGTTCGCGAGCTCGACCGAGCTCGCCAGATGTGCGGCGCCAATGTCAGTGATGGATCCTTTCTTCACGCCAGGGTTGTGATGGATCGTCAAGCTGCGCAGCGCTGGTAGATGCGATTGCGCGAGGGCTTTGGCGCCGGGGTTGCCGATCTCGTTGGCGGACAGATCGAGCTCGCGAAGGTGGCCCCACGCGGGGCTGGCGCGTGGGAACATGCCCTGTGTCCCCTTGGGACCGAGATCGTTAAAGGGGAGCTTCAACGTTGCGATAGGCTTTGCGGCGCCGAGCTGCGCAAACGTGGGCCCCATGTCGGACGTGAGCCCGGCGTTGTAGAGATCCACGGACTCGAGTGGGAGCGCGCTCGAAGCGAGACGTTCCAGGTCGGCGGCGGCCACCTTGGTGTTTCGCACCTGGAGCGACCGACACCCTGGAAGCGCGAGCACCTGTTCGAGCTCGAACGAACGGTCGAATGTTATCTCCTCCCCAAGAGCGGGCGTGTGAGCGAGGGCCGATAGATCGGCTTGTCCCATGAGGAGCCTGTTCGGGCTTCGAAACCGCGTCTCCCACGAGGCGAGCACAGCCTCGGCGGCGGCGATGGCTTCGCGCCGCGACGGTTCCAGCCAGGACGCGAGAAGCATCACGAGCTCTTCCCACGATCCGTGGGAGGGTCTGGCAAGGAGCCCATCGAGACGTTGCTGGCGGTCCGCGATGTCGTCCGAGGGGATCGCGCGAACGAGATCGTCGAACTCCGCCAACGTCTTGAATTCGGAGTGGAGCGCATACCGGTCAGCGATCGTTGCACTACGACCGAGCACCACGCTTGCCTGGTCGCTCGCTGCACCGAGGCGAGCGAGGAAGGGAGCAATCGTCGAGCGCTCCTCGGCGGTCAGCGATTCGTGATACTCGAAACCATCGGCCCACTTGGTGATCGTGCGCGCACGTGTTCTTGTAAATGTGGAAGTGAGGGCCATTGCGGTGGCCTTGTGCTTGGCTTCAACGCGATCGAGCTCATCGCAGATGGCTCCGAGATCCGGCTCGTACCCTGCTTCTGCACCATCCCCCTCGGCCACCCCCTTCGCAAGGAGGTCCTCGAGCTCGCGTTCTACGAGCTCCCAGATCGTGCCTTCGTCGTCGCCAACGTCCGCGCCGTACCGCCCGCCATCAGTGCCCCACAATTTCTCGTGCACCGCATCGTAGACGACACCCTCGGCGGAGTTCGAGAACGTGCCGCTATCTACGATCACGATGAACTTGTCGGGAAGGCCCTCATCGCTTTGCTCGTTCCGAAACTCGTCGAACGTCAAACGGTATTCCGACGTCCGCAACAGGGCCGCATCGAGCGAGTAGAAGTTGAGGGGGTGTTGTCCGCCACCCACGTAGATTCCGCCGAACGCCCTGAAGTATGCGGCGACCTCGTCAGGCAACTCGAACCCGAGCTCGAGCGCCGCCCCGGCGAGTGACTTCTTCGTTGCCCGAGCGTCATGCGTCACGGTGAAGCCGGCGCTCTTCAGGGACCTGACGAGTGCGCGGGTCCTCGCGATCTCGGGCCTGAGCGGCTTGGACGGCATAGCCGATTTTATCAGGTTGACCATACTCCGAGAGATCGTCGGTCAGCCGCAGCTGCGCAGACCACCCCGACCGCTGCGCGCGTCCACATCCGCGGCCCGACACTTCCACTTCGCCTTCACGCACGACCCTGGCGCGGACGCCGAGGCTCAGCCGGGATCGGACCGAAGCAGGAGATCACTGAGGACGACGACCTCCCCGGCGATCCGGACCTTCTTTCGAGACACGATCCGCGCGATCTCCACGGGCGAGCAGTCGAGCGCGGCGCCAACATCGTCGAGCGACGCGCGAGCGGCGGCGGCGTCCTTGACCGGTAGGCCACCGGGCTGGATGATCTCGATGAGGATCGCCTGCAGGAGCCCGGCCCGGTCCTCGAGGAAGTTGACGAGCGCCCGGCCGCGGTTGGTCTCGGTGGCGTCGGTGTCGGCGTCCAGCCGGACCCGAACGGCCGGATCGATTTTGATCACCCGCACCTGCCATCTCCCGTCCTCCAACCAGACCACCGCGTCGACGTCGTCGGCAGCCACGGACTCGCCTTCGGCCGCGACGTCGGCCTCGGCGTCGGGATCGACCTCGAGCGACGTCGGAGACGCGGCGAGCTCGGCCGCGATCAGTTCGCGGAGGTCGCCGCGTGACATGCCGAGGACCTGGGTCCGGAGCGGGACGAGGGGCGGTAGGGTCAGCGCGACACCAAGCGTGAGCGGTGGCATCGCGCCATTGTAGCGGGCGAACAACGCCGGGCGAATGTTTGCGTGGCCGCCGTTTTGCTCGAACCCTCATCAGCTACCTGAGACTCGACGACACTGCGCAGCACAGTCGCGTATCCGCGATGCGGCTCACGGAGGCACAACTTCTGGAGAAGGGCTTCACGTCGGCCATGATCGGAACGCTCCAGCAACACGTACTCCAACGATACGAGCTCACGTGGGGAATGGATCTTCCCGACTGGGGGACGGCGCGAAAACCAGGACCGGCTTGGTTCAAACCAGACCTCTTTTGACCCGTCGACAAATACGTTTCCGGCGCACGTCGATGGTTCTTATGATCTTTGGCATTCAGACCATCGGCGAGTTGGCGATGATGACCGCAGACGATCTCGCGAAGATGGGTTTCAACGCGCCCTCCATCGCGCTGATTAAACGCATCCTCGTAGAGCTCGGCATCAGAGGGCACTGCCAGGGGGGCCTGCGCGCTCTGATAGTCTCGCTCAGTGAAGGTCCTGGCACTCCCATGCGTCGTCACGCTCGTGCAATGGAACGAGGGAGATGGCGTCGGCATCCTGCGAACCGACGACGGCGATGACATCAAATGCGGACGAACCGTGCTGCGCGGCCTGCGCACTAGACCGACGGTGGGAAGTTTGTTCAGGGTCGAGGCGGTCGCGAAGGTTCCGGTCATCGGGCTGCGCGCCACGCGCGTGACGGACGCGACCAAAGCCTCCCCCTCGTCGTCACGTGAAGCCGACGACGACGACGACGAAGAGGACGAGGGCATCCCGACCGACAGCCTCGAGAACGCGGTCGCATGGCTGGTACAGAAGAAGCTCGCGAAGAGGCCAGCGAAGGGGGCGTCCGAGGCTGCCATCGATGCCTTCGAAGGGCGCACGGGTGTGAAGTTGCCCGCCGGCTATCGGAAGTTCCTCCAGACCTACGGGTATCTCGACGGTCGCGTTCACGTGTTCGGCCTGGCAAGGAGCAAACCCGATCACGACATCGAAGCGCAGCGGAAAGGCCTCCAGGCACATATCGAGTCATCGATCGGATCGCTCGACGGAACGGAGGAGTACGCAGCCGCGTGGCGGAAGACCGCAGTGAGGATGCGCACTCTCACGCCGATCATGGCGTTCGGTAATCCGCTCGTCTACGCGACCGGGCTCCTCATCGACGCGAAGGGGCGCTATTACGGCGTCGACGTCCGCGGCTTCGTCAACCAGGAGTCGTTCCGACCGGAGCCCAAGGACACCGAATTCGACGAGCTCCTCCTGGGGGAGCTCGCAGAGTGGTACGCGGACGACTGAACGCAGCCCAAATGGTTTCCACGTTTCCTCGAGCAGTACGCGCAGCGCTCGTACACGCTCCGCGATGCAGGGCTCGAGCTGCCTGCGTACCTCACACGCACGACGTCGCCGTGGCTGGCCCAGCTGGCCCCAGCTGGAGCGCGCTCGCATCGAGGTGTTCGACGGCCCTGATGCACGGCCGTTAGGCCAGGACGAGGTCGCCGCGCTCGGTCTCGCGTTGCCGGACCTATTCGAGGCCATCGGCGCCGCCGTTTGTCGCCTGCGCGATGAGGCCGTTCTGCAGCTGCTCAAGATCGATGATCAGCGGAGGCGGGACGGCCGAGACTAGAACGTACCCAAGCACTCCGACACCCAGTAGTCAGTGAGTTGAAAGGTCAAGAATGCAGCAAAAGCCGATAGATACACTGGCGAATCGCGCCCCGCTACGAAGAGAAACCCGCCTCCTGCTCAGGCGGGTTTCGCCTTTTCGGTGTGGGTATTGAGTCGCGACCAAGCACCCGCTTCGCGTGCAATAGCGAGCGCTGGCGTGTGCCGTCGCGGTCGGGAAACCCCGCGCGGCGCATGCCCAGGTGATGGAGCTCATTCCAGGTACGCTCGCGCCGTGCCTAGCATCGTGCTCGATCTTGGTCAGCTCCTTACCGGGCTGGTGCTGCTGTACTTCGGCGCCGAATGGCTGGTCGGTGGCGCCGCGGGACTGGCGCGATCATTCGGCATCAAGCCGCTGATCATCGGGCTCACCGTGGTCGCCTACGGCACGTCATCGCCCGAGTTGGTCGTTGGCATCAGCGCGGGCCTGCGCGATCAGGGGGCGATCGCGCTGGGCAACGTCATCGGATCCAACATCGCCAACCTTGGCCTGATCCTCGCGGTGTGCGCGCTGATCCGGGCGCCGCGTGTCGATCGACAGATCGTCGTACGAGAGCTGCCTGTTCTGTTCATTGCGACTGCGCTCGTACCCTTGGTGCTTCTCGATGGGTGGGTATCGACGTTCGAGGCGATTGGATTGCTGGTGCTCGCGGCGAGTTACACCGCTTGGATGATCGCGACGTCGCGTCGAGGCAGCAGCGCCGAAACCGCGGAGGTCGCGGCGGATGCGGCGACGGCCGCTGGACTCGAACCGACGCGCAGCCGACGGCGGCTGGCGATACTGACGCTCGTCGGGCTCGCAGGGCTGATTGGCGGCGGACACCTGCTCGTGACCGGCGCCGTCGGTGTGGCGAAGGTCGCCGGCTTGAGCGATCAGCTCATCGGGCTCACGATCGTAGCGATCGGTACGTCGCTGCCGGAGCTAGCGACATCGGTGATCGCGGCGATCCGAGGTCACGGCGATATTGCGGTCGGCAACGTCGTCGGATCGAACATCTTCAACATCCTCTTGATCCTCGGTGCGTCGGGACTCGCCGGGAGGATCGGCGCACCGATCGGTAACGTGGCTGTCGAGCTAGTAGCGCTGGGAGCCATGACCCTGATCGCGGCGGTCGCAATGGCCACGCGTCGGACGGTCGGAAGACTCGAGGCGATCATCATGCTGCTCGGCTACGTCGTCTTCCTCTCCTTGCTTGCGCTTCGCTGACAGCTGCCGCGCCGAACAGGTCGCGCAGGGGAGATTCCAAACGAGCTGAACAAGTCGCCGGAGAGCCGCCGGTTCAGCGCATCACGAGCACCGCGAGAGGGCTCGTCCGCAGGATGGTAGTTGTCGTGCTGCCCACGATGAGATGGCGGATCCGGGAATGTCCGTACGCGCCCATCACGAGCAATTCCAGGCCGTGCTTCAGCGCGTATTCAGCGAGCGCCGTCTCGGGATCGCCGGTGACCACCGCCGTCACCGGTGCTCCAAGGGACGTGTGAAAGATCTCCGCCGCCCAGGCGAGCTGCTGACGAGTCGCGGTCGAGTCGCCCCCTATCGTGACGATATGAGCAGCGAGCCCGCGGAGCAGGTGGCTCTTCGCCACCGCTTGAACG
>JALZOJ010000003.1 GCA_030857175.1 Myxococcota bacterium | reverse complement strand
AGCCACAGAGCCCAGAACCTTTTCGGGCTTCGCCCGACCGTGCACGTGCGGTAGCACCAACTCGTATGAAGCTGGTGGGGAACACGAGCGAACAATTAAATGATCTCTTCTCTGTGGCTCTGTGGCTCTGTGACAAATCCGTTCTGAGATCGTTGCGAACGCAGGGCGTTAGGCGGAGGCATCTCGGTCGAACCTCGGGCGCTTCTGAGATCGTTGCGAACGCAGGGCGTTAGGCGGAGGCATCTCGGTCGAACCTCGGCGCTACGGACCGTGAGACCCACGCCCGCAACCACGAGCATCACCCAACCGACCGCTGTAAGCGCATCCGCCTTTACGCGGGCCGGTCGCGACGGTATGACCTAGCCCTCATGCGTAAGTACGCCCTGCCCCTCGGTCTCCTCGCTGCAGCTCTCGTCTCGAACAGCACAGCGAGCGCAGCGCCCAAGAAGAAGGGCGCGGTTCCGGCCGCCGGCAAGGCGGCCCCCGCCTGCGGGGTGAAGATCCTGCCGCTCGTCGCCGGCAACACGTGGATCTACAACCCGGTGGCCGCGCCGACCTCGCTGCCCGAAGCGCTGCAGCGCCTCGCGCCGAACCAGCCGAAGTCGGTGACGGTGACAGTGACGACGCTCGAGAAGAAGGGCGCTGATACGGTCGCCACGATCGAAGAGAAGCACGCGTACGATCTGACCAAGGATCCCAAGGAGCCGAAGATCGTCGAGCAGGTCGTGACCGGAGCGATCACGTGCAACGACAAGAGCGGCAAGTTCGACATCAGCCCGGAGCTGTTCTGGTTCGCGGGCGAGCCGGGCGGTGTGCACGGCCTCGCGTTCGACAAGTTCGAGCGCAAGAAGGAGACGAGCATCAAGCTCACGAAGGGCGTGATCGGCGAGAACGAGTGGATCGAGGAGATCGCGGCGCACTTCACGCGGACTCCCGCGAAGGGGTCGGAGTCGACGAAGCTCGTCGGCGGCAAGCTCGAGATGGAGCGCAAGTTCACGCCGCAGCCGCAGGAGAAGGTCGTCACGAAGATGGGCACGTACACGACGGAGAAGCTCGGCGTGATCACGTCGGGGCGCGTGACGTTCGACTCCGCGCTCTCGCCCGAGGGCAAGCCCTGCTCGATCGTCAAGATGGATCCGGAGAAGAAGACCGAAGTGAAGGAGCCGAGCGCAGCGTGCGAGCTGCCGGCGAACTGGATCACCACGCTGTGGCTGGCGGAAGGTGTCGGCGTCGTGCAGTCGCTCAACAGCTACGCGCACATGTACCAGCTCGTCGACGCGACGCTGAAGTGATCGTCTGACGCGCTGGCGACTCACCAAGCCCCTGCGCGCGCGCATTCGCGCCGGGCATCCGTGGGTATTCGACCGCGCACTCGCGCCACCGCGCGGGATCGAGCAAGGCGCGGTCGTCACGCTGTTCGACGACGACGGACCGGTCGCGACGGCGCTCGCGGATCCGGGCTCGCCGATTCGTGCGCGCGTGCTCGACGTGGCCGGCGCGACGATCGATGGCGCCTGGGTGCGCGGGCGTGTCGAGGCGGCGGCTGCGCGGCGCGCGCGCGACCCGCTGCTCGTCGGATGCACGGGGCGGCGGCTCGTGCACGGCGAGGGCGATGCGTGCCCCGGCCTCGTGATCGATCAGTATGCAGACACCGCGGTGATCGTCTTCGACGGCGATGCGGCGGCGATGTTCTGGCGCGAGCGCATCGAGGACGTGCTCGCGGGACTCGAGCGTGGGGGCGCAGAGCTCGCGCATGTCTGGGTGCGCGGCAGCCGGCGCGATCGCAGCGGTGCGTTCGCGCTGCGCGGCGATCCGCCGATGGAGATCGTCATCACCGAGGACGAAGCGCGCTTCGCCGTCGACGTGCGCGCGGGACAGAAGACCGGCTTCTTCCTCGATCAGCGCGACAACCGGCGCACGATCCGCCGGCACGCCGCGGGCGCGAGCGTGCTGAACGTCTTCGCGTACACCGGCGGGTTCTCGCTGCACGCGTCCCTCGGCGGCGCGGTACGCGTGACGAGCGTCGACGTCGCGGCACCGGCGATCGACGGCCTGCGAAGGAACGTCGAGCTCTCGGGGCTGCCGGCCGAGGGCCACGAGCCCGTCGTGCTCGACGCGTTCGAGTTCTTCGCGCGTGCGAACGCTCAGCGGCGGAAGTGGGATCTTGTCATCGTCGATCCGCCGAGCTTCGCGCCGAGCGAGCGCGCGCGACCGGCGGCGCTCTCGGCGTACCGAAAGCTGGTCGCGGCGGCCCTCGCGGTCGTCGAGCCCGGTGGCCGGTTCGCGCTCGCGTCGTGCTCGAGCCACGTGACCGAGGCGGACCTGCTCGAGATCGTCGCTGGCATGGGTCCCTTGCGACTCCGTGCGGCGGCGGGAGCGGCGTCCGATCACCCGGTGCTGCCTTCGTTCCCCGAAGGGCGGTACCTCAAGTTCCTGTTCTTCGACATTTCCTGAGGAGTCTCGTGTGCACCTCGGGTTTGCTTCGCATTGAACGTCACACATCTGTAATGACGGATCTCTGGGACAAATTCAGCACTTGACCCCAGACCTACACTGGAATACAGAGGCCGCCTCATGCGCGCGACTCGTTGGGTATTCCTCGTCTTCTGTTCGCTGTTGGTGACTGCTTGCGGCGGCGGAGGCGGCAAGAACAACGACAACACCGGCTCCCCGGCGTGCTCGGACGGCGAGGACAACGACGAAGACGGCATGACCGACTTCCCGGACGACCTCGGCTGCGGCTCCGAGAACGACGAGACGGAAGACGGCGCGCCTGCACCGCAGTGCGACGACAACCGCGATAACGACGGCGACGGCAAGAAGGACTACCCCAACGACCCGGGCTGCTTCGCGAAGCAAGCCGACGACGAGAGCGATGACTGCCCATCCGGCCCGGGCTGCGCGCAGTGCAGCAACGGCAAGGATGACGACGGAAACGGCATGACGGACTTCCCGCAGGACATGGGCTGCGAGTCCGCCGCCGACAACAGCGAGTTCTTCAACAACGCGGTCGCATGCGGCCAGGGCATGAAGATCAAGCAGCTGCCGCCCGACGGTGTCGACATGGGCCAGCTCGAGATGGGCTCGACGTCGAACATCATCTCGCCGTGTGGCGGCGGCGCGGGCGCATTCGCGGTCGCGTACGTCCTCCACCTGACGGAGCCGAAGGTCATCGTCGCGACGACGGACATGCCCGGCACCTCGACGGACACCGTCCTCGATATCCGCGGCCAGATGTGCTCGGACCCATCGTCCGAGCTCGCCTGCAGCGACGACATCTCGACGGCGAACGACAAGTCGAAGGTGACGAAGGCGCTCGGCGCGGGCGTCTACTACATCATCGTGCAGGGCCAAAACACGAGCGTGACCGGCTCGTACCAGCTGAAGGTCGAGAAGTTTGCGGGTGAAGGCACGCCGTGCACCACGCAGGCTGCGTGCGGCCCCGGCCTGATCTGCCGCACGCCCGTCGGTGGCTCGCAGATGGTCTGCTCGAAGCCGGTCTGCAGCGACGGCCTCGACGACGACGCCGACACCAAGATCGATTACCCGCTCGACCCGGGCTGCTCGACGCCCGAGGACGACACCGAGACCGACACGTGCCCGGGCGCTGGTTGCCCCGAGTGCGGCGACGGCATCGACAACGACAACGACACCAAGATCGACTACCCGATGGACACGACCTGCAAGGCCGCCGGCGACTCCAGCGAGTCGTGCACGACGACCGAAGGCGTCGTCGCCATCACGACCGCGCAGACGATGGGCGACACGACAAACGCCACGAGCGACATCAACCCGACGTGCGCGTCGACGAACAACTCCGGCCCGGATCGCCACTACCGCCTCGACCTGCCGGCGATGCAGTCGCTCAACATGAACATGACGGCGAGCTTCGACACGGCGACCGTGCTCCTCAACACCACGTGCGGTGTACCCGCGCTCGCGTGCAGCGACCCGTTGAACATGACCACGGGCGCGCTCGCCGCGGGCACGTACTACTTCGTCGTCGACGGCTACTTCAACACGAGCAAGGGCACGTACACGATCAACACCGCCGGCAAGATCGCGAACGGCGCCGCGTGCGACGCGCATGCGCTCTCGCAGATCGGTGCGATCACGTGCGGCAACGGCTACGCATGCAAGGGCCCGACGGCGGGCAGCAAGACCTGTCAGCCCGCGCAGTGCGGCGACGGCATGGACAACAACGGCAACGGCAAGACCGACTATCCGGCGGACCCGGGTTGCCAGAACACGTCGGATGACACCGAGACCACCGTCTGCCCCGGCGCCTCGTGCCCGGTGTGCAGCAACGGCGTCGACGACGACATGGACGGCCTCACCGACTACCCGACGGACACGAGCTGCATCGCAGCCTCGGGCAACAACGAGTCGTGCACCTCGACCGAAGCCGTGATCAACGTGACCACCGCGACGACGATGGGCGACACCGGGACCGCCGCTGACGACGTCAAGCTGACGTGCGCGTCGTCGTCGTCGGCCGCGAAGGACCTGCACCACAAGCTCACGCTCCCCGCGATGACCACGCTCACGCTCTCGCTGACCGCGAAGACGCCCGGGTTCTGGGACTCGGCGATGGCGCTGTTCGGCGCATCGTGCGGCGGCGCGGCGATCAGCTGCCAGGATAGCGACACGATGACGGTCACAAACCTCGCCGCCGGTAACTACTTCTTCGCGGTCGACGGTTGGTCCACGGCGTCGGGCGCATACACGCTCAACGTCGCGGGCACGATCACGAACGGCGGCAGCTGCGAGTCGGCGCTCGCGCAATCGGGCGCGATCACGTGTGGTCCGAACTACGCCTGCAAGGGCGCCACCGGCAGCAAGACGTGTCAGCTCGCACAGTGCGCCGACGGCGTCGACAACAACGGAGCCGGCGGCATCGACTTTCCGAACGACCCGGGCTGCTCGAGCGCGTCGGACGACACCGAGACCACCGTGTGCCCGGGCGCGCTGTGCCCGGTCTGCGCGAACGGCACCGACGACGACACCGATGGCAAGATCGACTACCCGATGGACTTCGGCTGCGCCGCAGCCGGCGGCTCGACGGAGGTCTTCTGCGCCGGCGAGCCCGACGTCGCGATGAACGCGATCACCACGTTCACGACCACCGGCGATCTGACGACCACGGCGGACAACTACGATCAGACCTGCCAGAGCAACACGGGCAACGACATGGCGCTCGCGCTCCAGCTTCCGGTTCCGGTCGCATCGCTCGTCATCGACACCGAGGGCTCGACCATCACCGACACGGTCGTGTCGATGAAGGACTCGTCCTGCGGCACGCAGCTCGGCTGCGACGACGATACGGGCACGGGCAACCTGTCGAAGCTGACGGTCCTCAACGTGGCGCCGGGCAACTACGCCATCCAGGTCGACGGCTACGGAACGTCGAACAACGGTCCGTTCACGCTCCGCGTGAAGGGCACCGTCGCTCCGATGACGTCGTGCACGTCGCCGCTGTTCGCCGCAGGTGTCCTCGCCTGCCCGGGCACCACGACCTGCACCGGCACGCCGCTCCGGTGCCAGTAGCTCGCTAGGCCGCGCGAATCCGGCCGCGGCGCTTCGCTTCTGCGCGCAGCGCGGCCGCGCGCGTGTTCATCGCGTGCTCTTCGTCGTCGTCGTTGTGGTCGTAGCCCAGCAAGTGGCAGAGCCCGTGCGACGCGAGGTGCAAGAGCTCCGCGTGCAGGCCCTGCTTCGCCTGCTTCTTTGCGGTGTCCACGGAGATCACGACGTCGCCGAGCACGTCGGGGTGTAGCTCGGCGGCCGGGCCCTCGCGATGCGCGAACGCGAGCACGTCGGTCGGCTTGTCCTTGCCGCGGTAGTCGCGGTTGAGGACCCGCATCTGCTTGTCGTCGACGAAGCGCGCGGCGACCTCGTAGTCGGCGCGGCCGTCGGTCCTCGCGGCGGCGCGCACCATGCGGCCGAGCTCGGTGCGCAGCGCGCGGAGCGTGGCGGCCGGGATGTTCACCCCGTCGTCGACGACGAGATCGATCGCCACGCGGGCCGCTACTTCTTGTCTTCGCGCTGCGTGAGCGCCCAGACACGCGCACCGACGAACACGTCGAACAGCTCGGCGTCGAGCTGACCGCGCTTGACCTCGGACGACACGATGTCGAGCGCCTTCTCGACGGGCATCGCCCTCTTGTACGGCCGGTCCTTCGCGGTCAGTGCGTCGTAGATGTCCGTGATCGCCATCATGCGCGACGGGATCGGAATCGCCTCGCCGCGAAGACCGTGCGGATAGCCGGTGCCGTCGAGCTTCTCGTGGTGTGCGCCCGCGATCATCGGCACGTCGCGGAGCGTGCGGCTCCACGGAATACGCTCGAGGAAGTTGATGGTGTGCGTGACGTGGCCGTTGATCTCGAGGCGCTCCTGCTCGGAGAGCGAGCCGCGGCGGATCTGCAGGGAGCAGGCTTCGTCGTGCAGCAGGAACGGACCGACGTTGCCGGCATCGTCGGTGTACGTCATGCCGGCGATCTCGGCGATGCGCTCGAAACTGCCTTGCTCGAGCACGGTCGGCTCGTTCGACGTCAAGATGAACTTGATGATCTCGTCGAGCTCCTGGACCTTCGAGACGATGTCGAGATCGATCGCCTCGAGCTGCTCGCGCACCTGATCGATCGACTGGTCCTGGAGGTAGCGAACCTTCGACTCGAGGCCTTCGATCTTGTAGCCGCGCTTGATCAGCTGGAAGCGCTGGAGGATCAGCTCGCGCTCGTGCTGGTAGAGCTTCTTCGCCTTGACGAGCACGTGCTCGCGCACGCCGACCTTGCCGAAATCGTGCAGCAGCGACGCGTAGCGGATCTGCGTGAGGTCGTCGCGCGAGAAGCGGAGCTCGCGGTACTGGCCGCTCTCGGCGCGGTTGACCGCCGTCGCGAGCCCGACCGTCAGCTCGGCGACGCGCTCGCTGTGACCCGACGTCGTCGGATCGCGCGATTCGATCGCGGTGACCGCGGCTTTGACGAAGCCGTCGAACAGCGTCTTGACCTCTTCGTAGAGGAGGACGTTCTCGAGCGCGATGCCCGCCTGCGACGCGAGCGTCGACACGTACGCCTCGGAGACCTCGTCGAACGTGACGACGCCGTTGTCGAAGTCGGTCGGCAGGTCGAGCTGGATCCAGCCCTTCGCCCGCTTGTTGATGAGCTGGATGACGCCGATGACGTCTGCGCGCGCCGAGATCATCGGCACCGCGAGCACGGAGCGCGTCTGGTAGCGATGCTTGTCGTCGAACGTGCGGTCGTGGACGAAGCCCCACGGGTTATTGCCGGTGCCCGGCTCGTCGAGCTTGTACAGATCCGGCACGTTGATGCGATCGCCCGCGAGCACGCACTGACCCGCGATCGATGACGCGGACACTTGCATCTTGAAGCCCGGAGCCGGGATGGCGCGCGAGTCGTTCTGCGAGACGGCGAACCGTAGCGTCCGATTCGAGATCTCCTCGTCCTGACCCTCGACGATATAGACCGAGCCAGCGTCTGCGTTCGTGACCTCGCAGGCGCGGCGCAAGATGATCGCGAGCAGCGACTGGATGTCGCGCTCCTGCGACAGCGCGCGGCCGATCGAGATCAGCATGTCGTTCTCGTGACGCGAGCGCTCGAGCTCGAGCTCGAGCATCGCTGCGGCCATGCGCTGCGCGATCGCGTCCGAGCGGCCGCGCAGCGTGAGCAGCAACCGCGCCATCGTGATCGGCGCGTTGACCGCGATCAGGTCGGCGTCGGCGGGGAACGTGTCGAGGCGTGCCGTCTCGATCTGATCGTCGGAGCCGACAATGAGGAGGCCGTAGTTGCCGGTGCGCGCGCGCACGAGGTGCGGCTCGAGTTGCGCCTGGTCGTTCCAGACCTCGGGCCACGCGAGGACGAGCATCACCGGCATGCGGGCGCGCTGCGCCAGCACCTCGAGCTCGATCCAACCATCACCTTGCCGGCGCACGCGATAGCCGCTCATGCGGCGATCGCGGGCGACCGCACTGACCAGATCATCGGGGCTGGCCACCACCATGGGGCTACGAGTCTATCCCGCTTGGGTCGCGCGTGTCGCGCTCGCGGGCGTCTCGCGCTTCGGACCGGGCACGGTCACGGCCGTCGTACGCCCGGATCAGCGCCGCAACGAGAGGATGTCGTACGACATCCACGTCGGAGAACTGCACCGTCCCGATGCCGCGAATGCCGTCGACGAGCTCGAGCGCATCGCGGAGGCCCGACTTCTGGCCGCGCGGGAGGTCGGTCTGGGTGACGTCGCCCGTGATGACCATCTTCGAGTCAAACCCCATGCGCGTCAGGAACATCTTCATCTGTTCCGGCGTGGTGTTCTGCGCCTCGTCGAGGATGATGAACGAACCCGAGAGCGTGCGGCCGCGCATGAACGCGAGCGGCGCGATCTCGATCGTGCCGTCCGTCAGAAAGCGGTCGAGGCGGTCGCCGTCGAGCATGTCGTGGAGCGCGTCGTGGAGCGGGCGCAGGTACGGATCGATCTTCTCCTCGAGCGTGCCGGGCAAAAAGCCGAGGCGCTCGCCGGCCTCGATCGCGGGACGCGTGAGGATGATGCGCTTGACCTGGCGATCGAGCAGCGCGCGGACCGCGAGCGCGACCGCGAGATACGTCTTGCCGGTGCCCGCCGGTCCGACCGCGAACACGACGTCGTCGTTGCGCACGAGGTCGACGTACTGCTTCTGCGCGGCGCCCTTCGGCGCGATCGGCCGCCCGGCCTTCGGCGTCAGGATCGTGTCGCCGAACACCGTCTGGATCGAGGCGCCGTTGCCGCCGTTCTGGATCATCTTGACCGCGCGCACGACGTCATCCGACGACAGCGGCCGCCCGGAGAGCGCCATCTCGTAGAGCTGTTCGACCGCGTCCTTCGCGACCTGCGCCGCGTCTTCTTCGCCCTCGATCGAGATCTCGTTGCCACGCACGTTGACCTGCGCACCGGCCGTGCGCTCGATCAACTTCAGGCGCGCGTTGTTGCTACCGCACAGCGCCTGGAGCGCCTCGGCGTCGTCGAATGCGAGCTTCTCGCGACGTGTGGTTTTTGGCTGCGTCACGGAGGCCCGTCTATAGCATGGTCAGAAGATCACGGTAGGGTCGGCCCATGACCGCGCCCGGCGCTTCGTTCGACCGCCTCGTCCAGGTGATGGACCGCTTGCTCGCCCCCGATGGCTGCCCGTGGGATCGCGAGCAGACGCTCGAGACCTTGCGCCCATTCCTCGTCGAGGAAACCTATGAGGTGCTCGACGCGCTCGCGAAGAGCGACGTCAAAGGTCATTGCGAGGAGCTCGGCGATTTGCTCATGCAGGTCGTGTTTCACGCCGCGATTCGCCGCGCCGAACGCGCGTTCGACATCGACGACGTGTGCAACGGCATCAGCGACAAGCTCGTGCATCGCCACCCGCACGTGTTCGCGGATGCCAAGGCCGACAACAGCGAGCAGGTCCTCGCGCAGTGGGAAGAGATCAAGAAGGCGGAGAAGGCGGCGAAGGGCGTCCGCACCGATCGCATTCTCTCTGGCGTGAAGCCCGGCCCTGCCCTCGCCCGCGCGCAGAAGGTCAGCACCAAGGCGGCGAAGGTCGGCTTCGACTGGCCGGACGTCGAAGGCTCGATCGCGAAGATCGAGGAAGAGGTCCGCGAGGTCCGCGAGGTCACCGACGGCGCGCAGGACAAACGTCATCACGAGATCGGCGATCTCCTGTTCGCGGTCGTGAACGTTGCTCGAAAGCTCGGCGTCGATGCGGAGCAAGCACTCGTCGATGCGACACGGAGATTTCAGACGCGCTTCGAGTTCGTCGAAGATCGATTGAGTGATCGTGGCAAGACGCCACAATCATCGACGCTCGAGGAAATGGATTCGCTGTGGAACGACGCGAAGCGCTCGACGACGTGATCGTCGTGGTCGCGCTTGCGATCGTTTCGCGACGAAAGTGACGCTTTTTTGAGCAGCCAAGATCGAGTCGTTACGATCTCAGTGAGATGCCGCTTCAAGACCGGAAGTGGTCCGCAAGTTATCCACAGACCCCCACTGAGCACTCCCGTAAATGGGCGATTTCCCGACGGAGATTCGGTGGAAAGTCTCCAGCAGGTCGAGGCGGCATCACCTCGATCGTGCCGGTCGTAGACAGGGCGTGCGGGCCGGCTTGACCCCCGGGAGCCAGGCTGTTATACGCACGCTCCCTCAGGAGATACGACGTTGGCGAACATTCGCTCGGCCCAAAAGCAAAACCGCAAGATGATCAAGAATCGCGCGCGTAACCGCGCCGCGATGGCCGCGATTCGCACCGCGGTAAAGAAGGCGCGTACGGCTGTCGACTCGAAGGCTGGCGATGCGCCCGCTCTCGTGAAGAAGGCCGTGTCCGCCATCGATAGCGCCGTCACGAAGGGCATCCTGAAGCGCGGCACTGCGTCGCGCTACGTGTCCCGTCTGTCGACGCGCGTGAACGTCCCCGCTGCGGCCTGAGAACGATCGACGATCAGTTCTCGGCGTCGTCAGCGCTGTCGCTGGCGGTGATGCCGTACTTCCGCAACAGCTTGTGGAGGTACTTGCGATCCATATCGGCATCGCGCGCGGCTTTCGAGATGTTGCCCTCCGCGCGCTTGATCAGCCACGACAGGTAACGACGCTCGAACAGCTCGTTCCACTTCTCCTTGGTGTCGCGGAACGACATGCCGGCCTCGAACTCGATGCCGTCGCGGAGCTGCGCGACGGACGCGGCACGACCATCGGTCGGGCCGAGCGGCGCGACGAGCATGCCCGGGTCCGAGCCGAGTGCGAGCGCACGCTCGATGACGTTGCGTAGCTCGCGGACGTTGCCCGGCCAGTCGTGCCCCATCAGCGCGGCGCGCGTCTGCTCGGAGACCGCCGCGCCTTCGGGACCGAGCTTCGCGAGCATCGTATCGATGAGGAGCGGAATGTCCTCGCGCCGATCGCGCAGCGGCGGCGCCGTGATCGGCACGACGTTCAAGCGGAAGTAGAGATCCTCGCGGAACTTGCCCTTCTCGACCTCGCTCCGCAGATCTTTGCGGGTCGCCGCGATGACGCGCAGGTCGACCTTGATCGTCTTGCTGCCACCGACGCGCCGGAGCTCGCGCTGCTCGAGCACCCGCAGGAGCTTCGGCTGTAGATCGAGCGAGAGCTCGCCGAGCTCATCGAGGAACACCGTGCCGCCGCTCGCGAGCTCGAACGCGCCTTGCCGCGAAGCGACGGCGCCGGTGAACGAGCCCTTCTCGTGACCGAACAGCTCGCTCTCGATCAACGTGCCGGCGACGGCGCCGCAATCGACGACGATGAACGGATGCGCGTTGCGCGGTGACAGCAAGTGCAGCGTGCGCGCGATCATGTCCTTGCCGGTGCCGGTCTCGCCCTCGATGAGGACCGTCGCGTCGGTCGGCGCGATGCGCTCGATCAGGCCAAAGATCTCCCGCATGCCGGGCGACTTGCCGACCATCTCGCCGAGCACCTCCTTCTCGCTCGGGAGGATCTCGATGCGCTCTTCGAACGGCGTGAACTTGAGCTCCGACGATCCGATGCGGATCACCGAGCCCGAGCGCAGGTACGCCTCCTTGACCTCGGCGCCGTCGAGGAACGTGCCGTTCGTGCTCTTCATGTCGCGGACGAGGTAGCCCTTCGCGTCGCGCACGATCTCGAAGTGAACGCGCGAGACGGTCTCGTCGTCGAGTTGCAGGTCGTTCTCGGGTGCCTTACCGACGCGATATAGATCGCTCGCGATCACGAACTCGGTGCCGCGCTGCGTGCCCTTGATGACCACCAGCTTGCAGCGCCGCAGATTGACCGTCGCCGGCGTCGCTTCGCGCCGGATCCGCGTCCCGGTCAAGTGGTCCATCGCCAAATCGTAACTCTCCTGCGATAGCGTGTGTGGTCATCGCCCCCCATTCTTGTTTGGGTTCTCCAACGAGAGTACCGTCTCGAAAGTGCAGCGTTCGTGGGGACTGCTGACTGCCGCGCTCGTGGGCGTTTGCGGTATCGCGCGCGCACAACCCGCGACCCAAGGCAATCCGTCGAAGCCGTCGGATGCGCCGTTACCGTCGTGCCTCGACCAAACGATCCGCGACCAGCTCGGCGCCGAGCTCAAGCCGCGCGGCGTGCAGAAGCGCGACTTCGAGAAGGACAACAAGGTCACCCTGCTCCTCCGCGGCGGTCACTACGGCGGAGACCTGACGTCGTCGAGCTGGATCGCCGGCGGCGCCCTCGGCTACTTCTTCACCGAGGACTTCGGGATCGAGGCGTCGTTCGACCTGACGCCGATGAAGCTCGACCTCGACTCGCCGCTCGCCGAGTTCTTCCAGGACAACCGCTTCGAGCCCGGCAACGCGTACATCGCGATGGCGAACTTCATCTGGTCGCCCATCCACGCGAAGATGAAGCTCGGCGGCGGCATCGTGCACGCGGACTTCATGGTGTTCGCGGGCGGCGGCCGGATGATCCACGACGCCGTGCAAGGCTTCGCGATCGACGGCGGCGCCGCGCTCGATCTGTTCGTCACGAGCTTCATGACGATCCGCCTCGACGTGCGGGACCTCATGGCCGTGCAAGAGATCGCCGGCGAGACCCACTACACGAACAACATCATCGCCACCGCCGGAATCGCGTTCTGGATCCCAACGGGCCTATGACGCGCGCGCTCCTCATCCTCGTTGCCCTGCACGCCTCGACGGCGTTCGGCGATGACGAGCCGAAGAAGCAGGTCGCGAAGGCCGAGGATGCGAAGCCAGAGCTCCGCACGACGCAGATGTGCATCGACCAGGAGATCGCCGACCGCCTCGCGATCAAGCGCAAGCGGCGCGGCGCGGTGGATCGCTTGTTCGTGAAGCAAGGCCGTCACGAGCTGTCGATCGGCGGCGGCTACTACGCGAGCGATCTGCTCTCGGGCACGTACATCGCGAGCGGCTCGTACACGTATCACATGACCGACGAGACCGCCGTCGAGTTCGGCGGCGCGTACACGCACGCGAACGCGGACATCATTCGCGCGCTCGAGGACAAGCGCGGCGTCGTACTGACCGAGACGTACGCGCGGATGATCTTTGCCGAGTCGTTACTGGTCTGGAGTCCCGTGTACGGCAAGCTCCGACTCGGCGGCTCCATCGTGCACTTCGACCTTCACGCGGACATCGGCGTCGGCGTGATCGACTCGAAGACGAGCCGAGGAGCTTCGGGCGTCCTCGGCTTCGGCATGCGACTCTTCATGGGCAAGGCGGCTGCGTTTCGCATCGACGCGCGCAACCGCACGTTTCGCCAAGAGCTTCTCGACGAGCGATTCCTCGTCAACGACAGCGCTGTCACTGCAAGCCTGTCGATCTTTCTGCCGTTCAGTAACTGACCTCGGAGAACTTCATGCGTCCTCGCTTCCTCGCGTTCATGATTGTCGCGCTGGTTCCGGCGCTCGTGATCGCCGCGCCTCGCAAGAAGAGGTCGAAGAAGCCGAAGCCGAAGCCGGAGCCGGTCGAGCCCGCGCCGGCACCCGAGCCAGCGCCCACGCCAACCCCGGAGCCGGCGAAGGGCTCGGGCTCCGCCGCACCGACGCCACCCTCACCCACACCGCAGACGCCCGCCGTCGGTAGCGGCAGCGCCGCCGGCAGCGCCGAAACGAAGGTGACGAAAGAAGACCCACCCGAGACCAAGCCGAGCGGCAACGAGCCCGACGTCGATACGCTGCGCCAGGAATACCTGTCGCTGCGCGACGAGCTGTTCAAGTCACGCGCCCGTGCGAACGCCGTCGCGAGCCAGCTCTACTCGACGCGGATCCAGATCAAGCTGACGTACACGAGCGGCCGGTTCTACAACCCGGCGAAGTCGCAGATTCGCCTCGACGGCGCGAGCGTCTACGACAATGCGAGCGGCGCGATCGCGACCGACGACGGCATTCGCTTCGAAGGCTTCGTCGCGCCCGGCCGTCACGTCATCACGTTCCGCGTCGAGGCGACCGGCAAGGACGATGACTCGTTCGTGTCCACGACCGAAAACTCGATCGTCGTGAAGGCGGTCGCGAACAAGGACCTGATCGTCGCAGCGAAGGCGAAGGACTCGGGCGACATCGCGTACGAGTGGAAGCGCAAGGAGAAAGGCTCCTACGGGCTCGGCATCGACGTTTCGGTGAAGACCGCGGCTCGCGAGGGCAAGAAGTGAAGCGGCTGATCGCGCTCGCCTCGATCGTCGCGCTGCACAGCGCGGCGCTCGCGCAGCCCGACGACAAGGACGACGAGAAGCCCGAGCCCGCCGAAGCACCGGCGCAACTCGATCCGATCGCGAAGTACTTCAACGTGCTCGAGTCGATGAAGCTCGTCGACGTCGAGAGCGGCAACCTCGACTCGCTCAAACGCGAGCTCACGGCAGCGGAGGCGCTCCTGCGAGATGGCGCGTTCACGAACGCCGCGACCGCGCTCTACGCGATCGTCAAGTCACCGCGCTACAGCGCGTTCACCGACTTCATCGAGTTTCAGAACGCCGAATACGACCTCGCCGTCGCGCTCGCGCGTGCGGGTGCCTACGGCTCGTCACTCGACGCGATCGACGCCGTGCTGAGGCGTGGGCCCGCCGCGCAGTACTGGGGCCCGGCGCATCGCCGCGCCGTCGACATCGCGATCGAGACCCGCGATCACGATGGCGTCCTCGCGCGCATCGAGGCGATCAAGTCGACGGATCCGATTCCACCGTCGGCCGCCGGCGAGCGCGCATACCTACGCGGCCGTGCGCTCTACGACAAGGGCAAGTTCGCCGAAGCAGAAGGCGAGCTCGTCACGATCTCGAAGAAGAGCCGCATGTATTCGTCGGCGATCTATCTGCGCGGCGTGATCCGCGCGCGCCGCGGCGAGTACAAGGGCTCGGCCGAGGCGATGTGTGAGGTCGCGGGCACGCCCGACAGCGACAAGTTCACGTTCGTCGTCGACGATCGCTACTTCACGGTGAAGGACCTCGCGCGCCTCGGCCTCGGCCGCCTCGCGCACGAGCAAGGCGAATACGACGACGCCTACTACCACTACTTCCAGATTCCCGACGACTCGACCTACTTGCCCGACGCGCTCTTCGAGGCGTCGTGGTCGATGTACCAGAAGCGCGAGCTTCCGACATCGCGCGATCTCGTGAAGGAGTTCCTGAAGGAGTTCCCGTCGTCGCCGCTCTGGCCCGAGGCGAGCCTGCTCGCCGGCTACGTCGAGCTCGCGGACTGCAAGTTCACCGAATCGCAGAAGTGGTACGACGACCTGGTCGCGAAGCTGCAGCCGATCGTCGACACGATGGACAAGATCCGGAAGGACAAGGACCTCCGGAATCTGCTCTTCACCGAGGCCATCTCGCGCTACCGCGAGGTCAAGCAGACCGGCCAGCTCGCCGGCAAGAAGGCCGGCAGCGAAGCGGCGAAGACGGAGATCGACGAGGTGCTCGCCCTGCTCCGCCTCGACCCGAAGTTCCTGCGCTTGAACGACGCGGTCAACGGCGTGCACGAGCTCGCGAACAGCTCGCCGAACGTCGTGCGGCTCTGGCAGAACCTCGCGTCGCAGGTCTCCGAGAAGAAGGTCGGTGCGGTCGCCGGCACGAAGACGCTCGAGCAAGAGCAGCTCGCCGACGCCAACTCGATCGTCCAGGACATGCGCCGCCTCAAGGCCTCGATCGACGAGCAGCGGCTCGAGCTCGCACGCGCACGCCGCGACGGCACGATCTCCGGTGACGCCGCGAAGGAAGAAGGCAAGCGCCTCGACGAGCTGGCGAAGAAGGCGAGCGAGGCCACCGAGGACGCCGTGCGCACCGCCGACAAGGCCGCCGCGGCCATCGCGAGCCAGGCGGCACCGACGATCCGCGGCATGCTCGAAGCCGACATCAAGGAGGCGCGCCGGCTCGACAAGGCGGCAGACCGCCTCGCATTCGAGCTCGAGAACGCCGGCGACAAGCTCGCGCAGAGCGCGATCGAGAAGCTCTACGCGGATACGCGGCGCGTGCTCGACAAGGCGAAGCTCGGCAAGATCGACGCGGTCATCGGGCAGAAGCGCAAGCTCGACATCGAGGTGCAGGACCTCGCAGCGGGCCGCTTCCCCGAGGAGCTGATCGGCCGCATGTGGAACGCGAGCATGATCGCGGACGACGAAGAGTTCTGGCCCTGGGAGGGCGAGTTCTGGGCCGACGAATACGAGGGGTGGCGATGATGAAGCTCGCACTCGCCATCTTGCTTGTCCCGGGGCTCGCGCTGGCCCAGCCGAAGGATGTGCAGGTCACGCGTGGCCCGGCGTCAGAGCTCTACATCAAGAAGCGACCGCCGACGCCCGAGGCGCCGGTCCTCTCCGAGGAGCTGAAGAAGCTGCTCACCGTCACCGAGATCAAGCGCGACGAGAAGCGGCTCGAGGCGATCGGCCTCCTGCGTGGTTTTCTCCAGAGCAAGCCGAGCGGCGAAGCGAAGGCCGAGGGCATGTTCAAGCTCGCCGAGCTGCTATGGGAAGAATCGCGGCGGCTCTATCTCATCCAGATGGAGGACTACGGCCGCGCCGTCGAGAAGTGCTCGCAGAAGAAGGGCGAGTGCAAGCAGCCGACCGAGCCCCGCATCGACCTGAAAGAAGCGGAAGAGCTCTACGTCGAGCTGCACGACAAGCATCCCGACTTCCGCCGCATGGACCTCGTCACGTACCTGATCGGCTTCGCCGCGAAGGAAGACAACCGCGAAGACGAGGCGATGGCGAAGTTCCAGGAGGTGATCACGCGCTTCCCGAAGTCGTCGATGTACGGCGACGCGTGGATGATGGTCGGCGAGCACTACTTCGCCGCCGCCAACTGGGCGAAGGCGCGCGACGCGTACAAGAACATCAGCGACGACGCCGCGACGAGCGACCTCGCGACGTTCAAGATCGCGTGGTGCGAGTGGAAGCTCGGCAACCCGATCCAGGCGGCAAAGGACTTCAAGCGCGTGCTCGACAAGGCGGTCGCCGCCGAGCGCAGCGGTACCGCGGCGCAGCGACGTCGCTCCGCCTCGCTGCGCGACGAAGCACTCGAATACCTCGTCGTCGTGTTCACGGAAGATCGGTCGGTCTCGGCGAAAGAGGTCTTCGACTTCCTCGCATCGATCGGCGGCGAGCAGTACTCGCGTGACGTGCTCCTGCGCGTCGCCGAGAGCTACGCCGCGCAGACCGAGTGGGATCGCAGCAACGAAGCGTTCCGGTTCCTCATCAAGATGGACCCCGAATCGATCAAGGCCGCCGAGTACCAGCGCGACATCGTCGCGAACTGGACCTCCGCGCTCGACGTCGACAAGGCGCAAGAAGAGATCAAGGTCCTGCTCGACAACTTCGGGCCGAACAGCGCGTGGGCGAAAGCGCAGCGCAACCGCGAAGCACTCGCGCGCTCGCTCGAGGTCACCGAGGACCTCACGCGCACGACCGCGACGAACATGCACGGCGAGGCACAGCGTCGCGAGAAGGCCGACAAGAAGGCCGACCTCAAGCTCTACGAGCGCGCGGCCGGCGCGTACGAGCAGTACCTGACTGCATTCGGCGCGGCGAAGGGCTCGAGCGAGAAGTCCGTCGAGATCCGCTTCTACCGGGCTGACATCTTGTTCTTCAAGCTCGGCAAGACGGAGGAAGCGGGCGACGAATACCTCGCGGTCGGCAAGACCGCGCCGGTCGGCAAGTACCACAAGGAGGCGCTGCGCAACGCGATCAACGCGTTCGAGAAGGCGCGCCCGAAAGACACGCAGGGCAAGACCAAGGTCTATCCGGTCGACAAGAAGTTCGGCGAAGCGATCGACCTCTACGCGACGCTGTTCCAGGACGACCCCGCGATCGTCGGCATCATCTTTCAGAACGGAAAGATGTTTTACGACTACGGCGAGTACGACGAGGCGATCAAGCGCTTCGGCGTCATCGTCACGAAGTACCCGAAGGATCCGAACGCGGGCCCCGCCGGCGACCGTATCTTGAATGCGCTCATCAAGGGCCAGAACTTCGAGAACGTCGAAGAGTGGGCGCGCAAGCTGAAGACCGCGCCGTCGTTCGCCGCGAAGGAGAAGCAGGACTACCTCGCGAAGCTGATCGTCGATTCGATCCAGAAGTCCGGCGACAAGTACGCCGAGGCCGGCAAGTACGAACAGGCCGCGACGTTCTACCTGCGCGTTCCCAAGGAGACCGGCGACGGCAAGCTCGGTGCGCAGGCGCTGACGAACGCGGCCGTCATGTACGAGCGCGCGAAGCTGCCCGAGAAGGCGGCCGACATCTACACCGACTGCGCCGAGAAGTACGCCGGCCCCTCGCCGGAGATCGCCGAGAAGTGCGCGTACGCGGCCGGCCAGGTCTACGAGAAGGTCATCTACTACGACCGTGCCGCGCGCTCGTACGAGATGGTGTGGACGAAGTTCCGCACCGGCTCGAAGTCAGCCGACGCGCTGTTCAACGCCGGCGTGCTCCGTCAGGCGCTCGGTCAGAACAAGGAAGCGATCCAGCACTACACCGAGTACTCGAAGAAGTTCCGCGAGCGCAAAGACGCGCCCGACGTCGCGTTCAACATCGGCGTCGTCTACGAGAACGCCGGCGACGAAGGCCCCGCGTACAAGTCGTATATCGAATACGCGCGCACGTATCGCAGCAACGGCAAGCGCGTGATCGAAGCGTGGACGCGCGCCGGCCGCATGTCGCTGCGCCTCGGTCAGTTCAGGCGCGCGAAGGAAGAGCTGACCACCGCGCAGAAGCTGTGGAAGGCGGCGAGCGGCGAGGAGAAGGCGAAGGGCAGCACGTGGGCCGCCGAGGCGCGCTACCACGAGGGCGAGCTGCTGTTCCGCGAGTACGAGAAGATCACGCTCGACGTTCCACCCGCGAAGCTCGAGAAGGCGCTCAAGTCGAAGTCGAAGCTGCTCGGCGACGCCGAGAAGATCTACTGGTCCGTCGTCGAACTGAAGGATCCGAAGTGGTCGACGGCGTCCCTCTATCGCATCGGCCAGATCTACGACGGCTTCGCCGAGTCGCTCATCAACGCGCCGACGCCAAAGGGCTTGCCCGCGGATCAAGCGCAGGCATATCGCGACGCGCTCGACGTCTACGTCGTCGACATCCAGGGCAAGGCGGTCGAGCTGTTCACCGCCGGCTACCAGAAGGCGATCCAGATCCAGGTCTACGACGAGTACACCGCGAAGATCCGCGAGGCGCTCGGTCGCATCGCCGCCGACAAGTTCCCGCCGGAGCGCGAGTCGCGCAGTCGAGAGCGCATCGGCGATCGCCCGCCCACACCCGAGCTCGTCACGGAGATCGCGCGATGAAGAAGCTCGTCATCCTGATCGCGCTCGCTGCGTGCGGCGGCGGCTCCGCATCGAGTCGCATCGAGCCCAAGGGCCGAAACATCGCGCGCCTCGATCCGGTCAATCCGAAAGCACAGAAGGAGTTCGAGGCGGCGATGCGCGCGCTGCGCCTCGGCGGCCCCGACGCGATGGAGACGGCGAAGGCGCGCCTCAAGGCCGCCCTCGACATCGACCCGAAGATCTGGGAAGCGTGGCACGACCTCGGCGTCATCCACTACAAGGACGGCGACGACGACTCCGCGATCAACGCTTTCGGCAAGGCATTGGAAGTCAACAAGGGCCATACACCGACGCTGCTCGCACGCGCCGAAGCGTTTCGCCGCGCCGGTCGCAAGAAGGAAGCGCGCGCAGACTACGAAGCCGCGCTGCGCGGATCCGAAGAAGACGATCCGAACCGCCGCGATGCCGCCGCGCGTCTCGCGTCACTGCTTCGCGACAGCGGCGACTACGACGACGCGGTCTCGGTGCTTCGCGACACCGTTCGTCTCAACGGTGCGAGCGCGAAGATCTACACCGAGCTCGGGCTCATCTACATCCAGCAGAAGCGCTACGACCTGGCGCAACTGGTGCTCGCGAAGGCGGTCGAGTTCGACACCGCGGAGAAGAAAGATCCCGCGATCCACAACGCCCTCGCGATCCTCGCGCTCCGTCAGGGAAAGGCGCAGGAGGCGTTCGAGCGCTTCGATCACGCGGCCTCGCTCGATGCGACCTACATCGACGCCCGCTTCAACAAGGCGTCGGTCCTCCTCGACGCTGGCGATTACGCCCGCGCCAAGGTGGAGCTCGCTGCGATTGTCGAACGACGCGCGGATGATTTCGCAGCGTGGGTCGCGCTCGGCGTCGCGCATCGCGGAATGAAGGACCACAAAGAGGCGGCCAAAGTTTGGGACCGTGTCATCAAGGATGCTCCGCGGCGAAGCACGCCGCGCGCGGATGCGATGTTCAATCTGGGTCTCCTCAAGGCGGACTTTCTCCAGGACAACGCCGGCGCGAAGGCGGACCTGGACCAGTATCTGCAGGAAGCACCGACCGGACACGCCAAGCGCCAGGCAGCAGAAGAGAAACGAAAGGAGCTCGGCAAATGACGTTGAGGGTACCGAACCCCCATTGGGGGCGAGCAGCCGCATTCGCGGCTGCCTTCGTGTGTGCGCTGAGCCTACCGGCCGTTGCGCAACCGAAGAAGAAGCCGCCAGCGCCGCTCGAACAGAAGGCGGACAAGGCTCCGAAGCCCGCTGAGGCGCCGGCCAAGAAGTCGGGTCCGGTCAAGGAGCAGAACTTCAACTTCGACGGGCTCGGCCTCAACGGCCGCTCGCGCTCGCCGCAGCTGCTGTACTTCCTCGAGCGCGCGAACGAAGAGCTGGAACGCGCGAGCCTCGAGAAGCGATCATTCATCCCGAGCCTGGTGAAGACGGTCGAGGACGAAGCGCTGTGAGCTCGACGGTCGCGCTCCGCACCGCACTGATCTGGCACGACGAGGTCATGAGTGATGTCGTGGTCGAGAAGCCACGCAAGATCACGCTCGGGAAGACCGGGAAGTCGACCTTCGTGGTGCCAGACGTCGGATTGCCTGCGGGGTTCGCGATCGTTCGTCCGGGAAATCGTGGCTACCTCCTGACGCTCGGCCAGCGCATGCGCGGCACGATCTGTCTCGACGGTGAGGAGCAAGACGTCGAGACGTTCATCCGCAAGGGCGGCGGCGAATCGCAAGGCGGCTTCCGCGCGACGCCGATCAGCGGGCGCGACTGGGGTGTGATCGAGCTCGACGAGACCGGGACGGTGAAGCTGTTCTTCCAGTTCGTCCCCTTCGAAGAAGCGCCGGTGTTCCTGACGCCGAAGGTGCTCGCCGGTGGCGTGTCCGGTCTCTTGCTCGCGGGCGCCGCGGGCAGCTGGGTGTGGAACTACTTCGGCAACCAGAACCTCGAGGAAGCGGCGTTCCGCGGCTTCGGACTCGCCATGCTCGCCGTCGGCATCGCGGCGATGGTGTTGTGGTTCCTCAAGCAGGACAACGAATCGAAGGCGTCGTACGCGTTTTCGGTCGCGCTGCACGGCGCGCTCCTCGGGACGACGTTCATGCTCTACAGCGGCGAGGATCCGTTCGCGTGGCCCGGGCCGCGCTCGATGACCGGCAACTACCTCGTCACCAGGCTCGAGCCCGAGGAGCCACCAGAGCCAGCAAAGACCTCGACGGTCGGCAAGGTCCAGCAAGACTCGGGGCCGAAGAACGACAGCAAAGAGAAGAAGCCCACGGCGACGAAGGGCGACGAGGGCAAGTCGGGCGGCGAAGGCATCGAGCGCGCGCGGCTCAAGGACTCGAAGGACGATACGAACGCGCCGCCGCCGCAGACGATGCTGTTCACGAAGTCGAACAGGGCGACGCTCGATCTGATCCGCACGAACACGCCCACCGGCCTCGCGAAGTTCATGAAGGACGACTACACGAAGGACGGCGACGCGGGCGAAGGCAAAGGCACCGGCAGCGGTGTCGGTGACGAGCTCCTCGGCAAGGGCACACGCACCGACTCGAAGGGAGATGGAGCGGGCGGTGGCGGCAAGGTCGCCGGTGACTTCAAGTCGACGGGCAAGCCCTCGCTCGGCAAGGAGCGCCAGGGCGGCGACTGCGTCGGCGAAGGCTGCAAAGGCTCGGGGCCCAAGGAGGTCAAAGTCGCGATCGCATCGGGCACCGGCGATTTCGGCGGCTACACCGAGGACGAGATCAACCGCGTCGTGAAGGCGCGTGCAGGCGTGTTCCGCGCTTGCTACCAGAAGGAGCTCAACCGCTCGCCGGGTCTCGGCGGCAAGCTCGTCGTGCGGTTCAAGATCGGCTCCGACGGCGCGGTGCAGACGGCGGCCAATGCGGGCGGCAGCTCGCTCACGAATGACGCCGTCGAGAGCTGCGTGAAGTCCAACGTGATGCGCCTGAAGTTCCCTCCCAAGGGCGCCATCGCGAACGTCACCTACCCGTTCGTGTTCTCACAAGGAGGTTAGTCATGCGCGCATCACTCGCGGTCGCGCTCGCGACCTGCTCACTCGCAGCCTGCTCGAACGACCCGGTCTACATCCCGGCCCCGATGGCCGTCGAAGCCGGCATGGACGGGGAGATCTTTCAGACGTCGCTGACGCTGCCGATCAAGCTCGAGACCGCGGTCGATCTTGCCGAGCGCATGCGACGCGCGACGGCGCTGATGATCGAAGTGCCGTACGTGAAGGTCGGTGACATCGAGGTCTCCGTCGAGTGGAAGATCACGAACCTCACGTCGATGGACGGCGAGGTCCTGCTCCAGCTCAACGGCGCGAACGAATACTTCGAGTACGACCCGGTCATGGCCGCGATGGGTATCGACGAGGACGAGCCACAACCGCCGGGTCTCGAGGGCGACGTGCCCCTGCACATCCCGCCGAACGGCACGCTCACGGGTCTGTTCCGCGAGGACCAGTTCCGCGAGGCCTCGATCGATCTCGATCAGATCACGCGCGGCAACGTCAATCCGTTCCGCGCCACGCTCACGATCAGCAAGAACGCGACGCAGTTCTCGCAGCTCGCCCCGCAGGCCTACGACGCCAACGGCGAGCCGCTGCCGCAGATGTCGACGGGCGTCGTCTATCCGCGCGAAGCGTTCGCGCAGATCGTTCGCGTCAACATGGTGTTCAAGCCCGATCGCCACATGCGGCTCGAGTACACGGTTCGCGTGCGCGACAACCGCGGCATCATGCACGACGAGCTCGACTCGGCGCCGCCCGCCGAGCTGACCGTGTTCAATCCGGCCATCTACGTCCCGCCTGCGCCACCTCCGTAGCGCTTTGCGCTACGATGATCTTGGTGAAGCGGTTGGCCTTCCTCTCGCTCGCGATGGTGGTCGCGAGCAGCCCTGCCCTCGCTCGCCCTGCGTCGACGGGCTGGTACGCAGAGGGTGGCCTCGGCGCCGTCACGTTCCTGCCGTCGGCGTCGAGCGATGCGGCGACCGGGCCCGCGCTCAACCTGCGCGTCGGCCGCGATCTGTTCTCGTGGTTCTCGTTCGGCGCGAGCCTCGCCGCCTCGAGCCACGAGGCCACGGTGCCGGCTCCACCCGACGGCGAGTGGTTCCAGATCTACCGCGGCAGCGCGGATGCACGGATCACGGTGCGGCTCGATCGCGTCGCGCTGTTCGTCGAGGGCGGCGCGGGCTTCGCGATGATCTCGTCGAACGTGCTCGGCAAGGTGATGATCACGGACCCGGGCGAGAAACTCTCCGTCGCAGCGCACGCGGGCGGCGGCTTCGAGTACCAGATCGAGAATCGCCACTACGCGTTCGGGCTCGGAGTCGACGGCTTCATCCTGCCGAACTTCGCTGCGATCCGCGCGCTCGATTCGCGCGTGTACCTTCGTTACACCTACTAGGCCGCGAGCGCCTCGCGTAGCTGGTTGCGCGCACGGAATGCGCGGATCTTCACGTTCGCGAGGCTGATGCCGAGCTCGCGCGCGATCTCCGCCTCGGTGTGATCGGCGATCCGGAGCTCGAGCACCTTGCGCTGCTCGCGCTGTAGCGACGGCAACAGATCGCGCACGTGCGCGGCGAGCTCGTTCGCGGACGCGACCTCGTCGGGCCGTGGGGCTGGATCGACGAGCTGCTTTGGAAGCAGCTCGGGATCGTCGAGCACGTCCTCGCGCGAGCGGCGCTGCTTGCGCAGGTAGCCAAGCGCCGTGGTCAGTGCGATGCGGTAGAGCCACGTACGAAACGCCGAGTCGCCGCGGAACGACGCGAAGTGCCGGAATGCGGAGAGGAGCGCGTCCTGCGTGGCGTCGTTGGCAGCGTGCTCGCAGCGGAGGATGCCGCGAACGACGGCGAGCACGAAGCTTCTGTCATCGGGCGACAACGCGAACGCGGTGGTGGGCATCTAAGATTCAATTCGTCGCCGGAGCCGAACTGGATGCAGGACAAATCGCTCGCAGAATCGATACGCTCCAGGCTCGCGCGCGGGCTGGATACCTGGCTCGCCGAGATCGACGGCGCGCGGCTCATCACGGTGCACGTCCAGAAGGCCGACCTGATGACCGACCTCATCTTCGCGATCGGAACGCAGGCGGGCAGTGAACGACCGTGGCGATACGAGATCACGGATCGCGGACGTTCGACAAAGTTCGCGACGATCGACGACGTGCTCGCGTACCTCGCGACAAGCGCGGGCACGCTCGAGCTGCGCAGCTAGCGAAGGCGACCCGGCATCGACTTCGGTCCTCCCCCCAGGAAACGCGTCCGCGTTGGCGTGTCCATGAACGTGCGTGATGCATCTGCGGGAAGCACCGCGCTCGTCACGGGTGATCGAACGTAGAACGCGAACGCCTGCAGAGGCTCGGGACCGGACGCGTCGAGTGTGGATCGACGGCCGCGTCGGTCGACTTCCTCCATGCGAAGAGCCTGCGGCACGACGATCCGCGGACTCGTTCGCGAGCTGACGCGGGTCGCGACGCCGGCGACGGAGGAGGCGTTTCTCCGCAAGGCGCAGGGCAAGATGGCTCACCACATCCAAGAGATGGTGGCCGGGCTCAAGCGCGGAGACGAGCCGGACGCGAAGCCGGACCCACGCCGGATCACCAAGCGGGTCGTTATCGAGGTGTCGGCCGAGACGTATGCCAGTGGCGCCGAACGCGGACCGCACTCGATGATGAGGCGGACGAGCGCCTCTCGGACGACGACTTCCTCCAGACCGTTTGCCGCCGTGCCACCGAACCCTCCGGGCCGACCGACAACGTCCCGCGGCCGGCGGTGCAGACCGCGGTCACTACGTGCAAGGCGTGCAAGCAGAGCTTCGTGGAAAGCCCCGGCCAAGCTCTCCCGATCGACGCGGCCACCGCTGCGCGCCTGACCTGCGACGCCGAGCACATCGGTGATCTCGAGAGCAACGAGCTCACCCGCGTGACACCGACGATTCCTGCTGCGATTCGTCGCAAGGTGTTCCTCCGCGATCACTTCACCTGCGTCGTCCCTGGTTGCCGCGCGACTAGGCACCTCGCTCTGCATCACCTCGTTCATCGAGAGCACGGCGGCGATCACTCGATGGCCAATCTGGTGGTCATGTGTTTCGGTTGCCATCAGCGACATCACGCCGGACAGCTGACGATCACGGGACGTTCGCCTGACCTCCAGTTCGCGTGGCAGCGCGACGACGACGTCGAGAGTGCAATGGCGCTCAGTCCCAGCTGGGACTGGGTGCCCCTCGATCTGTCCGAGCCCGGTCGAAAGCGCGACGAGGTCGATACCCGCGGCTCGGAATGACCACCGTATCGTTGGCGGTGCGGTGGACGCCCAAGGTCATCCTCGTCCAAGGCTTCTTTCGTGTTCGCGTTCTACGTTCGGTCGATCGAGCGAGCACGATCGTTGGCTGCACTTCTCGGGATCACCGAGCGTTAGCGCAGCGCGCGGCGACCGTTGCCGATGCGATCGAAGAGCACGCGGCGAAACGGCGCCTTCGAATCGAGCATGCCGATCACCGCGGATGCGCCGAGCCGCTGGCGCCACAACAGGAGCACCTTCGCCGGCAAGTGGACACCGCCGGCGGACAACACGCGGCCGGTCGCTTCCGCGAGATCGCGCGCGTAGGTCGGCGACCACGAAAACTCGCCATGCGTGAGCAGCGGCGCGCCGAGCAGGCGCTCCCAGTCGCGGTGCGCGTTCGTCGCCATCATGTCGGTCCGCTTGAGCAGGCCCGTCTTCGCGAGCGCCATGCGAAACCGCTCGGCCGCTTTCTCGTTATCGTCGTCGAGCAGCGCCCACCACAGCTCGCGATCCGCATCGCGCACATCCTCGGGCAGCTCGATCGTGCAGCCGAAGTCGAGGCACCACACGAGCACGTGCTCGTCGGCCTCGACCTCGATCAGGAAGTTGCCTGGATTGGGATCTGCGTTGAGCAGGCGATGCAGGACCGGCGAGCCCCAGGCGAACTCGAAGATCGCGAGCGCCGTTTGCTTGCGCACCTCGGGAGACGCACTCGCCGCGGTCTCGACCACCGTCTTGCCATGTGCGCGCGTCATCGTGAGGACGCGTGCGCTCGAGAGCTCCGGGATCACGCGCGGGAATCGCAGCGACTTGTGGTCGGCCCACGCCGCCGCGAACTTCTGCTGCGAGGCTGCCTCGGCGCGGTAGTCGAGCTCGCCGCGCACGGCTTCGCGAAGCGCGGCGACGGAACCGTCGTCGAGCGTGCGCCCGATCTCGGAGCCCGCGAGCCGCTTCACGAACGCGCTGTCGTCGAGATCCGCGCGCAGGGCCTCCGCGACGCCGGGGTACTGCACCTTGACGACGACCTCGGTGCCGTCGCGCAGCTTCGCCGCATGCACTTGCCCGAGCGATGCCGACGCGAGCGGCGTGGTGCTCCACTCCGCGAACAGTGCCTGCGGCGCCTGACCGAGGTCCTCCTCGATCACCTTCGCGATCGCGCTCGCGCTGATCGCGGGCACGTTGTCCCACAGCCCACCGAGCACGGCACGCGCCGCTGCTGTCGCCCCGCTGCGACCGCCGAGCGTCGCGCCGGGGTCGTAGGCCGCGAGCTGCGCGACCTTCGCGAGGCCGCCCTTCAACCGCCCCGCCTGCGCGGCAAGCACGCGCGCGGCTTCTTCGTCGACGACGTGATCGTCTTCGTCGGAGCCCGACGGATCCGTCGTGACGATCTGCTTCGCGCGCGCCCAGAATCGCGCCAGGCCCACCTTCCGCTCCGCCGCCTTACGCTCGTCCATTAATCACCTGCCAACATCGGCATGCGAACCGGTCCGGACTCGTCGCTCCAGAACAGCTCGACGCGATTCTTGCCGGTCTTCTTCGCGCGATAGAGAGCGCGGTCCGCGCGGCGCACGAGGTCCTCGCCATCGGCGGCCTTGCTCTCGGGATACGACGCGATGCCGAACGACGCGGTCACCGAGAGCACCTTTGGCGGCTCGGAGTCCGTCGTGACGCGGATGTCCGCGATCGCCGCGCGGATGCGTTCGCCGACGTTGTACGCGGAGACCATCTCGGTGCGCGGCAAGATGAGCGCGATCTCTTCACCGCCATAGCGCGCCGCCGTATCGACGCCGCGCATCTGTGCCTTGACGACGTTCGCGATCGCGCGGAGCACACGGTCGCCGATGAGATGTCCGTGGTCGTCGTTGAGGTTCTTGAAATCATCGACGTCCATCATCACGACGGAGAACGGCGTCTTGTAGCGCTTGCTGCGCTCGATCTCTTCCTCGATGCGCGCGTCGAAGTAACGGCGCATGAACAGCCCCGTGAGGCCGTCGACCATCGCGAGCTCGTAGAGGTGCGCGTTCTGGAGCGCCGCGGCGATCTGCAGCCCGAGCGACTCGAGCAGCGTCTGGTGATCCGCGCGAAACGCGGCGATGTGCGTCGACTGCACCGCGATCACACCTTCGCACCCGCCGTACATGAACAGCGGGACGCCGAGCCACGAGCGAATCCCGCCCGCATCGTCCATCGGGACGTCGCTCGTCGACACATCGTCGATTCGTCGCGCGATGCCTCGCTGCATGACCCAACCGGCGAGACCTTCGTCCTCCGCCATCGACTGACGGAAGAACCGATCGCTCGTACGGTCGAAGCCGTCGAGTACGAAGCCGAGCTCGCCGCCCGCGCGCCGATGTACCAGTGCGACAGCTTCGGCCTCCGGAATTGCTTTACATGTTTCGCGCGCGACCGCCTCGACGAGCTCCTCGAGCTGCAGCGACGCGCTGAGTCGGCGTGCGGTCGCGGTCAGGATCTCGAGATCGTGCACGCGCTCCTCGAGCTGCTTCTGCGTCCGCGACAGCCTCGAGAACACGAGGTTGATGAGCAGATACGTCAGCGACAGCAGCATGAAGCCGAGCGGCTGGTCCGGATCGTAGAGCAGCACGAGCACGACGCCGATCGGCATCAGCGACGCCTCGGCGATGATCCCGGGCAGCGCCATCTCCGTGACGTACGCGCGCCAGCTGCGACCGAGCAGACGCAGCCGAACCCCCTGCAGCGCGTAGTGCGTGACGAGCAGCAAGAGCGCGATGGCGACCACGCGCAGCGTGACCTCGACGACGTCGGGCCGTCCCGACATCGGATGGATCGCGCCGAACGCCCAGCCGCACAACACGACGAGCCCGCCGCTCATCCCGCCGAAGTAGAGGACGTAGCCGAGCTCGGTGAACCAGTCGCCCGGATCGATCTTGTGTCGCTTGCGCGCGAGGTAGAGACGCACGGAGGCGTCGAGTGTCAGTGCCACCGCGACGAGCCGGCCCGCGCCGACCGACCCAACACAGACCGCCGCTGCGACGTAGTAAGCGGAGTCGAGCGAGAGCACCGTGCCCTCGACGAGACGGAACGCGAGCCCACGCGCCGCGAGGATCACGACGACGAAGAGCGCGATCCACGGCGCGGTCGTCTGCGCCGGCTCGGGCAGAATGCCCGCGGCCGGAAGCCCGAGCACCACACCCCATCCGAGGACGCCCAGCGCGATGGTGAACCAACGTGCCACAGCGGGTACTTAACGCAGATAGCAGCGGAAGTCGCGAACTGTCCGAACCCTCCGAAAAGCGCGAACGGCCCGTCCAGCAGTGCCGGAGGGCCGTTCGGTGAACTGGGTTGGGTCAGATGTCGATGATCATCACTCCACGCTCGCCCTCTTCACGAGGTGGCGTGACCGTCGGGCGCGGGCCCGTATCGCGTGGCCGGGGCACAGGCAACTCTGCGTGTTGCTCCTGCTCACGACGTTTCTCCTCTTCTCTCTTGAGGATCTCTTCGATAATCCAGGGATCCAGCATCGGGACCGCCTTTCACGGGTCGGAGTGACTGACTGCCAACCTAACTAATGATCGCTTCGTAGCTCCTGCCCTATCTAGCTGCAACCTACGGGCCTTTGGACACTGAACCCCGCATCCTTATTCTAACGCATCGTAATTCGGGCGGCTCCACTTCCTGACTACGAAATCATCATGTGTAGAGATCGACCGATGCGCGTAAATGTCGAGACAGTTCTCAGGCCTGTGGACCTCACTGACGCACGGTGACGTAGCGTTTACCGAGGAGCCACCAACGCTTGCCGCTCCACGTCAGCACTATGAACTTTTTGCGCGGGTGGGTGACGAATGAGGCGCCTGTGCGATCGAGCAGGTGGGCGCCTGCGGGCAAATTGTCCACACTGGTGGCAACTGGACTCGCCACCCGGCGGGAGTCACTGCATCAGTTGTCGAGGTCCTTGAGCTTCCACGCACCATCCTCGCGCACGAACGTCACGGTGAAGCGGTCGCCGTAGCTCATGCGTGCGTCGTTGCCGCGCTCGATGATCGGCTCGTCGACGTTCGCCTCGAGCGTGTTGATGAGGTTCTCCATCTGCTCGCGCGAGGGACCGGTGAACTGCGCCTTCATCTTCGCGGGGTCCATCTTCTCGCGATACGTGTTCGGCACGAACCGCAACATCACGTCCCAGCGCTCGAGGCGATATGCGCGGAGAAAGCCGCGGAGCGCGTTGCGCGGCGTGGACTGATCGTAGAAGCCGAGCGGGTTGGCGGCGATTCGCCAGTTGCCGTCTTCCTGCACGAGCAGCATGCGATCACCGAGGCCGTACTCGAACTCCGCGCTGACCTCCAGCGAGCCCTTCTTGCCGCGCAGGCGATCGGCCGTCTCGTCGACCTCGCGCGGGTTGTCGCGCATCATACGAACGTAGTCGTCGCGCGAGACCTTGCCCCGGAAGCTCGACGACATCAGCTCGTACGCCGCGCTGTAGTCGCGGTTCTTCAGCGCCTTGCCGTAGGAGTCGAGCGTGCCGCTCGGGCCTGTGCCGCTGCCACAGGCGGCAAGAACGAGGGCCAGGAGGAGAGCGCGCATTGGCTGGGTTATAGCGAAGGGTCGGCGCTGCTGCCAGCCCGTGAAGCCTGCGCGCGGACGCGATCGGCGGCAAACGACCGCGTCGCGAGGGCCATGCACGTCGCCGCGACGAGCAACGCGCCCGTGGGGACCCACATCGCCTCGCCGAGCGTCCATTCTTCCGAGAACGCTCCGACGATCCACGACGACGGTGCGGTGCCGATCATGTGCATCGTGAAGATCACCAGGCTCTGCGCGGTGACGGCGAGGCCACGTGGCGCGAGGTCGTCGACCGTCGCGGCCATCGGCGCGTGGTACCAGCTGATGAAGAACAAGGTCATCACGCCGGCGGCCTGCAGGCCGATGCCCTTCGGTAAGAGGATCGCGATCGTCGCGCACGGCGCGGTCATCGCCATGCCGATCACCATCGTCCACAGCCGGCCGTTCTGCGTGCGCTGGCGGAGTCGGTCGGAGACTTTACCACCCACGATGATGCCGGTCAGGCCGCCGACGAGCGCGAGCATGAGCAAGGTCGTCGCTTGGCCCTCGCTCATCAGCTTCTCGCGAACGAGGAACTCCTTGAGCCACGCGTTGTAGCCGCCCGCCGCAAATGCCATCACGGTCGCCGAGACGAGGATCCAGCGCAGCGTCGCGATGCGCAGCAACTGCTTCGCATCGCCGAAGAAGTTCCCCGCCATCTGCGCGAAGTGGCCCGACGTGTCCGGCGCCGGGTCGTGCACCGCGAGCGGAGCGGGGATCGAGATCGTGACAAGCAGCGCGGCGAGCACGAGGCTCGGCACCGCGAGCGCGACGACGACGAGCGGAAATCCAAGCGCGATGCCGGTCGCGAAGCCGACGACGCCGCCGAGGAACAGGCCGAGGTTGAAGATCGCGAGGCGGCTCGCCTTCGTCGGTCCTTCGAAGATCTGGCCGAGGATCGAGTTCGCCACCGGCACGACCGCGGCGGTGCCGAAGCCAACGGCCGCGCGCGATGCGGCGAGGCCGATGTAGCTCTCGCCGATCGCGCCGGCCGCGCCGGCGAGCCCCGCGATCACGAGCCCGACCGCGATCACCTTGCGGCGATCGAAGCGGTCACCGGCCCAGCCAAAGCCGAGCGTCGCCGCGGCATGCGGGATCATGAACACGGTCTGCAGGAGACCGATCTCGGAGTCGTCGATGCCGTAGCGCGCGGTGAGATCGGGATAGACCGTGAACAGCGCGTTGCGCGCTGCGTACGAGACGAGGTTCGCGAGCGCGAGGACAACGAGGATCTGCGTGCTGCGAACGCGCGCCACCATCAGGGTGGCCCGGCGGCGCCTTCGCGAACGGTGAGCTCGTAACCGCCCTCGCCTGTCGCGTCGGCCGCGGCGCGAACGCGAATGACGCCCTTCGCGTTTGCGGGCACGGCGCCCGAGAGCTTCTCCTTGGTGCCCTTGCCGGCGGTCTCGCTCTTCGCGACGACCTTGCCGTCGACGAGCAGGTCGAGCGCGAGGTCGACCTCCGCCGGATCCAGCTCGATCTCGAACGTGCGCGGCGCGACGTCGGCCGCGATCGCGTAGCAGTCGGTGTCGCCGGCGGTCCAGTTGCCTTGCACGCCCTTACGATCGGACGGAAACGCCATCGCCTTCTCGGGCGTGTCGTTCGGCTCGGTCTCTTGATCCGGCTCGACGGGGTTCGCCTTCACGCGGAGCGTGTAGTGCGTGTCGGGATTCGACTTGTCGCCCTTGACGGTCAAGTAGTGAAACGGCGGCGCCCCACTCGGCACGACGGGCATCACGTGCTTGATGACGACCGGCGAGCTCTTCGGGGCGCGGCGCACCAGGAGCGACTGACCGACCCCATCCGCGAGCTCGACCGTCAGCGCGACACCTTCAACGCCACCGACCTCGATGTCGATCGAGTTCTTCGACGACAGCGTCTCGACGGAGAGCTTCCACAGATCGACGTCGCCGGTCCAGCCGACGTAGCCCTGCGCGGTGTCGCCGACGATCAGGTCGTTCGCGGTGCCGCGATCGTCGTCGGGCTCGCGCTCCGCGTTGGCGGCGGGTGCGGCGAGCGACGCCGTCACCTCGTACGAGACCGGCGGGCCGGGCGTCGTTGGTGGCGGCGGTGGTGCGCCCTTCTTCTGCTTCGGTGTCTTCTTCGCCGGCGGCGGCTTCTTGCGCACGATCACCGTGTAGCGCCCCGGCTGCACGCCGAGGTTCGGCACGCCCTCGCGAATGCGCGCGGCACCGCGATCGGACTTCGCGATGATGGTGCCGCCCGCGTCCTCGATGTCGACCGCGAGATCTGCATCGACGAGGCTCGTCGTCACCGTGAGCGCGCCGGCCTGCGTGACCTCGACGCGGTAAAAGTCCGCGTCGGTATCGGGTTCGATCTTGCCGCGCACGCTGCCGCCGACCGCGAGCGGTGTCGCGACGTCGGAGCTGTCGTTTGGCTCGACCTCGTCGGTCGCGGTGCCGGGCGCGCCACCGTCGTACACCGGCGCGGGCACGACGATCACCGGTGCTGCATCGCCCGTGCGCTTCTGCTTCTTCTTGCCGCCGCAGGCGACCATCGCGAGCAGCGCGGCGACGAGCGCGACGCGCATGGCTATTGGACCTTGGACTTCTCGGCGAGACCTGCGAGGAACTCCGCCGACGAGACGACGTTTCCGTCGACCGTGATCTCTCCACTCATCTTGAAGATCTTTCCCTTCCGCAGGGGCACGACCTCGATGCGGAGCTGATCGCCAGGCGTCACGGCCTTGCGAAACTTCACCTTGTCGATCGCCATGAACAGCATCACGTGCGTCGTGGGATCGAACTGGATCGCCCGTGACGCGAGGATGCCGCCGGCTTGCGCCATGGCTTCGATCTGTAAAACCCCGGGCATCACGGGCACGCCCGGGAAGTGGCCCTGGAAGTGCGGCTCGTTGAACGTCACGTTCTTGAGCGCGACGACCTTATCGTCCGTCAATTCGATCACGCGATCGATCAACAGAAACGGGTAGCGATGCGGCAGGAGGCCGAGGATCTGCTCGGCCTTCATGGCTTTGCTGCCGGCCGGGGGCTCTTCCATGCCGCGGTAGTAGCACGCCGCAGGGGGCGTTACTTCATCTGCGCGTTCAGCTGCGACGTCAGATCCACCGCCGGATCCGCCCAGACCGTCGCGCTCTGGTCGATGATCAAGTGGACGCCTTCCTTCTTGGCGAGGTCCTTGATGATCGGCTCGGCCTTCTTCAGCAGCTCCTGAATGAGCTTGGTGCGATCCGTCGCGAGCTCTTTCTCGAGCTTCATGTACGTCTCGTTGAGCTCGAGGACCTTCTTCTGCAGCTCTTCGCGCTTCTGCTTGAAGACGTCCTCCTTGAGGACAGCGCGCTGCTTCTCCAGGTCCTGGCCCTGCTTCTTCAGATCGTTCTGCTTCTTGTCGAGCTCGGCCTGCTTGGCCTTGCGGATCTTCTCGAACTGCTCGTTGGCGCGCTTGCCAGCCGGCGTGGTCGAGAGCGTGTTCTCGATGTCGATGATGGCGATCTTCGGGTTCGGCGGCACCGCGGTGCGGCCGACGTTGAGGAGCGGCGACACCATCAGGCCGAGACCGAGACAACCCATTGCGAGATAACGATTCATAGGGACCTCGAGCGGTTCATACGATGACTTCGACGGCCGTCAAAGCTCGTTGTTCATCTCCGTGATCCCAGGGATCAGAAGAAGTTACCGATGGTGAATTCGAACACGAGCGGGTCCTCGTTGCGTTGCTTGTCGAGCGGGATACCCCACTCGAACCGGAGCGGGCCGATCGGCGAGAACCAGCGGAAGCCAAAACCGACCGATTTGCGGAGGCCGGTGGTGAGGGAGTCGGGCAGCCGGAAGCACGGGTCGAACTTGATCGAGATCGACGAGTTCTTGCGCTGGAGGCCCGAGCAGTAGCGGTCCTCGAGGTTGTACGCGTTGCCCATGTCGAAGAACACGACGCCGGAGATGCCGACCTTCTTGAACAGCGGGAATTCAACCTCACTATTAAAAATGATCTGCATGTTGCCGCCGAGCGGCAGGCTTCCGAGCGCCTGGCCGACATCACCGGGCGGCTGCGTGAGCAGCTGCGGGCCGAGCGAGCGCGGCGCGTAGCCACGGATGTCGTAGATGCCACCGACGAGGTAGCGCTCCGAGATCGGGACGCCGAGCGGATCGGTCGACGTGGTGACGCCGAGCTCGGTATTCAGCTTGAGGATGAACGGCCCCCAGATCGGGCGGTAGTGACGCGTGAAACCACCCCAACGAATGAACTTGTTCTCCGAGCCGGTGACGTCGCCCGCGTACTCGGCGAACACGGTGTGGTGCCAGCCGCCCGTCGGGAACAGGCGGTTGTTGCGCGAGTCCCATGACAGCGAGGTGCGCAGCGACGAGGTCACGCCACCGCGGAACAGGTTCGCAACGGACGTCGCTTCGATCGGCACGGAGGTTGCGCCGAGGTTCGCGATGCCGCCCGAGCCCGTCGAGATGCTGACGTCCTCGAGCTTGTAGGTGAGGAACGCGCGCGCTTCGTACGAGAGCGGATAGCCCCACGTCAGCGTGCCACCCGAGGCGTTGCGGTAGAACGTGCCGAAGCCGCGACTCTGGTTGTAGAGGTCGAACGCGAACGTCCACTGCGTGTCGAGGAAGTACGGCTCGACGAAGCGGAGCAAGAACAGCTGCCGCAGCGATGACAGCTGCGCCTGCAACGCGAGCGTCTGGCCGCGGCCGAACAAGTTGTTCTGCGAGATCTGCGCTTGCGCGATGAAGTTCTCGACGGACGAGAAGCCTGCACCGATCTGGAACGTGCCGGTCGGGCGCTCGACGACCTCGACGTTCACCTCGACGAACTCGTCGGAGCTGCCGCGCTTCGTCGACACGACGACGTTCTCGAAGAAGCCGAGCGCAGTGATGCGGCGCTTGCTGACCTCGAGGTTCGTGTTGTTGAACATCTCGCCTTCGGAGATCCGCATCTCGCGGCGGATCACCTTGTCGCGCGTCTTCGAGTTGCCGCGGATGTTGATGCGCTCGTAGTACGCACGCTTGCCGCGCGCGACTTCGAAGGTCAGGTTGATCTTGCGATTCGGGAGGTCGACCTTCGTCAGCGGCAGGACGTTCGCGTACGCGTAACCTTGGTCCTGGTAGAAGTTCGAGAGCTTCTCGCGGTCCTCGGCGATCATGGTGCGCGAGAACTTCACGCCGGCGCGGATCTTCACCTTGTCGAGGTTCTTGTCCGCCGAGCCGATCAGGTCGCCCTTGAAGTTGACGCTGCCGATCGTGAAGATCGGGCCCTCGTCGACGGGGATCGACAGGTACATGTACTGCTTGTCGCGCGAGAGCCGGAGCTGCGGCGCGCCGACCTTCACGTTCGCGTAGCCGCGATCCCAGTAGTACGCGCTGACGAGCAAGAGGTCGCGCTCGAACGCTTCCTGGCTGTACGTGCCGGAGTCGTTGAGGAAGCCCATCGCGTCCTGGCGCCGCGTGGCGATCGCTCCGCGCAATTCGTCGTCGGTGATCGTCGAGTTGCCGATGAACTGGACGTCGCGGATCTTGACCTTGGCCTTCTCGTCGACCTTGAAGTAGACGTCGATCTCGGCCTCGTTGACGGGCTTGACCTCCCAGTCGACGGTCGCGAGGTAGAAGCCCTTCTGGACGTAGAGCTCGGAGATCTTGTCGCGGTTCTTCTTCACCTTCGAGATGTCGACGATCGCGTCGAGCTCGAGGTCGATCACTTCATTGATCTTGTCCATGCCGAGCTCGCTCTGCCCGGCGACGAGCACCTTGCGAATGCTCGGCTTCTCTTTCACGGCGAACGTGATCGTCACGCCGCCTGACTGCCGGACTTCTGCTTCGACATCGATGTCGGCGAAGAAGCCCATCTTCCACATCGAGCGCAGGTCCTCGCGGAGCTTCGCGGCGTCGAGCAGCGTGCCTTCCTTCGAGAGCAGCTGGACGCGGATCGCGTCGTCTTCGACCTTGCGGTTGCCGCGGAACTGCACGCGCTCGATCGCGCGACCTTGCAGGCGCAACGCATCGGGCTCGGCAGCCGGCGTGGGTGGCGTGGGATCCGGCGTGGGATCCGGCGTCGGCGTGGGCGCAGGTGGCGTCGGCGCTGGTGGCGTCGGCGTCGGCTGCGCGAGCACTGGTGCAGCGATCGCGATGATCAGGAGGACGAGCACACGCTTCATCACGGGGCGCCTCCTTCGGGTTCGGGTTCGCTCTTCACGTCGGGCTCGGGTCTTGGCTCGGGCTTCTTGCCGAGTGCCGCCGCGATCATCGCGGCCTCGCTCTTCGAAACAACATCACCACTCGTCTCTGGAACCACTTCCGCTTCGCTCGTCGGATCCGTACCTAGCTCCGACGACGGAATTTCCTGGCTGCCGCGAAACGCAGAAGTGCGCTCCTCGACCAGCCGACCGCCATCGATCATGCGCAGGCGTCGCGGCATCAGGCTCGCGAGCTCCGGGTTGTGCGTCACGACGAGCAGCGTCGATCCGCGCTCGCGGTTCAGCTCCTTTAGGAGCTGATGGATCGCCTCGCCGGTCGCGCGGTCGAGGTTGCCAGTCGGCTCGTCGGCGAGAAGCAGCGCGGGCTCGAGCACCATCGCGCGCGCGAGGGCGACGCGTTGCTGCTCGCCACCCGACAGCTCACCGGGCCGGTGCGTCAAGCGATGCGAGAGGCCGACGCGACCGAGGATGTCCTTCGCGCGCGCTTGTGCCTTCTCCTGCGGGATGCCCTGCACCAAGGCCGGCATCATCACGTTCTCGACGGCGGTGAACTCGGGCAGCAGGTGATGGAACTGGAACACGAAGCCGATCTTGTGGTTGCGGAACTGCGCGAGTCGCGAGCTGTTCATCGTGGTCAGCTCTTCGCCGTCGAACTTGATGGATCCCGAGGTCGGGAGATCCAGCGTCCCGAGAATCTGGAGGAACGTCGACTTGCCGACGCCCGACGCACCGACGACAGCGACCATGTCGCCCGGCGCGAGCGACAGGTCGACATCCCAGAGGACCGGCAGTGCCTTGCCCGTGTGGACATAGGCCTTGCCGAGCTTCTTCACTTCGACTCGCGCGCCGCGTAAGCGGCTCGGAGCGGTGGGGTTTAATGACGCGGGAGACGACGCGGCCACAGGGGATTCTCTAAAGGGCGCAGGAACTTACTCAGCAGCCCTGCAGGTGTCAACGCGCGTTGGGACCATTGCCGCGTCGCAATGGTTGCCTGCGCGGATCCCTCAGAATCCGATCGTCGCGCCGAGCGTCCACATCCGAGTGCTCGTGGCGCCGAACGTCAACGCGTCTCCACTCACGTCCGCACGACTGTACTGATAGTCGACGAACAGCGAAAAACCGCCGATGCCCGTCTTGAATCGATACTCGAATCCCGCGCCAATCAACCATCCACTACCGGACGTGTCGAAGTCGCTGCGCTCGCTGTTGAACCACTGTTTGTGCAGGCCCAACCGACCAAATGCCTCGAACCCGTCTCCTAGCGGCAAGCTGAATTTTCCAGACACCTGAGCCTGGTAAACCTCATAGAGGGGTCCGCCACCACCGTTGTCGCTGAGGACGAGATCGTACTTTCCGACTGCGCCTTCGACCGCAAAACGACCCAATCGATGGCCGAGGATGAGCCGACCGCTCCGACCATCATTCACGAGATCGTTCTCGAGCTCATCGGGCGACACGCTTGGACCGGTGCCTACGCCCAGACCGATGTACGTGCCGGCGGAGGCGATGCCCGAGGACACGGTGACCAACGCCATTGCGAGCACGGCACGCTTCATACGCGCGTGTACGAGCATCCCGCGTGCCACGGCTCAACCCGGTGATTTCATGGCCGGCGAAAATCGCCGTTGTGTCCAGGTTTTCACACGTTCGGCGATCGGCGTGTCGCCTGCGCCCCCACCTGGCCACGAAGAACTGAGCGGCGAAGCACGAGTTTGCCGGGCGCCGCTGTCGTGGTCAGTGCCGCATGCCGGCGGCGGGGCGCACGCGCGCCGCGAGCATCGCCGGGTAGAACGTGGCGGCGATCGAGATCACCACGCCGGCGGCGGCGGCGGCCATCACCGACTGCGGGTCGACGTGGATCGGCAGGCGATCGATGTAATAGACGTCGGGGTTGAGTGGCAGGCCGAACTTCTTTCCGGCCCAGCAGGCGATGAGACCGGTGCCGACGCCGAGCAGCGTGCCGATCACGCCGATGAACAGCCCCTGGATCGCGAACAGCTGCATCACGCCCACATCCGATGCGCCGAGCGTCTTCAGGAGCGCGATCTCGCGGCCCTTCTCGACGACGACCATGATGAGGTTGCCGACGATCGAGAACGACGCGACGAGGATGACGATGCCGAGCACGAAGAACATCGCGATCTTTTCGAGCTTGAGCGCGCTGAACAGCGAACGGTTGAGCTCGCGCCAGTCGACGATGCGATAGCCCGGACCGAGCGCTTCCTTGATGCGGCCGTCGCCGTCGTCGGTCGGGACGAACTGGTACGTGAGATCGGGATCGGTGATGCGAACCTCGATGCCGTCGACGGCGTCGCCGAGATCGAGGAAGTCCTGGAGCGAGTCGAGCGTGACGTAGACGTACTTGAGGTCGTACTCGTACATGCCCGTATAGAAGACGCCCGCAACGCGGTAGTCGCGGTTGAACGGAATCGGTGTGCCGGTCGCGTCGGGGTTCGATGGATCGGAGAGCGGCGAGACGACGCGGACTTCCTCGCCGGTGTAGAGGTGCGTCTGCTTGACGAGCTCGCGACCGACGAGGATGCCGGGCAGCGATTGCGTGCGGCGCGATAGCGGCTCGAGCGGTACGTCGATGACGCGGACGGAGCCGTCGTCGATGATCGCATCGGGCTCGCTGTAGTCGATCGGGGGCGTGTCGACGGAGAGCATGTCGGGTGGCGGGGGATCCTGCGAGCCGACGATCTTGGTCGCGTCGCCGCCGAACGGATCGGTGCCGAGCACGTCGTCGTCGGGGCGATCATCGTCGTCGTCGTCGTCGGGCGGAACACTTGTCGGCGAGAAGTCGATCGGATCCGCGCCGGTCGGCATGTCGTCGGGTGGTGGGTCGAGGACCTTGCCGCCGGGCTTCGCAGGCGTCTGCGGGATCGAGCGATCGTGCGAATCCTCGACGAGCGGCTGCATGCGATCGACCGCTTCCTTGTCCTCGAGGTCGTTGATGAGGTCGGTGACGAGGCCAACGGTCTTCGGGTCGATGCCCTTGATGATGACGTTCTGCCCGTTGTTGTTCGCAGCGATCACGACCTCGCTCACGGCGAACGGCGTGGACGCAACGACGCCGGGGATCTTGTCGATGCGGTCTTTGACCTCGCGCCAGTTCACGAAGTCGCCCTCCTCGCGCGTGATCTGGATGTGCGCGTTGGAGCCGAGGATCTTGTCGCGGAGGTCGGTCTCGAAGCCGCTCATCACCGAGAGCACGCAGACGAGTGCCGACGTGCCGATCCACACGCCGCCGATCGGGACGGTCGTGAAGAACGTGAAGATCGCGCGCAGCGAGCCGAAGAACAGCGCGAGGCCCGCGACCACAGCTGCGCCGATGTTCGTGATGACGAGCGCCTTGATCAGCCACTGCGGGCCGCCCGGATCGTCGAACGGCGTCTTCGCCGGGACGACGAGCAGACCGATCGCGACCGAGGTGAGGATCGTGAGACCGACCGCGCCGAAGAACGCGTAGAGCGCGGGCTTGCTGTGACGCAGCAAGTAGATGACGACGACGCCGATGAACGCGACGCCGCACAGGATCCCGAACACGTGCATCGGGTTGGAGATATCTCGGGTCTCGAGGGAGACGTCGAAGAAGCCCCACAGCGACCCGCGGAGGGTGAGGATGAACAGGAGGAACAGGCCGACGATCGGCTTCACCTTCGGCGGGTTGTTCAAGAGATAGCGCCACGCGACGAACCGGCGGTACGTCGCGAGCCGCCACAGTGCGTGCGTCACGACGCCGAGGCCCGCGAAGAAGCCGCCCGCCGACACGTACCCGTCGACGCGAGTGAGCGCGAGGATCGCGAGTGCCGCGAGCATCAGGACGATGCCGACAAGGGCCTCGCGCTGCGCGCTCTTGCGTTCGGTGATGGCGGATGCGGCGAGCTGCTCGAGTTCCATGGGTGGCGCCTACTCCGCGCGCGACGATTCCGGACGCATCAATGGGAAGAGGATGACATCACGGATGGACGGTTGCCCGGTCAGAAGCATGGCAACGCGATCGATTCCGATGCCCTCGCCCGCCGTCGGCGGCAAGCCGACCTCGAGCGCGCGGCAGTAGTCCTCGTCGTAGTCCATGGTCTCGTCGGCGCCGGCCTGCTTGGCCTGCATCTGCGCGGCGAACCGCGAGCGCTGGTCGTCGGGGTCGTTGAGCTCGGAGAACCCGTTCGCGAGCTCCTTGCCATTGACGTAGAGCTCGAAGCGATCGCAGAACGCGGGATCGGTGTCGTTCGCACGCGCGAGCGGCGAGACAGCGCGCGGAAATTCCGTGAGGAACGTCGGCTGCACGACCTTGGATTCGGCGGTTGCTTCGAACAAGAGATAACCGAGGTGGCCCGCTGTCATGCGGCGCTGCATGTCCGAAACGTAGCGGTCGAGCAATTCTTTCGTCTGCGTGGGGCGACGCCCCGCGTCCTTGAAGGCGGAAACCACGTCGGCCTTCACGAGATTCCCGGCTTGTTCGGTGACGCCGGCCATCAGCACCTGCGCCACATCGGCAGCGGGGACGCCGCGCGTGATCGCGGTCTCGGCGGCAAAAGCCGGATCTTCGAACACGCGGGAAGCGTCGGCGACACCGCCGAGCTCGCGACACGCGTCGCGGATCGAGAGGCGGCGCCACGGTGCGGCGAGCTCGATGTCGACGCCATCCCACGTCGCCTTCGTCGTTCCGTTGATGTCGCGCGCGAGACCGCCGATCATCTCCTCCGTCAGGTTCATGAGATCGAGGTAGGTCGCGTACGCCTGATAGAACTCGAGCATCGTGAACTCGGGGTTGTGCTGGCGCGACAAGCCCTCGTTCCGGAAGTTGCGGTTGATCTCGTAGACGCGATCGAAGCCGCCGACGACGAGCCGCTTCAAGTACAGCTCTGGCGCGATGCGCATGTAGAGCTTCATGTCGAGCGCGTTGTGATGCGTCGTGAACGGGCGCGCCGCGGCGCCGCCGATGATCGGATGCATCATCGGCGTCTCGACTTCGAGGAAGTTGCGATCGTCGAGGTACTTGCGAATGCCGCGCACGATCTGCGAGCGCTTGCGGAAGACGTCGCGCACCTCGGGGTTGATCACGAGATCGACGTAGCGCTGCCGATAGCGCTGCTCGACATCCGTGAACCCGCCGACCTGCACGCCCTGGCGCACGAACTCCTTCGCGGGGAGCGGACGCAGCGACTTCGTCACGAGCCACAGGCGGTTCGCGAGGATCGAGAGCTCGCCGCGCTTGGTCCAGAACACCGGGCCTTCGCACACGACGATGTCGCCCGCGTCGAGCTGCGGGAGGACGTTGTTGAAGTCCTCGGCGGCGAGATGTTCGGTGCTGAGATAGAGCTGGATGTCGTGTGTGGTGTCGCGGATCGGCGCGAACACGACGGCGCCCATGCCGCGCTTGACCATGACGCGTCCCGCGACACGCACGGTCTCGCCATCGATCGGCTTGATCGGCTCCGGGGGCGGCTTCGCACCCTTCTCGCCCTTCGGAGCGGGCGGCGGTGCCGGCGGCTTCGTCGGCTCGTAGCGCGCGCGCACCTCGCCGATCGAGATCGCGGGACCCATGTCATTGCGGTACGGATGGCTCCCCGCACTGCGCAGTGCGGCCGCTTTCTCGCGCCGCTCACCCATGATCCGTTCGAGCGTGGATTCTGGTGATTCTGCGGGGTCCTGCGTGGCCATGGCGGCGCACCATACAACACGGCGTGCTATCACGCAGCCATGCGTCGGCTGGTCGTTCTCGCGCTCGTCGTCGTCAACGCGGGCCTTGTCGCCTGCAACAAGGACGAGCCGAAGCCGAAACCTACCGCCGCGGCGTGCGCGAAGGCCAAGGTAGAGGGCCCGCTCACCTGGTTTCACGACGACTACGCCGGCGCCCTCGCGTGCGCGAAGCAGCGCGGCGTCCCGCTCGTCCTCGATCTCTGGGCGCCGTGGTGCCACACGTGCCTGTCGATGCAGTCGACCGTGTTCATGGACGCATCGTTCAAGGCGGATGCGGACAAGTTCGTATTCGTCGCGCTCGATACCGATCGCGAGGTCAACGCCGCGGCGGTCGACAAGTTCCCGCTGTCCGCGTGGCCGACGTTCTACGTCATCGGTCACGACGAGAGCGTGCTCGCGCGCTTCATCGGCGCCGCGAGCGTCGCGCAGTTTCATGCATTCCTCGATGCCGGCACGCGCGCGATGAAGGGCGGCGTGGTCGGGCCCGACGAACATCTGCTGAACGCGGAGCGCGCGCTCGCCGCGAAGGATCTCGCGAAGGCGGAGTCCGAGCTCGTCGCGGCACTCGCAGCCGCGCCGCCCGAGTGGCCGCGCAAGGCGGACGCGCTCGTCTCGCTGATCGGCACGAAGTCGAAGCGCAAGGACGTCGCCGGCTGCATCGAGACCGGCGAGAAGTACATGGACGAGAACGGCAACGCCGCGAGCGCGAGTGATTTTCTCTCGACTGCGACGGGCTGCGCGACGGATCTCCTCAAGAAGGATCCGGCGGTGGCCGACCGCGTGAAGGCGCTGCGCGAGCGTGCGGTCGTGCGCTGGCAACAGCTCGCCGCGGACAAGGCCACGCCGATGTCCGTCGACGATCGCTCCGACGTGATGATGTACCTGCGCGAGACGCTCGTGCTGCTCGATCGCAAGGACGAGGCGAAGCAGGTCGCCGAAGCACAGCGCACGATGCTCGACGAAGCGGCCGCGAAGGCAGCGAACCCGATGGCCGCGATGACCTACAACTGGCCGCGCGCCGAGGTCTACGTGTTCCTCGAGAAGCCCCTCGAGCTCGTGCCAGCCCTCGAGAAATCGCATGCGGATCTGCCGAAGGAATACGACCCGCTCGCGCGCCTCGGCTGGATCTATCTCAAGGCCGGCAAGCTCGAGGATGCGGCGAAGCGTACCGATCAGGCGCTCGCGCTCGCCTACGGGCCGCGCAAGGTCCGCGTGCTCGCGCAGCGCGCGGAGATCGCGGCGAAGATGAACGACAAGCCGACCGAGCGATCGATGCGCGAGCAGATCGTGAAGCTCTACGAGTCGATGCCTGTCGGGCACGCGAACCCCGACGCGCTCGCGAAGGCGAAGCAGACGCTCGCCGACTTCGACAATCCGCCTGCGGTCGGCAGCGGTAGCGGCAGCGCCAAGTAACGCTTGTCATCGTTCGTGAACCCTGGTTCGCGGTGACTTTCTGGCGTCGGGATTGGCGGCGTGCCCGGCGCTTCATGGGGTCTTTCCCAACAGTCCCACAGCAGCCAAGTGCCTGGGACGGCGTGAGATCCGTGTGGTCCGACGTTTGAAGAACGTCTGGTCATGCGTAACAAGAGCCTCCTGCTTCTCCCGATCACGGCTGCGCTTCCTCTCATGATGGGTGCCGAGGGCGACGGCTGCGCGGCCGGCTCGAAGTCACCCGCACCCGATGTGCGCGGCACGTGGGGCATCACGTACGACGACGTGATTGGCGTCGAGGTGAAGATCGGCGGCGCGGTCTACAACGCCGAGCTCGGCGCGGCGGGCGGCCAGGTCACGATCAACCATCAGGGCAAGCCCTACACGTTCGGGCTCGACTGCTCGCGGCCGGAGATCGTGTGCCCGAGCGAGGCGTGGCCGAGCAAGGTGCTGATCGAGCAGCGCGACGTGAACCACCAGCACCAGATGATCGTGAACTTGCCGTCGGCGTCGTGCAGCGGCGAGCTCATGAAGCCGGCGCCCGGCACGTGCGGCATCGGCACGAGCAACCCGAACTGCGACCTCGTCTGCAACAGCGACGTCACCGTGAAGACGCGCGAGACGTTCGGCGTGATCGGCGAAGCGGGCGAGTCATTCCGCCTCTACCTCGGCGCCGGCATCGTCACGAACGGCATCAACTGCGCGCTGCTCGGCTACTCGCTCGCGGATGCGGACCTCGTGACGGTCGGCGACAAGGGCGAGGACTGGGAAGCGACGGAGATGAACGGCGGCCTCGTGACGATCGGTTATGCGGGCGCGTGCGTGTTTGTCGGCCAGATGGACGGCACGACGCAGGCGGCGCTCGTCGGCGCGGAGCTGAAGTTCACGACGGGTTTCACCGGCGTGAAGCAGTAGCTGGGAGATGCTGTCAGCGCGTGCAGTCGATCGTATCGAAGTTGAACGTCTTGTGTAGATCCTTGGTGTCGAGGACCCACGTGGTTTTCGGTGAATCGGAGGACCTCACCCGCGTTGCCACGTCGAACTCGAACGAATAGTTATCGACCGCCACGTGCGCGACGCTGCCGTTCAGCTCGTACGTTCCACTGCTGATGATGTCCCCGATGCGCTCGGCGGCGCGGCCATCTTTGCAGAGCGTGATCGCGAATTGACATCCTCGCGGATCGGGGTGCGCCAGACAGTCCTCGGGCGCGGTGTCTGGCGCAAAGACGGCGAGGTAGTACGCATCCTGCGTCAACAGCGTGACGTCTTCGTCGGCAGTCATGCATCCGGTCGCAGCGAGGGTAACGAGGCATAGGAGGTGTTTCATGCGTGGCGCGTTTTGCAACGCGGGCGCCAACGCCGCGCGCAAGGTTTCCCGCGCTTGTGACTGTCACATCCGTGGCCCCCAAACGAACACGACAGAGATGTCGCGTCGTCGGCGTCGCGAAGAGCCGACGCACTCCGGCGCGAAGCAGTAAGCTGGGGAGGTGACCTCGGGAGACGATCCCAAGCCCTGGAAGCTGCTCGCGGGCGGAACGATCGTCGGCATCGAGCGCGACGGTGATGTCATCGGTATCACCGTCGAGCTGCTGTCGGTGCGCGCGAAGCTGCTCCTCGCGGGCTGCGACGCGATTCGCTACCAGCCGCACGACGAGCCGCTGATCTACGAGCTCGAGGACATCGCGGCGAGCGAGCCGGATATTCAGGACGCGCGCGCCGATCACGGTGCGGTCGTCATCACCGGCGGTGCGGGCGAACTACGCGTCGCGTACGCGAACCTCGCGATCGAGCTCGACGGCGCGCGCGTCGAGCTCGCAGACCTCGCGCGCCGGCTGTCACACTAGCTCGTCCCACAGCGCGGCGAGGCGCGGCGCGAGTGTGCGGAGCGGGAGATCGACGAGGGACTGCACGACGCCGGGATCGATCGTGCGACCGGCGAGGCGCGCTGGCTCGACGATGATCTCGCGGAGCGCGGCCGGCTCGCGCGGCTCGAGCAAGAGGAACAGCGCGGGGCCGACGACGTTCGACAGGCCCGGCAACTGGGCGACACTGATCATCTCGCTCGTGCGCAGCGTCGCGAGGACGCGCAGCGCGGGCGCGGGCTCGCACAGCTTCGCGAGCAGCGTCGCGAAGTGGCGGGCCTCGTCGTGCGGCAACTGCGCGAGCGCGTCGAGATCGTCGACGAACAGCACGTGTGCGGTGCAGCCACCGCGATGGCCCGCGCGAAACTCGTCGAGCACGGGCATCGGATCGTCGCGGAGCAGGCGCGGCAGATCCGCGGGGTCGCGCTCGACGTGCGCGCCGATCGCGGTGGCGAGCGCGGCGATGGGGTCGGTGCCTACCGCGAACGGCACCGGCACCCACTTACGCGCGCCCGCGAGCGCACCGCGCGCGACGAGGGGCAGCGCGCCGGCCATGCACAGCGACGTCTTGCCGACGCCGGCATCGCCCGCGACGACGACGAGCGGCCGCGTGCGCAGCTGATCGATCAGCGAACGCAGCTCGACGCTGCGCCCGAAGAACACGCCCTGGTGCTCGTAGCCGAACGCCTTCGCACCCGGATACGGATTGCCGTGCGGCACGCGGCGCACGCGATCGCGCTCGAAGCCTTCGAACGCGCGGCCGCGCTGGATCGACTCGAGCTCCTCGGACAGCGTGCCCGCCGAGACCGGGCGCAGTGCCGGCTCGCGCGCGATGCAGCGATCGACGAGCTCGCCGAGCACGCTCGGCACCCACGGCGCGACGCTCGCGAGCGGCGGCGGGTCCGTCTCGCACACGGCGCGCGCGAGCTCAGCGAGCTCGGCGCCCGCGAACGGCAACGTTCCGGACATCAGCTCGTAGAGCACGAGGCCGAACGAGTAGAAGTCGGTCTGCGGCGTCGGCGACGAGCGCTGCCACGACTCGGGCGCCATGTAGCGCGGCGTACCGAGCGTGGCGCCGGTCTCGGTGATGTTGCCCGCGCGGAGTGCGCCGGTCGGTGCGGGCGCGAGCTCGGCCTCGAGCTTCGCGAGCCCGAAGTCGACGAGGACGATGTCGTCGTGCTCGTCGAGCATGATGTTCGCGGGCTTGAGATCGCGATGCAGGACGCCACACGCGTGCGCCGCGGCGAGCCCGCGCGCGATGCCGACGCTCCACTCGAGCACCTTGAACCACGGGATCGGCGGGCGCAGATCGGCCAGGGTGTGGCCGCGCACGAGGTCGTAGACGATGTACGGGCGCTGCCCGTCGACGCCGACGCGATGCACGACGACGACGTTCGGGTGGCGAATCCGTGCGACCGCGCGCGCCTCGACGAGAAACCGCTGGCGCGCGACGTCCGAGCTCGTGCGCGCGATCAGCTTGATGGCGACCTCGCGATCGAGCAGCGTGTCGCGTGCGCGGTAGACGGTGCCCATACCGCCGCGACCGACCTGCTCGAGGAGCTTGTACTCCTCGATCTGATCGACGGGCGCCGGACGAGGCGCGCGCAGTGCGGCCGGCTGCTCGGCGACGGTCGATGCGGATGGCGTGTGCGCGAGCGTGTCATCAACTTGCTCGCCGCTGCGCAGCACGTTCGCGACGACCGCGCGACACTCCGTGCAGCGATCGAGGTGCTCGTGCGCCGCGAGTGCGACCGGCTCGGGAAGCCCGCCGCCGATCAGATCGAGCACGCGCTGTTCGGCGAGGTGATCCATGGCTGCGCGAAACCACGGTAGCATGCGCACAGATGATCGATTCGATCGCGAGCGAGGTCAGCGCCGCATGCGCCGCCGCGTTCCCCGGCGTGAAGCTCGCGCCCGTCGCGATCGCGGACCGGCTCGCGCAGCTCGACCTCGCCACGTTCGATCGCGGCCACCTCGCCGACCTCGGCCTCGCGTGGGCGTGCCTCGGGCGCGATCCGGCCGCCGAGAAGCTCGTCGATCGCATGATCCGCGCCGAGGCGCAGCGCGCAGTTGCGGAGCTGCGCAAGCCCGCGGACCTCGTCGACGAAGTGCACCAGGAGCTCGCGCAGCGGCTGCTCGTCGGCGACCGGCCGCGGCTCGCGCAGTACGCAGGACAGTCGGCGCTCGGCCGCTGGCTCGGCGTCGCAGCGCTGCGCACCGCGCTCAACCTGACGCGCAAGGCGCGCCCGGAGCGGCCGATTGCCGACGACGATCACGACCTGATCGCCGCCGTCGTCGACCCCGAGCTCGCCGCGATCAAGAACCAGTACAAGCGCGAGGTCGAGCACGCGATTCGCTCGGCGTTCGAAGCGCTCGACAACGCGCGCGATCGCAACCTATTGCGCCTCTACTACCTCGATCGGGTAGGTCTCGATCGCCTCGGCCAGATGTACGGTGTCCACGCGTCGACGGTCTCGCGCTGGCTCGCGACGCTGCGCGAATCCATCGTCAGCGACACGCACGGCCGGCTCGGCGAGGTGCTCGGCGCGAGCGGTAACTATGCGGACGTCGCGAGCCTGATCCGCGCGGTGCGCAGCGACCTCGACGTGACGCTGTCCCGAATTCTCAGGCCGACCGAGTAGTTGTCGATTTTCGTGCAAGCCCTTCGCGGACCCGTGTCTGGAGGGGCCATGACAAAAACCTCCCTCCTCCTCGTGCTCGTTGCTTGTACCGGCGACACCGGACCCGCCGGCCCCGGTGGGCTCGATCCAGCGCTCTCGCCGATCGAGAAGGCGTACGCCGGTGTCGGCGGCAAGGACGCGCTCGATACCACGCGCTCGTTCCGGATCTCGGCGAGCGGCGAGCGACTGATGACGCTCGAGGGCTACGTGCCCGAAGATGGCGCGCATCCGATCTCGACGTTCACGTCCGTGACCACGACCGACCTCGACGGGCGCCTGCGCATCGACTACGCGCGCACGATCCCGCTGTTCGGCGCGATGAAGCAGTACAGCGTGATCCTCGACGGGACGCGCGGCGCGATCGAGGGCGTCGAGAGCGTGTTCGGCACGCCCGGCGGCCCGCTCTCGTCGGATCGCTGGGCGGCGACGCGTCGCCAGCAGCGCCTGCTGAATCCCGTGTTGATCCTGCACGACATCGAGGATGGCGTCCTCGATGCGCGAGATGCCGGCGTCGCACTGCGCGACGGGCAGCTCCGTCATCGCATCGAGGTCGCCGATCCAGCCGGACCGATCTCGCTGTTCGTCGATCGTTTCAGCGGCGAGATCGTCGAGCTCGCGACCATCGAGAATGACTACGTCGCGGGCGACACGCCGGTCGAGGTCCACTACCAGGGCTGGCGCACGTGGGACGACGGCGCGCTGAAGTTCCCGGCCGACGTCATCATCGCCGTCGGTGGCGAGCCCGCACACGCCGAGCGCCGCGACGCGATCGTGACCGATGGGCCCGTCTCCGACGCCACGTTCGCGCTCCCCGCGGGCGACTATTCCCACAGCGAGCCCGACGCCGCGCGCGGTGCGCGCAACGGCCAGTTCCACGAGAGCTTCGCCGGGCTCGGCGTCCCGCTCGATGGCCTGCAGACGTTTGTCGAGGCGCAGCAACTCGGCAACGGCGTGTGGCACCTGCGCGGCGGCTCGCACCACTCGCTCGTCGTCGAGCAGGCAAATGGCGTCGTCGTGATCGAGGCGCCGCTCTACGAGGCGCGCGCGCAGGCGCTGTACGCGTGGATCAAGCAGAACATCCCTACCAAGTCGGTCACGCACGTCGTCGCGACGCACCATCACCGCGATCACGTCGGTGCGCTCCGCACGTTCGTCGCCCGCGGTGCACGCATCGTCGTGGGCGCGGCCGCCCGCCCCTACTTCGCCCGCGCATTCCGCGCCGCGCGCACGCTCGAGCCCGACGAGCTGTCACAGTCGCCGCGCAGCGCCGTGTTCGACGTCGTCGCGCCGAACACGACGTTCGTGATCGCCGACGCGGCGCGTCCGGTCCGCGTCGTCGCGATCGAGTCCACGCACGCGGCGGACATGCTCGTCGCGTACGTACCGAGCACGAAGACGGTGTTCGTCAGCGACATCTACAGCCCGGGCCTGCCGCCGAACCCCGCCGGTGTCGTCGAGCTGAAGGCGGGCATCGCCGGTCTCGACGTCACGCAGATCGCCGGCGGTCACGGAATCGTCGGCCCCGTCCCGCAGTGAGTGTCCGGCCTGTCCGACCTGTCCGACATAATTAATTCCTCCGGGTTGTCATATGGTTCGCGGGTGGCGCTCGACATCGCACGCGCTCGGCTCGCGACGCAGCGGCTCGTGGCGCCGTACTTCGCGACGCCGGTCGACGTGGTGCGCGGGCTCGTCGCGGTGCAGGCGCAGGACTACGCCGCCGGCCTGTGGGCGATCGGACAGCGGACCGCCGACGCGACGCGCGCCGATGTCGAGCGCGCGCTCGCCGATCGCGAGATCGTGCGGACGTGGCCGATGCGCGGCACGCTGCACGTCGTCGCGCGCGACGACGTTCGCTGGCTCACCGCATTCCTCGCAGCGCGCGTGCTCAAGCGCGCGGCGGGTCGTCACCGCCAGCTCGGCCTCGACGCGAAGACGTTCGCGAAGGCGCGCACCCTGTTCGAGAAGCACCTCGCCGGCGGCAACTCGCTCACCCGGCCCGAGATGTACGCGATCCTCGCGCGCGCGAAGATCGCGCCCGGCGATCAGCGCGGCACGCACATCCTCACCACGCTCGCGATGGAGCGACTGCTGTGTTTCGGCGCGCATCGCGGCAAGCAGGCGACATATACGTTGCTCGACGAATGGATCCCCAGCTCGCGCACGGTCGACGGCGACGAAGCACTCGCCGAGCTCGCGCGCCGCTACTTCCTCGGCCATGGGCCCGCGACCGTCGACGACTTCGCGTGGTGGACGGGCCTGAACCTCACCGAATCGCGGCGCGCGGTCGAGATGGTCCGCGCCGACCTCGAATCGCACGGCGAGTACTGGAGCGGACCTCTCCAAACGGCGAGGGCCGGCAGCGCACAGCTCCTGTCTGCGTGGGACGAATTCACCGTCGGCTATCGCGATCGCAGCGCGATGGTCGCAGCGAAGCACGTGACGAAGACGCTGAACGGCCTCGCGTGGTGTGTCGCCGTCGACGGCCGCATCGTCGGCATGTGGCGGCGCGCGCGCGGCCGCGTCTCGGTCGAGCCATTCGCGAGACTCGATGCGCGCCAGGCGAAAGCAATCGAGCGCGCACGAGCACGCTACGACGTGTTCACCTGCTAGCGTGTCCGCATGATCGACGCGTACGTGTGGACGACACCGAACGGCTTCAAGCTGCTGATCGGGCTCGAGGAGCTCGCCCTGCCCTACAAGCCGAACTGGATCGACATCACGAAGGGCGACCAGATGAAGCCCGAGTACCTCGCGATCAATCCGAACAACAAGATTCCCGCGGTCGTCGACCACGAAGGTCCGGGCGGCAAACCGATCACGGTGTTCGAGTCCGGCGCGGTGCTCACGTACCTCGCCGACAAGACCGGCAAGCTACTCGCGGCGAGTGGCCACGCGCGTTACACCGCGCTCGAGTGGGTGTTCTTCAACGCGGGCGGTACCGGCCCGATGATCGGCCAGCTCGGCTACTTCACGAAGTACGCGCAAGAGAAGGTCCCGCCCGCGATCGAGCGCTTCACGAAGGAGACCGAGCGGCTGTTGCGCGTGCTCGACAAGCGGCTCGGGGAGACGCAGTACCTCGCCGGTGACTTCTCGATCGCCGACATCATGAACTTCACGTGGGCGGATGCGGCCCGCACGTTCATCGGCATGGACATCTCGGGCTACAAGAACGTCACGCGCTGGCTCGACGAGCTGCAGGCGCGCCCCGCCTTCGCGAAGGCGATGGCGATGAAGCCCGGCGCCTAGTTCTTCTGCATGTCGGCGGCCTGCAGCAAGTACGTGCGGATCAGCTCGTCGAGATCGCCGTCGAGCACGCCGGAGACGTCGCTCGTCTTCAGCTCGGTGCGGTGATCGTTCACTTGCTGATACGGGAACAGCACGTAGCTGCGGATCTGCGAGCCCCACTCGATCTTGAGGCGTGACTTCGCATCCTCGGCGGCCTTTGCTTCGCGCTTCGCGAGCTCGTAGTCGTACATCTTCGCGCGCAGCATCTTGTACGCCTTGTCCTTGTTGGCGTGCTGGCTGCGCTCGTTCTGGCACTGCACGACGATGCCCGTCGGCAAGTGCGTGAGGCGCACGGCCGAGTCCGTCTTGTTGACGTGCTGACCGCCGGCGCCGCCTGCGCGGTAGGTGTCGACCTTGACGTCTTTCTCGTCGATGTTGACCTCGATGTCGTCGTCGATATCGGGCGTCACGGTGATCGCGGCGAATGACGTCTGGCGCCGGCCGTTCGCGTCGAACGGCGAGACGCGCACGAGGCGGTGCACGCCGTTCTCTGCCTTCAAGAGGCCGTATGCGAAGTCGCCCGCGACGGTGAACCACGCGGTCTTGATGCCGGCTTCTTCGGCGGCCTGCTCGTCGAGGACCTCGACCTTCCAGCCCTTGCGGTCCGCGTAGCGGATCACCATGCGCATCAGCATCTGCGCCCAGTCGCTCGCGTCGACGCCGCCGGCTCCCGCGCTGATCTGCACGAGCGCACCGCCGGCATCGAGCTCGCCCGAGAGCATGCGCTTGAACTCGATCTCGTCGAGCGCCTTGCGAACGTTGCCGACCGCTGCCTCGGCTTCCTTCGCGCTGCCTTCGTCGCTCGCTTCTTCGGCGAGCTCGAGCAGGACCTCGGCGTCGGAGAGCGCGCGCAGCTGCGAGTCGTAGCCGACGACGATCCCCTCGAGCTGCTTCTTGGTGCGCAGCAGCGTCTGCGCCTTCTTCTGGTCATCCCAGAAGTTGGGCCGCGCCGAGATGGACTCGAGCTCCTCGATCTTCAGGCGCTTCTGATCGACGTCAAAGTAACCTCCGGAGCTCCTCAGCCTTCTGGCCTAGCTCCTTCAGTTGCGCCCGCACGGCGCGCGTATCGACACTCTCGATCGGCATCGCGGCTTTATACCCGAGCCGTGCGCGGAATCGAGCGCAGTTGCACGAGGTCCGACGTGCCGAGCGCGACCGGGTAGTTGCCGGTGAAGCAGGCCGAGCAGAAGCCCGCGCCGCCCGGCGTTCCGACGGCGGTCATCATGCCCTCGTGCGAGAGGTACGCGAGCGTATCGCAGGTCACGTAGCGCGCGATCTCCTCGACGGTGTGCGAGGCCGCGACGAGCTCCGACCGCGTGGGCGTATTGATGCCGTAGAAACACGGATGTGTGGTGGGCGGCGCGCTGATCCGCAGATGCACCTCGCGGGCGCCCGCGCCGCGCAGCATCTTGACGATCTTGCGCGAGGTGGTGCCGCGCACGAGCGAGTCGTCGACGACGATCACGCGCTTGCCGTCGACGACCGACCGCACCGGCGACAGCTTCAGGCGCACGCCGAAGTGGCGGATCGAATCCTGCGGCTCGATGAACGTGCGACCGACGTAGTGCGAGCGAATGAGGCCGAGCTCGAACGGGATGCCGCTCTCCTTCGCGTAACCGATCGCCGCGGGCACGCCCGAGTCCGGCACCGGAATGACGACATCGCCCTCGATCGGCGCTTCCTTCGCGAGCGCGATGCCCATCTTCTCTCGCGCGCGATAGACGCTCTTGCCGTTCACGAGGCTGTCGGGCCGCGCGAAGTACACGTGCTCGAACACGCAGAACGTGGGCTGCTCCGCCGGCGCCATGATCCGGTGCGAGGTCATCCCGCCCTTTTCGATCAGCACGATCTCGCCGGGCTCGACCTCGCGGATGAACTCCGCCTCGATGAGGTCGAACGAGCAGGTCTCGCTCGAGAGCACGAACGAGCCCTTGAGCCGGCCGATCACGAGCGGGCGGAAGCCGTTCGGATCGCGCACGCCGATCATCTGCTCGTCGTTCGTGAGCAGCACCAGCGAATACGCACCGCGCACGCGCCGCAGCGCCGCGTTGAGCTTGCCGATGATGTCGGGCTCCTTGGCCTTGGCCATCAGGTGCACGATCACCTCGGTGTCGCTCGAGGTCTGGAAGATCGACCCCTGGGCCTCGAGCTCCGCGCGAAGCTCGGGCGCGTTCACCAGATTGCCGTTGTGCGCGATCGACAGGCTGCCGCCCGCGTACTCGAACATGAACGGCTGGGCGTTCCGCAGCTCCGAGGTGCCGGCCGTGGAGTACCGGATGTGCCCGATGGCCGTCCGGCCAGGCAATTTCGCCAGGGCATCCCGGTTGAAGGAGTCCGAGACCAGGCCCATGGCCACGTGGCGCCTGAGCTTACCGTCCATGGCCGCGACCAGGCCCGCAGACTCCTGCCCGCGGTGCTGGAGCGCGTGCATCCCCAGGTACGCGATGTTTGACGCCTCATCGTGTCCGTGGATGCCAAAGACGCCGCACATGGGCTCGACTTACCATGCTGGGCTGATCCCCAGTAGCAAACTTGTGGATCTCGTGGGGTTAGCTTACCTTTTTCGGACGTGGCCCGGCTCCTCTGGCGCGATGCTCAGGGCATCGAGGGATCGCTCGATCTCGCGTCGACCGAGATCAAGGTCGGTCGTGCCATGGATTGCGCGATTCGCACCGACGACGCGATGGTCTCGCGACATCACTCGCGCATCTTCTGGGGAGGTGGTGGCTACGTGCTCGAGGATCTGTCGTCGGCAAACGGCGTCTACTTCCAAGAGCAGCGCGTGCAGAGCCATCTCTTCAAGCACGGCGATGCAGTCCGCTGCGGAAGCCTCTGGCTCCGCTTCGTCGACATGGGCGGCGCACAAGCCGCGCCGCCCTCCGGTGGGACGCCGCTCATGCAGCATCACGGTATGGGCGCGATCGCCTCCGTCGGCCCGACGGGTCACGTCGCCGCGATCAACGCCTCCGCGATGAATCCGGCCGTCGCGCCACTCCCGCAGCAACCGCCGCCCTCGATCGCCGGTCCGTCGGAAGCGGACGTCGAGATTCGCGTGTTGCGCCGCCGCGTCGAGCAGCTCCAGACCGAGCTGCGTGTCTATCGCGCGAACAAGTTCAATCAGGACACCGCGCGCCGCATGGAGGACCTCGAGAACGATCTCTCGATGATGGAGATCGAGCGCGACAACTTGAAGGCTCGCATGGAACGCGCCGAGCACCAGGTCAACATGGACTCCGCCAGCGTCAAGGTTCGCCGCGCGCTCGAGATCGCGGCGGCGACTGCGGAGACATCGGCCTCGCTGAACGATCTACTCTCGAGCCTGCGGATCGAAGTGATGGCGGCCGAGGGCGAGTTCGAGCAGTTCTCGCAGGGGATCCCGCGCGCGAGCTACGAGCTGATTCGACAGTCGCTCAAGGATGCGGCGTCGCACTGCGATGCCGCGCGCGAGCTGCTCCGCAAGCTGCGCGAAGTCGCCGAATAACGCGCCAGGCGCCTCAGGTGTGTTTCGGGATGTAGTCGAGCGCGAGCCAGCACAGGCCGTGGATCGCCGTCAGGATGATCGCGAGCCACACGGTGGTCATCAGACCCTTGATCTGGATCCACTTCTTCGCGCGGAAGATCCGCTCGGTGATGAGCAAGAAGATCATGTTCGCGACGAGCGGCATCGCGAACCCGACCGCACCCATCGTGGCGAGGTTCAGGATCGGCGAGAGCGCCCAGTAGACGATCGTGTTGAGCAGCGCGAACACCAGCGCGATCAGCGGCGTCGCCCACTTGTTGGGCATCACGACGTTCGGGTTCTTGCGCGCGACCAGCCAGAACGCGAGGCCAAACACGACGAACCGCACGCCGAGCTTGATCAGGACGGCAACCACTCCGGTCATGACGGCGAGCATGGCACGCGCTCGACGGCGGTACCAGCACGGTCAGCGAGACGCAGCCCGACGAGCCCGAGGAACAGCGACGCGATCGCGAGACCGCCGAGCACATACGGCAGCTTGCTCGACGATGAATCCTGCTTCGGCGGCGTGTAATACGCGAGGCCGCAGCGGAGCGGTTCGTGCGTCGACAGCGTCGTCGTCGTGACCTGCTCGTCCCAGCGCACGATCACGTCGTAGTCGCCACCGGGCAAGTCTCGCGTCAGCGGAGCGAGATCGATCGTCTCGAAGTGAAGCCCGCGCGGCTGAATGCGAGCGGTCTGCACCGTCGAGCGCTCGCGCGGCTGGATGAAGCGGAGCACGCGCGAGGTCGATGCGTTCTTGATCTCGACGGTGAGCCAGTCGTACTGGATCGTGTCGGCGACGACGCGAACCGGCACCTCGATCGAGTGGATCGGGTCGGGGTTGTAGAGCGCGATGACGAGGTTGCCCGTGGAGATGCCGCCTGCGACGGCAGCGCCGATCGTGTAGAGCGCCTTCTGGTCGACGACGATCGGCTCGAGCCGAACGGGTGACCGCGCGGACGCGATCGAGGGTAGGAGCGAGCTCATGACGACCGCGATCAGAAGCCAACGTAGGCGCATCCGGCTGTCGAACGCAGAAAGTCCTAGAAGGATCTTCAGGACTTTTCCCTGTGAATACGCAGGCTTCGACTTCTCCAATTGTAATGACCTGAATACAAGCCTCGACAACTGTCAGCGAACCATTACAATTCCAATATGGCGGACGTAATCGCCACCCCCCGCACCGAGAGACAACAAACCGCGCGCCTTCGTCGCCGCCGCGATGATGTCTGGGTCGCGAGCACGGCGCTGGGCGCCGCGATGCTCGCCCTGCCCTTCGCCCAGTCGAGCTGGCACGGACCCGAGGTCGCCGCAGTGCTCGCCGTGGCCGCGACCGCGCTGCTCGCGGGTCAACGCTGGGCCGTCGCGGTGATCGTCGTCGCCGAGCTGATGCTGATGCCGACGATCTGGCCGCGCGCATTCCTCGGCGACGGCATGCTGATGGCGCGCATCGCCGCGCTCGCGACGCTGTTCGCGATCGTCCCCGGCGTGCTGTCGATGAAGCGCGCCGCCGCAGCGCTCGTCTTGATCACGAATCAACGCAGCACGGGAACGATCGTCCGCCGCGTGCACCTCGGCCTGATCGTTACCGGGCTGATCGCAACGCTGCTTCCGCTGCTTTGAGCATCGGCTCGGCGGTGACGGGCTTGCCTGTCGCTTGCTGCATCCACAGGTCGGGCAAGATCGCGCCGAGCCGGCACACGCGCTCGAACTCCTTCGCGAACGTCGCAGCGTCCTTACCGTGCAGGTGCTCTTCGACCTGAAACGCGATCAAGTGACCGAGCACGTAGTTGAAGAGGTACATCGGCGACGTGATCGTGTGGCTGTAGATGCCGAGCAGCACGGTGTCGTGGCCGCCAAGCGTGGGCTCGTAGTACTTGTTCCAGGTCTCCTTCGCGATGCGCACCGTCGCTTCGCGTAGCTGCGCGGCGGTCGCTTCGGGATTCGCGTAGAGCCACTTCCAGACGTCGAGCTCGACGAGCGCCGAGCCCGCGATCTCGCGCGTGTTCCAGTAGTGATCGAGGACGGCGAGCCGCTCGACCTCGGCAGACTTCTGCGGCACGCCGAGGAGCTGACGATCACGCGCTTGAAACAGGAACGCGAGCGCCTCGGTGAACGCGGTGTTCGGGACACCGGCCAGCAGCGTGTGATCGATATCGTAGAGCGAGAACGTCTGCTCGATGTTGTGACCGAGCTCGTGCACCGCGATGTTGTAGCCCTTGTAGTCCATGCCTCCTGCCTCGACGCGCGTGCGGAGGTGGGCCTTGTCCCCGCGCCGCTCGGCGCCCATCGCGTGGCCGGCGCCGCGTGATGGATCGACGAGGATGCGATCGGCGAGGTACTGCGCGCGCTCGGGGGTGAAGCCGAGCTCCTTCAGGATGCGCGGGATGTCCTTCGCGAACGCGTCCGCGGTCGGGTAGCGCTTCTTCGTGAGCGCGTCGAGCTCGGACTCGACGGTGGGAACGCCGAACTCGTACCAGATGTCGTGCGGCTCGGGCTTGCGGCCGAGTCGCTGCGTCATCTCCTTGGCGGCGGCGGCGGCGAGTGGCGACTCGAGGAGCTCGACGAGAAGCGCGCGCACGCGCGGCTCGGGCATCTCGGCGCCCTCGAACGCGCGCTGGACCCGCGTCGGTGCGATCGGCGAGAACTTGTCGATCTCGCGCGCGGCGCGAAAGTGCGCGCGCACCATCTCGAAGCGCGTGTCGGGCTCTCGCTCGTCACTGGGTGCGGCGGTGCGCTTCGGTGCGTCGGCTTCGACCTCCTGGCCCGGCGTGGTCTTGTTCGCGAATGGATCCCAGTCGAGGTGCGGGTTGTCGATCACGGCGCGCGGGATCGACTGCGTGACGATGCGCTCCATGAGCTTCGCGATCGTGCGCTGCTTCGCGAGGCCCTCGGCATCGGAGTAGTTCGCCTTGAGCTCGTCGCGCAGGTTCCAGTGGCTGATGAGCCGCTTTCCCGACGGGAACCGCCGCTTACCGTCCTCGCCGAGGACGTGGTGCATCCAGATGTTGTAGCCGGCGACGTATTGGTCGGCGGCGACCTCGGCCGCGGTCGCGGCTTGCGAGAGCGCGCTCGGCACGCGCGTGTCGAACCAGCCGGTCAGGCGCGCTTCGGCCCACGTGCGCCGGTCCCAGGTGCCACCGTCGCGTAGGCGAATCTCGAGCGTGGTGAGCGGGAAGTTGAGGAGCGCCGCGAACGCGACCTTCGATTTGAACAGATCGTCGACGACGTGCGAGCTCGGATCGTACGAGGCGGTGAGGCCGTCGATCGGCAACATCGGGCCGGTGTCGACCTCGGTGTGCCAGCGCGAGGTGCGACCGATCTCGAGGTTGTGTCCGCGAATCTGCTCGAGCAGCGTCTGCAGCCGATCGAACAGCGCATCGCGCGCTTTCGGATCGACGACGAACTGCTCCCTGCAGAACGCGGCGAGGTCACCGTCCTCGGTGCGCCACAGCTTCGCGGCCTGGTCGACGCCGATCTTGATCTTCGCCCCGTGCGCTTCGCCGTGAACGGCGATGCATTGCGCCACCGCGTCGGCTGTGTTGATCGGGGTCGTCGCAACAGGCGGCGCCGTCGTCGGGGCGACGGGCGTCGGCGTGGGCGTGGGCGGTTTCGAATCGCGTCCGCTGCAGGCAGCGACGAGCCCGAGCGTGACCGTGACGATGATGCGTCTCACGCCCCGTACGTATCACGCACTCGACAGCTGAGCTGGGATCGCGGGCGCACTCCGCGGTCGCGCGCGGAAGAACGTGCGCAGCAAGATCACGTCGATGACGATCGTCAGCACGAGCAGCTGGTAGGCCCAGACGACGGGCACGAGCTCGAGGCGTGCGACAACCCGCGACAGGCCGAAGCCGACCAGCCATGCGTCGAAGCTCATGCAGACGCGGCGAAACGTCTCGTGCTCGATCCGGCGGATCAGATAGAAGCCGAGCGGCAGGCCGACGAGCACGCCCGGTGCGAGTACCGGGACGAGCGCGGCGCTCTCGCGCGTGATCATGCCGAGCGCGAAGTAGGCGAGCAGCGTCGTCGTCGATTCGATCGAGCGGGTCAGCGCGAGGGCGACTTTGAACTCGTCCTTCGCCATGCCCTGGTTGTTGAAGTAGAGGGCGAGCGGCGGGCCGCTGATCGTGGTCAGCGAGTACAGGAGCCCGACGCCGGAGCCGAACGGAATCCCGACCGTGCGGATGCGGCGGATTGGAAAGCGCAGGCCCGCGGCCTGGATCAGGATCAGCGGCAGCAGTGCGGCGTAGGTGATGAGCTTTGCCCAGTCCGCGCTGATCGACGCGAGGATCAAGCTGCCGGCGGCGACGCCCGGCAAGATGCCGAGCGCGACGGGAGCGACCTGCGGCCAGACGCGGCGGATCGAGCGGCGCGCGATGACGAGCGCGTAGAGGTTGACCACGACCTCGACCATCACGAGCGCGGGATTGAGGACGCGGCTCGCGACCACGAGCAGCGAGATCGGAACCGTGATCGACGAGTAGCCGTACCCGAGCGCACCATTGACGGTGGCGGCACACAGGCTGGTGAAGCCGATCAGGAGGACGATCTGATCCACGGCCCTGGCTCGTGCATCGCCCACGCCAGCGGGTGTTGACAGTGTGTCCGCTATATTAGATGCTCTGCTTCACGATATCTCGTGGTCACCCACGACATTTCGTATCTCCCACGACCGGCCGTAACTCGATGAGTGTTGTTTCAAGACTTTGGCGCGAGGCCTCGCTGGCCGTCGAGCTCGAGGGTTTCCTCGCGCGGACCGGCGCGAGCTTGCTCGACGACCTCGGTGCGAACGTTTTGATCGTTCGCCTGCTCGATCGTGGCGGGAACCTCGCGACGGTGGGCTGCGTGCGGCGCGGATCGATCGGCGTCAATCACCCGCAGCGTCCGCGCACCGAGCTCTCGGCATCGGCGCTCGCGCGAGTGACGGCGTGGATGGAGGCCGGCGATGTCTCCGATAGCGACGCGCCGATCGGCCGCGACTTGCTTCGTGGTGTCGCGGAGACCGAAGGGGTGTGGTCGTTCGCGCCGCTCGTCGCCGGCTCGGATGCGAGCGGTGTGCTCGTCGTCGGTGGCGCGAGCGCGATCGAGGCGCGCCGGCTGGCCGCGATCGGAGAGCCGATCGCCGCGGTGCTCGCGGCCGAGCGCGCGCGTCGCGAGCTCTCGCAGCTGCGCGAGGCAGCGGAGGCCGACAAGGCCGCGGCCCTCGAGCGCCTGCAGATCCGCGACATCGGCGCCGCGATCGTCGGCGCCGACTCGGGTCTGCGCGAGGTGATGAAGCAGGTCGAGCAGGTCGCGCCCACGGGCGCACCGGTCTTGATCCTCGGCGAGACCGGCTCGGGCAAGGAGGTCGTGGCGCGCGCGATCCACGAGCGCTCGGGGCATCAAGCCGGACCGATCTTGCGCGTCAACTGCGGCGCGATTCCGGCCGAGCTGATCGACTCGGAGCTGTTCGGTCACGAGCGCGGCAGCTTCACGGGCGCGAGCGCGCAGCGGCGCGGTTGGTTCGAGCGCGCGGATGGCGGCACGCTGTTCCTCGACGAGATCGGAGAGCTGCCGCTCGCCGCGCAGGTGCGCCTGTTGCGCGTGCTGCAAGACGGCGTGTTCGAGCGCGTCGGCGGTGGGCGTCCACTCGAGGTCGACGTGCGCATCGTCGCCGCCACGCATCGCGATCTCGGCGCGATGGTCCGCGCGGGCCAGTTTCGCGAGGACCTCTGGTACCGCATCAACGTCTTCATGATTCGCTTGCCGCCGCTGCGCGAGCGGACCGCCGACATCGCGCCGCTCGCGGAGCACTTCGCCGCGCGTGCCGGCCAACGGTTCGGTGCATCGGCCATACTGCGCGTGACCTCCGCGGATCTCGCGCTCCTCGAGGCATACGACTGGCCGGGCAACGTTCGCGAGCTCTCCGCCGTGATGGAGCGCGCCGCGATCCTCGGCGAGGGCAAGCGCCTCGACGTGCCGCGCGCGCTCGGTGTGAACACCGTCGCCAACGCCGTCGTCGCGAACGGCACGGCGAGCGAGTTCCCGACGCTCGACGACGCGATCCGCTCGCACATCGAGCTCGCGCTCGAACGCTGCTCCGGCCGCATCGATGGACCGAAGGGCGCGGCGAAGCTCCTCGCGATCCATCCGAACACGCTGCGCTCTCGCATGGAGAAGCTCGGTATGCGGGGGCCCGAACGTTAACGTTCGTTTCCAGGTGATGCCACTCGCAGCGCGTTAGCTTGGGTGTAATGCGCAGATTCGAAGCAATTCAGGCAGTGGTGGCGATGCTGCTCGCCGGTTCGATCTCGTCCTGCTCGCAAACGACGCGTAGGGTGAGGACCGTCCCGACCGCAAACGTCCAGCGAACGATCGACCAGTGCGTGAAGACCTCTGGCAAGAAAGCGTGCGACCAGCTCTGCCGCGAGGTCTTCAACGTGCCCTACGCCGAGGCCTGTGGCGTCGATTCGAAGGGCGAGACCAGCGACGTGTGGATGGAGACCACTCGTCCGTCCGGATCCGACGAGCCCGAGGAGCCCGGCTGCGCGCCAGGCCGGCGACCCGCGGGGCTTGCCGTCGAGTGTGCGGCACCTGCATCGGTCGCCGCGTACCTCGCATGGGCAGCGCAGATGGAGGCGGCCTCGGTGACGGCGTTCGCGCGCGTGCATCGCGGGCTCGTCGAGCTCGGCGCCGATGTGGCGCTGCAGGCGCGCGTGCGGACCGCGATCGCGGACGAGCTCGCACACGCGCACGCGATGGTCGCACTCGCGCGTCGTTATGGTGCGCAGCCGTCCCCGCCGGTGATCGAAGAGCGAGAGCTCTCGCTTGTCGACCGCGCGATCGAGAACGCCGTGGAAGGCTGCGTCGGCGAGACTGTCGCGGCGATCCACGCGGCGTTCCTCGCGACCCACGCCCGCGATGCGGCCGTACGCGACGTCTTCGCGCAGATCTCCGTCGACGAGGCTCACCACGCGCTGCTGTCGTACGACCTCGCGCGGGAGTACGCGCAGCATCTCGATGCGAACGAGCGCACGCGCGTGCACGCAGCATATGCGGATGCACTCCTGTCTCCGGCCTACCGGCGGGTGACGGCACCACTGGCCGCGCTCGGCGTGCCGGATGACGGCTCCCTCGCGGCAACGATCGATCACGCTCTCGCCGCGCTCGCGCCGCGCTTGCGGATAGCGAAGATTGGGACGCGCGCACGTCCGGATCGCTGATCGCGGTACATTCCGTCGTCCGGTGCGTCACGACTCCGAGCTTGCAACGTATCTGTTCGAGCACGCACGCGACGTGCTCTTGCTCATCGATGCCGAGACGGGCCGGATCGTGGATGCGAACCGCGCGGCCCAGGACACCTACGGCTACACGCATGAAGACCTGACGAGTCGAACGATCTTCGATCTACGCATCGAGCCGCCCACGGCCGTCTCCGAGCAGATGAGGGTCGCGAATGCGGCGGGAATCCTGTTCGAGGCGATTCACCGCCGCGCCAACGGCACGGAATTCCCGGTCGAGGTCAGCTCGCGCGGTATCACGCTGCGCGGCCAGCGCCGTCTGTTCAGCATCGTGCGCGACATCACGGAGCGCAAGCGGCTCGAGACCGAGCGCGACGAGCTCCTCACCACCACACAACACGCCCTCGCGTTCCGCGACGAGTTCATCAGCATCGCGTCGCACGAGCTCCGCACGCCCGTCACGAACGTGAGCCTCCAGCTCCAGCAGTTCATGCGGCTCCTCGATCGCGGCGCCTCACGCGACGAGCTCCGGGTGATGGCCGACGACGCACTCCGCGAAACCTGGCGCCTATCGTCGCTGATCGCATCGCTGCTCGACGCGCAGGTCGCGAAGGGTGGGCTCCACCTCGAGCGCACGACCGTCGACCTCGGGGAGCTCCTTCGCGATGTGACGCAGCGCCTGCGCGTGCGCGCGGAGGAAGTCGGCACCCGCATGACCGTCGACGTCCCATCGATCGTCGGGCACTGGGATCGCCTCCGCATCGATCAGGTCGTGACGAACCTGTTGGTCAACGCGCTCAAGTACGGTCGCGGCAAGCCGATCGACATCGTCGGCCGGGTCGGGGCCGCCCACGCGACGCTCGAGATCGTCGACCGCGGGATCGGGGTGCCGGCGTCCGAGCTCGAGCGCATCTTCGACAAGTTCGAGCGTGCCGTTCCCTCGCAGTACGGCGGTCTCGGACTCGGCCTGTTCATCGCGCGACAGATCGTGCACGCGCACGGCGGCTCGCTCGCCGTCGAGAGCACACCCGGCGTCGGCTCGACGTTCCGGGTGTCGCTGCCGCTCACGTAGCGTCGAGGAGCTTCGCGAGCTCGTCGTGTCCGAAGTGGCGCGCCTTGTCGGCGGCCGTGCCGCCCCAACGCGTGTCCTCGAGGGTCGGGTCGGCTCCGCGGGCCAGCAGATACTCGACGACGTGGCGGTGGCCCATGCCGCCGGCCGCGTGGAGCGCGGTGTAGTTGTCGGCGAAGCAGTGGTCGATCGGCGTCGTTGCGAGCTGGTGCTCGACGAGATCGAGACGGCCGAGCGCGGCGGCCACGAGCAGCGTGATCGGCGCGCCGGCATCGACGAGCGCCTCTACGGCGCGCGGTGACGCGTACTGGATGGGCGTGTTGATCTCGTCCTCGTCGATGTGCGCGCCGTGGCGTACGTAGACGCGGACGAGCTCGCCGTCGACCTTTGCTTCGCGCGGATGCGCGCTCGTGAGCATGAGGCCGAGCGTGTTCGCGCCGCCGCCGTACAGCTTGCACGTCGCGTTCGGATCGGCGCCGCGCGCGAGCAGGAGCTCGGCGATCGCGGGCGCGGTCGGTGGCGAGTGCTGGCGTTCGGTGCCGTTGGCGGCGGTGTAGTGGAGCAGCGTGCAGCGATGCGTGCGCGGCGAGCGCGCGTGCACGAGCTCGGGCTCGTCGTCGAGCAGCGCGGCGAGCGCGGCGACATCGCCGGCGACGATCGCGTCGACCGCTTGCTCGAACATCGCCGGCGACGTGTCGATGAGCTCGCCGTAGGCCGTCGCGCCGTCGAAGCTCGTGGCATCGGCCTTGGCGCCGGCCGCGAGCAGGCGGTCGATCGTGTCGACAGCACGGGCGCGGACCGCGTGATGTAGCGGTAGCTCGCCGCGTTCGTCGTGAACGTTCGGGTCGAGGCCGATCGCGAGCAGGTGCGGCACGAGCTCGAGGTGGCCCTTCGCGATCGCCCAGCTCAGCATTGCGTGATCGCTATTGCGAAGGCGCAGCGGCGCCTCGATGTGCTCGCCGGCGATCGCGCGATCGACCGGCGAGAGTACGGCGTCGCTCGCGCCGCGTGTGCGGAGCAGCGCGGCCGCGAGGGCGTGGCGATATCTACGCGCGGCGCGATAGGCCGCGTCCTCGACGGCGCGGCGCTGCGGCGAAGGCGTGTCGTCACCGAGCAGGATCTCGATCAACGAGACGTCGCGCTCCTCGCGGATGGCGCGCACCAGGCCGGGCTCGAGGCTCTTCGGCGACTCGGCATGTGGGACGAGCACGCGCGCCTGCGCGGGCAGGTCGAGGTCCGCGCACGCGACGAGCGCCCAGATCACTTGCCACCAGGGAGGCCGCGCGGCGAGCGCGGCGTCGAGGACGCGCTGATCGCGCGACCACACCGCCTGCTTCAGGAGCGCCGGTGCGTGCTCGACGCTGGCGCCGGCCTCGGCGAGCAGGCGAACGAGCGCGGCACTGCCGACACGCCCGGCGGCACCGGCGAGCGCGGACCAGGACTCGACAGCTTCGCCATCGACGTACTCGCTGCCGAAACCAACCTCGCGACCGCGCGCGTTGACGTCCGCGCCGCGCGCGAGCAGATCGCGGACCATGCGGAGACGAGCGTCGACGACCTGGGCATCGCCGCATCCGTGCCGCGAACAACATATATAGAGCAGCGGCGTCCAGTCACGTCGCCCTCCCCGCTCGTCGACGTTCTCGCCGAGGAGCTCGAGGACGCGTGCGTGATCACCGAGCGCAGCGGCGAGGTGCAGCGATGCGGTGCGCTCGATCGTGATCGCCTGCCCTTCGACTGCTGCATCGAGCAGCGCTTCGAGATCGACGGGGCTCGCGGCGGAGATCGCGTGCTTCAGCTTCGGCCAGCTCTCGAAGCCGGCTTCGCGCGCGACGACGAGCTGCGCCTCGCTCAGCGAGAGGCGCGCGCTGCGTGGCTGCACGTGCGCGGCGACACGCGCGATCGCATCGGGGTGACCAGCCGCGTGATCGCGGCGGAGGTCCTTGGCGCGTTTGCGCTGTTGCTCGAGATTCTTCTGCATAGACCACCTTCCGAGGAGCCGGCGTCCGCTTACCGGCATGGAAGACAGTCCAGATGGATTGTCGACGGAGATCGATGAAGAGATGGGCGCAGCCCTTCCCGCGGACCGGGTGCACTCTCGGGGTGCACACACACGATACCGCGGTTGGCCTCGGCTGTCCCGGACCTACCCCAACCCGCGACGAAGCCTACGCGGGGTCGGGCGCCAGATCGCCGAGCGCGCCGCGCAGTCTGGCGATGCGGTCGTCATCCTCGCCGTCGAGAATCGGCTCGTCGACGCTCGTCAGTTGCAGAAACGCACCGCCCGAGCGCAGCGGCACGATACGCGTGCAACTCGGTCGCAGCTTGTCCAGCCCGCCGAGCCGCTCCACGTGCGCGCTGCCGAGGAACGTGCCCCACGCCGGGCCACGAACGATCCGGCCCCAGTGCGAGCGCCAGTACAGGCTGTCAGTGATCCGCGCTTCCTCCGAAGCGCTGAGACCACCGCCGGCCGCGCCCATCGCGAGCCCACTGGCAAACGACGTTGTCGCGGTCCAGTGCATCACCCCGGCCTTCACGCCGATGTGGTCGGCACAGGCGACAACGGCGTCCACGGCCGTCTGCCGTCCGATCCGCTCGAGTGGCCTCGCACCGAGCGCGACCACGAGGTTGTACTTCCAGTGGCGCGGTGGGACCGCGTCGCGCAACCGCGCCGCGGGGGTGGTCTGTGCGAGGACGAGCACGCGCTCTTCGTCCGCAGTCTTTGGCGCCGTCTCGATGGCGACCGATGCCGCCTCGCCGTGCTCGATGCGCTGCCGCAACGCGCTCGCGTCGAACGCGACGGGCTTCCCCACCTGTTGCGTACGCTCCGCCGTGATCCACTGCGTGACCTCCGCGCTGGCCGCAGGTGCCAGCGCGTCCCACAGCGCGAACAGCGCCGTGGTGTCAGCCGACAGATCGGTGTCGAAGTAGATCGCACAACCCAAGGCATGGTTCGCCATCGTCAGCTCCGGCACGCGGGGTAAGTCTCGCCGACGGCGGTGAAGATCGGGTAGCCGTCTGCGTCGCGCTTGCACTTTTTCGCGCGATCGTCGTCCTTGAACTTCCGCCGCACGTCGTCGACGTATCGATTCGCCTGCTCGCGGGCGGCAGACTCGCTGTGCGTATCCGGCTTGAACTCGATCACCTTGCAGGCCTCCGAGTCGAACTTCACACAATCTGGGCGACCCGAGGACAGCACGACCTCGCGCTCGTCGCAGCTGCGCGAGCTCTGGAGGCTCTTGTGCTTCTCCTTGCCGTACTCCATGCGCGCACGGATCGTCGGGTTGTTCGCGCCGTTCATGACGCCTTCCTTCACCCGGTCCAGTGTGCGCCGATCGCTCTGCAGCTTCTCCATCAGGCGATCGACAACCTCGACGAGCTTGTCGAGGTCATCCGCGAGTCGTCCCGCATCGTCCTTCACGGCGTCTTGCGACTTGAGGTCGCGCGCCCGCGTGCGCAGCGCCTTCGCGTCATTCATCACGCGCTCGATCTGGTCGTAGATCCGCCCGCCAGCGTCGATGGTCTTCTCGTACTCGCGCCGCACGGTATCGATCGCGCGCTCGCGCAGATCGCGCGACAGTCGATCGACCTCGTCGTCGTTGGGCTCTGTATCCAGGCGACACATCTGCTCGACGAGCTTGTCGAGCTGCTCCTTGTCCATCGACCGCAGCGCGCGACTCGAGTCTAGAAACCTCTCCGTCTTGTCCTTCACGTCGTCGACCTTGGACCGCAGCGAGTCGTAGTCGCTCTTCGCGCGGCTCAAGTCATCCTTGGCATCCGCATGCAACACGCCCGCGAGCGCGACGACAGCCAATACCGTGACACCAATCCACCTAAGCATTCTCATGTGAGTCGCCGCCATCATGAATGACGACAGCGCGCGCAGGTCGCTGGCAGGTGCAGCACATTGCAGCACCCACTCGTCGCGACCGCAGCCCGGCTGCTACGAGACCCAGCTGCGCGCGTTGCGGAACATTCGCATCCACGGCGAGTCTTCACCCCACTCGTCGGGATGCCACGAGAGCTGGACGGTGCGGAACACGCGCTCGGGGTGCGGCATCATGATCGTGAAGCGGCCGTCGGGCGTCGTGAGCGCGGCGATGCCAGCGGGTGAGCCGTTCGGGTTCGCGGGATACGTCGTCGCGATGTTGCCGTTCCCGTCGACGAAGCGTGCCGCGACAAGGCCGGCCTTCTCGATCGCGGCGAGCTGTGTGACATCGAGCTCCGCGCGGCCTTCACCGTGCGCGTTCGCGATCGGGATGCGCGAGCCTGCCATGCCCTTGAAGAACAGCGACGGCGAGTCGGCGAGCTCGACGAGCACGACGCGCGCCTCGAACTGCTCGGAGCGGTTGCGCACGAAGCGCGGCCAGTGGCCAGCGCCCGGCAAGAGATCTGCGAGATCCGCGAGCGCCTGGCAGCCGTTGCACACGCCGAGCAGAAACGTGTCGGTGCGCGACGTGAGCTTTGCCAGCACGTCCTTCGCACGCGCGTTGTAGCGGAATGCCTGTGCCCAGCCGCGACCGGCACCGAGGACATCACCGAACGAGAAGCCGCCACAGGCGACGGCGCCGCGGTAGTCGGCGAGGTCGTAGCGGCCTGACGTCAGGTCCGTCATGTGGACGTCGACGGCGTCGAAGCCCGCGCGCGTGAACGCCGCGGCCATCTCGATCTGACCGTTGACGCCCTGCTCTCTCAGGATCGCGACCTTGGGGCGCGCGCCCGTCGCGATCGCCGGCGCCGTGATCGTCGCCTCGTCGGGATCGAACGTGAGCTTCGCCGCGAGGCCGGGTGCATCGGGCGCGAGGCGCAGCCCGTGCTCTTCCTCGGCGCACGTCGGATCGTCGCGGCGGAGCGCCATCTCGTGCGTGACGTGCGACCACCGTGCGCGCAGCTGCGTACGCTTCGTGTCGATGACGCGCGAGCCGCCGTGCGTGATCTGCACGTGGTCGGAGGCAACGGCGCGGCCGATCGCGTGAACCTTCGCGCCCGCCGTCTCGAGCTTCGCGCGGACCGCGCCGACGTCGGCGGTCGCGACCTCGATCACGGCGCCGAGCTCCTCGGAGAACAGCGCGGCGAACGCGTTGGCATCGAGCGCGGAGGTGTCGAGCTCGAGGCCGAGCCCCGATGCGAACGCCATCTCGAGCACGGTGACCACGAGGCCACCGTCGGAGCGATCGTGGTACGCGGAGAGCTGCTTCGCGGAGACGAGCTCCTGGATCGCGGTGTAGAAGGCCGCGAGCCGCTTCGGATCGTCGAGGTCGGGCGGCACGTCGCCGAGCTGGCGGAACACCTGCGCGAGGCAGGACCCGCCGAGCCGGTTCTTGCCCGCGCCGAGATCGACGAGGAGCAGCTCGCGATCGCCGCCGCGCAGCTCGGGCGTCACCGCGCCCCGCACGTCGGTGACCGGACCGAACGCCGTCACGACGAGCGTGACCGGCGAGACCACGGTGCGTTGATCGACGAGATCGCGCAGGCGCTCGACGGGAGGAGGCATCGCCATCGGACCGCCTGCGATCCGCGACTCGACGATGTCCGCGATGGCGACGGCCGCGCCGATCGCGGTTTCGGCGCCAAGCTCGGCGGCGGCATCCGCGGACGACCGGCGGCGCGATGCGAGCTGTCGCTCGTGCTCCGCGAGCTGCTCGCGCGCCGGATCATTCTGCGGATCGCGCTTCGCTGCTTCGCGCGCGAGCTTCTCGAGCTCGGCCATCTCGGGGTCCAACGGCGGACCGAGATCCTTCTCGAGATCCGCGAGCACGCCGATCGCGATCTCCTGCGTCGAGATGTCCTCGAACGAGGCGGGGCGAATCGTGGCCGGTGGCGCTTTCCACACCGTGCGCATCGACATCGAGTCCTTGCCGACGGGGATCGCGATGCCGAGTGCGACGGCGCACTCGCTCGCCGCACGCACACCGGCGTAGAGGCGCGCGTCCTCGCCGGGATGCCCCGCGGCCGCCATCCAGTTGCACGACAGCTTGATGCGGCCGAGCGGACCGATCGGAGCGGCGGCGAGGTTCGTGACGGCCTCCGCGATCGCGAGGCGCGAGGCGGCGGCGGCGTCGAGCAGCGCGACTTGCGGGCGCTCGCCGATCGACATCACCTCGCCCGCGTTCGTGTCGAAGCCCGCGAGCGTGAGCGCGCAGTCCGCGACCGGCACCTGGAAGCGGCCGACCATCGAATCGCGCGAGACGAGCCCACCGACGGTGCGATCGCCGATCGTGACGAGGAACGTCTTGTCGGCGACGGTCGGCAGACCGAGCACGCGATCGAGCGCGGCGGCGACCGTGCCGTCGACGCGTACCGGCGCGCGCTTCGGCGCCACTGGCTCCGCCTTGCGCGTCATGCGGGGCGGCTTGCCGAACATCACCTCGAGCGGCAGGTCGACGGGCGGCGTGCCGCGGCCGTCCATCAGCAACAGCTTGCCATCGGGTGTCGCGGTCCCGAGCTGTGCCCACGGCGCGCGCTCGCGCTTGCAGATTCGCTCGAAGTCCTCGACACGCTCCGGCGACATCGCGAGCACGTAGCGCTCCTGCGCCTCGTTCGACCACAGCTCGAGCGGCGAGAGATCGGGCTCGCCCGTCGGAATGTTGCGGAGGTCGAGCTTCGCGCCGAGACCGGCGTCGTGCACGAGCTCGGGCATCGCGTTCGAGAGCCCGCCCGCGCCGACGTCGTGGATCGAGAGGATCGGGTTCTGTTCGCCGAGTGCCCAGCAGCGATCGATCACTTCCTGGCAGCGGCGCTGGATCTCGGCGTTGTCACGCTGGACCGACGCGAAGTCGAGGTCCTCGGCCGACGCGCCCTGTGCGAGCGACGACGCCGCACCACCGCCGAGGCCGATCAAGAATGCGGGACCACCGAGGACGATCAGCGCGGCGCCCGGCGGAATCGGCGCCTTCGCCACGTGCATTGTGCGGATCGCGCCGATGCCGCCCGCGAGCATCACGGGCTTGTGGTAGCCGCGCGAGACGTATTTGTCCTCGGCGAGCTCGAACGTGCGGAAGTACCCGAGGATCGCGGGGCGGCCGAACTCGTTGTTGAACGCGGCGCCGCCGAGCGGGCCGTCGAGCATGATCTCGAGCGCGCTCGCGATGCGGCTCGGTTTGCCGATCCACGCACCCATCCCGGACTCCGGCGCTTCCCAGGGCTCGAGCGCGCCAGGCAGGCGCAGATCGGACACCGTGAACCCGACGAGGCCTGCCTTCGGCTTCGCGCCGCGGCCGGTCGCGCCTTCGTCGCGAATCTCGCCACCGGAGCCCGTCGCGGCGCCGGGGAACGGCGAGATCGCGGTCGGATGATTGTGCGTCTCGACCTTGCCGAGGATGTGCGAGGGCTCGAGGTGCCCGCGATACACGCCGTCGGGGTCGGGGAAGAACCGCTCGGCCGTGCTGCCCTCGACGACGGCCGCGTTGTCCGTGTACGCCGAGAGCACGCCTTGCGGGCTCGCCGCCGTCGTCTCCTTGATCCACTGGAACAGCGAGCGGTCCTGCTTCTTGCCGTCGACAAACCACTCGGCGTTGAAGATCTTGTGCCGGCAGTGCTCGCTGTTCGCCTGGGCGAACATCATGAGCTCGACGTCGGTTGGATCGCGCCCGAGCTTTGCGTACGCGTCGACGAGGTACTCGATCTCGTCGTCGGCGAGCGCGAGCCCGAGCCGCTTGCTCGCCGCGCGCAGCGTCGCAACACCATCGGTGCCGAGCTTCACGAACCCGAGCGGGCGCGGTGCGCCACCCTGCGCGACGACCGATTCGAGGTCTTGCTCGCGCACGACGACGCTCTCCGTCATGCGATCGGAGAGCACGCCGCCGATCGTGATCGCGTCGACGCGATGACCGAACACCGTGTACTCGATCGCGCGCTCGATGCGCGTGATCGCCGACAGCCCGCAGACGTGCGCGATGTCGGTGGCCTTCGACGACCACGGCGAGACCGTGCCGATCCGTGGCGTCACCCAGAACACCTGGCGATCCGGCGATGGCGCTGTGGCAACCGGCGGCGAGATCATCGCGCCGGCCGGCGAGCTCGACGCGATCTGCGGTCCGTACGACAGCATGCGCTCGAGCTGCGCGGCTTCGTCGGCCGTCAGGGGACGCTGGGTGGCGACGAGGTGGACCCAGCGCGTGTCGATCGCGAGGACCCCGGGGGCGGAGAGCTTGGCTTTGGCGAAGGCACGGGCGCGCTTCGGTGCACTGAGCGCCGCGCGTCCCGGGACGATCAGCACGTTCGCCCCCGAAGGAGCTCACCCACCGCGTCGCACTGCATCGTGCTGAGGTCATCGAATGCCGCGGCGATCGCAGCGCGCGAGCCACACGTCGAGGCCGAGCTCGACACGATCGCGGACGCGACGTGCGCACACAAGGCGCGCGTCTCCGCCGTCTGCGTGATCATGGCGGCCATCACCGACGACGACATCGGAATGTTCGGCGCGGATCCCGCGGCGAGCTCCGGGGTTTCGGTTGGCTCGGCGGTGACAGGTCGGGGGTACTTCAACATTTGGGGAGCTCCGTTCGACGGAACGTGATCGCCGGAATCTGATGACGTCCGTCTACATACTCGACGATGATCGCGGGCTCATACACGGGCCGCGCGGTCAGAACACAACACGGACCCCAGCGGAGCACGGTGTCGACAAGGATCACCGGTTCGCCACGACCGATGCGGACAGGTGGTGAGAGCGGGGACATCAGGCAGCCCCCAGCGCGGCGGCGATGCGCGCGATCGGCTCGCGCGTGTCGGGTTCGAACGGCTTGCCGGTGACGAGCTCGTACGACGCGATGTAGCGCTTCGCCGCTTCGAGACGGACGTCGTCGGGCATCGTCGGCGGCGGGCCGTCGCCGGACCACTTCGCGTCGTTCCTGAGCCAGCGGCGCACGTATTCCTTATCCAAGCTGCGAGGTTCCTCGCCGCTCGCGAGCCGCGCCTCGTAGTCATCGGCGTACCAGTAGCGCGACGAGTCCGGCGTGTGGATCTCGTCGATGACGACGATCGAGCCGTCCTTGGCGAGACCCATCTCGTACTTCGTGTCGGCGAGGATCAAGCCGCGCGTCGCCGCGTGGCGCTGACCTTCCGCGAACAGCGCCGCCGCGATCTTCGCCGCACGCTCGAACAGCTCCGGCGAGATGCGGCCCATCGCGAGCAGCTCTTCGCGCGAGACCGAGACGTCGTGGTCGCCCTTGCCCGCCTTCGTCGACGGCGTGAGGATCGGCTCGGGCAGCCGCTGGTTCTTCTTCATGCCTTCGGGCAGGGCGTGCCCGCAGAACGTGCGCGCACCCGTCTCATACGCATGCCAGATCGACGTACCCGTCACGCCGGTCAGGTACGCGCGCATCACGAGCTCGACCGGCAGCGGTTCGCACTCGCGCGCGATCATCACGTTCGGGTCCGGGACGCGCAGCATGTGGTTCGGCGCGATGTGGCCGGTCTTCTCGAACCAGAACTGCGCGAGCTGGTTCAGCACCTGGCCCTTCGACGGGATCGTGCCGACGACGGCATCGAACGCCGACATCCGATCGGTCACGACGATGATGCGCTCGCCGCGATCGCGGTCGATGTAGCAATCGCGGACCTTGCCGTCGTAGCGCTCGAGCGCGCGCCCGCCGATCGTCTGCCACGGCGTACCGTCGAGCGTCTGGCGGAGCTGCGAGCGAAGCAGTGGATCGATGTCCGTCACAGGCCTCCGAGGGCGCGTTCGAGGATCGTGTTCGCGTGGCGCAGGTGATGATCGAGATCGAAGCAGGCGTCGAGCGCCTTGGTGTCGAGGCGCGCGGCGATTTCCTGGTCGGCGCCGAGCAGTGCGCGGAACCGGCCGGGCTTCGCACCGACGAGCCCGTCCGCCGCGGCCTCTGCGATCGCCGCGAGCGCGTTGCGCTGCACCATCACGTACGCCCCCTGGCGCGGCAGGCCCGACTTCACGAGCGCGAGCAGCACGGCCTCGGAGAAGAATAGATCGCCCGTGCGATCGAGGTTCGCGCGCATGCGCGCCGGATGCACGACGAGGTTCTCGACGAGGCCGGTCGCGCGATGGGTCATGAAGTCCGCGAGGATCGTCGCATCGGGCATCGCGACGCGCTCGACGCTCGAGTGCGAGATATCGCGCTCGTGCCAGAGCGCGACGTCTTCGAGGCCTGCTTGCGCGTACGAGCGCAACAGCCGCGCGAGCCCGGTGAGGTTCTCGCTGAGGATCGGGTTCTTCTTGTGCGGCATCGCGGAGCTGCCCTTCTGCCCCGCCGTGAAACCTTCTTCTGCCTCGCCGACCTCGGTGCGCTGCCAGTGGCGAACGCCGAGCGCGATCTGCTCGATCGCGGTGCCGAGCATCGCGAGCGCGCACAGCACCTCCGCGTGCCGATCGCGCGCGACGATCTGCGTGGCCACGGTCTCGGGCGCGAGCCGGAGCTCGCCGAGCGCCTCCGCTTCGATCTGCGGATCGAGATTGCCGTACACGCCGACGGCCCCCGCGACCTTGCCGACGGCGATCGCGTGCTTCGCGTGCGTGATGCGGCCCGATGCGCGCGCGACCTCCGCGTGCCAGCGCGCGAACGTCAGCCCCGCGGTGATCGGCTCCGCGTGGATGCCGTGCGAGCGGCCGATCATCGGCGTCTTCGCATGCTCGCGCGCGCGCTTCACGAGCACGGTCATCAACTCGGCGACGCGCAGCTCGATCTTCTCGAGCGCGCGCACCGTCTGGATCGCCAGCGCCGTATCGAGCACGTCGGACGACGTCATGCCGAGGTGGAGCCAGCGCGCCGGCTCGCCCGCGAGCTCCTCGACGTGCGTCAAAAACGCGATCACGTCGTGGCGCGTGGTCGCCTCGATCGCGAGGATTTTGGCCGGGTCGAGCTTGCCCTTCGCCGCGGCGAGGATCTTGTCCGCGTTCCCGCGAGGCACGGTGCCGGCGCGCTCCATCGCGCGACAGACCGCCACCTCGATCTCGAGCCAGAGCTCGAAGCGATACTTGTCCTCCCACAGCGCAGCAAGATCGGGTCGGCTGTAGCGGGAAATCATCTCGGCTCGCCCGCGTCGTACCGCACACCGCACCGCGCGACAAGCCCACCGACACTCACGGTGAATCGAGTTTCACCGACCGGCGAGGAACCAGACGCCCAGCATCACGACGCAGCTGATCATCACGAGGACCGATCCCCAGATGAGCCAGTCCCGCAGCTTCCGCACGTTGCGCTCTTTATGGTTCACCGGCGGCGCGAAGTTGCCCATCCCTTGCGGCGGCGTCGCGCTCCGGCCGACGACGTCGGAGAGCGCGCGGATCTCCGGCCGGTGCGTCTTTGCCGTCATCTTCTTCTTCTCGGCGGCGACCTCGCCGGGCGTCTTCATCGAGATCACACGGATGGGCTCGCTCCGCTCCCTGGGCGGATCGATCGCGGTCGGCGTGCCGATCTCGAGCGTCAGCTCGCCCGATTCGTGCCCGCGCTTCGTCGGCTTCTTGCCGCGCGCGCGCTGCTGCGAGTCGTAGATCTCGGTCTTGAGCTCGTCCTCGTCGGTCGGTGGACCCTGGCGCGCCATCGTCACCGCCCCGTCGATCCGAAGCCACCCGCGCCGCGCGCCGTCTCCCCGAGCTCCTCGACTTCTTCGATCTGCGCCTGCACGACCGGCGCGATCACCATCTGCGCGATGCGATCGCCCGGCGCGATCCGCACCGGCTCGCGCCCGTGGTTGATGACGAGCACCTGCACTTCACCGCGGTAGTCCGCGTCGATCGTGCCCGGCGCGTTCACGATCGTGATGCCGTGCTTCTTCGCGAGCCCCGAGCGCGGGCGGACCTGCGCTTCGAAGCCGGGCGGCAGCGCCATCGCGAGGCCCGTCGCGATCGCGACGCGATCACCAGGCTCGATCGTGATCGGCCCGTCGATCGCGGCGGCCAGATCCAATCCGGCCGCCAGCTCGCTCATGTAGCGCGGCACGATCGCGTCGGGCCGCAGCTTCTTGATCTGAACGCGTGGGGTCACGCCCCATGTTACCGCTCAGATGATGTAGTTGTGCACGTCCTCGGGGCCAGGATTGGCGTCGAGGGCTTCGCGGCGCGACAGGCGGATCTTGCCGTCTCGATCGACCTTGATGCACTTCACGATGACTTCGTCACCCTCGGAGAGAACGTCCTCGACGGAGCGGATGCGCTCCTTCGCGACTTCCGAGATGTGCAGGAGGCCGTCGGTGCCCGGGATGATTTCCACGAACGCACCGATCTCGACGATCTTCTTGACGATGCCGTTGTAGAACTGCCCGACCTCCGGCTCCATCGTGAGGCCCGAGATCAACGCCTGGGCCTGATCGATCGCCTTGGCGTCCGCCGATGCGATCGAGACCGTGCCGTTGTCGTTGATGTCGATCTGCGCGCCGGTCTGCTCCTGGATCGCGCGGATCGTCTTGCCACCGGGGCCGATGATGTCGCGGACCTTGTCGGGCTTGATCTGCATCGTGACGATGCGCGGTGCGTAGATCGAGACCTCGTCGCGGGGCGCGTTGATCGCAGCGTCCATCCTGTCGAGGATGTGGATGCGGCCGCGCTTCGCTTGCTCGAGCGCCTTCTCGAGGATCTCGCGCGTCAGGCCGTCGACCTTGATGTCCATCTGCAGCGCGCAGACGCCACGGCGGGTGCCGGTGACCTTGAAGTCCATGTCGCCGAGGTGATCTTCGTCGCCGAGGATGTCGGAGAGGACGACGTAGTCATCGCCTTCCTTCATGAGACCCATCGCGATGCCGGCGACGGGCGACTTGGTGGGGACGCCGGCGTCCATGAGCGCGAGCGAGCCGCCGCAGACCGACGCCATCGACGACGAGCCGTTCGACTCGAGGATGTCGGAGACGACGCGGATCGTGTATGGGAAGTCCTCGTACTCGGGGACGATCGCTTCGACCGAACGCTCGGCGAGGAAGCCGTGGCCGACTTCGCGGCGCGACTGGCCACGGAGCGGCTTGACCTCACCCGTCGAGAACGGCGGGAAGTTGTAGTCCATGTAGAACGTCTTCTTGCGATCGCCGAGGAGCGTGTCGAGCTTCTTCTCGTCGTACTTGGTGCCGAGCGTGACGGCGACAAGCGCCTGCGTCTCGCCACGGGTGAACAGCGCCGAGCCGTGCGCGCGCGGAAGCACGCCGGTCTCAACGGTGATCGTGCGGACCTCGTCGGGACGGCGACCGTCGATGCGCGTGCGCGTCGAGATCGTGTGACCGCGGGCCCACTTCTTCTGGAGCTTCGAGAACGCCGCGTCGACGTCCTTCGGCTTGCCGGCCCACGGCTGACCTTCGGCGGTCAGCGTGGCGCGGGTCTGGAGGTGCAGCGCCGAGATGCCCTCGCGGCGCGCCTTCTTGTCCTTGGTGCCCATCGCGGCCGCGAGGCCGTCCCACGCGAGCTCTTTGACTTTGGCGGCGAGTGTCTCGTCGGCGACGGGCGCCGTGAACGGGCGCTTCTCCTTGCCGTTCGCGGCGCGGAGGCGCTCCTGCAGCTCGATCAACGGCTGGACTGCAGCGTGCGCGAAGTACAGCGCATCGATGATGACGTCCTCCTGCATCTCCTGCAGCTCGCCCTCGACCATCATGATCGCGTCCTTGCTCGCGGCGACGATGATGTCCATGTCGGACTTCTCGCGCTCGGCGAACGTGGGGTTCGCGACGAACTGACCGTCGATGCGACCGACGCGGACACCCGCGAGCGGACCGGCCCAGACGAGATCGGAGATGTGCAGCGCGCACGATGCGGCCGTCATCGCGAGGACGTCGGTGGCGTTCTCCTTGTCGAACGAGATCACGTTCGCGATGATCTGCGTGTCGATGAACCAGCCCTTCGGGAAGAGCGGGCGGACCGGGCGGTCCATCAGACGACAGACGAGGATCTCGTCGTTCGTCGTGCGGCCCTCGCGGCGGAAGAAGCTGCCGGGGATCTTGCCCGACGAATAGAACTTCTCCTGGTACTCGCAGGTCAGCGGCATGAAGTCGATGTCGCGCGGCTGCTGCGAGCCGGCGGCGGTGACGAGGACCATCGAGTCCCCGCAGCGAATGACGACCGAGCCGCCGGCCTGCTTGGCCCACTTGCCGGTCTCGACGATAATTTCCTTGCCGCCAATCATGGCGGTCTCACGTACGTAAGGCATTCGTGTCTCCTATCGAGTCACGTCGCCGGTGCCAAACTCCGTGGCCTGGTCCCTCTGCCCAACATCCTTCAGGGAAGGACACTCGACGGAACGATCAAACCAGCGCGGCTTTCAGCAGGTCCAACGACGCTACAGTTCTGATTTCTTTGGTTCGGACGGGGTATTGCATACTCCCGAACGAAAGAAAAGATGCGACTTACCCGGACCTGATAGCGTCCGCTCGGTATGCGCAAAGCGATTGCCCTGTTCGGCCTCCTCGGTTTGGTTGGGTGCTTCCTCCCCCTCATCGGGAGCATCTCGATGTTCGACTTCCGCGAGGCCGACGCCTTCGCGGTCTACCTCCTGATCGCCGCATTCCTGGCGCCCATGATCGCGGGCCTATCGGACAAGACGGGTGTTGCGGCGGCTGTGGGAACCATCGGCTTCGGCTACGTCCTCTACAAGTTCGGGTTCAACACGCTCGACCTCGTCCTCGACGCCAGCATCGGCGGCAAGATGATGGGTGTCGCCGCGGTTGCCGGGTTCGCTTGCTCGCTGCTCGGGTTCGCCGAGCGCAAGCAAGCTTGAAGTCGTACCTCGAACGCGCGAAGTCGGCGCGCGCGAGGTGTGCGGTCTGCGCGGTCGCGATCGGCAAGGGTGAGCTGCGGGTTGTCGAGGAGACGCTCGACGATCGACACGGTCACGAGACGAAGGCCTTCAGTCACCTCGCGTGCTCCGTCGAGCAGCGTCGCGATCGTGCGTTCGATGCGATCGCCGCGCGTGACACCCCGGACGAGCACGCGAACGTCGCGCTCGAGGAGCTGGAGCGCAGCGACCGCAAGTTCGCGGAGGAGATTCGCGATGCACGCCGCCGCCGGGTGCACGTCCGCTCGGAGTCCACCGCGCTCGACGATCCGCAGACCCTCTCCCTCCTCGCCGAGCTCGAGGCGGCGCCTGGCGATCGCGGGCTCTACGCGGTGCTCGCGGACCATCTACAGCAACGCGGCGATCGGCGTGGTGAGCTGATCGCCCTCGATCTCGTGGGCTCGCTCGAGGAAGCGGCACTCGTTCGGCGACGCGAGCTCTCGGCGGCACTCGCGCCGAAGATCGGACCTATCGATCGCATGGCGTGGGGCATCGGCTTCATCCGCAAGCTCGAGATCATGACGGGCGCGGAGCAGCTCGCGAAGCTCGCGCCCGTGCTCGAGCATCCGAGCTGTCGCTTGCTCGAAGCGCTCCAGATCAACCGCGCGTTTCGACCGACGCCCGTCGCCATCTCGCGGGACCTGTTGCCACGCAGCCTGCGCCGGCTCGAGGTGTTCGGCGGCATCGCGGAAGGCAGCGACCTCTCGGCGTTGCCGTACCTCGAGCACCTGCAGCTCGAGGAGCCGTCCTCCGAGACGCTCGCGACGATCCCGCGCGTCGCGCGCCTCGAGCTGCGTCGCGATTCGTTCGGTCGCGTGTTCGAGCGGCTCGAGCACTGCCTGCCTCACGTGCGCGAGCTCGTGCTCCAGAGCGTGCCGCTCGAGCTCGCCGACGTGGGCGTGCTCGCGCGCCTGCTCGACGGACGCAAGCTCGCGCGCCTCGCGCTCGAGCGTTGCGGTCTCACGAAAGAGGATCGGCCGCTGCTCGAGACGCTCTGCGACGAGCTGGAATTCGACGCGCCGAACCCGTCCGCCGGCGCGGTCACGATCGAGCACGCGAACAAGCCCGAGTGGGGACGCGGCACGCTCGTGCGCGAGTACGACGGCAAGATCGACGTCGAGTTCCCATCGGCGGGCAAGAAGACGTTCAAGGCCGACGCGCCGTTCCTCCGGCGTTCGCGCTGAGCCGAACCAGCTAGCGGACGGGCGTGTAGACCTGGTCGCGTCCGCCCGGCGTCGGCGTATGCATCGCATCGACGCCGGCACCCGCATGACAGCCCACGCAGATCGCCTTCGCGGGGCCGCTGTCACCGCGGCCATCGGCGACGACGCCCTTCGCATCGTGTGGCGCGTCGTGATCGAGCGGCACACGCTCGTACCAGTACCAGTTCGCGCCGCCGGCCGAGTCGGCCTCCAGCTTGAGATAGACGGCGATTCCGATCGGCGTCGTCGCGGTCATCGACGCATAGAGCTCCTTCACCGCTGCCGCGCCCTTGGGCCACGGGCCGGTCGACGACGCGTTCGCGGCGATGATGTCGTTGGAGTAGATGCGATTGAACCCGTGCGGGGAGGGATCGCGCGACGGGTGGACGGTGGTCTCGGCTGCCCACGTCTTGTAGTTCGACGGCGCACTGGCGAGCCAGGCTTCGATCGCGTCGTGACCCATCGGCGGCGTTTGCTCGCTCGCCGTCGAATCACCGTCGCCGCAGCCGAAGAGCAAGATCAGTCCAAACAAGCTGTGCTTCATGCGCGTGATGTACGCGGCGCCTGCCCCGTCGTCCGTCATAAAGATCCGAAGGGGTCGTTGCGAGCCGCACAACGAAGCGCGTTTCCATGCACGGGTCTTGTAGATCGTGGTGCGACAGCGCGCCGTTGACGCAGAAAAAAAGTTACGTCGCGCTATCGGCTCATCTGGCCGTGAGACAGGCGTCCCACGCTTCTTTCGTGGTCGCCGCGTTCACGCAGGCCTGGATCTCGCCGGACCACTTGTCCTCGCGGCAGCGCGAGGTCGCGCCAAGCTCGGCGGCACGCTTGTCGATGTCGTCGCAGCGTTCGACCAGCATGTCGGTGCGGTTCTTGTCGAGGCTCGCGCGCTCCTCGGCCGTGATCCGACCGCAGTCGATCATGAGGTCGCCGGTCACCGCGCCGGCCGGGCCACGACACGCGAAGATCAGGTGACCGCGGAAGTACGCGGTGCCGTCGGGGCGCATGCCGCCGCCCCAGCTGCGATCGAGCTTCTGGCAGTCGAGCTTGTCGCCACGGCCATCCGCAGCCGTCGTCGCCCAGAACAACTGCTTGTCCTCGAAGCGCAGCTTGCCCTGCGCGGTCAGGACCTCGACGTACGTCGTCACGCCGCGACCGGCACGACAGCTCGAGACGGTGAGCGGCTTGCCGTCGAGCGACAGCGAACCTTGGACTTCCGGTTTCGGCGGCTTCTTCTCGCTGCCGCAAGCGACAACGACGAGAAGCAGCCAGGCGCGCATCAGCGGCGCAGACCGAGCGTCGCGATCAGCTTGCGATAACGGTCGAGGCTCTTCCGCTTCAGGTAGTCGAGCAGCGCGCGGCGCTGACCGACCATCAACAAGAGACCACGGCGGCTGTGGTGATCCTTGGGGTTGTTCTTGAGGTGCTCGGTCAGGTGCGCGATGCGCTCGGTGAGGAGAGCGACCTGGACTTCCGGCGAGCCGGTGTCGCCGGGGGACTGCGCGAACTTGGAAATCGTCTCGGCTTTACGAACAGGAGAAATCGCGGGTGGCATTTGCTGCTCCAGACGCCAGCGGCCGCGTTCGTGATGAACCCGAGCCGTGGTCGAGGCGCAGATTGGGGGAAACCGGCGCGATCGTCAAGTGCCGGCCACCTCGGGAAAGACCCGGTCGTAGATGGTCTTGCCGTCCTCGAAGTGGATGATGGCGATGAGCTGGCCTCGCTCGTCGAGGAGCTGGAATCGCTCGGCTTTTTCAGGCAGCTCGCCCCAGGTCTCGACGCTGAACTGGACGCCGGACAGCGCGTGCTTGCGCATCGTTTCGGGGACCTGGATCACCGGCAGCCCGGTGACCTCGGCGAGCGGGATGAGCTTGCCCTCGAGGACCCGCTCGAGCGTGACGGCCTGCGCGAGCGAGAACCGACCGCTGACGGTCCGGCGGAGCTCGGTCATGTGCGCGCCGCAGCCGACGTCGGTGCCGAGGTCCGCGAGGATCGTCCGCACGTACGTGCCCTTGCTGCACGCGATGCGAACGCGAAATCGCGGCGGCTCGAACAGCAGGAGCTCGAGCACATCGATCCGGATCTTGCGCGGCGCGCGCTCGACCTCTTCGCCGGCGCGCGCGAGGTGATAGAGCCGTCTGCCGCCCTGCTTGAGCGCCGAGAACATCGGCGGGATCTGTTCCTGCTCGCCGATGCGCTTCGCGATCGCGTCGCGTAGCGCAGCCTCGGTCACGTCGACCGCGCTCTCGCGCAGCACGCGGCCGCCGCGATCGAGCGTGTCGGTCTCGACCCCGAACAAACCCTCCGCTTCGTACGCCTTGTCGTCGGCGAGCAGGTACGGCGCGAGCTTCGTCGCCGCGTCGATGCAGACGGCGAGCACGCCGGTCGCGATCGGATCGAGCGTGCCGCCGTGACCCGCGCGTGCAGCGCCGAGCGCCCGCTTGACGTGATCGACCGCGGCCGCCGAGGATAGATTGGGCGGCTTGTCGAGGACGAGGACGCCGTGCATCTACGGTAGCGCGTTGATCCAGGTCGACAGCGCGCCCATGCCCGCCGCGTCGACCATCTCGGAGCCCTTGTTCGGCATGTGCTTCATCGCGTTCGTCGACGTCATGCGCTTGATGAGGATCGAGTTGTTCGCGTTGCTCCCGTCGACGAGCTGCGTGTAGCTCGTGCCGTCGTCGTGCACGTAGCCGAGGCTCGAGACCTTGTCGACGAGCGTCATGTACGGCGGCGTCGCGCCGACCGTTGCCAGCGCACCGACGCGCAGGCGCATGTCCGTCGGCGTGTGGTTGAAGTTGTTCGCCGTCGGATTGTGGCAGTGGCCGCAGTTCGCGTGCATGTAGCCGATCGCGTTCACGACCGTCGCGCCGCCCGGAATCGCGAACCGCGCACCAGGCGCGCCGCCCGCCGGCGGTGCGCTGAGCTTGCCCTGCGTGATCAGATCCTCGAGGTCGAGCTTCGTGCTGCTTCCGTCGAGCGAGATCGCGCCGAAGCCGAGCACCTTCGCGCGGAGCTCCTCGTGACAGTCGCGGCAGTTCTGGCGCGACGGGATGTCGTGCATCGTGCCGTTCGCGTTCACCGCGCCGCCCACGTCGACGAGCGTCGTCTCGTTCTGCGCGGTGTTCCACTGATACGAGACGTAGTGCCACGCGCCGAACTCGAGGTCATTCGGCATCGTCTTCACGATGTAGCGGGTCTCGACGCGTATGCCATCGCGCGTGAACTCTTTCCAGAGCTTCGTCCCGACCGGGAACTTCCAGTAGTCCATGTCGCTCGTGTCGATCTGCGTGCCCGGTGGCAAATAGATCCAGCGGCGCTTCGCCGCGGTGTCGGCCCACAGCTCGAACTTCGGCTCGTACTCGAAGACGTCCGGCGAGAACGTCGTGCAACCCGGATTCGTGCAGAGACCCGTGCCATCGAGCGTCAGGGGACGCAGCGGGTCGGCGTCGGGGGACGCGTCGACGAGCGTCCCGTCTTGCCCGGCATCCGTCTTCGCGCCGCCGCCATCACCGCACGCGACGAGACCGAGTCCAAGGGAGAACCACAGAGCACCACGCATGGGTGCCAGCGTATCATCATCACCGGCGGCGCTCCGGCGACTTAGGTCACTGCGCGGGGTCAGGATCGCGCGGCTCGAGGACGGGCCGGCTCTGCCGATTGAACGAAGCGTCGAGCGCGCGTACGACTTTTTCCTTCGTCGTCACGAGATCGCCGTGCATGTGGCAGCCGCCCGCGCCGGGATGTCCGCCGCCGCCGAGCGACATGCAGACCTTGCCGACGTCGACCTTCTCGCTGCGCGAACGCATCGACACGCGAACACCGCCGCCCTTCGCGGTGGTGAGCAGCACGCCGACCTGCACGCCTTCGACGTTGCGCGCCCAGTTCACCATGCCCTCGATGTCTTCCCACGATGCGCGCGCGCCTTCGACCATGTCCGTCGTCACCGACAGCACGCCGACGCGACCGGCACATTGAAGCTCCAGCGTCGACAGCACCGAGCCGAGCAACCGCAGCTTGCTCGGCGACGGCCGCTCCTCGAGCGACGCCGCGATGTGCGAGGGCACGACGCCCGCGCGGATGAGCTCCGAGCCGACCTGCAACGCCTCGGCATTCGTGTTCGCGTGGCGATAGCCGCCGGTGTCACTGATCAGCGAGACGTAGAGCGGCACCGCGGCCTGCTCGGTCAGCTTCCAGCCCTCGCGGTTCGCGATCCGCCACACGAGCACGCCGACCGCCGCGGCCGACGGATCCCACACGGCGATATCGCCGAACGGATGCCCACTCGCGTGGTGATCGAGCGTGATCAAGACGCCGCAGACTTCCGGCGGCGGCAACGAGTCACCGAGCAGCGCGATGTCCGCGCAGTCGACGACGATCGTGCAATCGAAGCGATCGTCGAAGCTGATCGTGTGCACGACCGTGTGCGCGAGCGGCAGCCACTTGTAGCGCCGCGCGATCGGATCGACCGAATAGATGACCGCTTCCTTGCCGATCGCATGCAGCAGCGACGACAGCCCGCACATCGAGCCGGTGCCATCGCCATCGGGCCGGCGGTGGCTCGTCAGCAAGATGCGCTTCGCCGTGCGCAACGTATCGCACGCGCGCTCGAGCGCTTCTTCGACGGTCGGGAGCGTGACCGGCGCTGTCACGCGGCGCGCGTCACGCGAGCCATCGCTCTGATCGACATTCGTCGACGCGCGTGGACCCTCGTCGCTCACGGCTTCTCCTCGGGCGGCGCCGTCAGGTCGACGCCATCTGACCCGGGCGTGCGGCCAGCGGCGCGGGCCTTCTCCTCGTCCTCGCGCAAGATCGCGGCGAGCTTCGCGCTGACGTCGATGGTGATGTCGTGATGAAACCGCAGCTCGGGCGCGCGTTGCAGCTGCAACCGCCGGCCGACGGGGCCGCGCAGGAACCCGGCCGCTTTGGTCAGGCCCTCGATCACGCCGTCCGCGGTCGCGTCGTCGCCGACGACCGAGATGTAGATATTGGCCACGGACATATCGACATTGCACTCGACCTTCGCGACGGTCAGCATCGTGGCGGCCCGCACGCGCGGGTCCTTCACGTCGGCGGCGATGAACTCTGTCAGCGTCTCGCGCAGCGCGTGTTCGACACGTGCCTTGCGACCCGTCGACTGGCTAGTCATCCCGAGACCCTACCCCGGGCGCTCCCGCACTGCCAAGCACGCTTACGAGTCCAGATCCTCGCGCCACTCCTCCGGGACCCAATTCGCATCACCCTGGCCCGCCGCCTTGTCGCCCGACCCGGTGCGATCGTCGACGATCGCCACCGGCTGGGCTTCCGTCTCGAACGTCCACGCGTCCTTCGCCACTGCCACGACCTGCCCACCCGATGCGGACATCACTTCGCGGACGATCTGATCGACAAGCTCGAGCGCCTTGCCGCGATCGATGCTCGTGACCGAAGCGCCGAGCTCGGCGCGCTGCCAGACGTCGAGCGCGCCGACCTCGTTGATCGCGACGCCGATCCGTTCGCGCACACGGTCCTTCACGCGCCGGATCACCATGCGCTTCTCTTTCAGCGAGTGCGCGGTGGGAATCGCGAGCGCGAGCTTCACCAGCCCGACGTACATGCCGCGCTACAGCTGGGCGGCTTCTTCGACGACCTCGTAGGCCTCGATGACGTCGCCCGTCTTGATCTCGTTCCAACCCGCGACCATGACGCCGCACTCGTAGCCCGACTGGACCTCCGAGACGTCGTCCTTGAAGCGTCGCAGCGAACCGACCTTGCCCTCGTAGACCTGGACAGCCTCGCGGATGATGCGGAGGTGCGCCTTGCGGTTGATCTTGCCGCTCGTGACCATGCAGCCGGCGACCGTACCCATCTTGGGGATGGAGAACGACTCGCGAACTTGCAGCTGGCCCATCGGGATCTCGCGCTTGATCGGCGCGAGCAGACCGGCCATCGCGGCTCTCACTTCGTCGAGCGCGTCGTAGATGATGTCGTAGAGGCGAATCTCGACGCCTTCCTGCTCGGCGAGCTTGGTGCTCTTGCCGGCGGGACGGACGTGGAAGCCGACGATGATCGCGCCACCCGCCTTCGCGAGGTTGACGTCGGACTCGGTGATGCCACCGACGCCCGCGTTGATGACGACGACGCGGACCTTCTCCGTCGACTGCTTGACGAGTGCGGCCTTGAGCGCTTCCGCCGAGCCCTGCACGTCGGCCTTGAGGACGACCTTGAGCTCCTTGATGGCGCCCTCGGAGTTGCGCTCCATGAGGCCTTCGAGCGAGATGCGGCCCTTGCTCGACAGCTCGCGCTTGCGCTCTTGCTGACGGCGATGCTCGACGACTTGCTTCGCGACCTTGTCGTCTTCCGCGACGTTCACCTGATCGCCGGCTTCCGGGACACCGTCGAGGCCGAGGACCTCGAGCGGCGTGGACGGACCGGCCTCTTCGACCGACTCGCCGCGATCGTTGAGCATCGCGCGGACCTTACCGACCGTGCGACCGGCGATCACGATGTCGCCGAGGCGCAGCGTGCCTTCCTGCACGAGGATGGTCGCCATCGGACCGCGGTTGCGATCGAGGCGTGCCTCGATGACGACACCCGATGCCGGCTTGTCGGCGCTCGCCTTGAGCTCGAGGAATTCGGCAGTGACCGCGATCGAGCTGAGTAGCGTGTCGATGTTCTCGCCCTTCAAGGCCGAGACGTTCACGTACATGGTCTCGCCGCCCCACTCTTCGGGGATGAGGCCGTGGTCTGCGAGCTGCTGCTTCACGCGCTCGGGCTGCGCATCGGGGAGGTCGATCTTGTTGACCGCGACGATGATCGAGACCTTCGCATCCTTGGCGTGCGAGAGCGCTTCGACCGTCTGCGGCATCACACCGTCGTTCGCCGCGACGACGAGCACGACGATGTCCGTCGCCTGCGCGCCGCGAGCGCGCATCTCGGTGAACGCCTCGTGGCCTGGGGTATCGAGGAACACGATGTCGCCGTGACCCGGCGCGGAGACCTTGTACGCGGCGACGTGCTGCGTGATGCCACCGGCCTCGCCCGCCGCGACGCGCGCCTTGCGGATCGCATCGAGGAGCGAGGTCTTGCCGTGGTCGACGTGACCCATGACGGTGACGACCGGCGAGCGCGTGACGAGCATGCCTTCGTCGTGGTGCGGCTGCGTGAAGATGTCTTCCTCTTTGAAGGCGACGTTCTGCACTTCGTAGCCGAACTCGCCCGCGATGATCTGCGCGGTCTCGAGATCGATGGCGGCGTTAATGTTCACGCCGGACATGCCCATGCTCCAGAGCTTCTTCAGAACCTCGGGAGCCTTGGTGCCCATGCCACGCGCGAGATCACCGACGATGACGGTGTCCTCGATGCGGATGATGCGCTTGTGCTCGGCGGGCGTCGTGAGGATGGTCTGCTTGCCCTTCTTGCCGAGGGGCAGCTTCTTGCGGCCGAACTGATCGTTCATGCCACCCGGGCGACCACCCGGACCACGCGGACCACCGCGCTGCTGCTGCTGCGCGAAGCGACCACGGATCGGATTCGCCGGCTGCGGCGCGCCCGACGGAACCGGGCGACCAGACATGGGCGTGCGCTCGGTGATCTTGATGCGCGGCGGAAGCGCGATGACGGTGCCGACGGCCGGGCGCGACGGATCGCGGACGGGCGCCACGGGCGCCGCGACGGGCGCTTCGACTTCGGGAGGCGCATCGGGCGGACGCTCGGCGGTGCGAGCGCGCGCACGCTGCAGCTCCATCTCGAAGCGATCGCGTGCGGTCCCGGGGGCTTCTTCGACGGGCGCCTTGTGAGCTTGCGGCTGCGTCGGTTGCTGACCACGCACACGCGCGGGCAGCGGCGTCGATGGCGGCGGCTCGCTCGAGCGGGGGTTGTGCCCGCGCATGTCGCGGACCTCGCTGCGCGTGCTCGTGACCTGCGTGCCGTCCTGGCTCGCCATGGACGGACCCGCAACGATCACGCGCGAGCGTGGACGCTCTTGCTGCGCGGGCGGTGCTGCATCGGACTGCGCGGCCATCGGCTGGCGCACTTGCTCCACGACGGGCGCCGGACGCTGCTCGCGCTGGATCGACGGCCGCGGTTGCTCGATACGCGGTTGCTCGACACGCGGTGGCTCGACACGCGGTTGCTCGACACGCGGTTGCTCGACACGCGGTTGCTCGACACGCGGTTGCTCGATCGACGGCCGCGGCGGCTCGATCGACCGTGCGGGAGGCGCGGGCGCTTCCGATACAACTTCGATCTTTGGCTCGGAGCGACGCTCGACGACGGGTGCCGGCTTGCTCTCCACCACGACGGGCGCTTCGGTCTTGGCTTGGCTGCTGGCCATCGGTGCCGGCGGCGCTTCGACGCGCGCGGGTGGCGGCGCGGGTGTCTCGATCTTCTCTTGCACGACAGGAACGGATTCCACAGGGGCCGGCCTCCGCACTTGCACGCGTGGTGCCTCGACATGTTCCGGCACGCGCTCGCGCGCGGGTGCTGGCTTGACCTCGACGGGCGGCGCCGGCGTCTCTTCGACAACCTTGCGGCGGCGAACGACCGTGTCGTTGGCGCTCGGAGCGGTGGGCGCCGCGGTCTCGACCGCCTCGGCCTTGTCACCACTGGAGCGACGGCGAAGCACGGTGCCCGACGACAGCTTCTGCGTCTGCGCAGGTGCTGCACCGCCGGACTTCTCTTTCTCGAGCGAGCGCTTGATGCGAGCGACGTCATCCGCATCGAGCGAGGACATGTGGTTGTTCACCTCGAGCCCGAGCGCGCGAATCTTCGCGATGAGGTCCTTGTTAGGAATCCCGACCTCTTTGGCAATCTCATACACGCGCATCTTCGCTCCGGTCATCCTTCGCAGGCTGTGTTTCTACAGTGTCTGCACCCCCAAGGCCAGGGGCGTTTTCACTGGGATCATCGTGGTCTTCGACGAGATCGAAGGACTTGACGTCGCGATTGTCACCGGCCGGCGACATCTCCGAAATTGCGACGACGATCCTGTCGATATCCGCTTTCGTAACCGACCGCTTGAGGGCTCGAGCGAGCCCGGGAACGGTCACGCAAGCAGGTTTCGCATGGACATATGCCCCCCGTCCGGGCAGGGCACGCCTCGGATCGACAACGAGCGTGCCGTTGTCGTTCGCAACACGTACGAGCTCGCGCTGCGCGACGACCGCCTTGCAGCCCGTGCACGTCCGCTGGGGAATATGTCCGGTGCGCTTCAGGAGGAAACCTCCGAGAGCCAGCTGATCGCGCGCTGGCGCAGCCGCGCGAGGTCACCCATGTCGATACCGGTCGTGGTCGCGATCGACTCGATCGGCGTCTTGATGAGGTCTTCGGGCGAGTGGATGTTCGCCGTCGCGAGCACCGCGAGCACGTCCTCGTCGACACCGTCGAGCTCCATGAGTTGCTGCCCGCCCGACATGCTCGAGCGACGCTCCGCTTCCTTGCGCGCGTTATCGCGGCGGTTGCCGCCCTGCGCCATGTAGCCCTGCGTGGACTCGATGATCCGCTTCGCGCCCTCGGGGCCGCCGATGCCGGGGAGACCCGCGAGCTCCTCGATGTGTGCGCGACCGAGCTCGCCGACCGAGCGCCAGCCGAGCTTGAACAGCGTGTCGGCGACCGGAGCGTCGAAGCCCGCGGCGTCGATCGCGGCTGCGATCTGCTCCTTCGCGCGGCGCTCGAGCTCGTAGATCTTCGACTCGCTGTGGATGTCGATGCGCCAGCCGGTGAGCTGCGACGCGAGACGAACGTTCTGGCCCTTCTTGCCGATCGCGAGCGAGAGCTTGTCGTCGGGGACGATCAGCTCCATGCGGTGCCCTTCGGCGTCGATGATGACGCGCGAGACCTCCGCCGGTGCGATCGCGTTGCAGACGAAGCGTGCCGGATCGTCGTCGTACGGAACGATGTCGATCTTCTCGCCGCGCAGCTCCTGCACGACGGCCTGCACGCGGCTGCCCTTCATGCCGACGCATGCGCCGACCGGGTCGACGTCGCGGTCGCGCGACGACACGGCGATCTTCGCGCGTGCGCCGGGCTCGCGTGCGCTCGACTCGATGCGGACGATCTTCTCGTAGATCTCCGGCACCTCTTGCTCGAACAGCTTCTCGAGCAGGCCCTTGTGCGTGCGCGACAGGATGATCTGCGGACCGCGCGCGTTGCGGTCGATGTCGAGGACGTACGCCTTGATCGAGTCACCGACGCGGTAGCTCTCGCGGGGCACCTGCTCGCGCATCGGCAGCACGGCTTCCGCCTTGCCGACGTCGACGACCAGCGCGCCACGCTCGAAGCGCCGCACGGTGCCCGTGATGATCTCGCCCTTGCGATCCTTGTACTCGTTGTAGACGTTGTCGCGCTCGGCCTCGCGGACGCGCTGGTAGATGACCTGCTTCGCCGTCTGCGCGGCGATGCGGCCGAACTTCTTCGACGCGTTCTTGAGATCGATCAGCAGGCCGAACTTCTCGTCCTGCTCGCGTGCGCGATCGTCGTCCTCCGAGCGGTAGAACACCTGGAAAAGAAGCTCGTCGCCGAGCTCCGCCTCGAGGCCTGCGGTGTGCGCTTGCGCGACCGTGATCTCGCGGCCCTCGATCGCGTCGTCTTCTTCGACGACGTTGACGATCAAGAACAAATCCACCGAGCCGGTTTCCGGGTTGAACTTCGCTTCCATCTCGCGGTTCATCCCGAACGTGCGCTTCGCCGCCGTCAGGATGGCCTGCTCGAGCGCGCTGATCAGCACGCCCTTATCGATGTTCTTGTCCCGACCAACCTGCTCGAGGACCATGTCCAGTTTGGCTTCCATGATCGTTTACCCTTGTTGTTCGCGCTGCTTGAGTTTCTTCGACGAGACCTTGCCGCCTGGTTTCGCCGGTTTTGGAAGTGGTGCTCCAACGCCGCTCTTGCCGCTCATGACTGCATCCCAGTCAGGAACGAGCTTCGCGGTGTCGACGTCGTCGATCGGGAGCTCGAAGAGCTGGCCGTCGACCTCGATCGAAAGCTTGCCGTCCGCTGCGCCCTTCAAGACGCCGCGGAAGTTCTTGCGCTCCGTGCCGCTCGGCGTGGAGATGCCGTGCGAGAGCTGGACCTTGATGTCACTGCCCGCGTAGTAGCGGAAGTGCTGCTCCGTGCGGAGCGGACGGTCGATGCCGGGCGAGCCGACCTCGAGCGAATACGCCTGCGTGATCGGGTCGTCGACGTCGAGGACGGCCGACAGCTCGCGCGAGAGGTTCTCGCAGTCTTCGAGATCGACGCGATCCTGCGGAACCTCTTGGGGCGGCATCGCTTCGTCGACCGGGAGATCGACCTGCACGCGCAGCGTCCACCCACCCTGCTCGAGCACCAGACGCAGGTCCACGAGCTCGAGGCCGGCCTGCTGGCAGACGGGCTCGACGATGGCGATCAGGCGCTGTTGTTGAGGGTTTCGGGACATTTTGAGCGAAAAAAAAGGTGGCTGAACCAGCCACCTCACCGCAGAGCGACAAAGCTGGCGGATGGGTACCAAACCTTTGTGAACACCGCAAGTACGAACCTGGTTGGTAGACCCTGTTACGATGGTTTCGTGCGTTGGGCGATCGCGTCGTTGCTCCTGGGTCTCGTCGGCTGCGACAAGGTCCTCGGGTTGGAGCGAAATCCACCGGATGCGCCCGGTCCCGGCATCTGCGTCGAGGACGGGCCGTCCGGTTCGGACGACGATGGCGACTCGATCATCAATAGCCAGGACAAGTGCCCGCAGTTCCCGCACCAGATCGACACCGACGACGAGGACCAGGACGAAACCCCCGACGCGTGCGATCTGTGCCCTCAGAAGGTCGGCGAGGCGGCCGGTGACGACCCCGACTGCGATGGCCTCGGCGCCGCGTGTGATCCGCAGCCGATGGCGGCGAACACGCGCCGGTTCTTCGGCTTCGGATCGCAGGGCGGTCTCCGCCTGTTCAACACGATGCTGGAGCTCAACAGCGCGCTCATGCCGCTGACGAATACAGCGACGTCGGCCACGCTTTCCGTCGAGGAGCTCGGGAGCTTGCCGATGAAGCTCGAGACCGAGGTCCAGGTCGAGAACGCGCGCGTGTACCAGTACTGGTCGTACGACTTGCAGATGAAGACCGCGGGCGCCCCTCCCTACGAGATCCAGCTCGAGAAGCGGGAGATGACGCACAACCTGTACCTCGTGGTCGAACAGGAGAACCTGCTCGGCGAGATGGCGCTCGGTCAGCTGCCCGCAAACATCACCAATCTCCAGTTCAGGCTCGAAACGACCGTGACGCCAACACGGATCATCGCGACGATCGTGATCGAGGGCGTCGGCACCGCCACCGTCGATGTCGCCGCGGGCGTGCCGAACCCCTTCGAATTCGGCATGTCAATGCATCGCAATTCGTACCCGAGCACGCCGACGACGACCGTCGGCATGGTCCCGTATCTCGTGTACACGACGCTCGCTCCCTAGTATGGGAGCGCACCAGATCGCTGCGCGGTGATTCGCACGCACCGCGTGCGCCCTGGACACGAGATCATTCACGTGGTGCCGCCATGGCCTGTGCATCGGCAGAATCCCGACGGACCATGCATTGCATTGTCGGGACCGCATATGGGAACCGTTAAAAACATTAAGCCTACCGTTGATGTCCTGGATCTCCTCACGTCGCAACACGAGGAGGTCGACGCGCTGTTTGAAAAGCTCGAGGCGGACGAAGGCGACCGCAACGCGCTGTTCGGACAACTCGCCGACAAGCTCGCGGCACACGCGACGATCGAAGAGAAGATCTTCTATCCCGCCGTGATGTCCAAGGAGACCGAGGAGCTCTTGCACGAGGCCGTGGAAGAGCACCTCGGGATGAAGCGCGTGCTCGCGGACCTCCTCACGATGCGGATCGACGAGGACACGTTCAAGGCGAAGCTCTCCGTCCTCAAGGAAGCCGTCGAGCACCACGCGCACGAGGAAGAGGAGCAGGAGCTGTTCCCGAAGCTCCGCAAGTCGATGTCCGCCGACGAGCGCGCCGCACTCGGCAACGAATGTCTCGCGATGTTCGAGCAGCTCATGATGGGCCATCCATCGAAGAACGTCCCTGCCGAGACGCAGCAAGCCGCGCCGCTGCCGACCGCTCAATGACCGCACGACGGACCGAGTACGAGGTCACGCACGACGACCTGCGCAGCATCATGTCCGGCGAAGGCGGCAACGACCTCGAGCCGATCGTCGAGGACGGCAAGCAGGTCGCGATGCGCATCGTCGGGGTGTCACCCGGGTCCACGGCCGCGCGCCTCGGTGCCCAGAACGGTGACACGATCACCGCGATCAACGGCGTCCCGCTGACGAGCGTCCCCGCGGCCTATCGCGCGGCCGACCTCGCCATCCGCCAGGCCGAGATCGTGATCGAGGGTGCGCGTGACGGCGAGCCCTACGTCACCGTGCTCGCGATGAAGCAGAACTGAGCGCGTGGTACGAACAGGCATGAGCTGGAGCCTGCGTGTCGGTGCTGTTCAGATGTGCTCGACCGACAACTTCGCCGCGAACCTCGCGATCACGCGGGCGCTCGTCGCGCGCGCGGCCGATGACGGCGCGCAGCTCGTCGTGTTGCCGGAGTGCTTCTCGTTCCTCGGTCGCCGCGAGGGCGACAAGCTGCCGATCGCGGAGATCCTCGACGGCTCGGGCGCGGTCGCGGGCATGTTGCGCGAGCTCGCGACGAAGCACGGCATCTGGATCGTCGGCGGCGGCACACCCGAGGTGGTCCCCGGTGACACCGCGCGCACGTACAACACGGCCCTCGCCGTCGATCCGCGCGGCGAGCTCGTCGCGCGGTACCGCAAGATCCACCTCTTCGACGTCGACATCCCGGGCGGCGCCACGCTGCGCGAGAGCGACGCGACGGCGCCGGGCGCCGAGCTCGTGCTCCTCGATATCGGCGGCGCGAAGGTCGGGCTGTCGATCTGCTACGACCTACGCTTCCCGGAGCTGTATCGCCAGCTCGTGAAGGACCTCGGCGCCGAGGTCTTGCTCGTGCCGGCGGCATTCACGGCGCACACGGGCGCGGCGCACTGGCACCTCCTCCTCCGCGCACGCGCCGTCGAGAACCAGGCGTGGGTCGTCGCGGCCGCGCAGCACGGCCAGCACAACGAGAAGCGCGCGAGCTACGGGCACTCGCTCGTCGTCGATCCGTGGGGCACGGTGATCGGCGAGCAACCCGCCGGCGATGGTGTGGTGCTCGCCACGCTCGATAGCGAGACCGTCACGACGCGACGCACGCAGATGCCGTGTCTCGGTCACGCCGTGCTGTGGAACGACTTGTAGCCGGCGCAGCTTCGCGACTACGATCCAGGCGTGTGGGCTCGGCTGATCGCTCTCGTCGCGTGCGCGGCGTGTGACACGTCGCTGAGCGAGTACCCGCAGATCTACTCGCGTCCGAACGACGGGCCGATCACGTGTGGCATGAACATCGATAACAAGAACCTGGTGTCCGTCGACGCGATCGGCACCGGGCTCGATCGGGCGGCCGTCGAGGGCGAAATCATTCATGTGTACTCGCATCAGCCGGCGGGCACGATCGACGAGTCGACGATCGAGGAGGTCGTCGCCGCCGCGAGCGATCGCGGCATGCCGTTCGTGACCTATGCGGACCTCGCGAACGGCACCGCGACGTACGGCCTCGCCTACAGCTTCGACGATCGCGACATTATCGGCTGGCACCAGCTCCTGCCGATGTTCCGTTACTACGGTGCGCGCGTGACGTTCTTCATCTCCGCGTTTCACGCTCTCGACGAGAACGAGCGCAGGCTACTCCGCGAGATCGCAGACGCCGGCCACGCCATCGAGTACCACAGCACGTTTCACCTGAACGCCGAGACCGTCGCGGCCGAGATGGGCGTCGCCGGCTACATCGAGACCGACATCCTGCCGGGGCTGATGCACATGCGCGAGGCCGGCTTCGACCCGCATGCGTTCGCGTATCCGTTCGGCGCGCGCACGGCTGCGACCGACCGCGCGATCCTCGAGATCCTGCCGGCGATTCGCGCCAGCCACTTCAACTGCCCGCGATGAACAGAGCCTGCATCGCACTCCTCGTGCTCGTTCCGGCGTCGGCGATGGCGGACGACGACGACGACGATCCGCCGCCGCGCTCGGTCACCTCGACGACGCTCACGCGCGAACAGCTCGAGCGCCGGCCACACCGCCGCACCACGGATCTGTTGCGTCACCTTCCGGAGCTGACGACGCTCAGCCAGGGCGGCGGCGCCGAGCAGTTCCTGCTGCGCGGCTCCGCGGAGAGCGGGACGGTGTACGTCGTCGTCGACGGCGTACCGATCACGCTCGGAAGCCACGCCTTCGCTCACGGCTACGCAGACACGCACTTCGTGATGCCGGACACCGTCGAGCGCATCGCGCTACACGCCGGCGCATATGCCGCGCGATACGGATCGAGCGCGGTCGCCGGCACGCTCGAGATCACGACGCTCGACGAAGTACCGGGCGGCGCGCGGGTCTCGCTGACCTCGGGTCTTCACCTCGCGCACGACATCGCAGGCCAGAAGCAGCTCATCATCGAACGGGCCAAGCGCCTCAACTATCAGCTGCAGGGCATGTTCAGCCCGGAGCTCGAGCGCAGTAAGGCGCTGCTCGCCGTCGAAGTCGGCGTCGACGACGGTCCCTCGATCCACCCCGACCGATTTCGCCGCGGCCTCGTGCTCGGCAAGTGGTCCCGCGACCTCGGCGACGGCACCGTCCGCGCGATGGCGCAGTTCTACACGGGACGCTGGTTCGATTCGGGCCACCTCCCGCTCGCCTCCGTCGAAGCCGGCCGGCTCCAGCCCTACTCCGCCGCTGATGCGACCCAGGGCGGCAGCGCGCTGCGCTCGAGCGCGAGCGTCGTGTACGAGACCACGAGCAAGAAGGGCGCGACGTGGCACTTCGGCATCTACGGCGTCGACAGCGATCTGCGCCTCTACACGAACACGAGCCTGTTTCGCGATGACCCGGTCTCCGGGGATCAGATCGAGTACGTCGACACCCGCTCCTACTACGGGCTCGACGCATACTGGCGCCGTCCGCATCGCATCGGGCCCGTGCACGGCTCGCTGCGGCTCGGCGTCCAGGCCCGCGCCGACGCGATCACCACCACGACGTGGCACGACGCGCGCCGCCTGCGCCTCGCGAGCTGCGGTCTCGCGGTCAATCCGTGCACCGACACGGCACCGCGCACGCGCGTCACGTCGGTCTACGCGGAGGACACGTGGCGCTGGCGCCGCCTTCGCGCGCAGACCGGCCTCCGGCTCGATCAGGAGATGTGGAACGTCGACGACCGGGATGCCGACACCATGCTCGGCGCGACCACCCTCGGCGGCACCGGCGCACGCAGCCGCATCACGCCGCGCGCCGTCCTCGCCTACGTCCACGACGCGCTCGAGGTCGCGGTCGCCGGCAACCTCGGCTCGATCGGGACCGACGCGCGCGCCTCCGTCGATCGCACCGGCTACGGCGCGTTCGTTCGCACGCGCGGCGCGGAGGCCGGTGCCCGCGTGCACACCGACACGCTCGACGCCGCACTCGCATGGTGGTGGCTGCAGATCGACGAGCACCAGCTCTGGATCGCCGCCGAAGGCCGCGGCGTGCGCGCCGATCGCGTGAACCGCACCGGTCTCTCTGCCACCCTCGCGGCCACGCTCCGGCCATGGCTCCGCTTCGACGCGGCCCTCGCGATCGCGCGCGCGAGCACGCGTCCCGACGAGGGCCCGCACGTCGACGTGCCGCAGTCACCGCGCCTCGCCGCGAACGGCGGCCTCTCGGTCTCGCGTGGTGCGAGCTACGCCTCGGCGCGTGTCCGCGTCCTCGGCCAACGCGTGACGGCGGACCCCGCGCGCGACGCCGCCGGCCATCACCTCATCGACCTCGTCGGTGGTACGCGGTGGCGCGCGTTCGCGCTCACGCTCACGGTCGAGAACATCCTCGACACGCGCTGGCGCGAATCGCAGTTCGCGACGCTCGTGCGCACCGGCCGCGCCGTCGACATCACGCAGGACCTGATGGTCGCGCACGGCATTCCGTTCACGGCGTCGATCACGCTCGCGTACGCGCCACGCTGACTGCGCTGTGCGGACTACGCCGTGCGTGTTCCGCTCGTGTTCCGTGCGTGTTCCGCTCGTGTTCCGTGCGTGTTCCGCTCGTGTTCCCGAGTTAACACAGAGGACACAGAGGCACAGAGGACACAGAGGAAGAGATGTTTCGGGGCGCGCACCTGCGCTCGAGCCGACCCGCGACCGAGATCCTGCGCACCTGCGCCTCGATTGGATCGCACGCGGACCACTCGGCCGCCGGATCGCACATGAGGTTCGGCATGCACTCGCCGGATCGCACGTTCGTATGCACATCGAGCTCGGCAACCCCCACGTCCGCTACTCTCAACTCGGACGAGTTAATTCTGTCGGACCAGTCGGACGGACCAGTCGGACGTTTCGTCGACGACGTTCGACGCGCGACGTTCGCGGTCTCCACCCCGGGTTCGCTCGAGGGTTCAAACGATCCCTCTGCGATCTTCGCGAACACTTCGCGCGCTCTGCGTCGATTCTGGAACACGCAAGGAACACACGCGAACCGTTCGACGCGCGACGTTCGGGGTCTCGACGCCGGGTCCGCTCGAGCGCAGGTGCGCGCCGAAAAAGATCTCTTCCTCAGTGTCCTCTGTGCCTCTGTGTCCTCCGTGTTAACTCGGGAACACGTACGGAACACGTACGAACGGACACGCGCTGAAGACGTACTGAACACGTGCGAACGGAACGGACACCCGCGACCCGTTCGACGCGCGACGTTCGCGGTCTCGACCCTGAGTTCGCTGGAGCGCAGGTGCGCCCCGAAAGATCCTCCGTGGCCTCCGGTAACAGCGCTCAACGCGTCGCAGAACCGCTGCCCGCGCCGGCGTCGACCGCGTTCGAGCCCACGCCTGCACTCGAGCCCACGCCTTGACCCGAGCCCGCGCTCGAGCCGAGGCCTGGACCGGCCTGCGAGCCCGCCGCCGCGCGCGACTTCGCCTTCGCGCGCTCGATCGCGGCCTTGATCTCTGCCTCGGTCATGTCGGGGCGCAGCTGCTCGTAATCGCCGGCGCTACCGACGGACGACGGCTCGTCGACATTGCCCGGCTTCGGCATCTGCGCGCCGGCGGAGCCCGTCTTGTCGAAGTCGGTGACGAAGCCCGAGACCGAGTCCGCGCACGGCCGGCGCGCGACGACGATCATCGCGAGCAAGGTGCCGGTCATCGCGATGCGCACGAGCGCGGCGGTCGAGACCTTGAAGGCGGCGGTGCGCGGAAGGCGCGGCACCGGCTCGTCGTCATCAGGCCCTTTCGGCTCGTTCGGCACCTACGGTGAATACCGCGCCGCCGACGAACGTGCCACCTCACGACAAGACGACGTTCGCCCGCTCGGCGGTGGGAGGCGCGGCTGTCGTGATGTCGATGCTCGAAGCGGAGGCCGAGGCCGAGGCAACCGCGCTCGGGGCGAAGTCATGGACCTCGAGCTCCGCGCTGCGGCGACCCTGCCACGTCGAGACCGTGGGCAGAAACTCGAGGTCGATGTGCGCGCCGACCTCGATCTCGCGATCGCCGAGGCCGAACGCGATGGCGCTGCGCGTGGCGGGCGAGCGATCGCCGGAGGCCGCGGCGTCACCGTCCTCGAGCGTGAGCTTGAGGTGCGAGCCATTGCCGACGCGACGCACGGCCGTGACGCGCGCGTTACGTGTGACCAGCACCGGCGGCGGGTTGGCCTGGCCGAAGGGACCGAGGCCCGCGAGCTCCTGGGCGAGGCGCTCGTCGACATCGCCGAGGCGGATCTCCGCGTCGATCTCTTTGCCCGCTTGCCGCGGGCCCGAGCCCTCGGCGAGCTTCGCGCACGAGACGCCGAGCGCATCGGCGAGCGCGGCCATGGCCTCGCGACCGATCGTGAAGCCCGCGGCGGCGGCGTGGCCGCCGTAGCGCCACGCGCGGGACGTGTCCGTCGGCGTGCACGATGCGGCGGCCGCGGCGTTCGATGCCGCGGTGAGGTCCGCGTCTCGCCACGCCTCCGAGAGTGCGCGGTAGAGATCGATGCCGCCGGCGGTGCGAGCGGAGCCGCGTCCGAGACCCGTCTCGGCATCGATGCCGACGACGAACGCGGGGCGCTGGTACTTGTCCACGAGCTTGGCCGCGACGATGCCGACGACGCCCGACGGCCAGCCGACGCCGGCGACGACGATCGCCGCGCGATCGGGACCGAGCACGATGTCGTTCGCGAACGCGCCCGAGCCCTTCGCGAAATCCACACCGCCGCCGACGACGGCGGCGTTGCGGTCGATCATCTCGAGCGCCTCGGTGAGCACGCGATCCTGGATCGCGCGGCGCTCCTTGTTCGCGACCTCGAGGGCCTGTGCGCGCTCCGGTGCGGAGGCCGCGTCCGCGAGCAGCAGCGCGAGCGAGGGCTCGGCCGCGCCAAGGCGGCCCGGCGCGTTGATGCGCGGCCCGATCTTCCACGCGATCATGCGCTCGTCGACATCGCGATCCTCGGGGACGTTCGCCGCCGTGAGCAGCGCGGCGATGCCGGGCCGCATCTGCTCCGAGCGGCGCAGGCGCTTGAGCCCGAGCGAGACCAGGATGCGATTCTCCGCCGTGAGCGGCACGAGGTCCGCGATGGTGCCGAGCGCGACCAGGTCGAGGAGGTCGCGCACGTCGGGCTCGCGCATGGTGCGAAAGTGCCCGCGGTCGCGCAGCTCCGTGCGGACGGCCGCCGCGACGTAGAACGCGAGCCCGACCGAGGCCATGCCGCGAAACGGAAACGTGGAGTCCACGCGGAACGGATTGACGAGCGCGAACGACGGATGCGCCGTCTCGGCGGAAGGGACCGTGTGGTGATCGACGACGATGACGTCGATGCCGAACGCCGCCGCGGCGGCGAGCGCGGCGAGGTCACTCGTGCCGCAGTCACCGGTGACGATCACACTGCAGCCGCGCTTCGCGAAGTCTGCGGCCGCGGCCGGCTGGAACCCGTAACCGGCATCGCGACGCGCGACCGCGACCTCGACCTCGCCACCGGCGGCGCGGAAGAACGAGGTCAGGAGGGCGGCGGTGGTGACACCATCGACGTCGTAATCGCCGAACACGCCGATGCGCTCGCGCTTCTGGATCGCATCGGCGAGCCGCTCGACCGCGCGCGGCAGACCAGCGAGCCCTTGCGGCGGGCGCAGCGCGGCGAGGCGCGGATCGATGAAGCGCTGCGCATCGCTCGGCTCGACGCAGCCGCGCGCCGCGAGACAGCGCGCGGTGGCAGGACGGACGCGCAGCGCGTTCGCGAGGCGACCGACGATCTGCTCGTCGACGTTACGGAGCCGGTAGTGCACCCGCGCAAACTAGTGCGCGGGTCTGACAGTAAACCCGAGTGATCCCTGGCGATCCCGGGATCTACTCTTCGGGCTCGTCGGGCTCGGCCTTCTTCGTCGACACCGCCGTCGACGTCGCGATTGCTCGTCGGCTCGCCTTCGGCGGACCCGAGTACCACTTGCGCGTGATGTAGAGGAAGAACGGCGGCGCGAGGAAGATCGACGAGTAGGCGCCGACGATCACGCCGACGTTCATCGCGAACGCGAAGTTCTGGACGAGACCCGACCCGAAGATGTTCATGATCAAGGTCGTCGCGAACACCGTCGCGGACGTCAGGATCGAACGGACGAGCACCTCGTTGATCGAGATGTCGATGATGCGCTCGACGGTCTTGTCCTTGAGCTTCGCCTGATTCTCGCGGATTCGATCGAACACCACGACGGTGTCGTTCACCGAGAAGCCGACGACCGTCAGCAGACCGGCGACCGACACGAGCGAGACCTCCGTCCACGTCACCGCGAACACGCCGATCACCATGACGGCATCGTGGATCGTCGCGAACGCCGCACCGGGCGCGTACCGGATATCGAACCGGAACGCGAGGTACAGCATGATGAGGAAGATGGCGTAGATCAGCGACTTGATCGCGTCGTCGCGGAGCTTGTCACCGGCCTTTGCACCGACGCCGTAGCTCTGCGCGATCTGCACGTCGACGTTCGGGAACGCCTGCTCGAGCGTGGTCTCGTACTGACGGTCGATGCCGTAGACGCTGAACCACTGCGTGTACTCGCCGGTGCCTTCATCGGGATGCGCGTAGAGGTCGAGCTCTTCCTTGGTCCACGGCTTGAGGTCGAGGCCTTGCGCCTTGAGCGCGGTGGCGGCCTCCGCGTTCGGGATGTGTTTCCTCGAGCGCACGCTCATGCGGTCGCCGGACCACGTTGCCTTCGCTTCGCGATCCTTGAACGCCTCGACAAACGCAGCGCGCGCCTTCTCCGCCGTTTCCGGCGCGAGCGCCGAGAACTGCGGCGAGCGGACGACCATGCCCTCGACCTTGACGTCGTTGCCCTGCGCATCCGCGGCTTCCCACGAGATGTCCGAGACCTCGATTCCGGCCTCGGCCTGCTCGAGCGACTTGCGGACGGTGCCCGGGTCGACCTTCGTGTACGCACCCGTCGCCTTGTCCTTGAAGGCGAAGATGATTTCGGTGCCGCCTTTGAAGTCGATCGTCCAGTTCATGTGCGAGCCACGAACTGCCTTGTTGACGAACAACATGCCGATGCTGGCGGACATGAGCAGGATGCTCAGGACGAGCCAGATCTTGAACTTGGCGACAAACTTGAAGTTGTTGCCAGGCGGGAGGAGGTAGCGGAACTTGTGCTGATCAGTCATCGGTGTGCTCCGAGCCCCTCAGATCGAGATCGTCCCCGACGGTCCCTGTTTACGGGTGTACCAGTCGAAGAAGATGCGAGTGACCCAGGTGTTGGTAACGACCGTCGTGAACACGCCGACGAGCAGCATGACCGCGAACCCCTTGATGGGACCCGAGCCATACTGCAAGAGCACCCAACCGGCGGTGGCGGTCGTGAGCTGTCCGTCGAGGATGGCGGAGAATGCGCGCGAGAACCCGAGGTCCACCGCGCCGCGCACACTCTTGCCGAGTTGTAACTCGTCTCGTATGCGCTCGTAGATGAGGATGTTGCCGTCGACGCACATGCCGACTGACAGCACGATCGCCGCGATACCAGGCAGCGTGATGGTGGCACCGAACAGCGCCATGATGGCCAGCGTCATGACCGTGTGGAACATGACGGCGAACACCGCGATCCAACCGGACCAGCGGTAGATGCCGACCATGATGATCAGCACGAGGATCGCGCCCATGATGAACGACAGCTTCGTCTTCTCGATCGCGTCGCGGCCGAGCGTGGGGCCGACGTCGGACTTCGACTCTTCCTTGAGCGGCGCGGGCAACGAGCCCGTCTTGAGCACGTTCACGAGCTCGTCGCGCTCGATCTCCTGACGACCCGCCGCGCTGCCGCCCATCGTGATCGATGCGCGACCGCCGCGGATGGCGCCGTTGATGATCGGCGCGGACTTCACCTTGTCGTCGAGGATCGTCGCGAGCTTCTTGCCGGTGATCTCGGCGGTTAGATCGCCGAACACGCGGCCGCCGTAGCGGTTGAAGTCGAGGAGCACGATGGGGCGGTTCGTGTTCGGGTCGTAGCTGCCCATCGCGTTCGAGATCGACGTGCCCGTGAGGCGAACGGCGCGCTCGAGGTAGTAGGTGCGCCAGAACGAACGCTTGTCCTTCGAGTCGTCGCGCGGCTCGACGAGCTCGTACGCGAGCTGGCGATCATCGGGGACCTTGAACTTCGGGTCTTGCTTCGCGAGGTCTTCGAGGTAGCGCGCGATCACGTTGCGACCGCTGACGTTGCACTCGATGCGGCCGTCGACGACGCGCGCCTTCTGATCCGTCGGCTTACCCGAGCGGTTGACGCACTCGATCTTCTTCGCTTCCTCGACCGTCATCGATTCTTTGCGGTCGCGCGAGATCAGGTAGTAGTCGACTTGTGCGGCGCCGCCGTCATCCGGCCGCCACTGGTCGATCTCGGCGTAGATCTCGTCGCGAATCGCGCGGGGCTCGGTCGGCTTGCCTTCCTTGCCCTCGCTGCCGACGTGACCGAACAGCGTCTTCATATACTCGGAGTTGTTGTCGACGACCTTGAACTCGAGCTTCGCGGTACGCGCGATGATGTCGCGCGTCTGCTGCTTCTTCTCTTCGTCGAGACCCGGCAGCTCGACGATGATCTGATCGTCCTTCTGCACGACGCTCGGCTCTGCGATGCCCTTCTCGTCGATGCGCTCGCGGATCGTGTTGACCGCGTTCGCGAGCGCGGACTTCTTGACGGTCTCGGCGTATTCGGCCGACACCTTGAAGCAGTACGCGCCGGGCACCTCTTCCTTCGGACACTCGCGGTCGGCGATGAACTCCTTGAAGTTCGCTTTGATCTCCGAGACGAGCTGGTCGCGCACGGTTGCATCGGGAAACGTGACCGTCACCGAGCCGATGGGGAACACCGGCACCCTGACGACCGGCTTCTGCGTCAGCTTCTCGTTCTCCGCGTAGTCAGACTCGATCTCGCGCTTGAGCTCCGAGGCCTTGTCGTCGACCGCCTTGTCGAGATCGATGCTGTAGACGATGTGCGTGCCGCCCTGGAGATCGAGCCCGAGGTTCACGCGGTTGGGCCGCAGTCGCTCCGGGACCCAGGCCGGCAGCGGGTCGTCCTCGACCAGGCCGAACACCGATGCCGACGGCATGAGAATGTAGAAGCACAGGAGGACGATGCCGATAAGGCCGAACGTCCTCCACTTGAGACTGCGGTCCATTGATGCCCTCTTCGCTACGCGATCAAACAGTCACTCGAGACAGGTGGGTGCGCGTTCAGGCAGCCTTGTTCGCCGACTCGGGGACTTTGCCTTCCCACTTGCTCTCGATGTACGCGCGCGGAATGCGAACGCGAACCTTCTCTTGAAGCTCGACGACCATCACGCCGTCGTCCGAGACGCCGGTGATCTTGCCGATGATGCCGCCGCGCGTGATGATCTCGTCACCCTTGCCGAGCTTGCCGAGCATCGCTGCGTGCTCCTTCTGCTTCCTCACCTGCGGGCGGATTAGGATGAAGTAGAAGATAGCGAACATCACGAGCATCATTACGATTGGTTGCATTCCGCCCATTGGGATTCCTTTCGAGCCGGTCGACGTCGTCTAGACGCCGGAAAAAACTGGAGGTTCGTAGCATTCGAGGAAAGCGGAATCAAGCGCGCGTTCCCTCTGCGAGGATACGGTCCCGGATCCGCCGGACGTGACGCGCATAGAACGTGAGGTTGTGCAGGGTTGCAAGCCGCGCGTACAGGATCTCTTTGGCTTGGTAAAGATGTCGCAGGTACGCGCGCGAGTGCGTCCGGCAGGTCGAGCACGGGCACTCGGGATCGATGGGCCCCGTATCGGTACGGTTCGCAGCGTTGGGGATGTTCACCCTGCCCTGCGTGCTGAAGAGGTACCCGTTCCGCGCGTTGCGGGTCGGCATCACGCAATCGAACATGTCGACGCCGGCCGCGATGCCCCGCTCGAGGTCCTGGGGCGTGCCGACCCCCATGAGGTAGCGCGGCTGGTTCGCCGGCAATTCGTGCGCGACCTCATCGAGCACGCGATAGGTGTCGTCGACCGCCTCGCCGACCGCGAGCCCGCCGAGCGCGTAGCCATCGAAGTCGAGTGCGGTGATCTGTTTCATGTGCTGCATGCGGCGCTCGCGACTGATGCCGCCTTGCACGATTCCGAACAGCGCTTGTCCATCTGCACGCTCGGCAACGCGACAGCGCTTTGCCCATGCAGTTGTCCTCGCCATCGCCACCTCGTGTACTGATTCATCAGCATCACCAGGCGGGCATTGGTCGAAGCACATCGCGATATCCGATCCGAGTGTCTTCTGGATGAGCATCGAGACCTCGGGCGTCAAGCGATGCTTCGATCCATCGATGTGCGATCGGAACGTCACACCGTCGTCGTCGATCTCGTTGATCGCGGCGAGCGAGAACACCTGAAACCCGCCTGAGTCCGTGAGAATCGGGCGATCCCACGCGGCGAATTTATGCAGCCCACCGACGGCATTCATCACGTCGAGACCTGGCCGAAGGTATAGGTGATACGTGTTGCCGAGAATGATGCGCGCGTCGATCGGATCGGCGCGCAGCTCGTCGGCCGTCATCGCTTTGACCGTGCCCGCGGTGCCGACGGGCATGAACACCGGCGTCAGGATCTCGCCGCGCGGCGTGTGCAAGATGCCCGCACGCGCGTGACCGAGCGTCGCGATCAGCTCGAACGAGAAGCCGGGCGTGGGGAGCTGCGTCAGCAAGACCTGTCGTATACACGACGCGGTCTGCGATACCGACTCCGCGGATTCAGAGACTGAAGTTGAATGTCATCGCCGGCGCGGTGCCGGTCGCGGGCACGGTCAGCGGTTGTGCGGGCGCGAACGCACGAACCTGTGGCCCCCGCCCGTCATAGAGCTGCGCCGAGATCGCGTAGCGACCCGGCGGCAGCGCCAGTGTTCCGGGGAGCAGCACGCACTGAAACGTGTGGCTGATGGGTACGCCACTCTCCGGCGCTGCCTCGATCTTCACTTCATCGGCGTCGGCGGCCGCACAGGTCGACATCACGCCGTTACGGACGATCGTCCAGTTGAACGTCGCATTGGTCGCGCCACCGGGGCCATCTGGCGGTGGCGGCGATTCGTCGCCGCCTCCGTTGCTGCACGCGGCGATCACCAAAGGAACGAGAACACTGCGCCAGTACGTCATGACCAGCTCCTACGAAGTGCACCCACTTTCGGCCACACAAAATCACAAGCCGTTGAAATGCGGATGACTCCGCCTGTTACGATGGATGCGTGACGCGCTGGTGGATTTTCGCGGTCCTCGGGATCGCCTTCCTCATCGGCAGCGTTCGCGTGCAGCCGCCAGCGCCGACGCGCGACACCTGCGAGCTTCGCGAGTCGGCCTGCACGCCGAACAGCAGCGCGCGCAAGCGCAGCGGCAAGGCGGCGCAGTGCGCACGTCGGGAGACCAGCGGGTCCCCTTCCCTCGTCGTCGTTCCGGATCCGATCGATCTCGCGCCGCCCGCGGGCGCGTGGTCGCACGTCGCGCTTGTCGCACGCGAGAACCGCGCGTGCGCGCACCTCATCGTCGCCTCCTCGCGCGCGCCTCCCGAGAGCTAGCTCGTCGTTTCCATCGCGAACCGTCGGCTCGTTCCCGGAGTCTTATGGATCTGTCCTCTTCGCCGCTCGTGGCTCTCGCCGCGGGTGGTGGCATCTCTCCTCTCGTCGGTGACCTCGGTCTCTGCCTCGTCGCGGCAGGGCTCCTCGGCGTCGCGTTCGTCAAGCTGCGCATCCCCGCGATCGCGGCGCTGCTCGGTGCGGGCGTCTTGCTCGGACCCGCCGGGCTCGAGGCAATCCAGGATCGCGCGAGCATCGACACGATCGCGAACCTCGGGCTGACGCTGCTGCTGTTCGTGATCGGCCTCGAGGTCAACTTGCAGTCACTGCTCGCGAGCGGACGCACGCTGATCGTGACCGGGCTCGTGCAAGTGCCGCTGACGCTCGCGGTGGGGACCGGCGCGTTCCTCGTGATCGGGATGACCGGCTGGTCGCTCGCGACCGGCTTCTATCCCGCGCTCTACCTCGGCGTCGCGTGCGCCTTCTCGTCGACGCTGCTCGTCGCGAAGTACCTCCAAGAACACTTGCTCGTCGATACCGTCGCGGGCCGGCTCGCCGTCGGTCTCCTGATCTTCCAGGACATCTGGGCGATCGTGTTCCTCGCGCTCCAGCCGAGCTTCGAGAATCCCTCGATCATGCCGATCGCGCTCACGTTTCTCGGCACCGCGGTCGTCGGCACGCTCGCCACGGTGGTCGCGCGCTTCGTGCTCTCGCGTGCGTTCCAAATCGTCGCGCGTTCGCCCGAGCTCGTCGTCACGGTCGCGCTCGGCTGGTGTTTTGGCGTAGGTCTGTTCGGCGCGAACCTCGGCTCGATTGCACATCGCGTTGGCATCTCCGCCGAGATCTCGGTGTCGATGGAGATGGGCGCGCTGATCGCGGGCGCGACGATCGCGACGTCGCCGTACGCGTACGAGGTGGTTTCGCGCGTCGTGCACCTGCGCGACTTCTTCGTGACGCTGTTCTTCGTCGGTCTCGGGATGAGCATCCCGGTGCCCGAGAGCGCTAGCGTCGTGACCCTCGCGTTCGTCGTCGCGGCGATCGCGATCCTGTTGCGGTTCCTGATCTTCGTGCCGGTCCTGTACGCGACCGGCCTCGATCGTCGTAACTCGGTCTCGGTATCGACGAAGCTCGCGCAGGTCAGCGAGTTCTGCCTCGTCATTGCCTATCTCGGATCGCGGCTTGGCCACATCTCGGGCGCACACGTCAGCGTGGTGATCTTCGCGTTCGTGATCACCGCGCTCGCGACACCGGTGTTGTTCCCCGCGTCCGACAAGTTCTACCAGCGACTCCGCTCGATCCTCGACGCCATGGGCATCCGGTCGCGCGGCACACGCGCCGAGGGCGAGAGCCACGAGGCACCGCGCCTCGTGCTGCTCGGCTTCCATCGCGTCGGCTCGGCGTTGCTCGCGGATCTGCAGCGCCTGCACGCGGACCTGTTGCCGCGCACGCTCGTCGTCGACACCAACACGACGATCCACGGCGAGATCCGGAAGCGTGGCGCGCAGGTGCTCTACGGTGACGTCGCGAGCATGGAGGTCTTGCGGCACGCCGGCGTCGAGGCCGCCGAGGTGATCATCTCGACCGTTCCCGACGAGCTCCTCAAGGGCACGTCGAACGAGCAACTCGTGCGCCAGCTCAGAAAGCTCGCTCCGAACGCGGCACTGATCGCGAACTGCACGAAGGTCTCGCAGGTCGCCGCGCTCAAGGCGGCCGGTGCGGATCACGTGTTCCGCGCACCGACCGAGGTCGCGCTCGGCATCCTTCCCGCGGTGTACGCGGCGCTCAACGCGACCCTGCCCTCGTATCTCGAGGCGCTCGAGGACGAGCACGGCGCACTCGAACAGCGCGCCGAGGTCATCGACTGATGAAGTTCGTCGTCAGTCAGCTCGGCTATCTGCTCAAGCAGCCCCTCGCGCGCGAGAACCTCATGCGCCTGTCGCGGCTGGTGGGGATCCTCGTCGCGCTGGTCGTCCTCTACTCGGTCTTGTTTCACTTCCTCATGGAGCGCGAGGGCCAGGATCACTCCTGGATCACCGGCTTCTACTGGACGCTCACCGTGATGAGCACGCTCGGCTTCGGCGACATCACGTTCCACAGTGACCTCGGGCGCGCGTTCACGATCGTCGTCCTGCTCTCGGGCATCTTCATGATGCTCATCGTGCTGCCCTTCGCGTTCATCCGGTTCTTCTACGCGCCGTGGATCGAGGCGCAGCTCAAGCTGCGCGCGCCGCGCACGCTGCCCGAGGACACGAAGGGCCACGTCCTGATCTGCAGCAACGACGCGATCTGTAACGACCTCCGCGAACGCCTTCAGCTCGCGCACATCCCGCACTTCATCCTCGAGCCTGACGCGACGGTCGCGGCGCACCTGCGCGGCGACGGCCTGCCGGTGATCGCCGGCGATCCGCAGGATGCCGCGACCTGGCGCGCGGTCCGGATCGATCGCGCGCGCGCGGTGATCGCGAACCTCAGCGACGCCCACAACACGAACGTCGTGCTCACGGTGCGCCAGCTCGCGCCGACGATCGAGCTGATCGCCACCGCGGAGCAGGAGGAATCGCTGGATCTGCTCGAGCTGACCGGCGCGACGCACGTGTTGCCGATCAAGCAGCGGCTCGGCGAGCAGCTCGCGAACCGCGTCAACGCGGGGCATGCCGAGGTCCACACGCTCGGCACGTATCGCGGCCTCGTGATCGGCGAGTTCCCCGCCCACCGCACGCCGCTCGTCGGGCGCAGCCTGCGCGACCTCGCGCTCCGCCGCCGGATGGGCATCAGCGTCGTCGGTGTCTGGGAGCGCGGTCGGTTCACGCCGGCGACACCCGACCACGTGCTCACGGCGTCGAGCGTGCCCGTCGTCGTCGGAACGCCGGAGCAGATCATGGAGCTCAACGCGCTCCTCGTCATCTACGACACGAACTACGACGCGACGCTCGTGATCGGCGGCGGCAAGGTTGGCCGTGCGGCCGCCGCGACGCTGAAAGCACGTGGGCTCAGCGTCCACATCGTGGAGCACGACCCCGCGATCGCGGCGAAGCTCAAGGACGTTGCTGACCACGTGTTCGTCGGTCCGGCCGCGGATCGCGATACGCTGGAAGAGGCTGGGCTCGCACGCGCCCCTGCTGTCCTCCTGACGACCAACGACGATGCGATCAACATCTACCTCGCCGTGTATTGCCGCCGCTTGAATCCCGACCTCCGCATCGTCAGCCGCATCACGCACGAGTCCAACCTCGAGGCGGTGCATCGCGCAGGCGCAGACTTCGTGCTGAGCTACTCGTCGCTCGGCGCGGAGTCGATCCTCTCGACGCTGCAAGGCCGCGGCGTGATGATGTTCGGCGCGGGCATCGAGCTGTTCGAGATCAGCGTCCCCGAGCCGCTCGTCGGCAAGACGCTCGAGGAATGCGCGATCGGCGCCCTCTCCGGCATCAACGTGATCGCGCTGCAGCAAGACGGCGTGATCCACCCGAGCCCGTCGCCGACGATGCCCCTACCCGCCGCCGGCGAGTTGCTCGTCGTCGGCACACACGAGCAGCGCCAGCGGTTCACGAAGGCGTTCGGATGACGCAGGAGCGGACGATCGGCGTCTTCGGCGCGACGCTCGTCGGCATCGGCGGCATCCTCGGCGGCGGCCTGATGGTCCTGCTCGGGACCGCGTTCAACATGGCCGGCCCCGCGGCGATCCTCGCGTTCGCGCTGAACGGCATCGTCGCCGCACTCACCGCGATGTCGGTCGCCGAGATCTCGTCGACGTTTCCGCAGAGCGGCGGCGCCTACAACTTCGCGAAGAAGGTGCTGAGCGTCCGCGCGGCGTTCGTCGTCGGCTGGGTCACGTGGTTCGCGTACATCGTGGCGGCGGTCTTGTACGCGCTGTCGTTCGCCGCGTTCACGGCGATCCTGATCCGCGGCATCTACAACGGCGCGGGCTACGAACACCCGGCGTTTCTCGACCGCCGCAACTTCATGCTGTTCCTGGCGACGGGTGCGACCGTGTTCTACGCGGTCGGCTTGATCCGCAAGTCATCGGGCGGCGGTCAGTGGGTGAACGTCGCGAAGGTCGTCGTGTTCGTGCTGCTCGCCGGCGCCGGCTCGCTCGCGCTCGTGCGGCAGCCGCTCACCGACATCGGGCCGGAGCTCTCGCCGTTCTTCAGCGGCGGATTTTCGGGTCTCGTCGCTGCGATGGGCGTGATGTTCATCTCGCTGCAGGGCTTCGAGATGGTGTCCGCGATCGCCGGCGAGGTGAAGGACCCGCAGCGCTCGATCCCGAAGGCCGTGTTCCGCTCGCTCGCGATCTCGTTCGCGGTCTACATGCCGATCGTGTTCCTGATGGCGACAGCGGGTGTCGACGACGGCGCGCACGTGATGAAGCTCGCCGCGACGAGCCCCGAGACCGTCGGCGCGACCGCGGTCAGCGAGTGGCTCGGGCCCGCCGGCTACTGGATCATGGTCGTCTTGATCGCGATCGCGACGTTCTCGGCGATCCAGGCGAACTTGCTCACGGCGTCGCGGATCGCGTTCGCGATGGCGAAGGACCACACGCTGCCGTCGGTGATGGAGCGCAAGCACCCGACGCGCGGCACGCCGATCATGGCGATCTACGCGACCACGATCGCCGTCGTCGCGATCGTCTTCATGATCTCGGACCTCGCGGCCGCCGGTGCTGCGTCGGGCTTGATCTTCCTGCTCGCGTTCGCGCTGACCCACGTGACCGCGTACCTCGCGCGGAAGCGGCGCGTCGTGCCGATCGACGGCGCGTATCAGACGCCGGCGTTTCCGGTCGTGCCGATCGTGGGCGGCGTCGCGTGTGCGGGCCTCGGCGTGTTTCAGGCGATCGTGGTGCCCGACGCGGGCGGCGTGCTGCTGATCTGGCTCGCGCTCGGCGTGCTCCTCTACTTCGCGCTGTTCAAGGGCCGCTCGGAGGTCGCGGATGCGGCCGCCGAGGCGCTCGATCCGTCGCTCTCGCTGTTGCGCGGCAAGTCCCCGCTCGTGCTGCTGCCGATCGCGAATCCGAAGACGGCGCGCTCGATGGTCGAGGTCGCGAACGCCCTCGCGCCGTCGGAGTACGCGCGCGTGCTGCTCCTCGCGATCGTGCGTGCCGGTGACAAGGCCGAGCCGCTCGCGCGCCTCGCGGATGCGCAGGATGCGGTGAAGCAGGCGTTGACCGCGTCGTACACCGACGGGCACGCGCCCGAAGCGCTGATCACGGCGGCCTCGCATCCATGGAAGGAGATCCGGCGCGTCGCCGACGAGCACCGATGCGAGAGCTTGCTCGTCGGTCTGCCGAAGGCGCACGACGCGGCGCTCGAGGCCCAGCTCGAGACGCTGGTCAACGATGTCGATTGCGACGTCGCGCTCATGCGTGCGCCGGAGGAGTTTCGCATCGGCAACGCGAAGCGCGTGCTCGTCCCGGTCGCGGGCAAGGGCGATGCGAACGAGCTACGCGCGCGCCTCCTGGGAACGCTGTGTCGCGACATGCCGCGCGAGCTGGTCTTCCTCGCGGTGGTGCCGGCCAATGCCGACGACGATCTGCTCGCCGAGACGGTGAAGGCAATCTCGCACCTCGCGGACATGAACATCCCGACGAAGCCGATGGTCGAGGTCGTGCGCTCCGACGATGTCGCGGCCGCGATCCTCGCGGAGGCCGCGCGCGCGGACCTGGTCGTGCTCGGGCTTCGTCAGTCGCGGCAAGGCCGGCGCATGCTCGGCACGATCAATCGCACGGTCGCGTTCGAGTCGGAGTGTGCGGTGATGCTGCTCGCGCGCCGACCGCAGGGGACGGTGAGCGATATCGCCAACGTCATGCCGTGGCGCGATGCAGCAGGCTTGCGTCGCCGTAGCTGAAGAAGCGGTAGCGCTGCGCGACGGCGTGGCCGTACGCGGCGCGCACGCGCTCGGTGCCGGCGAACGCCGAGACGAGCATCAGCAGCGTCGATTCGGGCAGGTGAAAGTTCGTGACGAGGTGGTCGACGATCTGAAACGTATGGCCCGAACCGGGATAGATGAAGATGTCGGTGGCGCCGGGTCCCGCGCGAAGCGTGCGCGGTGCCATGGCCGCCGCCTCGAGGGCGCGCAGCGCGGTCGTCCCGAGCGCGACGACGGGCCGCCCGCTCGCGACGAGCGCAGCCGTCTCGTCAGGAATCACGTAGCGCTCGCGATGCATGTGGTGCTCGCGGATGTCCGTCGCGCGGATCGGCGCGAACGTGCCCCAGCCGACGTGCAGCGTCACGGTCGCGAGCGTGATGCCGCGCGTGCGGAGTGCGTCCGCGATCGCCGGCGTCATGTGCAGGCCGGCGGTGGGCGCGGCGACGGCGCCCGGACTCTTCGCGAACATCGTCTGATAGCGCTCGCGATCGGCCGCGTCGTCTTGCCGCGCGATGTAGTGCGGCAGCGGGATGTGCCCGTGCGCGTCGAGAAACGCGAAGCCGTCGCCGGGCGCGCTGATCGCGAGTGTGCCGTCCGCCGCGCGGTCCGTCAGGATCGTGAGCGCGATGGTCGTGCCGTCGACGGTCACGGTCTGCCCGGGCCGAAGCGTGCGCTTCGCGAGACACCGCCACGCGCTGCTGCCCGCGGGCGCGGCCGTCGTGGGCTCGGGCTCGAGGAACAGCATCTCGACGGCGCCGCCCGATGCCTTGTGCGCGAACACGCGGGCGGGAATCACGCGGGTGTCGTTCGCGACGAGGACCGCGTCGGCCGGCAGGAGCGCGGGCAACTCGGCGAACGTGTGGTCCGCGAGCACGCCGTCAGCGCCGACGTGCAGCAGCCGGGATGCGTCCCGCTGCGCGGCCGGCTCCTGCGCGACGAGCTCGGGCGGCAGCTCGAAGCTGTAATCGGAGGGCGCGAACACCGCGCGGGAGCTTTAACATCCGAACGGTGACTGCGCGAGTCGACTCGCTGCTCGAGGACATCGACCACCTCGTCGATGACGGCGAGCTCGATGCCGCCCTCGCCGCGGCGACGCGCCTGCTCGCCGGCAGGCTCTCGCGCGCCGACAAGATCCAGGCCTTGATGGCCCGCGCGTCGATCCACGACGACCTCGAGGACCACGAGCGCGCGCTCGCCGACTGCGACGCCGCACTCGCGCTCGCCCCACGCTCGCCGGACGTCCTCTACCTGCGCGCGACGATCCACCAGTCCACCGAGAACTGGCGCGCGTCGAAGTCCGACCTCGACGCCGCGATCGCGATCGAGCCGCACGCAGACCTCCACGAGCTGCGTGGCCTCGCTCGCTACAACCTCGGCGACCTCCGCGGCGCGCGCGACGACTTCGCCGTCGCGATCGCCGAGAAGCCAGACATCGAGTCGCGCTTCCACACGTATCGCGGCATGGCCGCGTTGCTGCTCGACGAGCCCAAGGCTGCGATCGAGGACTTCACGAACGCGCTCGCCCAGAACGAGACGGATGCCAAGGCGCTCGCGCAGCGGGCGAAGGCATACGAGGTCGTCGGAAATCCGAAGGCCGCGCTCGCCGACCTCGACCGCCTCGCGCGCTTGTTGCCGGAGAACCCGGCGCTGACCGCGGAACGAGCGCGGGTCAAGAAGCTCGCATCGAGTCGCCGAGGCTAGAGCAGCTGAGGGCCGCCGGTGTCGCGGATCAAGGTGTTGCCGAACCACCGATACGCTTCTCCACACTGGCGGCAGTGGAGCAGCGGGATGCGCGCGGTGCGCGTTGCCGTTTCCACCCGCATGAGCTCGTCATGCTTGCACGAGGGACACCGGCTCGGATCGCCTCCGGTACTGCCAATCTGATCGACGTACGCGCCGAACAGACACACGCCGCCGATACCAAACGCCACGACCAGCAACACGGTCGACCACGGGAATGCGAGCGCACTCGCTGCGAGCGCCACGCCGCCCATCGAAAATCCTTCTGTCTTCATGCGGCGACGATGACACGCAGCACGCCACACCGTCACCGGGTCTCACTTATGCGCTATCATGCATATGCATCATGACGCATGACGATGTGTTTCAAGCGCTTGCAGATCCCACACGGCGGCGCGTCGTCGCGGCTCTTCGCCGTGGCGAGAAGTCCGTGGGGCAGATCGTCGAGGCCGTCGGGATCCACCAATCCGGCGTCTCGCGTCACCTCGCGATCCTCAGTGCCGCCGGCTTCGTCCAGGTTCGCGTCGATGGCGCACGCCGCTGCTACCAGCTGCGGCCCGGGCCGTTCCTCGAGCTCGCCACGTGGCTCCATCGCTACGATCACCTGTGGGAGAGGCGCGATCTGAAGCGGCGCGATCGGCGCGTCCGCACGCGCTAGATCGGCACTACGACGCGATCTCGTCGTACCCGCGACCGGTGAACTGCAGCAGGCAGAAGCCATGGCCGAACGGATCGGCGAGGTAGGCGATGCGGCCCCACGCGTGCTGCTCGATGTCACGCTCGAGCGTCGCGCCCGCGGCGACGGCGCGATCGCGGGCGGGCTCGAGATCGGTGACGGCGAAGTCGAGGTGCACCGGTGACCAGTGGCGCGCGTAGTCGCGCGTGCCCGGCGCAGACGGGTACGGCGTCGAGCCGGCGGCCTTCACCAGCAAGTAGATCGGCACCTCGCCACCGACGAGCTCGACCGCGGCATTACCGAAGCGGCGGGCGACCGTGAGCGTGAATGCGCTCGTGTAGAACTGCGTCGCCGCGGCGAGGTCGGGGACATCGATGTTGATCAGCAGCACCCGCGGATGCAATCACAGCCGGTTGGAGGTGTCAGCATGCCGATGACGAGCAGTGCTAGGCTGACCCCGATGCGGAAGGCTCTCGCGCTGCTCCTGTTTGCAACGACCGCGCACGCGGCGCCCGTCGGTAAGGCGAGCCTCGACATCGATGCGGACGGGAAGCTCGAGGACCTCGAGCTCGATGCGGATGGCAGCCTGCGCGTGAACGGCGCGAAGCGGGCGACCTTGGAGATTCGCGCGGCGAGCGCGAGCTTCGAGGCGGCGAAGACCACCAGCGGGCTGTGGCTCGTGATCGAGACCGGCGACAAGGCGTACGTCGTGAACGCGCGGACGTGGCAGATCGCGGCGACGACGGAGCTCGGTGGCGTGGGGCTCGATCGCGAGTACAGCATCGACGTGGAGGCGACGCCGGAGGGCGTGTTTCGCTACCAGAAGCGCGCGGACGTGAAGCGCTGCGACAGCAAGCCGGCGTACCTGTTCGCCGAGCGGCTGGACGCGAAGGGACCGGCGACGCCACCGCTCGGCATTCCGGCGAACGCGGCGACGCTCGTCGCGCAGAAGGAGATGTCTCCTGGCGTTGCGCCCCAAACTGCGCCCCAAAGCCCCGGTTCGCCCGTCATCTATCACGCGCGCGCGGCGTCTCATCAGCCCGGCGCGAGCGACGCCGGCGCGCTCGCCATTCCACGCGAGCTGGATGACGGCAACATCGCGACCGTGTGGCGCTCGGGCGGCGACGGCCAGTTCTTCACGTTCACGCCGCGCGTCGAGAGTGCGAAGGCGCATGCGCTGCGCATCGTGCCCGGCAACCCCAGCTCGGGTGCGACGATGCGCCAGTTCAATCGGCCGAAGTCGATCGTGATCGTGACGGCGCGCGACGCGTGGCGCGTCGAGCTGCAAGATGCCGGCACGTTGCCGCTCGGCACGGCGTTCACGATCGATCTGCCACAGCCGGTCAGCGGCTGCGTGACCGTGATCATCGAGAGCGTGCACGGGCGACCGCAAGGAACGACCGCGATCGCGGAGCTGCAAGTCTTCGCCGAAGGCGAGCGTAGCGGCGGCGGCGAGGTCCTGCTCGCACGTATCGTCGCCGACGGAAAAGGCGGCGACGTCGCCGCCGCTGCGGCACTGTCGAAGCGTGGAGCGGCGGCAGCCGCGGCACTCGACGCAGAGCTCGGCAAGGCGACCGACGCGGGCGCGCGGCGCAGGCTGATCGGCGCACTCGCGAAGATCAACGATCCGGCGGCGACGCCCGCACTGGTTCGCGCGGCGAGCAGCGGCTGGGTTCGCGACAGGGACCTGCTCGACGTCATCGCGGCGCTCGGTGCGAGCGGACAGACGCAGGTCTTGAAGGAGCTCGCGGCGAAAGGCGGCTCGCCGCACGAGGTGCGCATCGCGGCCGCGGCGCAGATCAAGCCGGTCGGTGCGGGGTACGACGCGCTCGTCGATCTCGCGGGTGAGGGTCCGCGCGACGTTCGCCGCGCTGTGATCGAACGGCTCGCGCTCGCACCCGGCGCGCAGCTCGCGCAGACGGCCGCGGCGCAGGCCGAGGCCACGGCAGCGGGCGACGTGTGGCGTGCACTCACGCGACGCGCGCGCAGTCACGTGGAGGAGCGCGCGACGGCCGCGACCACGATGACGACGGCACTCGCGAGCGCGTCCGATTACGAGCGGCGCTATCGCTTGATCGACGGCGTTGCCGCGTATGGCGACGCGCAGCAGCTGCGCACGCTGCAAGCGACCTTGAGCGCGCTGCCCACCGCACCGCAGAGCTCCGCGCTCCGTCAGGTCGCGGTGCGATCGATCGCGTCTTCGCCGCGCACCGACGCGACGACGATCGTCATCACGCTCGCGCGCGACGCGGATCCGGGCGTGCGGCTCGCCGCGCTGTCCGCGCTCGCGAGCAGCGAGACCGACGCCGGCGGCGCGTGGCATGCCGCCGACGGCCCCGACGCGATCGACCGCGTCATCATCAACGGCCTCACGACCGACACCTGGCCCGAGGTCCGCCGTCGCGCGGCGATGGCACTCGGCGCGCGCTGCCAGCGCCCCGGACCCGCACGCGCGCTCGTCGACGCCGTCGGCAAGGACCCCGCGATCGACGTTCGCTCCGACTCGCTCACCGCGCTCGTGCAGTGCAAGGCGCCTGGAACCGGCGCGCTGCTCGCGAAGACGTGGAGCGACGGCAAGGCGCCGATCGAGCTGCGCGAGAAGGCGGTCGTCCTCGCATCGCAGCTCGAAGATCCGCAGCTCGGCACGCTGCTCGTCGCCGCGTTCTCGAAGTGGCGCGGCGATGCGCTCCAGAGCGCGTCGTCGCTGAAGCTCGCGCAAGCGGCCGCGATCGCGATCGGTGCGCTCGATGCGCGCGGCGCCGTCGACGCCTTGATGTCTGCGCTCGACGATTCTGCCTTCCCGGAGATCGTCTCGTCGGCCGCGCTCGGACTCGGCGCGATGGGTAAGAAGTGCCCGGCGGCGGCGAAAGCGAAGCTCACGTTGATCGCCCGCAGCGGACAACAAGCAGCAAATGCCGCACGTCACGCTGCGGGTCAGTGCGGGCGCTGACGCTCGGACCGTGCGCGTCGACGACGAGCTCAGCAAACGGCCGATTCTGTGTGCCCGCGAATTGTATGGGCCTTCACCGGCACGCGCGTTGCTGTGTTCGTGGGTATATGTTGAAAAGCCTTCTTACCCTCCCCTTTGCCGCCGCGCTTGCCGCGTGTTCCGCATCCGGCACCGTGACGGTCGAGCCCGAACCGGGCGCATCGCTCGCCGTCGTGAATGACTCTGACTTCACGATCTACGAGATCTACCTCACCGAGACCGACAACTCCGATTGGGGTCCGAACCTCCTCCGCGGCGACGTGCTCTATCCCGACGAGCAGCTCGTGCTCGGCGTTCCGTGCGACTTCTACGACGCACTGATCGTCGACGAAGACGGTGTGGAGTGCGAAGTGACCGACCTCGACCTCTGCTTGAACGACGCGACGTGGGTGATCCGCAACAACACCTGCACGGTGTTCGAAGCGGAAGCAGCACGCCGCGCAGCCGCCAAGAACTAGCGCGCTGTGGTAGGCCATCGAGACGATGTCGTCCGATGGCCCTACCCTCGATCAGGCGTACGACCCAAAACAGGTCGAAGAACGCTGGTACACATTCTGGGAACGAGAAGGCGTCTTCGCCGCGAGCGATGACCCGGCAGATCGGCGAGAGGCGTACGTCCTGCCGATGCCGCCGCCGAACGTGACCGGCTCGCTGCACATGGGCCACGCGCTGACGTGCACCTTCGAGGACGTGCTCGTTCGCTGGGAGCGGATGCGGGGCAAGAATACGCTCTGGCAACCGGGCATCGATCACGCCGGCATCGCGACGCAGACCGTCGTCGAGCGGCAGCTCGCGCGCGAGGGCAAGACGCGGCACGACCTCGGTCGCGAGGCGTTCATCGAGCGCGTGTGGGCGTGGCGCGCCGAGAGCGGCGGCATGATCTCGAAGCAGCAGCGCGTGCTCGGCGCGTCCCCGGATTGGTCACGCACGAAGTTCACGATGGATCCCGACCTCAACGTCGCGGTCGTCGAGGCATTCGTGCGGCTGCACGAAGCTGGCCTCATCTATCGCGCGACGCGCCTCATCAACTGGTGTCCAGAATGTCGCACTGCGCTCTCGGACCTCGAGGTCGAGAACGAAGAAGGCGCGAACGGCGAGCTGTTCCAGTTCGCGTACAAGGTCGACGGCAGCGAGGACGAGCTCGTCGTCGCGACGACGCGGCCCGAGACGATGCTCGGCGACACCGCCGTCGCGGTGCACCCCGACGATCCGCGCTACACGCACCTGCACGGCAAGCTGCTCGTGCATCCGTTCGTCGATCGCAAGATCGCCGTGATCACCGACGCGATCCTCGTCGATCCGAAGTTCGGCACGGGCGCCGTCAAGGTCACCCCGGCGCACGACTTCAACGACTTCGCGACCGGCAAGCGGCACGGCCTCGCAGAGATCAACATCATGAACCTCGACGGCACGCTGAACGAACAAGCGGGCCAGTTCGCCGGTCTCGACCGCAAGAAGGCGCGCGGCACCGTCAAGCGCGCGCTCGAGGAGAAAGGCCTCGCACGTGGGGTCAAACCGCACCAGCTCACGCTGCCGAAGTGCCAGCGCTCGGGCGGTGTCGTCGAGCCGATGATCTCGACGCAGTGGTTCTGCAGCATGAAGTCGATGGCCAATGCCGCGATGGCCGCCGTCGAAGATGGCCGCACGAAGATCATCCCCGAGGAACACGCGAAGACGTACAACCACTTCCTCGGCAACATCGAGGACTGGTGCATCTCGCGGCAGCTCTGGTGGGGCCACCGGATCCCGGCGTGGCACGGTCCGAACGGCGAGATCGTCGTCGCGCGCACGCGGCCCGAGCACCTCGGGCCCGAGTGGGTCGAGGATCCCGACGTCCTCGACACCTGGTTCTCGTCGGGCCTGTGGCCGTTCTCGACGCTCGGCTGGCCCAACGAAACACCCGCGCTGAAGAAGTTCTATCCGGCGAGCGACCTCGAGACGGGACACGACATCCTGTTCTTCTGGGTCGCGCGCATGATGATGATGGGCCTCTACTTCATGGGAGAGGTGCCGTTCCGCCGCATCCTCTTGCACGGCATGGTCGTCGACGAGACCGGCAAGAAGATGAGCAAGGTCCTCGGCAACGTGATCGACCCGCTCGATCTCATCAACGGCGCGAAGCCCGAGGACATCGCCGCGCACGCATCACCGGGCACGCCGCAGAAGGAAGCGCTCGACAAGTTCAAGAAGTGCTACCCGTCGATCGCGAAGGACATCGAGGACGGCGTCGGCTTCAAGGCGTACGGCACCGACGCGCTGCGCATGACGCTCTCGACCTACGCGCCGTCGAACCGTCGCATCGCGCTCGCGCCGAAGCGCATCGAGGGCAATCGCAACTTCGCGAACAAGATCTGGAACGCCGCGCGCCTGTCGATGACGCACCTCCCGCCGAACCTCGTCCTCGACGGCGCATCGCCGCCCGCCGAGACGCTGTTCGATCGCTGGATCCTCGCGCAGCTCCGCAAGACGATCGAGATCGCGAATGCCGGCCTCGCCGAGTTCCGCATCGACGAGGCCGCGCTCGAGCTCTACCGCTTCTTCTGGACCGACTTCTGCGACTGGTACCTCGAGGTGACCAAGCCGATCTTCCGCGAGGGCGGCGGCATCGGCTCGCGTGTAGTGCTCGCGCACGTGCTCGAGACCAGCCTGCGGCTGCTCCATCCGATCATGCCGTTCATCACCGAGGAGCTGTGGCAGCGCATGCCACGCGCGTCGTGCCGGTTCTCGACGGTCGCGCTCGGCCCCTACCCCACGGCGCAGGACGGCCTCGCCGACGATGCCGCGCTACGCGACATGGAGGTCTTCAAGGCCGTCGTCTCCGCCGTGCGCAGCATTCGCAGCGAGCACGAGGTGAAGCCGAGCGCCGAGATCACGTTGACCATCGGCGCCGCCGGCGAGTCCAGCCGCGCGATGCTCCGCGAGCAACTCGGATCGATCGCGTTCCTGACACGCGCGCCGAAGCCGGAGGTCGGCGAGCTCGGAGGTCCACGCTCCGCCGGCACGGTCGTCGATGTCGTGCCCACGCCCGACGGTCCCGTCGAGGTGCGCGTCGCGCTCAAAGGCCTCGTCACGAAGGAGCAAGAGCTCGCGCGCATCGCGAAGGCGCTCGACAAGCTCGGCAAGGATCTCGCCGTCGCCGACAAGAAGCTGGCCTCGCCCGCGTTCGTCGAGAAGGCGCCGAAGGAGCTCGTCGACGAAGTGCGTGCAAATCGCGAGAACATCCTCGCGGCCCGCGCGCGCGTCGAGGAATCCAAGAAGCTCGCCGAAGAACTCTAGGGATCGTCGGAGTTGTCGCAGTAATTCGCGCCTTTGTTGCACTGCTCGATCGCGAGGTAGAGCAAGAGCCCGAGCCCGACGACGATCGCGGCACCGATCGCGATCTGTTTGTTCGTCGGCTGCTTGTGCGCGCACCCGCCGCTGCCCCACAACACGACGGCCACCATCCACGCTCGAAGCCACATCTCTTCATCATAGACGGCATCCGCGGAGCAAACATCACGTGGTTCGCGATAGCGTCGGGCTGCCATGACGCTCGCGAAACACGATCTACTGGCAGCGCTGCGCCTCCGCTACGACCACTACTCGGCCGTCTCGATCTTCGAGGCGACCCTCGAGCGCGCGGGCCTGCCCGATCAGGATGACTACGACGCGAAGCAGGTCGCCGCGTTCCGTGCCGCGCTCACACGTGTCGGTGATCGGCTCGCGAACGTCGAAGCGCGGCTCGATGTGCTCGCAGAGGGCACCCCGCCTGTGATGACCGAGCTGACACCGGACCTCGCACCAGGCATCCACGAGGTCGCGGCCACGCCGCATGTCGAGACGACGATCACGCTCGCCGGCGTCGACGTCGCCGACGGCGACGAGGTTCTCGTCTGCGGCGGGTTCCCCGCGCTCGGCGACTGGAACCCCGAAAAGGCCGCGGCGATGACATGCGAAGGCATGCACTGGGCCGCGAAGATCACGGTGCCACGCGGCACCGATGTCCCCTTCAAGTTTCTCCGTCGCACGGCCGACGGCACGGTGATCTGGGAAGACGGCGAGAACCGTCAGCTCGTCGCGAAGCCGCGCATCGAAGCGACCTGGCGCTAGTTCGTCTCTACTGCAGGGACGACAACGCCTCTTTGAGGCGCTGATTGTGCGGCTCGATCTCGAGCCCGCGCTGGAACATGCTCTTGGCCTTCGGCGGCTGGCCGAGCTGGAGATGAATCTTGCCGAGCGCCCAGTAGACCTCGGCCTTTGTCACACCCGTGTCGGCGTCGATGTTCTGCAGGACGAGCGACTGATAGATCTTGCGCGCCCTCTCCCAGTCCTGCGCTTCGAAGTAGAGACGCCCGAGCCCCGACATCGTCGTGACATCGGTTGGATTCACGCGGAGCGCTTCTTCGTACGCCGTGAGCGCGCCGCGGATATCACCGCGCGCCTCGAGGATACCGCCCTGTCGCTGGCGGAACCGCGCGACGTCCTTCATGCGGCGGCCGGCCTTCGCTTCCTCGGCCAGCTTCTCGTAGATCGGTGCGGCCTCGTCGAGGCGGTTCGCCGCGAAGTAGAGGTCGGCGAGCGGCGCGAGGACCCGCGCATCGGTCGGTGCATCCTCGGCGGCCTTCGCGAGCGCGGCGAGCGCGCCGTCGTTGCGGCCGGCCTTGCGCTCGAGATCCGCGATCTCGACGTACAGCGCGAGCCGCTCGGCGGGAACGTTCACGCCCGTCACGCGGCGCTGGAGCATGTCGGCGAGCAGCGTGTTGTCGCGCCGATCGCGCGCGAGCTTCTCGAGCGCGCTGATCGCGGCGGTGTGCGTCGGGTCGTGCTTGAGCGCCTGCTGCAGGTGGAAGATCGCGGTGTCGGCGTCAGAATCGCCAACGCGCGCGACCTCGCCGAGCCGGAAGAAGAGATCCGCCGCATCGCGCCCGGTCGGGTTGAGCTTGAGCGCTTGCTCGAGCGTCGCCTTGCACTTGTCCCAGTCGCCGGCACGCTCGTAGATCTTCGAGAGCCTCGTGAGCGCAGCGACGGAGCCGGGCTCGCGCCGCAGGATCTTCTCGAGGATCTCGCCCGCCGCGTCGGGGTTGTCGAGCTTGCTCTCCCAGACGTCGGCCGCGCGCGTGAGCGCCGCGATCTCGGCGTTGGTGTCGCCCTGCGCGGCCTGGACCTCCGCGTATTTTTCGAGAAGGTCGACGAGATCGTGATGACGATCCGCGGCGGCGAGCAACCGCTCGAGCTCGGTGTACGCAGGCTTGTTGACCGGGTCGACCTCGACGGCCGCATACCAGGCGGCGATGGCATCGTCGATCGAGCCGCGCTGCTGCTCTGCCACCTGTGCCATCTCGGCGTGGATCGCGACCTTGTCCCACGTCGATGTCGCGAGCGCGAGCCGGCGCGTCTGGATGTCCGAGACGGCCATCCAGTCCTTGTTCCTGGCGTACGCGGCCTGCGTCGCCCCGAGCGCCTCGAGGTCGTCGGGATCGATGTCGAGCACGGCCTGCCACGCTTGCACGACGCGCTGACCGTCGGTTTCGAGCTGCGCGATCTCGATCCGCAGCGCTTTCTCGTCGGTCTGCGCCGTTGCGCCGCGCGCCGCGCGACCGAGCGTGTCGATCAGATTCTCGCGATCACCGGCCAGGCGATACAGCCGAGCGAGCTCGTCGAGCGCCGCGCGATCGGTATCGTCCGCGTCGACGACATCTCGCCACGCCGCGATCGCGGCGGCACGGTCACCCGCACGCTCGCTGATCTGCGCGACCTCCGCGTATGCGGCGCGCTTCTCCGTCGCATCGGCGACGATCTTTCCGCGCTGGCGCAGTGCCTGCGCGAGGCCGACCTCGTCGCCACGCAGGCGCAGGATCTTGATGAGCTCGTCGGTCGCCGACACCGAGTCTGGATCGAGCTCGAGCGCCTTGCGGTACACGCTGGCCGCTTGCTCGGGCTGACCCATGCGCGCGTGCAACACGCGGCCGAGGAACGTGAGCAGCGAGACCTGCGTTCCGCTATCGCGCTGGCGCGCGTCGGGTGCGTCGATGATCTGCTGGAGCCGCGTTGCGACCTCCGGCCACTGACCGAGGCGGTCTGCGAGGCGATCGGTCTCGGCGAGCGCCTCGCTCGATGTCGGATCGAGCGCGAGCCAGCGCAGCGCCGCGTCGAGTGCGCGGCCGTGATTGTTGAGCTTGGTCTCGCTGATGTCGACGATGCGCTCGAGGATCGACGTCTTGTCGATCGGATCTTGCGTGACATCGAGGCGGGCTTCGAGCACTCCGACGAGGCGTTGCGCGTCGCCATCTTGCTCGAACAGCGGCTCGAGGATCTCCACGATCTCGCCGCGGATATCGGGCACGTCCCTCGACGCGGCGAGGATCCGCTCGAGTGCCGCGCGCGCCTGCGGATGCGCCGGCGCGATGTTCAAGACCTCGCGATACGCGACGATCGCGGCGCGTGGATCGTGGAGCGTGGTCTCCTGGAGGTCGGCGAGGCGGAACAGATATTCGGAGATCTGCGCGTCGTTGTCGGCGGCGTCGGCCTGGCGGCGCAGCACGGCCGCGAGCTCAGCGTGTTTGCCTGATCGCGCGAGCACACGCTCGAGCGACGCGAGCGGAGGCCGCCCCTCGGGTCCACGAGACGCGCGATCGAAGGCAGCCGCTGCGCGATCGAGATCGTTCAGCCTGTCCTCGGCGATCGTGCCGAGCTGCATCGCGTAGAGCTGTTCCGCGTCGGGCGGAATCGCCTCGGCGAGCAGCGAGTCGAGCCGCGTCGCGAGGTCTGCCCACAGGTTGTTGGCGTCCGCGAGCCGCACGAGGTGCGCGAGCAGCGCGGTGTCCTCGGGATCCGCTGCGATCGCGCGTGACCACACGCCGAACGCTTCACCCGGCGCGTTCGCCATCGTCTCCTGCACGTCCGCGAGTGCGGCCCAGTCAGCCTGAGAGTCACCGACGCCGGCGGCGAGCCGCCGCTCGTACACGCGCACGAGTCCCTGCGCGTTGCGCTCGGCGCGATAAACGCGCTCGAGGATCTGCGTCACCGCCTCGACGTGCTCGTCGCGCAGCATCAGCGCTTCGAGCGCGGCACGTGCGCGGTCGTGCGTCGCGAGCACTTGCAGCACCGCGCCGTAGCGCGGGATCGCCGCGTCGGAGTCCGACATCTCGGTCTCGACGATGTTCGCCGCCCGGAATGCGAGGTCCGCGCGATCGTACTGGTTTGGCGCGAGCAGCATCCGCTTGTCGACGATGTCGAGCAGCTCGGGCCAGATCTTGCGCTTCGTGTAGATGCGATCGAGCTCGCCCAGCGCGCGCGGTTCTCCCGCGTCCTCGTCGATCACGGCCGTCAGCTGCGAGATCGCCTGGTAGTCGTCCTCGAGATGCGTCTCGTAAACCTCCGCGGCCGCGTGCCGCAGATCTTGGCGCTGCGCGACGTCGGTGGTCAGCTCGATCTTGCGCTCGTACGTCTGCACGAGCTCGCGGGCGTCGGCCTTGTTGCCACCGTCGATCGACGAGCGATACAGCCGCTCGAGCGCGTCGAGCGCGGCGAAGTCGCCGTCGTCGGCCGACAGGACGTTGCGATACGCCTCGATCGCCTTCGGCTTGTTCTGCAGCACCTCTTCATAGAGGGCCGCCACGCGGTGGAGCAGCACGATCCGGACGTCGGGATCCTCCGACAGCTCGGCGCGCCGCTCGACGACCTTCACAAGCTCCTCGACGCGGCCGGCGATCGCGAGCAAGCGATCGAGCGCCGCCAGCGCGATGACATCGTCGGGCCGCGCTTCTTCGACCTTGCGCCACGCGGCGATCGCGCGTGGCAAGTCGTTGCGTTGCAGCTCGTGGATCTCCGCCGAGCGCGCCCACAGGCCCGCGCCCAGATCGGAGCTCGGTGCGGCAAGCGCGCCCTCCTCGAGCTGTTCGACGGCGTAGTCCCAGGCTTCGAGCTTGCCTGCGAGCGCGAGGAACTTCCGCAGACTCTCGTCCTCGGCGACGTCGATGCGCCACGCGCGTGCGAGCGCCTCGAGTGCGAGATCGAGCGCACCGCCGCGGTCCTCGTGGATCGTCGCGATCTCGTGCAGCGTCGTGATCTGATCGCTCGGATCGCGGACGTAATCGAGCTTCGCGTCGAGGATGACGACGAGCTTCTGCCACCAGTCCTGCTCGCGATACACGGGCTCGAGGATCTCGGTGATCCGCTCGCGATGCTGGTCGTGCACGACGAGGCGCTCGAGCGCACCGACGGCGCGCTCCCAGTGCATGCCTTCATCGATCACTTGCTGGTGCTGCTCGAGCGCGCCGGGCAGATCCGACATGTGCTGCTCGAACAGATCGGCGGTCTTGAGGCGCAGCTCCGCGACCTCGCTCGGCGCCGTCGACTTCGACAGGCGCGCTTCGTACAGATCGGAGAGGTCACGCCACTGGCTGCGCGCGTGGTACAGCCGCTCGAGCTCGCCGACCGCTTCGCGATAGGCGTGGATGTGCATCGGCGTCTCTTCGCCTTCGGTCGCGAGCACCACGTCGCGCCACGCCTCGATCGCGCGGCCCTGATCGGCGAGCCCATCCTCGAGGAGTCGCGCGCGCTTGATCATCGCTTCGCGACGCAGGTCGTCGGCCGAACGCGCGATCACGTCGTCGTAGATCTGGACGAGCTCGGACCACTTCTGCGAGCGTGCCAGCATCTCCTCGAGGCGGCGCAGCAGCTCGCGCTCGTTCGGCACCGCGTCTTCGACGGTGATCGACAGCGCGCGCCGATACGCGAGGTACGCGGCATCGACATTGCCGAGGCGGCGGTCATAGATCGCGGCAGCCGCGATCGCGACGTCGCGAATGTCGTCGGAATCGCCCGATTCGTCGTCGAGGTAGCCCTGATACGTCTCGGCGACGAACGGCCAGTTCTCGACCACGCCCGCGAGGCGCTGGAGCTGATCACGGATCGTCGTGTCCTCGGGCGACTCGCGGAAGACCTTCGCGTACCAGCGGCTCGCGTTCTCGAAGTCCTCGAGCTGCTCTTCATAGAGCCGCGCGACGTAGCGCGTGAGCTTGAGGCGCTCGCGCGGATCGCTCGCGCTCTCGAGACGTGCCTCGTAGACGCGGATCAGATCGACCCAGCGATGCTGCGAGACATAGATCGGCTCGAGCACCTCGGCGGCGACGACGCGCAGGTCCGGATCCACGAGGTAGCGCTCGACGGCGGAGAGTGCCGTCAGGTTCTTCACGTCGCCCGAGAGCGCGGCGCTGAAGTTGTCGATCGCGGTCTCGAAGTCGCGCAGCTGCTTCTCGTGAATCTCGCCGAGCTGCACGCGCAACGCGACGGCTTCTTCGATCGTCGTCGCGAACCCGAGCCTGCGCTCGTAGAGATCGACGACGTCCGGCCACCGACCCTGCTCGCGGTACAGCGCTTCGAGCGCGTCGACCGCGTCCTTGCGCTCGGGCGCGACGGCGAGGACCTGCTCCCACGTGTTGACCGCGTCGTCGGGACGACGCAGCTGCACGTAGAGCTCGGCCGCTTCGACGAGCGCACCCACGCGATCGTCGACATCTCCGGTCGCCGCGTCGGCCTGCCGCAGCAGGATCTCGGTGAGCCGCTCGTTGTCGTTGGTCTCGCGGTAGATGTTCTCGAGCGCGGCGAGTGCGCGGCGATCGTCGGGCTGACCGTCGAGGACCTTCTGGTAGTACTCGCGCGCGAGCGCCATGTCCTTGCGAATGGCGCGTCCGAGATCGGCGACATCGAGATAGAGGCGTCGCTGGATCTCCGCATCGAGCACGTTCGGTGCGACCTCGCGGTACGCGTCGATCAGATCGCTTTCGCGGCCGAGCTCTCCGGCGAGGCGCTCGGTATCCGTGATCACGCGCGACAGCTCGGGCTCGGTTGCCGCGAACGACAGCATCATCAACTGCGCCGCGAACGCGCCCGCCTTGTCGGCGAGGTTCTGCTCGCGCAGCCGCACGACTTCACCGAGTGCGCGGAGCTTGCCTTGCGGGTCGTCGGTCCAGTCGGCCGCGCGCTCCTGCAGGATCGCGAGCCGCTCGTGCTGGCTCGTCGCGTCGTAGACCGGCCGCAGGATGTCGGCCGCGAGCACGCGCGTCTCGGGATCCGCGAGCCCGGCCTCGACGGCGCCGAGCGCTTCGGCGTGTTGCGGCTCTTCTTGCAGCACCGTCGCCCAGCGCTCGAGCGCCTCGACGGGGCGCGCGAGCGGCCCCCCGAGGAGCTGCGCGATCTCGACGAGCAGCGCGGTCCGCATGTCGGGCTCGAGCGACATCTGGCGCTCGAGGACGTCGAGCAGATCCGCGTGACGTCCACCGGCGCGATACAGCCGCGCGACCTCGGCGAGCGCACCGCGATCGTCTGCGTCGCGATCGAGGATCTCGAGGTACGCGGCGATCGCCTCCTCGGGCTCGCGCAGCCGCACCTCGTGCAGATCCGCGATCCGCGCGAGCAAGCTGCGCGCCCCTGGATCAGCACCACTTGTCGACCCCGTCTGGTAGTCGAGCTTCCGGCGCAAGACATCGACGAGGTCGCGCCAGTTCTCCGTCGTGGAGTACAGGCGCTCGAGCGCGTTGAGTGCGCCGGCGTCTTGCGCCTGCGAGTCGAGGATCTCGCGCCACGTCGAGACCGCGGCCGAGCGGTCCGCGAGCTGCTCTTCCTCGAGTGCCGCCACGCGCGCGAGCAGCGCACGCCGCTCGTTGCCGTCCTCGGCCCACTCGGCGAGCTTGCGGTTCATGACGCGCAGCTCGGGCCAGTTCTTCTGATCTTCGTAGAGCCGCGCGAGCGCCGACGCGGCCCGGCGCACGTTCGCCGGATTCGTCGTGTCCATGTCGAGCAGGCGCTTGTACGACGCGATCGCGCGCGGCGCGTCGCCGAGCTGCACGTCGTAGTACGTCGCGAGCTCGCCGAGCAGCGCGCCGCGCGTGAGCGTGTCCGTCGCCGGTGCGTTGTTCGCCGCCGTCTCGAGCGCGGCCGTCGCTTCGGGCCAGCGGTTCAGTTGCTGCGCGAGGCGCGAGAGCTCGACGCGTGCCCGCTCGTGCGTCGGATCGAGTGACAGCACCTCGACCCACGAATCGAACGCGCGCGGCGCGCCGTTCGGCTCGGCCTCTTCGATCGCGGCGATGCGCGACACCAGCTCGACGGCCTCGGTGCCGGTCGCCATCGTGCGCTGCGCGCGCAGCACGCTGACGAGCTGCGGCCACGCCCTCTCGTGCTCGTAGATCGGCTCGAGCAGGCGCGCGACGCGCATGCGGACGTTGGAATTCGCGAGCAGCACTTCCAGGAGCCCGCGCGCTGCGAGCGACCCGCGGTCGCGACTTACGACATCTTCGAGCAAGTCGACCGAGCGGTTGGCATCCCCGAGCTGGTGGGCGAACAGATCCGCGCGGCGGTACGCGATCTCGGTCTGCTCGCGCGGAGACGTGACGTGATCGACCTGTTGCGAGAGCAGCTCCTCGAGCTCCTTCCACTGCGCGTTCGCCGTGTAGAGCCGATCGAGCGACTGATACGAGGGCAGGTACGACGCGTCGAGCTGGAGCACGCGCTTGTGCGCCTGTGCCGCGCGCGCCGGCTGACCGAGCACGTCTTCTTCGAGCGCCGCAAGCTCGAGCAACACGCCGAGCCGCTGGCGATCGTTCAGCACGACCTCGGCGCGGCGCTCGAGGAGCGCGCGCAGATCGTTCCAGCGATCCTCGATGCGATACGCCTCGGCGAGCGAGTCGAACGCGTCCTCCGCATCCCCCTCGACCTCGAGCACCGTGAGCCACGCGCGCTCGGCGGTCGGCTTGTCACCGAGCCGATCGGTTGCAAGATTTGCGAGCGCCGTCGCGACCGCACGGATCTGTCCCGCCGGACCGTTCGCGGCGCGGATCGTCGCGAGCGCCGTCGCGAGGTGACGGGCCCACTCGCCATCGCGGCCGAGCTGTCCTGCAAGCGCCGCGAGCGCGCCGCGCACGTCCGCATCGCCGGGCTCGACGGCGAGCACGCGCAGACCGGCTTGCCACGCCGCGCCCGGGTCGCCGAGATCGGTGTGATAGAGACGCAGCAGCTGGCGATCGAGATCGAGCTTCTCGTTCGCCGTGGTGCCCTCGCCTGCGCGAATCACCTCGAGTGCGACGGCCTGGAGCTGCACGTTCTTCGCCGCTTCGAGCTGCGGGAGGATCATGCGCGCGCCGGCGACGCGATCCTTCGCATCGATCAGCGTCGGGTCGAGCGTGGGCGTGAGGATGAGACGCGCGATCGCGGCGACGGGCTGCGGCCGCGTGGCACCGCCGGGCGCGGGGATCGCGAACGCGTCGCGGTAGTGGCCAAGCGCGTTCGCGGGGCGCTCGAGGCTCTGCTCCTCGAGCATGCCGAGCCGCATCAGCAGATCAAAGCGCGGCTGACCGTCGCCGACCTGCTCGAGCTCGCGTGACAACACACCGACGAGCGCTTCCCAGTCACCGCGCGCTTCTTCGATCCGCGCGAGTGCACGCAGGGCACGCGTCGAGCTCGGCACGAGCTCGAGCGCTTCACGATAGGTGTCGGCTGCACCGTCGAGATCGACGAGCTTCTCTTCCTGCAGTGATGCGATCTCGACGAGCAGCGAGGCGCGCTCCGTCGGATCTTTCTCGCGCGTCGCGCGCTTGCGCAGCGAGGTCAGCAGCGACTCCCAGTCCGCGAGCTGGATCGCGAGCTCCTCGAGGTGCTGCTCGGCATCGCGCGCCTCGGCATCGAGCTCGAGCACCTGACGGTGATACGCGCGCGCACGATCCGGATCGTTGAGGCGCCGCGTCGAGATCTTCGCCAGCTCGCGCAGCAGCTTGAGCCGCACCTTTTGCTCGAGAACGTGCGACTTCGCGTGCCGCTCGAAGACCGAGACGACCTCGCGCCACTGATCCGGTTCGCTCGCGAGCCGCAGCACGTCGCCGTAGAGCGCGTCGCTCGCGGGATCGAGATCGAACGCGCGCAGTGTCCACGTGAACGCGAGGGTGCGCGACGACAGCCGCTGCTCGGTGAGCTGGCGAATCTGCGCGATCTTCGAGAGCTTCGCCGCCGTATCCGGAGCCGCCATGAGCTCGATCTCGAGCACGGTGATCAGGCGCGCCCACTTCTCCTGCGCCGTGTAGATCGGCGCGAGCGCCGTCGCTGCGCCGGTGTGGTGCGGCTCGATCGCGAGCACGCGCTCCCAGACCTGGCGCGCACGCTCGAGCGCTTGCTGCGCCGGCGAGCCATCGCTGTCGCGGCGCGCGCGCTTGCCCGGCTTCGTCGAGGCCACCGGGGCATTGCCCGCCGCCGCCGCATCCGCACGCTGTTGCGCCAGCTGTGCCGCGCGCTCGACGAGCGGCAGCCGTTGCTGCTTCGCTTCGAGCCGGTCCGCGATGCCGAGCAGCGCGTCGACGAGCTCCTCTTCCTGACCGAGCCGTGCGTAGAGCTTCTCGAGACCGACGAAGTCGCCGGCCATCGCATAGAGCTCGCGCAGCGTGCGCAGACCGCGCGCGTGGTTCGGGTCGAGCTCGAGCACTTGCTGCCACACCGCCGCTCCGGCCTGCGGGGCGCTCAAGCGATCCGCATAGACCTGCCCGAGCTTCTCGAGCAGCGCGATCGCTTCCTTCTTCTTCTCTTGATCGGTGAGCAGCGCGTTCGCTTGCCGATGCAGGATCTCGGCGAGCGGCATCCAGCGCTTCTCGCGCTCGTACAGCGCTGCGAGCGCCGCGAGCGTCTCGGGGTGATCGGACCCTGCTTCCGCGAGCAGGTTGTTGAAGATCTCGATCGCGAGCCGCGTATCACCGAGCCGCTCGGCGGCGAGCCGCGCCATCTCGCTCTGCTTCAGGCGCTTCTCCGCGGTCGGCAGCGCACGCGCTTCGCGGCCGAGCAGATCGATCAGCGCGCGCCACTGGCGCCGCTTCGTGTAGATCTCCTTCAGCCGCGTGACGGCGTCGAGGAAGTACTCCGACGTCGGCGACGCCACCTCCAGCACGCGCTCGAGCGGGCGCACCGCGTTCGCGAAGTTTCCGAACCGCTCCGCCCACAGATCCGCGATCTCGCGGAGCAGCTTCACGCGCTCGGGATCCGGCACGTCGGCCGCTTCGCTGCGGCGCGTGAGCACCGCGATCAGATCGTTCCAGCGACCGAGCGAGCGGAACTTCTCCGCCAGCTCCTTGTTCGCGCGCTCGTTCTCGGGCTCGAGCTTGAGGATCGCGTTGTACGTGTTGATGACCATCACGTCGAGCCGCAGCTTGTCGCGATAGATCTCGACGACCTCGTGCAGCTTCGCGACGCGTCCGCCGACATCCGTCTCGGGCAGGCGCTCGATCTCGTCCTTCATCAGATCGAGCAGCGCGTTCCACTTCTCGGTCTTGCGATAGAGGCGCGCGAGCGCCCCACGGCCCTGCGCACCGGCGGTCGAGGTGGCACCCTCGGCGCGGAGGATCTGCTTCCACGCCTCGATCGCCTTCTCCGGGTTGTTCTGCTGCTCGGCGAGCTCGGCGATCTCGACGCCGAGCGGGCGCTGGCTCTCGTTGCGGCCGCGCGGCGACTTCTCCACCTGGCGCAGCATGGCGAGCAGCTTCTGGTTCTCGCCCTTCGACGGGTAATAGACGCGATAGAAGTCGAGCGCCGCGGGATGCGCCGGCTCGATCTTGCGTACGCGGCGGAAGTACTCCTCGGCTTGATCGAGATCGCCGACGTGCTTCCACAGCACCATCGCGATCTGCACGAGCGTGCCGATGTCCTCTTGATCGCGCCGCGCCCTGAGCGCCGCTTGGTAGGTCGCGACGAGAGCGAGCCAGTTCTGCCCGGCCGAGAGCTGATCCGTGACCGAGCGCAGTGCCTGCGGCTGCCCCGGGTCGAAGTGAAGAACGCGCTTGATCGCCGCGTCGGCGCGCGCTGGATCAGAAAGCTGCGAGCGCGAGATGTCGGCGAGCGTGAGCAGCGCCGAGATCTTCTCCTCGGTCGTGGCCGCGAGCTCGGACCGCTGCTCGAGCAGCAGCGCGAGATCGAGCCAGCGCTCCGTCTTCTTTAAGAGTCGCGCGAGATGGAACGCGGCCTTCGGATTCTTGTTGTCGATCTCCAGCGCCTTGCGGAGCAGGCCCTCCGCTTCCTTCGACTGCGGCGCGAAGCGCACGTAGTGCTCGGCGGCCGAGACGTAGAGGCCGGTCGCGAGGCTGCGATCCGTCGAGGCACTGGCCTCCGAGAGAAACTTGTCGGCGAACTTCTGCCAGTTCTGCGCGGAGACATCGAGATCGTCGATCGCTTCGCGCGCCATGGCGTCGTCCGCGCGAATCGCGAGCACTTGCTCGAACGCTGCGCGTGCGCCGTCCATGTCGAGCAGCTCACCGTCGAGCACCATGCCCTTCTCGAGCAAGAGATCGACCTGGCGATCGACCTCGCCCGTCGCACCGAGCTCGATGTCGAGCAGGTTCACCACACCGTCGGGGCGACCCCGGGTCGCGAGGACCTTGCGAGACGCGGCGAACTTCGCCGCGCGAACATCGGGTGGCGTATGACGAGCGACCTCCGCCAGTGCCCTCAGCGCCTGGGCATCGTCGGGGTCGTGCTCGAGGACAGCGAGAAGCGTCGGGAGATCAGCCATCGCAGCGTTGCGATGCTAGCGGCCAAGGCACCCTAGACACAACGCTAGGTGCCGCTCGTTTCGCGTGGTTACAACAATCTCGTCGGGACCTCATCTGCTAAGGTCGACACCGCGTGATCGCCTCGAGCGACCAGTCGGTTCCGTCGTCGCTCGGCTATCTCAAACCGTACCGCCGGCAGCTCGTATGGGGCTTCGTCATGCTGCTGTTCACGAACGGCTTCTATCTCGGCGTCCCCGAGATGCTCGGCCGCGCGCTCGACGGCATCGGCTCGCGCCCGACCCACGACATCATGATGCTCGTCGTTTGGATGGCGGTGTTCGCGATCGCCACCGCCATCACGCGCATCTGGTCGCGCGTCTGGATCTTCAACGCCGCGCGCGCCGCCGAGTACGACCTGCGCTCGGACCTGTTCGGTCACTGCATGACGCTGTCGCCGAGCTACTACCGGAAGAATCCAGTCGGCGACGTGATGTCGCGGCTCACGAACGACGTGCAGACGGTCCGCGCGGTGTGGGGCTTCGGCATGGTCTCGCTCGGCAACGCACTGCTCGCGTTCCTTTCGGTCCTCGGCGTGATGCTGTGGCGCGATCCCGTCGTCACGCTCTGGGTGATCCTGCCGTTCCCGCTCATCTATGTCGTCGGGCAAGCGATGAGCAAGCGCATCTACGGGACGATGCGCGCCGTCCAGGGCGAGCTCGGGACGCTGTCCTCGCGGATCCAGGAAGACCTCGGCGCGATCCAGGTGATCAAGACCTATGGCCTCGAGGACCTTCGCCGCCGCGGCTTCAATGAAGGCTCGAACCGCTTGCTCAAGGCGAACATGGACGCGGCGAAGGTGCGCATCCAGCTCGGCCCGACGCTGAACGCACTCGCGGCGCTCGGCATGGCGCTCTTGATCCTGTTCGGCGGCCGCGCCGTAATTCGCGGCGACATGACGATGGGCCAGATCGTCGCGTTCTCCGCGTACCTCGCACGCCTGGTGTGGCCGACGCTGACGCTCGGCTTCTTGCTCGCGCTGGTCCAGCGCGGTCGCGCGTCGTGGATGCGGCTCGTGCAGTTGCAGCAGACGAAGCCCGACATCCCCGACGGTGCGGGCCCGCCGTTGCCCGCCAGCGACAAGCCCGCGCGCGTCGAGATCCGTGACCTCACCGTGAAGTACGGCGACCGCGCCGTGCTCGAGAACATCACGCTCACGCTCGAGCCAAGCACGGTGACCGCGATCGTCGGGCGCACCGGTTCGGGCAAGAGCACGCTCGTCGATGCGCTGTGCCGGCTCACCCAGGTTCCGGAAGGCACCGTGTTCGTCGACGGTCGCGATGTGACGACGATCCCGCTCGCCTCCCTGCGCCAGCAGATCGGCTACGCGCCGCAGGAGGCGTTCTTGTTCTCCACGACGATCGCCGACAACATCGCGATGGGCTACGGCGGCGGCACGGCGATCCCCGCCGCGCGTGCCCGCGAGCTGGAACGCGAGATCGGTCGCGCCGCCGCGGCCGATCTCAGCAAGGAGCCCCGCGTCATCGAAGCGGCGACCGCCGCTGGCCTCGTGCGTGACCTCGCCGCGATGCCCGAGGGGCTCGCGACGATCGTCGGCGAGCGCGGCATCACGCTCTCCGGTGGACAGCGCCAGCGCGTCGCGCTCGCACGCGCGCTCGCCGCCGCCCCTCGCCTGCTCGTCCTCGACGATTCGCTGTCCTCCGTCGACGCCGAGACCGAGCGCGCGATCCTCAAGCACCTGCGTGCGGTGATGCACGGCCGCACCGCCGTGTTGATCTCCCATCGCGTCGCCGCGATCAAAGACGCCGACCAGATCATCGTGCTCGATCAGGGCCGCGTCGTCGCACGCGGCACGCACGAGCAGCTGCTCGCGCAAGGCGGCACGTACTCCGAGCTCTATCGCACGCAGCTCGATACCGAGCAGACGCCGGCCCACCAGGAGGCGTCGTAGTGGCGGCGATCGCACCCGCACCCGGCCAGCCCGGCGTCCCGAACCAGCCCGCGCAGCAGCGGCAGATTCCGGGCGAAGAGCAGGCGCTCGGCAAGGCGTACGACATCGATCTGATCAAGAAGCTGTGGCCATACGTGAAGCCACACTGGAAGCTCTTGCTCGCGTGGGCGGTCTTCATGCCGCTCACGATCAGCCTCGAGCTCGCGCAGCCCTACCTGTTCCGCTACGCACTCACGCAGCACATCCTCACCGGCAACATCGACGCGCTGCCACTCGACGCCGTCGCGTACATGGCACTCGTCGTCGCGCAGGGCGGCTCGGCGTTCTGCGAGACCTGGTTCCTGCAGCTCGCGGGGCAACGCACGATGCACGCACTGCGCAGCGCGATCTTCGATCACGTGCTCGCGCAGCGCGCCGCGTTCTTCGACCGCATTCCCGTCGGGCGCTTGATGACGCGCATGACGAACGACATCGAGTCGCTCAACGAGATGTTCGCGCAAGGCGCGATTACGCTGATCGCGGACGTCGTGAAGATGATCGCGATCGTCGTCGTCATGCTCACGATCGACGCGACGCTCGCGCTGCTCACGTTCGTGACGCTGCCGCTCATGTTCGTGCTCGTCGAGTACGCGCGCCGGTTGATGCGCGCCTCGTTCCGTCAGATCCGCGTGCGGCTCGCCGCGATGAACGCATTCGCGCAGGAGCACCTCTCGGGCATTCGCGTCGTCCAGCTGCTCGGTCGCGGCAAGAAAGCGCAAGAGGAATACAACGATATCAACGCCGGCCACCGCGACGCCTACCTCGGTCAGATCCGCGCGGACGCCGCGATGTACGCGATCGTCGAGGCGATCGGCACCGTCGCGATCGCGGTCGTCATCTGGTACGTCGCCGGCCATCGCGAAGAGAACATCCACATGGTCGGTGTGATCGTGATCTTCATCGACTACATCAACAAGTTCTTCGTCCCGGTGCGCGACCTCTCGCAGAAGTACGCCGTCATGCAGGGCGCGATGGCGGCGAGCGAGCGCATCTTCCAGCTGCTCGACACCGCAGAATTCGACGGTCGCCATGGCTCGACTCCCCGCTCCGACCTGGTCCGAGCTCCCCCGAGCGGCAACCCGCCGAAGGAAACCGACGGCCCGGCCGTCGAGCTCGCGGGCGTGCACTTCAGCTACGGCGCCGAGCCCGTCCTGCGTGGCGTCGACCTGCGCGTACCACGCAGCACCACGGTCGCGGTCGTCGGCGCGACCGGCTCGGGCAAGTCGACCGTGATCAAGCTCTTGACGCGCCTCTACGAGCGCGACCGCGGCTCGATCAAGATCGACGGCGTCGACATCCGCGACCTGCGCATCGACGAGCTCCGCCGCCGCATCACCGTCGTCTCGCAGGACGTCATCCTGTTCGCGGGCACGCTCGCCGAGAACGTCGCGCTCGGCAAGATCTACGAGCCCGCGAAGCTCGAAGCCGCGATCAAGCGCGTCGGTCTCGACCGCGCCCTCGCACGTCGCGGCACGGGCGTCGACTCCACGCTCGAGGCGCCGGTCGCGGAGCGCGGCTCGAACTTCTCGGCCGGCGAGCGCCAGCTCGTCGCGTTCGCGCGCGCCCTGCTCCGCGATCCGGAGATCCTGATCCTCGACGAAGCGACCGCACACGTCGACCCGGAAGCCGAGGTCCTGATCGAGCGTGGCGTCGCCGAGCTGATGAAGGGCCGCACCACGCTCGTGATCGCGCACCGTCTGTCGACGATCCGCAATGCCGGCCTGATCGTCGCGATGGACAAGGGCCAGGTCATCGAACAAGGCACGCACGACGAGCTGGTCGCGAAGGGCGGCTATTACGCGGCCCTGGAGCGCACGTTCCGCCGTCAGGGCGAAGACAACTGAGCCTCAACCCCTCAGGAATTCTGATCACTTACATAAGATGGTCGCGCTTCCCGACACGCGCCCTCGTGCGGATTTGGGTATGATCGCACACAGATGTCAGCTCTCTCGAGCGACCGCCTCCGACTCGCCGTCGACGTCATGGTCGATGGTGCGATCGTCGCGGACACGCGTTCGGGAGAAGTGTTCGTCAACGCGGCCGCACGCGAGATGCTCGGCATTCCCGCGGACGCCGACGTCGACACGAACTACTTGAAGAACGACGTCGGGTTCTACCCGTTCGATCTCGCGGTCAGCGGCATCCCCGTGCGCGAGGAGGTCCGCATCGGCGATCGCGTGTTGCACTCGGTCGTCACGCCACTGACCGAGAACGGCGAAACGGTCGGAGCGATCGTCGTCCTGCGTGACCTCGGCGAGACCGCCGATGTCGCGAGCCGGCGTGCCGAGTTCGCGCAGGTGATGTCTCACGAGCTGCGCACGCCGCTCACGTCGATCGCCGGCGCGCTCGACATCGTGCTGTCGGGCTACGCGGGTCAGCTCACGGATCGCCAGCTGCGCTACGTCGACATGGCTCGCCAGGCGGCGACGCGCATGAACCAGCTCGTCGATCAGCTGCTCGACCTCGCGCGCGCGCAGGCGGGCTCGATCACCGTCTCGGCCGCACACGTGCAGCTCGATCGCCTCGCACGCGAAGTGATCGACCGCTACCGCGGCGCCGCGGCGACGAAGCAGCTCACGATCGTCCTCGGTGCATCCGCCGAGGACATCTCGATCCTCGGCGATCCCGAGCGGCTCTCGCAGGTGCTCGGCAACCTGATCGCGAACGCGATCCGGTTCTCGCCGGCCGGCGGCGTGATCGATGTCCAGGTGTTCGGATCGCCGCTCTCCGAGGATGCCGTCGGTGTCTCGGTCCACAACATGGGCGAGCCGATTCCCGCCGAGGATCGCGAACGCGTGTTCGAGCCGTTCAGCGCGTCGTCGCGCCGCGTCGGCGGCACCGCGCTCGGCCTCTCGATCTCGCGCACGATCATCGAGGCGCACGGCGGCCGCATCTGGGTCGAGTCCGGTCACGTCAACGGTACGAAGTTCGTGTTCACGCTCCCCGTCAGCGCGAAAGAGGACAAGACGATCCCGATCGCGATCGAGCAGCAGCCGCGCCGCCGCGTGCTCGGCGAAGGCTCGTGCGCGCTCGTCGCCGATGACGATCCGCGGCGCGCGCTCCTGCTCAAGGGCCTCTTGATGTCGCTCACCGAGCGGGTGCTCGTCGGTAGCGACGTCGACTCCGCGCTCGCGATCGCCCGTACCGAACACCCTGCCCTCGCCGTCGTCGCGGGCGCGATGAGCGACTCGCTCGCCCTGCTCGCGATCCTCGACCACGATCCCGACACGCACAAGACGGCGGTCATGGTCGTCGGCGATGCCGAGCGCCGCGCCGACCTGCTCGCCGCGGGTGCCGACGATCTCCTCGAGTTCCCGATCCAGCCCGCGATGTTCCGCGACGCATGCCTCCGCCTCGTCGAGCAAGGCCGCCGCGAAGCGCCGCGCGTGCTCGTCGTCGACGACGACTCGTCGATCCGCCAGATCTGCCGCGAGGTCCTCGAGCTCGGCGGCTATCAGGTCCGCGACGCCGGCAGCGCGAACACCGCGCTCGCCGAAGCGCGCCGCTTCCGCCCCGACATGTTCCTCCTCGACGTGCTGATGCCCGGCACCGACGGCTACCGCCTCGCCGAGCTCATCCGCTCCGACCCGTCGATCGGCATGGCGCCGATCATGTTCCTTTCCGCCCGCGGCGACACGGCCGACAAGGTCCGCGCGTTCCGCTCCGGCGCCGAGGACTACATGGTCAAGCCGTTCGACACCGCCGAGCTCCTCGCGCGCGTCGCGAAAGCACTCGACCGCCAGGCGCGCGAGCTCGGCGCGTCGCCGACCACACAGCTCCCCGGCGCGGACGCGATCCAGGGCGAGATCGAGCGCCGCCTCGTCGACCCGGAGGCGGTCGCGTGTTACCTCGACCTCGACAACCTCAAGGCGTTCAACGACTACTACGGCTACGCGAAGGCGAACGCCGTGATCCGTCAGACCGGCGACGTCATTCGCGCCGTCGTCACGAAACACGGCGGTCCCGGCGACTTCATCGGTCACATCGCCGGTGACGACTTCGTGTTCATCACGTCGGCCGATCGCGTCGATACCGTGTGCCGCGCGCTGTGCGAGCGCTTCGACCACCTGATCCGTCTCTACTACCATCCGACCGATCGCACCTGCGGCTACATCGAGACCAAGGATCGCTTCGGCGTGCAGCGCCGCTTCCCGATCATGTCGGTCTCGATCGCGGCGATCGCGCTGGCGCGCGTGAAGACGTACGCCGGTCTCGCCGAGCTCGCGGCGAATGGCAAGCGCCTCGCGAAGACGCTCTCGGGCTCGAGCTACGTGCGCGACGGCCAGACGATCTTCGCCGTCACGACCGCCGCGGGCTAGTTGCAGCGCTTCGGCGCGCCGTGCACCGGGCGCAGCTGGAGGCCGTCGACCTTCGTCGCGTCGCCGGGGGCGTGCAGGATAAACATCTCGACATCCTCCTTCTTGCACTTCACCTCGTAGCCCCAGTCGAAGCCGAGGTGGATCGCGCCCGCGATCTTGCAGTCACCGTGGCGCTCGTGAAAGGTCGCCGCCAGCTTCTTGCGCTGCTCCATCGGCGTCGGGCCCTTCGGGAACACCTTCGTTGCCAGCTTGTCGTCCCACTTCGCCGCGAGCGAGAGGAGCGCGCTCGCCGTCTTCGCGAGTGCGGGCGGCGGCTCGACACCGCGCGAGAAGCCGAAGAAGCCCTGGATCTGGCCGGTGCCGTCGACGGAGAGCTCCATCTCGAGGACGCCGCGCTCGCACTTCAGCGTGAACGAGCCGGCACTTGCCGTCTCGATCGTCGCGGGCTCGAAGCCAGTGCAGGCGCCGTGGAGCTTGTGGTAGGTCGCGAGCTCGTCCTTCTCGCGCGGATCGATCGGACGCGCGAGGATCTTCGCGAACGCGGCTTCGTCCCACGTCTGATAGATCGCGAGCAGTCGCGACATCGCGGTCTCGAGCGCCTTGCTCGATGATGGCGCGCGCGCCACGAACGCGCCCGTCTTGCCGAGCTCGGCGAGCACCTTATCCGTGAACGCGTTTGGGTTCGCGTTGCCGAAGTTCGTCATCACGATGACGCCGACGCCGCGCGACGGCGAAAAGCGGATATCGGAGCGGTACGAATCGATCCCGCCACCGTGCCCGACCATGTCGTCGAGCTCGCAGGACTGCAAGCGGTTCCAGCCGAAGCCGTAGCTCAGCGCAATCGCGGGCAGCGAGTGCTTGAGCCCAGCAGGCACGCCGGTCGCGTGTGCTTCGCGCAGCGTCGAGCGGCGCAGTGGACCCGGATCCTCCGCGCTGCGCGGTGGATACGCGGCGAGCTGGAACGCGATGTACTTCGCCATGTCACGCGTCGACGAGAAGATGCCGCCGGCACCATCGGCGGCGCCGAGGCGCGCCGGTGCCTGAGGGCTCGTGATCGGTCCCTTCGGGCTCGGCAGCGTCGGCGGCGCGAGGCGCTCGCCGATGCCCTGGTGGTCCCACGTCGTCGCGGTCATGCCGAGCGGCTTGAGGATGTGCGTCGCGACGACATCGTGATACGGCGCCTTCGCCGCGCGCCCGAGGGCGATGCCGAGCAGCGAGAACGCGAGGTTCGAGTATTTCCAGTTCGTCCCCGGCGCGGTCTCGAGCGCGAGCTTCGGCAGCGCCTTCACGACGACTTCCTCGGTCGGACCGTTCTCGGGCTCGAACGGGCCCATCCGAGGCAAGCCCGAGGTGTGGTTCGCGAGCTGGCGCAGCGTGATTGCCGCCGAGTCGCGTGACGGATAGACGAGCTGCGTGGCCTCGGGGATGTACTTCGCGAGCGGGTCGTCGAGCTGCAACGTGCCCGCGTCGCGGAGTGCGAGCGCGGCGAGCCCGGTGAACGACTTCGTGATCGAACCGATGCGATAGACGGTGTCTGCGTCGGGCGCCTTGCCGCCGGGCGCCGTGACGCCGAAGCCCTTCGAGAACGCGAGCTCGCCGTCGAAGACGATCCCGACCACGAGTCCCGGCAGCGCTTGCGCCTTCATCTCCGCGTCGATCGCTTTTTCGATCGCGGGGAAGGCGGCCTCGAGCTTCGCGCGTCGCTTCGGATCCTTGAACGCGAAACCGGGATCGCTCTCGGAGACGACGACACCCGGCAACGCGGCCGGCGTGACGACGACGGGTGGTGGCGACGAGGCGACCGACGGCGCGGGTGTCACCGGCGTTGTCACGCGTGGTGACGGGTTCGAGCACGCGACAACCGACAGAACCCAAATCACCCTGCGCATCCGCCGAGCATACAGATTTTCGGTGACGCGCGAACAGCGCCCTCCTCTACCCGAGTGGAGGCACTGGTCATGTTGAAACGGTTCGGTTCGATCTCGGCAATCTTGTTCTCGGCATCTTTCGCAGCCACGGCGGCGGCAGCACCCTACGGCAGCGGGACGGGCTACGATCGCGACACAGGCGACATCACCAGCACACCCGTCGTCGTCGCGCTCGCGAGCGGCATCGATCTCGATCGCGGCACCTTGACGATCAAGGGCGGCAGCGGCAACGACGTCGCATCGGTCGCACCCGGCTCACTACGCGGCACGATCGTCGCGAAGCGCGGCGTTTACACGTCGACGTTCAACGCGTCCGACGTCTCGAAGATCATCTTCTACGGCAACGACGGCGACGATCACTTCACGAACACGACGTCGATCCCGAGCGAGGCGTACGGCGGCGACGGCAACGACGTGCTCAACGGCGGCAGCGGCGCGGACTTCCTCGTCGGCGGCTACGGGCAGGACACGGTGCGCGGCTACGCCGGCAACGACACGATCTGGGGCTCGGGCGGCTCCGACTGGCTGTACGGCGGCGAGGGCAATGACCTCGTCAAGGGTCACGGCGGTAACGACCTCATGTACGGCGAAAACGGCGAAGACCGGCTCTACGGCGGCACCGGTGACGACACGCTGTACGGCGGCAACCACCAGGACACGCTTGTCTCGATCGGCGGCGGCTACGACACGGTCTCCGGCTACTACGGCAACGACTTCTTCTGGATCGACTCGACCGACTGGGTCAGCGACGCCGGCGCCGAAGAGAACCTCGGCGCGTTCATCAACCGTGTCCCCGCGTTCTTCAGCGTCAGCTACAACGGCGGCAGCTCGTCGACGCCGATCGCGAAGGACCTCGTCAACTACGACCTCCCCGATCCGCTTTCTGACAACTGGGACGTCGATCTCGTCAACTTCGGCGACCGCCCGCTGTTCTCGAGCGTCGGTCCGAACAAGGAAGACGTGATGCAAGGCGGCACCGGTGATTGCTACATCCTCGGCCCGCTCGCGGCGGTCGCGGATGCAACGCCGGAGTCGATCAAGAAGCTCGTCGTCGATCTCGACGACGGCACCTACGCCGTGCGGTTCTACCGGACCGAAGGCGGCGCCGCGGAGTACGTCCGTGTCGACGCGGACCTCTGGGTCGCGGAGGGGACGCAGGTGCCCGAGTTCGGAAAGCTCTCGCTCGTCGAGGACGCGATCTGGCTGCCGATCGTCGAGAAGGCATGGGCGTTGTTCCGCAACCAGGTGGGGACCTACGCCTCGATCAGCGGCGGGCACAACGGCCTCGGTGGAACGATCGGCTTCGGCGCCGACAACGACGTCCGCTACGAGATCGATGACGCCGTCTACGACGCGCAAGCGATCATCAACTGGCACAACGCGGGACGCCCCGCCGGCGCCACCGCGAACTACATCAACACGACGGTGCCGCAGCTCCTGAACTGGATCGCGGACCGGCAGGACGAAGGTCGTCCCGTGTACACCGGCAACAAGTCGGGCGCGAGCAACACCACGGCGTTCGACCTCGACAACTGGCGCCGCGGTCAGCACATCATCATGATCGATCGCGTCAACTTCGACGCGAACGGCAACCCGGTGAGCTTGGTGCTGCGCGATCAGATCGGACCGACGTACCGCGTGATCACGGATTGGGCGCGCATCTACTTTCTGGTCGGTCGCGCCTACATCTACGACATGCCGTGATCGACTCGCGCGATCTCACTTCACCACCAGGTGTCGTAGTCCTCGGCGATCCCGACGACGTTCTCGAGATCGTGAATCTGCCCGCTCGCCGTGCGCACGTGGCCGCTGAACGCGCCGACCACGTGCCGCAGCCGATGCCGCAGCAGCGGCACGTCGAGCTTCTGCTCCACGTGGGCGACCGCGCGCATCGAGACGTCGACGTTGTCGCCCGCGATCGTCCACGGGCTCGCCGCCCCTTGGCCGGCAGCCGAGCCAGTGTCCGCGCTCGACAGGCGCACGCCGGTCACGGCCTCGCGCTTGCCGTCGACCCAGACCGCGTTCTCGCTGATCGGCGCGAGCGGGGTCGGATCGACGAGGTTGAGCCCGATCACCGCACCACGCGTGCTCTTGCCGCAGACCGCGATCCATCGCCACACCGCGTGCCGGAGCGCGTACATCTTCGTGAAGTCCATCGTGCCGAACGCGCGGCCCGGTTCGAACACGAAGCGCCGGTCGCCGATCTCGACGTGACCGCTGACGCCGAACGCGGCGAACTTGTGCGTGTAGTTCCAGCGCCCGCCCGGCAGCGGCACGCAGAGCGACAGATGCTCGTCGCTCGCGCCGCTCGCGAAGGCGAGCTCGCCGGTGAGACGCTTGCCGTCCTCTGTTCGAGCCTCGAGCCGCGCGGCGAATCGCCGACCCGCATCGAGGTTGTCGATGCCGACGGAGAGCCCGCGGCTCTCGAAGCGATGCGCGCCCGATGCGCTCGACGTCGCGAGTCGCGTACCCATCATCAGCGGCGTGATCGCGAACTTCTTGTGCACGGCGCCGCTCGGCAGCTCCGCCGCATAGATGAAGCCGTTACTCGCGAACCCGGCCGTACCGACGACGAACGCGATGAACAGCTCGTCGCTGACCGCGGTCATGTACTGCCAGCTCTTGAGCCGGAACCGCTGGCGGTACGCGCCCTCGATACGCCCGAGCAGCGGCACGCGCGCGAGGTTGGCGAACGTGTGCCGGATCTCGGCATCCTCGATGTTCGGCTCGACGAGCGGGTGGTCCCACGACGCGACGTGCGGTGTGGTGCTGTCGGGCGCAACCAGATCGGCCATGCGAGGAATCTATCAGCCGCCGAGCTCGATCCCGACGCCCTTGGCGGTTCGCACGAGCTCGCCCTGCGGATCGACCAGCTTCAGCTTCTTCACCGCGAGCTCGATCGGCTTCGCGACGAGGAGCCCGTGCTCCATGGCCGCGACGTGACCGAACTTGCCCTCGGCGATCAGCTCGACGGCCTTGACGCCGAACCGTGTGGCCAGCTCGCGATCGAACGCGCAAGGCGTACCGCCGCGCAACACGTGACCGAGCACGGTCGCACGGACCTCGTATTCGGTGCGCTCGGAGATCGCGTCGGCGAGACGCTGGCCCGCGCCGCCGAGCTTCTCTTGCTTCGTCGGGTCGGCGGCGGTGACCACCGCGTGGCTGCCGCCCTTCGGCTTCGCTCCCTCGGCGATCACGACGAGCGAGTAGCTGACGCCGCGGCCGTGGCGGCGATTGAACGCTTCGATCACGCGGTCGAGGTCGTAGTCGATCTCGGGGATCAGCACGACGTGCGCGCCGCCCGCGAGGCCGGCCGTCAGCGCGATCCAGCCGGCGTAGCGGCCCATGACCTCGACGATCATGATGCGCTCGTGCGACTCGGCCGTGGTGTGGAGGCGCTGGATCGAATCGACCGCGGTCTCGACGGCGGTCTGAAAGCCGACGGTGTATTCGGTGGCCTCGAGGTCGTTGTCGATCGTCTTCGGGACGCCGACGATCCGCTGCGCGCCGCGCTCGATGAACTTCTTGCCGAACGCCATCGTGCCGTCGCCGCCGACGACGACGAGCCCGTGGAGCTCGAGCTTGCCGAGGTTTGTGAGGCAACGCGCCGACACATCGTGAATCTCGACGCGGCCGTCGGGCAGCTTCACCGGGTACGCGAACGGGTTCGCGCGATTGCTCGAGCCGAGCATCGTGCCGCCGATCGGCAGCAGGTGCTGCACGTTCGCCGCGTTGAGATCGATGTAGTCCTCCTCGTAGAGGCCTTCGTAGCCGTTGCGAATGCCGACGACTTCCCAGCCATACGTCTGACGCGCGTGGAGCGTCACCGCACGGATCACGCCGTTCAAGCCCGGGCAATCACCGCCGCCGGTCAAGATGCCGATGCGCGTACTCATCGAGCCGAAGTATTGCGCAGATTACGAGGCGCGACGCGCGACGCGCAGCAGCTTCTTCATCGCATCCGAGAGCTGCGCCTGGACCTCGGGGTCGTCGTCGACGATCACGCCGCGGCACTTCCCGGTGCCGCAGTAGCAAGGCTCGGCGACCTCGGCCGCGAAGCCGTAGTCGTACGTGATCTCCTCGTCGACCGGGATGTCTCGCAGCGCGACCCACCACGCACGGATCGTCTTCTCGGCGGGATCCCACTTCGAGCGAACCTCGCTGTTCGGATCGCAGGAATGGTTGAACCAACGCGTCTGACACGCGAGATCCCAGAACACGTGTTCGCCGAGCCCCGAGTCTTCACCGGGGAGGATCAACGCGTAGGTGTCGTCGAAGTCCGTGTTCTCGTCGTAGAGCACGCCATCGCCGTAGCAGACGAGCTCGCCGGCTTTGAACGGCCGCGTCGTGACGACGCCGTACCCGTGAATCTTGGAATGGACGACGCGAAGACCATCGAGCAGCGGCACGCAGCAGATCATCCCGATCGCGAATGAGTCTGCAAGAGCAGATCTCCTGCTAGATTGCCGTTGCAATGACGAAGCGGCTGAAAGTTGGAGTCCTCGGCGCGACCGGCATGGTCGGCCAGCGGTTCGTGGCGCTCCTCGAGAACCATCCGTGGTTCGAGCTCGCTGCCGTGGCGGCGAGTCCGAGCTCTGCGGGCAAATCCTACGCGGACGCCGTCGCCGGGCGCTGGGCGCTCACCTCACACGTGCCGGCCGGCGCGGCGAAGATGATCGTCAGCGACGCCGCGAACATCACGGAGATGGCGGGCAAGGTCGACTTCGTGTTCTGCGCCGTCGACATGCCGAAGGAAGCGACCGCGAAGCTCGAGGAAGACTACGCGCGCGCCGAGACGCCGCTCGTCTCCAACAACTCCGCGCATCGCTGGACGCCCGACGTCCCGATGATGATTCCGGAGATCAATCACGACCACGCGAAGGTCATCGAGGCGCAGCGCAAGCGGCTCGGCACGCGTCACGGCTTCATCGCGGTCAAGCCGAACTGCTCGATCCAGAGCTACGTGCCGGCGATCCATCCGCTGAAGTCGTTCGGCCCGAAGCAGATCGCGGTGTGCACGTACCAGGCAATCTCCGGCGCGGGGAAGACCTTCGAGTCGTGGCCCGAGATGGTCGACAACGTGATCCCGTTCATCAAGGGCGAGGAAGAGAAGAGCGAGAGAGAGCCGCTCAAGATCTGGGGCACGCTCGAGAACGGGCAGATCACGACCGCGACCGCGCCGATCATCACGGCGCAGTGCCTGCGCGTCCCGGTCTCCGACGGCCACATGGCCGCGGTCTTCGTCTCGTTCGAGAGGAAGCCGCCGGCCGAGGCAATGCTGTCGGCGTGGAAGGAATTCGCGGGCAAGCCGCAGTCGCTGAACCTGCCGTCGGCGCCCAAGCCGTTCCTCCAGTACTTCGAGGACGAGACGCGCCCGCAGAGCAAGCTCGATCGCGATGCGGGCAACGGTCAGGCGGTCTCGATCGGTCGACTGCGGCCCGACAACATGTTCGATTGGCGCTTCGTCGCGCTCTCGCACAACACGGTTCGTGGTGCTGCAGGTGGTGCCGTGTTGACCGCGGAGCTGCTGTCCGCGGATGGTTACTTGAGCGCGAAGTAGCACCTCGCACCGCGTAGGATTTGTGTGCTGCGATCGCTTTTTTGATCGCGGCGATCGCCGCATTTTGCGGCGGCAAACGGATTGAACTTTCCGTCGTTGTCGAGCGGCCTACCCGGGCGCACACGCACACCCGCATCAATGGCCGGCTGTTACGTTTCGCTTGCCGACGGCTCCAATCCACGAGACCGTACCGGTTGATGTCCAGACCTCGCGCTCCTGACGGCAGGCAGAAGCGCCCGACGGTGCCTCCGGCGCCAACGGCTCGCGCGAAGTCCGTGACGAAGGTGCCCGTTCCGGAGGACGAGGCCGAGCCGGCCGAACCGCCCAAGCTCGCACGCGGTACGCGCGATGCGATGCGGCCGATCGGCGAAGACGAAGACACGCTCGTTGTCGATGTCGAGAGCGAAGCCACCAGCGAGGTCCACGACGAGCTCGAGGCCGCGGTCGAGGACGGCGCCATCGATGCGGTCGACGTCTCGACCGAGGCGAGCGACGGCGTGGTCGACGCGCGCATGCTCGAGCTCGGCCAGCGCCGGTTCGGCATCAGCCATTTCCGCCCCGGCCAGGCGCTCGCGATTCGCAACGTGATCGCAGGTATCGACACGCTCGCGATCATGCCGACCGGCGCCGGCAAGTCGCTCTGCTATCAGCTGCCCGCGCTCGAGCTGCCGGGCGTGACGCTGGTCGTCTCGCCCCTGATCGCGCTGATGAAGGATCAGTACGACAAGCTCGACCACCTCAACATCGAGGTGCTGCGCCTCGACTCCACGCTCTCGCCGCGGGACGAGCAAGCCACGCTCTCGCGCCTCTCCGAGAACCGTCCGTGCATCGCGTACGTCACGCCCGAGCGCCTCGGCGAACCGCGGTTCCGCGAGCGCCTCGCCTCGGTCGAGGTCGCGCTGTTCGTCGTCGACGAGGCGCACTGCATCTCGCAATGGGGGCACGACTTCCGCCCCGCGTACCTCGGCCTCGGTGAAGCCGTGCGCGCACTCGGCAAGCCGCCGGTGCTCGCGCTGACCGCGACCGCACCGCCGAAGGTCAAGGACGACATCCTCGCGCAGCTCCAGATCCCGCAGGCGTCGGTGATCGACATCGGCCTCGATCGGCCGAACCTGCGCTACCACGTGATCAAGGCATCGAGCGAGCGCAAGAAGCAGGCGCTCCTGCTCCGCCTGATCGAGAAGCAAGAAGGCTGCGGCATCATCTACGCCGCCACGGTGAAGACCGTCGACGCGCTCGCCGACTTCCTGTGGTCGCAAGGCGTCGAGTGCGGTCGCTACCACGGCCGCATGCGCGCGAAGGACCGCGAGCGCGTGCAGAGCGCGTTCATGGAGCGCAGCGATCCGCGCCTGATGGTCGCGACGAACGCGTTCGGCCTCGGCGTCGACAAGCAGGACCTCCGCTTCGTCATTCACTACAACTTCCCGGGCTCGCTCGAGAGCTACTACCAGGAAGCCGGCCGCGCGGGCCGCGACGGCATTCCCGCCGACTGCGTGCTGCTCTACCAGCCCGAGGACAAGCGCATCCAGAGCTTCTTCCTCGGTGGACGCTATCCGACGCCCGAGCAAACGCGCGCGGTCGCGGAAGCCCTCGTGCATGTCACCGGCGGCAAGGTCGCGACCGAAGATCACGACGAGCACGATGCCTCGGTGTTCAAGCCGGTGAAGGACATCGCCGAGCGGGCCGACGCACCCGCGAAGAAGGCGCGCGTCGTCCTCTCGTTCCTGAAGGAAGTCGGCTTCGCGGCGGAAGCACCGGGCGCGCGCTTCGCGCCGCTCGCGACGGAGCCGCCGAGCATCGAGGATCTCGCGCGCTCCGCGAACCGTTACGAGCAGAAGCGCGCGCAGGACCGCGCTCGCCTCGCATCGATGCTGCGCTACGCGCAATCGCATCTCTGCCGCAATCGGTTGCTCGTGACGTACTTCGGCTACCTCGACGCGCCTGCCTGCGGCACGTGTGACAACTGCATTCGCTCGAGCAAGCCCACGCCGCCGTCGCGCAGCGCCGAGGACGTCGCGAACGCGCTCGGCGCACGCCGCAGCGGCGACGAGGACACGCGCCGCGCGCTGATCGAAGAAGCGCTCCGTCGCAATCGCAGCTCGGGTCGCGGCCGCGCGCTCAAGATCGAGCGCGTGAAGCGCCCGGTGTTCGGTCCGCTCGAGAAGGGCGACATCGTGCGTCACGCGACCTGGGGTGAGGGTGAGGTCGTGCGCGTCGTCGGCGACAGCGTCTACACGTTCTTCCCGGTGCACGGCGAGAAGCTGCTGAAGACGAGCTTCCTCGAGAAGATCGAGAACTAACCTCGCTAGAGGTGCTTCTCGAGCTCTTTGCGCAGTGACTGGTGCGTGTACTGCTCGGTCAGGAGCTTCGGCGCGCGGATCAGAAAGCCGCGCTGCTCCTTCACGACCTCGCCGGCTGCGTCGGCCGCGAGCTCGACCGATTCGAGCGCGCCGATCGCTTGCTTGCCCATGTCATCGGAGACGATCGCCATCAGCACGTCGAACAGCACGGGCACGAGCGCGCCGAGCGCACGGCGGCTGTCGTCGTCCTCGATGCTCGTCGCGGCGAGCTCGATCGCGAGTGGTCGCGCGAAGTCGGCGCGCCCCAGCTTCGTGTGCAACCCGTCGAGCCGCGCGGCGATCTGCCGTTGCAGCTCGAGGCGGCTCGGCGCGGGCGCGTCGGAGATCGGCGCGTGCACGAGCAAGCTCGCATCCGCGACGTTCACCGCCGAGACCTGATCGACGCGCACGAACGTCACCGCGGGCTGGCGAGCGTTCCCACCGACCTGCATCACGGCAACCGCACCGTGCCGATCGTCCGACACCGTGACGATCCGCCCCTTCACCACCTGCCCGCTCGCCAGGTACAGCTCGACCTCGGGCCGCGCGCGATCGTTCTTCGCGAGCGCGACGGCGACGCGCGAGAGGTCTTCGAGCAGGCGACGCGGCGGTGCACCGACGAGACGCTCGAGGACTTCTTCGGTCACAGACCCTTCTCGACGATGTCGACGAGGTGCTTCGTCCGGTCCTTCGTATCCCCGACGTTCGAGAGCTCGTGATCGATCATGATCGTGCCGTTCACGAACGTGATCGCGCTGTGCGGGGAGTACGTGCCGCTCGCGTTGCGGAACTCGATCTTCTTGAGACCCGCCTTGAGGGCTTCCTTGCCCATCTCGTCGCGCGCGATCTGGCGCAGCGCCTCGATCACCGGCTTGAAGAAGATCTCGGTCCAGGCTTCCTTGTAGTAGTCCGTCTGGCCGTCGACGGCGAGCTGTTCCCAGCTGATCTCGATCGGCACCGGAAATCCGGCGACCTTGTGGATCTCGTTCCGCAGCTCGGGGAACTGCTTCTCTTGAAATTCTTTCATCGCGCGACGCTCTGCGAGTCCCATGTGGCTCCCTGTGATGGTTCTCGCCTTCTACGTCGCCGAGCGGCGCCAATGTTCCACGAAATAACTATCGCGGAGCCTGCGTTGCACTTCGCTGCCGCCGCACTTCGTAGAGCGCGAGCGATGCGGCGACCGACACGTTGAACGAGCCGATCGCCGACCGTGCCATCGGAATCAGCGCATGAAAGTCGCAGTTCTTCGCGACGAGCGGCCGCACGCCGGTTCCCTCTGCGCCGAGCACGAGGCAAAGCGGCATCTTGAGGTCGAGATCGTCGATGCGCTGCGCATCTTGGGTCACGTGGATGGCGACGCGCCAGAGGCCGAGCTCGCGCAGCTCGTCGAGCGCGCGCACGAGGTTTCCGACCTGCGCGATCGGAAGCAGCTCGCTCGCTCCCGCCGACGCCTTCGCGACGACGGCGGTCACGTCGGCCGCGCGATTCGAGGGAATGATCACACCGCCGGCGCCGAGCAGATACGCGCTGCGCAGGATCGCGCCGAGGTTGCGCGGATCCTCGACACCGTCGAGTGCGACGACGAGCGCCGGCTCGTCGCCAGCGACCATCGTCTCGATGTCGGCGTATGCGAACGCGCCGAGCCACGCGATCACGCCCTGGTGCACGGCGCCGTCGCCGGCCGCGCGCTCGAGTGACTGGCGATCGCGATCTTCGAGCTTGATGCCGGCCGCGCGCGCCGCCGTGACGATGCCCGCGACGACGTCGCTCGTCGAGCGACCCGCGCGCTGCGGGTCGACCCAGATCGCGCGGATCGCGGTCGGCTTGCGCGCGAGCAGCTCGCGCACGGGATTCGCGCCGTAGATGAGACGGTCGCCGGGACCGCCGCTCTGGCCGCCCTTCATGACAGCTCGTCGACGACGGCGCGTGCCGCCGCGGCTGGATCCGATGCATCGCGCAGTGGGCGCCCGATGACGACGAGGTCCGCGCCGGCCGCGCGCGCTTCCTTCGGCGTCATCACGCGCTTCTGATCTCCCGCAGCGCTGCCCGCGGGCCGCACGCCGGGCGTCACGACGAGGAAGCCCGGCGGCGCGATCGCGCGGATCTGCGCGACCTCGTGGGGCGAGGCGACGACGCCATCGCAGCCCGCGTCGATCGCGAGCGCGGCGCGGCGCTTCACGAGCTCGGCGATCGGGCCGTGCGCGCCGATGTCGGTGAGGTCTTGCTCGTCGAGCGAGGTCAGGACGGTGATCGCGAGGATCTTCGTCGAGCCGCCGTCGCGCGCGGCCTTGACCGCGCCCTCGAGCATCTTCTTGCCGCCCGCGGCGTGCACGGTGAGGAGCCCGGCACCGAGTGCGGCGACGCGTGCGGTCGCGCGTGCGACGGTCTCCGGGATGTCGTGCAGCTTGAGATCGAGCATGACGGCGTGCCGGCGTGCGACGAAGTGCGAGACGACCGAGGGGCCCTCGGCGCAGAACAGCTCGAGGCCGAGCTTGATCCACGTGGGGACACCGCCGAGCTTCTCGACGAGCGCCTCTGCTTGCGCGCGATCAGGCGCGTCGATCGCCGCGATCAGCCGATTGCCGACGGTGAACGTGCTCACGCGGCCGTGTGTACCACGCTACTTCGCGACGCGGATCGCGTTGACGCCGCCGTCGAGCGTGACGGTGTAGAGCACGCCGGTGTCGGCGCGGCGGTGATCTTGATCGAACTGGATCGTGCCGGTGACGCCGGGCAGCTGGCCCCTCGCGATCGATGCGGCGAGCGCACTCCGGCCACCACCGCCGGCGGATGCGGCGAGCTGCGCGGCGTCGTACGCGTACGCTTCGGTCGCGCCGGGCGCCTTGCCGTACGCGGCGATGAAGCGATCGAGGAAGACCTTTTGGTTCGCGTCCTGATCGTCGGGGTAGTAGCCCGGCGCGAACAGCGCGCCCTCGGACTGGCGGCCCGCGTTATTCAAGTAGTCGCCGGAGAGGCCCTCGGCCGTCGACAGCAGCAGGATCGGGCGACCGCCCGAGGCCTTCTTCGTGCCGATCGGTTTCGGGATGCTGCCGGTCGCGGCGAGCGCGGGCGTGATGAGGATCAGGCGATCGGCTTCCTCGGGGATGAACACGCCCTGCCAGCTGTCACCGAGCTTCTTCGCGAAGCTTCCGAACGACTTGGTGTCCTTCGGATAGGTCACGGTCGTCGAGATCGTCCCGTTGCCCTTCCGCACCTCGTCGGCGAACGCGGCGGAGACCGACTTGCCGTAGCCGGTGTCGGGTGCGAGGACCGCGAACTTGGTGACGCCCTTCGCGATCGCGCGCTGTGCGAGTGCGCGAGCACGCTGCTCCGCGGAGTGGCGCACGTGGAACACGAAGCGGCCGGCGGTGATCTTCTCGGGACGCGGCGCCAGGCTCAGCAGTGGCACGCCGAGGCCCTCCGCGCGCAGCGCCGCTTGCTCGACGCTCTCGCCGTCGACGGGGCCGACGATCGCGATCACGTTTGCCTTCGCGAGATCCTCGACGGCGAGCGCCGCGGCGTCCTTGTCGCTCGCGGCGCGCACCTCGATCGCGGCGATGCCCTTTCCGTCGGAGACGCCCGCGGCGACGCCGAGCCCGGCGACCGCCGCCTCACCGACGCGGTTCGCGTTGCCGCCGAGCGGCACGACCGCGCCGACGAGCCCGCTATCGCCGCTGCCGGTCGAGACCACGGCGGTGTCGCCGATCGTGCGTGGCAAGCCGACGGCCGCGCGCGCTGGTGCGGCGGCCTCGCGAAGCTGCTGCGCCTCCGAGGTCTTGCCCGCCCGATCGGCGAGCACGGCGAGGCGGCTCGCGATCGCGGCCATGCTCGGGCCTTTGCGATCGTCGAGCTCGTCGAAGATGCGCTTCAGCGTGTTCGGCTCCGCGGCCGCCACGACCTCCTCGACGCGCGCGACGATCAACGCCTTCTCCGTCGGTGTGACGCGCGAGAACAGCTGGTCGAAGACCGCGAGTGACTGCAGCGGACGCTCGCTCCCCGCCGCGGCGTACGCGAGTGCGGCGAGATATTCGGTGCGCTCGCCGTCACCTTCGATCGCCTTCTCACCCTGCTTCAGGAGCCTCAGCGATGCCGCGGAGTCGCCCTGATAGTTCTTCGTGATACCGAGGAACAGCGCCGCGCGCGCCTGCAGGCCCTCGGGCGCTTCGCCCTGCATGAGCTCGGAGAGCGCCTTCGCCGCAATATCGAACTTGCGCTCCTTCACGGCGGCGATGCCGGCGTAGAGTTGGGCCCACGGCACGATCGGGTCGTCGGGGTAGTCCTCGATGATCTCGCGGAACTCGGCGGCGCCGGAGCCGTCCTTCAGGAACTTCGATTTCGCGGACTGGAACCGCGTGCGCGCCTGCACGTCGCCGTTCTGCGGCACGTCGGGAACCGCGGTCTTGCGCGTGCCGCGCGGGCACGCCGTGAGGAGTGCCAGCAGGATGACCAAGGCGAATTTCACCCCTCGACATTAGCGATGCGAGCGCACCGCTGCAAATCGGAGTAAGAACGCGTCATGTCACGTACCGACCGCTTGCTTGCAGACCTCGAGCGTGGGTTCGAAGCCCTCGAGGCCGGCAAGATCGAGGCTGCTGCCAACATCGTCGAGCGGTTGCGGCGAATCGATCGCAAGAACCCCGACGTGGTCGCGCTCGCGGCCGCGGTCGCCGACGCGGGCGGCGACGTCGAGGAAGCCCTCTCGCAGTACCGCATGCTCGTGGAACTGCAGCCGGATAACCCGATGCCGCGCATCTGCATCGCACGCCTCGAGCTCCACGACATCGGCGATGCCGACGCCGCGCTCGACAGCGTCGAGGCCGCTTTTGACTTCATCGACGAGGAGGCCGACCTGATCGAGGCCATCTACGTGAAGACCGAAGCGCTCCTCGTGCGTGGCGAGCCGGTCACCGCGCGCGAGACGCTCGCAGAGCTGGCGTCCTCGGTGATCGAGGACGCGGACCTCGCGCTCGACCTCGCGGAGCTCGCACTGACCGCGGAAGATCCGACCGCTGCGAAGCGTTTCATCGAGATCGCGCGCAAGGACCCGGAGCTCGAGGCCGATGCGCTGCACGCTCTCGGCCGCGTGCACGAGCTGACCGGCGATCGCGATGCGATGGTCGCGACGTGGAAGCAAGTCCGCACGCTCGACCTCGCCGCGCCGCCGGGGGCGGTGCACGTGACCGAAGACGAGGTCGAGCGCATCGCGGCCGCGACGCTCGAGGAGCTGCCCGAGAACATCCGCGCGCGCCTCGCGAACGTGCCGATCATGATCGATACGCTGCCGTCGGAAGACATCGTCGCGGATGGCTACGATCCACGCATGCTCGGCTTCTTCCAGGGCGTGCCGATGCCGGATGACGGGAACGCGCAGCCGTCGGTGACGAGCATCTTGCTGTTCAAGACGAACCTCGAGCGCAGCGCGACCGACGAGGAGCACCTCGCCGAGGAGATCCGCATCACGGTCCTGCACGAGACCGCGCACTACTTCGGGCTCGACGAGGACGACCTCGCAGCGATCGGCCTGGATTAGCGCGCTTTCAGATCTCGGTCTTGCGAGTGATGACCATGCGCAGGGCGCGGTTGATCGCGAGATGGAGCACGCCATAGGCGAGCATCGCGATGATTGCAGGGATCAGCACGTGGCCACTGCCGGCCGCGGGGCTCTCGACGATGTTACGGAACGGCGCGTACAACGGGTCGCTGATCGCCGCGACGAAGCGGACGAAGCCGGCGTTCGGCTGCGCACCCACGATCGCCAGGAAGAACCGGACCGCGAGCAGGGCGTACACGAGGAAGAACGCGTAGTCGACGAACTGCGAGAAGCGCGCGAGCCCGCGCGAGCGCTGTGCAGCGCGCTCGGAGTCGATGACCTCGTCCACCGCGTGCTCCCGGATCGCGCCCGCAGCATGCTCGATCCGCCTCGCTTCGTTGGGGCTCGGCTGCCCTGTCGCGCGCTCCGCGATCTCGTTGTTGACCTCGTCGACCACCTCCGATTTGATGGAATCGTGCTGGTCGGCGCGGCGTGCTTCGTCGGTAGCCATGGGTGGCGGGGTCCGCATTGGCTCGATGCCTATTCACCTCCCGCGCCACTGCGGACCCACATAACCAACGGGGTTCGGCCGCCGTGCGCTGGTACATGGGCACATTCGCCCATGCCGCGCCCACCGACTGTGCCCTAGGAGGCCACGCCGGGGATCCGGTCGGGCCGCACGAGCAGGCCTTCACTGCTCGCCGAGCACGACGGGGGAAGCGAAGACCGGGCGCCCTCCGCGGACAGCGGCGTGATCGGGATCGAGACGGTCCACGTGGTGCCCTTGCCGGCCACCGACCGCGCGGTCAGGTTGCCGCCGACGTCGATCGCGCCGCCGCGCACCGCGTCGAGCCCGACGCCGCGGCCGCTGGTCTCGTTCGCCGCGGTGCGGGTCGCCGTGTACGCACTGGCAAGGCACGGTCAGCGGCAACGATCCATCCGTGGTCGTCACCGTCATCCTCTGTCCCGCCTCGACCGCGTGCGCTAGTCAGTGCCGCCACGGCGCGCGGCCGGGCTGTCCGGTTACCGGACACACGTTGTGCACTAAAGGGGCTCGGAGCCCTTTTCTGCACTCACTCGGTCTCGAGGATCGCGCGTAGCGTCCATGCCGGGTACGGGCTGTCTTCTGGTGTGAAGCGCGTGCCGTCGACGGTGAACGCCCAGCTGTCACCGTCGGCATGAAACTGAACGCGCGCGCCGTCGGGAACCCACACCCAGGCGGCAATCCATTGCCAGCGGCCGGCCGCGAGCCCGCCCTCGATTTTGCGTACGAACCGCTGCGGGCGAAAGCCTTGCGACGCGCGACAGCTCGCCTCGAACAGCGACGACGACGAGCCCGACGTCCCGACGCGCGAGATCTCGCGCGTGCACATGGCGCTACTGAGTAGCCAATGCCGATCGCGATGCGCCTCGCGATGCTCCTTGCACGCGGAGCCCTGCGGCTCATCACCGTGGCTACCGTTCGCGAACGCCCACATCACTGACAACGGTTTGCCTGCCTCGATCCGATCCCGCTCGATTCGCGTCAGCGCGAACCGTATGTCGTCGGGACCCATCAGCGTCTCGAGCGGCTGTTTCGGATCCCAGCGGTCGACGACGTCGATCTCGAGGCTACCCGCCCGCTTCGCCGTGATGTCAAAGGCGATCGTCTCCCACGCGGGGTCACGGCAGGCGTCGTCGCGCAGCTTCACCTCGAGCGCGCTGCTCGACGAGCAACCCGCGACGAGGATCAGGAGCGCGCGCACGCCGGTAGCATACGCTCGCTGCGAAAGGCGCGGGCGACGCGTCGCGATCCTCACCCGCGTCATCATCAGCAGCATCCGACCGATGAGACACCAGGCGCAACGCATGCGATAACCGGAACCATGGCTCGCTACTGGGTGCTCGCGATCATCGTTGCTGCGGCTGCGTGCTCGAAGAAGAAGACGTCGAACGAGGCGTCCGGTAGCGCGACGGGCAGCGGAAGCGCGGTCGCGGGATCAGGATCGGGCGCTGGCTCGAACGTGAAGTACGCGGCGGAGTGGAACGTGAGTGCCGTCGCCGGCGTCTGCAGCGCGACCGAGCACGGCAACTGTCCACCCGACAAAGAGTGCGAGGCGCCGGCCGCGCGCGCGATCGAGTGTCCCGCCGGCCTCGTCGACGGGAACGCGAAGGTCGGGCAACTCGAGGACAACAGCTGCGTGACCATCCCGGGGAATGCGAAGACGGCGTGCCCGTTGCCGAAGGGCGAAGCGCTGCCGACGCTGACGTGGGCCGTGACGGCCGCGCCCGACGGGACGTGTGTCGCGAGCTGGACGAGCCCGGCGACCGGGACGAAGTCGCTGACGATCAAGTGTCCGCTCTCGGATGTCACGAGCATGACGATCAAGCGGGCGAAGGCGGACGCGCCGTGCAGCGTCGAGCATGCGGGGAAGGCGACGGCGGTGCCCTGCCCCGCGGAGCCGAAGGACTTCACCGTCGCGTCGCTTCGCGAGGCGATCGCGAAGGATGCGAAGCCGTTCGCCGAGGAGCGTGTGCGCGTGAAGGGGTTCTACGTGAAGTCGATGGTCGCGCAGCAGGCGTCGGGCAAGGCGACGACGTACATCCTCGGCGCCGCCGATGCGAAGGGCGATATGAAGAACGCGATCAAGTGCACCTCGACCGCGGCGCTCGGCGAGGCGGCCGACGGCGAGGAAGTGATCGTCGAAGGGCTCGCGAAGAAGGGCACGAACAACGAGCTCTCGCTCGTCGAGTGCCAGGCGACGAAGCCGTAGCACGCGCTGACCGAGTCGAGCTCACGTTGCGTGCGACTGCGTTGCCACTGCCGCGCGCGTCGTGGCGTAAGCACCCGCTGAATTGTCAGCAACCAGTTACTGGTCGCACCAATTACCTCTTCGTTACTGGTCGCACCAATCAATCGTCTCCGTCAGCAGCCGACCGGAGGCAAATGCTCAGGGCGCGCATGCGTCGTCGCGCCTCGACGCGCCTCGACGCGCCGCACGCGAGCCAAAGGCGTGTGCATCGGACGAGGCACAAGGCGACTGGATCTCGTCCACACACGGCTCGAGCGCGAGCGCGTTGAAAAAAGATCTCCGGTCTGTGGCCTTTGTCCCTCGGTCCCTCTGTGTTGAAAAACACGCATGGAACACGTGCGAACGGCAGCGGACGGACATGGCGATCGTGGCGACGTGGAGCGGCTGTGTTGAACAAACGCATGGAACACGTGCGAACCGCGGCGGACGGACGTGGCGATCGTGGCGACGTGGAGCGGCTGTGTTTTGAAAAACGCACGGAACACGTGCGAACGGCGGGGGCGCCTCCGGAACCAGGCGATCGTGGAGACGGACGGAGCGCGAGCGAATCCGACGCGCGGAGCAAGCGCCCGTCGAACACTACGCGAGCGTGGTGACGCGGTCGCCGAACAGGCGCTCGAGCCGCGTGAGCAAGTCTTCCGTCGGCGAGACCGCCCAGGCGTCGGGCAACGCGACGATGGTCTCCGAGCGCTGCGCGATCTTGAGGCGGACGTAGGCCTGGCAGTTTCCGCGGGCGGCGTTCGCGAGGATGGTCTTGAGCTCGTCGATCTGATCGCGCGTGAGGATGTCCGCGTTGAGGTGGATGTCGACGCGCGTGGTCTTCGCCGTGCGTAGCTCGCTGAGCGGGGCGGCGGACTCGAGGAGCATCTTCCACTCCGGCGCCTCGGAGTTGCCTTCGTTCTTCACGGCGCCCGAGCAGAGGATGGGCTCGTCGGAGACGAGGACGTGGCGGACTTTCTCGAACGTCTTCGGGAACGCGATCACCTCGAGCGTGCCTTCGGCATCCTCGAGCATGAAGCGCGCCATCTTGTCGCCCTTCTTCGTGATCATCTCGCGGTACTGGCTGACGATGCCGCCGATCGAGGCATCGCCGACGCCCTTGCGGCCGGCGGAGAAGTCGGCGGTGGCGGCGGTGGCGTAGCGCTGCAGGTCTCCGCGATAGCGATCGAGCGGATGGCCCGAGACGTAGAAGCCGAGCGCTTCCTTCTCGAACGCGAGGAGCTGCTTCGGCGACCAGACCTCGATCTCCGGGAAGGTCTCGACCATGTGGCCGATGGTGGGGGCGCCGTTCGTGGTCGGCGACTTGAGTGGCTCGACCGCGGCGAGGAGCCCGAACAGTGAGGTCTGGCCACTGCGACGGTCGCGCTGCTCGGCGGCACCACGCTCGAGCGCGGCGTCGAGCGCGGCGAGGACCTGCGCGCGGTGGTGGTTACCTTCGAGTCCGTCGAGCGCGCCCGACTTCACGAGCTGCTCGAGCACGCGGCGGTTGCACTTCTGCGTGTCGACGCGCCGGCAGATCTCGTACAGCGACGTGAACGAGCCCTCGTTCGCGCGCGCCTCGATGATGGCCTCGACCGCGTTGCCGCCGACGCCCTTGACCGCGCCGAGCCCGAACCGGATGACCTTGCGCGAGCGCGGGTCCGCGTCGGCCGGGACGTCGCGCGGCGTGACCGTGAAGTCCTGATACGACTCGTTGATGTCGGGCCGCTCGACGACGAGGCCCATCGCGCGCGCCTCCGCGATGAACTTGACGATGTTGTCGATGTTGTCCGCATCGCACGACATCAGACCCGCCATGAACTCGTGCGGGTAGTGCGCCTTCAGATAGGCGGTCTGGTACGTGATCCAACCGTACGCGGCGGAGTGCGACCGGTTGAAGCCGTAGCCCGCGAAGAAGGCCATGAGCTCGAAGACGGAGTCCGCCGTCTTCGAGTCGACGTTCAGCGCCTTCGCGCCGTCGAGGAACTTCTCCTTCTGCTTCTCCATCTCCTCGGGCTTCTTCTTGCCCATGGCGCGGCGAAGCAGGTCGGCGCCGCCGAGCGAGTAGCCGCCCAGCACCTGCGCGATCTGCATGACCTGTTCTTGATAGACGATGACGCCGTACGTATCCGCGAGCACCTGCTCGAGCGACGGATGCGGATACTCGACCTTCTTGCGGCCGTGTTTGCGGTCGATGAAGTCGTCGACCATGCCGCCTTCGAGCGGGCCCGGGCGGTAGAGCGCGACCGCGGCGACGATGTCTTCGAGGCAGTCGGGCTTCAGCTTCTTGAGGATCTCGCGGAAGCCGCTCGATTCGAGCTGGAACACGCCGGTGGTGTCACCGCGCGAGATCATCTTGAAGACCTCGGCGTCGGTCTTCGGGATGGTGTCGATGTTGAGCGGGTCGTCTGGTGGGCGCTGCTGGTTGATGAGCCGCAGCGCCGTCTGGATCACCGTGAGCGTCTTGAGACCGAGGAAGTCGAACTTGACGAGGCCCGCCTTCTCGACCTCCTTCATCGCGAACTGCGTGACGATTTCGTCGTTCTGTCCGCGGAAGCACGGGACGTACTCCCAGAGCGGCTTCTCCGCGATCACGATGCCTGCGGCGTGCATGCCCGCGTTGCGGTTGAGCCCCTCGAGCGCCGCCGCGAGATCCAGCAGCTCGCGGTGCAGCGGGCTCTCGTTGTAGAGCTGCTTCAGCTCGGGCGTCTGCTCGATCGCCTCGCGCACCGGCGGGGACTTGCCCTGCACCGGCTCGGGCACGAGCTTGGCGAGCTTGTCGGCCTCGGCGAAGGGAATCTCCATCGCACGCGCGATGTCGCGAATCACGCCGCGCGCCTTGAGCTGGTGGAACGTGGCGATCTGACCGACGCGGTCCTTGCCGTACTTCTGCTGTACGTACGAGATGACCTCGCCGCGCCGGTTCATGCAGAAGTCGACGTCGAAGTCCGGCATGGACACGCGCTCGGGGTTCAGGAACCGCTCGAACAGGAGCTTGAACTCCATCGGATCGATATCCGTGATCCGCAGCGCCCACGCGACCGCGCTACCCGCGCCCGAGCCGCGGCCCGGCCCGACGGGAATCCCGTGGTCCTTTGCCCAGGCGATGAAGTCCCAGACGATGAGGAAGTAGCCCGAGAACCCCATCTTCTGGATGACGCCCAGCTCGATGCGGCAGCGGTCGCGATAGATGTCGACGTCGAACTTGATGCCGCGCTCCGTGAACTCGCGGAACCTACGGTCGAGCCCCTGCGCGACGAGCTTCTCGATATACGAATCGAGCGTCTCGCCCTCGGGCACCTTGTACTTCGGCAGGAACGTCTGATCGAGCTTGAGCTTGACGTTGCAGCGGCTAGCGATTGCCGCGGTGTTCTCGATGGCCTCGGGCACGTCCTTGAAGTGCGCGTCCATCTCCGTCGGAGACTTCATGTAGTAGCTGTCGACGACGTGCTTGAGCCGCTTCTCGTCCTTGAGGGACTTGCCCGTCTGGATCGCCATTAAAACGTCGTGCGCCTGCGCGTCCGACTGGTTCACGTAGTGGCAGTCGTTCGTGGCGACGAGCGGGATGCCGAGCTTCCTGCCCATGCGCACGAGCTCGCCGTTGAGCGTGTTTTGCTCGGGCGTGGGCGTGGGCATGAGCTCGAGGTAGAAGTCCCCGGGCGCAAACATCGACGCGTACTCTTTGGCCACCTCTTCCGCCGCCGCCACGCCGTTCTTCTCGAGCGTCTGCGCGATCTCGCCGCCGAGGCACGCGGACAGGCCGATCAAGCCCTCGCTGTGCTCGCGCAGGATCGTCTTGTCGATGCGCGGGTTGTAATAGAAGCCTTCGAGGTACCCCATCGAGTTGAGGTACGTGAGGTTCTGGTACCCGACGTCATCCTTCGCGAGGAGGATCAGGTGGTAGTTGCGGCGGTTCGTGCGGTCGTGCCGGTCGCTCGACGCGACGTACGTCTCGCAGCCGAAGATGAGCTTGGTGTCGTGCGCCTTGGCCTCGGTATAGAGATCGATCGCGCCGAACATGTTGCCGTGGTCCGTGACGGCGACGGTGTTCATCCCGAGGTCGTGGACCTTGCTGAAGAGGTCCTTCACCCGGATCGCCCCGTCGAGGAGGCTGTACTGGGTGTGCAGATGGAGATGCGTGAACTGCGACATGACCGGCTTTCCGACGTGCGTTCTTACCGCGGCCCTCTGATCTAGCCGATCCCGCTGATACTCCCGAGCGGTCTATGGCAGATTGCGCACGCTTGCGATCACTCCTCCTCGTTCTTCTGCTCTCTCTGCTCGCGTGCTCGCGCGTCGACAAGCCTGCACCGGTCACGCCGGCACAGCCCCTCCCTGCCGATCCCGAGATCGAGCTCGGCTCGATGCAGCTCGAGTGCGATGCGATGGTCGCCGCGCTCGAGACCTACAAGGCCTGCGTGAACCACGAGGATGGGGATCGCCAGCACATCGACGCGTGGGTCGAGACCGCGAATCGCAACTTCGCGGCGAGCAAGAAGGCGAACCCCGAGCCAAACGCGCAGAAGGCGATCGCCGGCGCGTGCCACAAGGCGACCGAGTCGGTGAAGGCGGCGACGATTCGCTGCAACGCGGGCCCGCGCCCGAAGGACGACCTCTTTCGCTAGTCAGTGCGGATGCGATTCGTGTCCGGCGCGTCCGACCTGTCCGACATAATTAAATTCGCCGACATTCTCTGCGCTTGGGGCGAGACGCGCGCAGACCAATCAGCGGCCGATTCCCTGATAGATGAAGCCGGCCGCGACCGCCGCCTCGCGCGGCCAGACGTTGCGACCGTCGATCAAGAGCTTGGTGCGCATCGTCGATGCGAGGCGCGCGAAGTCCGGCTGCCGGAGCTCGTGCCACTCGGTGACGAGCACGAGCGCGTCGACGTTCTGGGCCGCGCCGTAGGGATCACTCGCGAGCTCGATGCGATCGCCGAGCAGCGCCTTCACGTTCGGACCCGCGACCGGGTCATAGCCGACGACCGTCGCGCCCGCCGCGAGCACCTGCTCGATCAGCGTGAGGGCCGGTGCTTCGCGGATGTCGTCGGTCTCGGGCTTGAACGCCAGGCCCCAGATGCCGATGCGCTTGCCATCGAGGCGCCCGCCGAAATGTTTGATGACGCGCTCGCCGAGCAGGCGCTTCTGTCGCTCGTTCGCGCGATCGACGGCGTTCACGACCTGCAGTGGAACATCGAGCTCGCGGCCGAGATGCGCGAGCGCGCGCAGGTCCTTGCCGAAACACGAGCCGCCGTAGCCCGCACCCGCGAACAGGAACTTCGCTCCGATGCGCGGGTCCGAGCCGATGCCTTTACGGATCGATTCGATGTCGGCACCGACGGCCTCGCACACCACAGCGAGCTCGTTCATGAACGAGATGCGCGTCGCGAGCATCGCGTTCGCGGCGTACTTCGTGAGCTCGGCGGAGCGCACGCTCATCACCTGGATCCGATCGGTCGTGCGCATGATGCCGCGATACAGATCGCGTAGTAGATCGATCGCGCGCTGGTCATCCGCGCCGACGATCACGCGCGCGGGCTTGAGGAAGTCGTTGACCGCGTCGCCCTCTTTCAAAAACTCGGGATTCGAAGCGACCGCAAACGCGTGTTTGGTCTCCGCGGCAACGGCGGCGCGCACCTTGTCCGCGGTCCCGACCGGCACCGTGCTCTTCGTGACGATGACGGTGTAGCCGTCGATCGCGCGGCCGATGTCACGCGCGGCATCCAGCACGTACTTGAGGTCAGCGCTGCCGTCCTCACCTGATGGCGTGCCGACCGCGATAAACACCGCGAGCGAGCCGGTGATCGCTTCCTGGAGGTTGGTCGTGAACGTGAGCCGGCCGTGCATGGCGTTGCGGCGCACTAGCTCGGCGAGGCCGGGCTCGTGGAACGGCATCTCGGACCTGCGCAGCATCTCGACGCGCTTGGTGTCTACATCCACACACGTGACGTCGTGCCCGAACTCCGCGAAGCCCGCCCCGGTGACGAGGCCGACGTAACCGGTACCTACGATGGTGATCCGCATGCCAGCGCGACCTTAGCCGAAACCGTGCGCCGCGGGCACATCGCTTGCTCTCACGTTGGTCCGTACCAGTTACGATTGCTAAGTCCATGGAACAACCACAAGGCGAACGGAGCCGCGGAGCGACGATCTTCAATATCGCCATGATGGTCGTGGGCGGTGTGGCGCTGTACCTCATCTTGCGGCAGCACACCTGGGCCGAGTTCCGGGGCATGCTCGCGAACGTCGGGTGGTGGTTCGCCGTCGTGCTCGGGCTCGAGCTGGTTTCCTTGTTCATGGACGCGGCGGCGATCCACGCCTTCATGCGCCCCGAGGCTCGGATGATTTCCTATTGGCGCGTGCTCGGCGCGAACCTGAGCGGTCGTGCGATCAACGTGCTCACGCCCGGTGGGGCGCTCGGCGAACCAACGAAGCTGATGCTGCTCTCGTCCCACGCGCCGCGCTCACGCGCGCTGTCGTCGCTCGTCCTCTACAGCCTGACGATCGCGTATGTCGCGGTCACCATGATGCTGATCGGGATCCCGATCACGCTACTCGCGCTGGAGGTCCCATCCAGCGTGAAGCTCATGGTCGGCATTGGCCTCGCGGTGCTCGTGCCGCTGATGATCGCGCTCGGCGTCGTGATCCATCGCGGGGCTCTACGGACCATCGTCGATCTCCTCCAGCGCATCCGCATCATCAAGGAGGAGCGTGCACAGGTGTGGCGCGAGAAGATGAAGGAGGTGGATCGCCACATCCGCGAGCTCCACACGAATCGCTCGTCGGGTACGTGGAAGGGCATCGTGTGGGTGATCGGCTCGAAGCTCGTGTCGTGGACGGCGAGCATCGCGCTGATCGCCGCCGTCGGCGTCAACATCACGCCGATGCTCGTGATCGGCGTACTCTCCGTGGGGCTCTTGATCGGCTGGATCGCGAACGTCGTTCCGATGGGGCTCGGCGTGGAAGACGGCGGCAACTACGCGCTGTTCGGCATCCTCGGCGCGACCGGCCCGCAGGGCCTGCTCGTCGCGATGCTGCAGCGCGCGCGTAGCGTGTTGGTCGCGATGCTCGGTCTCGGCGTGTTCGCGATCATGCAGATCATCAACCGGCTCTCGCAGCAGAAGATCCAGAAAAAGATTCTCCAGCTCCGCGAGCAGCAAGGCGTCGCTGCCCCCGAAGCCGAGCCGGCGACCTAGAGAAACCTTGCGCACGGACGCCGCGGTCACTGCATCAGCCGCGGCGGTGGTTGCATGTTCGACGTGTTGGACGAGGCGTGTGGGATCTAGTGCGGGCCGCGATACGGCGCGCCGTGCGGCGGCTTCGGGATCCCCGGATCGCTCGGCATCGCACCACGCCGTCGCTTAGGTGCCGGCTTGGGCGCGTTGCGCAGCACGACGGCGATCGCGACCACCGCGCCGGCGAGCGACAAGATCGCGAGCGTCACGGACCACGCCGTGCGCATCGCATACAACGAATTCGCCGCGTAGGCGGCGGACGCTGCGATCGCAAAGACGACCGCGAGCGTTCGCATCAGTCGTAGTACTCGGCGCCGAGGTGGGTGATGAGCTCGTCACCCTTGGTGTAGCGGAGCGTGTTCTTCAGCTTCATGAGCTGGATGAACAGATCGTGCTCGGGGTAGAGGCCTTCGGGCGTCATCGGGCTCTTCCAGTAGAACGACAGCCACTCTTGGATGCCGCTCATGCCCGCGCGGTTCGCAAAATCCATGAACAGCGCGAGATCGAGGACGATCGGCGCGGCGAGGATCGAGTCGCGGCAGAGGAAGTTGACCTTGATCTGCATCGGGTAGCCGAGCCAACCGACGATGTCGATGTTGTCCCAGCCTTCCTTGTTGTCGCCGCGCGGCGGGTAGTAGTTGATGCGGACGACGTGGCTGATGTTGCCGTACAGGTCCGGGTAGAGCTCCGGCTGCAGGATGTGATCGATGACGCCGAGCTTCGAGACTTCCTTCGACTTGAACGACTCGGGATCGTCCAGGACCTCGCCGTCGCGGTTACCGAGGATGTTCGTCGAGTACCAGCCCTCGAGGCCGAGCATGCGGGCCTTGAAGCCCGGCGCGAGGATGGTCTTCATCAGCGTCTGGCCGGTCTTGAAGTCCTTGCCCGTGATCGGTAGGCCTTGCTTGCGCGCGAGCTCGAGCAGCGCGGGCGTGTCGACCGACAGGTTCGGCGCGCCGTTCGCGTACGGGACGCCCATCTTGAGGCACGCGTACGCGTAGATCTGCGACGGCGCGATGTCGTCGTGTGAACCGCGCAGCGCTTCCTCGAACGCGGCGAGCGAGCTGTGGACCTCGCTCGGAACGCGATAGACCTCGGTCGAACCGCACCACACCGCGACGAGACGATCGCAGCCGTTCTTTTCCTTGAACGTCTTGATGTCCTCCATCAGCTGCTCTGCGAGGTTCATCTTCGACGTGCCCTTCTTCACGTTGGGCCCGTTGAGCTTCTTCACGTATGCCTGCTCGAACACGGCCGTCATCGGCTTGATCGCCTCGAGCTCCGCCTTCAGCGGTTCGAGGTCCTCGTTCGAGAGCACGCCGGCGCGCTTCGCTGCCTGGTACGCGTTATCCGGGAAGATGTCCCAGCCGCCGAACACGATGTCCTCGAGCTTCGCGAGCGAGACGTAATCCTTGATCGGATAGTTCGTGTTGTCGGTGCGCTTGCCGATGCGAATGTGCCCGAGCTGCGTCAGCGAGCCGATGGGCTTGCCGAGGCCGCGCCGGATCGCTTGTACACCCGCGATGAACGTGGTCGCGACGGCGCCCATACCGGGCAGCAGGATGCCGAGCTTGCCGCTCGCAGGTTTGACGTTGACGCCCTTTTTCAGTGCCATGGCTCGGTGACTCCGTAGTGTTCGAGGGGAACTTGCACCACTGAGGGTGCCTAGACAAGTGAAACGGCCGGCAGCCGTGATCCGTCACGTTCCCGTCGGAGATTGCCTCGTGTTGAAACTTGAACAGCTATGCGCCGCGCGCCTTGGCGGCCTCGACGGTCTTCTTGAACTGCGCGAGCTCGGCACCCGACATCGCGCGCCACGAGAGCAGCGCATACCCGGTCATGTACACGAACAGGACGTCGAACACGTAGCGCGGCGCGAAGACGAGTGACGCGCCCAGCATGATGAACCACGACGCCATGACGATCCGCACATACCAGGTGTGCATGCGCGCGAGGCGATGCGACGGGAACGGCAGGTACGTGAGCGTCGCGAGCCCCATCGCCGGGATGAGGAACACGCCGATCCAGTAGCCGCCCGGCACGTCGGGCGTCAGCGACGCGTTGCAGTACGCGATCGCCCAGAAGCCGACCACGGAGCGCGGCAGTCCCGCCCAGACGCCTTTGAACTCGACAGGCGCGACGATGTTGCGCGCGTGCCGAACGCTGACGGTCAAGACCAGCGAGCCCGCGAGCGCGATCGAGAGCACCTGATTCATCCACGGCTCGGGCAGCAGGCGCTGGTCGATGTAGACCGTGTAGACGATCGCCGCGGGCGCGATCACGTGGCTCATGTGATCGCTGATCGTGTCGAACTCGGCGCCGAACTCATTCGCGGTGCCGAGCTTGCGCGCGACCCAGCCGTCCATCGTGTCCCCGAGCAGATAGCCGAGGAGGACGGAGATGCTCGCGTAGTACGGCTGGCCGTCGATACACAGGCACATCCCGACGACACCTCCCATGAGGTTGATCGTCGTGAAGAGATCCTTGACGCCGAACATGGACGCCTTGCGGTCCACGCTCATATCGGTACTACGCGATGCGACGCAGCGTCTTCGAGACAGCCGTCTGCGGCGGCGCAGCGGGACGCTCGAACTGCGTGATGTACTCGAGCTCGTCCAGCTTGCGGCCGGTGTACGGCGTCAGCGCGAACGCGTCGATGATTGCGCGGTTGGTGTCGAGGCCCAGCTTCGAGGCGATGCAGAGCACGTTGGCGTTGTTGATCTGGCGCGACATCTCCGCGTCGTCCGCGCTCGTGCAGCGGGCCGCGTAGATGCTCTCGAACTTGTTGGCCGCGATCGACATGCCCATGCCGGTTCCGCAGCACAGGACGCCGAAGCTCTCGCTGTCGGCCTGCACGGCGCGGCAGACCATCTCGGCCGAGCTCAGGTAGTGAATATGCCCGCTGTCCACCTGCTCGATCACGACGCCATGCGCCGCGAGAGCCATGCGGTAGTCCTCGAGATCGGGCAAGAGATAGCGGTCGTATCCGAAGATGATGCGCTTGCCCCGGAGGGCTCCTAGACGTCGGATCACGATGTCCCCGCTTCTACGTTAGAGACAGGTAGCAAAGCAAGAACGTCGCCATGCAGACACGCCGTCGTCACAGGGGTTTAGGTGTCAAACCTTCACCACATCGGCTGCCGTTCGACAGGTTATCCCCGTCAAACCGTCAGCCGTCGGACACCGAATGGTGCCAGTGGAGCCGAATGATGAATCAGCGTCCGAAGACGCGAGACAACGCCTGCTTCACGCCCGCGATATGCGAGTCGTCGAGGTCGCCGATGGTGCTGAGCTGGAAGTGGCTCTGATCACCCGGGATGCCGTAGAGGCAGAAGTAGCCCTGCTCTTCCATGCGGCGAGAGAAGTCGCTGTACGGCATTCCGACAGGCAGTCGGAAGTTGACCGCGATGTTCGAGCGGTATGTTTCATCGAGCAGGGGGTGCACGCCGATCGGCGCGAGGTGGTCGATCAGCGCCTGCATCTGGCGCTGGATACGCGTGAAGTGCGCGTCGATGCCGCCCGACTTCTCGAGGTGCATGCAGGCCGCACGCAGCGCCGCGTGCAGCGCGACCGGCTGCGCGAAGCGGGGCTGGAGCTCGGCCGACTGCTTCTTGTACTCCGCGATCACGTCGAGGTAGTAGCTGCGTGGCTTCGCGGAGAGCGCGGCGACCGACGCCTTCTTCGTGAACACGATGCCGAGGCCGGGCGCGGCCTGGATCGCCTTTGCGCTCGACGCGGTGACGAGATCGACGCCCGAGGCCTCGATGTCGATCGGATACGCGTACGCCGACGAGATCAGATCCGCGGCGACGTAGAGGCCGCGCGCCTTCGCCGCCGAGCCGATCGCCTCGAATGGATTCTTGAGACCGGTGCGCGTCTCGTGGCTCACGAACCAGAGCCACTTGATGTCTTGATCCGACTCGATCGCTTTCACGACGGCGTCGACGTCGATCGGCTTGTCCTGCGCGGACTCGAGCGCGGTGAAATTCACACCCGCCTGGCGCGCTTGATCGATCACGCGCGCGCCGAAGAAGCCGTTCGAGAGCAAGAGGCCCTTGCCGAGCGGCTCGAGCGCGTAGATGCAGCCCTCGTTCGCGCCGGTGCCGGTCGCGGTGAGGATGGTCGCGAAGTACGCGTCCGCGTTCTTGATGCCGACGAGCTTCTTCAGGCTCTGCTCGGTCTCCGAAAACATCCGCGAGAACGCGTCCTGGCGGTGGTAGTTGCACGGCGGGTGCGCGAGGTACTCCGCGACGAGCGACGGGATCCGGACGGGGCCGGGCGTGAAGAGAATCAGATCGGGTCGCACGGGTTCTCGCTCGTGTACCACTGTCGACGGGCCGGTCCAACGGGAATTCACGAAGATCCCGTGCCCTACCGAGGACTGCCGATGGGTGGGCTCTGGTTCACTTGGCCCGCTACGAAGTTGCCTGTCTTGCGCTGTCGGAGCAGCGCCAAGCACGCGGGTGCAACCACGAGCGCCATCAAGATGCAGGCGATCTCACCGATGAGTGCGGCCATGCCGAACGCGCGTATCCCGCCGTTCGCCGAGAGCATCAGCGTGCCGTAGCCGACGCTCGTCGTGAAGCTGCAGAGCAGCACGGTGCCGCCGGTCGTGCGCAACAGATGCCCGGTGCCGCGCTCGCCTTCCTGCTGATCGCGCGCGGCGAGATTCACCGCGTAGTCGATGCCGATGCCGATCGTGATCGGCAGCGCGATCAGATCGAGGAAGTGCACGCGCAGCCCGACGAGGAAACACGTCGCGATCATCACGACGACCCCCGCGAGCCCGCACGCGATCGTGACCGCGCTGTGCCGCCGGAGGCCGAGCACGAGGATCACGGCGATGATCGAGCCGATCAGCGCGAACAGGATCATCTTCGGCGCGTCGTCCTCCATGGTCTCGATGATGTCCGCGACGACGAGCGGCTCGCCCGCGACCAGCGCGCCCTCTGGCAACTTGATCTTGCGGACCTCGGCGGCGAAGGCGAGCCGGTGGTCCACGTTGAACGAATCGAAGCGCTTGGCGCCGCGAATCACGACGAGCTTGCCGGTCGAGCCGTCCTTCTCGACGAACGGCCACGAGAGATCGTGCGGCACGTCCTTCTCGGTGACGGTCGCGATCGCATCGGGTGGCCGGAGCTTCGCCAGCAACGTGCGCTCTTCATCGTCGATGTTGGCCTGGAGCTTCGGGCTGTCGATCAGCGCGCGGATCTCGGCGAGGACCGCAATCTTCTCGGTCTGATTCGCGGGGATCAAATCCTCGAGGCTACGTGCATCCTGCGTCCACCGTTGCGCGGGCGGGCGCGCCGCATCTTCGGCGCGGATCTTCTCGACGATCGGGCCGACCATCTCGCGCTTGTCGACGGCGATCACGACCTGATACGCCTGCCCGGTCAGCTGTGATCGCGGCTCGAGCTTCTCTCGCGTGCGGTCGCTCGTCGTGCGGATCTCCTCGATCTCGTCGGTGGTCGACTGCAGATCGCGCCAGTCGTGGAGGAACGGATCGTCGGCGATGAAGCGCACGGTCACCACGATCGCGAGCGTCGTGATCACGGCGCCGAACAGCATCACGACCTTCGCCCGGCGCTCCGGCAACAGCCGCTCGAGCAGCGCACCGAGGAGCGGCGGCGGTCCCGGAAAGTGCGCCTTCGGTGCGATCACGTAGAGCGCGGCGGGTAGCACCGTGAACGCGGAGAACCATGTCAGCGCCATGCCGCCACCCGCGATCGCGCCGAACTCGCGGAAGCCGCGAAAGTCGGTGACGAGCAAGGACATGTACGCGATGAACGCGGTCGCCGTCGCGGCCAAGGTCCCGTGCCACGCGCCGCCCATCGCCGAGCCGACCGCGGCGCGCGCATCCTTCCCAGCGCGCAGCTCCTCGAGGTAGCGCGCGACGAGCAGCATGCCGGCGTTGATGCCGTTGCCGACCACGATCGCGAACAGGAACGCGGTCATCACGTTGAGGTTCCCGACGACGATCCGCGCGAGCGCGAACGTGGCGGCGACGCCGACGAACAGCGACGCGAGCATCGCGGCGACGAGCCGCCACGACCGGTAGTACAGGAGCAGGCCGAACGCGCACAGGACGACCGTGATGCCGGCGGACAGCGCCATGCCCTCGAGCACCGAGTCGTGCTCGTACATCGTGAGTGTCACGTTGCCGGTCAGACTGAACGTGACGTTCGGCTCGGTCTTCTTGACGGCCGCGGCTTCGGCGCGGATGTGCTCGGTCAGCTTGCGAGCCTTCGTCGCATCCGACGCCGAGAACGTGGTCTGCAGCGAGACCTGTTGCAGCGTGCCGTCCTTGCTGACCCATAGCGGCGGCTTCGTCGCGCCCTGCTCGAGCTCGGCGAGCTTCTTCTCGAGCTCCGCGAGACGATCGGTGGTCGGCGCCTCGTCCTCGTCGATGTCGATGAGGAGCGGGTTCGTGTTGACCTTCTTGTCGAGGGCGTCGCGCGCGGAGGTCAGCTCTTTTAGATCTGCAAATAGAAACCGGCGCTCCCAGATGTACCGGCGCAGCACGCTGTCGTCTTGCGAGAACTGCTGGACGAGCGTCGGCTCGATGCCCTGAAGACGCGGCACCAGCGCGGCCGCCGCGCGTGCGCGTGCCGTGGGATCCGGTGATTCGATGATGACGTGGACCGTGCCGAACGGACGCGCGCGCTGCTGGAGCTTCGTGAGGTCGCGGACCGATGCCTTGCTGCGCGGGAGCAGGTTCGTCAGGTCGCTCTTGATGCCCATCTGAGCGGCGATCAGGATGCCCGCGATGGTGACCACCGCAGCGACCGCGAGCACCTTCCAGCGACGCGGCTGGATCCAAGCGCCGAGGCGCTCCGCACGGTGCGTGGACACGGTGGAGCGATATACCATCAGCGACGCCGCATCACGACCAAGTGCGTGATCGCGAGACAAAAATACACGGTCGAGAGTGCGATCGAAAGCACGAGCCCGATCAGCGGAACGCCGGCGATACAAGTCACGGTCCAGACGAGCACGTAGAGATCACGGCGCCCGAACGCGCGCACGGTCCCGGCGACCGAGCCCTTGGTCTCGAAGCGGTCGGCGAGCTGCTCGCCCTCGGTGTCGAAGAACCACTTGAACGCGAGGATGTCGCCGGCCTTGCCTCGCCGCGCGACGTCGATGTGGATCATCAGCGCGGAGAATGCGCGGGCGCATGCCGCGGCGACGCCGATGAGCGCCCAGATCCCACCGATGTGGAGAGCGAGCATCGCGACGAACAGGTTGTCGATGAGATCGTCGGAGCCGTTGTCGAGGATCATCCCGAGCCGGCTGTGCATGAAGCGAATGCGGGCGAGCTCGCCGTCGCAAGAATCCAGGACGACCTGCGCGAACATCAGTGCGCCTGCCACGATCAGCGCGGTCTGCGTGCCGAACAGGACGACCACGCAGGCCGCGATGCCGATCGCGATGTTCGCGACGGTGACCTGGTTCGGCGTTGCCCCGATCCGGCAGAGTATGCGTGACAGCCGCGTCGAGATTCCGCGGATGACGTACTTGTCTCCGAGCCCGTCGTACGGGCGGCGGCAGCTACGCCACAGCGCACGCGATGCGCGGCGCCGCGAGCCTTCGTCGGAGATCGCGACGCCGGCGATCGTGGTGCCGTCGATCGGCGTGGCATCCGGGGGCGGCGCATCGGTCTCGCCGCGGACCTCGATCTCGATGCCCAGTGGAGGCAGCATCGGAATGGCGCCATTGCCGGGAACGTGAATGAACGCCTTGTCAGCCCCGGCGCGCTGGGCCTCGCGCAGGGCGCGCTCGACGACGGTCATGCCGCCGACGACCATCCCGGGCACGCCATCGCGCCCGCGGTAGTCGAGATAGACCGACGAGGCCATCACCGAGACTGTAGACGACGAGCCGCGGCGAAACGCCACTGGCAATCATCTCCCGGCGGCTACTTCACGGAAGACGACGCACGGCGACCGACCGCACCAACGTTCGACGACGACTCGCGCATCGGCTTCGCCGTCGCGATCGGCGTGGTGCGGGCGGCGCGCAGGCGACCGAGCTCCTGCCCCAGCACCTCGAGGAAGTGGTCGATGCTGGCGATCGGCAGATCGCCCATGTTCGCGATCTGCATGTAGCGATCGGCAAGGACGCCCTTGCAGCCGTACACGATGATGCCGCGCTCCTTGACCGAGTCGTAGAGCGCGTCGAACGCGACACCGTCGGGCAGGCGGCAGGTGACGATTGAATTCGACTCCTCGCCCGTGCCGGTGAACGAGGGCATCCCGAGCGCGGCCAGGCCGTCGCGCAGGCGCTTGTTGCGCGTGCGGTACATCTCGAAGCGCGCGTCGTGGCCGTCCGCGAGGAACTCGCTGCACGCGGCGTCGAGCGCAAAGTACACCGACACGGCGGGTGTAAACGGCGTCTGCGCGAGCTCGTCCATGTACTTCCGGTACCGACGGAGATCGAGGTAGTAAGCGCGCGGCTTGAGCTTCTCGATCCGCGGCCAAACGCGCGGCGAGACGCACATGAACGAGGCGCCCGAGACCGCGTGGAGGCACTTGTTGGCCGAGCCGTAGGCGATGTCGATGTTGTCGCGAACGACGTCGAGATCTTCGGCGCCGAGCGAGCTGACGGCGTCGACGACGAGCAGCGCATCGTGCTTCTTGCAGAGTGCGCCGACCTCGCGGACCGGGTTCAGCAGGCCGACCGAGGTCTCGTGGTGGATCATCGCGACGACGGCAATATCCGGATAAACCGCGAGCGCGTGCTCGATGTCGTCGACGTTGACCTGCTGGCCCCAGTCGTAGCGGAGATGGATGAAGTCCATCTCGTGCACCGTGGCGACCTCGGCGAGGCGCGCACCGAACGCGCCGTTGTCGACGATCAGGAGCTTCTTGTCGGGCGGCACCGTCGAGACCAGCGCCGATTCCATGGCCGCGGTGCCCGAGCCGGTGATCGCGACGACCGTGTGCTGCGGCGTGCCGCGATAGATGCGGCGGAGCTTGTTGGTCAGCGAGACCATGAGCTCCGTGAACGTCGAATCGCGGTGGCAGACGTCGTAGTGGACGAGCGCGCTCTTGACGTTCGCGGTCGTGTTGACCGGGCCCGGGTTGAGCAGCATGTAGCGCGCGTGGCTCTTGGCCTCGAGGAGCGCGGTGACCTTGTCCTCGATCACTTGCGCGCCGGGCGTCACGGTCTCCCACTGCCACGCGCTCTGGAGCGCGACGACCTGGGCGTTCTGGACGAGAGCGAGGAGGCCGTGCTCGAGGGTGGGGTTCGGAAGCTGGACGAGCGCGTCGAGGATCGTGCGCGAAACGAGCGCGTGACCGGTGAAGACGCCGTCGAAGTGCGAGAGGTCTTCGCCGATTTCTTCGACGGTGCAGAGGTCCGAGTCCGCGAACTGCGCGAGCTTCACGAACGTCTCGGTGCCGCGTGCGACGTTCGCGGCGCTCGCGTCGGTCGACACGACGATGGAGGTCGAACCGCACTGCGCGAGGAGGCGGAGCGTGTCGGCGTCGAGCGGGCGATCGCCGCGGAGGACGAAGCAGCGCTCGCTGTCTTCGATCCACTGACGGGCTGCGAGGATCGCGGAGCCCGAGAGGTTCTTCCAGGATAGGTTCGCCAGTACACGAACGTTCAGTGCGGGCAGCGTGTGCAGCTGCAGACGGTCGCGAAGCGCTTCAGCATGGATGCCGTCCACGACCGCGACTTCGCGAACACCGACCGAGGCGAGTGCTTCGAGGCTCTGTCGAACACCCATCACCGCAGACGCGGAAAGTCTGTTCCCGGACTCCAGAGACAGCCGCGTAGCGAGCACGATGGCGTGCGAGACCATAGGCTGGCCGGCGCTGCAACATGCACACCGTTCGGGGTTTCAGTGACTTGTGGAAAGAAGTGTCAGGTGTTCACCGCTTTGTGGCGGTGGTTTGACAGGCAGGTCGCAGCGGAGTGGCGTGACGTGGTCAGCGATGGATCAGCGTCTTGCCCGTGATTGACTGGCTCTTGCCTTCGAGTATCGTGCCGGCGGCCTCGTACGCTTCTTGCGCCGTGGTCGAACCAACATGAAAGCTGTCATCCTCGCTGCTGGTGTCGGGTCGCGTCTCGCGCCGTTGACTAATGATCGTCCGAAGGTGCTCGTCGAGGTGCTCGGGACCCCGATCATCTTTCGCCAGCTCGATCACCTCGCGAAGGCTGGGATCCACAGCCGCGACGTCGTGGTGGTCGGCGGTTATCGCATCGATGCGCTGAAGGCGGCGCTGAAGGCCGGCGGCTACGAGTGCCAGATCGTGCTGAACGAGAAGTACGAGCCGTGGGGCAACTTCTTCTCGCTGCAAGTTGCCGAGCCGCTGCTCCGTGGTCACGCGTTCCTTCAACTCGACGGCGACGTGATCATGGACGACAAGATCTTGCCGCGCTTGATCGCAGCGCCGGGCGAAGCGCTGCTCGCGACGGATCCGACGGCCGAGCTCGACGACGATGCGATGAAGGTGCAGCTCGAAGATGGGCGCGTCGTCGGTCTCGACAAGAAGCTCGACCCAAAGAAGTGCATGGGCGAGTACATCGGCGTGACGAAGCTGTCGGCCGCCGCCGGCGCAGCGGTGTTCAAGGAGCTCGCGCAGTTTCCGGCGCGCGGGCTCACGCACGAGTACTACGACCACGCGTATCACTTGCTCTCGCAGCGACGGACCGAAGAGGGAGGCGTGCCGTTCGGCATCGTCGATATCGCCGACTGCACGGTGCTCGAGATCGACGACCGCGCCGACCTCGAACGCGTCGAGAACAAGCTCCGCGAACAGCAATGACCGTTCCGTCGCCGCCGAAACCAGTCCAGGCTGCGGGGGAGTTCGACGCGGTGATCCTCGCGGACTCGCCGCACGCGGACCAGGTGCTGCTCGGGCTGACGCTCGTCGAGCGAGCGAAGCGCATCGCGACGCGCGCGGGTGCGAAGCGCGTTTTCGTCGTCGACGGCACCGACACCGGCCTGGCGGTGTGGGATCAGCAGCGCGGCGATCGCGCCCTGCTCATCCTGCGCGGTGGCGATCAGCTCGTGCACATGCCGCTCGTGAAGCCGCTCGTTGAAGGCACGGCGGATCGACGCGTCGTCGTCGGCATCGATGGGACCTACGGCGGCGCGCTGTGGCTCACGGGCGATGACGCGCGCGACGCGATCGGGATCATCTTGCGGCGGGGTTCGGGGGTGCAACCGCCGATGGATGATGTCGATCGCGTGCTGCATGAGCGTTTCGCGCCCGCGGCGGAGCGCATCGTTCACGGCGACATCGCGCGGCATCCCGCGACGACGCCGGCCGAACGCCAGGCCGCGAAGAAGATGTTGCTGCGCATCTTGGTGAAGCCGACCGAGGACAGCCCGGTCAGTCAGTACATCTACCGGCCGCTCTCGAAGCCGATGACGCTGCTCCTCCTGCACACGCCGATTACACCGAACCAGGTGACGATCTTCGTCGGCATCTTGGGCCTTTTCGGCTGCGTGCTCACCGCGCTGGCCGGCCAGACGATGCTGATCGTCGGCGCGCTGCTCGTGTTCATCGCCGGCGTCATCGATGGTTGCGACGGCGAGATCGCGCGACTCAAGCTGCAGTCGTCCCCGATCGGCGCGTGGCTCGACACGATCGTCGACGAGATCACGAGCGTCGCGTACTTCATCGCGATCGGCTACCACACGTACGCGCAGCATCCCGAGCCGTACATCGCGTGGAGCATCGCCGTCGGCGCTGTGCTCTACGTCGCCGGCATCTACGGCATCTATTACTTCTGCATCGTCGTGCTCAAGGCCGGCGGCAGCCAGTACTACATCGGAACGCTCGACGTCGTCGAAGCGGGCGGTCGCGTCGGGCTGCGTCCGCGACCGCGTGCACCGTCGACGCTGTCACCGTGGATGCTCGCCATCGGGCAGTGGCTGCTCTACGTCATCCGCCGCGACTTCATCAATCTCGCGGCGCTGATCCTCACATTGTTCAACCTGTATCACGTGATCTACATCGGCATCCTGGCGGGCGCGGTGGTCAGCGGTCTGATCGTCACGCGCGAGCACATCCGGCTCCTCGGTCAGCTGCGCGAGGTCAAGCGGCGCGGCGGCGTGCCGCAACTACTTTCCAGCTGACGCTTCGTCGACCGGCAACGGATCGTCGATCACCGCATCGGAGTCTCCGGCGAGCGCGCGCTTCGCGCTGCGGAGCGAGAGGCCCTGCGTATACGCGAGCGAGAAGCCCGTGACGAGCACGACGATCGCGGCTGTGAGCGCGAGCCGCAGCCACGGCTGCAAGCCGCTCATCGCCCAGTGTCCGAGGAGCGCGACGAAGAGTGCGCCGAACAGGCACGCCAAGACGCCGATCACCGAGCGGAGGTATGCGCGCGCGGTCCATCCGAGCGTGTACATCGCGAGCCAGATCAGCACCCCGAACGCGATCGGATAGCCGATCGCCCACGCGACGGCGACGGAGACGTAGCCGAGTCGATCGCCGAGCAACACCGCGCCGAGCCAGAACGACAGCGGCAACGCGACCGCAGCGGACAGCATGTAGTTGAACGTGCGGTTCGGATGGCCGGTGCCGTCGAGCAGCGGCGGCACCACGTACCCGAGCGAGCGTAGCACCGCGACCGCGCACAACACACGAACCGCTGTCTCCGCACCAGCGGCGCGAGGAAAGAACATCAGCAGCACGTCCTCCGCGGCGACGAACACGACAGCCGCGTAGAGCAGCACGGTGATGATGTTCAGCTTCGTGAACGACACGAGCTGTGCGAGCAAGCGATCCTTGGAGTGCTGCAAGCGCGCGAACGTCGGAAACGCGATGTCGACGACGACGTTCGAGATCATACGGACCGGGTGGAGCACGGTCTCGTACGCGATCTTGTACAGACCGGCCGCGTGATCGCCGAAGAAGGCCCGGACGATCGGTTGATCGATGTTGACGTAGAAGTGGAACAGGATCTGACTGCCGGAGCTCTTGAGCCCGAAGGTGACGTACTCCTTCGCATCGCGGAAGCGCAGCACGAGCTTGGGGCGCCATGGATGCCGGAGCTGCGCGCCGACCGCGCTGATCAAGGTGCGCGCGAGCGGTCCCAGCACGAAGCACCAGATCCCGAAGCCTGCCCAGGCGAACCCCACCTTCGCGGCGAACTCGCCGAGGTTTGCCACGATGCGAATGATCGAGAGCTCCTTGAAGCGAAGCTCGCGCTTCATGAGGGAGAGCGGAATGAAGTACGCGTTCTGGATCAGCAGCTTCGTCCCGTAGGCGACGAGCATCCACCCGAGAATGTCGTGCGTGATGCTCGCGATGATCGTCGCGACGATCGCCAGGATCGCGAACATGGCGATCGCGGTAATGAAGTTGATCCAGAAGACCGTCGAGATCTTCGTGTCGTCGTGGTCGTCGCGCTGGATGACCGCCGCGGACAGCCCGAGGTCGGTCGCTTGATCGAGCAACGGGAACACCCACACGATGGCGGTGAGAGCGCCGTACTCGGGGACCGTCACCCAGTACCTGAGGATCAGCACGATCGCGACGACGTCGAGGATGCCGACGAGCGAGGACGCGATGCCGATCCATGCCAACCCGCGGTTGACGCTGGTCGCGATGCGCTTCTGACTCCCGCGATCGTCTGACATTCGGTGATCTGTGGCAGCCTACAGCGACTCGCGATGGATCGTGAACGGCTGCAGAGGATTCGGAACTTCCAGAGCGAGGACTTCTACCCGGCGCTCGTGATCCGCCCGCTCACGATCCTCGTGATGCTGGTGATGGCGGACTGGAAGTTTCTGACGCCGAACAGACTCACCACGATCGCCAACATCGTCAAGCTGGCCGCCGCGTGGTGCATCTATCAGCACGAGTGGACCTGGTCGGTCATCTTGCTCAACCTCGGCATTCTGTTCGATCACCTCGACGGAACGGTCGCGCGGTATCGCAGAACCTTTACGAAGCTCGGAAGCTTCTATGACAAGGTTTCGGACATGGTGACGTGGTGGCCGATCGTGATCGCGGTCGGCTGGGTCGCCTATCAACAGACCGGCGAGGCGTACTACCTCGTGCTCGTCACGACGTCCGCGACGGCGATGAACGTGCGCGCGTACATGAAGTGGCTCGTGCAGGCAGAGAGCGAGCGCCTGCGCTGGTTCGAGGCGCGCGACGACGCGAGCGTGATCGTGAAGCGCACGGCGCCGATCGTCGTCAAGCCTCCGCCTTCGCGCACGGGCCGCGAGTGGGTGCAATGGTTCCTGTCGCGCGCGTCGCACATCATCTGGTTCGAGGAGATGGACCTGTGGATGTGGCTCTCCATCGGGATCATCATCCAGCGCCTGGATCTTCTGGTCTGGCTGTTCTTCGTCACGCAGGTCGGCGGCTGTCTGTTCCGCATCGCCGTGCGCTTCCTCGAAGTGGCAAGGCTCGATCGAAAGCTTGCCGAGCACGACAAGGCTGCGTGAATGGCGGCGTTCGCCGAGCGGTACCGGCTGATGCGCTCGCGGTGGAACCGCGACTGGTGGAGCATCACGTTCGGCGGTCCCGTCGGGAATCTGCTCACCGCACTGATCGCGGACGTTCGGTGGATCACGCCGAACGGAATCACGTGGGTCAGCTTTCTCTGCAAGCTCGTTGCGGTGCCGCTGCTCGTCTGGGGCTACGACGTCGCCGTGATCGTGATGTTCCAGCTCCACACGATCCTCGATTGCATGGATGGCACGCTCGCACGCTACCGCAAGCGACCGTCCGTGATGGGCGCCTTCCTCGACAAGGTCACCGACATGATCGGGCTGCTCGCGATCATGTCCGCGTTCGGTTGGCGCGCCGCGATCGAGAGTGGCGATGCGCGCGTGGTGCTCGCGGCCGTGCTGATCGCCGGGGCGATCCTGCTCCGCAGCTACATCTTCTGGGTCGTGGCTCACTTCGAAAGGGAGCACGCGGTCGCAGGCGCTAAACCGACGGCGGGCGATCAGCGCAAGGACTTCTCGAGCATGACGCTCGGCGAGCGCTTGAAGATGTACGTGAAGTGGCAATGGACGGTGATCGAGTTTGCCGAGGCAGACATGTACTTCTGGCTGTCGCTCGGCCTCGTGCTCGGCGAGCTGCGCTGGACGGTCTACTTGTTGGCGATCGCGGTCGGCATCTGGACCGTCGTGATCATCGGACGGCGCTACTGGACGATCCATCAGATCGACGTGCGCAAACGTACCAGTAGTTATTGAGCCGCCAGCTCCGGCGCGCGAACAGCCACACGAGGTAGTAGTGCGGCACGAGCGTGATGAAGCGCAGCGTGTGCAGCCAGCGTGCGGTGCGCTCGGCGCTGTCGCGACGGCGCGAGAGCCGGCCGAAGGTCAGCTTGTTGATCCACTTCAGCCACGTTTCGGTCACGTCGGCCAGCTTGTAGAGCTTGTTCGGCTGCGTGCGCACGAGCGCGAGCGGCTGCTGGGCGATCAGCGCCGGGTATGCGTCGGGCGTGCGGTAGATGGCAAAGTACGGCGGGCGCGGCTTGGATGGATCGCCGAACAGGCCGGGCTTCAGCGGGGTATCGCGGTACCAGGTCTGGCCGTTCGCGGTGCTCTCGCGAAAGATGATCAGGCCGTTCGGATTCAGCATCGACGCGAGCTTCGCGATCACGCCGCTGACGAGCTCGTCGTTGACGTACATCAAGACGCCGCCGACGAAGATCAGATCGTAGCGGCGATCAGCAGATAGATCGTCGACGCCTTGCACGCTGACGTTCACGTTCGACAGATGGCCGAGGCGCTTTGCCGTCGACGCGACCATCTCGGCAGAGAGATCGATACCGTCGGCCCGCTCGAAGCGCTGCGCGAAGTGCTCGAGCCAGAGCCCGACGCCACAGCCGACATCGAGGCATGAGGTGTGGGACAGATGGTGTTCGTCGAGCCAGGACGACACCAGCTGCCACTCGCCGGCGAAGCGGTTCATGCCGAGCGCGGTCGGCCACTCGTCCTGCAGGTAGCCACTCTGCTTGTCCTCGTCGGCTGACTTGCGCGCCTCGTCCCAGAACTCGGCGACGCGCCTCGTGTCGAGGAAGCCAGGCTTGCCTTCACTCATTGGCGTGCGAGCTCCAGCGTACGCTTTGCCAGCAGCTCGTTGGAGCTGAAGATTCTCGCGCCGGTGAGGCGCGAAGCGATCAGACCAAACTCGGTGCAGCCGAGGATCACGCTGTCGGCACCACGCGCGATGCCCGCGGCGATCACACGTTGGGTCCGCTCGACGATCCTGTCACTCGTGTCGTTCTGCTTGAGCGCCTCGATCAACGCGGCGACCTCATCTTGCTCGATGTCCGTGGGCCGCACCGTGTCGACGCCGAGCGCCTGCGCGTACAGCTTCGCGCGATGCGTCACCATGCCGCCGAGGACGAGCGGCGATGTCACGCCCTTCGCGTAGTGCGCGGTTGCCATCACGGGATCGAGGATCGGAACCTTCACGGCTTCGCGCACCGGCGCGAGGTAGTGCGACGCGCTGTTGCACGGCACGACCAAGAGCTGCGCACCGGCGGTGACGAGTCGCTGCGCACCGGCGACGAGATACGGGACCGGCGACGCCTCGTCGTAGAGGAACGCGCGCGTGCGACTCGGGATGCGCGGGTTGTCGTCGATGATGATGTGGAGATGGTTCCAGTCCTTGTCGGCCGGCGTCATGCGGACGAGCAGGTGGAAGAAGTCGGCGGTGGCGAGAGGGCCCATCCCGCCGATCACGCCGACGGTGAGATCGCTCGGGCGGTCTGTGAAGTGCAAGTGCACCCTACCCTCGCATGCCGCCGGCGACGCGAATCGACGGATCTTCGCTGTCGCCGTCCATCGCCTCTTCGCCGCAGTTCGCGCGACGCGCGAAGTCCGCGTTCCACACGAGCGGGTTCTCCGAGAGGAACGGGTCCATCAGGCGCTGGCCGATCACGATCGGCGTGCCCTCGGCCGCGGCCTCGGTGTATCGCTGCTGGCGCGTGGGCATTACGCCCGCACCGACGACGAGCACCGGCACCGCTCGCGGATGATGAGTCCCGTCGTGCGAGAGCGTGTAGTGGTCTGGCAACACCATCATTCGCCAGTCGTCGGGATGTGTGCGCTCGAGGTACTGCGCGAGCGGGCCGATGATGTCCTTGTCGAGCTTCTCGAGCATCTGCGTCTTGAGGCGCGGGTCGCGGTTGTGCGCCGCTTCGTCGAGCGCGTTGACGTGGACGTAGACGAAGTCGTAGTTGCGCAGGTAGTTGACGGCGAACCGCAGCTTCGCGCGCATGTTCGTGTCGATGTAGCCGGTGGTGCCGACGATGTTCTTCGTCTCGATACCCGCGGCGATCGCGATGCCCTTGAGGAAGTCGAGCCCGCAGACAAGCGCGGCGCGCTTTCCGAACGTGTGCTCGAACGACGGCATGAGCGGGCTCGAGGCCGCGGACCAGAGCCAGAACATCGTGGCCTTCGTCGGCGTCTTCGCGTTGAACCGCGCGATGTACGCGCGCGACTCGTGCATGAACTGGCGGAGCTTGTCGGCGAGCGCCTCGGCGCGCGGTGTCTTGCCACGCGGCAACAGCGGCTGCATCGGCTCCTGCTGATGGCAGTGCGGCGCCGCGAGCTCCAGCTCCTCGGGCGGCACGTGCGCGTCGCGGACAATCAAGCAGTGGCGATACTGCTGCCCGACGTAGAGCTCGAGCTTGGTGTCGCCGACCTCGTAGTCCCAGACCAGCTCAGCCGCGGTGTCCGTGTCGATCTGGCCGGCGGTGAAGTCGGCGATGCGATTGTCGCTCGAGATCGTGACGAGGTTGCAGCGGAACGAGAGGTCACCGGGCCGCAGGCGCGTACCGGCGGCGAGCGCCTCGAACGACGACCGACCGTTCGGGTGATAGCGATGCGGGTCGTAGCCGAGGATCGCGAGGTTCGCGACCGGGCTGCCGCACGGCAGATCCGCAAACGACGTCTGCGCGCGACCGATCGCACCGTGCTGGGCGAGCGCGTCGAGGTTCGGCGTCCTCGCAGCCTCCATCGTGGTCTTCCCGCCGAGCTCGCGCTGCGGAAAGTCGGCCATGCCGTCGACGCACAAGATGAGGTGCTTCATGGTTGGTCCTCGAACATCTTCCGCGCCTGCGCCATGTCCGCGAGATCGTCGATCTCGACCCACGGCATGCCTTCGAGATCGAGTACGTCGAGCTCGAGCTCGTTCACGTGTTTCCCGATCACGTCGTCGTAGTAGATCGTCCGGTCGGGCTCGTCGCGCAAGCGCTGGCCCAGCTGCTGCGCCGTCGCGCCGGTCAGCCGCAGCATGCCGCTCGACTTCCACGCGTCCGGAACCGGCGCGGTCGTCTGCGCTCGATAGATCTCTTGCTTGACGATGCGCTTGCCACCGCTCGTCCACAGGCGCGAGCCGGAGTGCGCGGCGGTCCACGCGTCGACGGCCCAGTGGGAACGGCGATCGTCCGCACCGACGAGGCGATCGATCACGGCGTCGTGCGCGACAATGTCGCCTTCGACCAAGAAGCCGCCGTCGGCGAGCGTGTCGATCGCCAAGAGCGTCGAGTACATCGTGTTCGTCGTCGCGTATTCGGTGTTCTCGACGAAGCGGATCGGCATCTTGCCGACCGAGTCGCCGATCAGCTCCTTCGCGCGCTCGGCGAAGTGGCCGACGACGACGGTCGCGCGCGCGATGCCACGGTCCGCGAACTGCCGAAGCATGCGGCGCGCGAGCGGCTCGCCGCCGATCTCGACGACGCACTTCGGGCGATCGTCGGTGAGCGGCCGGAGCCGCGCGCCGAGTCCTGCACCCAGGAGGACCACTTCAGACATCGTGATGTGTATACACGCTACGGCCTCTCAGGATGTGAGCAACTGGCTAGATCGGCCAGTTCCTGGCATCTGCACCGTGTCGAGAAATCACCGCTGCCATCCAGCGCTCGAGGCCCCACCCGATGCACGCCGTTTCGAGGACCTCGCCCTGCCCGTCCGTGATCTGCATCGGCTCGGTGAACTGCCGACCGTGCAAGTTGAACGAGGCGGCGGCGGTCGAGGAGGTCGCATCGAGTGCGAGCTTGAGCTCGAGCTTCGTCGAATTCATCGCCTGATAGGTCCGCTTCGATGCGGCCTCGCTGACGAAGAACGGGTCGGTCGCGATCTCGAGACGTGCGTCGAGATCTAGATCCCGCGCCAGCTGCTTGGTCAGCTCGATCACGCGGGTGCGCTGCTCGGCGAGGAACGCGGGTGTGCCGACGAGAACGACCTCGCGCATCGAGAACTCCCACTGACGAAGGAGCGGCTCGAACCGAATCCCCTCGTGGCGATAGCAGGTGCCGAGCGCGGTGATCGTGCGGCCGGCCTCGATGCGTGCGCCCTTCAGCGCGCGATACACGTTGTGACAGACGAACGGCTCGAGGATGAAGCCGGTCGGCTCGAGGTCAGCGACGTCGGGGCGCTCGAGCTTCATCTCCTTCGCCGCGAGGGAGAACCGCTGCAGCTGCTCGAAGTGACACGGTAGTCGGTAGCCGAAGGTCACGTACTGCGCATGCGACGAGAGATAACCGGTCGCCGGGACCAAGTCCGACGTCTGCTCGATGCTGGGCAGGTGCCACGGCTCCGCGCCCGCGGCCGTCGCGATCGCGCGGAGGCGTTCGTCGAGATCCATGCGCAGCTGCGCGACCGGACCGACGAGCGCGTACTGGCCGGGACCCAGCGTGACCGTGTGGCGCGTGACGACCTCGGCGAGTGCCCCTCGGCCCGCATAGCGGTGAAGCGCGTCGTGCTGCCAGAGCGCGGGCTCGTCGCGCACGAACCGGTACGAGCGGATCGAGAGCTCGGCGACGGCGCTGACTTGCTTACGCAGATCGTCGCTGTCGCGCGCGACGTCGAGCTCGATGACCTTGTCGTCGACGGTGACGATCTTCTGAATGTCGGGGTGGCAAAACGCGAGGTCGGCAGCGAGGCCGGCGAGCGCTTGCTTCGACGCGGCCGCGGTGAGCGGGATGGTCACGCGCATTGGGCGAGCTCCGGGCGGCGGTCGACGATGAACGAGACCATGCGATCGACCGACTTGAGATTGCCGTCGAAGACATCGCGCTGCGAGATCTCGATCTGGTACATGTCCTCGAGGAAGCAGATCAGCTCGAGGAGGTTCATCGAGCGAACGATGCTGGTCGCGAACACATCTTGCGAGTCTGCAAACTCGGACTTGCCTCCAAGCTTAGCGAGCACTGCGCGGAGCTGATTGCGTAACTGTCGGGTCATGTTGTCCTAACACCGCTCGCTGCACGCCACGGCCGATGATCACGACCGTGACGTAGACGAGCACCAGGGTGACTGCGACGCGCGCCACCCGGCGCGCGAGGCTGCGTGATCGATGCTCGCGATTGCGCACGAGCGAGATGGCGACGAGCGCGGCCATCACGATGCTCTCGGCGAATACGCCGATCGGAAACGTGAGGTTGCCGTGCTTGAAGAAGTGATTCGGGAAGTGAAACAGCGTGCTGCCGACGAGAAACGTCGCGATGCAGCCGAGCACGACGGCGAGCTTGCGGCGCCGGCGAAACCGCATCACCACGGGCATGTAGAACAGCTCGACGAGCAGGTCTCGAAAGTGCGTGTTCCAGCGGCGCCACCACTCGGTCACGCTCTCGGAGCGCAGCGGCTGGTCGAACGACGGCCCGAGGTCGATGCCGAGCACGCGGACCATGCCGACGAGGATCGCGGCGATCGCGAGTGCGATCAGCAGGTGCTCGAGCATGTACGAGAAGAAGCCGTGCACGAAGGCAAGCCCGAGGTCACCGCCGGCGAGGCTCTCGATGGCGAGCGCGCTCGGGCCGTAGAGCTCGCGAACGGCCCACATCGCACCGGAGAGCACGATGCCCGTCGCGATCATGCGGAGACCCGAGCGCTCGACCTCGACGTCGTGGCGGTCGAGCCCGGCGCAGAACCGGTCGAAGCGCGGGATCGCGATCATGTACGGCACGATCACGAAGAACGGCGCGAACACGAAGTACAGGATGACGTCGGCGAGCTCGACCTTCTGCCCGCGATGCATCCGCATCTGATGCAACAGCCACGCGATGCGGAACGTGTACGAGACCGCGAGTAAGTAGCCCCAGCGTGCAACGTGGGGATCGACCTCGAACCACGCGCGGTTGCACGCGACGATCGCGATCGCGTACGTCGCGAGCACGTACGCGACGGCGAGACGCAGCCGAGGCAACAGCAGGTGCAGGCCGCAGATCCAGACCAGGCTGAGCGCGAGGAACGTCGCGTCGAAGATCGCGGCGGTCGCGATCGATCCGCCGAGCAGCGCGTTCTTACGTGCGTCGCCGGTCGCGCGGCGCGATAACCACCACGTCGCGAAGTACGCCGCGAACAGGAAGGGATAGCGAGCCTGCTCGATCAGCGGCGGCGTCCATGCAAGGAGTGTTGTCACCCCCGCCGCGCGCAAGACCAGGAGGACACCGAGCAGGCTCGCGAGAATGATCGCCACCTTCGTTCTCTCGCCGATCGCGGCCCGGACCGGGAGTGCCCGGTCAGGTCCCCAGTCTTCGAGAGTTGCGGCCATGTCCTATGAGGACGGCGCGCCGGGGCGACTCGTCACGCGACGTGAGTTATTGCCACCAGCGTTCGCGGGCGAGGATCTCGTCGGCGTGCGCGCGCTCGTGCGGCTCGTCGATCTCGAGCCAGCCGTGACCGCTGATGTCGGCGATGTGCGGCGGCGTGCCTCCGCGCGCGAGCCCGACGAGGATCGACTCGACGTGGATCGCATCGCCCTGCTCTGCCGAGCACTTCGTGGCCGTCGCGAAGTACGCGTCGCGGCGCGCGGCCGGCACGAACGTCATCCCGACGTAGCCGCAGTCCCACGTGGGCAGCGTCTTCGCCATCTCCTTGACGCGGCGATCGGCGTCGAGGCCGACCTTCATGTCGTCGGGGCCGAGCGTGCGGTCGTAGTCGACGAACCCGGTGATCTCGGTGGCCGCGCGACACGCGGCACCGACGACGTCGGCGATCGCCGGCTTGTAGACGTGGTCGGTGTTCATCAGCAAGAAGGCGCCGGGCTCGAGGGCCGTCTCGCCGGTGCGCATCGAGATCAAGTTGCCCTTCTTGTACTCGGTGTTCTCGACGATGACGGCGTCGGGCGCGACCTCGCGAACCCGAGCGGCGACCTCGGGATGGTGGAAGCCTCCGACGACGATGCGGCGCGTGGCGCCGGCGGCCTTCGCGAACGCGAGCGCGTAGTCGATCAGCGGACGGCCGCCCGCTTCGATCAGCGCCTTCGGCGTGGCGGTGGTGAGATCCTTGAGCCGGCTGCCGAGGCCCGCGGCCATGATGATGACCTGCATCCCAGACATCAGGCCGCCACCTTTCCGCGCAGCAGCGCGGGAAGCTCTACGACGTTGCCGACGGCGATCGCGTTTGCGTCTCGCGCCTGGAAGTCCGCGAGCGTGAACGTGCCGAGGCGACCGACGAACGCGACGCCGCACGCTTCGGCGAGCTCGGCATCCTTCAGCGAATCACCGCAGAACACGAGCTCGCTCGAATCGAGTGCGAAGACCTTGCGGGTGTGATCGACGTGCGGCTTGCCCTTCGCGAGGTTCTTCTTCGCATCGAAGCCGAGCGCGAGATCGAACGTGAACGGCTCGCGGCGCGCGAAGTCGTCGACAAACTCCTGGCCCGTGTTCGAGGAGACGATGAGCTTGAAGCCGAGCTCGCGTAGGCCGGCCAGGCCGGTGAGCGTCTCGCGATCCATCATCGTGGCGTCGCACACGGCGCGCTTGCGCTGCTCGAACTCGGCGGAGGCGTCCGCATTGCGCGCATCGCCCGGGACGATCACTTCGAGCTGCTGGTGAAACGGTATGCCCGATGTCTCCAGATAGCGCTCGCGTGCGCGCACGCGGTCGTAACCGTGCCGCGTTGCCATCACCTCGGCGGCGAGGTCCGCGAACGCGGACATGGTGTCGACGAGCGTGCCGTCCAGATCGAACATCACGGCGCGCAACCGCGGCCCCGACGAAGAAGTGCCTGCCATTGTTGTCCGGTACCATGGCAATCCCGACGAGTAAAGGCACCCGATCGGCACCTGCCGGTCTCAGCCAGGTCGCTCCGCGATCACGCGCAGCTCGCCGCCGACGCCGAAATATCGGAAGACCGATCCAAGCTTCGCACCGGGCTCGAACAGCTCGACGATCCACTTCGGATCGCGCTCCCACCGTCGGTGAAACACCGTGTTGACGAGATGCCGGAACGCGCGCGGCCAGGCGGTCGCACCCGAGCGCGTCGCGAGCCGCGTGATCCGGAACCCGGCCTCCTCGAGATACGCGCGCAGCGTCGCGCGCGTGAACTGATAGAGGTGACGCGGCACCTCGACGCCCGACCACATCCCTCCCTGCAGCTTCGCTTGAAGGCTGCCGTAGTTCGGCACCGCGAGCGTCAGGATGCCGCCCGGCGCGAGCACGCGAAACGCCGCCGCGAGCGCCCGCTTCGGCGAGTGCGTGTGCTCGAGCGCGTGCCACATCGTGACGACGTCCATGCTCGCCGGTTCGTAGTGATCGTCCTCTGCGCTGCCGATGCGCATGATGTGGCCTTTCGCCGACGCGGCCTCGGCAGCGGCCAGTGACGCGTCGAGGCCGTGCGTCGTCCAGCCGACGCCCTTCAAGATGTCGAGGTAGCGCGCGCCGTTTCCACAGCCGATGTCGAGGACACGGCCCTGACCGCGCCACGCCGGAAACCGGTACCACGAGGTGTCCTGCTTGACGTGCATGCGCGCACGCTCCCACCACCCGAGTGGCGGCGCATCGCGTGCGGACAGGCGGCGATGCCATGCCTTCGGTTGCGCGGGCGGATCGTTGTGCGCGAGATACGTCGCCGGATAGAACGCGCCGATCGCATCACGAGTCGGGCGCGGATTGATGAAGTGCAGCTTGCACGCGCGGCAGCGCACGAGCGTCCAGCGCTCGGTCCCGAACAGCAGCTGATCGCGCCACACCCGTCGAGGCTCGAGGTCCTGACCGCCACACAGATCGCAGCGAGGGACACGTTCGAGCGCGACATCCATCGCACGCAGTATGCGATGGAGAGGAGGCACCCGATCGGGCCCGTGACGGATTCGTGTGCGATCGCCGTGCGGCTACCACGAGCGTCGCGTCTTTGAACGCTGCTGCCCGTACTCCGCAAATCGCGCTCGCACGCGCTCGAGCTCGTCGTGATCGAGGACGTGCGGCTGGCCGATCTGCGCAGCGTGCCAGTACTGACCCGCGAGCGTCTCGACCTCGGCGGCGAGCTTGAGCGCGCTCGCGAGCGACGGGCCGAGCGCGACCATGCCGTGGTTCGCGAGGAGGCACGCACTGCCGCCGCGCAGCGCGCTCACCGCGTTGAGCGCGAGCTGCTCGCTGCCGAATGTCGCGTAGTCGGCGCATGGAACCTCGTCGGAGCCGGCGAGCACGACCATGTAGTGGATCGCGGGGATGGGCCGGCGCAGCGTCGAGATCGAGGTGCAGTAGAGCGAGTGCGTGTGGACGATCGCCTGCACGTCTTGCCGCGCACCGAGAATATCGCGGTGGAGCTCCCACTCCGATGACGGCGTGCGCTGGCCCGGCCGCAATGCGCCGTCGTGCTTGATCTCGACGCAGTCGTCGGGCACGAGGTCGCCGTACGGCATGCCCGATGGCGTGACGAGCAAGCCGGCCGGACTGCGCACGCTGACATTGCCGCTCATGCCGGGCGTCAGGCCGAGCTGGCTCATCTGCTTCGCGGTCGCGACGAGCTCGTCGCGCAGGCGCATCGTCATGGCAGGAGCTCTGTCACGACGCCGCGCTCGGTGATGAAGCCGGTGACGAGCCGGCGCGGCGTGACGTCGAACGCGGGGTTTGCGACCGGGCTCGCCGCGGCGACGATCTGCTTGCCCTGGATGAACCGCACCTCGTCGCCGCTGCGCTCCTCGATCGGAATCGTGCGCGCGTCGTCGATCGTCCAGTCGATGCTCGACGCCGGCACGGCGACGTAGAACGGGACACCGTTATCGTGGGCGGCGAGCGCCTTCAGGTACGTGCCGATCTTGTTGCAGACATCGCCGGCGCGCGTCGTGCGATCCGTCCCGACGATGCAGAGGTCGACCTCGCCACGCTGCATGAGGTGGCCGCCCGCGTTGTCGGCGATCACCGTGTGCGGCACGCCGTGCTGCGCGAGCTCCCACGCCGTGAGCAGGCCCTGGTTGCGCGGGCGCGTCTCGTCGACCCAGACGTGCACCGCGATCCCTGCCTCGTGCGCCTTGTAGATCGGCGCGAGCGCGGTGCCCCAGTCGACCGTCGCCAGCCAGCCCGCATTGCAGTGCGTGAGCACGCGCACCGGCCCCGACTTGCGGAACAGCGCGAGGCCGTGCCGGCCGATCGCCTCGCACGCCGCGACATCGTCATCCGCGATCCGCGCGGCCGCGTCCCACGGATCGCCGCCACGCCGCTGCATCTCGTCGAGCGCCCACTTGAGGTTGATCGCCGTCGGCCGCGTCGCGGCGAGCTGCGCGTACGCATCCTCGAAGCGCTTGCCCTCACGCAGCGCGATCGCGATCCCGTACGCCGCCGTCGCACCGATGAGCGGTGCACCGCGCACGTGCATGTCGCGGATCGCACGGGCCGCATCGTCGAGCGTCTTCAGCGGCAGCCACGCCGTCTCGTACGGCAGCTTCGTCTGGTCGAGCACCATCACGGTGCCGTCGACGATCTCGATCGTGCGGCGCCAGCGCCCGTCGACCTTCACCCGAGCACGCGCCCCGCGATTGCCTCGAGCTTCTTGCAGAGCTCCTTGTCGCGCGCTTCGACGGCCGTGAGGATCGCGTAGTCGAGCGCGCGATCGCAGCCGTACATGCATCGCCCGGCATCCGTGCCGAGCGCGGGAAGCACGTGACCGACGAGCCTGCGCGCGTTGGCGCTGTTCGCGTGCACCACCTTCACGACATCGCTGACCTGCACGTGATCGTGGTCGGGGTGCCAGCAGTCGAAATCCGTCACCATCGCGACGGTCGCGTAACAGAGCTCGGCTTCGCGCGCGAGCTTCGCCTCGGGCATGTTCGTCATGCCGATCACGTCCGCGCCCCAGCTGCGGTGCAGCTCCGACTCCGCGGCGCTCGAGAACTGTGGCCCTTCCATCACGACGTACGTGCCGCCCTTGGCGGACTTGACGCCGATCTCTGTCGCCGCTTTTGCGAGGTGGTCGACCAGCCGCCGGCACGTTGGATGGCCCATCGACACGTGCGCCACGAGCCCCGTGCCGAAGAACGTCTTCGGTCCGCGCAGCGTGCGATCGATGAACTGGTCGACGATCACGAACGTGCCCGGCGTCAGCTCCGGGCGCAGCGACCCGACGGCGCTCACCGAGAGGAGGCACGTCGCACCCGCGCGCTTCAGCGCGTCGACGTTCGCGAGGTAGTTGATCTCGTGCGGCGGAATTCGATGCCCACGCCCATGCCGCGGCAAGAACACGATGCGCTGCTCGCCGATCCGGCCGAACAGCAGCTCGTCCGAGGGGGCGCCGAATGGGGAGTCGACGCGCCGCCAGCTCTCGTGGGTCAGCCCATCGATGTTGTACAGGCCGGTGCCGCCGACGATCCCGATGACGGACATGCGGACGGGAGTATCACGCACGCAAGTGCGTTGTCGACGGTACCCGATCGGGCCCTTCGCCCCGCGTGACCGATTCACGCGTGACGCCGTCAGGTCTTGGCGTGCAATTGTTCGACGACGTCTCTGGCGCTTTACACCGCGGGTGCTCGCATATGGCCCCCTCCTCGCGCAGCTCGTGGTGACACGGCGCTGCAACCTCAGCTGCGGCTACTGCAACGAGTTCGATCGAGTCTCACCGCCGGTCCCGACCGAGCTGCTGAAGGCGCGGATCGACAAGCTCGCGAGCCTTGGCCTCTTGTTCTGCGAATTCACGGGAGGCGAGACGTTGCTCCATCCCGACATCATCGAGCTGGTTCGTTACGCCTCGTCGTACCGATTCGACGAGCGCTGGATCATCACGAACGGATATCTCTTGAGCGAACAGGTCGTGAAGCAGCTCAACGACGCGGGCCTCACGCATCTACAGATCAGCGTCGACGGCGTCACGCCCAACGACACGACGGTCAAGGTGCTGAAGCCGCTCCGCAAGAAGATCGAGCACCTCCAGAACCACGCGAAGTTCACGGTGCAGATCAACGCGGTGCTCGGCACGGGCAACGATGAAGAGGTCCTCGAGGTGATGCGGTTCGCGCGCGACGCGGGCTTTCGCCCACGCGCTTCGATCATTCACGACGGCGAAGGCGCGATGATCGGCGACGCTCGCACAAAGGAGCTCATGCACGAGGTCAGCGAGATCGTCGGCAAGCGCTTCAACGAGGCACGCGATTACCGCGCGCGTCTATTCGAGACGGGGAGTGCAGACTTCAAGTGCCGCGCGGGTTCGCGCTACCTCTACATCGACGAGTACGGAATCGTGCACTGGTGCTCGCAGCAGCGCGGCGTGTTCACGAAGCCGCTCGCGGACTACACGTTCCAGGATCTGCGCGAGCAGTTCGACACGAAGAAGCACTGCGCGTCGACGTGCACCGTGGGGTGTGTGCGCAGCGCGAGCCGGTGGGACGAGTGGAGGTCGCAAGGTCGCGCGTTAGCGCAGAACCAGATCCCGGACGTGGCCGCTTCGGCGCTCGTGCGTTACCGATAGCCTTCGATCCAGCCGCGCACGTAGGGCGCCGCGCTCGTCGTCACGTATTCCGGACGGACGTGCCGGATGATCTTCAGCGTCTCGGTGTTCTCGCTACTACGATCCATCCACACCATCGCCGGGCGGATCGACTCGATCTCGCTGTCGCGCCAGCTGCGGACGAAGAAGGTGCGAACGTCGAGTGGGAAGTCGCTGCACTGCCGGGTCGACACGATCGGACCGCTGTGCTCGAGCACGACGTTCGGATTCGTGAAGGTCCGGTTCTGCAACAGCATCTCGTCCTCGAAGTCCTGGTGCAGACACTCGGAGGTGCTGTCGATGATCACGTTGACGGGGACAGGCGGCGTGACGTTCGTCGCGACCTCGATCATATCGATCACGCAGCGGACGTGCTGGATCGCCTGCTGCGCCGTGTGGAAGCGGTCGGTCCCCTCGACGGTGGGCTTGAGCTCGATCTTCAAGTAGAAGCGCTCCCCGTTCCACGAGATCGGCAGCCCGTTCGACAGGTGTTGCGCGACCAGTGCGGCCGCGTCGTTCGGTGTCGCCGCGTTCTTTGGATTGAGCGAGTCATGCGCGAACAAGCACGTGCTCGGCTGCATGACACTGGGCGAGAACAGGAACGTATCGATCTCGACGCCGTCGAACACGGGCCTATTGTCGCGGTCGCGGAGTGCGAGCGACGACTCGAGACCGATCATCGTATCGTCGAGGAAGCGCCCCGTGCCGTCGCAGTTCGCGTTGTGACAGATCACGATCGGGTCGTAGATCGGCACGCACCCGACGAGGAACAGCGCGATCGAGCTAGAACGGAGAGACATATTCGAACCTCGCAAACAGGCTGAAGACGAAGTGGTCCTTGCGGCAGATCGGCGAGTCGATGCAGACGTAGTTCGTCGGCAGGCCCGCGCCGTGCGAGACGACGTGCACCGCGAGCTCGAGCCCGCTGTGGAGACGTGTCCTCGGGATGAACCAGGGCATCACGGCGGAGACGCCCGCGAGAAACTTGTCGCTGAACTGACGGCTGCGACCGATCGGCACGGTGGTGACGCGGGCGCCGGACCACACGGACCAGTCGCGATTGACCGAGTACCGGACGATGCCGTCGTAGTCGTAGTCGCCGCTCTGCAGGCCGAACGGGTCGAGGACGACGATGAAGTCCCAATCGCGCACGCGCACACCGACGTCCGCGCGATAGAACCGCGCCGCGAAGTCCGTGCGGAGGTTCATCCCGATGTGCCAGTCACGCGTCGGTGCCGGCGTCGTGGCGGCGACGTTTGTGGGCGGCCGATCACTCGCGATCGGATCCGCCCATGTAACGGACGTCCACACCACCGCGCACACGACACCGACTCCAATCACCCGAGAGCCACCCACACGACGACCTTAAACCAGCGGAATTGCAGTTTTCAAGAGGCCTGTGAGGAGTCTCTCATGGGGGTGCCCGATCGACCCCCGGGTTGGTCTGGGACGGCTCGCTCATCACGCCCGGAACGTAGCGGAACCGCGCCCGCGCGGCGAAGACGATGAGCTCGACGAAGAGGACAAGCGCGACATCGATCGCCGTCGCGGCGACGGTGAGCTGAACGGCGGGGATCATGACCAGGGTCTTGGGGCCCGGCACGTCGATGGACGGACCTGGAAAAAACGCCCAGAGCAGGCCGGCCGGAATCATCGACAGCATCAGGTTTGTCCAGGCGATGCCGTTCGCCGCCGCGAGCCGCGCGGGGAGCGAGCGGTACTTGCGCAGGACCCAGAGCGAGGCGAGCAGCTGTACGGCCATGCCGATGATCGCGAACTTGATGAGCGCGGTCGTGATGTGGCCCTGCGCGGGCAGGAGCGATGGCGAGAACCGCTGGCCGAGCGTCCCGATCAACGTGTAGTAGACGAGGAAGAAGGCCGGAATCGCGACGGCGAGCACGCGCAGATCGAGACGCAGCACACGACGGCGATACAGCACCACCGCGAACACGATCGCGAGCGCGGAGCCGCTGGCGACGAGCACGAAGCGCAGCGTGCGATCCTCGAGGAGCTCGGCCTGCGCGCGTGCTTCGGACACGGCCAGGGTGCTCGTCGTTGCGAGGAGGCGGAGGCGGTCGGCATCGACGCGGCGCAGGCGCGCATCCGGATCGAGCGCGACCAGATCCACGAGGGTCTTGCCGAGACCGTGTCCCGGCGCTGGAAAGCCGAGCAGCGCGGCGACGGTTGGTGCGAGATCGATGAGGCGCGCGTCGTAGATCGTGTTGTTCGCGACGCCGGCGCCCGCGAGGATCAGCGGAACGGTCAACACCTCGGGCTCGGTGCCGCCGTGGCCGCCGGCGTCGGTGTGGCCGTGATCCGAGGTGACGAGGATCGCGTCCTGCGAGAGGTCGACCTTCGAGAGCACCCGTGCGAGTGCGCGGTCCGCTACCTGCGTGGCCTCGAGGTACTCCTCGCTGTCGGCACCGAAGGCGTGGCCCGCGATATCGACAGTGCTGACGAGCAGGACGACGAGCTCGTAGTCGTATTCCTCGACGAGCGCCGTGCCCGCTTCGACGAAGCCGCCCGGCCACGGCACGTAGCGCGCGTCGTGAAATGGCGTCCGGTACATCGCGCCGGGTGCGCGTCGCGCGGTCTTGGATTCCGGATCGGCCTGCATGACATCGATGTCGAGCTCCTCGAGCTCCTCGGGTGCGATCGTCACCTTGCCGTTGCCTTCGCCGACGGGACGCAGGAACAGCGACGGCAAGATCGCGTGATCGGTGGCGGTCGCGACCTTCAGGCCGGCCGCGCGAGCGCGATCCATCAGCGAGTCGAGGAGGACCGGCGTGTAGTGGAAGTTCGTGCGCACGCCACTCGCGATCGGCGGCACGCCCGTCAGGATCGAGACGTAGTTCGGGCGCGACCACGACGGATAGTGCGACTGCGCTTCGAGGTCGACGCCCTTCCGGCGCAGCTCGTCGAGGAATGGGAGCTGATACGAGTGATCGCTGCGTAGCCCGTCGACGATCACGAGGAACACGCGCCGTGCGAGACGCGGCGTCTTCGGATCGTCGGTCCAGGGCGCGATGTTCGCGAGCGCGGGCTGCTTGATCTCGAGGTCGCGCATGAACGACGCGCCCGTGCGGCCCGCCTGGATGCCGCCGACCGAGCCGAGCAGGAGCAACGCCATCGCCGCGGCAACCACACGCGCGGTCGTCGCGCTGGGTTTCACGCGTTGCTCCATGCCGTCAGGGTATCAGGCCATCTCCTTGCGCAACGAGGCGACCTGCTCCGCCGACCCCAACACGACGAGCGTGGTGCCCACCGTGAGCTTTTCGTCGGGGCCGGGGTTGTAGATGTAGTCCTTGCTGCCTTCGCGGAGGGCGAGCACGTTCATGCCGAAGCGCTCGTGAATGCGCGCGCCGCCGAGGGTCGCGCCGAGCTTGTCGCCGCTATCCTTGATCGTGACCTCCTCGATCCGATACGCGGCGCGCTTGTCGCGCAGCATGGTGTCGAGGAAGCCGACGACGGTCGGGCGCACCATCTCGGAGACGATGCGCATGCCGCCGATGAAGTTCGGCGAGACGACCGCGTCCGCGCCCGAGCGCTTGATCTTCTCGACGTGCGAGAGCTCGGCGGCGCGCGCGACGATGCGAAGGCTCGGATTTATCTGGCGCGCGGACACGGTCAGGTACAGGTTGTCCTTGTCCGACGCGAGCGCGGCGATCAGGCCACGCGCGGCGGTGAGGTTGAGCTGGCCGAGGATGTCATCGTCGGTCGCGTCACCGACGACGTAGCTGTAGTCGGCCTTCGGATACTTGTCGGCGATCTCCTTGAGCTCGTGCTCGAGGATGTCGACGGCGATCACCGCCACGTTCGTTTTCAGGAGCTCCCCGATGATGTTCTGGCCGGTCGTTCCTGCCCCACACACGACGACGTGTTCCTGCATGCGCTTCATCCGTTTCTTGAGTTTATTGGCGAACAGCGCTTCCTTGAGATCACCCTCGACGATGAACGCGGTGATCATCGAGGCGAAGAACACGATGCTGCCGGTGCCGAACACGAGGAGGAGCACGGTGAACGGGCGTGCGTACCGGACCGACTCCATGCCTTCGAGCGTCTCGCCGTAGCCGACGGTCGTGACGGTGATGACCGTCATGTAGAGGCAGTCCCAGAGCTCCCACCGGCCACCTCCGATGAAGTAGTAGCCAAACGCGCCGCCGAACACGACCGCGAGCAACGCGAGGAAGCCCGTTAGCAGCCGCTTTCCGAGCGAACGCATCCGACATGTGACGATAACGTATTTGCGGTAAGAACTGCGGCATGCAGCTCCTCGCCAGTTACTTGTCGGGATCGTGGTCGCCCGGATCGGGCACCAAGACCACGCTCGTCAATCCCGCCACCGAGGCGCCGCTCGCCGAAGTGCATGGTGGTGGCCATGACCTCGCGGCCGCGTTCGGCTATGCGCGCGAGACCGGCGCCAAAGAGCTCGGTGCGCTCACGTTTGCCCAGCGCGGGCAGCTGCTCGCCGCACTCGCGAAGGCGGTCTCCGGCGCGCGCGAGGAGCTGATCGCCCTGGCGGTCGCGAACGGCGGCAACACCCGCGGCGACGCGAAGTTCGACGTCGACGGTGGTGGCGTCACCCTGCAGCACTACGCGGAGCTCGGCGCCAAGCTGGGCACCGCGCCGCTGATCGGCGACGGCGAGCCGATCCAGGTCGGCCGCACCGCGCGCATGGCAGGCCAGCACGTGTACACGCGGCGGCGCGGCGTCGCCGTCCACATCAATGCCTTCAACTTTCCGGGCTGGGGCCTGTGCGAGAAGCTGGGCCCTGCCCTGCTCGCGGGCATGCCGGTCATCACGAAGCCGGCGACCGCGACCGCCCTCGTCGCGCACCGGCTCGTCGAGCTGTTCGCACCGCTCTTGCCCGCCGGCGCGCTGCAGCTGCTGGTCGGTCCCGCGGGCACGTTGCTCGACAGCTGCGGCCCCGGCGACGTCGTCGCGTTCACCGGCGGCAGCGCCACCGCGCGCACGCTCCGCGCCCACCCGACGCTCGTCGCGCACAGCGTTCGGCTCAACGTCGAGGCCGACAGCCTCAACGCCGCCGTCCTCGGTCCCGATGTCGAGCTCACGAGCGAAGCCGGCGCGCTGTTCCTCGCTGACGTCTCGCGCGACATGACGCAGAAGACCGGCCAGAAGTGCACGGCGATCCGGCGCGTGCTCGTGCCCGCCGCGCGCGAATCGGAGGTCCTCGACTCGCTGAAAGACCGCCTCGGCGGCATCGCCGTCGGTGATCCGTCCCGCGAGGACGTCCGCATGGGCCCGCTCGCGACGGCGCAGCAGCTCCGCGATGTCCGCGAAGGCATCACACGCCTCGCCGCGGAGACCGAGAGCGTGTTCGGCGGCACCGGCGAGATCTCGCCCGTCGGCGTCCCGTCGGGCCAGGGCTACTTCGTCGGGCCGGTCGTGCGCCGCGCGGTCGACCCGTTCACGTGCAAGGCACTCCACGCGCACGAGGTCTTCGGCCCGGTGGTCACCGTCGGTGCATACGATGGCGACGCCGCGCGCGCCGCCGCGTTCATCGCGCTCGGCGAAGGCTGCCTCGTCAGCTCCGCGTACTCCGACGATCGCGACTGGGTCGCGAGCTTCGTCGGAGCCGCCGCCGCATGGACCGGCCGCCTCTACCTCGGCTCGTCGAAGATGGCGGCGCAATCGCCCGGTCCCGGCACCGTGCTGCCATCGCTCGTGCATGGCGGCCCCGGCCGCGCAGGTGGCGGCGAAGAGCTCGGCGGCCTGCGTGGCGTGCAGGGCTACATGCAGCGCGTCGCGCTCGAGGGCGATGCGAGCGTGTTGAAGTCGCTGTTAGGGTCGTAGCCGCGCGCCGGTACCGGGCACGTACTCGACGATGTCCATCGAGACCTCGCCGTAGTCGCTCGTCGCGTCGAGCTTGAGCGGCACGCGGTCGTTGTCGTCGCTGACCCACAGCGTGAACTTGCGCTCCTCCTGGCCCGCCCACGGCTTGCCGTTGCGATCGACCTTGATCGTCGTCGCGTCGAAGCGCAGCACCGGCAGCTCGCCCAGGTCGGTCACGAGGTTGCCCTTGCCACCGAGCGTGATCGTGATCCGCCAGACGTAGCGGCTGCGGAACACCTCGAGTGTCGTCGTCGAGCCCTGGGTGCCTTCCCACCCGCGGATCGCGAGGAGGAATGCGTTGTAGTCCCAGACGTCCTTCTGCGTGACCGGCTGCACGAGCGTCTTCATCGGCTCGTCGTTGAGCCCGTACTGGACCGGGATGCCCTCGGTGGAGCGCGCCGCGAAGTCGACGACGACGTGGTCCTTGTCCTTGCCCTTGCGGTCGGCGTGCTCGAACACCTCGAAGCGGCGCGGCCGCCCCGTCTTGACGTCGACCCACGACGTGAAGCGATCGTCGATGTTGGCGACGAGCGACGCGAACCCACCGGACTTCGCCTGCGCCTGCACGACCACGGTCTGCGTGCCGTCGAGGTCGACGAGCTCGCCGACGACGAGCGAGAACGTGCCGAGGTCGACACCCTTGAGCGTGAGCTTGTAGGCCATGCGCTCGCCGGGGGTTGCGACCGGCGGAGCGATCGGTAGCGTCGTGACCGGATCACCTTTCGGCGAGCCCGGAGGCGCGCCCTTCGAGCCACACGCGAGCAGCGCGAGCGCCGAGCAGACAACCAGCAAGAGCCGCACGAGCTGAGCGTAACGCAACAGCTCAGGGAAGCGTCGGGGGGCGGCGGCGAATCGCGGCAGGTGCCTCGGGATCGGGCTCGAGCAGCGGCAACAGATTTGCCAGCTCGCGTGCCACCTGACGACAGCGATGTCTCACGAAGTCGATCGCGTACGGCTCGGCGAGGAGGACGACGAGCGCGGCGTCGTACCAGAAGCTCATCGCGTAGGCGTCGATGTCGACGACCTCGCCGTGCGAGCTGCCGGGGGCATGCGTGGCGAGCGCGCGGCGCGCGAGGAACGGCCAGCGCGAGGCCTCGTTCTCGTCGGGCTTGCGGGCGGAGCCGACGAGCTTGGTGCCGACGGTGCAGAACGCGTTCGTCGCGCGGTCGACGCCGGCGAGGCCCTTCAAGAAGTGCTCGATGCGCTCGGAGATGCGGTCGCTGCTCGGGCCGCCGCTCGCCTGCGTGACGGTGACCTCGGGGAGGCGCGCGACTTCCCATCGCCGCCGGATCGCGCGGAGCTGGCGCGTGACCTTCTCGAAGGCGGCCTCGATGTCGTGCTCGCTGCCGCTCGTGCGCTCGACGTGCGTCGGCAGCTCGACGCGCAGGTACTCCCCGCCGCCGAGCGCGAGCGTGCGCGCGGGGACGCCGCTACGGAGGTCGTCGTGCTCGACGATGCGCGCGGAGACAGCCTTGGTCTCCTTCACGAGCCCGCGCAGCGCTTCCTTGACCTCGTCCTCGAGCTCGATGTCACTCACTCGATCACCTGCGTGCTCACCATCGTGGTCGGCTGCGGATAGAAGAAGTAGTTCGCGATCGAGGGCTGACCGCCGTAGAGCGTGGCCCACTCGCCGGCGTCGAACTCGGGCGGTGCATGCGCGATCTCGCCGAAGTCGACGTGCTCGAGCTCGTACGCGGGCAACAGCGCGACGAGCTTTTGCATGCGATGGAGTAGCGGCGCATCGTAGACGCCCGCGCGCGGCTTCTGGCGCACGACACCGCGTACGAGCTCGACGGCGACTTGCTGGACCGCTGCGAAGCGCGCGCGGTGACTGATCACGACCCGCAGGTACATCTCCTCGATCGCATCCACGCCCTTCCACTCCTCGGGCATCGCGACGCCGTGATCGCGGACCTGCACGACACACGGCGTTCGGCCCATGCAGAGGACCCAGATGTAGTCGCACGGCTCGTCGTCGTCGCCGCGCTGGACAAACGTCGCGGCGCGCAGCTCCTGGGCGAATTCGTCGGCGAGCGCCTCGAGCTCTTCGGTCGAGAGCGCCTCGGCTGCGCGGTCGTCGACCTCGCCCCACGTGCGCGTCGGATAGAGCCGTGCGAGTGCGTCGTCGACCGAGGCCATCATGTGGCCCTTGCGATCGTCGCAACCCGACTTCCCTTTGCAGTTCGTGCAGCCGCCCATGGCGTTTAGCCCACTCTACAGGGCTTTCTCCCTAGAGGCCGGTCCGTTCGCCCGGCGGAAGCGAAAGCCCGAAACCTTCGTGCAGCGCGCGGACGGCCAGCTCCGCATACTTCCGAGCGATCACGCACGAAATCTTGATCTCGCTGGTCGAGATCAGCTGGATGTTGATGTTCTCGCCCGCGAGCAGCTGGAACATCTTCTTCGCGACGCCCGCGTGGGACCGCATGCCGACGCCGACGACCGAGACCTTCGCGATGTCGTCGTCGAACAGCACGCGCTCGCCGTCCTTGCCGACGAGGTCGGGGACGTTGTCGCGGAGGATCTCGACGGCGCGCTTGCGATCCGAGCGTGGCACCGTGAACGTCAGGTCGGTGGTCCCGTCGTACGCCTGGTTCTGCACGATCATGTCGACGGAGACGCCCGCGTCGGCGAGCGGCGCGAACAGCTTCCCTGCGACGCCCGACGTATCGGGCAGATCTTCGCAGGTGATCTTGGCCTCGTCCTTCGCGACGGTGACACCTGAAACGACGACGTTCTCCATCTGCGTCTCCTCGGGAACGACCCACGTTCCCTGCACATCCGAAAAGCTCGAGCGCACGTGAATCGGTACGCCGTACTTCATGCCGAGCTCGACCGAGCGAATCTGTAGAACCTTCGCGCCGAGCGATGCGAGCTCGAGCATCTCCTCGTAGCTGATGCGATCGATCTTGCGCGCCGTCGGGACCGTGTTCGGGTCCGTCGTGTAGACACCGTCGACGTCCGTGTAGATCTCGCAGACGTCGGCCTTGAGCGCGGCCGCGATCGCGACGCCCGTCGTGTCACTGCCACCGCGCCCGAGCGTCGTGATGTTGCCGCGCTCGTCGACGCCCTGGAAGCCGGCGATCACCGCGATCTCGCCGGCGTCGAGCGCATCCTTGATCGGCTGGCTCTCGATCGAGACGATGCGCGCGCGAGAGAATGCCGAGTCCGTGACGATCTTGCACTGGTGACCGAGGAAGCTGCGCGCCTTGCCGCCGGCCGCGCGAATCGCGAGCGCGACGAGCCCGACCGAGACTTGCTCGCCGGTCGACACGATGACGTCGACCTCGCGGTCGTTCGGATCGTCCTGCAGCTGACGCACGAGCTCGAGGAGACGATTGGTCTCGCCCGACATCGCCGAGACAACGACTGCCACTTGATGTCCTTGCCGCGCCGTCGCGAGACAACGTGCGGCGACGTTCTTCATCCGGTCGATCGAGCCGACCGAGGTGCCGCCATACTTCTGGACGATCAACACGGCGGAAGAAGCTACACGCACGCCCCGCCGTGGTACAGGGCCGACATGGCCACAGACGCCATCGTCGTCCTGTGCACGTTCCCGAGCGCCACCAAGGCCGCGGAAATCGCTCGCACGCTGGTGAGCGAGCAGCTCGTCGCGTGCATGAACATCAGCGAGGTCCGCTCGATCTACGCGTGGAAAGGCGCCATCGAGGACGAGCCCGAGGCACTCGGCGTCATCAAGACGACGGCTGATCGATTCGCAGCGCTGAAGACGCGAATCGTCGAGCTGCACCCCTACGAGGTGCCGGAGGTGATCGCACTACCGATCACCTCGGGCCACGCGCCCTACCTCGCGTGGCTCGCCGCGAGCACCCGCTGATTACGGGCAGTCGAGCGGGCAGGTCGCGTTCGTCTCGCCGGCGTCACAGACGCCGTTCGGCGCGCCGCCGCTGCACATCGGGAGGCCACCGCCGCCACCGAGGATGCACGCCTGGCAGGTCGTCATCGTCTGACCAGTTGGGCAGATCGCGCCCTGCGAGATGACGCACAAGGTGCACTCGATCGGATCGCTCGGGCACGTGCCACCGCCGCCGGTGGTGGTGCAGTCACCCGGGCACGTCGAGTTGCTCTCGGACGACTCGCACTGTCCGTTGCCGCAGACAGCGGTCGTCGCGCAGTCAGCCGCGCACGTGGTTGGCTCGTTGCCTTCGCACTTCGCGTTGCCGCAGACCTCGGTCGATGGACCACCCGAGCCGCAGTCTGCTTGGCAGACTCCGATCTCGCTCGCGGCACAAACTGCGTCGCCGCAGGTTGCGCCGCTCGGCGGGTCAACTCCGTCGTCGCCACCTTCGCCACCCGTGGTGGCGCACGCAGCAATCAACACACACACGAATGCCAGCGCTTTGATGTCCCTCATCGCGCGGCATCGTACTAACCCGGAGTACGAGATCAACGACAATCTGCGCAACAGAACGCGCCAAACGCAGATCAACCGCTCTCTGCTCCATACACATCATGTGCAACTCGGCGATCGAGCGCGCGACGCAGCGCAGCGTTTTCCGGCCGAATTAACGCAGGATCTCCGTCGAGGACTGCATCTGCATGACGTCGCGCTTCGAGGAGCAGCTCGGTGTGCTGATGTAGGTCACCGTAGCGAAGTCTCGGCACACCAGCCTGCCGCGCGCCGAGCAACTCGCCGGCGCCGCGCTGGAGCAAATCTTCTTCCGCGATCCGGAAGCCGTCGGTCGTCGCGACCATCGTCGCGAGGCGTTTGTCCGCATCTTCCGACGAGCCGCCTTGCACGAGCAGCACGCAGTGCGCGGCCGCACCGCCGCGGCCGACGCGCCCACGCAATTGATGCAGCTGCGCGAGGCCGAAGCGATCCGCATCGTGGATCACCATCACGGTGGCGTCCGGAACATCGACGCCGACCTCGATCACCGTCGTCGCGACGAGCACGTCGATCTCGCCGGACTTGAACGCGCGCATGACGCGATCGCGCTCGGTGATGTCGAGCCGGCCATGCACGAGCCCGACGCGCGCACGCGGGAGCTCGCCCGCGATCTCGCGCGCGACCGTGGTCGCGTCTCTCCACTTGGTGGGTTCATCAGCTTCGTCGCTCGGCTCGACCTTCGGGCACACGACGTACGCGCGCTCGCCGGCGGCGATGCGCTCCGCGATCAACTTGTATGCGGCCGTTCGTCCGCGCGCCCCCGATGCGAGCTTGGTCGCAATCGGCTTGCGGCCCGGTGGCAGCTCGTCGAGCACGGACACGTCGAGGTCGCCATACGCGGTGAGCGCGAGCGTGCGCGGGATGGGCGTCGCCGTCATCACGAGCAAGTGCGGCGAGCCCTGCCCGTCTCCCTTGTCGCGGAGCTTCGCGCGCTGCGCGACGCCGAACCGATGCTGCTCGTCGATCACCACGAGCCCGAGCGCGCCGAAGCCGACGCCTTCCGAGAGCAGCGCGTGCGTTCCGATCAAGACGTCGAGCTGTGCCGCGGCGAGCATCGCGAGCAGCGACGCGCGCACGCCCTTCGGCGTCGACGCGGTGAGTAGCTCGACGCGCAGCTTCGACGACGACGCCCACTTCTTCCAGGTCTCGAAGTGCTGCTCGGCGAGCAGCTCCGTCGGTGCCATCACCGCGGTCTGCCGCTTCGCGCGCGCGACTTGCACCGCGGCCGCGAACGCGACGGCGGTCTTGCCCGCGCCGACGTCGCCTTGCAGCAAGCGATTCATCGGGACCGCCGCGGCGAGGTCATTCGCGATCTCGCCGATCGTCCGCTGCTGCGCCTTCGTGAGCGAGAACGGCAGCGCCTTCGCGATCACGCCGTCGAGGTCCTTCGTGCGCGCGCACGCGACCGCCGTGTCGCCGCGCCGTTCGCGCCGCCGGAGTGCGACGGCGATCCCGAGCGAGAACAGCTCGCCGAATGCGAGGCGGCGTTGCCACTTGCTGTCGCCGCGATTCATCGCCGCGAGATCGTCGGGCGAGATGTCCGGCGGCGGCGAGTGCAGCCGGGCGAGCGTCTCCGCGAGGCTCGGCATGTTCGCCGCTTGCTCGACGTGTGCGGGCACGCCGTCATCTGCCGTCGCGCCGACGCGCTCGCACGCGGTCGCGCACGCTTGCCGGAGCCGACTGCCCGGCACACCTGCGACGTCGGGATAGCGCGGCAAGATCGACGCGAGTGATTTCTTCGCGCCCGTGCCGTCTGGAATCTCGATGCCCAGGATGTCGGGGTTCGCGAACTCGGCGCGCCCGTCGCGCTTCTTCATCACGCCCGACAGCACGACCTGCGCGCCCGCGGGCATCCGCTTTTCGATCCCGCTCCACACGTTGAACCAGCGCACGACGGTGCTCGCGCGATCGTTCGCATCGAGCCCACCCAGCCGAACTTCCGCCCACCGCCGGCCGCGCACGAACACCATGCGCGAGCTCGTGACCTTCGCCGCGAACGTCGCGCGCTGTCCCTCGGCCATCGCGCAGGCATCGGCGAGGCTCTTCGCGTCGCGCACGTCGTCGTAGCGGCGCGGCAAGCACCACAACAGATCCTCGACGGTGATGAGCCCTTTCTCGGCGAGTCGCTCGGCAAACGCCGGGCCGATGCCGGGCAACGTGTGGGTCGGCTGTGCGAGCGGATCGCCGGCGGGCTCGTCGACTTTCTCGGGCTTCTTCGGCTTCGCCTTGGTCTCCGCGACGGGCGGCGTCGTCGCCGCCTTCGGCACGGGGACCGCGCGCGCGGTGCTGCGCTCGATGATCGCGCGCTCGATGCTCGCGCCCGCCGGTTTCGGAATGCGCGCGAGCAGGCGCATCCCGCGCGCGACCTCGACGGCTTGCTGCGTCTCGTCGAGCGCTTCCCACCGCTCGATCACCTGGCGCCACGTATCGAGTCCTTCGACCGGCTGCTTCGCGAGAACCTGATCGCACGCGATGCGCAGCACGTGACCGAGGCCCTGCACCTTGCGCACGCCGGCAAAGTTGTCGGCGGCCGCGAGCTCGAGCGGGCGGCGAAGTGCATCTACGCGGCGCTTGAGATCGGCGTCCACAGCGCGCTCACCGTAGCACTCGGTTGACGTGTATCGTGGGAGGCGGCGTCGTCGATGAAAGCGATCCGCGTTACCTGCCCCAACTGCGGCGCGACACTGCGCGTGGCCGAGTCCGCGATCACCGCGAGCTGCGAGTACTGCGGAACCGCGTCGAGCATCATGCGGCGCACCCGGATCCTCGAGCGCGTGATCGCACCCTCGCAATCCTCGATGCCGCGCGCCGTGCAGCGGCACACGCGGGGCTGGATCATGAGCATCCTGCTCGTCACCGTGATCGCACCGATCGTGTTCGCCGGCGTGTGCGTCGTGACGACCGTCCGCCGCGTGAGCGTCGATCTGAAGATCCCGTCGACGGTCACGACGACGTACACGGCGCCGGCCAACCGAGCGGCGACCTGGCAGGGCACGGACAGCGTGCTCGTCGCCGACGTCAATGGTGACGGCACCGCCGAGCTGATCGGGCGTGTGCGGCGCGTCAACGCGGGCGACATCGTGATGCTCACCGCGCTGGACCTCGCGACCGGCAAGCCGGTGTGGACCGGCGACGTCCTCGGCACGTATTTGGAGACCTATCAGGGTCCATTCACCCTCGCGGGCGACCTGATCCTCCACGCATCCGAGAGCGGCGAGCTCCGCGCCTACGCCCTCGCGAACGGCAAGCTGCGCTGGAACACGAAGCTCGACGAGCGCGTCGCGTATTTCTGCCCGGGCGCCGCCGCCGGGACGATCGACGCGGTCGGCGCGGACGACGTGATCCGCCCGATCAATCGCGACGGCACGCTCGGAACCAAGCGCGATGCGCCGAAGAAGCGCGGGCGCGAAGAGCTCTGCAAGCGGCTCCCGAGCGACGCCATCTCCGCCTTCGAGATCGCGAAGCGCGCGTTCTCCGACGACAAGCAGCTCGGCAAGAAGACCGAGCTCTACGTCGACGTCGTGGTCACGGGTCCCGGTGGCCGCGTGCTCGGCGGCTCGCGCGCGAAGGGCACCCACGTGACAACGCTCGTCGGTCTCGACGACAAGGACGGCGAGCGCTGGCGAGTCACCGCATCACCCGATGGGCTCGGCTCAGAAGGCGCGCCGCGCAACATCGTGGTCGGCGAGCAGGAGGTCTGCATCATCTACTACGCCAAGGACTACCGCACCGCGTGCTTCGCGATGGCGGACGGCAAGCGGCGCTGGGATGCCGAGACGCCCAGCTTCTTCGAGGACCTGATCATCGTGGGGCGCTCGCTGATCGTCACCGGCGGAGAGCTTCGCGTGCACGACCTCGACACCGGCGCCGTGCGCTGGCGCTTCGACTAGAGAGCCGCGTCGGGCGTGGGTCGTGCTCGTGCGCTCGTGCTCGGAAGTTGAAACACGAAGCCACGAAGCTCCGACAGGCGGATCGGTCGTTGATGGATCGTTCTCCGAGCTTGCGCAAGCGTCCCGCTCGCAAGTGCGTGACCCGAGCCAGCTGCGCGACGATCTAGTCGGCGCGGTAGGTAAACCGCAGCTCGTAATCACAGAGGTGGAACACGTCCCCCTCGTCGATGCGCTTGTTGTCGATGCGCATGCCCTTGTAGTCGATGCCGTTCGTCGACCCGAGATCCTTGATGTAGAAGGTCCCGTTGCGACGGATGACGGCCGCGTGCTTGCGCGAGATGTTGCCGTCTTTGATCGGCAGGTCCGACGTCTTGCTGCCGCGCCCGATGATGAACTGATCCTTCGTCACCGGATAACGCTGTCCGTTGTAGATGAGGAACAGCGTCGGCGAGCCGCCCGGCATCGGCGCGGCCATCGGGCCGCCGTGACCGCCGTTGTGCTGCGGCATCGGCATCCCGCCGCCACCACCCACGCCCGGCTGGCTGCGGTTGCTCGAGAGCGGTGCGCCACCAGGACCGGCTGCGTAGCCAGGGGTCGGTGGTGCGGGACGGCGGTTCGGCGCTTGCGTCGTCGGCCCACCCGTCATCATGTTGTTGTTCACGCTCGCGGGCGGCTGCGTGCCACCTTGATTGCGCGACATGCCCGGACCCGCCGGAGCGGGTCCCGGCTTCGGCGGATACGACGTCGGCCCGCTGTTGCCGACCGACGGGTTGTTGCCCGTGACGTTCGGTGGCTGGTTGGTCGGACCCGGTGCACCCGGTGAGTTGTAGTTCTTCGATCGCGCGTAGTACCGCATCGCCTCGTTCACGAGGTAATCGATGGAGCAATCGAAGTCGTTGGCCATCTGCTCGAACGTCTCCCATAGGACGTCCCGGCAGTAGAAGTGGCGCATCGTCTTCTTGCTCTGGTCCATGCGCGATGTACTCCACGCCGTAGAGCAGCGAGACGGGCCACGTGCCCCGTCCTCTCTCCCGGCGTTTAAAACGATACTACATCCCCTCGGCGGACGCGACCAATCACAGTCACTTGGGGGTTTCGCCTTTCGCTAACTGCTCGGATAGCTCCTTGGCGCGCTGTCCCAACGAAGGGTCCGGCTTGTTCTCGGGGTTACGTTCGCCCCAGAAGCCCACGAGCTTGTCCTTGTTGCCAGATAGCGCTGCGATCTTCGGCGCGTCCTCGACGGACTTCATCGCGGCGAGGGCCTCGATCGCCACCCACCTCACAACCGTCGACTTGTCCCCGAGGAGGTCCCGGAGGGTGGCCAAGACCTGGTCGCGCGGGGTCAACCGGGCGATCTCCCCGGAGATGGACCCTTGGAGCTCCTCCTTGACGTAGGTGCCCTGGTCAGGGAGCGCGCGCACGACCTCCGCCACCGACTTGACCCCACCACACTTGAGCGCGTTGTTCGCCGCGACGTACTTGAACCGCGACTCGCGATGCGGCGTCTTCACCATGCCGAGGAGCGGCGCGACGCACGCGGGCGCACCGACCGCGCGGATCAGCGCGACCGCATCATTGATGACCTGGCCGGGCAGCGCGTCGTCCTTCGCGATCGAGACGAGTTGATCGAGGCTCGAGACCAGCGGCTCGGGGCTCGCGATCTCGAACAGCCCGCCCGGATCGACATACGTCTTGTAGAGAGCGGTCATCGCGCGCTTGCCCTGGGTCTCATCACCGCGATCGAGCCGCACGAGATCGAGGAGGAACTTCACCGCCTCGGTGTTGCCGGACGCCGCGAGCCCGAGCATGAGCTCGTCGCCGATCCGGTTCTTGACCTTCTCTTGCCCCGGCGCCGCGAGGACGCTGTTCGCGACCGACATCAGCTTCTTGCCCGCGGCCGCACCGAGCATGCGCATCACCCCCGCGCCGAGCGTGGCGCCGACGCCGGCACGCGCCTCGTACGAGCTGACCGCGTACCAATCACTGAGGTAGTTGTCGATCTGCTGCTTCTGCGCTTCGTCGGCGTATTTGCGCGCCGAGATCAGCGCGTCCTTCGCGACGATCTGCTGCGCGTTCGGGAGCGTGTTCTCGCCCTCGACGCGCGCGAGGTCCCACAGGCGCGGCGCCAGCTTCCCGAGCACTTGCTGCCGGCGACCCGGCGTCATCTTCTCGAGGGCCTCGCGAACGTCGTTGTCCTGCTGCATCTTGACGAGGTTCGCGGCCGCATGCGCCGAGAGATCCGCATCGAGGTCTTCGTCGGCGATCGCCTTCTTCAGCTTTCCGGGCCCCTTCGATGTCCGGGTCCATTTATCGATGTTCTCGTGGTTCGTTTTTTCGCAAGCCGAAGCGAACAGCAAAGCGACCGCGATCGTCAACACACGCGCAACCATGGCGGCAGCTTATCGTGGTGATACCTTCCGCGCGATGGCCGCCCGGCCGATCTTCGTTATCTCGATCCTGTGTTGCGCGATCACTGCGTATGCATCGCCGCGCACGGATCCGACCATGGGCCGCAGCGTGTTCACGGGCGCGACCCTCGCGCACCCGACCTCGATCCTCTTGAATCCGGCCGCGCTCGGGCTGGGCTTCAATGCCGAGGTCTATGTCGCGCTGTCAGGTGTGCTCGATTACTACGCCATCGATCTGCAGACCGAGGACGCGGTGAGCGGCACCGAGCTCGGCGCCGGCGGCATGATCGCGGGCATCTACCGCCCCACCGGCTCGCGCTACGCGGTGAGCTTCGAGCTGCGCACGCCGCCGCCCGAGCTGTTTCCGCAAGATCACGAGGAGCTTCGCTACTTCACGCTCGGCCAGCGCCAGCGCGACTTCCTGGGGTCGATCGCGTCGACGATCCGCATCACGAACCGCCTCTACTTCGGCGCGACGCTCACGCACCACAACACGTTCCTGCGCCTGCGCTACGCGCGCGATGCGGCGGCGTCGGAGGGGGAGGACACGATCCAGCGTCCCGAGTCCGACGAGATCTATAATGTAGGCGTCCGCAGCGCCTTGGTCTCGACGTCGAACCTCAAGGCGACGCTCGGCCTGCTCATCCGCATCTACAAAAGCATCTGGCTCGGGGTCGCGTATCACACGCCGCCCGGCTTCAACATCCAGAGCGAGCTGTCGGGCGACGTCTCGATCATCCGCGCACCGCGCGACGGCGGAGGTCGCTTGGTCGGCGACGCTGTCGTCGATGTCTCGTATCCCGCGAGCGTCGACGCCGAGGTCAGCGCGCAGCTGCCACAGGAGCTCGAGCTTCACATCGGCGGCCGCTGGGAAGACCTCTCGCGCATGCAGGCGTACGACGTCCGCACGATCGGCTCGACGTTCGTCACCAACAAGATCCCCGAGTGGCAGCTGCGCACGCGCGGCATGCACGACTCGTTCGCCGTCTGGGGCGGCGTCGAACAACGCGACACCGGGCAACAAATCCGCGGCGGCGCCCGCATCGGCTTCGAGACCAGCGCGACGACGCCGTCGCGCACGACGCCGCTCACGCTCGCACCGACGTCGCTCACGCTCGATCTGGGCGGGCAGGCACGCTTCGGTTCGTGGATCGCGCAGCTGACGTATGGCTTCCAGTACTACCTGCCCGTCACCGTCGACGACAGCGCGTTCGATCCGCGTGACTACGGCGCGTGCATCGCGAACGGCAACAACTACGAATCGCGCGCGTGCCGCTCGGTGCGGAACGGCTACGCGATCGCGGGCGGCGATGGTGACTACAGCAGGATGCTGCACACGATGCGGCTCAGCTTCCGATATGAGTTCCCCTGAGGTCGTCGTCGTCGGAGCGGGCGGACTCGTGGGCCAACGGGTCGTCGGCGAGCTCGTGCGCGATCACGTCTCCGTCGCGCTCGCGGTGCGCCACACGTCCGATGCGCACGACGTGATCGATCTGCCGGTGCACGAGGTCAGCGTTCACGACGCGGGCTCGCTCGCGAAGGCGTTCGCCGGCGCGAAGGTCGTGATCAACTGCGCGGGGCCGCTGCGCGAGACCGCGGCGCCCGTGCTCGTCGCCGCGATGACCGCCGGCGCGCACTACGTCGATGTCGGCGGCGAACAGGCCGTGATGTACGGCCTCTATCAGCGGCACGAGTCCACCGTGCGCAAGAGCGGGCTCATCGCGATGCCGGGCGCCGGGCTCGACTGCGTCGTCGGCGATCTCGCGACGGCGTGGGCGACCGAGCACTTGCTCGGCGCGGTCGATCTCGGCGAGGCCGTGCGCAGCGCCCCTGCCCCGCGCCTCGGCGAGGACCAGCCGCTCGACGAGGCGGCGGTCACGTACGTGTTCGACGCGCTCGCGCTGTCGGCGGGCAGCCAGCGCGCGCTGTTCGGCGCCGCGTTCACGCATCCGCTCGTGTGGCGCCGCGATCGCTGGGAGAACGGACGCGCGGGCGAACGCCGCACGGTCAACGCGGGTCTGGCGCTCGGCGGTCAGCGCGATGCGATCTCGTATCCCGCATGCGACGCGCTGACGATTCCGCGGCACGTCAGCGCGAAGCTCGTCACGACGTACGCGTCGACCACACGGCACACCGCGGCGGCGGGTGCGATGCGCTTGCTCGCGCGCGCGTTGCCGTTCGTGCCGCGCGCGGCGTCGGAGCTTCTCGCACCATACGCGTCGCCGGATACCGACTACACGCGCACGCAGCTCGCCGTGATCGCACAAGTCCGACGAGGATTCTCTGCCGCGCAGGTCGTGGTACGCGGGCACGACATGTACCGAACGACCGCAGCGATCGCCGCGTGGATCGCGCGCGTGATCGCGAAGCGGGGTGCGGGACCGACGGGGATGCTCGCGCCGGGTGAGCTGTTGCGCGCTGCGCCCGCACTGCGAGAGATCGCGAGCGTGGCAGGCTTGACGATCGAGCCGTCTTTCGGATCGTGAGTCCATCGTGAAGCTCGTCGGCACGCGACGTCTGGCGCGTGGTATCAACGATCAATGACGCAGTCGTGGGAGGTCGATGCCGAGTGTCCCGTCGGACGCGGCGTGACGGCACGGCGGTTCGTGCTCGCGAATGGCCTGCGTCTGATCACCGCGATCGACAAGCGCGCGCCGATCGTCGCTCTGCAGACGTGGTTTCGCGTCGGCTCGCGGCACGAGCGGCTCGGTGCGACGGGCATGGCTCACCTCTTCGAGCACCTGATGTTCGGCCAGACGAAGGACATGCCGCCCGGCGAGTTCGATCGGCTCGTCGAGCGCACGGGCGGTGAGTCCAACGCCGCGACGTGGGTCGACTGGACGTATTACCGGCTGTCGCTGCCCGCGCGCGACCTGCCGCTCGGCGTGAAGCTCGAAGCAGAGCGCATGCAGCACCTCGTGCTCGAGCACACGCCCGTCGAGTCCGAGCGCGACGTCGTCACGAACGAGCGACGCGAGCGCGTCGAGGACGATGTCGACGGCTGGCTCGACGAGCAGCTGATGGCGCAGGCGTTCACGGTGCATCCGTATCGCTGGCCGACGATCGGCTGGATGGAAGATATCCGCGCGCTGTCGTTACCCGACATCCGCGCGTTCTATCGGACGTGGTACGCGCCGAACTGCGCGACGATCGTCTGTGTCGGCGACTTCGAGGAGCGCGTGCTGCTCGATCTCGTCGCGAGCCACTACGGATCGATTCCGCCGGGCGAGCTGCCGCCGCAGGCATCCGGGCTCGTGGAGCCCGAGCAGACCCGCGAGCGGATCGTGCGTGCGCCGAAACCGATCGCGACGGATCGCTTGCTCGTCGGCTACAAGGCGCCGGGGCAAGACGAGCCCGACTGGTGCGTGCTCGAGATCGTCGCGACCTTGCTCGCGGGCTGCCCGTCGGCGCGGCTGTATCGGCGGCTCGTGATCAAGTCCGAGGTCGCGTCGTCGGTCGACGCGCAGCTGACGCCGTTCCGCGATCCGTCGCTGATGCGGCTCGCCGTCACCGCGGCGCGCGGGCACTCGGCCGACGAGATCCTCGGCATCATCGATCAGGAGCTCGCGCTGATGGCGGAGCAGCCGCCTTCGAAGGCCGAGGTCGAGAAGGCAAAGGCGCTCGCGGAGACCGACTTCTGGAGCGCGCTCGTCGATATCGACGGCCGCGCCGAAGCGCTCGGTCACTACGAGACCGCACTCGGCGACTTCCGCATGGTCAACACGATCGCGCAGCGGCTCGCGGCGGTCACCGCGGACGATGTCGCGCGCGTCGTGCGCACGTATCTGCGGCCGGAGCGCCGCACGATCGTGATCGCGACACCTGAATCGGAGGACGCGGAAGACGACGATGAGTAAGCCGGTGACCATCATCGAGTCGTCGCAGGACACGCCGCTCGTCTGGTTCGAGATCGCGATCCGCGGCGGCGCGTCGGCCGATCCACGCGGCACCGAGGGACTGCATCGGCACGCCGCGCTGCTCGCCCGCCGCGGTGCCGGCAAGCGCGATCGCGCGGAGCTCGACGAGACGCTGGACAGCCTCGGCGCCGCGCTCGACGTTGGCGTGTCGCGCGATGCGATACAGGTCTCGGCGCTCGCGCTGACGCGTCACCTCGACGCCGTCGTCGATCTCGCCTCGGACATCCTCGCGGAGCCACGGTTCGACGAGGACGAACATGCGCGCCTGTTGCGCGAGACGCCGCAGGTCCTCGACGAGATCCGGGACGACGACAGCGCACTCGCGACCCGCTGGTTCGACTGGGTGTGCTGCCCGGGCCATCCGTACGGCCGTACGTCGCTCGGCACCGAAGCCTCGCTCGCGACGATCCAGCGGCAGGCCGCGATCGATCTGTGGAAGCGCGAGGTCGTCGCCGACAACCTCGTGATCGGCCTCGCCGGTGACATCGACGAAGCGACCGCCGCGCGGATCGTGACGCGGCTCTTGCAGCGCCTGCCGTCCACGGGCCGCCCTGATGTCTCGATCGGCGAGGCGCCGGAACCGCCGAGCGGCCGGCGCGTGATCCTCGTCGACAAATCGGATCGCACGCAAGCGCAGCTGCGCATCGGGCATCGCTCGATTCGTTATGGCGATCCACAGACCGCCGCCCTCGCCGTCGGCGAAGCCGTGCTCGGCGGCATGTTCAGCTCGCGGCTCATGCAGGAGATCCGCGTCAAGCGTGGCTGGAGCTACGGCGCCGGCTGCGCGCTACGCCGCTCGCGGCTGCCGCACTGGTTCGAGGTGTGGATGGCGGCCGGCATCGAGGTCGCGGGCCCGGCGATCGCGCTCACGCTCGAATTGCTCGCGGACTACGCGGCGAAGGGACCGACCGACGAAGAGGTCGACTTCGCGAAGAGCTACCTCGTCGGCGCGATGCCATTCCATGTCGCGACGGCGCGCCAGCGCATGCAGCTCGCGGTGCGCGATGCCGTGTTCGATCTCCCCGCCGGCTACACGGCGAAGCTTCCCGAGGCACTCAGCCAGTTGACCGCCGCCGATGTGCGCCACGCGTGCGCGACATGCATCCGGCCGGAATCTGCGGTGACCGTCGCGGTCACGACCGCCGAGGACGCACGAGCGGCTCTCGAAGCGGCGGGGGCCGGGACGCTGACAGTCGTCGATCACGACGAGTATTGAGCTATCGTTGCGCCATGAACATCCGAGCTGGGGTGGCGCTCGCGTTGCTCCTGTGCGCGTCCTGCAAGAAGAGCGATTACTTCGACAAGGCATCGCAAGGCAGCGGCAGCGCGACGGCGAAGACGGACGAAGCGCCGAACCCGAGCGCTGACACGGGCAGCGCGACGGCGGGCAGTGCCGCGCCTCAGGTGGCCCACGATCCGTGGTCGGGCGGTCCGCCGCCGGGCTCCGATACGAACCTCGGCGCGGACTGCGGCCCCAAGCTCAACAAGATCGATCCGTGGGATCAGGCGCCGAAGCCGAAGGACGACAACAAGGTCGACGTCGCGCAGATCGAGCCGGCGCGAAAGGACAAGGTCGAGATCAAGGACTTCGGCGGCGTGTCCACGACGAGCGGCTTCAAGGTCACGTACAACCCGTCGCGCATCAAGAACCACGAGGAGTATCGCGCGCTGTTCGAGGCGAACCGGATGTTCGACTCGGTCGCCGAGGGTCTGAACCGCACGGTGCGGTTGCCGAACTCGGTCGAGATCAACACCGTCACGTGCAACACGATCAACGCGTTCTACGATCCGCGCTCGCGCCGCATCATCGTCTGCTACGAGCTGCTCGACTACTTCGTCGGCATGTTCAAGCCGACGGCGAAGAACGAGGAAGAGCTCGGCAACGCCGTGATGGGCGCGACGATGTTCGGCTTCTTCCACGAAGTCGGACACGGCCTGATCGATCAGCTCGACCTGCCGGCCGTCGGCCGCGAGGAAGACTCCGTCGATCAGCTCGCGACGCTGATCCTGATCGCGGGCGGCGAGAAGGGCGTCGCGCAGGCGCTCGCAGGCGCGTACTGGTTCCAGCTGCAGTCGAAGTCGAACAACAAGACGCCGTTCTGGGACGAGCACGCGTTCGATCAGCAACGCTTCTACAACATCGTGTGCCTGATCTTCGGATCCGACCCGAAGAAGTACGGCGACTTCGTCAACAAGGGCACGTTGCCGATGGAGCGCGCGATGCGCTGCCCCGACGAATACACGAAGATCAAGAAGGCCTGGGAGAAGCTCCTGCAGCCGCACCTGACCAACGGCGCGGCGCTCAACATGAACTACACGCCGAGCGTGCCGACGAAGGAAGCGCCGAAGGGCAACGAGGATCCGTTCGACGATCAAGACAAGCCGGTGCCGACGCCCGCGGGCGAAGAGATCTCGTGCGAGGCGGTCGCGATCAAGGCCGCCGAGCTGATCGGTGCGGAGGCCGAAGAGCGTGCGCGCAAGATGTCGCGCGAGGAGATCGCCGAGCTCAAGCAAAAGCTCGAGACCGAGCTGCCTGCCGCGCTCGAGAAGATCCTCGCGGAATGCGCGAAGTCGAACTGGTCGCAGCAGTCACGCAAGTGCGTGCTCGATGCGAAGTCGCTCGCGCAGGCGGCGAAGTGTAACTAGGTCGAACAGTAGTCGATGAGTGACAGGTGCGACCTGTACTCGATGTGTGCTTGATGCATGACAGGCGTGACAGGTGCGACCCGTACTCGATGCGTGACAGGTGCGACCTGTACTCGATGCGTGACAGGTGCGACCAGTACTCGATGCGTGACAGGTGCGACCTGTACTCGATGCGTGACAGGTGCGACCTGTACTCGATGCGTGACAATTAGGGTCCGCCGGTCAACGCGTCGACATCGCCGAGACACTCGGTCTTGAACAGGATCGTGTTGCTCGACAGCACGAACTGCGTCGCCCACGCGGCCATCGCGCTCGCGCCTTCGTTCTGCCAGTACATGACGCAGCTCTCGTTCGTGCAGTGCGCGCCGTGCGGCGCGTCTTGATGCGGCGTCGTCAGCGGCACGCCGTTGTTGACGAGCCCGATCGCATGACCGAGCTCGTGCACCAGCGTCGACTGCTCGACGAAGCGCTGGATGTTCGAGAGGCCCGATGACGAGCGCACGACATCCTTGAACATCACGATCACGCCGGTGTCTCCGATCGAGACGCCGAGCACCGCGTTGTTCGGGCCGTTCGCGTCGGTGAAGAAGCCGCTGACGAACAGCACGTAGTACGTCTTCTCGGTCGCAGCGTCCTTGCCCATGCGGTGCGTGGTCGCGAGCGCGAGCAAGTCGTTGACGGTGAGCTGCTCGTCGGCGACGGCGCCGATCGATTGCATCGCGGCGACCGTCTTCGGGATGACGAGCGTCTTCTTGCCGGCGAACAAGCGACCGATGTTCGTCGTGGAGATGTCGAACGTGTCGCCGAAGCCGACGATATTGCCGGTGTAGGGCTCCTGCCCTGCTTCGTAGTCGATCTCGACGGTGACCTTCGTGATCGCCGGATCGAACACCGTGCCCGCCACGGAGCCGTCGCCCGGCGCCCGCGCATCGATCGGCGCGTCATCTCCGCCGGGCGAGCCGCCGTTGCCGAAGCTGCACGCGGTCATGAGGAGGATGGCGAGCCAGCGCACGATTCCAGTCTAATCCGGCGCGCTGCCTGCGATGGTCAGGGCCCAGTGAGTGTGGGGGCGATGTGGGACAACGTGATCCTTCGCGAGTTTGTTCGCGGCGATGTAAGATCGTCGTGATGCGTTGGCTCTCCGTGCTCGTGATGCTCGCGCTCGGCGCGGGCGCCGCGATCGCCGACTCGGCAACGAAGAAGCGCGCCGACAAGCTGTTCCAGGATGGACGCAAGTACCTCGCCAACGGCGAGTACTCGCTCGCGTGCACCGCGTTCGAGGAGAGTCAGGCCGTCGACCCCACGGTCGGGACGCAGCTCAACATCGCGCTCTGCTACGAGAAGTGGGGCAAGCTCGCGACCGCGTACGCCGTGTACCTCGACACCGAGCGCGCCGCGCGCGAGCTCAAGGACAAGCGCAGCACCGTCGCCCGCAAGCATGCCGACGCGCTCGAGCCCAAGCTCGCGCGACTGCGCGTGACGCTGCCCGACGGCGTCGACCCCTACGCGATCTATCTGCTCGATGCGAAGGAGATCGATGCCGCCAAGCTGGCGAGCGAGCTCGTGCTCGACGTTGGCGCGCACGTGATCGAAGCACGCGTCGCGGGAATGCCACCGTCGAAGAACGAGATCACGCTGAAGGCCGGGCAGCGGGCGAAGCTCGAGCTCGAGGTGCCCGTCGCGCAGGTGAAGCCGCAACCTCCCGAGCCCGTCGCCGTGCAGCCCGCGCCTACACCCGCGCAGCCCGCGCCCCAGTCGACGCGCAGTGGGCCGATGCTGTTCGGCGGCATCGGGCTCGCCGTCGCGGGCGCTGCCGCGATGGGCGTCGCGTCGTACATCGCGCTCGACGCGCGCAGCGACTACGACGCGGTGAAGGAACGCTGCCCCGATTCGATGTGCCCGTCGCTCGCGGACTTCGAGGCGACGCGCGATGCACGCGACCGCGCGCGGACGATGACGTGGGTGTTCGCGGGTGGCGCCGCCGTTGCAGTCGTTGGGACGATCTTGATCGTGACGAGCAAGCGCAGCGCGCCGCGCGAATCGATCTCGGTCACGCCGATCGTCGGCGACAATGCCGCGGGCATCGCGATCGGTGGTGCGCTGTGAGCCGCGTGCTTCTGCTGCTCGCGCTCGCGGGTTGCGACAGCATCCTCGGGCTCGGCGAGACGAAGTTCGTCACCGCCGATGCGCAGCCGCAGGCGGATGCACCGAAGCCGACGGACGCGTGCGCCACGTGCGGCACGTTCACGTCGTGCAGCGCGCTCAAGATGATGCAGCCCGCCGCACCGAGCGGCGTCTACAACATCGAGACCGGCGGCACGACGTTCGCGGCCTACTGCGACCAGACGGGCGACGGGGGCGGCTGGACGCTCGCACTCAAGGTCGATGGCCGCTTGGCGACGTTCAACTACGACGCGCTGATCTGGCAGAGCGCCACGCTGCTCGGCGCGAGCATGCCCGGCTTCGATCACAACGAGGCGAAGCTGCAGACGTTCAACGCGCTCGCGTTCACGGAGATCCGCATCGCGCTCGAGTACCCGGTGGATTCCGGATCGATCCGGCACCTCGTGATGCCGCTCGCCGCGAACAACATGAGCGAGCTGTTCGCGGGCGGCGTGTACCGGGCGACGACGCTCGGTCGCGATACGTGGAAGGGGCTCGTCGGCGCCGGCGCCTCGCTGCAGCCCAACTGCAACGTCGAAGGCGCGAACGTCTACGACGCGCAGACCCGGGTGCGCCTCGGCATCATCGGCAACGAGCAGGCAGACTGCCTGACGCCCGACTCGCGGATCGGTGTCGGTGGCGGCAGCCTGCCGGTCTGCAGCGGGGTTCCGGACGTCCAGACCGCCGGCAACAGCTCGTGTTACGGCGGCGATAACGGGGACGTCGAGCTCGCCGCGTTCGCGTGGGTCTTCGTCCGATGAAGCCGGCGCCCTGGTCCTCGCCGCGGTTCCCCGACGCGAACACGATCTTGCTCGGCAAGTACCGCGTCGACGCGTTGATCGGCGAAGGCGGCATGGGCTCGGTGGTCCGCGCGATCCACACGAAGCTCGACGAACCGGTCGCGATGAAGATCCTGTTGCCGGAGCACGTCGAGCGGCCGGACATCGTGCGCCGCTTCCTCCGCGAAGCGAAGGCCGCCGCGAAGCTGAAGAACGCGCACGTCGCGCGCGTCACCGACGTCGGCTTCCTCGACGGTAAGTTCGAGGGGCGACCGTACATCGTGATGGAATACCTCGAGGGCGCGGACCTGCGCGCGATCCTCAAGCATCACGGTCCGCAGGATCCGACGGTCGCCGCGGATCTGTTGCTGCAAGCGTGCGAGGCGATCGCCGAGGCCCACTCGTTCGGCATCATTCATCGCGACATCAAGCCGAGTAACTTCTTCATCACGCGGCCCGACGCCGTCACGCCGCTGCTCAAGGTCGTCGACTTCGGCATCGCGACCGCGCCGCCGGGCACGACCGACGTCACGACCACCCACCAGGTCGTCGGCACGCCCGCGTACATGGCTCCCGAGCAGATGCGCAACGCGCGCGAAGCAAACCCGCGCTCCGACGTGTGGTCGCTCGGTGTCGTGCTCTACGAGACGCTCGAAGGCCGCCGGCCGTTTCCGTCCGATGCATATCCCGAGCTGATCCTCGCCGTCGGGATGGATCCGCCGCAGCCGATGACGCGCACGCCCGATGCGATGCGCCCCATCGTGATGCGCTGCCTCGAGAAGTCGCTCGAGCGCCGCTACCAGTCGGTCGCGGAATTCGCGCTCGATCTCGTTCCGTTCGCATCGGATCCGACGCACGCACGCACTTCCGCCGAGACCTGCCGCCGCCTCCTCGAACGGCGCAAGTCGAACGTGATCAACGTGCCGCACGAGCGCGGCGATCCGATCTCTGGAACGCCCGCGCCACTGACGCCGCACTCTCGCTTGCCGATGCCAAGCGAGCAGCCGTCGGCGAGCCACCCGGCGCCCGCGCCCGCACGCACCTCGTGGGGCGTCATCGTCGCGAGCTTCGCGATCGCGTGTGCGATCGGCGGCGGCGCGTGGTGGTGGTACACGCAACGCGCGAGTGAGCCCGCGACAAGTACGATCGAGCAACCGGCCGCAGTGCCGGCAGCGCCCGTGCCGACGGCGCCGGCGCCCGTGCCAGCGGCGCCGACACCGGTCACACCGCCCGACGAGACCAAGCCGGCGGAGCTCGTCCTTGACGCCGAAGATCCGGCCCCCCCGGCAACCACGCCACCGCCGAAGCCACCGAAGCCGGTGGCCAAGAGCCCCGCGAAGCCGAGACCGAAGAAGCCACCCGCCAAGCCGCCCACCAAGCCGCCCGTCGACGATCCGTTCAGCCGCCGATAGCTCGCCGCGAAACGTTGGCAAATGACGATCCCGCCCGGCGATCGGACGGACCACTGATCGCGCTTCACGCCATCCCATGCACAGTTGCGTGGAGTGATGCCTTCTGTCCGCACACGTTGTTTGCACAGTTCGCGCGTACGTGAACTTGGCTGTGGTCAGGTCGCTGGCGCATGAGCGAGCAGAACGACGAACCGATCTTCACCGACGGCGAGATCGATCCGTGGATCGATGCGCTCGATACCGTGCTGAAGGCGCACGAAGCTCCCCAGGCGAGCTCTCTCGAGTCACCGCACGAGTCGCGTGTGCGAGCACGCGGCACGACGCCACCGCCGGGCATCCCGACGGAGGTCACCGCCGAGCCCGCGGCGAGCGAGCCGACGCCACGGATCGAAGCCGGCGCGTATGTGACGCGGACCCGCGCGTGGGCGTTTGTCCTCGACGAAGCGGGGCACGCGGTCGAGCTCGGCTCCGGGCGATTCGCGAAGGCGTTCCTCGGCGAAGAGCGCTGGCTTCAATCGAAGACGTCGTTCACGCGCCCCGTCGCGATCAAGTGCCTGCAGCGCGGCGTGACCGGAATCGATCTGGAGCGCTTCCAGATCGAGAAGACGATCCTCGAACAGGTCCAGGGCCACCCAAACATCGTCGAGCTCATGGGCTCGGGAGAGGGAGGCACCCCCGGCTGCAGCGACGCGTTCATTCCTCCGAGCCTGCGCGGCAAGCTCGAGAACGACTTCATGATCCTCGAGCTGCTCGACTGCTCTCTCGAAGATCTGTTACGGGGCGCGCGCAACAAGCGACGCCGCGACGATCTGCTCGCGCTGCCGAACCCCGAGCGCTTGTTTCGCGTGCTCGACTACGTACTTCCGGTCGCGACGGCCATCGAGTTCGCGCACCTCGAACGCGACGTCTGCCATCGCGACATCAAGCCGGCGAACATCGTCGTCAAGTTGCCCGACTCCTCGCTGCGCGGCTCGCAACTCAAGGTGAAACTCGCCGACTTCAACGTCGGCAGCATCGCGTCACGTGACGAACGCCTGCACTCCGTGCCCGGCACGCTCTACTTCCAGAGTCCCGAGCAAGCGACGAACACGTTCGAGGTCCTGTGTAACTGCACGCGCGGCTCGGCCGAGGTGCAACTGTTCGAAGACTTCTACATCGACATCTCGCGCAACGACGGCTTCTCGCTGTTCAATCACGCCGAGCAGTACCAGGTGATCGCCGCCGACCGCGCCCGCAAGCGCATCCTCCTCGATCGGCCGTATGCCGAGCGCGACGAGACGCAGGTGCGCGGTCAGATCATCAAGGCGGTCGGTCGTCCGGCTGACGTCTACTCGCTCGGGGCCCTGCTCTACTATCTGATCTCCGGCGCGACGAACAATCCCAAGGCCCTGTTCGACGGTTTCAAGCGGTTCGGTGAATACGAGCGCCAAGAGGACACGAACAGCGTCGGCGCCTACCTCGATCACGAGTACAAGACGATCGCGTCGCTACGCGCGCCGAAACCCGACCATCCCGGCATCCCCGAGGTCGCCTTCGAAGATCGCTTCTTCAGCTACAAGCAATTCCTCGACGGCAGCGGCGAGCTCATCGAGCAGCAAGTCATGCTCGTTATCGCGAAGGCCATGATCCGGAACAAGCCCGACAGCTACTGCTTCGCGGACGATCTGCGATCGACCGGCGTCTCGGCATTCATCCACGATCTGCTCGCGCTCTACATCGCGTACGGCGTCGATCCGCACGCACGCTACGCACGCACGACGGACTACCACCCGCCGCGCAAGTCGGGTCCGATGCGGCGTGCATTCGACCGGCTGTTCTCGCGCAGCGACTAACTAGGTTTGCCGCCGGTTGGTTACCAGCGGAACGTGGTGTGCGCGGCACCGGCCGCAAGCGTGTCATGCAGCTCGCGGGCGCTCGCGAGCGCGAGGTATGGGATCGCGAGCGATGCACTCGCGGTGTCGACACCGACGCGCGCCATCGCGTGGCGCCGATCGAACGGTGTCTCGGCGAGCTCGGTGACCTGGATCTTCGCGCGGCGCACGATCGTCATGCGCCGCCACAGCCAGCCGCGTCGAAACACGAACACGGTGTCCGCGATCGCCCAGCGGGTGTGGCGTGCATAGGCGCGCGCGTGGCCGACGGCGAGCACGGCGAGGGCCGCGAAGGCCGCGAACGCCCACCACCCGATCACGAACACCGACGTTGCCGCGATCAGCGCGGCGAGGATCAGCGATCGCACGAGCACGCGCCGCCATGCGCGCGGCGCGAGCGGCTGCCACGCGAGCTCGAGCGAGAGCTCGGGGACGACCTCCGCGAGCAGCGCCGGTAGCTGGGTCGCCGGCAGCATCGGTGCGAGCCGCGCGCGGTCGGTACCGGCGTCGCCACCCGAGCCACCGGCGGTCTCGGCCTCGACGGTGACGCGGCCCGCGAGCCGGTGCACCGGACCGTCGGTGATCGTCACGCTCTGAATCCGCCTGAACGGGATCGTGGCAGCGAGCCGGGTGATCAGACCGTGCTCGACGCGGATCGCATCCGCCTCGCGCCATGCGCGAAAGCGATGCAGCCGGACGATCGCCCACAACGCCGAGAGCAGCGCGATCACCACGACCAGTCCCGCGATCCCCAGCGCGATCCGCGCAGGCGCAGGAAGATCGATACCGAGCACCCAGCCCGCGATGTCCCGCGCGCGAAGCAAGCGCTCGCCGCCGACCTCCCACACGAGGCCGAGCGCGGCGACGAGCACCGCGACGCCGCGTAGCTCGGCGAGCCCGACGAGTGCGATGTCGGCGAGCGACAGCGCGACGAGCACGGGCGATGTCGCCGGCGGCTCGATCGGCGACCGCTGCTGGATGCGGCTCCGCATCGCGTCGTAGTCGGCGCGCGTGATCGCCGCGAGCTTCGCTTCGAGCTCGTCGCCGCCGCCGGTCTGGATGCGCGCCTCGACGACGCCGAGCATGCGGTGCACGGGCGTATGTTGCGCATCGAGGTTCTGGATCCGATCAAACGGGATGTGCCGCTCGCGGCGGAACAGCACGCCGCTCCGCAACACCAGCTCGGCGCCGGCGAGCCGGTAGCGAAACGTCGCGTAGTGAAGCACCGCGAAGACCACGATCCCGGCGAGCAGCGCACCGAGCACGTACACGCCGGTCGAGCTGCCGCGCCCCGCGCCGATCGCGCCGAACGCGATCGGAATCGCGAGCGACCTCAGATGGCGCGCCGCGATGAACAGGATCGCCGATGGATGCAGCCGCCCGTCAGACGGCATCGGCGTGCTCGCGCGGCAGCAAGCGGTCGCGCAGTGCGATCGCCGTCGCGTGCGCGAGCCCGCCGAGCTCCACGCGCGCGTGCTTGGCGCCCGCGGTGTGGAGTACCAGCGTCGCCAAGCCGTATCGGCGCTCGAGCGGACCCTGCGCGACGTCGGTGTGCTGCACGCGCGAGCGCGGCACGCGGTAGACGTGGCGCCACATCACGCCGCCATGGATCTCGACCGCATCGTCACCGAGATCGTATCTCGCCCGCCGGTATTCGTACTCGGGCCAGCGCAGCGCAAGCCACGCGAGCCCCGCGATCACCGCGGTCCACGCAGCAGCGAGCAGGCCGAGCAGCACCAATCCGCCACTCGTGAACATCGCGACAAAGCCGAGCGCACCGAGCCCGAGGACGGCGATGATGCCGGTCGTAACAAACCCGACGGCGCGCTCGAGCGGGACGTAGCGCGGATCGAGTGGTTGGAGCACACGCGCACCGTGCGTCGTGGGTCCTGGGCTGTCAACCCGCTCAGGGCGTGCAGGTGTAGATGCTGTTGCGTCCGCCGAAGCCGTCGTCGACAAAGTTCGGATTCGCGGGGTCGGCGATCCAGCTCGTCGTGTCGACGATGAACTTGTACTGATGGCTCCCGGCGTCCATCGTCTTCATCACGGACCACACGCCGTCGCCGCCTTTGACGAGCTCGACCGCGCCCGCGCCCGGGTTACCACCCCAGCTGTTGAACGTGCCGGTGAGCCAGACCGTCGACGCGCTCGCGTTGCCCTCGAGACGGAAGCTCTTCTCGCAGGTGGTCGCGCCCGGCGCATCGATCGCGGCGTCGGGTGGCTTCGGCGCGGCATCGACCACGGGCTCGTCGTCGCCCTTGTCGTAGCCGGGAGGCCGGCAGCCGACGGCGAGCAGGAGGGCGAGGAGCACGGCCGAACGCATGGATGTGGCGGCGGGGTTCAAGCCACATGCCTGCGGATGCGAGGGCCAAGCCCGCGAGATGTGGAGCGGCGTTTCGATTGGCATCGCGCTCGCCCACGGCGCGTGTTTCGTTTTTCAACCGCGCCCTGCTTTCTCCCGCAAGTCAGCGGAGCCACACGCGTGATCGCCATTCGAATGAACCCCCTCCGGCGGCACGAATCGTGGAGTCGCGGACCGCGTGTCGATTCGCTCCCTGATCCCCGTTCTGGCACTGGCTGCTGTGGCGGCAGCCGCTCGACCCGCACAGGCCGTCGACCCCGTACCGTCGTTCCGGTACCTGGTCACCGGCAACGGGTTCGGGTTTCAGGTCTTCGACGTCGGCGCGAACGCGGTGAAGCAGTACCTCGAGCGGCCGTATCGCTACCTGCGTGCGAACCCCTCGAACCCCGACGGCGAAGGGATCGTTCGCCGCAACCTCGTGTTCGACACGTACTTCGGCGCGAAGGTCGGCGCGCAGGCGATCTGGTTCGGCGGTCGCGCACCGAGCCAGGTCGGCTACGTCGAAGAGACGAACGTGATCCGCTCCGTCGTCACGATGGGTAGCGTCACGACGGAGACGTTCTACTTCTCTCCGTTTGGCTACAGCGGCAACGCGATGGTGATGCTGCTCAAGGTCACGAACGCGGGCGGCGGACAGCCCGTGACCGCGTACTCGATCCACAACTTCAAGATGGGTTCGGCTCCGAACCCCGACGAGCCCGGCGCGAACGGCGAGTCGATCAACTACGACACGGCGTCGGCGACGGCGACCGAGTCGGGACCCGGCGGCGGCACGATCGTGTACGCACCGATCGGCGGCGCCGATATCTCGAGCTGCGCGGACACCGTGCACGCGGCGGTGGCGGCGGGCAGCGGACTATCGATGCAGACCTCGTGCAGCGGCACCGACAAGAAGAACGCGTTCCAGAAAGACCTCGGCACCATGTCAGCCGGCGAGTCGAAGTGGTGGGGCGTCGCCGTGCTGTTCGACGACAGCGGCAACGCCGCGGCGACGAAGCAAGCGTGGTCGACGTTCCTCGCCGGCCGCACCGCCGACAAGCTGCTCGCCGACACGCTCGCCGAGTGGACCGCGTGGCGCAAGCCGCCGGTCGCCGGCCTCTCGGCGGAAGAGACGAAGATCTGGCGCCAGAGCGAAGCAGTCCTTCGTATGGGCCAGGTGATCGAGCCGTATCAAGAGACGCCGCGCCGCAAGAATCACGGCATGGTGCTCGCGAGCTTGCCGCCCGGCGGCTGGCACACGGGCTGGGTTCGCGACGCGGTCTACGGCCTCGTCGCGATGGCGCGCACCGGCCACCACGACATGGCGAAGATCGGCCTCGACTTCTTCCTGAACGCCGACGCGAACAAGTACGGCTCGTACTTGAACGACGTGAGCTACCGGATCTCGACGGTGCGCTACTACGGCGACGGCGAGGAAGAGGCTGACTACTCGGGCGCGCCGACGCGCAACATCGAGATCGACGGCTGGGGCCTGTTCCTGTGGGCAGCCCGGCAGTACGTCGACGCGAGCATGGACGCGGCGTGGCTGTCGTCGATGACGAAGAAGGGCGACACCGTCTACGAGGCGATGCGCGAAGGCGTCGCCGAGCCGCTGATCAAGAACCTCGAGTCGACGGGCATGGCAATCGCCGACGCATCGATCTGGGAAGTGCACTGGGGCAACCGCCAGCACTTCCTCTACACGACGGCGACCGTCGCGCGCGGGCTCTGTGACATGGCGACGCTCGCGCGCCGCGCCGGCCGCGAGGACGACATCGAGCGCTACCGCGGCTACGCGAAGAAGGCGAACGATGCGATCAAGACGCACTTCATCGACTCGAATCGCGTGCTCGCCGGGTCGCTCGAGCGCCTCGCGCAGGGTCAGAACTATCGCGACGGCGCGACGGTCGAGACGATCACCTGGAACCTGATTTCGCCCGACCACGCGATCAGCAAGGCGACGCTGAACGCGATGAGCTTCCTGCAGACGCCCGCCGGCGGCTACAAGCGCGTCGAAGGCTCGAACGATCAGTACGACACCGACGAGTGGATCCTCATCGACCTCCGCGCATCGGACGCGTTCCGCCGCGCCGGCGACATCGCGAAGGCCGACCAGCTCGTGAACTGGGTCACCGCGCAGGCGAGCGTCAACTACGACCTGCTCCCCGAGCTCTACAACACGCGCACCTCGTCGGGCGCGATCGGCGCGTATTCGGGGAGCATCCCGATGGTCGGCTACGGCGCGGGTGCGTATCAACTGACGCTCCTCGATCGCGCGGGCCTGATCGAGCCGAGCGACTGCGGCCAGTTCGATCCCGGCCAGGACGGCCAGCCCGGCGGCGGTGACGACGAAGGCAACGGCTCGGGCCGCACCGGCGTCGCGTGCATGTGCAGCGGCGGCTCGGCGACGCCCGATGGCGCGCTGTTCGTTCTCGCGATCGGATTCTTGGTCCTGCGGAGGCGCCGCGCGTGATCGAGCTGCGTCACATCGGGAAGTCGTTCCCGGGCGTTCGCGCGCTGCTCGACGTCTCGCTGGCGATCGGCGGTGGCGAGGTCCTCGGCCTCGTCGGCGAGAACGGCGCTGGCAAGTCGACGCTGATCAAGATCCTCGGCGGCGTGTACGCACACGGGGCGTTCACGGGCGAGGTCGTCGTCGACGGCAAGGTCCGGGCGTTCCGCTCGACGCGCGATGCGCGCACCGCCGGCATCGCGACGGTGCATCAAGAGCTCGCGCTGATCCCGCACATGACCGTCGCGGAGAATCTCTTGCTCGGCCGCGAGCCAACGCGATTCGGCATGGTCGATGGCACGCGCGCCGAAGCGATCGCGCGCGACCTGTTGAACGACATCCTCGGATCTGGCCACGGCATCGACCTCGACGCGCCGGTCTCGCACCTCGGCGTTGGCGTGCAGCAGATCCTCGAGATCGCGCGCGCGCTGTCGGATAACGCCCGGCTGATCGTGCTCGACGAGCCGACCGCTGCGCTCGCGGACGGCGAGATCGAGCGGCTGTTCGCGCTCGTTCGCGCCCGCCGCGCCGCAGGCGTCTCCTTCATCTACATCTCGCATCGCCTCGACGAGATCACGACGCTCTGCGATCGCGTCGCCGTGATGCGTGACGGCGAGCTCGTCGAGATCCTGCCCGGCAACGCGCCGACCAACGACATCGTGTCGCGCATGACCGGCAAGGAGCTCGGGAATGTCCATGCGAGAGGCATCGTGCGAAAGCTCGGCGCGCCTGTCCTCGAGGTGACGGGCCTCGCGGTCGCGCATCCGCAGCTCGCCGATCGCCGCGTCGTCGACGGGCTCTCGCTCACCGTGCACGCCGGCGAAGTCGTCGCGCTCGCCGGAGCGATGGGCGCGGGCCGCACCGCGACGCTGTCGGCGCTGTTCGGCACGGCGCGCAGCACCGTGACCGGCCGGATCCGCGTCGATGGGAAAGATGTCGCCGTGCGCTCTCCGATCGACGCGATTCGCGCCGGCCTCGCCTACGTTCCCGAGGATCGCAAGGCGTCCGGCCTCGTCCTCGAGCTCTCGGTGCAAGACAACCTCGAGATGTCTGCGGTCGCTTCGAAGAAGCTCTCGAAGTTCGGCGTTGTCGACGCGCCACGCGCGGAGCAGGCCGCACTCGCACGTTTTCGCGATCTTGTCATCAAGGCTCCTGGACTGGGAGTCGAGGTCGCGACCCTCTCCGGCGGCAATCAGCAGAAGGTCGTCATCGGCAAGTGGCTCGAGCTCGCACCACGCGTGCTGCTGCTCGACGAGCCCACGCGCGGTGTCGACGTTGGCGCGAAGGTCGAGATCTACAAGCTCGTCGAGGCGCTCGTCGCCAAGGGTCACGCCGTGCTGCTCGCGTCGAGCGACCTGCCGGAGATCACGCGGCTCGCCGATCGCGTGCTCGTCCTGCGCGAAGGCAAGCTCGCCGGTGCGCTCGAAGGCGATGCGATCACGCAGCTCGCGATCATGCAGCTCGCGATGGGCACCACGCCAGCGCCGCCCTCCGTCGAGGTCGACCTCGGCGACATCGCCGCCATCGAGAACCTCGTCGCCGATATGCGCCCGCCGATCAAGCTGCCGGCGCGCCCCGCGCAAGGAGTCATCTCGTGAGCCTGGAACGTTCGATTCCGCCGCTGCCAGGTGGCAAGCGCCTCGACATCAACGCGTGGGCGATGGCCGGCGTGCTCGTCGCGATGTGGACCGTGCTCTCGCTGTTGCCGGCGACCGGTGGCGTGTTCCTGACGCAAGGCAACCTCGCGTCGCTGCTCTCCCAGAGCGCGGTGCTGCTCGTCGTCGGCGTCGGCATGACGATGGTCATCATCATCCGCGGCATCGACCTCTCCGTCGGCGCGGGCGTCGCGGTGCTCGGGACGATCCTATGGATCTGCCACGTGAAGCTCGGCCTCCCTGCCCCCCTCGCGATGATCCTGACCATCCTCGCGGGTGCCGCGCTCGGCGCGTGGCACGGCTGGTGGGTCGCATGGCTCGGCGTGCCGGCGTTCATCGTGACGCTCGCCGGCTACAAGTACTATCGCGGCGGCGCGCTCGTCCTCTCCGATGCGAAGAGCATGGTGATGGGCGACGACTTCGCGTTCCTCGCCGGCACGGTGCCCGCCACGATCACGTGGGCGATCGTCGTCGGCGCGCTCGCGGTCGGCATCGCGGTCACCCTGCGCGATGCGCAGCGCCGCAAGACGTTCGGGCTCGCACCGACGAGCGCGCGCACGCTCGCGACCCAGCTCCTCGGCATGGCGCTCCTCGCCGGCACGCTACTCGCCGTGTTCGGCGGCCGCGGCATGCCGATGCTCGTCGTGATCGCGGGCGCGGTCGCGGCCGGCGGTGCGTTCCTCACGAAGCGCACGCGGTTCGGTCGCCACCTGTTCGCGATCGGCGGCAACCCCGAGGCCGCGCGGCTCTCCGGCGTCGACGTCAAGCGCGTGACGATGGGCGTCTACATGATCCTCGGCGTGTTGACCGCGGTCGCCGGGCTCATGCTCGCCGCGCGCGTCAACGGCGTCACGCCGGGCTCGCAGGGCAACAACCTCGAGCTCGACGCGATCACCGCGGTCGTCATCGGCGGCACGTCGCTGCTCGGTGGCCGCGGCTCCGTCGTCGGCACCGTGCTGGGAACGCTCGTGTTCGCGACGCTCGCGAACGGCATGAACCTCCTCCGTATCGACAGCAACATGCAGTGGATCTTCAGCGGCGTGATCTTGCTCGTCGCGGTTTTGATCGACGTCATCTCGAAAGGCAAACGCTCGTGATCCGGTCCATCTCTACGATTCTCGCCATTGGCCTCGCTGTCTCTGCCTGCAAGAAGACCGAAGGTCCCGAAGTTGCCTTCCTCCTCTCGACGCTCCAAGAAGAGCGCTACCAGAAAGACGTCAAGTACTTCGAAGCGCGCGCGAAGGAGCTCGGCCTTCGCGTCGTCACGCTCGCGGCGGACAACGACAACGCGAAGCAGATCTCGCAGGTCGAGGACGTGCTCAACCAGGGCGCGAAGGTCCTCGTGATCCAGCCGACCGATTCGATGGCCGCGAGCGCGTACGTTCGCCTCGCGCACGAGAAAGGCGCGAAGGTCATCGCGTACGACCGCGCGATCGTCGCGAAGGATCTCGACTACTACGTCTCGCACGACTCGTATCGCGTCGGCGTGCTGCAGGCGGAAGCCGCGCTCGCGGCGACAGGCGGCAAGGGCAAATACGTGTTGCTCTCGGGCCAGTCGGGCCACTCGGTCGCGACCGAGATCACGCGCGGCTACGAGCAGACGCTCGCGCCGTACATCGCGCGCGGTGACGTCGAGATCGTGATGCAGCAGAGCCACTCGAGCTGGTCGCCCGAGCAAGCGCTGCGTACCGTCGAGGACGCGCTCACGCGGACCGGCGGCAAGATCGACGCGATCCTCGCGAACAACTCCGGCATGGCGCGCGGTGCGGTGCAGGCCGTGACCACCGCAAACCTGACGAACGTGTTCATCGCGGGCGCCGATGCCGACGCGGCGAACGTGAACTTCGTCTGCCAGGGCAAGCAGACGATCGAAGTGCTCAAAGATATCCAGCCGCTCGCGGTGACGGCGGCGGAGGTCGCGAAGAACCTCGTCGACGGTCAGGCCCCGAAGCGCGGCAGCGCGACGGTCGCGCTCGGCGGCGGCGAGGTCCCGGTCGCGGCGGTGCGGGTCGAGGTCGTGACGCCAGACAACGTGAAGTCGCTGCTCGTCGATAGCGGCTTCCTCCAGGCGGGCCAGCTGCCCGCGTGCGCCAACAAGCTCGCTGCGAGCAAGTAGGTCTTCCATGCGGTTCTTCCTCGCCACACAGCTCTTGCTCAGCTCCACGCTCGCACTCGCGGACAACGAGGTCGCGATGCCGACCGATCCGAAGCCCGAGACGGAGCCTGCAGAGAAGACGGAGGAGAAGAAGACCGCGGCGATCGAGCCGCTCACGACGAAGGACACCGTCACGAGCGTCGAGGCAAAGACCGACGTCGTCGGTCCGGGCGTCGAGCTCGGCAAGGTGCGCTTCGAGCTACACGGCTACGCGCGCATGCCGCTCGCCGCGCAGGGCACGCCGCGCGAGCCATTCCTCGTCGACAACGACTACTACCTCTCGGGCTTCTCGTACACGCGGCTCTACGAGCCCGACTGGACCGAGCTGTTCTTCAGCGCGCAGACCGGCAACTACAAGGCCGAGTTCGGCATCTTCGCGTCGCTGTACTCCGACTACGCGACGCCGCGCCTCGAGAACCAGCTCGGCATCGCGCAGGCGAGTGTCACCGCAAAGAAGTTCCTCGATCACGATCCGCTGAGCGTCCAGCTCGGCGTGTTCTGGGATCGCTTTGGCTACGTCGAGCCGTACGACACGTATCTGTTCGGCCGCACGCACCAGGGCGGCCTCAAGGTCATGTACGACTTGCCCGGCGGCGGTCGCGCGCAGGCCGGCATCGGCATGCACCAGGCGCAGCTCCAGCAGAACCTCGGCATGACGCCGATCGCACACGTCGCCGCGAACTATCCGATCGGGGACGCCAACGTCGGTGCGTACGTGCTGCGCACGTGGACGCGCGACACCCGCCAGCTCTCGCCGATCCAGGACGGCACGATGTATGTCGCCGGCCTCGACGGGCGCTACGCGTTGCCGAACGAGATGGGCTCGGTCTACGCGGGCTTCTCGTACATGAACATGGACAAGGTCCTCTACCTCGCGCCCGCGCTCGAGGTCATGCACTCGACCGGCGGCCGCGGCCTGACCGAGAACTTCCTCGGTCTCGATGCGAGCGAGGACGGCACCGGCAAGATGTACAACCTCGCGGTCGACGCTCCGATCCAGATCACCGACAAGATCGGCGCACGCGCGTTCGGCATGTTGACCTGGGTGCGCTCGCCGCAGGTCGACGAGATGGACCCGTCGATCAACAAGGATCGTCGCCTGTACCTCAAGTGGGGTGTGGAGCCGAGCTACAAGGTGCACCGCTTGGTCCGCCTGTCGACGCGGTTCGACCGCGTGATCATGGACGTCTACGACCAGGAGAACAGCTTTCGCGTCCTGTCGCCGCGCGTCACGTTCCCGCTGGCCAAGTGGGGCGAGCTGTTCTTCATGTACTCGCATTACTGGTACGGAGATAAGATCAGCCTCCGCCCCGGCCAGGTTCCGCTCGAGACCGAGCCGGATCGCGACGTCTTCAAGCTACAAGCGCAAGTCGTCTGGTAACCTAGCTCCGTAGGGAGCAATGGCAGGGGTAACCATGAACGTCTCGGGCCTGACCGACGTAGGTCGCGCCCGACAGACGAACGAAGACGCGCTGGAGATCGCTGATCTCCAGACCGGTCGCACGATCGATGTCATGCGCATCGCGCGGCTGATCGACGTCAGCGATCATGGCGTCCTGCTCGCGCTCTCGGATGGCATGGGCGGTCACCAGGCGGGCGAGGTCGCGAGTGCGCTCGTGCTCGAGTCTCTGCGCCGCGCGCTGCACACCGACCCCCATCAGCGGCCGGTGAAGGACAAGCTCGAGGACGCGGTGCTCCGCGCGAACCGCGCGGTCAAGAACGCTGCGCTCGAGGCGAAACATCACGGCATGGCCGCGACGCTGACCGCGATCCTCGTGCACGGCGTCGAGGCGTACATCACCGAGGTCGGCGACTCGCGCGCGTATCTGCTGCGCGAAGGCCGCCTGCGCCAGATCACGCGCGACCAGTCGCTCGTGCAGCTGATGGTCGACTCCGGCGCGATGACGCCCGCGGAGGCGCGCAAGTCGCCCTCGAAGAACGTCATCCTCCAGGCGGTCGGACTCAAGTCCGAGCTGCGCGTCGCGATCGCGCGCCTCGCCCTGCGCAGCAAGGATCGCCTGATGTTGTGCAGCGACGGCGTCACGAACCTCGTCTCCGACGAGGAGCTCCGCCAGATCCTGATGGACTCCGACCCGCGCGCCGCGTGCGAGACCATGATCGCGCTCGCGAACGATCGCGGCGGCGACGACAACGAGACGGCGATCGTCGCGGATCTGATGGGCGAGGCGCTCGCCCACCCCGACGAGTTCGAGTCCGTGACGTCGACGTACGAAGTGCTGCAAGCCTTCGACGCCATGAAGCGCCGATAAGGTACACGCGGAAATTTCGGAGGAGATCGCTCCGCGCGCGTCGACGATCCGCGTGGCACGTTGATCCCGCGTGGACGTCCGGAAGAAGTTAGCGATCCTCGCCGACGCCGCGAAGTACGACGCCTCGTGCGCGTCGAGCGGCGCGAAGCGCGCGGCCACGCCCGGCGGCATCGGTCACTCGACCGGCGAGGGCATCTGCCATAGCTACACGCCCGACGGCCGCTGCGTGTCGTTGCTCAAGATCCTGCTGACCAACAAGTGCACGTTCGACTGCACGTATTGCGTGAACCGGCGCTCGAGCGACACCGAGCGCGCCGCGTTCACGCCCGACGAGGTCGTCGAGCTCACGCTCGCGATGTATCGCCGCAACTACATCGAAGGTCTATTTCTGTCGTCGGGCGTGCTCCGCGATCCGGACTACACGATGGAGCTCGTCACGCGAGTCGCGAAGACGCTGCGCGAGACGCACAAGTTCGGCGGCTACATTCACTTGAAAGCCGTCGCCGGCGCATCGGATGCGATGATCGCCGAAGCTGGGCGCTGGTGCGATCGCCTGAGCGTGAACATCGAGCTACCCACGAAGACCGACCTCTCGGCGCTCGCGCCCGAGAAGCAGGTCCCGCAGATCCACGGCTCGATGCTGACGATCCGCGAGCACCACGCGGAGCGGCCGAAGCGGTTCGCGCCCGCCGGCCAATCGACGCAGATGATCGTCGGCGCGACCGACACGCCCGATCGCGACATCCTCGCGACGAGCACGCAGCTCTACCAGCAGTTCCGATTGCGCCGCGTTTACTACACCGCGTATTCGCCGACGCAGCGCGCGGACGCGCGCCTGCCCTCCCAGTCGCCGCCGCTCGTGCGCGAACATCGCCTCTACGAGGCCGACTGGCTGATCCGTCACTACGGCTTCGCAGCGACCGAGCTCGTCACACCCGATGCGCCGAACCTCGACCTCGCGATCGATCCGAAGCTCGCGTGGGCGCTGCGTCATCGCGCCGAGTTCCCGGTCGACCTCGCCCGCGCCGAGCGCGAGGTGCTGCTACGCGTGCCCGGCCTCGGCGTGCGCACGGTCGACCGCATCCTCGCGATGCGCCGCCACCGAGGGATTCGCCTCGACGACCTCAAGCGCCTGCGCGTGCCGCTGAAGCGCACCGCACCGTTCGTGATCACGGCAGACCACAACCCCGACGTGAACGCGATCGATCGGCTCGACCTCCGCGCACGCGTCGCGCCGCCGCAGCAGCTCGAGCTCGAGCTGTGAGACGCGCGACGACCGACATCGCGACGTGGCGCGACGAGATGCGCGCCTTGCTCGCGGCGAACCTCCCGCCGACCGAGGTCGCCTGGGTCGCCGCCGGCGGGACCGGCCTGTTGTTCGATGCACCGCCCGTCGACTTCGCGAAGGGCTCGATCGCGAGCAGCGCGCGCGTGCCGAAGAAGTTCGTTGCGATCGCCGAGGACGCGGTGCTGCATCGCGAGCCCGGTGCACACGCCCTCGCCTATCGCGTGTTGTGGCGCCTGGCACACGGCGAGCCCGCGCTTCTCGACAACGCCGCTGACGTCGACGTCCGCGCGCTCGTGCTCCGTGCCAAGGCGGTGACCCGCGACCTCCACAAGATGCACGCGTTCGTCCGGTTCCGTCAGGTCGACGACGAGACGTTCGTCGCGTGGCACGCGCCAGATCACTTCATCCTCGAGCGTGCGGCGATGTTCTTCGTCGACCGCTTCGCGTCGATGCGATGGGCGATCTTGACGCCCGACAAGAGCGCGCACTGGGACGGCGAACAACTGACCTTCTCCGCAGGCGTCCCGCGATCGCAGGCGCCCGCGGCCGATGCGTACGAGGAGATGTGGCGCACGTATTACGCGTCGATCTTCAACCCGGCGCGCGCGAACCCGAAGGTGATGCGCCAGCACATGCCGTCGCGGTTCTGGCCGACCATGCCGGAGAGCGCACTCGTGCCCGAGTTGCTCGCGCGCGCGGCCGGGCGTGTCGAGACGATGCTAGACGCGCACGTGCCCGCGGAGCGTTCGCTGCCCGTGCTTCGCGCCGCGGCCGCCGGCTGTGCCGCTTGCGAGCTGTGTGGACCGGCGACGCAGACCGTGTTCGGTGAAGGGCCGGAGGATGCGCGGCTCGTCCTCGTTGGCGAGCAGCCGGGCGATCAGGAGGACCTCGCAGGCCGGCCGTTCGTCGGGCCTGCCGGTGAGGTCCTCGATGCGGCGCTCGCCGCGGCGGGCATCGAGCGCGGCGGCGTGTACCTGACGAACGCGGTCAAACACTTTCGGTTTCTACCGCGCGGCAAGAAGCGTCTGCACCAGCGGCCGACCGCGGATCAAGTCCGGGCGTGCAAGCCCTGGCTCGCGGCGGAGCTGCAGATGGTGCAGCCGCGCGTCGTCGTGTGTCTCGGCGCGACCGCGGCGCAATCGCTGATCGGATCGCGGTTCAAGATCACACAGGAGCGCGGTCGCGAGGTGCAGACCAAGTGGGCCGCGCATCTGCTCGCGACCCATCACCCCGCCGCGATCCTGCGCGTCGATCCAGCGGATCGCGGGCGGTATGAAGCAGAGCTTGTCGCGGATCTGCAACGGGCGCGCGCACTGCTGGCCGTTCCTTAGTTACCATCGCGGCATGTCGACGCCTGCAACGTTGGTCGGTGCGAATCTCTGGATCGATCGTGATGAGCTACCGCGGATCGCCACCGCATGTGGCAAGCCGGACGTCCCGGCGCTTCATGCGTGGCTCGCTGATGGCGGCGGGGTCGCGCTGGAGCTCGACGCCGAGGGCAACGTGACCGGCATGACCCTGGAAGACAACATGACGGACGCCCTCGACGAGTTCTGCGAGGCCGCCGGTCCGTTCGCGCGGTCGGGCTCGTTCATCGAGCTCGAGACCAAAGATGGCACCCGGTGCGGGTGGTCGTTCGATGGCTCGTCTTGCACGGCGACGGAGACCTAGAAAGGGATTGGGCCCGCAGCGCCGGGAGCACTGCGAGCCCGAGAAAAAAGGCCGTTGCGGGGAGGGAGGAGGAGACGACCCGCAGCGACCGGAACGCTTAGCGACGGCGGCGAAGCACGAGGCCGAGGAGGCCGAGCGCGAGGAGCATGCTCGAGGAGCCCGCGCCTCCGGTGTTGCAGCCGCCGGAGATGTCGTTCGACATGCCCTCGCCGCCACCCGTGCCGCCGCCCGTGCCGCCACCCGTGCCGCCGCCGTTCGTCGCCACCATGACGGTGACGTTGACGGCTTCGGTGATGAGCCCGCCCGTGTCGGTCGCCTTGACCTTGAGGTTGTGCTCACCGACCGAGAGGTTCGTGACCATGAAGATGTACGGCGGTGCGGTGAGCGGCGCGCCGACGATGGCGCCGTCGATCATCAGCTCGACCTTCTGGATGTTCGTGTCGACGACCATCGCTTCGAGGTCGAAGTTCGGGCCGACCGTCGATCCGTTCGTCGGCGAGAGCACCTGCGCGACCGGCGCGGCGTTACCGCCCGCGGGGCCATAGACGGTCGCGATGCCCGTCTGGTCCTTCGGGCTGAGCGCGAGGGTGTTGTTCGGCGAGCCGCACTGCGGGTAGTGCATCGTCGAGACGACGTCGTAGTCGGTCACGCCGCGATAGTTCGCGTCTTCGGGGCACGCGACCGCGCGGCCTTGATCCGAGCGGATGTGCTCGTGGCGGAAGCCGAGCACGTGGCCGAGCTCGTGGATGACGATGTTCGCGAGCGGGATGTTGCCCGTCGACTGCGGGTTGAACGACGCCGGGTCGATGAGGACGTTGCGATCAGCGCGCAGGTCGTTCGGGAAGAACGCGCGGGCGAGGTACTGACCACCGCTGTTGACCTGATTGATGTCGAACAGAACGTTGTTGTTCGCCGCGGTGCAGTTCGCATCCTGCGCGGTCACGTGGACGAAGTTGATGTTCGCGAACTTCTCCCAGCCGTTCGTCGTCGCCGCTTCCATCGCGTTGATGATGAGCTGCTTGTTCGCGCCGAACGTCGCGCCGATGCAGTAGGTCAGGTTGATCTTCTGCGTGTCGTTCCACTTGATGTCGGTGCCGTTGAGTCGATAGATCGAAAGCGCGCCCTGCTGGTACGCCTGCCAGTGCTCGTACAGACGGGCCTCGTCACCGATGGCGATGTCCCAGTCGAGGATGTACTTCCCGGTGCCGGGTTCGCGGCCAAGCTTGCTCTTCCAGACTTCGAACGAGTCTCCCTGGTTCGTGCCGTACGTGGGCTCTTCCACCGCGCAGCCGAGCAGCGAGGCGGAGAGGGTCGACGCGAGCAACAGCTTGTTCATGTCTCTTAGGGGTTACACGAGTCGCGCCAACGCGAGCTGCGTGTAGTTCCGCGGGTTTCGACATGTAGGTATGGGAGCGGGGACAACGATTCGCGGAACGACCCCCAGCCAGTCCCCCCGCCGATCCCAAAAGCTGCGTTAGCTCCCGGGGTTGCGCACGGAAGTGCGCAATGCGCGGCTACTCGCCGTCGCGCGATGCGTCGACGTCGGCAGGCGCCACTTCATCCGTGTTCGGGCGCGGCACGATCTCGACGCTTCGCAGGTGCGCGGGCGCGGTCTTCCGTTCCTCCGACGTCATCAGCGCGACCTCGAGCTGACCGAGGCGGTCCACTTCCGAGAGCGCGTTGAAGCCGCCGATGAAGTAGCCGCGCAGATAGATGTACGGGACCGTGTTCTGCTTCGTCTCGAGGACAAGGCGCGTGAGCTTCGACTCGTGCTCCGGCTCCTCGAGATCGACGAAGTCGTAGTCGACCTTGTGACGCTCGAGCAGCGTGATCGCGCGGCCGCTCCACGGGCAGCTCTTCTTGCCGTAGACCTGCGCCTTCAACGTCGGATCGCCGAGCGCACCTTCGGTCTTCTTCGGCGCGGTGGTCGCGGCAGCGGCGGCGACGGCTTCCGCGCGAACCTCCGCCTTCGCCTTCACCTCACCGTGCGACTCGTAGCTGCGGCCGAACAGCTTCGCGATGCGCTTGCGCGCGTTGACGTAGCGCGGGTCCGCGACGACCTTTTCCTGGACGTAGTCTCGAACCTCGCCACCGATCTCGTCGGCGCGATTGAGGGCTGACAACACCTTCTCGGTCGCAACGGCCGTCCACTTCTTGTCGGCCTTCTCGTGCTCCTCGGACATGTAGCGCTCAATACCACGACGAGGGCCGGGTGGTAACGTCACGCGATGCACCGGGTTTTGCTCGTACTTTACCTGCAGGCGTGCAGCTCGTCGCCTTCTGCGACGACGACCGCGACGCCGGTCGCGATCACGCCCGATGCGGCGGTCGATGCAGCTCCGGCGCCGCCCGCACCCGATGCCGAGCTCGCCGTCGCGCCCCCGTTGGTGTTTCGCTTCTACTCGACAGGCCTCGTGCCACCTGCGACCGGCCCGAGGCTCGAGACCTGGACGCTGCGCCACGTGGGTGAGCGCGGCATGGTGCTGGTCGAGCGCATGGCACCCGACGGCGAAGCGTTCAAGCCGGCGAGCAAGACGCTCTATCTCGGCACCGCCAGCGACGACGGCAAGACGCTGACCCTGGCGCTCGCGGCCGGCACCGACAAGCTCGCGCTCGCGTGCAAGCGCGAGAAGCTCGCGATCGCCGCGGCGACTGCCGTGCGCAAGCGGCATGCGAAGGGGAAGTACAAGGAGTGCGATCCGGGCCGCTGGGTTCCGGAGAAGACGAAGTCCGTCGACGTCCTCCAGTGCAAGCACCCCGACTTCGACGCGCCGATGCCGTTCGCGGCCGCGCCGGGCGTCGAGTACCTCTACGTCAACGACGACTGCCAGATGCAAGGCGGCGGCTATCGCGCGATCGCGACCGACGCCGCGATCGCACCGGTCCGTTAACCGCCGAACACGCGCTTCTTCATCTCGCCCGTCGAGATGAGGTTCGTGAGCTCGGTGCGCCCGCCGATCGGCTCGCCCGCGATGAACACGACCGGCAACCGAAAGCCCTTGCTGTCGCGACGCACGGCCATCTGCGCCGCCGGGTCTTCTTGAATGTTGGAGAGCTTGTACGGGATGCCCGCGCCGTCGAGGAGCTCGGTCAGCTTGCCCGCGTCACGGCGCGTCTTGTCCATGTGATAGACGATGACCGGCGCGGCTTCGCGGTTGCTCGGCACCGACGACGAGGTCACCGGCGTCTGCACCGCGCCGCGCGATTCGAACGCGCGCCGGTCGGCGAGCTCGCTCTCGTCGGCGAGCGGCCGGCCGAGCGCTTCGTTCGCCTTGCGCGCGAGGTCACCTGCTTTGCCCGGCAGCTTGATGATCGTCGAGTGTGCGCGGGCGCGCAGGCCATCGAGGCGAGACCAGTCGAGCTTCATGCCGCCCGTGTAGCACGACCGCTACTGCTTGGGCGGCGTCGGCGCCGGCGCCTTCGGCGGCGGCGACTGCGTCTTCGGCGTCTTCGGCGGCGCGATCGGATCGAGCTTGCCCTTCTTGAGGCCGATCTCCGGAACGTCCTGCTTGATCGACTTCGCGATCTGCACCTGACCGCGTGGCGCGAACGCGAGGTTCAGCGCGGAGCGCGGCTGCGGCATGCCGCCACCCGGCGGACCGCCCCAGACATTTCGTTGCGGGTTCTTGCACGCGACCTTGCCGGTCCAGCGGTGACGGATCGCGTAGCGGCCCTGGAAGTTGTTGATGCTCGACGACTGCGAGCCTTCTTCGAGCTTGCCGTTCGCGACCACGTGCTCGCGACCACCGACGATCGGCGGCGCGGCCTTGAACACGAGGTCGTCCTTGATGTCCTTGCCGTAGCGCGCGTGCAGACGCGTGAGCACGAAGTCGTTGCCGAAGCCGCTCGGCATGCGGCGACGCATCGGCGGCGACGGCGGCGGCACCGGCTTCGCGGGCTGACCCCTCGGCGGTGCGGGGCGCGTCCCCGGCGGATCCGCGATCTGCTGGTTCGGCTCGAGGACGTCGGCACCGAGCGTCGCGAAGTCGTTGAAGTTGAGCGTCGGACCCGGGCACGGATCGCACGTCGACGCTTGCCACGCATACTCGGTGACGACGGCGCCCGGGTTCTTCTCGATCGTGCGATCGAACAGCGCCGCGTAGAACGAGCCGAAGCGCTCGCGCACCGCGTCCTCGACCTCGAGGTTCGTCGGGATCGTGACGTTCTTGTAGTTCGCGACCTCGTAGCGCTGGTTCGGCGCGAGGATGCTCACGATCAGATCCTGCGTGCCCGTGCTGTTCGCGAGGCCGAGGCGGATGGGCAACTCGAAGCGCTCGTGGTCGTAGTGAAAGCGCAACGGCGAGAGATCAGCGCGACCGTCCGCGGTGAACTGCACCTTCTTGACGTCGACCTTCGCGACGAAGAACTTCATCCCGCTCTCGACGTACGGACGGAGCAGCGGCTCGGCGCCCGCGGGGATCGTGTACTTCTCGCGGCGCAGCCAGGTGTCGAGGCCCGTCGTTTCCTTCGCGGACAGGATCACGATCTGATATTCGCCGACGGTGAACTGCGCCTCGACGGTGACGCCGAGGTCGTCCTTCGACGCCATCTTCGCCCGCGGTGCCGGTGCTGGCTTCGCGACGGAGCGCTGGCGCGAGTCGTACTCGACGGGCGGCGCGCACGGATCCTGCTCCCAGTACTCGACGAGCCGTGGCGCGCCCATGCGCTCGACGTTCGTGAACACGGCCTTCGGTAGCGTCTTCACGTCCGCTTCCTTGAGCACGACCGGCACCGGAATCACCATCGCGAACGCGGCGACCGGCCCCTTGTAGTTGTTCTGCATCGAGAGGACGGTCCGCGTCCCCTTTCGCATCAGTACGACCTGCGTCGCGTCGGCCGCGAGCTGCTGATCGCTCCCCGTCACGTAGAAGCCGCAGAACGCCGAAGCGACCCGAGGAACACACAGCAGGAGCGCCATCGCGACGACGCAACGCTTCACCCATCTCGTCATGCGTCGAGCTGAACATTGCTGAACCGCACATGGCAAGCTGGGCCGGAACCGAACATGTCCGAGCGGACCAAAGGGCTCGTCCACGGCATCATCGCGTACGCGCTGTGGAGCGTCGTCGCAGCCTACTGGAAGTTGCTCGCGCACGTCAGCCCCATCGAGCTGCTCGCGCATCGCGCGCTGTGGGGCTTGCTCGCGTTCCTCGTGCTCGTCGCGCTTGCGAAGCAGCTCGGCGCAGTCCGCGAGGCACTGCGCGACGTCCGCGTGCTCGGCACCTCGGCCATCTCCGCGACGCTGCTCACGGTCAACTGGGGCGTCTTCGTGTGGGCGACGGTCCGTGGGCACCTCCTGGACGCGAGCCTCGGCTACTTCATCAACCCGTTGGTCTCGGTCGCGCTCGGTACGCTGCTGCTGCGCGAGCGGCTCTCGCGCCTGCAGTGGATCGCGATCATGCTCGCCGCCGCCGGGGTCGCGCTGCTCACGCTGCGCACCGGGCGCGCGCCATGGGTCGCGCTCGTGCTCGCGAGCTCGTTCGGCTTCTACGGGCTCGTGCGCAAGACGGCGAAGGTGGACGCGCTCGTCGGCTCGACGGTCGAGACGATCCTGATCGCGCCGGTCGCGCTCGGCTACCTCTTGCTCACGCCCGGCGCGTTCGGTCACGCCGACATCTCGACGCACTTGCTGCTCGCCGGGACCGGCCTCATCACGGCCGTCCCGCTCGTCATGTTCGCGAGCTCGGCGCGCCGCCTGCCGCTCTCGACCCTCGCGTTCTTGCAGTACCTCACGCCGACCGGCCAGTTCCTGCTCGCAGTGCTCGCGTTTGGCGAGCCGGTGCCGCTCGAACGCCTCGCCGCGTTCGTCGTGATCTGGATCGGTCTCGCCGTGTTCTCTGTCGACTTATGGCGTCGGCGGCTGACCGTCGGTCCGTAGCCAGGCTTCCGCATCGGCCTTCGCCTGTGCCCACGACGCCGACGCCTTCGCGAACAGCGCGACCGCTTCCTCGACGAGCTGCTTCGCGCGCGCGCGTTGCGACTTCCAGAGCGTCCTGCCGAGCGCCCACTTCGCACCGGCGAGGTGGCCGGGCTCGAGCGTGAGCTTCTCGAACGCGGCGATCGCGACCTCGAAGTCGACGATCGCATCCGCTTGCCGCCCGGCGACCACACGCAGCGCGCCGCGCTGCACGTGTGCACTCGCAACGCGCGGATGGGTATCGCCGTCGATCAGCTCGAGGGTGTCGAGGGCCTCGTCGGCGAGCACGAGTGCGGCCTTTGTCTTGCCAATGCCGTCGAGCGCGATCGCGTGACTCAGCAAGCACTCGGCGTACTGCGACGTGAACGTATTGAAGCCCGACGCGACGATCTCGCACGCGCGTGCGAGCACCTTCGCTGCCTCCGCGTACTGCTCCGTCTCGACGAGGATGTTGCCTTCGAGCGCGAGGATCTCACCGTAGCGCTCGTTGCGCTCGCCCATCACCTTCACGAACATCTTCGCGCCGAGCCGCACCTCTGCGAGCCCGGGCTCGCTCTTGCCGATCGTGTGCAGCACTTGCCCGAGCGTGGTGTGCACGATCGCGCGATCCACGTTGCCTTCAGGCAGCGTCTGCTCGGCGATCGCGACCGCTTCACGCGCGAGCTTCTCCGCCTCGGCTGACTCGCCGAGCAGGGCGAGGTTGATCGCCAGCCGCTCGCGGAACGTGTGCGCGGACGTGGTCGTCGTCGAGCTCGCGAGCTGTCGGATCGCGCGGCGGTAGGCGGCGACGGCATCGGTATATCGTCCCTGATCCTCGTAGAGGTAGCCGAGCCCGAGCGTCGCGCGTGCGAGGTACTGCGGCGCGCTCTTCTCCGCGATCTCGATCGCGCGGTGAAGCAACGCCTCGGCCTCCTTGGCCTGGTCCGCCTCGACCATCGACGTGCCCTTGAAGTACAGGAACAACACCTCGAGATCCGGCGGGCGACCGATGCCGTCGAGCGCCGCATCCGCATACGCCGCGTATTCGAGCGCGCGATCCGGATCCTCGGCATCGAGCGCGGCTGTCTGGATCAGCTGGATCCAGCTATTCGCCGCGATGTACGCGTGGTGCGTGCGCTCGCCCAGCGCGGCTGCATGGCGCAGCGTCTCGATCGCCACCTCGTTCTCGCCGCCCAGCGCCTGTGTCGTTCCGAGCAAGTACAGGAGCTCGGCCTGCACGGGAGGCCACGCCTGCTTGCCATCCTCGACGAGCTTCGCCGCCGCGGGTAGAGCGGTCGAAAACTCGGAGCGATCGCGCGCCGCCTCGATCTCGAACGCGCGATAGCGCAGCTCGCTCACCGCGCGGCGCTCGGCCGGTTCCGCCGGCACGCGCGCGAACAGGAGACCCTGACGCGGATCCTTGCAGCGCGCGGGGTCGAGCATCACGCGCGTCATCCGGGACGCCTTGACACCGTCGCGCTTCGCGTCGTCGAGAAACGCGGCGATCTCGAGCTCGCGCGCGTCGAGACACGCGACCACTGTCGGCGCCTGCACCGGCTCGCGATCCGGCTTGCACGTCGCGGCGTGCGTCGTACGCCACGCCGCGAGCGTGTCGGAGAGCCTCTGCTTCCCCGTCGCGTCGAGCCCTTTGTGGACATCGCGCGCGACTGCCTCCGAGTGCACGATGCCCTCGAGGCCCTTCGCGCAGGGATCGATCGCCTCGCTGCGTGTAAGGATCAACGCGCCCGCGATGCCCGCGCCGACGAGCGCCGCGCCCGCCGCACTCGCGATCACGATCGTGCGCCGCCGCGTCGATCGCACGGCGGCGAGCTCGCGCAGGAGCGAGCGCATGTCGGGCCAGCGATTGTCGGGATCGATCGCGAGGCCGCGCTCGAGAGCGCGCACGAGCCGGCTCGGGACACTCACGCGCGGTGCTTTCGGCTTCACTCGCATCGCCTTGCGGATCTGCTCGACGGTGTTTCCGAGGAACGGCCTCGCACCGAACAGCGCCTCCCAGAGCGAGACCGAAAACGCGAACACGTCGGCGCGCCGATCGACATGGCCGGCGGCGAGTTGCTCCGGCGCCATGTACGCCGGCGTGCCGATCACGACACCCGGCGCCGTCAGCCGCACGTCCTTCTTCGTCCCCTGCTGCTGCACCTCGTGCACGGCTTCGGCGAGGACCGCGGCCATCGCGATGCCGAAGTCCGTGACGACGATCTTCGTGATCTGCGCGCCGTCGCTCTCGACGAGCACGTTCTCCGGCTTGAAGTCGCGATGCACGATGCCGGCGTCATGTGCCGCCGCGAGCCCCTGCCCGGCTCGCTCGAAGATCGTCGCGATCTCGCGCCAGCCTGGCTTCGCACGCGCGATCAGCGCGCCGAGCGTCTCGCCGCGGATCATCTCCATCGCGATGAACACCGCGTCGCCTTCGCGACCGATGTCGTAGACGGTGATCACCGACGGATGCGCGATCTTCGCCATCAGCCGCGACTCGCGCACGAGGCGATCTGCGAGCACGCTCGCCGCCCGCGCGAGCTCCGGCCTGAGGACTTTCAGCGCGATCGAGCGATCGAGCTCGGCGTCGTACGCGGCGAACACCTGCCCCATGCCGCCGGCGCCGAGCAACGAGCGGATCTCGTAGCGCCCCATGCGCGTGCCGACGAGGGACTTCTCGACGCGCGCGACGAGCGGCACGCTCGGCGTGCCTCCTGGAAACTGTTGCGGCGGCGTCTGCGATTCACCACGCACGGCCGCGACGACGATCGCGCGACACGCTTCGCACGTATCGATGTGCGAGCTGACGCGCGCTGCTTCCTTCGCGTCGAGCGCGTGCTGCACCAACGCACCCAAGGTGTCGTCGTTGGGGCACTCCGTTGGCGCGTCCGGCCGCAAAGCACATCGACGTTAATCGTTTTCGCCGCGAGAATGCGACATCTGTTCGAGGGCGGCATCTACACCGCAGATAGATCGCTATTCGGTGTCGCCGCTGCCGCCACCGCTGACGTTTGTCGGCAACAGCTGCGAGAGGCTCACGTCGAGCTGGCTGCGCACCAGCGCGTTCATGCGATCGAGCTCTGTCGACGACAGCGATAGCCGATCCGCGAGCAGTGCCCGCGTCCGGTCGAACACCTCGTCGCACGCGCGCTGGATCCAGCGGGCCGCGGTCGCGCGATGCACGACGTAGATGGTCCCGATCTCGTCGATCGTGAGGCCGTCGACGTACGACATCTTCAGCACCGAGCGCATGCGCGGCTCGAGGCTCTGCACGGCATCGTGCAACGCGACGCTGAATGCGGCCGCGTACTGACGCTTCAGCAGCTCGAGCTCGGGGTTGTTCGTCGAGATCATCGCGAGCGAGCTGGTCCAGTCGTCGTCGGTCGTGACCTCGCGCGCACGCTTCTGCGAGCGGCGCATCATGAGCGCGGTGCGTGCGGCCGCGATGCCGACCCACGCGCGCAGCGGACCGCGGCCCGCGTACATCGTCAGCCGCGGGGCGCTGTTGTCGCCGACCATCAGCGACGTGCGGAGCCGCTGCAGCGCTTCGTCGATGAACTCTGCGCTGCTGTCGATAGCGCCGATCGCACCGCGCGCGGAGACCAGCACCTCTTTGTCGAAGATCGTCAGCGCCGCGGGATCCCGCGTCACGCACGCGGCCGCGAGGTAGAGGTCTGCCGGAAACTGGCTCACCGCCGTGGGGTCCACGCTCTCGAGATGCGCGGCAAAGTCCTCCCGTGCGAGCTCGACGTCGGGCCACGCGGCCTTGCCCGCTTCCCAAGCCTTCGTGATGGCCCGCTCGCTCACGCGAGCAATCTACGACGGATCACGGCTCCAAATTCAACTAGAAGCTCAACTCTTGACGGTCGCCCGGCCCCGCGCCAGCTCACCGAGATCGAGCAGGTACTGGTGATCGTCCTCGTCGAGCGGGCCCTTTGCGAGCGCGTCGGCGAGATCGCGCACCGCCCCCACCGTCGGTAGCGCGCACAAGATGCCGTCGATCGCCGGTTGCGTCAGCGCAAACCGATAATAGTCGGTCTGGTGCGGGCGCCAGAAGTCGGCGCCAACGCCGACCGCCTGGTACTCGTGCTCTTCCATATGACCAAACGTGCTCTTGAAGTTGAACAGGAGCGGATGCTCGTCGCGCACGTTCGGAAATAGATCCTTCGCCGCCCCCGCATGCACCGGGTTGTAGCGAACGAACGCGATGTCGACGCGTTTCTCGTCGAGGATCGGCAACATCGCCGCGCGATCGTGAAACGTCGCACCGGTCCCGCGCACGCCGAGGTACGCCGCGTCCTTGTGCTGCTTGTAGATGCCCAGGCGGCGCCCGATCTCCTCGCCATAACTGCCGCCGGCGATCGTCACGTCGACGCGACCAAGCCCCGGCATCTCCTCGAGCGCCTCTTGAAACGGCACCCAGCAGAACTCCGGCTGCGTGACGTATGACACGAGGCCGAGCACGATCTGATCGCGCGCCGCTGGCTTGTCCTTCACGAGCAACTCGAGCCCGCGCCGCGTCTGCTCGTACAGCGGCCAGTGCATGTCGGCACTGACGAAGAAGAAGTTGATGCCTGCCTCGAACGCGGCCGGCACGATCGCGGCCTCGCCCACGAGGCCGAGACAGAACGGACCGACTTCGAGCCCGTTCCCGAGTGGATAGCGGTCGGTCAGCTTCGGCAGCTCGCGCCGTGGTTCGAGCATGGTGTGATCGTCGCGAGGATGCGCGGCGAATGCCAGCGCCACTGGCGCGAACTCCCGACCGTGACACGCACGACGGTGCACGCGACGGGATACAGAACGTCTTCCGCCGGCATCACGTGCGAGTCGCCAAGGCGCCGCGCGACGCAGAGGATTGTCTTTCGCTTCGCGCGTTCGCTGGTGTTCCGCTCGTGTTCCGCTCGTGTTCCGCTCGTGTTCCGCTCGTGTTCCGCTCGTGTTCCGCTCGTGTTCCGTTCGTGTTCCGCTCGTGTTCCGCTCGTGTTCCTCGTGTTCCGCTCGTGTTCCGCTCGTGTTCCAGATCGGCGGGTCACAGAGCCACAGAGCCACCGAGCAGACCTTTTCGGGGACACGCGTGTGCTCCGAAAATTAGATCTCTGCTCTGTGGCTCTGCGGCTCTGTGACCGTTGATCGGGACCACGTGCGGACCGCGTGCGGACCGCGTGCGGACTGCATTCGGACCGCGTGCGGACCGCGTGCGGACGCGGACCACGTGCGGACTGCATGCGGACCGCGTGCGGACTGCATGCGGACCGCGTGCGGACCGCGTGCGGACCGCGTGCGGACCGCGTGCGGACGCGGACCGCGCGGACACGCCTCCGAAATGACGAACGCCGACACGGCAATGTCGGCGTTCCCAAGCTAACTAAGTTGAAGGCGATGGTGCCCGCGCACCTGGCGCGGGGCAATTTCTCGTCGGTTAATTCACGACGCGGAGGCTCTTGCGGCCAGCGGGGATCGGCGGCGCCGCCTGATCCTCGGGGTCGATTTCGGGCGCGACGGTGACGACGCTCTTCTTCTTGTTCGTCTTCGCGGCGGCCTTGCGCGCGACCGCAAGCAGGTTCTCGTGCGCGATCGCGTGCTCCTTGTCGGCCTTGCCGGTGAGCGCATTGACGATCGTGTTCTTCAAGTACGAGAGCTTGTTCTTGCGCGCGCCGACCTCGTAGACGAGGTCAGCGGTCGTGCAGCCCGCGCGATGCGGCGACTTGTGGAACGCGCTCTGGAGCGACGGGTGCTTCTTCAAGTACGCGCGCACTTCGTCCATCGTCATGCCGACCTCGGCGAGTGCCGTGTCGACTTCGCGCTGGGCGAGCTGCTTGGCCTTGAAGAGCTGCATCTGGACGCGCGAGTACACGTTCACCGCGCCATCGCCGTTCGTCTCGATCGGCAGGAAGATGCCCTGCGGATAGAGCTCGGTGATGAACGACTGGATGCCATCGGAGACCGACGACGACGGCATGCAACCGAACGGCTTCACCGAGAGGGTCATGTTGACCTTCGAGTAAGCGACGTTCTGGATTAGCTTGCCGACTTCCATGTGGCCTTCGCCGCCACGGAGGTTGTTGTCGTAGAACGAGTGGCTGATCTCGGCGATCTGGTTCATGTCGGGCAGGTGGTAGTCGTTGAGACCAATCGCCTTCGCGAACGTGTGGAACAGACCGCGGAGGACCTGCTCGCCGGCCCACATCGACGCGAGGCGCTTGCGCACGTCGACGCCCTTGAGGCTGAACTTGCTGCCGCCGTGCTCGTCCTTCGACTTGTCGACGCCCTTGAGCGTCGAGCGCTGCGCCGTGTCGTAGCGGCCCTGCCAGATCATATAGAGGAGCCACGACGTCACGATCTGGATGTCGGGCTCGGCGCCCTCGGCCTCGAGGAAGCGCTGCAGGCCGTAGTTGCCGTCGCCTTCCGTCGTCATCGCCCAGAACTCGCCGATGATGCCGACGCGCGGCTTCGGACGGGTACGGTCGACCTTCACGGCGCCCATGATCTTGCGGACCTTGTAGAGCACCATCGGCAGCGAGGTGCCGTTCTCGAACGACTGCGCGATGGCGCGCTTGCTCGTCTCGATCGCGCGGTCGGTGGCGCCCGGCTCCACCTCGTACGGGCGAATGCGGTAGCCGAGCGCATTCAAGCAATCGCCGACCAGGACGCCGCGGACGATGCCCCAGAAGAACGCCGGGTTCATCTCGAGGCCGACGCCGTCGCCGGTCGCCTGCTTGAGGCCGCCAGTCTGCTGGAACAGCAGGACGCGGAAGCCGTCGAAGCCAGAATCGCGGAGCGCCTTGCGGTACTCGGTGACGTACGTGCCGAACCGGCACGGGCCGCATGCACCGGCGGTGATGAAGACGTGGTTCTTGACGATCTCGTCGTTCTTCATGCCGCGCGCGCGAAGACCGTCGAGGTACTTCACGAGGTTGCCGACGGTGAAGTACGTCGGGTTGCACTGGCCGCGGTTGCCGTATTCGCGTCCGTACTGGAGCGCGTCGTTATCGGCGACGTCGAGGGCCATGACCTTGTAGCCGAGGCCGCGGAGCGCGGACTGGATGAAGAGGTCGTGCGCCATCGTCAGACCGGAGACGAGGATCGTGGTGTGCTCGCGCTGATCGCGCGTGAACTCGCGCGGCACCGCGTCGAACCAGTGCTTCGCATCCTCGACGGGAAGACCGAGGCGCTTGCGCTCCTCGAGCTCGAACTTCTTGAGCTCGGCTTCGATTGCCTCGATCGAGGTGACGTCGAGGTCGCTGTTGCCATTCTTGTTGTTCGTCGTGCTCATGTCTTGTTCCTTAGGTCCGGACCACGTTGAGAGCCTGGGCGCGCTTGGCCTTGGGCTTGTTAGCTTCATCAGCGGCGCGCCAAGCAGAGACCTGCTCGTCGAGCGTCTTCACCGCGAGGTCGATCTTGTCGTCCGTGCGACCGACCCCCGCGAGCTTCGTCTGGAGTGCACGCAGCATGTCGAGCTTCTTCTCGGACACCGAGCGATCGAGCTCGACCTTCTTCAGCCCCTGATCCTCGAGCTTCTCTTTGAGCAGCATCAAGGTGTAGGCGTACGTCTTGACGCGGATCTTGATCGATCCGCTCGGCTTGTTCGCGTCGATGTCGTGCAGCGCGGAGTACGCCTTGCCGGCCGAGGCAATGATCGAATCGATCAGACCGTAGGTCGGGGCGTCGTGGCCGCACTTGAAGCTCGACAGATCGAGGCACGCGATGTTCGGGTGGCGTGATGCGTACTTCGCCGCCCAGACCTTCTGCACCGAGTTGGTGGAGTAGTTCTCGGGCCACACGTCGGTGACATCGAGGCCGTTCTGGATCACGCCCTTCGCGATGTCCTCGGCGAACAGCTTGTCCATCCGATCCTTGTCGCGCGGCAACGACCGCATCGAGAGGATTGGATAGCCGAGCGCCTGGAACTCCTCGAGCACGGCGTGATTCATGCCGGGATCGTTGTGATACGGGCGGCCGAGCATCACGAGCGCGACGCGGTTCTCGCGCGTCACCTCGTCGAGGATCTCGCGACCCTTGCGCTCCATCTCGTCCTCGAACGCCTGCACGGCCTTGAACGCCTCGTCGATCGCGTGGGAGTTCTCGTCCTCGGTAACACCGAGGAGCGGGCCCCACTCCGCGAGCATCTGCTTCTTGCACATCAGCGGCTCGTTGAGCGTGACCGCCGTGTCGAGATACGAGATGCCGCGCTCGGCGAAGAAGTCGGTCTCCTTCGTGAACGCCGCGCGGATGACCTTCGGCGTGCCCGACACGACCGGGCAGCTCGCCGTGTCCATCTGGTTCACGATGAACGTCGGGATGTGCGTGATGCCGGGGAAGAAGATGTAGTTGAGCGGCTTCTTCTCGTGGTGCTTGAACAGGAGGTTGTGGATGTGCGCCTGGCAGACCTTGCTCGGGTAGCAGGGATCGACCGAGCCGTACTTGCCGCCGGCCTGCCACATCTCTTCGCCGGTCTCGTCGGAGAACACGACGTTCCGCGAGTCGACACCGAGCACCTCGAAGTACGCACGCCAGAACGGGCCCGTCGAGTAGAGGTTCAAGACGCGCGGGATGCCGATGCGAACGTCGCGGCGCTTCGCCCACACGTCCGCGCTCGCGCGCTGGAAGGCGCGCTTGATCGGCTTGTGGCGAACCGCGCCGAGCAGCGTCTTCTTGACGACGACGTCGTCGACGGGCGTGCCGTGGCTTGGCATCGGCAGCGGCTCGTAGAAGCTCTTGAACGCGAGCTTGGCCTCGTAGTCGACGAGGTTCGGATACTTCTTCATGCGCGTCTGACGCTCTTTGTTGAGCTTCTTCAGCGCGTCCATGTTCTCGACGGTGCCCTTCTCGCAGGAAAAGCCGGAGATGTAGCGAGCCGTCTTGCCGTCGAGCGTCTTGGTGTCGATGAACGTGCGCGAACAGTTGTTCGGGCAGAAGTTGCAACGCGTGACCTCGTCGTTCGTCGACGTGTACTCGATCTCGATCGCCTGATCGAAACCGACGAACGTCGTCGTGTTACGGCGGCGCGTGACGCGCAGCGCTTCGAACGCGGCGCCGATCGCGCCTGCCTCGCCGCAGTGCGGGTGGAGGTAGACCTCGGCGTTCGGGACGCGCTTCTCGATGTAATCGACCTGCGCCTTGAGCGCCGCGACGTTCTTCTGCGTGCCGCCCTGGAGCACGAACACGCGGCCGAGCTCGGCCATGCGCGGAATCTGCACGACGTACTGCCAGATGTTCTTCGGAAGCACGAGCGCGAGGCCCGCGAGCAGCTCCTCCTTCGCGTAGCCTTCCTTCTGGAAGTTCACGCGATCGGAGTCGAGGAAGACGGCACAGCCGTAGCTGAACTTCGGTGCGAGGCGCGCTTCGAACGCGACGTCGGCGTACGCCTTCACCGGGATGCCGAACTGATCGGCCATCGCCTGCAGCAGCATGCCGTTACCGGCGGAGCAGCTGTTCGACAGACGGAAGTTCTTCACGTCGCCGTTCTGCATGAACATCACCTTGATGTCCTGCCCGCCGATATCGCAGATGACGTCGACGCTCGGGAACCAGCGCTTCGCGCTCATCATGTGCGCGACCGTCTCGACGATGTTCGCGTCGGCGCCGAGCGAACGCTCGAGCACGTCGCCGGCGTAACCGGTGACGCCGAAGCCGGTGACCTCGAGCGATGCGCCCTGGTCGGTGGCCCACTTCCGCATATCCGTGAACATGTCCTTCATGTCCTGGATCGGGTTGCCCTTGGAGAGCGTGTAGACCTTCTTGAGGATGTTCTCGTTCTCGTCGATGAACACGCACTTCGACGACGTCGATCCGCCGTCGAGGCCGATCACGCCGCGATAGACCTTGCCGGCCTCGAGCGTGGCGTCCTGGTAGTCCGGCGTGCGGTACTTCTCGACGAACGCGTCGCGCTGCTCGGGCATCTCGACGAGACCCGGGCCGGCGCTCTCGCCGAGCTTCGACTTGCGGCCGTGGTTGATGAACTCGTCGAGCGGGTCGAGGCCGCGGTACTTGCCGACCGTCTCGTCCTCGTAGAGACCGAACAGCACGGCGCCGTATGCGGCGTAGAGGTCTGCGTTCTTCGGGACGAAGATCAGCTCCTCGATCGGAACCGTCTTGTCGTAGTCATAACCGCGCTCGGCCCACGCCTCGGGGATGCGAAGGCGCCAGCACTCCTGGAGGAACGGCAGGTACGTGTTCGGCCCGCCGAGCAGGAGGACCTTGCTCTTCAGCGTGTTGCCGCGCGTCAAGACGGCGAGGTTCTGCGAGACGATCGCGTCGGCGAGCGAGTTCATGATCTCGTTGCGCGGGATGCCCGACTTCACGAGGTTCACGATGTCCGTCTCGGCGAACACGCCGCACTTCGCGGCGACGTGGTGCAGCTTCGTCGCATCGAACTTGAGGCCCGGCACTTCTTCGCGGGGCATGCCGACCTTCAGCACGCACTTGTCGATGGTGGCGCCGGTGCCCGACGCGCACTTGTCGTTCATCGAGGTCTGAGCGGTCTTGTCGCCCGTCTCCTCGTTCTTCTTGAACATGATGATCTTGGCGTCCTGACCGCCAAGCTCGATCACGCTGCCGACGTCGGGGTGGAGCTTCTCCACCGCCATCGTCACCGCGTTCACTTCCTGCACGAACTTGCTGCCGAGGATCGGCGCGATCGGGCTGCCACCCGAGCCGGTGATGAACGTGCGGATGTTGTCGTTCGGCATGTCCGGGAATGCCGCGTGGATCTCCTTGAGCATCTCCCGCGTCATCTCTGGCTGCCGCGTCTCGTGACGCAGATACTTCGACCACAGGATCTCTTTGGTCGTCGGATCGACGACGGTCATCTTCACCGTCGTGCTTCCGACATCGATCCCGATCACGATTTTGTCTGGCGTCTTGGTCATGCGTTCGTTTCCCTGTGCAGAACTACGAGCAATAGATACAGGTAGACTGACGCGTCAGTCTAGTGGCGACTGACGCGTCAGTCCATTTCTAACCCTTGGCAAAATAAGATCTCTTTGGTGCGCAGGGTCGTTCGCGGTGTTTGGTATCCGGGGCTACAAAAATGAGGTCCGATTGCGTACGACGTGACGCACCTGCGAAGATGGCGATGAGATGCGGGTGGTCATTGCCGTATTCCTCGCGGGTTGCTTCAGTCCGGCACCTCGCGCAGGAGCAGCCTGCGCGAGCAATGGTGACTGTCCCGACGGGCTCGAGTGTGCGGCGTCCAACACGTGCGAGAAACCTGGAACGCAGGTCGAGCCCGACGCGTGTCCGGGGACCGCGTGCGATGGCGATACTCTGATTGGCTGCGGCAGCTCGACGACGTGCGCATACGGATGTGGCGGCGCGACGCCGCACTGTCTCGAGCTCGCGCCGTCGAACGGCGTCACCGTCGCGCTACTCGCCGGCGTGACCGCCGACGTCAGCATTGCCGATCTCGACTTCGACACCGACAACGGCCGCATCACGGTGACCGACGACGCGATGGTCACCACCGAGATCCGCGCGGCCGGCGCGGGCGTGATCGCGGGCATCGGCTTCGAGCTCGTCGAAGGCAACGGCGTGTTCAGCGCGAATTCGTGGAACATCGCGACGCTCGAGGACGCCGACGCGACCGGCGCACCGCCGTTCGTGCTGTTCGCGCGCACGACGATCACCGTCACGACGACGCTCGACGCCGGCGGCCTCACGACGAACGGCGGTCCCGGCGCGACGAGCGGCAACAACTCGACGGCGCCCAGCGGCTGCCGCGGACGCGCGGGCAGGAACAACACCGCGATCGGCGCTGCGTTTGGCGAAGGTGGTGGCGGTGGCGGCGCCGTGACCGCGGGCGGCGACGGTGGTCCATCGAATCAAGCGAATCCGACGGGCGGCGGCGGCACCGTCTGCGCGCCGTCACCCACCACGATCCCGCTGCGCGGCGGCAGCGGCGGCGGTCACGGTGGACAAGCAACGGGCAACGGCGGCGGCGGCGGTGGCGGCGCGGTGATGCTCGTCGCGATGGGATCGATCGACGTCAGCGGCGCGATCGTGGCGCCAGGCGCAGGCGGGCTCTCGGCGACAACGGGATCGGGTGGTGGTGGCGGCGGCGGAAGCGGCGGCGCGATCCTCCTCGAAGCGCCGATCGTGAATGTGACAGGAGCGCTCACGGCAAATGGCGGCGCGGGTGGCGCACCCGCCGGCGGTGCCGATGGCGCGCGCGGCACGTTGACCTCGCGCACGCCTGCGGTCGGCGGTGCCTTCAGCTGCGTGCCCACACCCGGGGCGACGCCGGTCACGCGCCGAGGAGGATCGGGAGCTGCGGGCACGACCGCTCCAACCAACGGCTCGAGCTGCACCGTGCAGGACGCGATGGCCGTCACGACGAGCTCGCAGGGCGGCGGCGGTGGTGGCGCGCTCGGTCGCATCCACATCCGACGGCACATTGGTACCGCGAGTGGGACACAGAGCCCGACGGCAGTGGTCGAGGGCGTCACTTTCCAGTAGCGGCTCGGATACAATGGTGACGATGCGGGTCGTCGTCCTTAACTGCGCGCTCGTGGTCGGCCTCGTCGGCTGCTTCAGCCCAACACCAAAAGCCGGTGCACCGTGCGGCATGAATCGCGAGTGTCCCGATGGGCTCGAGTGCAGCGTCGCGACCGACACGTGCGAAAAACCGGGCACCGGCCCCGACGCGAACGTTATCGACGCGTGCCCTGACAACGCCTGCGTCGGCGACATGCTCGTTGGCTGCGGCACGATGGTCGCCTGCGCGAACGGCTGCGGCGGCACCACGCCGCACTGCCTCACGCTCGCGCCGTCAAACGGCCTCAACGCGACGATGCTCGTCGGCGCCACGGCGGACGTCACGCTCGACAAGCTCAACTTCGATGCGGGCGACGGCAGCATCAAGATGATGAGCACCGACATCCGCGCCGCCGGCACCGGCGTGAAGTCGGGCATCCGCTGGGAGGTCGTCAACGGCGTCTCCGTCTGGACCGCAAACACGTGGACGCTCTCCGGTGGCAACGAGTGGTCATTCAGCGGCACGCGGCCGGTCGCGCTGTTCGCAAACTCCACGATCACCATCTCGGGCGCGCTCGGCGGTCTCAACGCGACCGGCAGCGTCGGCGCGGTCGGCGGCACCAGCAGCAACGCGAGCACGGTGACCGGCGGCTGCCTCGGTCGCGCCGGCCGCGTCAACGACGGCAACCACGCTGAAGGCGGCGGTGGCGGTGGCGGTGGCGACAACCTGAAGGGCGGCAACGGCGGTCCCTCCAACTTCGGCGGCGTGCTCACCGGCGTCGGCGGCATGTGCGCGACGCGCCCGACCACGATCCCACTCGTCGCCGGTAACGCCGGCGGCGCGAGTGGCGGTGCACCCGGCGGCGGCGGCGGCGGCGCGATCGCGTTGGTCGCGATGGACTCGGTCATCATCACGACCAACGTCTCCACCTCGGGCGCGGGCGGTAGCAACCTCGGTTCGAACGGCGGCGGTGGCGGCGGCGGCGGCGGCGCGATCTTCATCGAAGCCCCCAACGTCTCGATCAGCGGCCAGCTCACCGCCAACGGCGGCGGCGGTGGCGCACCCGGCGGCGGCACCCTCGGCAACGACGGCGCGACCACCTCGTCGAACGTCGCGCAAGGCGGCACGTACAGCGGCAGCGGTGGTCCCGCACGCGGCGGCAACGGTGCTGCTGGCGTGACGCAGGCGACGAACGGCAACAACTACAACTTCGACTCCGTCGATCCCGTCACGATGGTCGTTACGAACTTCAACCGCGGCGGCGGCGGCGGCGGCGGCTACGGCAAGATCGAAGTGAAGCGCAAGACCGGCGGCGTCTCGGGCCTCGCCTCGCCCGCTGCTGCGATCACGAACGCCGTCTTCGAATAACGAGACGCAGACCGTTTTGGTTTCTCGATCGTCGAGGTGCCATCGCTCGACGAGGCGAAGGCGTTCACGCTCGAGTACGCGGCGGTCCTCGGCGACAACGAAGTCGACGTGCGCGCCGTCGCTTGGCTGCGCTAGTCTCTAACGGGATGCGCGAATTCAGCGCGGTGAAGAAAGCGCTCGACCGCGAGGGCCGTCTCGTAACGGCGATGGAATACGCCGCGATCGGTGGCGAGAAATGCGAGCCGCTCCGTGCGCTGTGGATGCGCTTGCCGGAGCATCCCGGGCTCATCGACGCGATCAGCTCGTCCGACGATGGCCTCGTGCTTCGGTACGCAGCGATCACGAGTAACTACTGGTTTGCAGCAGAAGTCGCGCCCGAGCTCGCGAGCTTCGGTGCGCAGCTCGCCGATATCTACCGGTCGATTTGCTCCGCTGTGGATGACGCAGAATGGGGCCGCCTGCTGGAGCCGTTCGCGAAGATCGATGTCCTGAAACAGCTGCGCATCGGATTCAAGTGCGTTGAAGGCTGGACGGGCAGGATGGCGCCGGAGGTCGAGCGCACCTGGCCGCGTTGCGATCAACGAGCGATCGTTCTCATGATTGGCGAGGTCGTTTCCGACTACATCTTTAGCTGCCGAGATCCTGACTTGTGGACGGTGATCGATCGATGCCGCCACCCGAAGCCGAACAAGCGTTATCAAACCGTCGACGAGGCCTACCAAGCGTTCACGAAGCTCGCGCGTGCATACAAGCGAATGACTGCGGATGACTTCGCGACCTGGAAACGGATCGAAGAAGGCATGGGATGGATGGAGTGGGGGGAGGCGAAGCGAGCACTCGATCAAGTGGAGCCGTTCCTCGAACACGCGACGTACGGCAAGCTCGCGCGCACCTGTCACACGCTCTCGCGTAAGGCGCTCGAGGAACAGTTGGCGGCGATGCCGGTCGCGTGGTCGGCGGCGGCGCCCGACATCTTGCGGCTCGAAGCGAGGGGCGACCTTGCAGATGCACTCGCGCTGTTCGATAAGATCGCCGTCGACTCCGCGAATCGGTGGGATATCCACGGTACACGCGCGCGCATCCATCTCGCACTCGGCCAAACAGGCCCGGCGATCGAGTACGCGAGACGCGCGGTGAGCGCAGATCCATCGCGAACGGAGCCACACAACATTCTCGTGAAGGCGCTGCTGTCGCGGGGGAATCACGAAGAAGCGCTCGTCGAGATCGATGGGTTGCTGTCGCGCGCCCCGGACGATGCAGCGCAGCACTACGTGCGCGGCAAGGTGCTGCTCGCGCTGAGCCGGCTCCCCGAAGCGCGTGAAGCGTTCGATCTCGCGTGCACGCTTTCGCCGGTGATGATCGAAGCGATGTTACTGCGGCGCGAGGTCGATCGCTGCATGGGCAACAGTCGCCGACAGGTCGGGGAGCAGGGCCCGATCACGTTCGACATTCCCGCGTCACTTTCCGAGCTCCGCGACGACTTGATCAACGGACGCACGAACGACGTGATCGCCGGGCTGTCGCAAGCCCGCTATGCAGACGATCCCGACGCACAACTCGTGCTCGCGCGGATGCTCGTGGTCGATCGTCAGCTCGAGCGTGCGATCGAAATCTACGATCGCATCGCGCAACTTGCCGATCCGCATCGCCACACTGCGCTCGTCGGCAAAGCCAGTGCGTTTCTCGACTCGGGTAAGCTCGAGTCGGCGCTCGCGCTGTTCGAGCTCCTGTGCAACGAGAAGCCGAACGACGGCGATGCGAGCGAAGGCCGCGCACGCGCACTCGAGCAGGCGGGGCGGACCGGCGAGGCGGCCGCGGAATACCGGCGCTTCGTCGCGCTGGCAACGTCGCGATCCGACGTCCGCGTCCGCGCCGCGCAGCTCTGGCTCGAGCGACATTAGCGTTCCACTGGCACTGCAGCGCGAGTGCAATGCGCCGCCCGATCGCGCGCATCGATCGGGCTCGCGCCAACTCAGAGGGCTTTTCGCCGCCGATCACAGGCTTTGCCCTCGCTCGCGTCGCTCCGTTTCAGATCTATTTTTCGGTTTGGGATTTCGGAGAGAAGGCGCACGAACGATCGGCGGCAAAGAACGCGTGGCTGCCTGTGACCGGCGGCCCGCCCTGTGACTTGGCGATCAAAAGAGCGCGTCTGTGCGGGCTCGCGCCAACTCACAGGGCTTTTCGCCGCCGCTCACAGGCCTTGCCCTCGCACGACCGCCGGTGCCCGACCATGGCCACGGCGATGCCAGCGCGAGCGCTCACTCGGCGAGCGAGCGCTCCACTTCCTGCTTTGCTTGCGGCGCGAGCTCGTCGACGATCGCGGCGACCGCGTCGACGAGCGCGGGGCCCTATTTCGCGCGACCAGGCCTCTTCGACCTCGTCGCCGACCGTCGGTTCTTGCCGGACCGGAAACATCCGCGCTCGTTCGATGACTTCGCGCGGGACCGGTTTCGGTGGATCTTCGTTCGTGCTTCGACGACTTGGAGCACGCGACGAACACCAGGGCCGACACGAACGCGAGCAACGTGACTCTCACGCGCGACGAGCCTAGAGCTGCGTCGGGCAGACCGCGGCACCGCTCGACGTGCACCGCAACCGACCCTGGATCGTCGGGCTGACCGGCGACTCGTGGGACAGGTAGTGGATGACCGTGTTGTCCATGAAGTCGAGCGTCGAGGTTCGTGCACTGACGTTCGGATAGCCGTCGCCACCGCTCGCCATGAAGTCGTTCTGCAACACGACGTAACTCGCTGCGGCGGTCAGGTCGACGGTTGCGCCGGTGCAGCTGCCGTCTGCGGCTTGCCGCACGACGCTGGTGACGCGGCTACCCGCGACGCGGGCGATGTCGTAGGTGGCGCACAGGCCGGAGACCTGCGGGAACCTGCCGACGGCGCCGGGAAGACCCGCCACGCCGTTCTCGAGCATCGCCTTCAGCTCGGCGCCCGTGATGTTCGACTGCACGACGATATTGCCGAACGGCAACACCGTCTGCACCTGGCCGTTCGTGATCGGTAGCGGCGTCCCGGTGAACGCCGGGCAGAAGTCGAACGGGTTGTTGGTGCTCGGACAAGTCAGATCCGCGCGGATGCCGCCCGAGTTCGTGATCGCGAAGTCGGCGTCGGTGTCGTGGCGCATCGCGTCCGTCACCACGTTGCCGATGAGCGACTCGCAGAGGCGACCGTCGCCGCGTCCGCACGAGTCCGCACGCCTGATCGCGACGGTCGAGCTGCCGATCACCACGCTCTTCAGCACCGTCAGCTGCTGGCGATAGGGAGCGAGCATGTCGAGGATCGCTTGGTCCGGCGTGACGGCGCTGGCGAGTGGGGTGATGAACTCGACCCCGCGATCGATCACGCGACCGTTGCCTGGATCGATCGCGGCGCGCACGCGTGCATAGGTGCGGCCCTTGCTCTTGTTCTCGACCACGAGTGCGTTGTTGTGAATGCCGCTGTACTGGAAGTCGGTGTGATCACCGAACACGAAGTCGAAGCCGCCGATGTTGTTGGTGAGGTCGATCAGCGGCCCGAAAGCGAGACCCGTGGTCGCGTCGACGCCCGTGATGCCCATGTGAACGATCGCGACGGTGACTTGCGCGCCCTCCGCTTGCGCGCGTGCGCGCGCGGCGTTGAGTGCGGGCACCGGATCGCGCACTTCGATCGTCCCGAAGCTTCCTGGCTTCACGAGCTCGGGTGCGTCGAAGTTCGTCGCGCCGACGACCGCGACCTTGACGCCGCCCATCGTGAAGATGCGGTACGGCGCGACCCCGACGAGGTTCTCCTCGATATTCACAAGATTTGCCGCGATGTACGGAAATGCCGCTTCGTCGATGCGCGCCTGCAGATACGCCGTGCCCTTGTCGAAGTTGTGATTCCCCAACGTGTCGACGTCGATGCCCATCAGGTTCATCGCGCGAATCGCGGGCGTGTCGTCGAAGAACATCGACAACGGCGGCGAAGCGCCGAACGCATCACCACCGGTCAGTGTCAGCGTGTTTGGGTTCGCCGCACGCTCTGCCTTGAAGTAGCTCGACAGCACCGCGGCACCACCGACCTGCTGCCCACTGACCACGAATGGATCGAGCTGAGCATGCCAGTCGGAGATGCTGAGGAACTGCAACGCGACGGGAGCGCGCTGTAGTTCTGCCGTATCCGAGGAGGAATCGAGTTGTGCGCAGCCCGTCGCCGCCACCACCGTAAGCATCGTTGCAGTAAATCTGGGCATCGCTGTCGGCTCGACGCAATCAGGGGGCCACGCCCCAGTGACGTGGTTTCAAGTACGTGCAGAGCTGTCACGTTGGGACTCCCGCGCACTGGCAGCTCGAGTTGCCGGCAACGCGTGTTTATCCGGCGCGAGCGGGGTCAGCTCTTCAGCACGCCACGGAGCGCGACCATCAACATCTCGCTCACGACATCATCGACCTTCGCGTCATCGCCCTGCGCGACGACGTACTCGATCACGCCGCGGATCAGGCCGAGCAGTGCGGCGGCGACGAGGTTTGGCTCGCACTTGCGGAGCAGGCCGATCTCGATGCCGGTCGCGATGGCGCGGCGGAGGAGGTCGCGCGTCTCGGTGAAGAACTGCTCGAGGCGCTCGCTCGCCTCGGCCTCGGGCGTGTGGCCCGCGGAGAGGAGGATCGTGGCGAGCGCGCGATCGCGCACGACGTACTCGAGCGTCGCGACGACTTGCTCGCGCAGCTGCACCTGGGGAGCGGGGGCGGTGGCGTCGTCGACCTCGATGCGGTGGATGCGCGAGCGGAGCTCGGCCATCGCCTGGTCGAGGATGGAGTCGAAGACGGCGGCCTTGCTCTCGAAGTAGAGGTAGAAGGTGCCGCGCGCGATCTGAGCGCGCTCGATGATCGCGTGGATGGATGCGCCGTGATAGCCGGCGTCGGCGAACACGTGCTTGGCAGCACCGAGGATCTGACGGCGACGCTCCTGCTTTGCACGTTCGCCAGGATCAGCAGGCGGCGCCGGCGTGGCCACTAACCGCCTCGCCTACTCTGGTACGCCATGATCGCGCGCTCGGTGACCGAGTACATGCGGCGGTAGGAGAGGCGCGAGTCCGCGATGCGGCCGTCTTCGCAGTGGCTCGCGATCTCGGCCTCGAGAGAGAGAGCGAACTCGGTGGAGTCGGCGTAGAGGTTGATCTCGTCGTAGACGCCGTGCGAGAGGGACGTGAAGTTCGCGCTGCCGACGTCGCAGAAGCGGTGGTCGATGACGACGACCTTGCTGTGCACCATGCGCGGCAGGAGGACGATCGTGAGGTTTTGCGGCGCGCCGGTGAGGCGCATGAGTGCGTCGCACGTGGCGCGGTTGATGTTCGCGAGGACGTCGGCCTGGTCCGCGGTGACGAGCGTGACCTCGATGCCGCGCTGCACGGCGCGCGCGAGCGCGGCGGTGAAGCGGTTGTCGCCGAGATAGGCCATCTCGACGGTGAGCGATTTTTCGGCGGCATCGATCAGCGCGAGGCGGTGGCTGATCATCGGGCAGGATTTTTTGCGGTGGGCTTCGCGCGAGTGCACGAGGAAGTCGAGGCCGCGGGAAGGGTCGAACTCGTCGAGGCCGGCCATGCGCTCGCGCAGGCGCTCGATGTACTTCGAGCCTTCGGCCTCGACCATCACGTCGATCCAGTCGTGGCGGTGGTTGTCGCCGATGCCCATCGAGCCGAGCGCGAGGTAGCGATCGTCGACGATGTAGAGCTTGGAGTGATCGAAGCGCTTGCGCTGATGCTCGACGCGGATGTTCGGGTGCTCGAGGATGCGGCGCGCGAGCTCGTTCGGGCGCTGCTTGAACGAGCCCGGCATGCGGTACATCGCGCCGAGGAACCACGCCTGGAAGCCGCGGATGGCGTCGACGCGCTTGTGGAAGAAGCTCTGCTTGTTCCCGCCCGTGTACTCGTAGACGGCGGCGATCTTGTCCTTGTGGATCACGACGCGGGCGCCGCGATCGGCCGCTGCGAGCACCGCGTCGCCGAGGATGTTGCCGGCCTCGTCGTCGCGCCACAGGAACGCCCGGATCTCCACGGACTTCTCCGCGTTGCGCACGCGCTCGACGATCGATTGGAACGCCGTTTCGCCCGAGCCGAGGACGCGCAGCGTGCCGCCATCGACCGGGCTCGACGCTGCTTGCAGCGGCCCCGGCAAACCCACCGGCAACATTTGTCGAGCCCGGCGCGCGCTGCGGCGACCCGCAAACAGCGACCGGCGACGTGGTTGACTACGCGCCATGTGGAAACATACGCGTAACCCACCTGGCCCGATCGGTCAATTCCCGGCAGTTCCCGCCGCTGGCGAGTGGCACGTGCCGGCAACGATTGGGTGTTTCGTGAAGATCACGTGATCCGGTTGGCGCGTGGTCCGACCATTGCGCAGGCTCCTCTCGCACAACACACGAGGGAGGCACGGCAATGTCTCGTTTCCATCTCGCTCTTCTGATCGCGCTCGCCGGTTGCGGATCGACTCCGAGAGACCCTGATTACAGCAGCGGCACCACCGTCGACCTGCAGATCGAAATCACCGACAACTTCGCTGCGATGGAGGAGGTGCCGGTCGCGGGCGGCGAGCTCCGGCTGGTCGCGCCGCGCCCGATGAAGGACGCCCACGGCACGAGCGTGCAGGCGATCGCGTTCCCGCTGCGCCACACGGACGTGCGCACGAAGGTGTCGGGCATGTCTGCGATGTACACGGTCACGCAGACGTTCGAGAACCCGTACGACGAGGCGATCGACGCGGTCTACGTGTTCCCGCTCGGTGACGAGGCTGCGATCACCGACTACGCGATCGTGATCGGCGAGCGCACGATCGCCGGCGAGATCAAGAGGAAGAAGGAAGCGCAGCAGATCTACGAGGAGGCAAAGTCGCAAGGCCACACCGCCGCGCTGCTCGAGCAAGAGAAGCGCAACATCTTCAAGCAGCGCATCGCGAACATCGCGCCGCGCGAGCAGATCAAAGTGAAGATGCAGTACATCGAGCTGCTCGATTATCAGGACGGGCAGTACGAGATCGCGTTCCCGCTCGTCGTCGGTCCGCGCTACTTGCCCGCCGATGCGATCGGCAAGACGCCGGTCGGCTCGCATCACGCGGGGCAGTCGGGCCGCGACGGTGTCACGTCGATCCCGTACGCCGACGAGAAGATCGCCGGCAGCACCGTGAGCTTCCGCGCCGACGTCGATGCCGGCGTGCCCGTGCTCGCCGTCGCGAGCCCGTCGCACCAGCTGCGCGTCGAGGAGCCCGCGAACACGAAGCGAGTGATCACGCTCGCCGCGGCGAACGAGGTGCCGAACCGCGACCTCGTCGTTCGCTACAAGACCGCGAACGAGCAGACGATGGTCGGCCTGCTCGCGCATCGCACGGAGAAGAAGGGTTACTTCACGCTCGTCGTTCAACCGAAGGCGCAATACAAGACCGGCGACATCACGAATCGCGAGCTGATGATCGTGATCGATACGTCGGGCTCGATGCAGGGCCAGCCACTCGATCAAGCACAGCGGCTCGCGACCGCGCTGATCGATTCGCTCAAGCCGGGCGACACGTTCAACGTGATGGCGTTCTCCGGCGGCACGAACGCGATGGCACCGGCGGCGATCGCCGGCGACGCAGCCGGCAAGCAGCACGGCAAGCAGTTCGTCGCATCGCTCGAGTCCGGCGGCGGCACCGAGATGGGACCGGCGATGGCGAAGGCGCTCGCGACGACGCCCGGGAACGATCGCATCCGGCTCGTCTACTTCGTGACCGACGGCTTCGTCGGCAACGACGACGTGATCGTCAGCGCTGCGCGCGGCAACCTCGGCGCGAACCGCATCTTCTCGATCGGCGTCGGCTCCGCGGTGAACCGCTCGCTGCTGAACCAGATCGCGGCGGTCGGTCGCGGCTACGCGAGCTACTTGAACCTTACCGAGAACCCGGCGGACCTCGGCGAGGATCTCGTCGCCCGCACGGCGTACCCGTACCTGACCGATATCAAGATCGAGTGGAACGGCCTCGCCGTCGGTGGCGTCACGCCCGCCGCGATCCCCGACGTCTACGCCGGCATGCCGCTGATCGTGTCGGGCGTCTACACGCAGCCCGGCCGCGGCAAGATCACCGTGACCGCGACGACGGCCGGCCGCCGCGTGCAGATTCCCGTCGAGGTCACCCTGCCCGACCGCCTCGACCAGCAGCCCGTCGCGGCGCTCTGGGGCCGCAAGCAGATCGACGAGCTCTACGCGCTTGCCGGCGACGCGATCACCGACTCGACGGTGAAGAAGATCACCGAGCTCGGTCTGCAGTTCCACATGGTCACCGACTACACGTCGTTCGTCGCGGTCGACCGCACGCGCGTCGTCAACGCGAACGGCACGAGCAAGGTGATCGAGCAGCCCGCACTCGTACCGGCCGGCGTGAACCCCGAGAGTGCGATCGGGCCGGAAGCCGCGTCGCCTTCCTCCTCCTCGTCGTCGAGGTCTTCGGGCGGCGGCGACTACGGCGGCGGCTGGAGCGGTGGTGGTGGCGGTGGCGGCGGTGACGTCGACTGGATCACGCTGCTGCTTGGCCTCGCGCTCATCCCGCTCGCGTGGACCCTTCGCCGCATTCGCAGCTGATGCGGTTCGACTTTCGCTGGACGGCCGTCGTCATCGCGCTCGCGATCGTCGCGACCGCGTCGGCGTTCGCATCGCCTGCCGTACGCGATGCGCTCGTCGCCGACGGCCGCATCTTCGAGGGTCAGTGGTGGCGCCTCGTCACGGGTCCATTCATCCACGCGACGTGGGGACATCTCGTTCGCGACCTCGCGCTCGTCGCGATCGCGGGCATCGCGTACGAGGGCCCGCTCGCGGCGAGGAAGCTCCACGTGTTTGGGGGCGGCATCATCGTGCCCGCGCTCGCGGTCCTCGTCGCGCGTGATGCTGCCTGGTACTGCGGTCTCTCTGGTCTGTCGCACGCGCTGCTCGCGGCGGCACTGTCGTACGAAGTCGTGCGGCGGCGCGGCGCAGCGCGTGCGGCGGTCCTCCTGTTGTGTGCGATCGCCGCGGCGAAGCCTGTCTACGAGCTCGTGACCGGCGCGCCCGCGTTCGCGATGCCGCTCGGTGAAGGCGTCGTGCAAGTCCCGCTCGCGCACGTGGTCGGCGTGTTCGTCGGCATCGCGTGTGGGCTCAGCGCCGGCGTGGCGCCCCTGCGCGAAGCCTTCGCGCAGATCGATTAGGGGCAGTCCTTCTCGAACGCCTTCAGCGCGTCGGCCGCCATCGCGCAGTTCTTCTTCGCCGTCGCCTGATCGTCGGCGCTCATCTTGTCGTAGCCCGCGATGCTCCTCGTCATCATGGCCCAGCTGCTCTTGACCCCGGCGCGTACATCGGCCGGCAGCTTCTCGCAGCTGCCGAACCGGTCCGCGGACGCCTTGTGCCGCGCGCACTCCTCGGGAAGGTCACCCACCGGCGCAGGTGGGGGCGTCGGCTGCACGGAGCCCGGCGGCGGCGCGGTCGTGGTCGTGTCGGCCTTCGGCGGATCGGCGGCCTTGTCCTCCTTCTTCTTGCAAGCGGCGAACGCGCACGAGAGTGCGAGGGCGGCGACGATCACGGAGACCTTGTTCATGGTTCGCCACGCTCGCATGACGCCCATGTCGACATCCACTCGTTGACTCCGGCAACGCCCGCCGCTCCTCCCGTGTGAGATCGAAGGGTTGCATTGGCCCTCCGTTTGCTCGACGCAGGGGCGCGTGAGCGAGCTCGTCCTTCAGGGCATTTCCAAAAAGTTCGAGGGAGTCACCCGGCCGGTGATCCCGGACCTCGACCTGACGATCCCGTCGGGCGAGATGGCCGTGCTCGTCGGTCCCAGCGGCTGCGGCAAGTCGACGACGCTGCGCATGGTCGCCGGCCTCGAGGAACCGACCTCGGGCACGATCAAGATCGCGGGCAAGGACGTCACCAACCTCCCACCCGCCGAGCGCGACATCGCGATGGTGTTTCAGAGCTACGCGCTCTACCCGCACATGTCCGTGTTCGAGAACATGGCGTTCGGGCTCCGCATCAAGCATCTGCCCGAGGCGGAGATCAAGTCGCGCGTGAACGCGGCCGCCGAGTCGCTCGGTCTCACGCCGTACCTCGAGCGCCGCCCGAAGGCGCTCTCCGGTGGCCAGCGCCAGCGCGTCGCGATCGGCCGCGCCGTCGTGCGCGCGCCGAAAGTGTTCCTGTTCGACGAGCCGCTCTCGAACCTCGACGCGAAATTGCGCAGCGACATGCGCCGCGAGATCGCGCGCATTCATCAGCTCTCGAAGACGACGTCGATGTACGTCACGCACGATCAGATCGAAGCGATGACGCTCGCGGATCAGATTGTCGTTCTCAAGGACGGCGTCGTGCAGCAGATCGGCACGCCGGTGGAGATCTACGAGAAGCCGGCGAACCGGTTCGTCGCGGGCTTCTTCGGCACGCCGTCGATGAACTTCCTCGCCGCCCACATCATGCAGACCGGCGAGTCACGCACCGCGCGCGGCCCCGGCTTCGAGATCCCGCTCGCGTCACGCGCGCTGCGACGCGCCAACGAGAGCGACAAGATCGTCGTCGGCATCCGGCCGGAGCGGCTGTCGCTCGCGTCTTCGATTGATGCGATTCCGCTCTCGGGCGAGGTCGCGATGCGCGAGGTGCTCGGCGCCGAGATCGTGCTGCACCTGGAGTCGCCCGCCGGCCCGCTCACGGTGCGCACGGATGCCGGCTCCGCGCCGCGCCCGGGCGACACCGTCCGCGTCTGGCTCGACCCGAGCGCGATCCACCTGTTCGACGGTGCGACCGAGGTCCGACTGTGAGCTGCCGCGACGACGAGATTCGTGCAGCGCTCGGCTGGCCTGCACGGCGGCCGCTCGCGCGCACGACACCGATCGCAGCGCCCCGCAAGGGGCGCGCGGTGACGATCACCGCGATCATCACGTTCATCCTGCTCATCACCGGCTGCGATCGCCCGCGCGGTATCGTGCTCTGGCACGCGTACAACGACGCCGAGCGCGCCGCACTGGAGACCACCGCCGCGCGCTGGAACGCCGAGCATCGCGATCAGCCGATCGAGGTCGTCGCGGTTCCGTACAGCGCGTTCGCCGACAAGATCACGTCGGCGATTCCCGGCGGCAACGGCCCCGACCTCTTCATCTATCCGCAGGATCGCATCGGCGACTGGGCGGACTCCGGCGTGATCGAGCCCATCGAGTTCTGGGTCGACGACGCGCGCGCGGATCGCTTCACGCGCGAGAGTGTCGAATCGATGGCGTACAAGGGCTCGCTCTGGGGCTTGCCGATGACGGTGAAGTCGCTCGCGCTGTTCTATCGCACGGACCTCGCGCCCGAGCCGCCACGCACGACCGACGAGCTGCTCGCGCTCGCGCCCGCGATGCGCGCACGCAACGGCTACGCGGTCGCGTACGCGAACGTCGATCTCTACGGTCACGCGCCGTGGCTGTTCGGTTTCGGCGGCGGGATCATGGACGCCCAAGGCAAGCTCGCATTGGCGACGCCGGAGGCGGCATCCGCGATGACGTTCGCGCGCGGGCTCGTCGAGCGCGGCGTCACGCCACCGCAGGCAGAAGGCCCGCTCGTCGCGACGCTGTTCAACGAGAAGAAGGCGGCGACCGTGATCTCGGGTCCGTGGTTCATCGCCGACATCGCGGCCGGCGTGCCGTGGAAGGTGGCGGTGCTGCCCGTGGTCACCGCGACCGGCAAGCACGCGACGCCGTTCCTCGGCGCCGAGGGTCTCCTGATGTCCGCACGCGCACGCGACAAGGACGCCGCGTTCGCCGTGATGGATGCGCTGACGTCCGACGTCGCCGCGATCGAACGCGCGAAGCTCGCACGCCAGGTCGTCCCAAACCCGCGCGCGTACGACGACGCCGACGTCGCGAAGGATCCCGTGCTCGTCGCATTCCGCGCACAGCTCGAGCACACGATCGCGATGCCGAAGGGCCCCGCGATGCGCATGGTGTGGACCCCGTACAAGACCGCGCTCGGCGAGGTGCTCGCCGGCCGCGCCAACGCGAGTGACCAGCTCCGCGCCGTCGAGCGCGAGGTCCAGAGCTATCTCGACGGCGTGAAATGACGCCGGTCGTCCGTCAGCTGCGCGACTTCGCGTTCGGCGCCGCGCTTGCCATCTTGATCGCGACGATCGCGTTCGTCGCGGTTCGCAACAAGGAGCTCGCCGCGCGGCAGATCGATCGCGCGCAGAAGGGCATCGATGCGGTGCTCGTCGATCGCACGCCACTGCCCGATGTCCACGCCGTGATCGTCGGCGGCGCCGAGCCCTCGCCGAAGCACCCGTACCTGCGCCGCAGAAATGTCCGCGATGGCATCGCGTGGCGCCCGCTCGTGGTTGGTGGAAGTCCGGACGACAAGCTGTTCTACGACGCCGCGAATCGCATCGAGCGGCTCGCCGCCGACGGCAAGCGCGCCGCGTTCGCCGCCCTCCTCTCCGACAGCTCCGGTCGCGCGATCGCCGCGACACGCGTCGCGGCCGACAAGATCGCGATCGCGGTGACGCCGCCCGCACATCCGGCGCCCTACCCGCTCCTCGTGTTCATCGGCCTGCTCGGCCTCGGTGCCGCGCTGTCTGCCGCGGGCGGGCTCGTCGGTGGCGCCGCGCGCTACGCCGGGACGTTCACCGGAATCGCGACCCTCGCGATCCCGTGCGTGCTCTGGACCGCGCCCGTCGCCGCAACCGCGATCGTCCTCGTTGCCGCCGGCTTCGCGTGTTTGCAGCTCGCGCAGCTCACCGACCGCATCGCGCGCGGCATTCGCCTGCACCGCACCGCGATGGCGTTCCTCGCACCGGCCGCGCTCTCGATGTTCGTGCTTGTCGCCGCGCCGTTCATCATCGGCCTCGTCCTCGGCTTCTACGACCACCATCACGGCGAGTGGACGTTCGTCGGCCTCGACAACTTCGGCGAGATCCTCTCGGGAGGTGGCCGCCCGCTCGACGATCCATTGAACTTCTGGTTCATCCTCGGCGTCACCGTTCTGTGGACGATCGCGAACGTCGCGCTGCACGTCACGATCGGTGTCGCGCTCGCGCTCGTGCTCTCGCGCAAGTGGCTCCGCGGTCGCGGCATCTTCCGCATGCTGCTGATCCTGCCGTGGGCCGTCCCGAACTACATCACCGCGCTGATCTGGAAGGGGATGTTCACCGGCGAATACGGCGCGATCAACTCGCTGTTTCACGAGGTCGGCCTCGACGGCGTCTCGTGGTTCTCGTCGTGGGCGAGCGCATTCGCCGCGAACGTCGCGACGAACACGTGGCTCGGCTTCCCCTTCATGATGGTCGTCGCGCTCGGCGCGCTCGAGACGATTCCGCGCGAGCTCTACGAGGCCGCATCCGTCGACGGCGCGAGCGCGTGGCAGCGCTTCCGTCACATCACGCTTCCGCACCTGCGTCCCGCCCTCGGCCCCGCCGTCGCGCTCGGCTCGATCTGGACGTTCAACATGTTCAACGTGATCTTCCTCGTCTCCGGTGGCGCGCCCGGCGGCTCGACGAACATCCTCGTCACCGACGCATATCGCTGGGCCTTCGAGCGCGGCGAGCGCTACGGCATGGCCGCCGCGTACGCGACGATCATCTTCCTCGTGCTCCTGCTGTGGACGGTGTTCGGCACGCGCATGGTGCGCGGCAAGGCAGCCGCAGCATGACGTCGCAACGCCCTCGCATCTGGAAGATGATCGCGACGTACGCCGCGCTGATCATTCTCTGCGCCGTCGTGCTCTATCCCGTGATGCTCGTCTGCAAGAAGGCGTTCGAGCCGGGCCGGCAGTTCGCGCTCTCGGCGTCGCCGTTCCCGACCGACGTCACGACCGCGCACTTCGAGAAGCTGTTCACCGAGCGCGGTGCGCACGGGGAATTGCTCTTCCTCCGCCACGCGCTCAACTCGATCATCGTCGCGCTCGCGACCACCGTCGTCGGCGTCATCATCTCGTGCACCGCCGCGTATGCGCTCTCGCGTTTCAAGTTCCCGGGCAAGAAGACCGGCTTGACGATGTTCCTGGTCGTCCAGATGTTCCCGGCGACGCTGCTGCTCCTCCCGCTCTACGTCATCCTCAACAAGCTCGGCCTGCTCAACTCGCTCGTCGGCCTCGTGCTCGTCTACTCGACGACCGCGATCCCGTTCTGCGTGTGGACGCTGAAGGGCTACTTCGATTCGTTGCCGAAGGAGCTCGAGGAAGCCGCGCGCATCGACGGCGCGAGCACGTGGATGATCTTCCGCAAGATCATGCTGCCACTCGCGCGACCGGGCATCGCGGTCACCGCGCTGTTCTCGTTCATGACCGCGTGGAACGAGTTCATCATGGCGTCGACGTTCATGACGAATCAGACGCGGTACACGCTGCCCGTGCTGATCCAGTCATCGGTCACCGAGTTCTCCGCGGATTGGGGCCTGTTTGCAGCCGGCGCGGTCGTCACGTCGATCCCCGTCATGATCGCGTTCTACGTGCTGCAGCGCGCGCTCGTTGGTGGGCTGACCGCCGGTGCTGTCAAAGGCTGATCGCGCAGCGTGCGCATGCGCGCGGCGTGAACCCGTCCGCGACCCAACTGCGCGAGTGCGCGCGGTGGCACGCGTGATGCTCTGAGTCTGGGCATGACTCGCTTCGCCTTGTTGCTCACTTTCGTCGCGGCCTGCGCCGGTGTAGGCCCCAAGTACGCTGGCGAGGTCCGCGTCGCGGACAGCCGGCTCGTCCCGATCAATCCCGACGTCAAGACTGTGATCGACGCCGATCAGCCCGTGTTCTTCGCACAAGGCTCGTACTGGCTGTTCCACGACGGCAAGTGGTTCCGCGCGGACCGCGTCGGCACGACCTGGGAGTACGTCGAGAACCCGCCGGTCCCCGTGCAACAGATCGAGCAGCCGTACGCGTACGTGCACTATCGCAAGGACGGTACCGGCAAGGAGATCGAGACGGTTGCCGCGGGCTTCCAGGGGCAGAATGCTGGTTCGATCAACGCCGACGACCAGACGAAGAGCCGTCCCGCGAAGGAGCGCCAGCCGGCCGCGGTCGATCCGTCGGTCGACCCCGCCGTGAACCTCGCACCCGCGCGCTAGATATCGATCAGCCCGCCGCCGGTCTTCTTCGGCGGCTTCTTGCCGCCCTTGCCACCCGGCGGATCCGGACGCTTCGGGGCCGAGACTCCGCCGCTGCTACCGCGCGCCTTCGTCAGCGGATACTCGACCTTCATCTCGCCTTCATCGACCTCGAGCTTCTGCTCGAAGTCCTTGAAGCCCGGCGCCTTCACGACGACGACGACTTCCTTCTTTGGCTTGTCGCCGAGCGCGACCTCGATCGTGTTGTTCGCGACGTCGACGCCGTCGACGGTGATCTTCGCGTCCTTGACGGTGTCGGGCTTCAGCGTGAACGTCACCTTCGAGACCTTGACGGTCGGCGCGACTGTTGCCGCCGAGCCTGCGGCACTGCCCGCCGCCGAGCCTGCGGCACTGCCGGCCTTCGGCGGCTCCTTGATCGTCCCGGTCACGCGCGTGCCGTCGGTGACCGACTTCGGCGGCGCGGGACCCACGCTGCCCGTCGTCGCGGTCGAGTTGTCGGCGCCGTCGATCTTGGTGCCGACGAACTTCTTCTCCTCGGTCGTGCTCGCCTTCGCCTCGGTCTCGCCGGTGCCGACCCCGAACAACAGCCCGCAGAACACGCCGATCGCGAGGCCGGCCGAGACCAGCACGGGCACGGCCTTCGGCGCTCCGCGCCGCATCTGCGGACGCATGCCTTGAGGTGGGCCACCCATCATTGGATTGCCCATCGGTCCGCCCATCTGCGGCTGCATCGGATACCCCGGATTTGCCATACGACTCCTAGAATGAACCGGCGAACGAGAGCCCACCAGCGTCAGGTTTGACCCACGGCACGACCGCTGCCTTGGTTTCCATCTTTCCCTGGGCTGGCTTGTACTTGCGGAAGTACCAGTACGCCGTGAAGCCACCGGCCGCGACCGCACCGACGATGCAGAGGTCGGTCACGAGCGCGAGCGTCTTTCCCGAGTCCTTCGCGTCCGCGCGGTCTCCGGGCGATGCGTTCTCGTCCTTGAACGTCCCGTGCTTGCCGACGGCCGCGATGCCGGTGATCGCCGCGATCAGCACGAACCCGCCGGTCGCACCCGCGCCGATGTAGAGCGGCATCTTCGATGGTCCGGTCTGCGCCGTGACGATTGGCTTCTCGATCTCGTCGGGCTTGTCGGGCTTGTCAGGCTTGGGCTTCTCGACCGGGACGCTCTTGCCCGCCTCGAGCTCGACCGTGCGCTCGCTCTCGGAGCCGGCCTCGACCTTGAACTCGATCTCCTTCGTGACGTGACCCTCCGCGACGATCGCGATGGTGTACGTACCTGGCATCAAGATCAGCGCGTTGGCGAGCGGCGTCTTGCCGATCTCGTTGCCGTCGATCGAGAGCGTCGCGCCTTCGGGCTTCGACACGATCATCACGAGCCCGGTCTTCATCGACAGACTGTCGAATCGCGCGGTCGCCTTCTTCACGAGGTCGGGCTTCGCGCCCTGCGCCTTCACGAGCGTGCGGAAGTGCATCGCAGCGCGATCGAGCTTGCCGGCCTTCTCCTCGACGGTGGCGAGGTCGAAGTAGATGTTCGGATCGTCGCTCGCTTCGATCGCTTTTTCGTACGCGGTGATCGCGTTGTCGTAGTGGGTCTTCGCGTCGTCGACCTTCTTCGCGCGTGTGGCGTAATCACCTTTTTGTACGAGCTGGCGCGCGGCATCGAGCCACTTCTTCGCCACCTTCGGATCCTTGACGACCTGAGCGGGCGGCGCGTCGCCGTCCATCTCCACGTCATCTTCAGCGAGCGCCAGTGACGGCGCGAGACACAAGCAAGCGACGAGCGCCAGCTTCCCCATAGGAGCGGAGCATACACCTACGGTGTGCTGCTGCGGCCTGCCGCTGCGCCGAGCTTCGCGATGTACTCGAGCGATCGGAGCGGCCGCCCGACCAGGCTCATCACCATCGCGACCATCGCATCACGCGCCGCGTGCCGGTCCGCCGCCGTGAACCGCTCGTCGGTGTCGACGGCGCGGGCCGCCGCCGGGTTGTCGAGCTCGATGATCGTCCGCAGATACGCGCGGGTCTGCGTGTCGAGCGGCCGGATCCCGGGATTGCGGCTCGACGCCGCGCAGCGCCGGCAGATCGCGCCGCCGCGCACCGGGTCGAACACCGCGCCGCTATCGAGGTCACGCTCGCCGCACGCCGCACATTGATCGATCGCCGGCCGATGCCCCGCGAGATCGAGCAGCGCGAGCTCGACCGCGCGCAGCGCACCCGGCGACGGCCCGCCGTTGGCGAGCACGTCCCACAGGGCGCAGATCACCTCGAGCGCGTGCGGGTCCGGCGCTTCGGGTGGCAGCAGCGCACCGACGAGCTCGGCGACGTAGCTCGCGTGCGCGACCGCGACGACGTCACTCGACAGCCGCGTCCACTCCTGCACGACCTCCGCGCCTTCGAGGCTCCACAACTCGCCGCGCGGCTTGCGACCGAGCTCCCACTTCGCGAGCACGAGCAGCGACAGCGCCCCCGAGAACCGGCGCTGCGATCGCCGCGCACCACGCGCGACCGCCGAGATCCGGCCGTGGGCCTCGGTGTAGAGCACGACGAGCAGGTCGCTCTCGCGCAGCGGCGTGGTGCGAAGGACGACGCCGAGCGTCTCAGCCAACGAGCGAAGTCTCGTCGGCTGCGTTCATCGTCACGCCGTCACCACTCGAGCTCGGGCGGCGCATCAAGTACGAGAGCGTCAGCGTCGCGGCGATGAGCAGGATGATCACGGCGAGCGTTAGCCCGCCTTGCCGCGCGCTGCGATCTTCGCGATCGAGCAGGATCGGCGGCAGGAACGAGCGGCGCTGTGCATTCGTCAGCACGGACCTCGCAGCCTCGCGATCCTCGACGACCTGCGCGGCCGCATCGGGATCCGCGTCGTCGATCACGAGCGTCGGAACCGACGCTGCTGCGCTCGACATCGCGGTGTACGGGCGGCGCCACGGCACGGTCGCGGCCGGCGTGGCCGCGGGCATCTTCGGCTGCCACGTCTCGGTGGCGACGATGTCTTCGTTCGCGTCGGTCGGCTCGACGAGCGGGTCGAGGTGATCGACGACCACTGCTTCCGCGACAACTTCGACCGGCGCTGCGTCGGCGACGACCGGCGCTGCAACGTCGACAACCACCGCTTCGACGACGACAGGCGTCGGCGTCGACGGCGTACCGGTCGCCATCTCCGACCGCTGCGTGCCGCGCTTGCTGCGCTTCTTGCCGCGCTGCTTCTTCTTGTTCGACTTTGCCGACTCGATGCTCGCCTCGGGGGCGATCTCGGTCACCTCGACCGGGATCGCATTGAGCGATCCGCAGGCGAGCTCGACGACCTCGATCCGCTGCGACGTCGTGCGCGCGATCTGCGGCGCGAGCTCGGACATCGCATCGACCATCGCGCGTGCGGCCGGCGGCGCGCCGAGCGCGCCCGGCATGGCCCCTGCGATCGTAGGCTTGGTTGCGATGGCCTGCGCTTGCGACGCGGCGCTGAAGCGAGTGACCGCCTCCGCCTCGTCCAGACCGCAGCACTTCGCGAAGCTGCGGATGAACCCCCGGACGAACACCTCGGCCGGCAGTCCGTCCAGGTTTCCGCCTTCCAAGCGCTCGAGGATCCGCGGCTGGATCTTGGTGATGCGTGCGACGTCGCCGAGGGACAGCTTGCGCTCCGTGCGACCGGTACGCAGCCACAACGCAAGACTCATCCGAGCGTCCACGACGGTTCCCGATCGTGGCTGGCTTGCGTCTGTTTGCTTGCGTTGCCCGGTCATTTCCCCCACTCGATCGTTATTGCTTCCTCGTCGAAGACGAAGCAGTCGGTCCGAGTGCCGCGCCGTCGGCGCGACATTGCGTTGCGATGCAGCTTTGACGTGAGGATTTGAGGCAAACATCGCGTGCGCGACGTGCATCCTCGACGAGCCCTTGCTGCATCCGCGTCTTCATCAGAAACAGGCTGGCTTCCTGTGATCCGCAGGACGGATCGTCAGAGACCATCTGGAAAAGTTCCGCAGCTTTTTCCCACTCCTCGCGGGCGAAGTAAACCCTCGCAAGGCGATAAGTGGCCACGCACATCTTCGGTTGGAACTGGACTGCCTGTCGCAGCTCCTTCGCCGCCTCGACGTACTTGCGCTGGTGAAACATCGACCAGCCAAGATGCGCACGCGACAGTCCGGGACTGAACAGACGCATCGGGTTCTGGAGCGCCGTCGACAGGTACTTCTCGGCCGCCTCGTAGTTCTCGAGGAGGTTCGCCACGACACCGAGATTGGACCAGGCCTCGCCGTAGTCCGGTGACAGCTTGGCGGCGGCGGCGAAGTCGCCCTCGGCCTTGCGAAGGAACATGTCGAGGTCCTTCTGCGTGGCCTCGGCATCGAGGCCGGTGAGGCACGCTTCGATCTCGAGCGTCCGCTGCGTGTCGATCGCGCGGACCATCCACACGAGGCCGCGGACGAGGAACGCCTCGTCGTTTTGCGGGTTGAGCGCGAGCGAGCGCTCCGATTCGGTCTGTGCCGCCTCGAGCTCGTGCTTGCGAAGGAAGTCCTTCGCGAGGTCGAGCCGCGTGGCACTACGGGCAGCGTCTTTCTCGGATTTCCCGTGAAAGCATCCGAAACCGGACGCGCAAGCAACCAACAACAGCACTTTCAGCGTGTTGCGTTGCATGGCGCGCACCGTAGATTGCCCACTCCCGCGAGTCAACGTGCAAGCAGATCCCGTCATGGTTGATCGAGTCCTCCGATCCTCACGACTAACAGCGATTCGCGGGCGGGGCGAAATCTTGGCGAAGCCGGTATAGAAGGCGTTCATGAGCGACGCGCCCGGCCCGCTGACCCCGACCTCGACGCCGACGATCGGCGGCCTCTACGCCGAGCAGTTCCTGCCCCCGGGCACGCCCAGGGGCGTCGTCGTGATCACCCACGGCTACGCCGAGCACTGCGGCCGCTACCGCGAGCTCGCGAACGTGATCGTGAAGGCCGGCTGGGCCGCCCTCTCCTACGACGTTCGCGGTCACGGCCAGTCCCCGGGCACGCGCGGCTTCATCGATCGCTTCGACGCCTACCTCGACGATCTCGCCGCGATGCAGGCGGCCGCCCGCGCCCTCGTGTCAAAGGACGCGCCGATGATCCTGCTCGGCCATTCGCACGGCTCGCTGATCGTCCTGCGCGCGCTCACCGACGAGCACCCGCCAAACATCAAGGCCGCGATCGTCTCGTCGCCGTTCCTCGCGCTCCGTCTCGCCGTGCCCTCGTACAAGAAGGTGCTCGCGCGCGTCGCCTCGAAGATCGCCCCGAAGCTCGCGCAGCCGAACGCGCTCCGCGTCGAGGACCTCACGAGCGACAAGGGCAAGCAGCAGGAGCGCCTCGCAGACAAGCTCTGCCTCGACATTGCCACTGCTCGCTGGTTCACCGAGGCCGCCGGGGCCCAGGACTACGTCGCCAAGCACGCGAGCCGCATCAAGGTCCCGACGACCTGGCTCGTCGGCGGCGCCGATCCCATCGCCGACCCGGCCCGGAGCCGTGCGATCGCGACCAACGTCCGAGGCGCCGATTACCACGACCTCGTCGGGCTGAAGCACGAAGTCTTCAACGAAACAACCAGAGACAAAGTGTTCGCGGAAGTCACACGCGTGCTCGCAAGCGCCTGATCCCAGGCCTTTCCAAACAGGAATTGGCGCGATCAGAGGGGGGCTCTATACTCAGGGAGTTCGTCGGTGGCGGGTTCGGTGTTCCTTGACGTCTTTCGTTGGACGATTTCTCCGTCGGGCAGCGCCCCACTCGCGCACCGACGTTAGGCCTTCCCATGAAGCTATTCGCCTGCATGTGCAACCAACCTCTCCGCCTGACGGCGGCGCTTGCACCCGTGCGTGCTGCGCTCGTCGCACAGCCGCCGGTGAGTCGTTGGGGCTTTGGATACATCCAGGGCGGTGATGTCCTCCTCGCGCGCACGCCGAAAGGCAGCCCCACAAATCCGATCGATCTCGCCGGCCCGCTCGCCGAGATCGTGACGGACTGTGCGATCGCGCAGGCGGTCAACGACACGCGCTACGCCGGCACCGACAACACGCCGCCATTCCGCTTCCGTCGCTGGCTGTTCGCGCAGACCGGCGCACCCGAGCTCGATGACATCGGGCCGCGCTTGCTCGAGCACGTGCCCGAGTACCTGCGCCGCAACCTCAAGGGCCGCACGCCCGCCGAGCTGATCTTCCACATCTTCCTCGCGATGCTGCACGACGAAGGCAACATCGACGACCCGAACCTCCCCACGCAGGCCACCCGCCGCGCGCTCGCCGCCACGCTCCGTCTCGTCGAGAGCGAGCTCGACAAGATCGGCCGCGACAAGTCGACGGTCGGCTTCGGTAACGTCGCGCTCTCGAACGGGCGCTCGATGGTGGTCTCGCGTCCGTCCACGTCGAACCAGCCGCTGCGCCTCCGCAAGCTCTGGCTGAACGACGAGCGCGGCAAGGCGGAGCAAGGTCCCGAGGCGTTCCGAGGTGTGCTGCTCGTCGCAGGGAACGGCGACGCACTCGAAGGCTTCGAGGACGTGCCCGCGAATCACGCGGTGCTGGTCTCGCGCGATCTGAAGTTTACGCTCGCGGACCTCGCGCCCTGACTCGGTCAGTCAGTCTGACTCAGTCTGACTCAGGCGCCCTGCCGCGGTCGCGCGGCGTACGCCGTCGATGCGCGCACGAGCCTCATCCGCAGCGAGTCCGCGAGCTCGCCGAGCTCGGCGGTGACCGCCGGCATCGTCACCTTGAGATCCGGATCGACGAACGCGTCGAGGACGTTCAGCCAGTGCCGCGCGATCGCGAGCTGCTCACGTGGTGCCGTCGAACATGCGCGCAGCTCGACGGTCTGGATCGCGAGGGCACCGTTCGCGCTGCGATCCAGGTGACACACCACCTCGTGCGGTAGCTCGAGCGCGAGCGTCACGAGGCGCGTGTCCTGCGCGCGCCAGAGGGTCGCGCGCACGTAGTCGGTCTGTGGCTCGAAGACGAGGACGACGTGCCGGATGTTCGCTTGGTCGGCGCGCTCGATCCAGCGCGCGGCAAATTCCGCGAGGCAGTGAAACGCGAGCGTGCGCAGCGAAGGCAGACCGACGATCGTGCCGAGCGGCGGCGGGTCGCGCGAGAGGTCGTAGGCGAGCGCGATCGTCTCGAGCCGGAGCGGTAGGTTCGACTGCGTGACGGCTTCGAACGAAGCCCGGCCGGGGACGCCGATGAACCGCAGCGAGCGATGCGTGACGGCGAGGAGCTTCGGCAGGTGCACGGCGTGGCGCGCGCCGAGCATCAGGGTGCGCAGCCGCGACCACGGACGCACGGTGATCGACGCCTCGGTGATGCGCACTGCATGGTCGGTGAGATCGCACTCGGAGAAGAAGCCGCGCTCGAACGCGACGTGGAGCGGCGAGAGCTGCGTGGCGGAGTCGCCGATCCAGGCGCGCCAGTGCGTATCGAGGAGCTGTTGTTCCTCGTCGGAGGGGCTCGCGATGCGATCGCGCGCGCGGCCGAGCTGCAGCGAGATGAAGGTGCCGAGTGGATCGCCGCGCTCGATCAGATAGTCGGCGTAGATCGAGCGCACGCCGTCATCATCGGGCGCGGCGTAGATCTCGTCGAGCAGCGTGTCCGCGAGGGCCACGCGTCGAGCGTCTCACTTCACGAGGTCGTAGGCCTTCGCGCGCGAGGCCTTCTTTGCCTTCGCACCCGCAGCGCCGCCCGACGGGGCCTTCGCGAAGTCATCCTTCGCTTCCCAGCTCTGGGCCTCGAGCTTGTCCATCGACGCCTGCGGCAGCGCCTTGTTCGCGCGGATCGCCTGCACGCGGCGATCGATGATCTGCTGCGCGGCATCGGCGCCCTGTGAGTCGTAGACCGCGCTCGCTTCCTCGAACGCGCGAGCGGTGTTGACCTGCTCGACGGCCTCGACCGTGCGGACGTCGATGCTCTCGGCGACCGCGCGCGCGTCGTCGGTGACCATGACCTGCACGCTCGTCTGCGCCTTGCGGCTGGCACCATCGGAGACGCGGCGCCAGCCGAGCTGCACCGTCGTGATGTCGAGCTTGGTGGCGGCGACGTTCTCGACGCGCACGCGGAAGACGACCTTGCGGGTCTCGCCCGCGCGGAGGTCGGCGACGGGCACGAACACGTGGTCGCCGGCGCGGGTCATCGGATAGCCGTAGGCCTCCTCGATGTGGACACCCGGCCTGTCGGTGAGCACGAGGCGAACGTCGGCGGCGACGGTCTCGGCGAGGCCGCCGAGCTCCTTCGCGAACATCGCGTCGAGGTGCCGCGTGTCCTCGACGAAGTAGTAGTTGCCGCGGCCGACGTCCGCGAGGCGCGTCATCGTGACCTCGTCGAAGTCGAGGCCGACACCGACGGTGGAGATCGACGTGCCCTTCGCGGCCGTGTCGCCGGCGAGCTTCGCGAGCTCGTCGCGATCGTAGATGCCTTCGTTCGCCTGCCCGTCCGAGATGAGCACGATGCGCTGCACGCCACCGATCACCGGCGAGCGCGCGAGCTCGTTGGCGCCGCGGACAAGGCCGCACGAGATGCAGGTGCCGCCGTCGTCGTTGATCATCGCGATCGCCGCCATCGCCTGCGACTTGTTCGCGTCGGTCGCGCGCAGCATCGGCGTGACCGTCTCGTCGCCCGACGAATACGTGACGATCGAGAACGCGTCGCCGGCGTCGAGCTTCGAGACCAGGCGTGCGGCGGCGGCCTTCGCATTCTCCATCGGCTCGCCACTCATCGAGCCCGAGCGATCGATCACGACCGCGAGCGAGAGCGGCGGGCGCGATTGCACACGCATGGCAGGCGCGGTGATCGTGACCGCGAGGTTCTGATCGGACGCGCCGCGTAGGATCTGCGTCGACGTCATGCGCGCCGTGACGAGCATCCCGTCGTCGCCGCTCGCGACGGGCGCGTTTGCCGGCGTGAACGGGTGAAGCAGCAGCGCGGTGATGACCGTCGCGGCTGCACTGCCGAGAACGACGAACGTGCGGGCCGAAGAGGAGGCGGTGGCGACCATCTTGTCTTTGACGCACGGCCGCTTCGGTCGATCTCTCTTCAGGACAATCGTTGAAGCTGGCTTACAGAAAACTGAATGGGCTTAGACCTGAACGCTGAGTCAGGTTTCAGAAAGCGAACAAATCTGCATACCTACATTGGGGCTGTCTTGTGTTAACCGTGGGAATCTACGAAGTAATCGGCGATTAGAACTTGGCGGTTGACCGAGCGCGTCAAGAGTCGTACATCGGCCCCATGACGAACGCTCAAGAACGAAAAGCACAGGAGCGCCAAGCTCGGCGCCGCCGCATCCAAGAAGCCGCTCGCACCGTATTTGCGGAGCGTGGCTACGCGGGTGCGTCGATCGAGCTCATCGCTCGCGCCGCACAACTCTCCGTCGGCGCCATCTATCTCTACTTCCGCTCGAAGGAAGACCTCTACACCTCGCTCGTCGAGGACACGCTCACCGTGTTCGACGTCGAGATGGCGCAGGTCCGCGAGCAAGCCGAGACCTCGAAGCGCCTCCGCGAAACGTGGAGCATCCTGGTTCGCTGGGCCGAGAAGGACGTCGAGGGTCCACGCATCCTCCGCCTCCTCTCGCAGCCGGCGATCCGCCCGCAGCTCTCGGACGAGGTCGTCGTGGCCGTGTCCGCGGGCATCCAGCGGATCCAGGACCACATCGGCGCATGCATCGCGGACGGCATCCATGCCGGCGTGTATCGCCAGGTCAACGCGCGCGAGGTTGCTGACCTCGCGTGGTCGGTGCTCTTGGGATCGCTCGACGCCGCGGAGATGCACACGAACCTCGGCCTCCCGGCCGAGCCGATCATCCAGCGTACGGATCGCGCGCTCAGCTTGATCGAGCAAGCGCTCGCGCCCCAAGTGGCCGCGACGCTTCGCGCGGTCGCCTAGCTCGTCGCGGCGTCCCTGTGGGCGCCGTGACAATGTGTTCGTCGCCGGCCCTCGTTAGATTCGTAAGGGCGCTCGTCACGGCGACGAACATGGCCAGCTATTGCCCGCGCGTCACCAACGGCGCGCGAAGCGAAGACCGGCCACCACGAAGCTCGTCGTATACGAGCCGGCATTGACACGTGCGTCCACAGGCGCGCCGCGGAGCGGTGCGAGCCGCGTGACCTTCGCGTCGTCGAGCGAAACCTCGACGTCCGCGGCGGTCACGTACGCGATCGCCACGCCGATCTGCCAGCCCTCATCTTCGTAGCCGCCGCCGATCGCGAACAGGTGCTTCGCGCTGTCGACGGTCAGCGGCGACACCGTGGAGGGCGGCGCCGCCGCACTCTCGTACGCGTAGCCCGCACCGACGACGAGCAACGGCGCGTGATACTCGACGCCGAGCGACGGCGAGTACGAGTTGCCGTAGTCACGCGCGATCGTCATGTCGCCGAATGCATACGGCCCACCGACGACGTTCTCGATCGCGATCTTGTTCGTATCGAGCGTGATCTCGTCGTGCATCGACCACAGCTCGATGTCGAGCGCGGCTTCGACCCTGAGCCGCGGCAACGGATGCGCCTCCACGCCGAGGCGGATCGACGGCGGCAGCGTGTACGAGACCGCGATCTCGTCGCCGGTGATGCGGCCGCTATCGAACATGAGGTTCGTCGGCAGCTTCGCTGCGAGCGAGCCGCTGCCTGCGACGCGCGTCGGTGCTTGCACCGCGAGACCGAGCGTCGCGTACGGCGAGACGTCGTACTGGAGGCCCACCGAACCGCTCGGCGACAGATAGTCGGTCTGATCGATCTCGACCGGCATGTCGAACGTGCGGTCGGCGTCGTCGCATGTCGCCGTCGGTGGGCAGCCCGACATCACCACCGACCACGACAGCTTCGAGAAGAAGTTCTGCAGCGTCGCGCCGACGCGCAGCTCATCGTTCACCGCGTACGCGACGCCAACGGTCGCGACGACGAACGCCGAGCCGCTCCAGCTCACCGATGCGAAGCGCGCCGCGCTGTCGGTCGGATAGCGATGCAGCGCCGCATAGGGCGCGGCGATTCCGCCCGCGATCACCAGCCGCTCGCCGATCCCCAGCGAGCCCGCGACCGACGGCACCGGTTGCGTAGGTTGCTCGTTCGAAACGGTCGTGCCGTCGAGCGCCGTGAACTCGATCGGTTGGTAGACGAGCGCGAGGTCGAACAGCAGCGCGCGCTTTCCGTCGCCTGCCGCGTGCGCGAGACCTGCGGGATTCTGCCAGAGCGCATCTGCGTCGTCGGCGCCAGCGACGAATGCGCCGCCGCGCGCGAGCGAGCGAACACCGCGAACCGGAAGCCACATGCCACCCGCGTGGGCAGGTACCGCAGCGAGCAGAAGACAGATCGCGACGGCTCTTCGCACGTAGTCAATCTAACCCGTGAATCCGTTCGCGGGTCTGATCGTCGATCTCGCATCCTTGCGAGCGAACCTCATGCCACTGACACAGACCGACGCATACGGTGGCGCCGTCCACTGCTACCCTCCGGGGGACATGCGGGTTTGCATGGCGTGCTCGACCAAGACCGACGAATCGGGCCGGTTCTGCCCCGAGTGCGGAGCCGTGCTCGCCGTCGGCGCCGGCGAATCCCTCGACGCGGTCCCCGCAGTCGCCGAAACGCAGCCCTCCTCGCCGACGCCCGCGAAGAGCGCGGCCGCGAGCCTCGTCGGCACGAACGTCGATGGCTTTCGCATCGAATCCGTCCTCGGCGGCGGCGCGTTCGGTGCGGTCTTTCGCGGCCGCCAGCTCGGCCTCGATCGCATCGTCGCGATCAAAGTTCCGACGCACGAGATCGCCGCCGACCCGGTGATGGCCCGCCGCTTCGCTCGCGAGGCCCGCGCCGCCGCACGCATCGCGCACCCCGGCGTCGTCACGATCCACGCGGTCGGTGAGCTCCCCGACGGCCGCCCATACATCGCGATGGAGCTCATCGAGGGCGAGCCGCTCGACAGCATCCTGTCCGACGGTCCGCTCCCACCGATGCGCGCCCTCGATCTCGCGCGCCAGGTCGCGAGCGCGCTCTCCGAGACGCACGCCGCCGACGTCGTGCACCGCGATCTCAAGCCGTCGAACATCGTGTGGCGCCGCGATCGCAACGGCGACGAACGCGTCACGCTCGTCGACTTCGGCATCGCCGTCTGCAAGCCCGGCACGGCCGACGCCACGCGCCTCACCGCCGGCGGCCTGATCGGCACCCCGCACTACATGTCCCCGGAGCAAGCGCACGGCGATCACGTCGACGCGCGCGCCGACATCTACGCCCTCGGCTGCATCCTGTTCGAGCTCCTCACCGGCGAGCCGCCGTTCGAAGGCTCCGGCTTCGAGGTTCTCCTCGCCCACCTCGGCCGTCCGGTCCCCAAACCAAGCGAGCGCGTCGCCACCCTCCCACCCTCCATCGACGAGCTCGTCGGTCAGATGACCGCCAAGAAGCCCGACCAGCGCGTCCCCTCCGCCGATGCGCTCGTCGCCCGAATCGACGACGTCCTCGACGAGCTCGAGGGCCTGCGCCCTGCCTCCTCACCCGCGCCGAAGCCCACCCGTGCGAAGCGCAAGACCGCCGGCACGCTCAAGGACAAGCCCAAGCCCGTCCCGCCCGCACCCGGCCCCCGTGCGACGAGCTACCTCGATCCAGAGCCCCGCGGTGGCGCCGCCTACTCGCAACCGATCCACCGCTGGCGCTGGCTCGCCGCGGGCGCCGTGATCGCCTCCGTCGTCGCGGTCGCCGGCTTCGCGGCGCTCCGCTTGACGAAGACCTCGAGCGCGCAGGAGCGCGACCCCACGGACGAGATCAAGCGCATCGAGATCTTTCGCGATGACGGCGAGACGCGCCTGCGCGTCTGGGTCCCCGAGCTCATGCGCGCCGGTCGCTCGCATCGCCTCCATATCGAGCTTCGCAACAAGCTCGGCGCGTTCCTGATCGCCGATCAAGTCATCGTCACGATCGAGAACCCCGATGGCAAGGCCACCGGCGTGATCGCGCGCCCGCGCAACGCAGACCCAGATCAGTTCGGCGTCGGGTACCTGTTCGAGAAGCCCGGCGTCTACAAGGTCAGGATCTTCCCGCCGGAGACGACGAGCACGTTCGCGGTCGATGTGCCGGTAACGGAGTAGTCGCTCGCCGCGCGTGCTCCGTGCTGCTCCGTGCTGCTCCGTGCTGCTCCGTGCTGCTCCGTGCTGCTCCGTGCGTGCTCCGTGCGTGCTCCGTACGTGTTCCGCACGTGGCCCAGATCAAACGGTCACAGAGACACAGAGCCACAGAGCGGAGATCTTCTTTCGGGTTCACTCGCGGTCCGCTCGTGTTCCCTCATGGCCAACCCGAAGTTTCGTCGCGAAGACGCGACCTAGAATGCGGACGGGGACGCGGAACACGCGTGGAACACCCGCGAGCAGTAAAGGATCTCTGCTCTGTGGCTCTGTGGCTCTGTGACCCGTTCTCTGGCACAGATGCGGAACACGCGCGGAACACGTACGGAACACGTGCGGAACACGTGCGGTCGGCGCGACAGGCGGAAAAGGAACGCGCTCTGCGTCGGAGCGCGGCTACTCTTCCTTCGGACCGCCGCTCGCCTCTTCTTCGGAGAAGTCGACCTTGCCCGTGTACTTCTCGCCCTGGCCGAGAATACGGAACCGGTTGGAGGCGAGCACGCGGCCCTTGCTCTCCATCGTGATCATCAGCTCCTTGTTGACGCCGACGTGCTTGCGCTCGAGCGTCATGTTCGACAGCAGCGCCGTCTGGCCACGCTCGTGCGTGAACTGCTCGAACGTCAGCAAGAGCTGCTGGCGGCCGCCCGACATCTCGTAGACCTTGACGATGTACTCGAGGTCGTTGAGCGGCTGGCGAAGGAAGCCGGCGAAGTGGACCTTCCACTGCTTCTTGTCTTTGTCTTCCTGGAAGTTCGTCTTCGACTGCGAGCGGATCTTCGCGTTGAACGCGGAGAGGCTCTTGGCCTGCGAGGGGAACCTCTTGTCGGACAGCATGATCTTGCCGGCGAAGGCGGCGTTCGGCTTTTCTGCGTTGGCCGGCGCAGCCGTCGAGAGCAACACTGCGATCGCGACAACAGACGAAACCAAAAGGGTACGGGCGCTCATCGTCGACGATGCTATCGAAGCGCGGACCGCGCGTCGATGTAGGACATCCAGCACCCGAACAATCTCACCTCACCCACGTTGCGGTGCGGTGTGCTCAAGATTGGGTCAGGGAGGGATCGAGCAATGCGCGAATCGCGTCGAGGCCTGCACGATCGGGGGCGTCGGGGCCGTCGATTCGCGCTGCGATCTCGACGGCACGGCGTGCAAGCACGCGATACGTCTCGACGAGGTCGGGCTTGCCACGAAGTGCTTCGAGATGTCGTCGAATTGTTTCGGCGTCGCCACGTCGAACCGGGCCGGTGAGGCCTGCCGTCGTGCCGTGGGCAGTGATATTTCGGAGCGCACCTTCGGCGAGCGGCACGAGCGCTTGTGCGGCCTTGTCGGGTGCGACGCCGGCGGTCGCGAGGATCTGCGCCGCGGCATCGATCGCGGCGACGACGTAGTTCGAGGCGACCGCAGCGGCGGCGTGATACGCGGCCATCTGCGATCCGTCGAGCGGGAGGACGACGCCGCCAAGCGCACCGACGAGACGCTCTGCGGTGGCGCGGCCGATGTCGTCGCCTTCGATGCCGAAGACCGTGCCGCGCAGCGAGCGCATCGACGTCTTCGCGTCCGCGATCGCCGAGAGCGGGTGCATCGTGCCGATGCCCTTCACTTGCTCGGAGATCGCGCCGAGGAGCTCCTTCGCGGAGGAGGCGCCCGCGCAGTGAAGCATCACGTGGCGCTTGCCGATGAGGCCGGTGCCGCCCAGCATGTGCGCGACCTCGCCGATCGCCTGATCGCGCACGGCGAGCAGGATGACCTCGGACTCGAGGAGGATGTCGGGCGGCGCGGACGAGAACGCAGCGACGCCGGCCGTCGAGCCCGCGGCACGTGCTTGCGCCGCGCGGCGTGCCCACAGCCCGAGCACCGGAACACCGCCGAGGCGCAGCGCGCCCGCGAGCGCGGTGGCGACCGGGCCAGCGCCGACGATGAACGTGGTGGGGTTACGGGCGGTCATGGGCTCGGCTGCCGGCCTGGGCCGTAGAGCTGATGCTGGGCGATATACCCCAACACGCTCCGAGGCAACAGCCCGCGTAGCTCGTCGTTGGTTCCGGGCACGGGCTGCGCGAGGAGCTCGCGGATCCTCGTCGACGAGATTTCGGGCATCGTGACATCGGTGGCGACGCTGCCGGCGGGCAGCTCGTGACCCGCGCGTCCGACGACGATCAGCGGCGCGGCCTTCACGACGTCATCCCAGCGGTGCCACTTGTGCGACTCGCCGAGGATGTCCGTGCCGACGACGAGCCGCAGCGCGTGGCCTTCACCTGCGAGGTATTCGACGAGATCGAGCGTGCGGCTGGCGACGAAGCCCGGCCGCTTCGCGAGCAGCTCTTCGGCGCGAGACACCCGGGCACGTGCACCGAGCGGCGTCGCGGCGAGCTCGAGCATCGCGATGCGGTGGTCGTAGGGCGCGAGCTGCTTGCCGAACGGATGCGCGTACGTCGGTACGAACCACAGCTCGTCGACGGGTTGCGTCTCCAGGATGTAGAGCGCGACGAGCTGGTGCGCTGCATGCGGCGGGTTGAAGCTGCCGCCGAACAGCGCGACGCGCGTCATGTCGTGTACAGGAGGTACTGTTCGCGCTCGTCCGCGAACTCGCCTTCGTAGCGCGGCCACTTCGCGGACAGGTCGTCGAGGGTCGCGCCGGCCTCGATGCCCTTCCGAATCGCATCGCCGCCGGTGAGCAGATCGATCGCCGGAATCTTGTCGACGAACTCGTAGGCGCGCACGCGCCACTGAAACTTGTCGGGCGCCTGGTCGTGGCACGCCTTGAGGAACGCGACGCCCGTGAGGTACGGGCGGAACGCCTCGGGATGCTCGACGTGCAGCTGCACGCCGCCGCACGCCTGCTTCGCGTGCTTCTGGAACTGCGGCGTGAACACGCACGGACGGAACCGCACGCCCGGCAGGTTCATCGCGGTGAGGCGATTGGCGAGGTCGTAGCCGTCGATGTGCGGGGCGCCCGCGAGCTCGAACGGGCGCGTCGTGCCCCGCCCTTCCGACAGCTCGGTGCCCTCGACGAGACACATGCCCGGATACACGAGCGCGGTATCGACCGCGGGCATGTTCGGCGACGGCAGCACCCACGGCAGCCCGGTGTGCTCGTAGCGCGTGTCGCGCTCCCAGCCGCGCATCGTGACGACGTGGAGATCGAGGTCGAGCTTCTCGACGGCGTGCCGCCACACCGCGATCTCGCCCGCGGTCATGCCGTGGCGGTTCGGGCACGAGACGAGCCCGACGAACGACTCGAAGCCCGCGGCGATCGACCCACCCTCGACGCCGACGCCGCCGATCGGGTTCGGCCGGTCGAGCACGCAGAACGCCTTCTTCGCCTTCGCACACGCGCGCATCGCGAGGACCATCGTCCACACGAACGTGTAGTACCGGCTGCCGACGTCCTGAACGTCGTAGACGACGACGTCGACCTGCTCGAGCATCTCGGGGGTTGGCGTCAGCGACGCTTCGGTCGAGCCGTACAGCGAATACACGGGCAAGCCGGTGCGCGCGTCCTTGTCCTCGCCGTCGACGGAGATCATGTCCTGCGCGTCGCCGCGCACGCCGTGCTCCGGCCCGAACAGCACGGACAGCTTGAAATCGACGCGCCCCGCGAACAGGTCGATCGCGTGGCGATAGTCGAGGTCGATCGCGGTCGGGTTGCAGATCAGGCCGAGGCGCTTGCCTTCGAGGAAGGTGCTGCCTTCCTTCATCACCCGCGCGAGGCCGGTCTGAATGGCCATCCGACTAGGCGTAGATCGGAACCGGCTTGAGCGTCACTTTTCCATCATTGGTGACGACCCGGAACCGAACCGCGCGGCAGTTGTACTGCGCCTTGAGCTTGCCCTCGTTGACCTTGAGCTTCGCGATGAAGTTCTCGAACGAGACCTCGTCGGGCTTGCCCGACGCGCGCTTGGCGGCGACGTATTCGGTGTAGACGCGCTTGTAGTAGTCGGGCTCCGACTCCTGCGCGAGCGCGGCGATGTCGGCATCGACGCCGGGACCCCTGACAGCCTCGCCTTCGTCGAACTCGACCTTGCCGGGCACGATCTGATTGCCCTCCTCGTCGAACTCTTCCTCGCCGGGCTCGGGCCTGCCGAGCAGACGCGCGAGCATGACGTTGAGTCCGTTTGCGAGACCGTCGAGCTCGCTGCCGACAGGCTGGAACGTCCGATCGACGTTGCCGTTGATCATGTCCGTGACGCCCTGCTCGATCTGATCGACCTGCGCCATCAGGCGGCGATGCACGAGGTAGATGCCGAGCATCGCGATCGCGAGCGCGCCGATGCCGAGCAGCAGGACGAACATCTTCACGGTGCCCGCGTTCGAGGCCGACAGGATCGGCGACATCACGAGTGCACCCGCCGTGACCGGCGGATATTCGGGGGGTGGCGGCAGCTCCTTCGTCGTCTTGCGCGGCATCTTCACGGCCGCGATCAGATAGTCCGTGCCATCGATCGTGATGCGCTGCTTCGACGCGGCGTCTGAGACCTTGCCGCTCTCGAGCAGCTTCCTCAGCTCGCCGGCCTTCGCGCGGTCTTCGTCCTTGCTCCCGTCGCGCACGAAGCTCGACGCGACGACCCGCTTCCCATCGAAGTACGCGATCTCGGTGCCGAGCAGATCTTTGTCGTTCCGCGCGCTGTTCGCCGTCTGCGCGTACGCGACGACGATCGCGCCGATGATCGCGACGCCTTCGGGGTTCTTCGGGTTGACGTTATCGGGATCGATGATCGGCGCGACGCCGATCTTCATCATGCCCTTCTCGCCGTAGTCCCAGATGTCGCTGATGATGACGCGCTTGCGCAGCACGACATTGAGCGCGGGAAGGATCGACTCGTCCTTCGCGTTCTTCCACTGCTTCGGCACGACGGCCGGAACCTCGTGCATCGCGAGCATGTCGCCGCTGTCATCGACGAGCGCGATGATGTCGGGTTTGATCGCGCCTTCCTTGTCGGCGGACATGAACTTCTGGAAGCCGATCTGCGCTTGCCGCCGGCGATCGTCTCCCGACGACTTGATCGCGCCGACGAACTCCGGCAGTGCGGCGAGCCGCTCCGCTTTGTTCGAGACGTCGATGCCCTGCAGCTGGTTGAGGCGCTGGACGACCTGATGCGCGCGTGTGAGTGCGATGTCAGCGTCCTTGCGGGCGCGTTCCTCGAAGCTCTGCGATGTGACGAAGTATGCGATCGCCGTGAGGCCGGCGATGACGGCAGCGACGACGGCAGCAATAACCGTGCGGGACATTAAGGATCCCTCCGCGCCGATTATTCGTGGCGTTCCGAAGAGATGTCAATCGCGGGGCGGGTCAGTTGTCCTTCACGAACTGCTTTGTCATCTCGCAGATCGCCGTCAGCTTGGTGAGGCTGTCGGTGTAGTTTGGCTGGAGGTCGCAGACGGCCTGCGCGAGCCCGCGCCGCATGTTTGGGAGCAGCTGGCTGCGATCGTTGGAGATCAGAAGGACGTTGGCGCCCCGGTTGCCGAACGCGGTCACGGCGACGTCGGACGCCAGGCACTGCTCGCGCGTGGTCCGCCGGATCTTCTCCGAGCACAGGGCGGTGCGCGGGATCGCGACGACCGCGTTGACGACGCGGGTCGTGGCACCGCGGTTGTTCGCGGCCTCGAGCGCCGCGAGCGCCGAGCGGTACGCCTCGGCGATCTCCTCGGGCGTCAGCTCGCCGTCGGTCTCGAACAAGACCGGGATGTCGTCGAACCGCTTGCCGCTCTTGATGGTGACGGGCAGCTGCACCGAGGGCGTGTAGCTGGCTCCGTCGCGCATCATTATCATTGCGGCGGTCGCGCCCGCGCCACCGAGCACGAGCAGCGCGAGCAGCCCGACGACGAGCCGCTTCTTCGAGCGCCGCGCGGGCCGCGTGCCCGTGAGGCCCGGCTCGAGCTCGTCGGCGAGGCCCGGCGCCGCAGTGGCGACACGCCCCTTCGGTGCCACGGGCGGTGGTGTTGTCTCCTTCGTCGTCGGCGAGAGATCGCGCAGCATGTCGCGATTCAGCTTCTGCGTATCGACGAGCGCGACGTCCTCGGACCGCATCACGCTCTCGAGGATCTTGCGGTACTCGCGCGCCGTCGAAAACCGATCATCGATCTTCTTCGCGAGGCTGCGCATCAGCGCGTCCTCGACGCCCTGCGGCAGCTCGACGCCGAGCGTGCTCGGCCGCTGCGGGATATCCGAGAGGTGCTTCGTCATGATCTCGAAGTGCGTCGAGCCGTCGAACGGCGTGTCCCCGACCAGCGATTCGTAGAGCGTCGCGCCGAGCGAATAGATGTCGGTGCGCAGATCGACTTCCTGCCCTCGCACCTGCTCGGGGGACATGTAACGGACCGTGCCCATCGTCTGGCCGGTCGCGGTCAGCTTCGTCGACTGCGCCATCTTCGCGATGCCGAAGTCCATCACCGTCGCGCTCATGTCGTGCGCGCGCACGAGGACGTTCGAGGGCTTCATGTCGCGGTGAACGATGCCGCGGTCGTGCGCGTACTCGAGCGCCTTCAAGACATCGATCGCCAGCCGGCACGAGACCTTCCAGTCGAGCCGCTTCGCCTCGAGGATCATCCGCTCCCACGTCGCGCCCTGCACGTACTGCATCGCGAGCACGAAGAAGCCGTTCTCCTGTCCGAAGTTGTAGAGGTGGACAATGTTCGGATGATCGAGCGCGGCGAGTGCCTTCGCCTCGTCGAGGAATCGCGACTTCACCTGGCTGTGCGCCGCGAGCTCGGGCGGCAGGATCTTGAGCGCGACCTCCTGGTCCGTCATCTTGTGACGACCCTTGAACACGACGCTCATGCCGCCCTGGCCGAGCACGTCGACGAGCTCGTACACGCCGAGCATCAGCTGGCCGAGCATGCGGTGCGCGCCGGTCGCGCCATTCACCGCGCCGCACTTCGGGCAGCGCACGTCGATCTCGAGGACCTCCTCATTACAAGCGGGACACGCGGGCACTACGCGGCCCTCCCCTGCGGGCGTTCCCAGCCGGGCACGCGATCGAGCAAGCGGCCGAGCTCGTCGGCGATCACCGCCGGATATTCGACCGGCGTGTAGTGCGTGCCGCCCTTGATCACGACGAGCCGCGAATTCGGAATCAGTCGGTGCATGTGCTCGGCCGTCGACGGCGGCGTCATGAGGTCGCGATCGCCGGTCACGATCGTCACCGGCACGTCGACCTTCTCGAGAACATCTTCGGCGTCGTGCTCGTCGAGGCGCGTCAGCAGATCGCTATAGATGACCCAGTCGACGTTGACGAAGCCCGCGGCCACCGCGCGAAAGATCTCGACGTCGATCTTCGTCGACACCAGCCCGACGCGCTTCATCGCGTTGATCAAGGCATCGGAGCCGGCGAGTCGCTTCGTCGCGCGACCGACGAGCGTTGCCTGCGCGCGCACGAGGCGCAGCAGCATCGGGATCGTCTGGCCGATCAGCCGCGAGCCCATCACGGTGCGAAACGCATGGCCGTAGGTCCCGTTGATCGCGTAGAGGCCCTTCACCCGCGCGGGGTGGCGCTTGATCGTCTCGAAGGCGACTTGCACCCCCATCGACCAGCCGCAAATCACGCACTCGGTGACGCCTTCTGCGTCGAGGAGCGCCATCAGGTCGTCGACCTGGTGCGCGACCGTGTTCGCCTTCGCGTCCGTGGGCGCGCCCGACGTGTAGAGCCCGCGGTAATCCCAGCAGATCGTCTTGTAGTCGCCGAGGACGTCATAGAGGTAGCGGAACGTGATGAACGTGCCGCCGAGCCCGTTCGCGAGCACGACACACGGACCCTCACCGCGCGTCTGATAGCCGATCCGCGTTCCGTCGCGCATCGTCAGCGTGCGTTGATCCAGGCTACGCGCCCAATCCACTCAGACGAGCGTAGCCGAAAACAAAACAGGCCGCTTGAAGCGGCCTGTCTGCATCTCTCCTGGTGACGATCTTCTAGCGCAGTCTAGAAATAGAGAATCGCCGAGAGACGTGCACGCGAGTACTCCTCGCTCTCGTCCGAGTCTGCCGACGGCGGCGAGACCGAGCGTGCGCTGACCGAGCCATCGATCGGATCCGGGCGATCGTCGGCGACGGTCGCGCGGCTACCAGCGCGGATGTCGAACGCGAGGTGGAAGTTCGGCGACACGGCCCAGCGAAGGCCGATACCGAGCTCGCCGAAGTTCTGGCGCGTGGTGTATTCGCCATCGACGTCGGCCTGCTGAACGCCGAGGCCCGCGAGGACGTACGGCGCGAGCTTGTTGTACGCGCCGATCTCGTAGATGAGCGACGCGCCGAGGCGGCGGTCCGTGCGCTCCGACGCCTCGTACGTCTGCTTGCCGATCTCGCCCTCGATGATGAGGCCCGGCGTCAGGCGGAAGCGCGCGAGCGCACCGACGTCGCTCGACTCGTTCCGATCTTCGACCGTCACGCCGCCGGCGAACAGGCCGAGACCGAACTTCGGAAGCTCGGGGCGCGACGGCGCCGCGACGACCGTCGTGCTCACCGCGGGCGCAGGCGCGACCGGGTAATACGTCGTCGAGTAGTAGCCGTAATACGACGGCACCGGCGTGTAGTAGTAGTACGGGCGGTAGTAGCGGTAGCGCGGGTAATAACCGCCGCCGACCCACACGTGACCGCCGACGGACCAGGTCCGCGGGCGCCATGCAGGGGTCGAGTAACGGACCGACACGCCGCCAGAAGGCACGCCGACACGGGCATGAACGCTTACGCGTCCACCGCCGCCGAACCGATAGCGATTTGCTTCGGCGGTTTCGACGGTCCCGAGGGTCGTGAGCCCGAGGAGAGCAACAACGATGGCAAAGCGACGATTCACTGGGTGAGCTCCAAGTTGGTCGGTCTAGAGACGCTCGAGAGTAGTGACCGGTTTAGTCTGCACTGCATGGGCCAGGGATGCCGTAGCGAGATCAGTACTAAAACGCCTCGGATCCTCGCGCCTTACAGCTCAACGCAAGATACGCAACTACACCAGGTGTGAACGCTTCGACACGCAGCCCGTGGATTTGTAGTCAGTTAGCGACAGGGCTCGTGCATTAAGAATCGCTCGCAACCCCGCCAACTCACAAGGCATCCTTGACACTGAGCGCCCGCGCTCCCTAAAGTCACGCCGACGGAGGTCTACCTTTGAGCGACTCGAAGCGAACCGGCAACCGCGACATCAGCGATCTCAAGGCGCGTCTTGGCCTGAAGAAAGGCGGAGCCGCGGCAGGAACCGGACAACCAGCAGCGCGAGGCAATGGTGCCGCAGGCGTCGTCCCTCCGCCTGGTCTGAATTTGCCGCCTCCACCGGGCGTGCAAACCGCACAGCCCGCAATCAACGCAGCGGAGGATCCGTTCGGCGCGATGAACGCGATGGCGGCGCAGCACGCGCCGTATCGCGCACCCGAGATCGTGATCCATCACGATGGCAAGCCGGTCGAGAACGTCGGCTCGCAGTCGCTCGGCATCACGATCGCGAAGATCGCGGTGCCCGCGGTGCTCGCACTCGGCATCGGCGTCGGCATCGGTCGCGTTTCGAAGGACGCGAACTTCTACAACGAAGGCCTCGCAGACGCCGGCGCGATCCTCGGCGAGCAGAACCAACCGTCGACGGTGAAAGCGACGAAGAAGCTGCTCTCGGATCTCGATAACCAGCTCGACGCGATGTCGAAGTCCGGCTATCGCCCCGACCCGGCGGCGACCAAGGCGCTCTCGGACATGGTGACGAAGCTCGACGTGAAGTCGGCGATCGTCTTCCGCGCGAAGCAGAACGCGCTGGACGGAGACCTGTCCGGACAGATCCTCGGCTTCTACTCTGGTGTCGCCGAGATCCGCAGCATGCTCGACGTGCACGTGAAGTCGGCGAAGGCCGACGACAAGATGCTCGCCACGGCGAAGCAGAAGACCGATGAAGCGACGCTCAAGGAAAACGAGAACCAGCAGCTCGCCGGCATGGCGCGCTACGGCGTCGTGATCGCGGCGCCGACGGAGCAAGACAAGGACGAGTTCGGTGCGCGCCTCGTCGAGCTCGGTCCCGTGTTCTGCGGTGACAAGCAGTCGACCACGGGCAGGTGCGAAGAAGGATCGCCGAGCGCATACGGCTATCGCAACGACCCGGGCGGGATCTCGTGGCAGAAGGGCGACCTCATCACGAACGGCGAGGACAGCGTCCCCGCGAAGAAGGTCGTGCTGCTCCTGCCGAACGGCGTGCGAGACGCGCTGATCAAGGGCAGCGAGCCGGGTGCGTCCGAGGCCTACTACGTCAAGCGTCTCAAGATGATCGCCGAGCGGACCAAGAAGCTCATCACGGATGCAAACAAGCTCGAGGGCCAGCTCCAGACGGCGTCGAGCAAGGGCAAGCGGTTCAGCTTCTTCATGTAGTTACCGGCGGGGGTGAATTCGACCCTGCATGCAACGTCTGTCACCTTAGAGGAACGTTATGGGTCGAATCACCTCACTCATCATTGCCGTCGGTCTGCTCACGTCATCCGCCGCTCTCGCGAAGGACGCGCCGAAGAAGGCTCCCGTCGCGAAGAAGCAGCCAAAGGCGAAGGCACCACCCCCAAAGAAGATCCCACCGGTCTCTGCGGAGGCGAAGAAGAAGCTCGCCCTCAACATGCAGAGCTACAAGTTCGGCATGACGAAGGAAGAGGTCATCGCGAACCTCACCAAGTCGATCAACGAGCAGTACGAAGAGAAGATCAAAGCGACGACCGACATGATGACGCAAGACCGGCTGCGCAAGGATCGCAAGGCCGAGGTCACGCGCATCGAGAAGACGTACATCGCCTTCGACGGAAAGAAGGGCGGCTGGGACGTCTCGATCGTCGAGGAAGAGTTCGCCCACAACACCGGCGAGTCGATGCTGGAGAAGTGGGAGAAGGAAGACGGCAAGAACAACCGCCGCTTCTTCTTCTTCCACGAGGGCAAGCTCTACAAGATGTTCATCCAGCTCGACGTCTCGATCCTCCCCGAGGACAAGCGCAACTTCGAGACGTTCAAGGGCGTGATGACGTCGAGCTACGGCGGCGGTGACGTCGAGGCCGATCGCATCACGTGGAAGACGTCCGAGTTCGAGGTCCGCGCGATCGACAAGCTCAAGGCGTACGGTGCTGTCGCGCTCGTGATCGAAGATCCGCGGGTGAAGAAGGAGCTCGTCGCGATTCGCGAGGCGAAGGCCCCGCCGAAGAAAGAGACGAATCCCGTCATCAAGGCGATCGTCGACACCGACGGCAGCAACAAGCCCGACGTGAAGAACAACAAGGCGGTCGACGCCGTGATCCAGCAGCACGGCGGCGGCAAGAAGAATTAAGCGGTTCGAGCTTCCGGGTAGCCCGGTTCGCTTCTGGCAGATCACGCACGAAGACAGCGGCGTCGACCTTTATTGGGGTGACGTCGGCCGTGCGGGCCAGCGCTACGCGAAGTCGTTCGCGTCGCCCGACGAGGCGCGCGCGTACGCCGACGGGCAGATCGCCGCGCAGCTCGCGAAGGGCTATCGCGAGGTCGTGCCGGCGACGGCGACCGACGTCGACGAGCCGGTGCGGCACCACCAGCGCTTCGAGTGGAAGGACGAGGACGAGCACAACTTCCGCGAGATCTCGCAGATCGATCACCGCGTCCAGGTGCGTGGAGGGATCCGCAAAGCGGGCGTCGATCACTACGACAAACAGCTCGCAGCCGGCGATCGCTACGCGACCAAGGCGCTCGCGACGCGCGCCTACAACGAGATCATCACGAGCCTCGGCTACTCGCATCCGATCGTCGAGACCGAGCGCGATCCACAGATGTCGGACTACCAGCCGCGCACGCATCCCGCGCTCGAGGCCGAGTGCCGCGCCGCGTGTGATTCGCCCGGCCCGTGGTCGGTGTACGCGGACTGGCTGCTCTCCGAAGGCGACGTGATCGGCGAGATCGCGTCGCTCGCGGCGGCAGGACAGACCGGTGCGGCCACGCGCAAGATTCGCGAGCACATGGACGTGCTCGTCGGAAACGACGACGTGTTGCCGGCCTTCGAGTTTCGTCACGGCTTCGTCGTCGGTGCGACGCTCACGATCACGCACAGCCAGGGCCTCGACCTCACCGAGATCACGCAGCAGTTTCTCGCGGCGCCGCTCGCGCGGTTTGTCGAGTCGCTCCGGTTCGGGCTCGCCGGCTACGAGAGTGATAACGACTGGGGCCCGATCATGCGCGCGATCGTCGATGCGCCGGTGGCGCCTCACCTACGCGCGCTCCGGTTCGACGACTACACGCGCGACGATCAGGAGATCAGCTGGACTGCGTTCGGCGACCTCTCGTTCGCGTGGCCACACCTGCCGGCGCTCGAGCTGTTGCACATCCGGGCCGGCGGTGGGGGCACGCTCGGCGAGCTGGTGCTGCCGGCGCTCAGGACCTTCATCTTCGAATCGGGCGGCACCGGACAAGCCGAGCTCGACTCGATCGCGAAGGCGCGGTGGCCCGCGCTCGAGCACCTCGAGGTCTGGTTCGGCAGCAACAACTACGGTGCGGCCGGCACGGTTAGCTCGCTCGAAGCGATCCTGGAGAACGACTTGCCGAACCTCGCCCACCTCGGGGTCGTGAACTGCCAGTTCATCGACGATGTCATCCCTGCCCTCGTTGGCTCGACGCGGCTCGCGCAGCTGCACTCGCTGGATCTCTCGAAGAGCGTGATGCATCGCCTCGCGACCGACGCGCTGGTGCAGAACGCGAAGGCGTTTCGCCACCTCGCCTCGATCGATCTCTCGCAGAACCTCCTCGCGCCCGAGCACGTCGAAGCGATCCGCGCCGTGCTCGACAACGTGATCATCGACAACCAGCGCGAATACGACGTCGACGAGGGCGACGACGAAGCGGACTTTCCGCGCTACGTTGCCGTCGGCGAGTAGTCCCCGTGCTGATCGCGCTCAACAAGCCACACCTGGTGCACTGCAAGTTCACCGACGACGAGGGTCGGCCGACGCTCGCGCAGTTCGGCCTACCGCCGCGCGTGTACGTCGCCGGCCGGCTCGATCACGACAGCGAAGGGCTGCTGCTCTTGACCGACGACGGCATGCTCAACCAGCGGCTGACCGACCCGCGATGGAAAGCGCCGAAGACGTATTGCGTGCAGGTCGAAGGTGTTGCCCGCGAGGAGGCACTCGCGCAGCTGCGCGCGGGTGTCGAGCTCAAGGATGGCCTGACGTTGCCCGCCGAGGTCCGTGCGATCGAGGCGCCGCCCTGGCTGTGGCCGCGGACCCCGCCGGTGCGGTTCAGGAAGACCGTGCCCGACTGCTGGCTGGAGCTGACGATTCGCGAGGGGCGGAACCGGCAGGTCCGGCGGATGACCGCGGCCGTCGGGCTGCCGACGCTGCGGCTGATCCGTGTTTCGATCGGTAATTACGCGCTCGCCGGGCTCATGCCGGGGACGTGGCGCGAGGTCGATGCGTCTGCGTCACGTCCTTGATAGGGTGCGGGCGTGGGACGCGCTTTCGAGAAACGCAAGAGCACGATCTTCGCGCGCATGGATCGCGTGGGGAAACAGTTCACGAAGATCGGCAAAGACATCGCGATCGCGGTGAAGGCCGGTGGGACCAGCCCCGACGGCAATCCGTCGCTGCGGCGCGCGCTGCAGAACGCACGCGCCGTCAACATGCCGAAGGACAAGGTCGAGACCGCGATCAAGAAGGCGAGCGGGCAGAACGCCGCGAGCTACGACATCGTGATCTACGAGGGATACGGGCCGCACGGCATCGCGCTGCTCGTCGAGACCGCGACCGACAACATCACGCGCACGGTCGCGAACGTTCGCCACTACTTCAAGGCGCACGGCGGCAACATGGGCACGACCGGCAGCGTCGCGCGCATGTTCGAGCGTCACGGCGTGTTCCGGCTCTCGCCCGAAGGCCTGGATCGCGACACGCTCGAGCTCGAGCTCATCGATCACGGCCTCGTCGCGCTCGAGGACGGCGAGAGCGACAAGGGCGAGCCGCAGCTGCTCGTCCGCTGCGGGTTCACGGACTTCGGCGCGATGCAGACCGCGCTCGAGAGTCGCGGCATCGCCGCGCTGTCCACGGAGTCTCAGTACGTCGCGCAGACGCTGAGCGAATTGCCCGAGGACAAGGCGAACGAGGTCATGGAGCTCGTCGCCGCGCTCGAGGGTGACGACGACGTGCAAAACGTCTACTCGAACCTCGGGTAGTAACCATGCGCTCGGGTCTGCCATCCAAGAGCATGGCCAAGGCACCGCCGTGGAAGCGTAAGAATCCGAAGCAGACGCGCACGAGGCTGTCCGCGCAGGACAAGGCCGCCGCGCGGAAGCGCGCGCACAAGGCCGGCCGGAAATATCCGAACCTCGTCGACAACATGTGGGCGGCCGAGCGCGCGAAGAAGACTTAGTTACCGATCGACGTCGCTGTCGCGTTCTGAGACGCCGACTGCGATGCGCCCGTGAGCGCATCGGGCGTCGGCGCGACATCGAGCTCGCGACCGCTGATCGATCCGTGGCAGCCGCCGCAGACCGCGTCGAACAGCGAGGCTTTCACGCCCATCGAGATGCGCTCGCCCGGGCCGAGCTGATGCTCTTCGCCCATCGTCACGATCGGTTTGCCGCTGCCGTCTTGCAGCTCGAACACGACGCCGCGTCCCGAGGGCAGCGACACCTTGACCGAGCCATCGTCGCGCAGGTCCGTCTTGCCGAGCAGCACGCGGTTCTGGAAGATGCCGTTCGGTCCCGGCGTACACGCGCCCGAGCACGGCATCTCTTCGTAGACCGCGAGCGAGCGCGCCGCGCGGAACGCTTCGACGGGACGGCCGCGACGCAGATTTCCGGTCAGCACCGTGAACAGGACCGGCGCGTCGGGTATGTGGAGCACGGCGCGCGAGGCGTCGCCGTTCGCCGCGTCGCCGCCGAACACGAGCTGGCGGCGGTTGTCGTAGAGCTTGCGCGCCGGGTACTTGTACGCGAGCACGGCATCGACCTGCGCGCCGGCCGCGCCCGTGATCAGCGTGCGGCGCGCGCCGGTGTTCGGATTGATCGAGATGATCTCGAAGTCGGCGGCGTTCGCGCTGGGTGCGAACGAGACCATGATCGTGCCGTCGGGCATGTACGTCGGATGGCGGAAGCTCGTCGTCGCGCCCGGGCGGCCGGTCGCCGTCGAGGAGTCGACGAGGCGCAGCGCCGGGAGGTAGCCGGTCTCGGTGCGGCCGGCCTCGAATGGACCGACGCTGCGATTGAAGATCGCGAGTGCGCCGCCGCCGCCGTTGACCGCATTCGCGCCGCTCGCCTGCGTGTCGCTGAGGATCAACAGGAAGTCGCCGTTATTGCCCTCGCGGATGTCGGTCGCCGAGGAGTAACCGATCGACGGCAGCGTCTGGGTCAGGTCCGTCAGGTTCGCGTACGGCGAGTCTTTGCGCTGCGCGAGCAGCGGGTGGTAGTCGGTGAGGTCCCAGTTGATGCGGCGGCCGGCGAGCTGATAGAAGCCGTCGCTCACCTTCTCCGTCGTCATCGTGACGCGGCCTTCGCGCATGAACTGCGGGTTGATCTCGGAGTTCGAGAGGAACGTCATCTGCTCGGCGTTGCCCGACGCGGCGAGCCCGTTCATCGCGACGCGCCAGATGTCGGACTGCGGCAGCATGCGCTTGCGCGAGCGGGTCGCGCCGGCCTTGCCGCGCGTCGACGCGAACACGATGAAGCTGCCGTCGGGTGACCACGCGGGATCGAAGTTGTGGACCTTGATCCCGTTCGAGTCGCCGGCGGCGGGCGTGACCCGCACGCAGCCGGTGCCGTCGATGTTGACGGCGAACACGCCGAGCGGATCGGCCGCGGTCGCGCGCGCTGCGAACGTCACGCGACGGCCGTCGAACGCGACGTCGGGCGCACCGATGTCTGCGGTGGCACCGAGGCCCGCGCATCCCGTGTGGATCGGGTTCGCGGCCACAGCGGCGACCGGGTTGACGGTGTTGCCCGCGCCGAACGTCGTCGACGCGACCATGAGCTCCGCGCCGCCCTGGAACGTGTCGAAGTCGAGGCGACCTGCCATCGGCGGCGTCCCGCGCTGCACGTAGACGATGTCGACCGGGTCGGTCGCGTCCATCTGCGTGACCGCGGCGCCGAGCGCGGCGCGCTCGATGCGCACCCACTCCTGGATCGCGCAGAACGCGCTCACCGCCGGCGTGGTGCACGTCGCCGGATCCGCCCCGATGCCTTGCGTCTCGAGCACGGGGCCACCGCGGTGCGCGAGGCCACCAACGCCGGCGACGCGATCGTCGAGCTCGAGGATGGTCTTCGCGACCGCGCGGCCGCGACGTGCGTCCGCGAACTCGAGCGCCATGAACTCTTCCTTCATGAGCTTGTAGTTCTTCTCGAGCGCGACCGACGAGATGAAGCCGATCGAGCCCGAGCGGAGCTTGAAGTCGTTCGCGGCTTGCGGCGAGTGGCACGCTTCGAACGCGCAGCCGCGCGTGAACAACACTTGCTGCACGTTCTTCTCGAAGAAGTCGCGTCCCGTGTCACCGGCCGGCGCGAAGTCGCGCTTGCCGACCTTGGAGGCCCAGTTGCGAACCGCGACGAAGCCATCGTCGTCGACGGACGAGAACTGATCGCCACCCGTGTGACCGCGACCGCCGGCCCTCGCGGCGAGCGGAACGCGCAGCAGCTGCGAATCGTCGACGGTGGAGTTCACGAACGCGTGCGCCTGCGTGAAGTTGAACGCGGCCTGCTGATCGTTCGTGCCGCAGGTGACGTAGAAGTCCGATTGCGGCGCGCCGTGGCAGCTGCCGGCGCCGCAGCCCTTCTCGTTGAGCACGAGCTGCACGCTCGAGCGGAACTCGGCGAAGTTGGGGTTCGACATCGCGGCCGACTGCGCGGCGGCGGTGAACTCGGACGGCACGAACGTCGAGCAATCGCCCTCGCCTTCTCGGGGCGGCGATGCGGGCTTGAGCCCGTTCTCCGTGGCGCCGTTGTCGAGCCAGTTCTGCAGCGTGAAGTACGCGTCGCTGCCGACGTCGAGGATGTTGCCGCCCGAGTGTTGGATGTCGAGGAACGGGAACGCCGGATTGCCGGCCATGTCCTTGCCGTACTGCATGCGCAGCTGCTTCGCCCCAACAGACTTGATCAGCAGCAGCGACTGCGGATACATGCCGAACGGCGTGAGCACGTCGCGCCGCTTCTGGATGTTTTCGAACGTCGTGACGTCGAGGTTGCCGGCCGCGAACGCGAATGGATCGCCTTCGTTGATCGAGTGACAGCCCGATGTATTGCCCGCGCACTTCTGCAGCAAGATCGGTTCGATGTTGCGTTCGTAGTACGTGCGACCCGGCGGTGAATCACCGCAAGCCGAAAGTACGCAGATCCCGACGAGGATGCGTTTCCCCATGATGAGCATGTTACCTCGATTCGCTAAACGTCGACGGGCTGCGCTCTTCCAAAGCGCAGCCCGTCACACTCACAAACGTTTCGTCGTTCTCCCTAGCGCAGCGTTGCGAGTGCCGCCTTCGCGACCATTCGCACGAGGCCACTCGAGTCGCTCGTCGCGGCCGTCAGCACGTCGCGCGACGCGCTCTGACCGAGCTTGCCGAGCGCCCAGGCCGCGTTGCGGCGAACGATCGGGCTCGCATCGGTCGCGACCAGACGCTCCAGCGACGGACGTGCCGTCGCGTCGAGCATCGCACCGACGACGGTGGCCGCTTCTGCACGCACCGTGGCGTCACTGTCGGCAAGCAGCGCGACGACGGGCGACGCGCTCGTCTGTCCGCGAATCTCGCGCCATGCATTGGCCGCCGCAGCACGCACGCCCGCGTCGGCATCGCCCATCGCCGTGAGCAACACGAAGTTGCCGTCGATGTGGGCCAGCGTCTTCACCGCACGAACGAGCGCCGTCTTCGCTTCGACGTTGATGTCGCCACGCGTGATCGCGGTGCGCAGGCTCGGCAGCGAGGTGAACGTGATCGTCGCGCCGAGGAAGTCGGCCGCGTTGCGCACGGCGATCGATCCGCCGTTGCCGAGGTCTTGCACGAAGCCTTGGGCGAGCATCTTCGCCATCGCCGGCCGCTTCGCGAACCACCAGGCCGCGACCTCGCGAACCTCGTAGCGACTGTCCTCGGTCAAATTCGTGATGAGCTGGATGCACTCACCACACGCGAGGCCTTCCGCGCGCTCGACTTCAGCGATGATCGCATCGACCGAGTGCGACGAGATGGCAGATTGAATCTTCTGCGCGCTTCCACCCTTTCCTGCGAACGCCGGTGTGGCGAGCAGAAGGAAGGCGACCGCGGCGATCTTGGTTCCGATGTTCTTCATTGGATGCTCCTTGATTCCGCGATTAGTAGGACGTCACGCCGGGGTTGTTTTCACGAGCGTAGAAGTTCACGCCCATGTCGGCTGCCAGGATGAGCTTCAAGAACTCCGCCGAGGTCAGCTCGGGGTACCCGACGCCCGAGTGGGGCGAGGTCGTGAACGCACGCGCCGAGCTCGGTGCCGGGTAGAGCTGCGTCGGGTTGACCTTCTGGATGAGGATCGACCCGCGCGCATCTTGCGGCTTCATGTAGACCTTGAACTCGCTCGAGACGACGAGGTTGCCGTCTTCGATGGCCTCCATGTCGGGGCCCGCGACCGAGAAGTACGAGGCCGACCACTCACCAGCGAGGTCTTCACCGTCGATGACGAGCGGCTTCTTCACGCCGCGGAGGTCGAACGTCCACGACACCGAGGTCAGGCCGTCCGCCGTCGAGATCGTGTAGGTCGGGTTCGCCGCGCTCGGCGTACCTTCGTGGCAGCTGATGCACTTGGCATCGAACACCGGCTGCAACGCCTTGTCCCACGCCATGCCGAGCAGGCGCTCGTCACCGATCGTCTTGCCGTTCTGCGTGGTGATGAGGTTCGCGTTCGCGAGGTCCGCGAGCGAGGACAGGCGGGTGTTGCGGGCCGCGGTGCCGCGCGCGTCGGTCGGGCCGATGACGGACGCCTCGAGGAGGCCGGGGTTCACGACCGTCGTCTTCACGCGGTCTTCATGGCAGCCACCACACACGCGCGACTCGTTCGCGCGGGCTGAGAACCAGATCGGCTCGGACAGGAGCGACATGCCGAACCTGTCGATCGCCTGGAGCGCGAGCGGGACGTTCGCCGGCACCTTCGCGAGCCACGAGCCATCGCTCGCGAGCTTCGCGACGCCGAGCTGCGCTTGGCCTTCGAACATCGTCGAGCCGAACATGCGCGGGAAGCCTTCTTCCGACGAGTAACCCTCGATGACGCGAATGCCGTAGATCGAGCCCGGCGTGAAGTCCTTCATCGTCGAGTCGTACGCGTTGAGCGAGCCGATCAGCGCGGCACCGCCGAGGTTCGGATCGGTCGCCGAGCCAACGATGGGCGGCGCCTTCCGGGTCTGCAACGGACGCGCGAAGATGTCCCACATCTCCGGGTTGTTCAGGATCGGCAGGCGCGCCTGGCGCCCGGAGTCGTAGAGGTACACGCCGAAGTCGGCCGAGAGGTTCGCCGCGCCGAGCACGCTCGACTCGACAGGGCCATCCGCCCACGAGACGAGCAGGTCCGGCTTCTCCTTCGCGTTCAGCGGGAACGCGTCGTAGTAGCGACCCACCGTGTCCGCCGAGGGCTCGCGGCCGCGCGGAACGTCGGGCGTCAGCACGCTGAACGTCGCGTTCGCTTCGCTCATGTTGCGCGACGCGCTCAGCTCGCCGTCGCTCGTGGACGGCGTACCGAGCCGGATGTCGATGAGCGCACCCGACTGGATCGTCCGGTCACGACTCGTCGCGATCGCGACGAAGCGGCCCGGGCTCACTTCCTGTGCCTTGAGCGTCGAGTTCGACGCGCCGCTCGCTTCCTTGCCGAAGCCCTCGCGGAGCTCCTGCATGTCCTGGTTCACGAACAGGAGGTGGCCGGCGTTCATGCCGCCGAGGTGATCCCAGTTCGTGAACATCACGCGACCGTCGCTCACGAGCGTCGGGAACGTGCGGTGCGAGAGGTTGCGCGGGCCCAGCTCTTCAGCCGTGCCGTCGAGGTTGATGCGACCGAGCTGCAGCGTGGTGCCGCGCTCGTATTCGTCCATGTGCTGCTTCGCGCCCGCTTCGACGACGGAGTTCGTCGTGAACATGATGCGATCGCCCGGCAGGAAGATCGGCGTCACGTAGTCGCGACCCGGGTCGGTCGGAATCTGTTCGACGTTGCCGCTGCCGAGCGTCAGGAGGAACAGCCCGTAGCGCTGGTTGTCGGCGAGCTTCGCGGACAGAACGATCGTCTTCGCGTCGAACGAGATGTCGTAGCCCGACACGTCGGCCGCGGCGAACTCCGCACCTTGGCCCGGCGTCGGGAACAGCGTCTCGAGCGTGCCGTCCGCGGTTGGCGGCGACAGCTTCACGAGCTTCGCGCCGGACTTGTAGGACGTGTACTGGAAGATATCGCCCATGTCGTTGCGCTTCGGGCGCTGCAACACGATCAGGGCATCGACGTCTCCGAGCGGTCCGTTGTTGTCGTCCCCACCGCAGCCCACGCCGCCCACGGCCGACACCAACGCAGCTCCGATCGCGATGGATTTGATGTTCTTCACGGCAGTCCTCCTACGCGCCCTTAGTACAAGGTCCACGCCAACAAGGACCCGTTTTGTTCCAAGCGGTTATCCCGGGAGCGGACCGGCCTCCAACCCCCTAACCCAAACCCTTGGGGGCATCGACCCACAACGGCTGCGCTTGCGCGGCACAACCGCCTACACGTTGAAGTTTCTAGCGCGCGGCTCAGAGCAGCGACTTCAGCTCGGCGAGGAGCTGGAGCGCTTCGAGCGGTGTGGTGCGATCGATATCGATCGTCGCGAGCCGCACGACCGCGGGCGACGCGGACACTGCCGCGCCTTGCAGCAGCGAGAGCTGCGGCGAGCTGCCGATCTGCGCGCCACCCTCGAGCTGGCTCATGATCTGCCGCGCGCGCGTGATGACGGTTTTCGGGAGACCGGCGAGTCGCGCGACGTCGATGCCGTAGCTCTTGTTCGCGCCGCCGGGAACGACGCGGCGGAGGAACACGATCTCGCCCTTGTGCTCGCGGACCGCAACGGAGACGTTGCGCACGCGGCGCTTTGAATCCGCGAGTGCGACGAGCTCGTGATAGTGCGTGGCGAACAACGTGCGCGCGCCGATCGCGTCGTGAAGGAGCTCCGCGACGGCCCATGCGATCGAGACGCCATCGAACGTCGACGTGCCGCGACCGACCTCGTCGAGCACGACGAGCGAGCGGCGCGTGGCGCGCGCGAGGATCGTGGCGGTCTCGCGCATCTCGACCATGAACGTCGAGTCGCCGCGCGAGAGGTTGTCGGACGCGCCGACGCGCGTGAAGACGCGATCGCAGATCCCGATCGTGGCGGCCTTCGCGGGGACAAAGCTGCCGATCTGCGCGAGCAACGCGATCTGCGCGACCTGCCGCATGTACGTCGACTTGCCGGCCATGTTCGGGCCGGTGATGAGGACGAGCTGCTCGGCATCGGGATCGAGGTGGCAGTCATTCGCGACGAACGTGCCGGTCGGCAGCATGGCCTCGATGACCGGATGGCGACCGTCGGTGATGTCGAGCACGAGGCCGTCGTCGACGACGGGACGGCAGTAGCCACGCGTCGCGGCGACCTGTGCGAGCGAGCAGCACGCGTCGACGACGGCGAGGCAACCGCCGGCACGCGTGATGTCGCGCGCGAACTTCGCGACGTTCTCGACCTCCGCGCGGAACAGCTCGGCCTCTCGCGTGGCGAGCGTCTCCTCGGCGGTGAGCACCTTGCGCTCGAGCTCCGCGAGCTCCGGCGTCACGTAGCGCTCGCCCGAGGCGATGGTCTGCTTCCGCACGTAGTGCGCGGGCACCTTCTGGAGGTGCGTCTTCGTGACCTCGATGTAGTAACCGAACACGCGGTTGTAGCGGACCTTGAGGTTCGCGATGCCCGAGCACTTCTGCTCGCGCTCCTCGATTGCGAGGATCTGGTCCTTGCCTCCGTCCGCGAGCCGCCGGCAATCGTCGACGGTGCCGTCGTGTCCCGCGCGAATCACGCCGCCGTCCTTCAGCATCGCCGGCGGATCATCGACGAGCGAGACGCCGAGCCGCGCCGCGAGCGCGGGCAACGTCTTCTGCGTACACGCCGCGAGATCGAGGAGCGCGGGCAGCTCCGTCGCGCCCGGCATCGCGGTGCGGCCGGAGCGCACGAGCTCGACGAGCTCCGGCAGTTGCAAGAGCGCATCCCGCAGGCGGCCGAGGTCACGCGGCGTGGCGACGCCGAGTGTGGCCTTGCCCGCGAGCCGCTCGAGATCCGCGATCCGCGACAGCGCGCGCCGGATGGTCTCGCACAGCGAGGGCCGCTCGACGAGCCACGCGACCGCGTCTTGCCGTCGCCGGATGTGCGGGACATCGACGAGCGGATACAGGAGCCACCGCCGCAGCAGGCGCGCGCCCGGCGCCGTCACGGTCTCGTCGATCACGTCGAGCAGCGAGCCCTTCGTGTGCCGGCCGATCAGCGTCTCGACGAGCTCGAGGTTCGCGACCGCCGCCTCGTCGAGCACGACGCTGTCGCCTTGCGCGTAGAGCTGTAGCCGCGCGATCGGCAGCGTGCCTGCGGGTTGCGTGGCGCGCGCGTATGCGACGACGGTTGCGGCCGCGCGGAGTGCGAGCGCTTGGTCGTCGGCCTCGGCACCTGCGGGCGATGCAGTTGCTGGCTCGGCCGCCTTCGGTCGCTTCGCCGGCGCAGGTGGGGTACGCGCGGCGAGCAAAGCGCGCTCGCTGGTGGCGGCCTCGACGAGATCCTCGAGCAGCGGGCCGAGCTCCTTTGCTGCGTCTGCGTCGCTGGCGACCGGGGCGGCGTTCCACGGCGCCTTGCGCGACGACGCGAACATCTTCCGGATCGGCGCGAGGCGCGACGTGTCCGCGAGCTGGTCCTGCGCGCACACGATCTCGCGCGGCCCGATCCGCACGAGCTCATCTCCGACGACCGCGAGCGAGAGCTCGGTGGCCGCGAGCTCGCCGGTCGTTGCATCGAGATAGGCGAGGCCGCACGCATCGGAGCCCTTCCCCGCCGGAACGAGCGCGACGACGTAGCGCGGCAGCTTGGGCTCGAGCACGTCGTCGTCGAGCACGATGCCCGGCGTGACGAGCCGAACGACCTCGCGCTTGACGAGACCTTTAGCGAGCTTTGGATCCTCGACCTGCTCGCACATCACGACCGTGTGCCCGAGCTCTGTCAGCCGCGCGATGTACCCGCGCGCGGCGTGGTGCGGGACGCCGCACATGGGCACCGCATCGTCCTTGCCCTTGTCTCGCGTGGTGAGCGTGAGATCGAGGAGCCGCGCGCCGATGACGGCGTCCTCGAAGAACATCTCGTAAAAGTCGCCCAGGCGAAAGAACACGATCGCGGCCGGATACCTCTCCTTGACGTCGAGGTACTGCCGCATGAGCGGTGTGTCGGCGGGACTCCGCGTGGCCACGCGCGATGGGTACCATGGCCCTCCGACATCGGTGGAATCTCGGTAAGATGGCGCGTGACCGTGAGAGCAGTCCTCTTGATCGCGCTTGTCGCCTGCAAGGACAAACCAAAGCCCCCGCCGACGCCGCCGCCGGAGCGCCCCGAGCCAGCGCGCGGGCTCGGCGACCAGCTGCGCTACGAAGCGGAGCATCGCCCGGGTGGTCCACTCGCCGTCGAGGCCGTGCTCGCAAAGCTCGCGACCGCAGGGGCCGCGGTCGATCCGATCAAGCAGTACCTCGGGAAGACCGCGCGTGCGCGCTACTGCGCCGGCGGCCACACGCGCGAGGGGCTCGGGATCGCGGTGTGCGAGTACGAGTCCGAGGAAGCCGCGCGCACGGGCCGCGATCACGTGACGACGGCATTTCCGAACGTACCGGGTCGCAAGATCGAGCTCCGCGGCGCGCTCTCCCTGACGACGACGGCGACGGATGCCGAGGACGAGGCGTTACGCGCGAAGGTCGAGGAGTCTTTCCGGGCGATGTGATTGCGCGTGTGATTCGTTTCGTGTGAACTGGAAGTCCATGCGCAATTTAATGTGGGTAGGTGCACTGGCGCTCGTGGCCTTGCGCGGCGCGCCGTCAACGGCGTCGAGCCATCGCGAAGCACCGTTCGTCGCCAAGAATCCGAAGGTCGACGCGACCGACTTCTACGTGTTCAACAGCTACGAGACCGGTCGCACCGGCTTCGTCACGTTGGTCGCGAACTACCAACCGCTCCAGGATGCGTACGGTGGACCGAACTACTTCACGTTCGATGCGGAGGCGATCTACGAGATCCACGTCGACAACAACGGGAACGGCGGGGAGGACATCACGTTCCAGTTCGACTTCGCAAACGTGCTCGCTTCGGCGGGCGCGGGGCTCAAGCTCGCCGTCGGTCCGGTCGGCAACCAGAAGCAAGTCGCGATACCGTTCGTCAACATCGGCGCGGTGACGGCGGCAAACAACTCGGCGCAGAACCAGCTCGAGACATACACGCTCAAGATCATCCGCGGCGATCGGCGCACCGGGGCCTCGATGCCGATCACGAAGACGATCGGCGGCAGCGCGACGTTCGAGAAACCGCTCGACAACATCGGCACGAAGTCGATCGCAAACTACCCCGCATACGCCGCGGCGCACGAGTTCGAGATCACGATTCCGGGCTGCGCCACCGCCGGCTCGAAGGTCTTCGTCGGCCAGCGTGCGGAACCCTTCGCGGTCAACCTCGGCCAGCTCTTCGATCTCGTGAACCTCGATCTCGATGCCGGGACGCCGCAGGCGAATCCGCTCGGCCCGCAGGATCAGGGCGCGAACGTCATCGGCGCGAAGAACGTCGCGACGATCGCCATCGAGGTTCCGGCCGTCTGCCTCAACGACGCCGCCGACACGATCTTCGGCGCGTGGACCTCGGCGAGCGTGCGGCAGGCGCGCGTGATCAATCCGACCGCGACGTATACGACGCCGGCGCGCGAAGGCGGCCCGTGGGCGCAGGTCTCGCGCCTCGGCAACCCACTGGTGAACGAGGTGGTGATCGGTCTGCCCGACAAGGATCGCTTCAACAGCTCCGAGCCGCCCGGCGACCTCGCCGCGTTCGCCGACTACGTCACGCATCCGACGTTCCCCGAGGTGATGGAGATCCTGTTCGGCGGCGCCGGCGTGATGGCACCGAACAACTTTCCGCGCACGGACCTCGTCGCGGCGTTCTTGACCGGCGTCACCGGCGTCAACGCGGTCGCGACCGCGGCCGAGATGGTTCACATCAACACGGCGTTGTCCGCGACGCCGGCGGCGAACCAGAATCCGCTCGGCGCTTTGGCCTGCTTCACGCGGACCGCGGCCGGTCCCGTCCTCAACACCGGTAACCCGGGCTGCGACGTGGCGGGCTTTCCGAATGGCCGCCGTCCCGGCGACGACGTCGTCGACATTATCCTGCGCGTCGCGATGGGGTTCCTCGCGCCGACCGGCGATTCGCCCTCCGGCGCCCTGCCGTGGGTCGACGGCGCGTTCAACGCCCCGACCTCGTTTCAGTCCGCGTTTCCGTACCTCAACACGCCGCGCCCGGGGGCGCCGTGAAGAAGGCCCTCGTGCTCGTGATGCTCGCGGTCGCGTGCGGCGACAACGGCAAGGCCGCGCCCGGCGACGGCTCGATCGACGGCGCCGTCGACGCCGGGATCGATGCGCCACCCGATGCGCCACCCGATGCCCCGCCCATGGTCCCGACGTTCACGTCGTTCACGATCGATCTGATCCAGAACAAGACGTCGAACACGACCGACGCCGTGCCGTTCGCGAGCTTCATGGGTCTCACCGATCCGGACCTCGATAACGCCGCCGCTTACAACGTCCTGTTCCCGTAGCGTCAACCGCGGCCGGCGCTCGCGGATCTCTGCGCCATGAAGCAGCTCGCGCTCGCACTCTTGCTCGCTGCGTGCGGCTCGCGCGAGGCGTTGCCGCCGATGCCTGCACCTGCCGTCGTGGCGGATGCGCGTGTCGAGGTCGATCCGCGCCGCTGGTTTGCGGGCGACGTCCACATGCACGTCGCGCCGCCCGATGATCCGAACGACGTCGTGATGAACGTGCACGAGCTCGCGGCGGCGGCGCTGGCGGCCGGGCTCGACTTCGTCGTGCTGACGCCGCACCTGTGGTCGTCGCGCTGGGGCGACGCGTTTCGCCGCCAGTGGAAGTCGTTCGCCGACGAGGCCACCGCGATCGCGCGGCCGACGATGATCCCCGGCGTCGAGTGGGGCGATCGCGACGGACACTTCACGGTGACCGGCGTCGACATCGCCGCGCTGCGCGGCCGCAACTTCCTCGCCGCCGCCGATGCCGCCGGCGCGTTCATCAGCGCGAACCATCCGTTCGCGCTGCCGACGAAGATTCCCGGCGTACGCGTCTCGCACTTCGACATGTCGTATCGACCGTGGACGACCGGGCGCGTGGGCTTCACCGAGATCGATGGCGCAGAGGTCTGGAACGTTCCGCTCGGTCTCGCGAATCTGTTGTCGCGACCCGGCGGGCGCACCGGCGAGGAGCGTGCGTGGACCGAGCTCGATCGCGTCGCGCGCACGGAGCAGCGTCGCGTGACGGCGGTCGGCGGCACCGACAATCATCGGATGCACGTCGATGCGACGACGTGGATCCTCGCGATCGATGCGAGCGCGACCTCCGTGATCGATGCGCTCGTTCGTGGCGCGACGTGCGTCGGCGGCAGCGAGGCCGGCACGTTCCGCGCGCGCGGTGATGACGATCGGTGGGTCCGGATCGGCGAGAGCGCCGTGGCCAAGACGATCACGCTCGCGTGGGATGGCGTCGCGCGACTCTTCATCGACGACGTCGATCAGGGCGAGCACGCAGGCGGGTTCGCGCACGACACCAGCGGTGCGGTGCACACCTACCGTATCGTCGTCGGATCTTCACGATGCGGCTTTATTTACGCGAACTTACCGTCGTGATGCGACTTGAAAATCGGCCTGCCTCTAGAAGGTATGAAGCAACTCGCGATCGTCCTCTTCGCCGCCCTCGCCGCCTGCGTGATGCCCCAGTCGGGCGCGTTTGACCAGACCTACGCCACGCAGCAAGCGTCCGCGACCGTCGCGATCAACGGTCAGGTGCTCACCGTGGATCAGCTCTCGGAGCTCGAGGCGCTGATCGGCGAGCGCGTTCCCGCGGGCCGCTACGTGCTCGACGAAGGCGGCATGTTCGGCCTCGAAGGCCGCAGCGAGCGCGTCAACCTCGCAGCGCACATCAGAGCGCGCCAGTCGGGCGGCAACACCGACGGTGGCAGCGGCACCATGATGCACGACAGCCGCGGTGGCAGCACGATGGTCGGTTATGGCAACTGCGTCGCCATGACGACCCCGAGCGGCACCTTCATGGGCTCTGGCTGTTAGGTCGCCTCACGTCTCACGATAACCTCTGGGTACGTTTGGGGTACCCCGCTGCGATTCCATCTTCGCGACGACGCCGGACCGCGTAACCTGGATAGGTTCGCCCGGGTGGGGGCGGATTGGAGGGTTCGTGACGGAGTCGCAGCTTCGCGGGTTCACAGTTCTGACGCGGTGTCAGACCGTCGAAGAGTTCATCGATCAGTTCCATGATCGAACGGGCACGCATCACGCGTACGCCCGCACGATCTTCGTCCACACGGTGGATGCGCGCGTCGTTGGAACCGAGTGCGGGTTCGCCGTCCTGCTCGCGAACAAGAAGCCGGTGCTCGGGGGAACGTGCATCGTTCTCGACGTGTTTCGCGACGCGAGCAACCCGTTCAAGCGGCCGGGCATGCGGCTCGGCGTCAAGCGCCTCGGACCCGAGAGCGACAGCGTGTTCACAGCGCTCGAGGCCGCGCGCGAGCTACGCGCACAACCGGATACGTTCGTCGATGCGTTGCCGCTGCCGCCGCCCGACGGCCGCGCGCCGCTCGTTCCGATCACGCCGGTCGCGTCGGCGGTGCCGCGCCGCGATACCCAGCCGTTGCGGGTGGTGACGACGACCGATGGCACCGTCGAGCTCGTCACCCCACGCCGCACCGAAAGGATCGGCAGTCGCGATCTGGTGGTGCCGCAGCGCCCCGCACAGGCACGCGCGGCGACGGTCCAGATCCCCGTCGCCAAGGTCCCGGCCCGCGAGGAGCTGACGCGCACACCGCGCGGGACGTCCCCGCGCCACCTAACCACCGAGGAGGCGAAGCCGCCCGAACCACCAAAGCGCGACGTCCCGAAACACGTGAGCGCCGAAGGATCGGCGGTCACGCGCACCGCCGAGACGCGCACGCCCGGATCGAGCATCGTGCTGCCGGCGAACCCACTGATGAACATGGACGACGCCTCGCTCGAAGGCCTCGTCGACGGCTGGGGGGAATCGAAACCGAAGGCCGTCGCGCCCGCTGCACTGCCCGTCGTCGAGCCCGCGATCGTCGAGCCCGCGGTCGTCCAGCCCGCCGTCGTCGAGCCCGCGATTTTCGCGTCCGCGGTCGTCGCGCCCGCGATCCTCGAGCCTCCGAGCGTCGTGACCGCGGTCCTCGAGCCTCCGAGCGTCGTGACCGCGGTCCTCGAGCCCGACGACGCAGACGTCGCATACATCGTCGAGGCGCGCGTCGTCGATGTCGCGCCCGTCGTGCAAGCGCCCACCGTCGCCGCCGTCGCACCCGTCGCCTCCGCACCCGTCGTCCCACGTCCGCTTCCGACGTTGTCCTCGTCGTTGCGTCGACCCCTCGCGATCGCGGCTGCGGTCCTCGTCGCGACCGCGGCGCTCGTATTCTGGATGCGCGATGGCCGGTCGGTCGCGTACGCACCGTCGATCACCGTCGAGTCTGCGGAGGACGTCGCGCTCGGCGTGCGCGCGACGGCCGAGCTCGATCCGCTACCACCTGCGCCTCCGGCCCCGCCACCGCCGGCCGCGCCGATCAAGATCCATGCGGTGCTGGTGAAGACGTATCCGAACGGCGCGCTCGTCACCGTGAACGGGCGCTCGTTCGGCACCACGCCGACGTACGTGAAGGTACCGGCGTTCGTGCCGGTCGAGCTGCACATCACGAGGGCCGGATTCCCGAAGGTCGTGCACAAGCTGACGAGCAAGACCACGACAGACCGCGTCTTCCTCGTTCTGCGACGCCGCCGTTAGCCCGCGTCGCGCTCGTCGTACGTGAAGCCCGGCAGCGTCGTGACGCCGGCGCCGAGGTTCGCGCGCGCATCGAACGGTTGCGTCGTGCCATCGCGCCACTGCCGGAGCTCGACCCGCGGCGCGGCGTCTTCGCGCACGCTTGGCTCGATCAACACGTGCGTGAAGCAGCGGCGCAGGCCGGGCTTCGTCGCCGCGAGCCACGTGCCCGCGTTGACGTAGAGACCGCCGGAGCGCAGCGTCTGCCAGCGCGGATCGTGGGTGTGACCGAACACGACGACAGGCACGTCGACGAGCTTGCGGATGCGCTGCGGGATCGCGCGCATCGGCAACTGCGACGTCACGAGATGCTCGCCGAGCCACTTCGAGATGCCGACCGCGCCCGCGATCGCGAGCGCCGTACCGAGGAGCGCCCACACGACGGGGAGCAGGATGAACAGCATCACGACCGCGAACCCGACGCCCAAGATGATGCCGAAGCGGTCGAGCATCAGCAGGCGACCGAGGCGGCGCATGCTCGCGGTGAGCGGCGCGCGCGCGAGGCGGTCGATCGCCGACGCCGTCTCGTACGAGATGCCGCCTTGCTCGGCGACCTGCACGAGACGCGCGCGATGCTCGCGCCGGCGACGATCGCGACGCTTGAACGACTTGTGAAGACGGCGCGCGCGGAACAGCGAGTGGACGAACCGGAAGTACGCGAGCCACAGCGCGCCCGCCGGGCGGAAGCCGAGACCGAGCGCGTACTTCGTGAAGCCCCAGAAGCCCCACGACTCGATGCCGTGCGGATCGATCTCCGGCGAGCTCATGCCGAGGTAGCGCACGGCGGCATAGTCCGCGTTGGGGATCAGATTTCCGTCCTTCGGATCCATCGGCGCGAGGTTGAACTCGAACGAGCAGCCCTCGTCGTAGACGTGGCCGTGCTCGATCCACGCGACGCCTTTCACATAGATGAACCACGGCACGACCGAGATGCGCGCCATCGCGCGATCGTCGGCACCCGCGGCGCGCACGTGCGCGAATAATTCGGCGGCGACCTCGGGTGCGAGCAGCTCGATGTCGTGGTTGCCGACGATGATGTCGATCGAGTGGCCCATCGCGGCAAATCTCGCGAAGTCTTGGAGCAGTGGCTGATGCGCCTCGCAGATCATCCGCATGCGCTCGACGCCGGTCTTGATGCTGCGGCTGAGGCCGAACTTGCGCTCGTCGGCCGTCTTCGGCGTGCGGTCGGGCATGCGCGCGACGAACACGGACATGAAGTCGAACAGGTCGCCCGCGATCACGAGGCGCCACGGCCGGCCGTCGTGGCGGCGCGGTGCGTGGTACGCGAGGAACTCGCGGAATGCGCGCACGCCGAGCTCGACCGCCTGCTTGCGCTCTCGGGTCGCGCCGGGCAGCAGCTCCTCGCCGAAATGCAGGTCACTGACGACCAAGATGTTCGACTGGACTGCCATACAACGCCGTTCTCCGATCATGGAGGACACGTGAGTGAGACACAACGGGGGATCCTGTATGTGGTTGAGTAACGCCGCGCGACCACGAGACTTTTCCCCGTTGGCGTGGTAACTGGGACCCGTCGTGGCCCAGGTCATTTTCATCCTTCTCCTCGCGGCCTCTCTCGTGTTCTTCATCCGCACGTCGTGGCTGTTCGGCCGCGCCGTGTTCGCCGGCACCGCCGACCCGCGGCCCCGGTTGGACCAGATTCCGGCGCGCCTCATGGACGTCGGCATCTACTTCTTCGGACAGAAGAAGGTCGCCGAAGAAGGCCCGCAGCACCGCACGAGCAAGCACCACCTGATCATCTTCTGGGGCTTCATGATCATCACGATCGCGACGATCGACATCTTCGTCAGCGGCGTGATTCCCAGCATCTCGCTGCGCCTGTTGCCGGCGATCCTCTATCAGCCGCTGTATCTGCTGATCGACGTCATGAACCTGCTCGTGCTGCTCATGATCGTCTGGGCGTTCACACGCCGCATCATCGTCAAGCCGTCACTGATCCCGATGAACCTCGACGCCGGCTTGATCCTCGGCGCGATCGGTTCGCTGATGATCACGCACTTCTTTTTCCACGGCTATCACATCGCCGGCGCGCTCGGGGCTGGCGCGGAGACGCCGTGGTACCTGCCGGTCTCGTCGTTCGTCGGCAAGGCCCTCGGTGCACTGCCTGCGGATGCAGCCGCGCGCGGCTCCATGTTCGGCTACTGGCTGCACGTCCTCATTCTGCTGACGTTCCTCAACTACCTGCCGTACTCGAAGCACATCCACTTGCTCGGCGCGCTGCCGAACATCCTCACGCGCAATCGCAGCAAGCGGCTCATGGACCTGCCGAAGATCAACCTCGAGGACGAGGCGCAGTGGGGCGTTGGCCGCTTCGAGCAGTTCTCGTGGAAGAGCCTCCTCGACACGTACGCGTGCACCGAGTGCGCGCGCTGCTCGAACTACTGCCCCGCGTACACCACCGGCAAGAACCTCTCGCCGATGCAGCTCATCCACGACATTCGCTACGAGATGCTCGATCGCATCGGCCTGCGCGACAAGCAGACGGATCTCGAGGGGCAGATCACGACGCTCGAGGAGTACTCGTCATCGCACGGCTTCGATGACACACACCCGCATCCCGATCTCGTGCACGCGCGCGATCAACTCGCGAAGGTTGTGGCCGAGACCGAGGCGCTGCCGAAGCTGACGGGTGGACGAGTCGCGGAAGACACGCTCTGGGCCTGCACCACGTGCGGCGCATGCCAGGAGGTCTGCCCGGTGTTCATCGAGCATCCGCTCAAGATCATCCAGATGCGGCAGAACCTCGTCCTCGAGCAAGAGAAGACGCCGGCCGAGCTGCAGCGCACGTTCCGCAACATGGAGCGGCAGAACAACCCGTGGGGCATCGCGAACGATCAGCGCATGGACTGGGCGAACGGCCTGAACGTCCCGACGATCGAGGACAACGCGGACCCCGAGTACATCCTGTGGGTCGGCTGCGCGGGCGCGTTCGACGCGCGCATCATCAAGCAGACGCGCGCGATGGTGAAGGTGCTCGACGCAGCGGGCGTCGACTACGCGGTGCTCGGTCATCAGGAAGGCTGCACCGGTGATCCGGCGCGCCGCGCGGGCAACGAGATGCTGTTCCAGATGCACGCGGAAGCGAACGTCGAGACCTTGAAGAGCGTGAACGCGAAGAAGGTCGTGACGTCGTGTCCGCACTGCCTGCACACGCTGAAGAACGACTACCCGCAGTTCGGGGCAGAGCTCGAGGTCGTGCACCACACGCAGCTGATCGATCACCTGTTCAAAGAGGGCCGGCTCAAGAGTGAGAAGAGCCCGGTCGACACCATCACGTATCACGACAGCTGTTACCTCGGCCGCTGGAACCGCGAGTTCGATGCGCCGCGCGCGGTGCTCGAGGCGGTCGGGATCCCCGGCATCAAGGAGCTCACGCGCAACAAGCGTCACGGCTTCTGCTGCGGCGCCGGCGGCGGCCGCATGTTCATGGAAGAGCACGAGGGCAAGCGCGTCAACTTCGAGCGCACCGACGAGATCATCGACGCGAACGTGAGCGCGGTCGCCGTGGCCTGCCCGTTCTGCAACATCATGATCACCGACGGCATGAAGCAGCGGAACGTCGAGGAGAAGATCCAGGTGCTCGACGTCGCCGAGCTCGTCGCGCAATCGATTCCGGACGTGCCGGTCGATCGCCTCGTCCGTAAAAAGAAAGCGCCGGAAGCCTGAAGCGGTTCTTGTTCCGCATCTTCAGCGCGCTCGCAGGTGGCGCGCTGACGGGCATCGCCGCGTACATCTATATGGACCTGGAGTACGCGAAGTGGCCGATGGAGCGGCGGCTCTACATCGCCGCGGGTGCCGCTGTCATCGGCGGGATCGCGGGCGTGCTAGCCGGCCGCGCAGCGCAGAACCGCTGAGAAGCGGTTATGATCGGCTCGATGAAGGGCCTGTTCGCGAGCGTACTGCTCGTAGCTTTGATCGCCTGCGGCGCCAGTGACGACGCGTACCTCGGGTCGCGCGGTAACTGCGAGTTCGGCGGCACGCTCACGGACTGCGAGAATGCGGACCGCACGGTGCACGACGCCTGTTGGCGGCTCGTCGACTGCGGCGCGATCATCGTGCACCACGAGACGAACGAGGGCTTCCCCGACTGGGACAACTGCGTGAGGGCCCTCGAGACGACGACGGAAGACCGCCGCCGTGTCGTGACCGCATGCATCGCGTCCTCGACGTGCGACGAGCTGCGCACGCGTCTGTGCTTCGAGCTCGGAGACCTCTAGATGAAGAAGTACCTCCTGGCGCTCGCGGTGATGGCCGCGGCGCCGCCAGCGCTCGCGCAGAACGCCGAGGTCGCGGCGCACATCAAGCTGATCGAGAACCAGCCGAACGACATGGATCGTGCGGTCTGGAAAGACAAGCGGCGCGAGGCCGCGCGCAAGCTCGTCCAGAGCAAGGACAAGAAGGCGGTGCCGGTGCTGATCAAGCTCGCCGAGGGCGAGACGTTCGACATCATCGGCGAGATCGCGATCGAGGGCCTCGGCAACATGGGCGATCAGTCCGCGGTGCCGGCGCTCCAGAAGATCGCGAACGACGTCGCGCGTGACAAGGCGCAGCGCGATCTCGCGACGAAGTCACTCAAGAAGCTCGGCGCCGGCACGACCGGCACGCCGCCCAAAGAGACCACGCCACCGCCGAAAGAGACCACGCCGCCGCCGAAGGAGACGACCGGGCTCGAGACGAACACGGGCGGCACCGAGACGGCGCCACCGCCGGAGGAGACCACGACGACGACGACCACGGCCGCCGCGGGCAGCACGCTGATCGGCGAGCGGCCGGCGACGGGCACGCCCGACTTGCCGGTGCTGGCCGACGACACGATCGCGGCGTACGAGCGGCTGACCTTTGTCGGCGGCGTCGCGTCGTTCAGGTACGACACGCTGCAAAAGCGGATGTCGTTCGACGCCGACGCCGGCGGCTTGTTCCAGAAGCGCGTCGAGCGCGAACGCATGGCGTGGGGTGTCGACATCGGCGCCGACTTCGTCGCGGGCTTCGTGAATCCCGAGGGCCGCGAGCAGTTGCGCGGCGGTCAGCTCGTCGTGCAGGGCGTCGGCGAGGTGCGGTTCTACTCTGGGAAGATCTACGGCGTGGGCAAGGCCGCCGTCGGCATGCAGGGCTTCTACATCAAGAACGTCGACGACGATGACGCGAATGCGGACGTCTCCGACAAGCGCATGCTCGTCGACGTGCAGGTCGCGCTCGGCGGCGGCTTCGGTCGGCTCGTCGATATCGGCGGTGCGATTCGCGTGCGCCGGCTCTCGCGCACGCTCGATGCAGCACGCGCGCTCGGCAAGCCGATCGACGCGGCGACGGCGAAGAAGCTGCAACTCACGTGGTGGGCGCTGCGCGGCGAGCGCTCCGCGTTTTCGACGCTGACCGCGACCGTCGCGATCTTGCGCGAAGCGGGCATCTTGCTCGGCGAGCCCGACGCGGGCCTGACGTACGAGATCATCAACGTGCTCCGCGACAGCTGGCTCTACGTGCGGCCGCAAGGCTTCGACGTTCAGGTCACGGTGAGCGAGGGCTACTTGCGACGGCCCGGCGATGATCCGAATCCGTACCGACAGAAGGGCCGCGTCGAGCAGGTGCTCGCGTACGCGGGCTACGGATCGCAGCTGCAGGACGACAAGCTCGAGATCTCCGGCATGGGCTACGGCCGCTATCGCTTGTTCGCGCCCGACGATCAGCCGTCGCCATGGGCGGTCGGCGCGACCGCGAAGATGCGGCGCTTCACGTACGGCGAGCACGGCGACTCGTACGGCATGTTCGATCTCGGTGGCGGCGTGCAGCTCGCGCAAGACGACATCGATTTCGATGGCGACGGCACGCGCGACTCGAAGACCGGGCTCGGCGTTCACGGCGAGCTCGGCTTCACCTGGTGGATGAATCAGGCGTCGGGGATCCGGCTCGGCGCGGACGTTCGGATGGAGAGCAAAGAGCTGTTCATAGGCGCGAACCTGTCGGCGACATACGGCTTCCTCGACGCGACATTTGCCGGGTTATGATCATGACTTGAGAGATTGGTCTGTTGGTCGGACCACTCTGGTGGTAGGGTAAAACGTGGCTGTCCTGTCGCCCTCCATGCACGAGACGCTGGTCGCCGTCGCGGAGACGGCCCTGCCCGCCGGCCGCTTCATCCCGGCCGCGGACGGCAAGACGGTGCAGAAGGTGCTCTCGTTCGTCGGCTCGTTGCCGTCACCGCTGCAGACCGGGCTCGCGGGTTTGCTCCGCGGCATCGATGCCCAGTCGTGGCTCGGCGAGCGCCGGCCGTTCGCGCGCCTCTCGTTCGACAAGCGCCTCGCGCTCCTCGAGAAGTGGCGGAAGGGCGATGCGATTCGCCGGCTGATGCTGCGCGCGCTCGTGAGCCCGCTCAAGATCGCGCACTTCGATGACCCCGCGCTCTACCAGAAGCTCGGCTGCGTCTACGACATCGAGAAAGCGAAGGCCGAGGCCAAGCCAGCGTACATGCGCGACCGCGTGCACGCGCAGCTCGATGGCGATCTCGCGGTCGAGGCAGATGTCGTCGTCGTCGGCACGGGCGCGGGTGGTGCCGTCGTCGGGCGCGAGCTCGTCGAGGCAGGCCTCGCGGTCGTGTTCGTCGAAGAGGGCCAGTACTTCGATCGCACGCAGTTCACGGGCCGTCCGTTCTCGATGCAGCAGAAGCTGTATCGGCGTGGCGGTACGACGTTCTCCGTCGGCAACGTCGCCATTCCGATTCCGCTCGGGCAGACCGTCGGTGGCACCACCACCGTCAACTCGGGCACGTGTTACCGCACGCCCGATCGCATCCTCGACGAGTGGGTGAGCGAGCTCGGGCTCGTCGATCTCACGCCCGATCGCATGGGCGGTTACTTCGAGCGCGTCGAGAGCGTGATGCAGGTCGAGACCGCGCGCGCCGAGCTACTCGGTGGCAACGGCCGCGTGATCAAGCGCGGGTGCGAATCGCTCGGCTTCACGAAGCACCATCCGCTCAAGCGCAACGCGCCGGCGTGCGATGGCCAGGGCGTCTGCTGCTTCGGCTGCCCCACCGACGCGAAACGCTCCACGAACGTCAGCTACATCCCCATCGCGCTGCGCGGCGGCGCGGAGCTGTTCACCGGCGCGAAGGTCACGCGGATCCTCGTCGAGGGCGGGCGCGCACGCGGCGTCGTCGCGCGAACCTCCGACGGCAAGTCGCTGACCATTCGCGCACGCGCCGTCGTCATCTCGTGCGGCGCGATCCTCACGCCGCTCCTCCTCGAGCAACAAGGTCTCGGCGGAGAGTCCGGCCAGCTCGGCAAGAACCTCTCGATCCATCCCGCCGCCGGCGCGCTCGCCGAGTTCGAAGAAGAGATCCTGCCGTGGAAAGGCATCCCGCAGGGCTACGCGATCGAGGACCTCCACGACGAAGGCATCCTGTTCGAGGGCGCGAACGTACCGCTCGAGATGACCATGTCGGTGACGCAGCTGATCGGGCCGAAGCTCATCGAGCTCGCCGAGTCCTTCGACCACGTCTCCACCTTCGGCTTCATGATCGAGGACACGTCGCGCGGCTCCGTGCGCGCCGTGCGCGGTCAGCCCGTCATCAGCTACTGGCTCACCGAGCAAGACGTCTCGCACATCAAGCGCGCGCTCGACGTGCTCGCGCAGATCTTCTTCTCCGCGGGCGCGCGTCGCGTACACGCGCCGATCAACGGCTTCGACGTGATCGAGTCACCGGATGACCTCGCGCGCCTGCGCCGCGCCACGATCAAGCCGTGGGACCTCGACCTGTCGGCATATCACCCGCTCGGCACCGCGCGCATGGGTGTCGATCCGAAGTCGAGCGTCGTCGATTCGAGCCACCAGGTACACGACGTGCCCGGCCTCTACATCGTCGATGGAGCGGCGGTGCCGACCTCGCTCGGCGTCAATCCGCAGATCACGATCATGGCGCTCGCGACACGCGCGGCCGAGAAGATCGCAGCGCGCTTGTCCTAGATCTCGCAGAGCGACTGCGGGATGCACGCGCCGGTGTAGCAACCGTTCTCGACGCCCGGCGTGGTTCCGTTCTGGCAGGCCGGAGGCGCCTGGTCGCACAGGACCTGGTCGTTGCATCTGCCCGGAGACCTGCCCTCGGGCACGCAGACGGCGAACTGGCGATTGCACGCGGGATGATCGGGCGAAGGGCACGAGCCGCGCTCGTGGAGCGCGCTGCATTTTGCGCTGCGCGAGCACGTCCAGCCATCGCGCGCTGCGAAGCAGTCGACGCTCGGGTCGGGCGCGGTGTCGATCGGGAAGCAACCCATGAAGTCGGTGGTGCAGTCCTCGGAGATCACGCACGCCGCATCCTTCACGACGCGGCACTCACTGCTCGCTGCGCACGCGGACTCGGTCAACGACTCGCAGAAGCTGCCGCACACGCCCCAGCTCGGAATCGGCGCGAGATCGACGGCGGCGCTCTCGGGAGGACAGTCGCCGCACTCGGGATTGCAGCCCGAGCCGCCGAACGACTGGCACGAGAGGTGGTCGGGATCGCGAAGCGGTTGCGGTGCGGGCTCGGCCTCCGGCTCGGCCTTGCTCGTCGGCACGTCCGTGCATTCCGGCCGCTTGCCGCCGTCGTCGAAGAACAGGTTACAGCCCGACAACACGGTGACGGCAACGAGGGCGAGCGTACGCATGCCTGGGCTCACAGCAATGAAGACGCCAATCGCGACAACTGGCATTTCCACGGCTTGGGCGCCATGCGCTGCAGATTTCTGAGGCTCCTCGCCGCGGGTGTCGTGCTGTTTCGACGAGTTGGCGCGGGCACGCGGCATGCTCCACGGATCCGTATGCGCATCGCCGCCATCTCCGCCGTCGCCGTCTACGCCATCGTGCTCGCCGCCCTGCCCGCGCGCGCCACCGCGAACACGCCGGTCACCGCAGGCGTCAGCGCCGGCGTTCACCACGACGAGGTCGATGCAGACGGCGAAGGCAATCGCACGCTCGGCCTATTCGGCCGCGTCGGCTTCGCGAAGCGCCTCTCCGGTCAGCTCGAGGTGATGAAGATCGACACCGACGACGCGACCTACACCGCGACGAACATCCGCACGGCGACGGTCTCGCTCCGCCTCGACCTCATCGATCCGGCGCGCAGCCGCTTCGTCCCGACCATCTCGTTCGGCGCGGGCATCGACCGCGCGAGCACCGACTACGACACGACCGAAGGCCACCACTTCGAAGGCGGTTTTGGTCTCGAGTACCGCGCCGAGGGCGGCTTCACGATCGGCGTCGACCTCCGCTTCGGCGGCCGCTCCATCGAGGATGAAGACGTCGCCGTTCCGGCGGTCGAAGGCGACGTCGCGCGCCCGCTGATCTACGACGGTGGCGGCCTGCGCGAAGGCGAGTACCGCGCGCTCCGCGCGACCGCCGGCATCGCGTTCTGATCGTCCTCGACAACGCGAGCGTGTTTCGGCATGGTCGCCCCCATGAAGTGGTTCGTGGGGGCGTTCTTGGTTGCCTGTGGTGGGAGCGGATCGCAGAACACGGGTCCGTCGGATGGCAGCTCGCTCGACTCGAGCATTGATGGCTCGAATCCCGACGCGCCGGCGCTCCACGCCTGCGATCCGAGCACGCCCGACGGCCCGGTGACGGTGTGGAACAGCTTTCCCGGCGCCGAGGTGATCAGCCACGACGTCACCGGCGCATTCCTCGGCCGCGCGTCATCGGGAACGGGATACGACGTCCAGATCTCCGTTCCAGGCTGCGGTGCGGTCACGGTCGTCGAGCCCGGCACCGCCGCACGACTCACGTTCTTCGCGGTGCAGCCAGGAGACACGATCTGGGCGTCGGGGCATCCGGCCCAGAGCGTGACGTACATGGATGCACGCATCGTGATCGATCAGCCGCTCGCGAATGTGACCACCTATGAAGCGACCGCGTCGCACTTCTGCAGGGGCTACTTGGCGCCGGGCTCGAACGAGATGACGATGCACTACTCGAGTCGGTGCGTGCGCCCGAACAACACGTCAACGGTGCTGGTGTACGCGACCGGCAACACCAATCCGCAATTAATCGGATACTCCGTCTTCGCGGATGTCTCGCTCGCGCAAACCGTGCAAACACCGCTGCGAGTCACGAGCTGGAACACGCCGCCGATGCATCATATCTCGGTCCAGCTCGCCGCGACCGAGCCCGGCCGCAGCATGGCCTGGGGCATCTCGCCGGTAGACCAAGGCTTCAGGTACGAACGCACGTGGGGGAGCGGCGCAACCGCTACGACGACGAGCACGACCTTCGAGACCGATGTGCAGTATCCCGCGTTTGGCGATGCGGTCGTCAGCGGGATCACGATTGGGTACCCGGGCGCGCGATCCCGCAGGATCGAGCGAACGCTCGCCACGCCATTGCCTGCGCAGGTCACCGAAGATCTCTCGACGGGGCTTCTACCCGCCGTCCACAGTCCGATGCGCGACAACGATCCGCAGCGACCGACGCTATCGTGGACGGTGGATTCGACCGCGATCGAGGAGGACATCGTCGTCGGCTCGATCCTGGTCAGGGTTGGAGGCAGCTCGTCCGGGTGGCACCTCGTTGCACCTCCCGGTACGCGCGGTCTGCGGGTGCCCGAGTTGCCGGCGGACCTCGCCGCGTCGTCGTTCGGTCCCGCGGCCGACATCGCCGTCGCGCTCGGGGAATCTACGGACGTCCCCAGCTATCGCGAGGCACGCCAGAACTACAACCGGTTCATGCTGGGCTCGACCATCTCGATCCCGCCTCTCCTCGCGACCGGTAACGTCGCCCGATTCTCCGCGATCAACTTCGGCTACTAGCCGGCCGCGAGCCGCGCGTCGCGAACTCGGCGACGAGCGGCGGATACGCCTCGAAGCCAGGCATGCCGGGAAAGCTGTGCACGGCCCCCCGTCTGTGCCCACGCGAAGCCCTCGGCGCGCGAGGTCTCGACATACGGTGCGAACCACACGTGCTCGTCGAGCATCGTCGGGCGGACGTTGACGAAGTCGAGGCCTTCAGGCCGCGTGAACATCCAGCTCTTGCAGTGCGCGCAGTGGTAGTGCCGCGCGACCGGCCCATGCAGGCCGCCGATCACCGGCTCACCCTGCGTGACTGCGAAGCCGGCGCTCGGGATCGCCATGCTCAGCGAATACGCGCTCGCGCTCATGCGCTGACAACCGGCGCAGTGACACGCCATTGTGAACAGCGGCGGCGCGGTGATGCGAATGCGGACCTGATCGCAGCGACAGCCGCCGTCCCAGGGGAGCTTCCAGTCGGTCATGACCGCGAGGTAGCAGCTAGAGGTCAATGCGCAGGGTCACGAACAGCGATCTTGCACGCTCGTGACGTCACGGAGCTGCACCAGAAGGGAAGCGCGGCTGTGACGGGTCGATTGGTAAATTGTCGCCGCAATGGATGTGGTCTTCGGCGAGTATCGCGCGATCGCCGCGCTGGGGCGTGGTGGCATGGCCGACGTCTTCCTCGCCGTCCGCGGCGGGCTGGTCGGGTTCACGAAGCTCGTCGTCATCAAGCGACTTCGCGATGACCTCGCGCGCTCCGAGGACGGCGCGAGCTATCGCCGGTGGTTGCTCGACGAGGCGCGGCTCGCGGCACGGCTGCGTCACCGCAACATCGTCCAGACGTACGAGGTGAGAGATCATCCGCAGCAGCCGCTGATGGCGATGGAGTACCTCGATGGCCAACCGCTGAGCCGCGTGCTGACCAAAGTGCACAAGGCAAAGCAGCCTGCCGATCGCCCCGGGCTCTCGCCGGCACTCGCGTTGCGGATCGCGAGCGACTTGCTCGCCGCGCTCGACTACGCGCACGTGCTCCAAGACTACGACGGCACGCCGCTCCGCATCGTGCACCGTGACGTCAGCCCGCAGAACGTGTTCTGGACGTACGAGGGCGAGATCAAGTTGATGGATTTCGGCGTCGCGAAGTTCGACCGCGCATCCGACGAGACCGAGGCGGGCGTGCTCAAGGGCAAGGTTGGCTACATGGCGCCCGAGCAGGCGCTGGGTGGCGCGGTCGATGCCCGCGCGGACGTGTTCGCGGTTGGCATCGTGTTGTGGGAGATGCTCACCGGGCAACGGCTCGTCCGTGGGAGGTCGCAGGCACGGGCGCTCCGCCAGATCTCTACCGGTGATCTGCCGGCGCTCGAGAGTGTCGTCGAGTGCGATCCGGAGATCGCACGGATCTGCGCGCGTGCGCTCGCCACGGACGTCGAACAGCGCTACCAGAGCGCAGCCGCGATGCGCGCCGAGATCGAGCGCGCGCTTGTTGCGCTGCCCCTGCGCCAGAACGAGCTCGCAGACACGATCCAGCCGCTGTTCGGGCCCGAGCGCGAGGCGATGGCCGCGCACATCCGCGAAGCACTGCTGGGAACCACGCACCAATCACTGCTCTCGCTCGACGACAGCCCAACGTCGAGTGCTACCGATGGCCTCGAGACCGAGACCGTGCCTCACCCGCCCGCCGTCACGTACGCGGTCGCTGCACCACGGCGACGACTCGTCGGCGTCCTGCTCGTCGCGATCAGTGCGGTGTCTCTCGCGAGCGCGGTCATCGTCGCCATGCGTTCGACGACCGGCGGTCAGGCGCAAGCCGCGAGCGCCGGAGAGGCCGCGACGGCGACCGTCGTGGAGCCCGCGCTGCGGCTGTGTGGCTCCAACACGATCGGTGCCGAGCTCGCGCCCGAGATCGTGCGCGCGTTCCTCGCGAAGCGCGGCGGGCAGGACATCGTCTCGCGCACACGGGTCGACGGGCATCGCCGGATCGTCGCGACGTTCAACGATACTTCGGTCACGGTCGACATCACCTCGGCTGGCTCGTCGACCGCCTTCGAGGGTCTCGCGGCGGAGACATGTGACATCGGGATGTCGTCGCGCGCGATCAACGATGGCGAGGTCGACACGCTGCGCCAGGCCGGCGCCGGCGACTTGCGATCGCCCGCGACCGAGCACGTGCTCGCGCTCGATGGCATCGCTGTGATCGTCCATCCCAACAACCCGTTGCGCTCGATCGATCGAGAATCGCTGCGCGATGTGTTCAGTGGCGCGATCACCAGCTGGTCGCAGCTCGGCGGTGGCGACCAGCCGATCGCAATCTACGCGCGCGACAACCACTCCGGCACGTTCGACACGTTCAAGCACCTCGTCCTCGGTAAGCTCGACCTCGTTAGCACGGCGCGACGGTTCGAGAGCAGCGAGGGGCTCGCGGATGCCGTCGCATCGGATCCGGCGGGCATCGGCTTCATCGGGCTGCCGTACGTGCGCTCCGCACGCGCGCTCGCGATTGGCGACCGCGGCGCGAAGCCGCTGCTGCCGACGTCGTTCACCGTCACGACCGAGAGTTATTTGTTGTCGCGCCGCCTCTTCCTTTACACGAGGCCTCGCCACGCGAGCTCGCTCGTCCCCGAGCTCGTCAGCTTCGCGCTGTCGCCGTCAGGTCAGCGTGTCGTGCAGGACGCGAGGTTCGTCGACCTCGATGTCGTCGCCGGCGACTCTTCCACGTGCACCGAGCATTGCCCCCGCCGTTACGTGGAGCTGACGCATGGCGCGCGCCGGCTGTCGGTGGATTTCAGATTCCGGCGCGGGAGCGACGACGCAGACAGCCGCGCGGCGCGCGACCTCCACCGCGTCGTGCACTTCCTCGAGCGGCATCGGAACGGAGAGGTGATCCTGCTCGGATTCTCAGACGCATCGGGCGACCGCTCCGGTAACGTGCGGCTGTCACGCAAGCGCGCCGACGTGATCGCGAGCGAGCTCGCGACGCGAGGCATTCGCGCCTCGTACGTCGAGGGGTTCGGTCCAGCGATGCCACTCGCGGCGAACGAGACGGAAGCGGACCGCGAGAAGAACCGACGCGTCGAAATCTGGGTGCGGTGAGCTTGTCGCATGGTCGTTGCGAACCTCGCAATCACCTGCCACGCGAGTCGGGCAACCTTCACGCATGAAGTTTTCGAGCAGTACCACCGTTCGCTACGCAGGCACGTTCCGGTTCCCCAACCGCCCGATCCTCGAGGCCGCGCTGACGCGAGCACGCACACGCATCGATGAGGAGCAGGAGCTCGCCGCTCTCGAAGGCGGCTGGATGCGCTGCTTCGTGATGTCCGATGCCACGTTGACGGTCAACATCGCACTGCCCGCGCTCCCGCAGCACCGCCTTGCGGCGGGGGAGATCTTTGATTTGTTGGCGCGCCACGCGCTCGATGGCTCGGTGACGGCGACGATCGACGACGTGCCCGTCGAACAATACGCCGTCGAGCGGTGGTCCTAGGGGCCGTGCTTGTGCGTGGAAGCTCAGAGGTCGATGCGCTCGCGCCAGGTTGCCGCATCGCCGGCGCCGAAGCGCACGTCGGCGAGCACTTCGCGCACGCAGCTCGCGGTCGAGGACGGCAGGTCCGTATCGATCACGTTGAGGAAGCCGACCGCGCCTTGCGCATCGACGGCGATCTCGATCTGCACGTACGTGCCGGTGAGGCCGGACTTCGCGATCGAACGGACGCAGTGCGCGAGGCGGGCCTTGTCGATGCCGTTCGTGAGTTGGCGGCGGCGCGCGCTGATGTTGCGCGTCTGCGGCGGCTCGGCGGGAACTTCGAGGCGCGCGGGCTTGCTGCCGGCGACGGGCACGGCGACATCGACCCAGCCGGCGCGGCGGAAGCGGCCCGCGTGATCGGCGGTCTCGACGGTGTGACGGCCGGGGAGCACGCGGACGCGCATCGGCGCGAGGCCAAGCTCGACGCCGTCGACGCGCACGTCGCGGCGGCCGACGGTGGCGATCTCGAGCGGCGCGCTGCCTTGCAGGAGCGTGTCGAGGTTCCACATCGGGAGCGTCATCGGCGTGGCTTGCGCGAGATCGTTGACCTCGTCGACAGAGAGCGGTCGCATGCGCTCGGGCGCGACCGCGTGGTCGGCGGCGAGATCGACGCGGCGTGCGGCGCCGACCTCGACGTGGCCCTTTGCATCGCGCACGGCGACGAGGCCGTGGCGGCAGGCGACCGTGGTCTTGGTCTTGTCGTGCTGCACGCGGAACTGTGTGCCCCGCACTTCGACGACGCGATCGCCGGCGCGCACGATGAAGGTCTGGTGCGTCGCGCGCGGCGCGACCTCGATGTCGACCGTGCCCTCGACGACGAGCTCGATCGCGTCGGCATCGAAGCGGCGGAGCTCGAGCATCGAGCGCGGGCCGACGGCGAAGGCGCTGGCGTCACCGAATTGCACGTCGACGCGGCCATCGCCGGTCGCGATCACGGTGCCCGCGCCGAGCCGGCGCACGAACAGCTCCGGCGTGCGGATGCCGTCGAGCATGACCTCGCCCGTCGCGCGATTGACGAGGCCCGCGAGCGGTGTGGGCGCCGCGGGTGCGGGCGGGGTGCCGGTGCGCGTCGGCGTCGCCGGCTGATCGATGCGCGGCGCGACCGAGACTTCGTAGGCGGGCGGCGGCGCGGCGACGAAGGCCCACGCGAGCGCGCCAGCGGCGGCGGCGGCGAACATCGCGGGGGCCAACCAGCGACGGCGCGGCGGCTCGGACTTGATGCGCTCGTGGCGCTCTGTCGAGACCGACCAGTGGATGCGCGCGCGAACCGAATCCCACGGCAGCTCGGGCGGCGGCGCGTTCTTGATCGCGACGAAGGTATCGCTCGCGCACTGCACGCGCCGCTTCGCACGAGCGCACTGCTTGCAGCTCGCGGCGTGATCGTTCATCGCGCTGAGCTCGTGATCGTCGAGGCGACCCGCCAGCGCGTCGGCCCAGCGATGTGGCGCGACGTGGCTCATTCGTCCGCCTCCGGCATCTGTGGTGGCGCCGCGTCGTCGCCGGCGATGATCTTGTAGAACTCGCGGCGGGCGTAGAACAGCCGCGTGCGCACGGTGACCGGATTCGAGTCGACGAGATACGCGATCTCTTTGAGGTCGAGCCCCTCGATCTCGTGCAGGTAGAGGACGATGCGCTTCTTCGGCGCCAGGTGCTCGAGCGCGCGATAGACGGTCTCTTGATCGCGGCGGCGCTCGAGGCTCTGCTGCGGCGTCTCGGGACGCTCGGTCATCGGATCGGCGTTTGTGGTCGCATCGAGATCGAGACCACCGATCGGCGGTGGCCGGCGCTTGCGCGAGCGAATGCGACCGAGCGCGACGTTGACGCAGATCCGGTAGAGCCACGTCGAGAGACGCGCGTCGCCGCGGAACCGCTCGAGCCCGCGGAACGCGATCACGAAGACCTCTTGCACGAGGTCGTCGAGGTCGGTGCGATCGCCGATCACGCGATAGAGGTTGCCGGCGACGGAGCGGCGAAACCGGTGATAGAACTCCTCGTGCGCGGCGCGGTCGTGCGCACGGCAGCGCCCGATCAGGTCGACTTCATCGACCGATGCGAGCGTTGTCGTGGACCCGGTCTCGCGTTTCACCCGTTGCAGCATAGCGTTGTCGCTCGAGCAGAGTTAGTCGCCCGCGTATGCCGGCGCGTTCACGCTGCGTGCGAATACGCTCGGTGTTGGTGATCTCCCTTACCGTCGGGTGGGTAGGACCGTGAACTCGATGTCGCGGCCGATCTGGCAACGGAGCGAGTCCTCGTCGCCAACCGACTGAAACTCGCAGCCGGCCTCGTCGGCGACGGTCGCCGCTTTCCCCTTGTTGGGCAGGGTGAGGACGATGTGGGTGCCATCGATCCGCCAGGTGCCCTTGAACGGCGAGTCGAACACGCTGCCCTGGCAGACCGTCTTCACACGCAGCTTGAAGGTCCGGTCACGGTTCACGTTGAACCGGATCTCGGGCTTGTCGCATGGCGTGCCCGTCTGCTCCCACTGCCCGCCGAAGCCCATCAGCCGTTCGTAGTTCGAGGTGCCCTTCTTGTCGAGGCCGACCGCGGCGCGAAACTTCGCGTCCGCGCGCAGGCCCGCGAACGCGGCGTCGTACCGCGCCTCGATCAGCCACTCGATCGCATCGGGCTTCGGCGACTTCGCGAGCGCTTCGAGCATGGCAAGCGCGAGGGCTTGCTGCTTCGCGGCCATCTGCGTCTGCGCGATCCGGAACGCCGCCTCGCTGTTGTCCGCATCGATCGCGAGCACGGCCTTCCACGCGGCGATCGCCTTCGCACCCTTTGCCTTGCGCGCGGCCTCGAGGGCCTTCGTCAACTTGGGGTCGGCGGGCGGCGCGGGCGTGGGATTCGTCGACGGCGGCGGGTTCATCGTCGGGTTTGGATCGACGGGCTTCGTCGTCGAGGCGCCCTGCCCCAGATCGAACGCGACGACGTCGGTCACCGGGTTTCCCGCGCGGCGGATCGTGAACGTCACCGCGATGCGCGACTCGTATTGGTCTGCGTAGAGGTCGACGACCTTGATCGTGTCGGGCGCGGTCCACGTGAGGACCGGCGTGCCGGCCTGCTTGCGCGTGATCGTCAGTGTGCGTCCCGAAGCAGTCGCAGCGAACGTCGCCTTTGCACCGGATTGAATGACCGGCTCCTTGAACGACAGCTTCGCGATGATGTCGGCCGCGGCCTTCTCGCAGACCGGTGCGCCGGCGGCCGCACCCTTCTCGACCTTGACCGGGGCGCAGATCTTGTCGGCGTTGACGAGGTACGGCCGGTCGACGCCCGAAAACCCGCCGAACGTGTCGGCGGTCGCAAGACCTGGCAGGAGTAAGAGACCCCAAACGGCGCGCCGCATCGTCATAAAGACGTGATAGCGCGATCGCCATTCAATTGCCCATAGATGCGGTAGGGTTGGCCGAACGTGGCGAGCATCTTCACCAAAGCTAGCGCCGCTCTGGACCGCGGCGTCGTGCGGTTCATGGAGCGGCGGATGGCGCCGCGCAACCGGGCGCAGAAGTTCGACTCGAACGGGGCGCGCACCCAGCTCGTCGACCTCGCCGCCGCGTATTCGGACGGGACGCTGGGTGTCCCGAGCCGGTTTTTCCCCGAGCCGGAAGCGCCGGCCACGAAGCTCGTGTCGGTCGGTGATGGTCCGCTCGGCACGCAGGTCGTCGACATCTCGTACCCGTCCGCGTACGAGCCGTTCTTGCCGCTCGCGCGCGATCTCCATGCGCAGGTTCCGGAGAACCACACGGCACACGCGCGGTGGTGGACCTCGGGTCGCGGCCGTCCGACGATCGTGACGCTCCACGGCTGGGGCGGCGGCAATCACTGGATGACCGCGCGGACGTTCCTGGTCCCGTACTGGCTGCGGCACGGCTTCGATGTCGCCGCGTTCGTGCTGCCGTATCACGCGGCCCGCGCGCCGGCGGGTAGTGGCGCGGTCGTCCCTTGGCCGTCGGCGAATCCCGTGCGCACGAACGAGGGGTTCGGGCAGGCGATCTATGACCTGCGCGCGCTCGCGATGTTCCTCCGCGCACGCGGCTCGTCGGCGGTCGGCGCGATGGGCATGTCGCTCGGCGGCTACACGACATCCCTTTGGGCGAGCGTCGCCGGACCCGACGATGTCGGCGGCATCGACTTCGCCGTCGCGATGATCCCCGCGGTCTCGATGGCGCGCCTCATGTGGCGACACGGCGAACAGTCGCCCACGCGCCTGCGTGCGGCGAAGGCCGGCATCACCGAGGACCTGCTCGTCGACGCATTTGCGGTGCACGCACCGACGACGCGCCCGTCGCGCGTCCCGCGCACGCACCTCGCCGTGATCGCAGGCCGAGGCGATCGCATCACGCCGCCCGATCAAGCGGAGACGCTCGCGAAGCACTGGGGCGTCGAGGTCGGGTGGTTCGATGGCGGTCACCTCGCGCAGGTCGGGCGCGGCGATGCGCTCCGCGAGGTGCGGCGCCAGCTGTGCGCGCTCGGATTTGCCGGTCGCGAGTTCCGGACATGAAATCGTTCGCAGACGCGATCGCCGCCGGACCCCTGTTGTTCGACGGCGCGATGGGCTCGCTGCTCTACGAGCGCGGCGTCCTCCACACGCGCAGCTACGACGAGCTCAACCTCTCGCAGCCCGACATCATCCGCACCGTGCACGAGGACTACGTCGCGGCCGGTGCCGAGGTGATCGAGACGAACACGTTCGGCGCCAATCGCATGGCACTCGCGCGGCACGGCCTCGTGGACCAATGCATCGCGATCAACCGCGCCGCCGTCGAGCTCGCACGCACGGCGGCCGGACGCGCGCAGGGCGCGAAGAGCGACAAGGCCTACGTCGCCGGGGCCGTCGGCCCGACGGGCACGAAGTTCGGCGTCGCCGCCGCGTCGGAGCGCCGCCTCGCACGGTTCGCGCTCGCCGAGCAGATCGATACGCTCGTGCTCGCCGGCGTCGACGCGATCATGCTCGAGACGTTCACGTCGATCTTCGAGATGGAGACCGCGATCGAGGTCGCGAAAGAGCGCGGGCCGCGCGTGCCCGTGATCGCGATGATGGTGTTCGACGCGCACGGCCTCTCGGACGGTGGCCTCGGCCCCGCCGAGATCGCGGATCGCTTGATGGGCGCGGGCGCGGACGTCATCGGCGCGAACTGCGGCATCGGCCCCGCCGAGCTCTACCAAGTCACCGTCGGCATGGTCGGTCGCGGCCGCCCCGTGATCGCGCAACCGAACGCAGGCTTCCCCGCATCCGTCGAGGGCCGCACGCTCTACGTCGCGAACCCCGAGCACTTCGGCGTGTTCGCGCGCCGCATGCTGAAGAGCGGCGTGCGCATGATCGGCGGCTGCTGCGGCACCACGCCGGATCACACGCGCACGATGCTCGGCGCGGTCCGCATGCTGCGCGGCGAGAAGATCGACGACACGATCCAGAAGCCCACGTCGATCACGATCTCGAAGCCCGCAGCGGCGCCGCCGGCGAAGGTCGCCGCCTCCGCACGCAGCAAGCTCGGTGCGCGGCTCGCGCGCGGCGAATACATCGTCTCGGTCGAGCTCACGGCACCTCCGGGCTCGGATCTGACGAAGACCAAGCAACAGGTCGCCGATCTCGCGAAGGGCGGCATCGACATCGTCAACATCGCCGACGGTCCGCGCGCCTCGGCGCGCATGGCAAACATCGCGGTCTGCGCGCGGCTCGTCGCCGAGACGCAGGTCGAGCCGATCCTTCACGTCTGCGCGCGCGATCGCAGCTTCCTCGGGCTCGTCGCGCACCTGCTCGGAGCGCAGGGCCTCGGGCTTCGTAACCTCGTCATCATCACCGGCGATCCGCCGAAGATGGGCGACTACCCGTTCTCGACGCCGGTCTACGACGTCGACTCCGTCGGCCTCTTGCGCATCGCGGCCGGCCTCAACGCCGGCGTCGATCCTGCGGGCAAGGAGTGCGAGCCCACGTCGTTCGTGCTCGCGACCGGCGCCGAGCCGGCCGCGCACGATCGCGAGCGCGAGCTGCGCCGCCTCGAGGAGAAGAAGCTCGCGGGCGCCGAGCTCGTGATGACGCAGCCCGTGTACGACCCGCGCACGCTCGAACGTTTCCTCGACGACGCCGCGCCGCTCGGCCTCCCGGTGATGGTCGGTATCCTGCCGCTCGCGTCGCATCGCAACGCCGAGTTCCTCCACAACGAAGTGCCCGGCATGGCGATCCCCGCGGAGTATCGCGAGCGCATGGGCAAGGTGCCGCAAGGGCCAGACGCGCGCGCCGAGGGCATCAAGATCGCGCAGGAAGCGCTCGCGGCGGTAAAGCACCGCGTGCAAGGCGTCTACGTGATGCCGCCGTTCAATCGCGTCGAGTCTGCGCTCGCGGTGCTCGAGGTCGCGCGCGATCGCATGGCGCGTTGAACCCGCGCTTGCTGCTCGAACAGATGCCGTGACCGCTCAGCGCCGCCACGCCCTGCGGTACGATGCCTGACCGTGCGGTCGCTCGACGTCGCCTACGGAGTCCCCGAGCGCTCGGTCTCGGAGGACCAGTTGCGCGCGGCGCTCGCGGTGGTCGCGCAGAACTTCGACGAAGCACCGACGCGCATGCACTGCGTGCTCGGCCCCGCGGGCCAGGGCATTCGCTGGTTCAGCTTCGCGTGCACCGTGTTTCGTCCGGGCTCGGTGCTCGCCCAGGATCACTTCACGGAGACGATGGAGAGCGAGCTTGCCGAGCTGATCGTCGTCGTGCGCGACTACGGCGACGAGCCCGGCTTCGTCGAGGTGCGCGGCACGAGCGGCCGCAGCCTCGCGCTCGCGCGTAGCCGCGAGACGATCACCGCGTACTCGCTGCCTCCCGACGCGCGGCGCGACGGCGAGCTCGACGAGATCGTGCTCGCGGCCCTCGCGCTTCCGTACGTGCGCCCGTTCGTCGCGCTCGACGAGCCGACGTACGAGGTCGTGCTTCGCGGCGACGCGCGCGACGACACGTTTCCGATCGTGCCGCTCGACGGACCGCTCTTGCCGGTGCGCGTGAATCCTCGCTTCGGCAGCGGCGGCCACGGCGAAAAGTTCACGCGCAAGCCACGCGCGGTCGACACGTCGAACGTCGCGGCACTGAGTGCGCACGTCGACCGCATCGCGCAGCAGGCGGAGACGGAATGGAGCGCGCGCTTCGAGGGCTCGTTCCACGGCTACGCACGCGAGCTCGCGCGCATCGGCCCGGCGATCGCGCCGATCCTCGTCGAGCGGCTCGCACGTCCGAAGCCGAACCCACGCACGTCGCAGATCGCGCTGACCGCGCTCGGCATGGTCGGCGCCGGCACCGAAGCGATCGTGCCGTGGCTCGCCCGCAGCTCCGAACCGCTGCGGCTCGCGGCGTTCTGCGCGCTCGCTCGTCAGGGTGAAGCGGCGCGGCCCGCGCTCACGGCCGCGCGCGGATCACGCAAGAGCCACGAGCGCGTGGCGGCGCAGGCGCTGCTCGCGCTCCTCGACGCGCCCGAGTTCGCACCGATCCGCGCGGTCCGTGCCGCGCGCGATCGCATCAACGACGAGTCGCGCGCCGCGATCAACACGATCTGCAGCGACACCTTCGCGCACGCACCCTCGAACGTGCTCGATACGTCCGCGCGCTTCGCGTACTTCTTGCGCGCCGCGGTCGAGGGCAAGGAGTCGTCGCCACGGATCGCGAACGCGCTGTACGCGGCACCCGACGATGCGGTGTGGAGCCTCGCGCTGTTCTTGCTCGAGACGCCGCTCGCCGCGAAGACGCACCTCGGCAACTACGCCGCGCGCGACTCGATCGTGCCGCGCGCCGCCGAGCGCTTCGGTCCCGACTTCGGCCCGGTCGCCGACCTCTTGCTGCGATTCCCGCCGCTCGCCGAGGATCCACAGCTGCGTCAGCTCGCGCGCGGCACGGCGCCCGTCGCGCCGAAGCCGAAGCAGCCCAAACAAGCGAAGCCGGCGGCCAAGAAGAAACCGGCCAAGAAACCGGCCAAGAAACCGACGAAGAAGAAGCCGCCGAAGAAGACACGGCGCTAGGCTTCGTAGATGTCGATGACGCCCGACGAGGCCCGCGCGTTCCACGACGAGATCTGCGTGATCGATCTGCACGCCGACACGCCGAAGCTGATGGACAAGCTCGGCTACGACCTCGCGCAGCGCCACGACCGGCCGATGCCGAAGGCCGTGAACTACATCGGTCACGTCGACGTGCCGCGCCTGCGCGACGGCGGCGTCGCAGCGCAGTTCTTCGCGTTCTGGACCTGGCCGACGTACATCCCGGGCGCCGAGCGCTCGAACGCGAAGTCGGTCGCGAACCAGCTCGACGCGCTCGACGCCGCGATCGCCGCGCATCCCGACATGCTCGCTTGGACACGCACCGGCGCCGAGATCCGCGCGGCGAAAGCGGCCGGCAAGATCGCGGTGCTCGGGGGCATCGAGGGCGGGCACGCGCTCGACGGCCGCATCGAAGCGGTCGAGATGTTCTCGCGGCGCGGTGTGCGCTACCTCGGCCCGTTGCACCTGTGGCCCAATGCGCTCGGCGGCACGTCGCGCAAGCCCAAGCGCGACGACGCACTCACCGACCTCGGTCGCGACGTGATCCGCGAGTGCGAGCGCACCGGCGTGATCGTCGATCTCGCGCACATCAACCGGCGCGGCTTCTTCGAGGCGCTCGAGATCACGACGCAGCCGGTGATGGTCACGCACACCGGCGTCAACGGCGTGCACAAGAGCTGGCGCAACCTCGACGACGAACAGATCCGCGCGATCGCGGATCGCGGCGGTTGCGTCGGCATCATCTTCGCGCGCCAGTTTCTCGGCGGCGCCACGATCGACGCGGTCGTCGATCACATCATGCACGTGATCGACGTCGCCGGCGAAGACGTGCCCGCGCTCGGCTCGGACTTCGACGGCTTCGTCGTGCCGCCGGTCGGCCTCGAGGACATCGCCGCGATGCCGAACCTCACGGTCGCGCTCTCGCGCCGCGGCGTCGCACCGCGCGTGCTCGAGAAGATCCTCGGCGGGAACGTGCTGCGCATCCTCGACGCGGTGCCCTCGTTTGGTAGGCTCTCGCCGTCGTGAGACGTCTCGCTCTGTTGCTCCTGCTCGCCGCTTGCCCGAAGAAGAACGGCGACGCACGCGAGTCCGATCAAGTGAGACCGAGCGCGGCCGCCCCCGCCGACGCCACTGTCGCGCTCGCACCCGCACCACCGGTACCTGCGATGCCGGCCGGCCTGCCCCCGCCGCCGGAGAACGCAGCGATCACGCCCGAGGCCGTCGCGCTCGGCGAGCTCCTGTTCTGGGATCCCCGGCTCTCGACGAACAAGCGCGTGTCATGCGCGACCTGCCACGACCCGCAGCACGGCTTCGCGGGCGATTCGCAGGCGCAAAACGTCGGCGGCAAGCCGAATCTTCGACGCGCGCCCGCACTCGTCAACATCGCGTGGCAGAAGGAGTACGGCTGGGACGGCCGCTACACCTCGCTCGCCGAGCTGCTCGCCGCGCACGTCCGCGGTCAGCTCGGCGATGATCTCTCGTCCGCGATGACTCGTATCAGCGAGGTGCCGGGATATCGCGCTCACTTCGCGCGCCTGGGTGGCGCCGCGACGGCCGATGCGGCGATCACCGCGCTCAGCGCGTACGTGCTCACGCGCTATGCGGGCAACGCGCCGTGGGATCGCCTCGAGCGCGCTCCCGACGTGCCGGCCGACATGAAGGCGGGCTACGCGGTGTTCACGGGCAAGGCGCAGTGCTCGGTCTGTCACACGCCGCCGCTCTACACGGACAACCAGTACCACCGCATCGGGCTCATCAAGGTCCCCGACGAGGGACGCGGCCGCGTCGACAGCACGAAGCAAGGTGCGTTCAAGACGCCGACCTTGCGTGGTGCCGCCGTGCGTGTCGCGTTTTTTCACGACGCGTCCGCGAAGACGCTCGACGAAGCGATCGACTGGCACCTCGCCGGTGGGGTCGGGCACAACGCGGACCCGAGCATCGTCGAGGTCAAGAAGGTGACGCTGACCGCGCAGGAACGCGTGCAGCTCGGCGCGTTCGTGCGTGCGCTCACCGACGCGATGGTTCCGAACATGAAGCCGCCCCTTCCGTGATGGCTGAAAAGCCCTGGCGCACGCGCGCACGCAACGAGCTCGAGGTCATCGTCGGTGGCGTGCAGATGCGGACGATGGAGCGCGCGGTCGCGCTGGCCGCCGGCGTGCGCGCCGAGGTCGAGCACGGCATCGCGCACTACTTCCGCGCGGCGAAGAAGGGCGCACCGATCGTCTGCATTCACGGGTTCGGCGGGGACAAGGAGACCTGGTTGATGATGTCGGCGCTGTTGCCGCGCGCACGCGGGGCGGTGCTGATCGATCTCCCGGGACACGGCCGCTCCGACGACGTTCCCGAGGCGCACGCTTCGATCCGCCATCACGCCGAGGCGGTGCTGCGCGTGCTCGATCGGCATCGCATCGAGCGCGCCGTGATCTGTGGCAACTCGATGGGCGGTGGCGTCGCGCTACGCCTCGCGGCGTCGTGGCCGGATCGCGTCGCCGGGCTCGTGCTCGTCGCATCGATCGGGCGCGACGTTCACGAAGGCGGCGCGCTGCAGTGGATCGAGGGCGAAAACCCGCTGATCCCGCGCGAGGAAGATGTCGATCGCTTCATGGAGCTCGTGCTCGAGCGCCCGCCGCCGGTGGGCCGCGCAGTGATCCGCTACGCGATCACGATGCGCGCGCGACGCGCCGACGCGCTGCACCGGCTGTTCCGCGGCTTCATCCAGAACGCGGGCGACGCCGGCGTGCCGCGCGAGATCGGCGGCATCAAGCACCGTGCGCTCGTGATCCACGGCGAGCAAGACCGCATCATCGACAAGCGCGTCGCCGAAGATCTGACGCTCGCCTTGCCGCACGCCGAGCTCGTCGTCATGCGCGGCGTCGGGCACGCGCCGCAGCTCGAAGCACCGCGCCACACCGCGCGTCTCGTCGAGCGCTTCGCACGCTCGGTCGACTAAGAACGTTCCAAAGAAAGTTCTCGGTTCCGGTTCCGCTTGGCGCAGTCAGACGGTCAACGCAACGTCCAGACCCATAGCGGAGGACTGGATGAAGCGAGCGTATCGGGCGGTCTCGAAGGTTGAGCGGCAGGAACTCTGGTCACGTTGGCGCCGT
>JALZOJ010000034.1 GCA_030857175.1 Myxococcota bacterium | reverse complement strand
ACGAGATCAACAAGATGACCTCGATCATCGCCGACGAGATCGCCGCGAAGCCGATGACCGAGAACACGGGCACGAGCACGCCGCTCGTCGACACGACCGACTGGGCGAAGGACCTGCTCGACGACTAGTCCCGCCACCACAGGTGGTCGACGAGCTCGGGTCGATTCGCGGAGAACGCGACGTCGTCGTAGGCCGTCGTCACGAGCGAGTCGCCGCGTCCGAGCGCACGTAGGCGATGAACGCGGCGCGCGCGCTGGCGGAAGTGATCGGGCATCGGACCGTGGCCGCCGTGGAGGTTTGCGAGGCCGATCTCGATGCGCAGCGGCGCGAGCGCCGTTTCGAGCGCCTGGATCGCCGGCAGCCGCAGGCGCTGCGGATCGACGTGCAGGCTGCTGAGCACCGCGCAGCTCCGGTTGTCGGCGAGCGCAAAGCTGCCGAACACGAAGCCGCACGGCGCGCCGCCGAGCTCGACGTGAAAGCAAAACGTGAGCGGGTCTTGCCAGACATCGAGCACCGCGTCCTGCGTGTCCGTCCTGTACATCCGGCAGTCGCTGCGATAGCAGCTGCGCGCACGGACGTCGGCGAACCGGAGGTATGTGAGGAGGTCGAAGCGCTTGTCGAGCAGGCGCAACCGAACCTCGCCGGCGGATGTGACCGTCGGGATCGGGAGCTGGCCGAGGCGAAGCTCCGCGTACCGGACACCGAGCACCTGCGCCGCACGCGCGAGCGTGTGATGCTCGACGAACGGGCGGCGCGCGAGCTTGGTGAACAGGGCGGCCCACTCGGCGCGGGTCCACGCTCGCATGCGCGGATCGACGCGGGCGGGGTGCGCGAGCAGGAGCGCGTCGATCGTGTGCTCGTCGAGCTTCGGCGCGACACGATCATGTGCGTCGCTCGCGAGAACGTGCACGCGTGCGCGAACGTCGTCGAGGAGCTCGCGCGGCGTGGGTGGAAGCTCGCGGCGCGCCGCGATGCTCGAGAGAACGTGCGGCTCCGGCAGCACGCCGAGCTCGTCGACGAGTGCGGCGAGCCACGTGCCCGCATCGCGACGACTCTGCACGAGCGTCTCGTACGCGCGCCGGTACGCATGGGAGAACCCGCGCGCGACGCCACCGCGCAGCTCGGCGAGCCGGAGCAAGCGGTCGTCGCACTGGGCGACCGCGCGGCGAGCGCCGTCTACCGGCGCGATCAAACACAGCGCCTCGTCCGCGTGCGGCGAACGGCGCGCCGACTTCACGGCCTCGATCGCGAGCGCACCGCCGGCGTGCACGAGCGTGCGCAGCCGAGGCACGATCACGCTGGGGTCGTCGGTGCGGCGCAGCCACGCCTGCGACGCCGAGATCAACACGCGGCGACGCTGGGCGACGCGCGGGGACAGCGCGACGCCTTCGTCGTAGAGCGCGCGTTCGATGTCGCCGCTCGGCGGCGAGAGCCCGGCGCGACCGAGCGCCATCGCCGGCGGCGTCACGAACCGCGTCGTGCGGAGGTACTCGGCGAGCAGCGCATCTGCGAACCCGCCCCGCGCGCACGTGCGCAACGCGACGAGTGCGTCGACGACGTCGACGTGTGCACGCGCGAACATGCCGAGCAACGCGAGTCGCGCGGGGGCGTCCATGCGTGTCTGCTTCAGGTGCCAGGCCGCAGCGTCGAGCGAGTCCATGTCACCGCGCCGCATTCCGACCCGCGTCCCCATGACGGCCATCAGGAGGTGATGGCGACACAACGCGCTGGGTTGTGGCACGAGCTCGGTCCATGCGGGTGAGGGTACGGCCTCCAGGCACTGGCGCCTTGTCGCGGCGTGACGCAGGTCCTCCTCTCGAACGGCGAGCCGGATCTCGGCGAGCAGGATCTGGCGTTCGGCGACGAGGCGATAGTCGCGTACGCGACGTATGCGTTGCAACGCAGCACGAAGATCACCACGCTCGAACGCACCTCGTGCCACCGCGAGCTGACCGCGTTGCCAGTACAGCTGTGGCTCGATACGATCGGCGAGCGCAGCGCCGTCGTCGCCCGCCGTGATCGCGCGGCGCACGCGTAACAGCCACGCGCCCGCGCGGATGCTGCGCGCCTTGATCCGCGTCGGATCAAGGTCAGGCACGTCGACGACAATGCGCGGCTCGAGCGCATACGCCTTCCAGCGTGGGCTTTGAATCAGACCGAGAATGATGAACGACGAGCCGACCGTGGGCGCACCCGTGGCGTCCAGTGGCTGGCTCGCCGCGGAACGGACCGCGACCATGGCGCACCTCTGTTCGAAAGGGACTCTTCGTGGGGACGAAGAGGCGCTTAGCTGAACAAGGCGCGCCGCATGGTGCCCTCAGTCTAGAGGACGAACGCGATCGTGCAAGCGTCAAGCGAGCGGGTGCGGTCGGTGCGCGAGGATCTCGACGCGCAAGCCGTGTCCACGCTGGCGAAACATCTCGTGCGCGCACGCGAGCATCTCGAATGCGTGGTCGAGGTCGCACTCGATCTGCGCACACAGGATGTCCTCGCGCAGGATCACGAGCTCCGCACGCGGATCGTTCTCGTGACACTTCACCTGGATCACGGTTCGGCCCTCGCCGGTCTGGTCGGCGACCTCCTTGAGGCCGATCGCGAGTCGGATGACCTCCGCCATCATCCGCGCATCCGCAGGAAGATCCGGATCACGTACCAGAACATCAGCGCGACCGACGAGAACAGCGCAAGCGACGCGGCGACATGCTGGTTCGGATCGTAGTGCGCGAGCACCTGTGACGTCTGATAGAGGATGTAGCCGGCTGCGAGCAGCACCATGCCGACGGAGAACGCGAGACCGAGGTTGAAGCCGAACGTCAGCGACAGCACGATCAGCATCAGCGCGGCGCCGCTTGCCATGAACAGACCGCTGCGCAGGAACGAGAAGTCCTTCTTCGTGATGAAGACCGAGGCGGTGAGTGCGGCGAAGATGCCGAGCGTCACGTACGCGGCGTCGCGGATGATGTTCGGGTTACCGCCACCCTTCGCGACGATCGCCTGCGTCTTCCATGCGACGACGGCGAGCAGCGGGACGAAGATCAACGCTTCAGCGACGACGTAGAACGCGAGCCCGAGATACTGCGTCGTGCGTGAGGTCGCGTGGCTGGCCCAGTAGTCGGCGACCCACGAGACCGCCATGAAGACGAGGAGCACGATGCCCCAGTTCCAGCGACCAGCGAGTGCGAACTTGACGAGGGGTGCGGAGACTTTCGTCGCGAGGAACGCGTTGTGCGTGAGCAGCCACAGCAGGCCTGCAAACGCGAGGATCGCACCGAGGAGGTGGAGGTAGGTGAGTCGAATGAACCGCGTGCGATTCGAGACGCCCTTCGTCGCATTCGCCTGCGGGATCGAGCGACCGGAGCCGCGGGTCTCCTGTTGCTGCATCTGCTGGACGATCGCGGCCGCTTGATGCTGGTGATACTGGTGCTGGTAGTTGTACGCAGCTGCCTCGGGATACGACTGCGGCGGCTGTTGTTGTGGTGGGTACTGCGGATACGGTTGCGGATACGGCTGCTGGTACGGCTGCTGTTGGTGCGGGTACGGCTGCTGGTATTGCGGTGGCGGTTGTTGATACGGCTGCGTCTGCGGATCGCTGGGGTTTGGAACCCAGCCGAGCATGGTCTTCTTGGGATCGTTCGTCATGGCGCTCCTAAAAGAAAACGAGCGCCGCAACAGCGACGCTCGAGTGTGAAAGTGGTGGTGGAGTTAGATGATGTAGAGCGCCATGTACGTCGCGCCCATGACGATCGCGAGCACACCGAACGCGCCCTGGTACTTCGCCAGCTTCGCGCGGATGTCTTGACCGCGCGCGAGTGCGGCCGGGCTACCGGAGAGCGTGTACTTCGTGATGAGACCGAAGCCGAGCAGGAATCCGACGACAAGATCCGCCACGCCGCACACGACCCAGATCGTGTAGAGCACCGGCGCGACCTTGATCAGCGCCACGGCCTTGAGCGCCTGGAACAGGCCCCAGATGCCCCAGAAGAACATCACGATTCCGATCCAGCCTTGATACGGCGTGAGCTTGTCGACCAGCTGCTTCGCGTTCGGCTTGCGCGCGATGATGAGTGCCGAAGCAGCAAGAATTCCACCAGCAATCGTAATGAGTCCGTCGAGCATCGTGTCCTCCCAGTTGTTTGCTTGAGCGGGACTAGAGCAACGGCGAGGCCAGGTGTAAGTGCTTGTCTTTTCTCGTCTGTGGGTGGAGGATGCCGCGCAAGATCTTGCGTTAATGAGCAAACAGCACTCCGACCGAACTACGCTGAAAGGCGGCGACACCGTGCTCCACGCACGGACGACGCTCGTCCTCTATCACCGTGACGGCGCGATGGTGGCGCAGCTCGACAAGGGCAAGTCCGTGGTCGTCGGTCGCGCGGCGCCGTCGGATGTCGAGATTCACGATCTCGGTCTGTCACGCCAGCACGCGCGCTTCTCGTGGGACGAGCAAGGCATCTGGGTCGAGGACCTCGGCAGCACGAACGGCACGAAGAAGAACGGCGAGAAGGTCAAGCGCGCGAAGATCGCACCGGGCGACGAGATCTCGATCGGACCGGTGATGGTCTCCGTGCACGTGATGTCGTCGATCGACGACGAGCTGCGCGGCTTCGACGGTCACGATCGCTTCGTCGCCGCGCTCGCGGACGAGCTCACCCGCGCGCGCACGTTTCAGCGGCCGCTCGCGCTCGCGATGGTCAAGGGCGGTAAAGACGGTCACGTCAGTCGGTGGGCGAGCCGGTTGCGCGCGCGGCTTCGGCCCGTCGATCGCGTCGGCATCTACGGGCTGTCGTCGGTGCTGGTTTCGCTGCCGGAAGCGACCGGCGACCTCGTGCGCTCGCTCGGGGAGGACTTGACCGGCGGCGATCCACCGCTCGCTTGCACGGCCGTGATGTTTCCGCAGGACGGCGGCACCGTCGAGGAATTGATCGCAGCGGTGCAATTCGGTCGCGGCGATCGCCGGTCGGCGCCGATCGATACGTCGGGGATCATCGTCAAGAACACGGCGATGAAAGAAGTGATGGCGACGGTCAAGCGGCTCGCGCAGTCGACGATCGGCGTCTTGATCAACGGCGAGACAGGCAGCGGCAAAGAGGTCATCGCACAGGCGATCCACGACGGCGGCTCGCGCAAGAAGGCGCCGCTACGCGCGATCAACTGCGCCGCCATTCCGCAGACGCTCCTCGAGAGCGTGCTGTTCGGTCACGAGCAGGGCGCGTTCACGGGCGCGGACAAGGCGACCGGCGGCATCTTCGAGCAAGCGAACACCGGGACCGTGTTCCTCGACGAGATCGGTGAGCTGCAGCCATCCGCGCAGGCGGCGCTGTTGCGCGTGCTCGAGACCAAGCGCGTGATGCGGGTCGGCGGGCACAAGGAGATCGAGGTCGACGTGCGCGTGATCGCGGCGACGCACCGCGACCTCGATGCGATGGTCGAAGCAGGTCGGTTTCGCCAGGATCTGCTCTACCGCCTCAACACGATGACGCTGCGGATCCCGCCGCTGCGCGAGCGCGTCGACGAGATCAAGCCGCTTGCCGAGCGCTTCCTCAAGGAAGCGTCGTCGAAAGCCGGCGCCAAGGTGAAGGCGATCGACGCCAAGGCGCTGCAAGCACTCGAGGCGTACGCGTGGCCCGGTAACGTGCGCGAGCTCAGGAACGTGATCGAGCGCGCGGTCGTGCTCGCCGAGGGTGTCTCGATCGAGCTCGCGGATCTGACCGAAAAGGTCCGCGGGGGCACGCGTGCGCAGACCAGTGTCGAGCCCGACTCCGTCGAGGAGCAGGGCTCCGCCGACTACCGGGAGCGCGTGCGCAAGTTCGAGATGGACCTGATCATCCGGGCACTGCACAAGGCGAACGGCAACCAGACCGAGGCGGCGAAGGCGTTGAACCTTCCGCTTCGCACGCTCGTTCACAAGATCCAGACCTACGGCATCAAGAAGAAGTTCGACCGCTAGCGCGATCACGCAACGAGTTGCGTGGTCGTCAGAAGCGTGTCGTGTGATTCCGCGAACGTGCCGTTGGCGCGTGGGTTGCCTTACGTCCGAGCCAAAGGAGAGAACATGGGCTTTTTCGATAAGATCAAGAAGGGCGTCACCGACGCGAAGAACCAGTTCGTGCCGCAGCAGCAGCAATCCGCTGCGCAGCCGGAACCGGAGCCGCAGCAGGAAGAGGTCGAGGAAGACACCTCGGCCGAGGAGGAGACGGAGGCGCAGTTCGATGTCGCCGGCTTCGACGTGATGCGCGACGAAGGCGCGTTCTTCAATGCCGTGCTGCACATGGAGTCCGAGGGTATGTTCGGCGGCACCGACGAGTCGCGCGCCGAGATTCGCCAGCGGTTCGGCATCGGCGATCACAGCCACTGGATGGTCGTGAAGGAGTCGAACTACGCGCTGCTCGCGCGCAAGTACGGCTCGTACGAAGAGGTCTCGCAGCAGGAAGTGAACTGGCGTAGCGGCCAGATGCAGAATCACGGCGCGCAGCAGCAGGCCGCGATGGCGGCGAAGGGCGGCTTCGATCCCGTCGAGGGCGTGACGCTCGAGGCGTGGGCGGCGATCAACGCGTCCATCATCGGTGGCGCGAGCTGGGAGGATCTGCTGAAGGGCGCGGGCATCGACAAGCCGCGCTGGGATCGCGTGTCGGCGGAGTGGAATGCGCGGATGGCGCGCGACACCACGTTCGCGATCACGACGGTCTACGGCAATGCGTTCCAGGCGGCGTCGAAGGGCAAATACGGCGACTACGCGCGCGAGGCGAATGCAGCGCGTGCGGCGAACCGCGAGCTCGCGATGCCGATCCCGATGACGCTCGAGCAGTACTGGGAGATCCTGTACGAGCAGGACTACGGCGCGAAGCAGGGCAAGGATCCCGTCGAGACGCTGAAGGCCTCGGGTCTCTCGATCGTCGACTGGACCGATCTGTCGACGTTCATGGGCTACTACATGAACCGCACCGTCGTGCGTGACTGGGCGAAGTTCGAGCCGATGCACAACGCGGTGAAGGCGCGCATGGAAGCGAAGTATCCAGGCGTGAAGACCGACGTCGATATCTCGTTCTGAGATCACGATCTCCGACGAGAAAACCGCCGAGCCTGGACAGCTCGGCGGTTTTGCTTTTGCGTGACCACGCAAGTTGTTGCGTGGCGACAGCGCGATGACACGAGCAACGACACGTGGTTACCGCCGGCATCACGGCTGCACACAGGTCGGGCGATGAGGATCGCACTCGCTCTTTGCCTACTCAACTGCAGCAGCTCGAACCAGTCAGTGCCGTCGTCGACGGTGAAGATGACGGTGACGCAGTTGCCATCGCCCGTTGTCGACGCGCAGACGCAAGCGGACGACGGCATCGAGGAGCTCGGCATCGAGAAGTTGCCGGTCGTGCGCTTCACGAAGGCGACGGTCCTGTACAAGATGCCCGACGTGAACGCCGAGACCGTCGGCACGATCCGCAAGGACGCGCGCGCGGCCGTGCTCCGCGAGGCGCTGGAGGGCAGCGGCTGCAAGACGCGATGGATCGAGATCGCGCCGCGCGGCTGGACATGCGACGTGACGACAGAGCCGACGACCGAGGCGCCGACGAAGCCGCGGACCTACTCGCTCACCGACGAGGATCCGACGCCGCCGGTCACGGGCGTCTACGGTGTCGTGCGCGGCAAGAACACGGTCGCGTACGACTCGAAGGACGATGCGGCCGCCGGCGCTGGTCGCGAGCTCGTCGGCAACAACTCCGTTCGCGCGGCGGGCAGCGTGATGATCGATGGCAAGCGGTTCTGGCGCACGACGGGTGGCGATCTGATCGATGCAAAGTCGATCGCGACGTTTTCGCCTTCGAAGTATCGCGGCGTCATCGTCACGGACAAGATGACGATGCCGGCGTGGGTCCGCGGTCACGGTAAGCCGCGCGAGCCCGTGGTCACGCGCGCGCAGCCCTCGGCGCGTGCGAAGGCGAGCGGCAAGGTCGCGTGGCGCAGCGTCGTCACGATCCTCGAGGAGCGTGATGGCTTCGCGCGGATTGGCGAGAATGCGTGGTTGCCACGTAAGGACCTGCGCGCGACGACGCTCACCGAGCCACCGCCCGGCACCGGTGCGCACGAGAAGTGGTTCGATATCGATCTCGACGATCAGGTGCTCGTCGCGTACGAGGGCGCGAACCCGGTCTACGCGACGATGGTCTCGACCGGTAAGTACAAACATCCGACGCCGGTCGTCATCACGCGCATCGCGTCGAAGCTCGAGCGCACGACGATGGCGAGCAACAAGGAGGATGTCTACTCGGTCGCCGACGTGCCGTGGACGATGTTCTACGACGGCAACTACGCCGTGCACACGTCGTACTGGCACGACGGCTTCGGCAGCGTGCGCAGCCACGGCTGCATCAACCTCGCGCCGCACGATGCGCGGCTCCTGTTCCGGTGGTCGTCGCCCGACGTGCCGCCGGGCTGGACGTCCGTGCGTGGCGACGAGGACAACCCCGGCTCGCTCGTTCGCGTGCGCTCGAACAAGCTCCGCGAGCCGAGCTTTCGCGGCTATGCGAAGCGGCTTGTCGAACGCGAGACAGCGCCGGTCGCGACGCGATAGCCTGCGGCATGCGTGCACTCGCGTGTGTGTTCCTGATCGCTTGCGGTGGTGGTGACAGCGAGGTCGTCGGGGATCCGTTGATTCAGACGACGCTCACCGCGGAGTTCGCGAACAGGCCGTGGACGCCGATGTTCGGCTTCGGCCGCACCGAGACCACCAACATGCAGACGAGGTTCACGCTGTTCCTCGGGCAGCAAAAGATCTCGTGTGCGGATGACTTCGACGGACAGCCGCGCGAGGGCAACTACGCGGCCGTCGGCATCCCATCAGCGGTGGTCGGCAACAACACCGCCCTTCTGATGAACATGATCGAGGTCACGGATGGCAACCTCACGATGAAGCTCGCGATGGGTGGCCTACAAATCACCGCCGTCAGCGCCACCGAGGTCAGCGCGGTGTTCAGCTTCGACACCAACGACGCGGGCATGCGCTATGCGGTGAACGGTGCCGTCACGATGTTGGTCTGCCCGTAGTTACGAGCGATTTAACCTACAGGCCGGCCGGCGCGTCGGAGCCACATGCGCATCACGTGTCTTGCCCTCGCCTTGTCACTCACCGCCTGCACCGTTCAGTCGCGTCCCGCCCCGGCCGGTCCGGCAGGTCCGTCCGAACGTCGCGATGATCGCGGCGACCGCGCGTTCGATCGCAATTCGCAGTGGGACAAGCTCGGTGAGCGCTGGGTGAACGGTCGCGTCGATCGCGACATGATCGCCGTCCAGCGTCGCGAGCGATACTCGAAGATCAAGATCGTCGTCGAGCACTCGGCACTCGAGCTCCACGACATCGTGATCCACTTCGGCAACGGTGAAGTGTTCTCGCCGGGTGCACGGCTGATCTTCGGCGAGGGCTCGACCTCGCGCGAGATCGATCTGCCGGGCGGCCTGCGCCACATCGAGCGTATCGAGCTTGTCTCGGGCAACTTGCCCGGTGGCGGCCGGGCGCAAGTCGAGGTGTGGGGCCTCGGCGGCCGCTCGACGTAGTAGTCTGCGCGCGAGTGGTCAGTCCCGACGAGCGTCACGCAGCGAAGGTCGCGCGGATCGCCGCGCAACTTCGCGCCCAGCGCGGTGATCGCCCGGTCTCGCTCCGCAAGAAGGCCGTCTCGCATCAGGTCCCGAAGGCCGGCGACCTGAGACACAAGGACGACAAGATCGACGTCAGCGATCTGACCGAGATCCTCTCGATCGATCCCGTCGCGCGCACCTGCGTCGCCGAGTCGGGCGTCACGTTCGTCGATCTTGTCGACGCGACGCTGCGCCATGGCCTCGTCCCGATCGTCGTTCCCGAGCTCGAGACGATCACGATCGGCGGCGCGGTCTCGGGCTGCTCGATCGAATCGATGTCGTTCGTGCACGGCGGCTTCCACGACACCTGCCTCGCGTACGAGGTCATCACCGCGACCGGCGAAATCATCATCGCCACACCCGACAACGACCACGCGCTCGTCTTCCAGATGATGCACGGTGCCTTCGGAACGCTCGGCATCGTCGCGAAGCTGACGTTCAAGCTCGTCCCGGCGAAGCCGTACGTGAAGCTCGTGTACGAGCGCCACACCACGCTCGCATCGTTTCAGGCCTCGATCGCCTCGCACGCGAGAACACGCGACATCGACTTCATGGACGGCATCATCCACTCGCCGTCGCTCTGGGTCCTGTGCGCGGGCACGTTCGTCGAGCGCGCGCCGTACACGAGCCGCTACGACTGGGTGAAGGTCTACTACCAATCCACCGCGACGCGCTCCGAGGACTACCTCGACACGAAGCACTACTTCTTTCGCTACAACCGCGGCGTCACGAACGTGCGCCCGAAGTCGTTCGTCGCGCGCCTCCTGTTCGGCAAGTTCCTCCAGTCGTCGCAGTGGCTGCGCATCGCCGAGAAGTTGCACTTCCTCCTGCCGAAGGCGCGCCCGACGGTCACGCTCGACGTGTTCGTCCCGGTCTCCAAGGGTGCCGCGTTCATGGAGTGGTGGACGAAGACGTGCAACTTCTTCCCGCTCTGGTGCGTGCCGTACAGGCGCGTGCATGACTACGAGTGGCTCGCCGAGGGCTTCTACGAGCAGATGGGCGAGGACGACATGTTCCTCGACCTCGCGGTCTACGGCATGAAGCAGCCGCCCGGCGACACGAACTACCACCGCTTGATCGAGACCCAGCTGCGCGAGCTCGGCGGGATCAAGACGCTCATCTCGCACAACTACTACGGCGAGGAAGAGTTCTGGCAGATCTTCAACAAGCGCAACTACGACGCGGTGAAGGCGATCACCGATCCGAAGAACCTGTTTCGCGACCTCTACACGAAGACGTGCAAGGCCGCGATGGGCCGGCTGTAGGCCGGTCGACGGCGGACTTGTAAGCGAAAAGGTACAGGTCGCACCTGTTGAGCGAAAGGGACAGGTCGCACCTGTTACACCGCTCGCTAGCGCCGTCGGCGTATCGGCACCGCGGCTCGCACATTCTTCGACGCTTGCGGGACGAACGGCTCGAGCTCGCTCGCCACGACCTGGATCGCGTCGATTACCGGCGCCAGCGCCTCGCGCGCATCATCGGGCGGCAGCTTCCATGGCGCGGTCTTGTCGAGGTAGCGGTTCGCCGCGTCGACGACATCGATGATCGCACCCGTTGCCTCGTCGAACGCGAAGACGTCGAGGGCGGCGTCGATGCGCGCCGGCAGCGAGCGAGCATCTAGGTCCGGTGACCCGTCGGCGTTCGATGACCCGTCGGCGTTCGATAACCTGCGCGCGCTGGCAGTTGCTTCGACCTTCCTCGCGAGCGTCGCCGTTCGATACGCGAGGTTGCCGATGCGATCGGCGAGGTCGCGATCGTGGCACGCGAGGATCGCGTCGACCGTGACGTCGGAGTCGGCCCGCGTGCGGCACTGGCGCGCGTAGAACCAGCGCAGCGCGTCGACGCCACAGCGCTCGATCACCGGATCGACTGCGAAGCCTTCGCCCGACTTCGCGATCTTCTTGCCGTCAACGGTGAGGTAGCCGTGGACGGCGATCTTCGTCGGTAGTGGCAGGTCGGCGGCGAGCAGGAACGCGAGCCAGTAGACCGCATGAAAGCGTGTGATGCCCTTGCCGATCACGTGCGTGCGGTCGCGCCACGTGTGCCAGTCACCAGGCACGAGGTAGTTCGCGAGCGCGTCGAACCAGACGTAGATGACCTGTGTCAGATCGTCGGGGACTGGAATGCCCCAGCCGTGCGAGCGCGCGGCGTCGCGCGAGACGCTCAGGTCGCGCACGTCACCGGCGAGGAACGCGAGCGTCTCGGCGCGCGCGAAGTCCGGGACGATCTGGACGCGGCCGGACTCGATCGCCGCGCGGATGCGATCGCGATAGTGCGAGAGGCGGAAGAACCAGTTCGTCTCCTCGACGAGCTCCAGCGGATCGGTGTGCTCGTCGCACGTGTCGACGAACGCTTCGCAGCCCTGGCAATAGCGACCGCTCCAGGTCGCGCGGTAGAGGTCGGCGTGGCATGCGCGCCAGAGACGCTCGACCGCAGCGCGGTGACGCGGATCGACCGACGTTCGAACGAACGCGTCCGGCGTGAGCTCGAGCAGCGGACCGAGCGCGGCGAACGCGGCGGCGTTGCGATCGACGAGCGCGCGCGTCGAGATGCCCTCGCGTGCCGCGGCTGCGACGTTCTTCAAGCTGTGGTCGTCGGTACCGGTGCTGAAGCATGCGGTTCGTCCTCGGTGGCGATGGTGTCGCGCGAGGATGTCCGCGAGGACGAGCTCGTAGGCGAAGCCGAGATGTGGTGCTGCGTTGACGTACGGAATGGCAGTGCTGATGAAATGCGTCATGGAAGACCTCCTTGCCTGGAGGCCGCCCTCGCACATCACGCACGCGCGCAGCTGCCACGAGGGCAGCCGCTGGCGCGTTACGAACTAAGCGCGCACGAATGCCCGATGCCGTTGGCCGGGCATGAGCATTCGAGATTGGAAAGCGCGCGTCACGATTGCGACCATAGCAATCGTGCGCGCGCATCACACGAACAAATTCGCAACTACTCGCAAGAGCTACGCGATCATCGCGTTGATCACGCCGCGCGTGAGCGACGGATCGCCGAAGCTGTCGTAGAAGCTGCCATCGCCGTTTCGGATGCCGACGGCGTTGATGATCGTGTTGAGCAGCCGGTTGTGCGTGATGTTCCCGGCGTCGATGTACTGCCCCGTCTTGAGGAAGCCACCGGCGCCGCCCGCGAGCACCCACGGGACGTTCGCGTACGAGTGCGGCGGACCGTTCGCGAGGTCGTTCGTCCACCCGACAATGGAGTCGTCGAGGAGCGTGCCGCCGCTCGGGCCAGGATACGCGGCGAGCCTGTCGAGGAAGCGCTTGAAGATGCCGGCGAAGATCTTGTCGATGCCGTGGTGCAAGACATCTGCATTCGGGATCGGAGTGCCGACATCGCCATCGCCGTCGATGCGGTGCGAGATGCGGTGGAACGTATTCTGGAGCACGCCGTCGACGGTGTAGCGCGTGCCGTCGTTCCCCTGGCCGATCTGCAGCGTACCGGTGCGCGTCGCATCGCATGCGAACGCGAGCGCGGTGAGCTCGAGCATGAAGTCGGCGACCCTCACGCGGTTCTCGTTCGCCTCGTACACCGTGTTCATCGCCTGCATCGACATCACGCGATCGGTCGGCAGCGTGCACGCCATCCCGACCTCGAGATCGCGGATCGCCTGGAAGTGCATGTCGAGGCGGTTGCGATCCGTCATCGACAGCTGCGGCGACGCGAGGAGCCCTTGCATCTCGTCGCGCACGAGATCGTTGACGCTCTTGCGACGCGTCGCGATCTGCTGCAGCACCTCGGGCGAGCCGCTGACGCCCATCAGCGCGGTGTAGACCGCGAACGGGTTGTTCTTCGCGCCGCGCAGCTGACTCGGCCCGCTGTACGACAGGCCGTGCGCGATGTACGCGGACTGCGGTCCCGACATCAGCGTGAGCGGCTCGATGCCGGGCGTGTTCACCTTCTGCGAGATGAAGTAGTCGACGGACTCTCCCTGCGCGAGCGTGTCCTTGCCCTCGCCCGTCAGGTTCGCCGCGGTGAGGACCTGGTTGAGGCCACCGGAGTGACCGCAGCCGATGCCCGGGAAGCCGAAGCGCGTGCCGCGCACGAGCGTCAACTTCGGCGCGTGATCCGCGAGGATCGCGAGCGCGCGGTCCGCGTTCGTCACCGCGAGGATGTCCTTCGTCAGCGTGCCGAGCGAGCGCGGCCAGAACCGCTCGGGCTCGTTGTTGTAGCCCGCTTGCTGCACGCCGTTACCCTGGCGAATGAAGAACGAGTAGACGCGCTTCGTTGGCTCGGCGGCCGAGCTGCGGCGCATGCTCTCGAGGAACGGTAGTGCCAGCGCAGCGCCGGCGACGCCCTTCAACCATCCGCGGCGATTCATGGCGCACTCCTTTCGAAGCTTCGTGAGCGGAAGGCGTTGCTCGCGACCACCGAGAGGACGAGGTCCTTGATCGAGGTCTTGTCGAGCGACTGCTGTGCGAGCTCGCCGACGTTGCCGGTATCGAGCAGCGCGAGGTCGCGACCGAGCATGAACTCGAGCAGCTGCCGCGAGTAACACGCGTGCACTTCGGGCGCCTTCGCGAGCTGTTTCGAGAGGTCGACCGCGTTCGTGTACGTGATCACGCGGCCATCGACGAAGTGATACGTGCCCGTCGTGTCGATCGGGAAGCCGCGATCCGTCGCGCGGACCGCGCCGACCGCGTCGAAGTTTTCGAACGCGAAGCCGAGCGGGTTGATGATCGTCGCGTGGCAGTTCTCGCCGCACGTGCCGACGCCGGTCACGCTCTCGACCTTCTGGCGGTTCGTGTCACCGATGCGCGGCAGGTCGGTCGGGATGTTCGCAGGCGCCGAGATGTTGCGGCACAGGATGCCGAGGTTGATGAACACGCCGCGATGGATCGGGTCTGCCTCGTCGAGGGTCGCATTGCGTGCGAGGAAGCCCGCGCGCGTCAGGAGGCCGGCGCGCGCCGAGGAATCGAGCTCGACCTCGGTGTAGTCGGTGCCGAACTGGCCCGCGAGGCCGTAGATCTTCGCGAGGTCGGCGTTGACGTAGGCCTTCGTCGACGTCAGCAGATCGGCGACGCTGCCTTCGCTCACGAGCACGCTATCGACGAAGCGCAGCGCTTCCTCCTGCATCATGCCGCCGATCTCGCGGCGCCAGTTCGGGAAGGTCGTGGTGCTCTTGTCGAGGTCCGAGTACTCGGAGATCGCGAATGCCTGGAAGTGGAAGCGCTTGAACTGCGCGCGTGTGCGTTCGTCGTCGAACAGTCGCTCTGCGTGGCGACGCACGCCTTCGTACGTCGCGAGCTCGCCCGCACGCGCCGCGGCGAACAGATCCTCGTCGGGCATCGTGTTCCAGAACAGATACGAGAGGCGCGACGCGACCTCGAACTGGGTGAGCGGCATGCCCATCGCGTCCTTCGCCGTCGACAGCTCCGAGCGATAGAGGAAAAACGGCGACTGCAGCATGCCTTGCACGACGAGCCGCACGCCCGCCTTGAATGGCTCCTGCCCGGGGAACACCGTGGCTGCGCTGTCGAACAGCGCGACGTAGCGATCGACTTCCGCGTCCTTCATCGGACGGCGGAACGCGCGCGCGCCGAACGTCGCGACAAACTCGCGGGGATCCGCCGTCGTCGCGAGCTGCGCGTAGAGCGCCGGGTCGATGACGACGCGCGCCGCGACCGTCTCCGCGGCCTGCTGGTAATCCCGCCACAGCCCCTGCGAGAGGCCGAGGCGCAGGATGTTGTTGTCGAACCGACCGAGCTGCGGATCGGGCGTGAAGCCCGACGACAGTCCAGGCAGCTCCGGCAACCGGAACAGATCCTTGACCGTCGATTCCCACTGCGCGTGGGTCAGCCGAGGGAAGCGGTCGGCCGCACTCGGGAGCTCGGCTCGCGTGTCATTGCCGCAGGCAGCGGCAGCGAGCAGTAGTGTGATCAATAGACGTTGCATGCGATGCCCCCTCGGTGGAAGACAGACCGATCCGAAGACCAGCGCCCGTCGTGAGCCGCGAGATCGTTCAGCGCGAATGCGCTGTTTCCCCGGCCGCGAAGTTACATCGCTGTTTCTCCACACCACAACCCACCACGTCCTCGCAGGTCCTGTCCGATCCAACTCGACGCGCAATCTTTGTAGTCACCGGCACATCGAGCGCGCGAAATCCGCACCATCACGCGATCGCGATGTGGGACAAGTCGTCCGCGCTGCGACAGGCCGCGAGCTATCGCTGCTTCGCGAGCCAAGCGTCGACGCGCTCGAGCAGCTTCGCGCCGAGTTGGCCGGCGCTGCGAAAGCCTTCGCGGCTGTCTTCCGCGAGCTTCTTCGCGCGCGCGGGATCCTCGGTGATGAAGGCGCGCGCCATCGCGAACTTCGCATTCGCGCGCGCGATCGGCGCGAGGTCTTTTACTCCGACCATCTTCTCGAGCAGCATGTCGATGCGCTTCGCAGTCGCGAGCGCGCCGGCCGCATCCTTCATCGCGAGCTGAGCCTCGACGATCGATGCGAGGTCGATCACGACGTCACCATGCGTCTCGCCGAGCGCCTTGATGTCGATCGCGAGAGCGCGCTCGAAGTGCGCGAGCGCTTGCTTCGGCCGGCCGAGCGCGAGCTCCGCTTCGCCGGCGTAGTTGTGCGTGTACGCGACGTCACCGCTCTCGGGCGCCGCGCTCTTCAGCTGGATCGCGAGCACCTCTTCGAACGTGCGTAGCGCCGCCTTCGCGTCGCCGCGATCGAGCGCGAGCCGCCCGAGCGAATTCTTCGACGACAACACGTCGGGATGCGTCTCGCCGAGCTTCGCGAGTCGAACCTCGAGCCCGCGCGTGTGCGCGACGATCGCTTGTTTGTGGTCACCGCCCTCGTAGTGGGTCTGGCCGAGCACGAAGTAGAGACTGCCGACGAGCGGGTGATCCGGACCGAGTGCTTCCGTCTGGATCTCGATCGCTTCGGTGACGAGCGCGGCCGCTTCGGCGTACTTGCCTTGGTACCGAAACAGGTTCGCCATGTTGCCCATCACCTGCGCGACCTTCGTGTGCCGCGGCCCGAGGAGCTCCGTCATGATCTCGCGGGCGGTGGTGTAGCTCGCCAGCGCTGCGGCGTTCTCACCCATCGCAGTCTGCAACGCGCCGAGGTTCGCGAGTGTCGCCGCGACGTCGGGATGGCGCGTGCCGACGATCGTTTGTCGCAACGTCAACGCCTGCTCGTACGCAGCCTTCGCCTCGGCATGGCGTCCGAGGTTGTAGAGCACGTTGCCGAGGCTGTGAAACGCTTGCGATGTCTCGACCGAATCGATGCCGTAGATCCGTTTGCGCGTCTCGAGCACTTCTTGCGTGAGCTCGAGCGCGCGCGGGTAGTTGCCCTCGCCGGTGTACGCCGAGCCGTCGTAGCTCGCGAGGCGCGCCGCGATCGCTTCATGTCCCGGCCCGAGTCGCGCGACGACCGCACGTGCGCGCTGGGCATGCTCGTGCGCGACATCGTACTTCGCTGCTTGCGCAGAACCGCGTACGAGCGCCGTGCGCGCGTCGGCTCTGATGACGTCGGCGCGCCCGGCTTCCGCGAGATCCGCCGCGGCGGTCAGCGTCTTGTCGGCAGCGTCGAACTTGCCTTGATCGATCTCGATCATCCCACGGACGAGCATGATCTCCGCCGTCAGCGGTCCATACCCGATCGCGGTCGCACGCTCGACGAGCGGTGCGATCAGCAGCGCGGCATCGTCGAAGCGACCCGTATCGCGCGTCGCGCGCGCCGCGGCGAGCTCCGTGCGCAGCGCGGCGACCTTGCCGGCGACCGCCGGATCGACCGGCCGCACTTGTTCGAGGAGCGTTGCTTTGTCGGCGCACGCGGAGAGCTGCGTGAGTTGTTGGGCGACGCGCGGCGCGGTCTCGACGACCTTCGCATCCGCTTTCGTGGCGAACACGGTTACGAGTGCATTGACGTCGGCGAGGCGCTCGTCGAGACACTGCATGCGGAGGTCGAGCAACGCGGGCGTCTGCGTGTTGTGCACGTTGGTGTCGCGGCACGCTTCGGTCGTGGCGGTGACCCACGCTTGCGTGTAGCGATCGAGGATCTTCGTGACTGCTTTCGCGGCATCGTCGGCGAACGGCCGCTTCGTCGCTGCGAACGCTTCGCGTACGGCCTGTGCGCGCGCAGCGTCCCAGACCCCGGCGAGCTTCGGCGCGGTGCTCTCGCAGGTCGGTGCACTCTTCGCCGGTCGTAGCGCCACGGTTGCCGCTACGCCCGCACCGACAGCGAGCACGCCGAGCGCGAGCGCGCGCCGCGTGCGTCGTGGATCGCGGCCGAGTGCATCGACCATCGCGGCGACCGTCGGATAGCGCCGCGATCGATCGACGGCGATGCCGCGGTCGATCACACCACGTAGCCAACCGGGAACCCGTCGCGGCTCGCGCGCGACCTCGCCGTCGAACGCTCGGAGCAGCTCCTTGACGGTCCGCCCTGCGAACGGCCGCTTCCCGTAGACCGCTTCGTGCAGCACGACCGCGAGGCCGAACTGATCGGTCGCCGGATCCGCGGGCTCGCCGCGAAGTTGCTCGGGCGCCATGTACGGAATCGTTCCGAGCAGCGCGCCCGTCATCGTCAGTGCCGACGCGTCGAGCTCGCCGTCGAGCGGCGTGCGCCTATCGTCCTGCCGCGCGAGACCGAAGTCCGTCATGCGCGCGCGTCCGTCGCTACCGACGAGAATGTTCTCGGGTTTGACGTCGCGATGCACGAGGCCCTTCGCATGAGCGGCGACGAGCCCGCGCCCCGCATCGCGCACCACCGCGACGATCTCTTCGACGCTGCGCCGTGCATCCGCCAGCCACTGCCGCAGCGTCGCGCCGTCGACGAGCTCCATCGCGATGAAGATCTCGTCGTGAAACGTACCGAGCTCGTAGACCGCTACGATGTTCGGATGCTGCAGCGCCGCGAGCGCCTTCGCTTCGCGTGTGAGGCGATCGCGCGAGTCTTTGTCGCGCAACAGCTTCAGCGCGACCTTGCGATCGAGCTCGCGATCGTCGGCCGCATACACCACGCCCATGCCACCGGCGCCGATCGGCTCGCGCACGATGTAGCGCCCGACCGCCGTACCCGGCGCGAGGCGCTCCGTCTCGACGGGCTCGCTGATTCGCGCGGCCTTGACCGCCGCGACGATCGTCAGTCGGCACAGCTCGCAGTCATCCAGGTGCTTGTCGATCGACGACCGATCCGTGACGGCCGTGTGCCCACCCGCGTATGCCGCGATCTCGTCCGGCGACAAGCAGCCGCGCACGCTCACCGGATCCATCTCTAACACGCGAGAAAACCTCATTCACATGCGCGTGACGTGAAACGGTCCGGTCCCGAGCACGGGTGGCGCGAGCGTGGGCAGCATCTCGAGCGCCGTGACCTTCACGAACGAGCCGGTCGAGCTCGTGGCGGTGCAACCGCTCGACGAGGCGAACGAGCCGACCGTTGTCGCGATCTCGACGTCGGCGGGCATCGCGACCGTGCGGCCGTCGTACTTGAACGCGACTTTTGGGACCGTCGCGATCGCCACGTGCACGGGACCGACGCAACCGGGCGCGAGAAAGAACCGCGTCAGCGACGACGAGTTGTACGCGCGAAACACCGGCGATGCCGTCAGAGGATCGAACGTAAAGAACACACCGGTGCCGTCGATGATCTTCATCGCGAACGACGTCTCCTGGAATCCGACCACCGCGTTGTCGACGACCGCGCCCGCGGCGTTGGCCCAGACGAGCCCGCCACCCGCGGACCCGGCGGGACCCTCCGGACCCGCGGGACCTCGATCACCCATCTCGCCGTCGTTCACGCAGCCAACCAGCAACACCATCAGTACAAGCTTTGTCATAGGACCTCCGGCCCTAGACGGTGCGCCCCGCGATCTGTCGCATTCAGAATTCATCGCGCGAATCGCCTGACGCTCTGGAGGCCGGGGTAGGTTCGGCGAATGCTCGCACGCCTCTCCGCCATCACCGTCGTCACCCTCCTCGCGTTCACCGGCTGCAAAAAGAAGGAGGAGAAGAAAGTCGATGTTGCTCCCGCCCCGATGGCGGGGAGCGACAAGCCCGCCGACATGGCCGGCTCGGGCTCTGCGCCCGCCATGGCAGGCTCGGGCTCTGCGCCCGCGATGGCAGGCTCCGGTTCCGCTGTCGCGGCAGGCTCGGGTTCCGCCGCCCCGGCCGCACCCGTCGAGCTGAAGTGGGAAAAGTACACGTCGAAGGACGGCGGCTACACGATCGAGCTCCCGTCGACGCCGAAGGAGCAGGATGCGCAGGGCATGAAGATCGTCGGCGCCGAGTTCGGCGTGACGGCGGCGGATGACCGCACGGCGATGTGCGGCGTCGCGTTCATGGACCTTCCGCCCGAGGCGCTGAAGGCAGACCCGAAGGTGATGCTCGATGGCGCGACCACGCGTCACAAGCAGAACGCGACCGTGATCGAGGAGAAGGACGTCAAGCTCGGCAAGAACCCGGGCCGCTCGATCGTCGTGAAGAACGACACGCACCAGAAGTGGATGCGCGCTTTCATCGCGAACAAGCGCATCTACATCCTCAACTGCGGCGGTCCGTTCGATCGCGCCGAGAGCGATGGCAAGGTCGCCACGAAGGCGCTCGACTCCTTCGCGTTCACGAAGTAGCTCGATGAAGCGCGCCGTTGTTGTTCTCGCGCTGATCGGGTGCAAGTCCGACAAGCCCGCGCCACCCGCGCCGACACCGGGCTCGGCCTCCGCGGCCCCGGTCGTCGTCGACGCGGGTCCGACCGGACCGGATATCTGCAAGCTCGCCACGACGACGACCGATCGTGCGACGTGCCCGACGCCTGAAGTGAACGCGAACTTCCTGCAGGCGAAGAAGTCGCTCGACGGTGTCGTGCAGACGGTCGGCCAGGCGTCGGTCGATCCCGCGCGGCTTCAAGTCATGTGCGCGCAGATGCTGATCGCGATCGAGCGCGACGCGAAGAAGCTCGGCTGCACGCTCGAGATCGCGGACCCGCAGCGCACCGAGATGATGGCAACGCTCGACACCTGGTACGCGCGGCGCACGCCCGTCGAGAAGACGGGAAACGCCGACGTTGATGCGGTGATCGCGAAGTTCGCCGCGGTCCGCGACGCGACGTGCGAGTGCAAGCTCGGCACGTGTCTCGCCGAGGTCGACAAGCAGCTGGTCGCGATCGGCAAGATGCCGGAGTTTGCGACCGACGCGGCGCGCTCGCTCGCCTCGCAGCTCCTCGAAGATATGGCGCGCTGTGCGAATCGCGTCCGCTTGATCACCGACCCGCCGAAGTGACTACGGGACGATCGACGTCGTCGTGAACTTGTCCGCGCGCGCCACGACGACGTGCGCCTTGAACGTCATCCCTGCCTTCGACGCGGTGATGTTGATCGGACCCGACGGCACGTTGAACATGAACGCGACGCCGTCGCTCGACGTGGAGGTCGCGTTGCTGCTCGGCAGCCCGCTCGAGTTCGTGTAGCGATACGTGGACGCAGGCGTCGACGAGATCGTGGCGCCCGAGACCGGGTTGCCACTGGCGTCGCGTACTTGTAGTCCGATGAGGCCCTTGCCGCCCATCTGCCCGCCGCCCGCGAGGTTGTTGAGATAGTCGCGGTTGCCCGGCGTCATCATGTTGACGCCCGCATCCGTCGTCGACGCCGCGAACGGCCCGGTCGGATACATGTAGAGGTCCACGTAGCCGGACTTCGTCGCCCTCAAGAAACCGTCGAGCGGCATGCCGTTCGTCATCACGGTCAGCGTGAAGTTGCCCTGCGCGTCGCTGGTCGCCATCGCGACGGGCGTCGTCTCGTTGCTGCTCGCGAACGCCGCCATCGCGACGTTTGCGACGACGCTCTCGCCGCCGAGGCCGGTCTCGGTCGTCTTGCCGCCGATCATGATCGTCATCGGCACGACCGGTGGCGCATCGAGGAACACCTTCGCGTCCCCGTTCGTCGAGCCATCGATGTTGTTCGAGTCACTGCCACCACCGCTGCCGCCGCACGCAGCGACGAAGATCATCAGCATTGCTTTCATGCGCGTGATGACTGCACGAGAACGCGGCGCGTGCGCGGCGCGCGGACCAACGACTTCTATCAGGTTTTTCGACGAGCGACCGTGAAGTGCACGATGCTACGCATTCAGCGCCGCTGACGGAGCTGATCGAGCACGACGCGAAACAGCGCGCGCTTTGCACCCGGCGGGCTGCCGGTATCGCGCTCGCGGCGCGCATCCATGATGTTCTTGAGTGGGACCGTGCCGGGGAACTCGGCGCCGGCGCCTTCTTCCTCGATCAGCCGCGTGCGCCACTGCTCGGCGAGGTGAAACAGCTGCGAGTCGGCGACGCCCGTCTGCTCGACGTTCTCGACCTGCTGCGCGAGATCGACGAGATCGTGGCCACGCAGATCGCCGGCGAGCGTGCGCTCGGCGCGACGGCGCGCGACCGGTGAGGTGACGGCACGCGCGCGATCGATCGCATCGCGGATCTCTTCCTGCAGCTCGAGCTTCGCGAGCGTCGCGTCCTTCATCAGCATGAACACGCGCGCGAGATCCGACGAGCGATCGCCCGCCTTGCGACGCTGCGCCTTCGCCTTCTGCCGGTTACTGAGATCGTCGTTCGACATCAGGGCTCGTGCGCGGCGAGCTCGGCGATCACGGCCTTGATGCCGTCTTTCTGCGGGACGCTCGCGGTCTCGAGCGCATCCGCAAGACCGATGCCCGGCAAGTGCGCGCCCGCGACGAGCCGCGGCGGTGCGTGCAGCTCGTAGAACAGCTCCTCGATGATGCGCCGGATCAGGTGCTCGCCGAAGTTGGTGATCTCGGTGTCCTCGTTCACGCAGACGACGCGGTTCGTCTTGCGCACGCTCGCGACGATCGCGGGCCAGTCGTACGGGTGCAGCGAGCGCAGATCGATGATCTCGGTCTCGACGCCCTCGGCTGCGAGCTCGTCCGCCGCCTGCTGGCACATGTGCACGTTGCGGCCGTAGGTCAACACGGTGACGTCGCGGCCTTCGCGCACGACACGCGACTCGCCGATCGGTACGTAGTAGTCCTCGACGGCGGGCCACTCCGGTTTCCACGCACTGCGATCGCCGAGCGGCGCATCGATCATGTGGCCGAGCACGCGATCATCCGCGGGCGCACCCGGGATGCCTTCGCCGGGCTTGCTCTTCATGCGGAGCAGCGCCTTCGGCATCAGGAACATCACCGGGTTCGGATCCCGGATCGCGGACAGCAGCAGGCCATACGCGTCGAGCGGCGTCGACGGCATCACGATCTTCCAGCCGGGGATGCGCGTCGCCGTCGCATCGAACGAGTGCGAGTGATAGATGCTGCCGCGAATGCCCGCGCCGACCGGCGTCATCAGCACCATCGGAACATTCCAGTCACCGCCGCTCGACCAGTAGGTGTTGCCGGCGATCTTGAGCAGATCGATCGTGTTGAACGCGTAGTCGCAGAACTGGATCTCGGCGACGGGCTTGGCACCCGCGAGCGCGAGCCCGATCGCCGTTCCGACGATGCCGCGCTCGTCGAGCGGCGTGTTCCACGCCTTCTCGAGACCCTGCGTGCCGGTGAACACACCGCCGAGCGGAGGACCGACGTCCTCACCGAAGATGTCGGTGACGCCGAGCCGCGACTCGCCGACGTGCAGCGCGAGCCGGATCGCCTGGATCATCGTCGGCATCGCTACTCCTCCCCGGCGACGTAGTTCTTGTCGGCGAACACGTACTCGAACGCGGACTCGGGCGTGGGCAGCGCTTCCGATACGACGCGCTTCGCCGCCTCGCCGAGCTCCTGCGTGTACGTCTCGCGCAGCTGGTCGATCTGCGCGCGCGTCATGAGGCCGCGCTCCTCGAGCCGCTCCTCGAACTGCGAGAGGCAGTCGATCTCTTCCTTCACCGTGTTCGCGCCGCTCGCCGACGAGTGGCCGCGCAGGCGCGAGACCATCGCCTCGAGCAAGTACGGCTTGCGCTCGGTGCGGACGTATTCGATCGCCTTCGAGAGCGCCGCGTACGACGTCTCTGGATCGTTGCCGTCGATCACCGCCGTCGGCATGCCGAATGCCTTGCCGCGCTCGGCGATCTGGTCGTAGCCGTGCTGGCCCGCGAACGGCGTGGAGATGCCGTAGCGGTTGTTCGTGACGATCATCAGCATCGGCAGCTCGCAGCCCTTGCGCGTGCTCCAGATGAGCGCGGTCGCGAAGTCGCCTTCCGCCGTGCCGGCGTCACCGCCCTGCACGATCGTGATGCCCTTCGTCCCCCGCTGCGCGCGTGCGGTGCCGATCGCGATCGAGAACTGCACCTCGATCGGCGAGCTCACCGGCACGACGTTCCACTTGCGCACCGAGAAGTGACCCGCGAAGTTACGGCCGCGCGAATACGGGTCGCTCGCGACATTTTTCATCTGGCGCAGCGAGTCGACGGGATCCGCCCCCATCGCGAGCAGCGTCGCGCCGCTCCGGTAGTGCAGGTGCAGATAGTCGTGCTCGGGGCCGAAGCCTTTCTTGGCAAGCAGGCCGAGCGGGACGTTGAACGCTTCCTCTCCCGGACCACCGATCCAGAAGAAGCCATCACCTTGTTTGTACATGGTGATGAGCCGCTCCTCGAGGAGGCGGCTGCGAAGCATCAGGTCATAGATCCGCAGGCTGAGCTCTGGAGAGAGCCGCGGCGGTGCGGCGTGCGCGGGTTGGGTCGCGGGCATACGACGGAGACGTCTTACCTCATTTGGGCGACCAGAACACCGCATCGCCGACGAACATGCTCGGCGCGCCGAACGCACTGCGTCGAAGCCCGACCCACGCTCAGTCGGGCATCGGAATGTATCCAATCATCGGCATGTCACCCGACTCCGCGGACGGGTCGAGATCGCCCTGCTCGCGCTTCGGGATCACGTCGATCGCGACGCAATCCCCGTTCTCGATGTGGTTGCGCGCGATCGCGACGTTCGCGCAGTAGTAGACGTGCTTGTGGCAGCTCTCGCAGTGGCGCACGTCGGGGCGCTCCGTCGGCGCGAGCGAGCCCCACTCCTTCGGGCACCGCACGTTGAGCCGGAGCTTGCAGCCCTCGACCGCCGGCCGCGCGACCGCGTACCGCCACTTCATCTCGATCGCAGCTGCGAGCGAACGCAGCTTCTCCGAGTCCGCCTGGAACGCCGGCGTCCCGGGATCAGCATCGACGAGTGCTTCTTGCATGCGCAAGAACGCCGCGCGCGAGAGCTCGCCGCGCTGCTCGAGGAAGTCGGCGTAGACCAGGCGGCTGTTCGCGTCGTTCCGCTCCGTGATCGCCGAGAGCAGGCGCTGCTCGTCGCCATACGGCGCGGCGTTCGCTTCGAGCACGAGCGTGAACGGACCGATCGTGAGCCGGCTCCCGGAGACGAGCGCGCGGCTCTCGATGCGCACGCCATCGACCCACGTGCCATGACCACTGCCGAGGTCCGAGACCACGAAGCCGTCCTCTTCGACGGTGATGCGCGCGTGGTGCCGCGAGACCTCCGGCCGCGGCAGGACGAGGTCGTTCAGCGTGCTACGACCGATCTCGACGACTGCTTGATCGAAGCAGGCGCGACGCAATCCCTCGACAACGATCGCGAACACGTTGCTCGAGTGTAGCCCACCGATCAGCGCAGCGTCAGCTGCAGCCGGTACGCGAACTGGCCGGCGGCGCCGGTCTGCGAGAACGTCGACGCGCGCACCATCAGGTAGTACGTCTTCGTCGTCGTCGTCGCATTACGGGCCGCCAGATCCTGCGGTGTCGCCCCCGTGCCGTCGATCATCGAGCAGTACCCGCGGCCGTCGTCATCGTCGTCGACGAGCTGCAGGCCCGCCTCGTCGAGCAGTGTGAGCCGGCTGTCGATGCCGTTCGATTCGCAGGTCTCGCTGCCGCCCTCGATGATCTCCGCGCGGATGCGTGCACCCGCGGGGACGGTGATCGAGTAGACGTCCGCGTCGGTGTTGACCATGTGATCGCCGAGCGCGAACACCTCGTTGTCGGAGAGCAGCTGCGGCGTCGCGGTCATGTACGTCTCGTTCGGCTCGGTCTCGCTGCCGTTGTCGTCCTGGTACTCGACGTCGAGGTAGTACGCCGCCACGGTCGCGTTGTTGCCGCGCTCCTCGACCTGCACGAAGTACGTGCCGGCGGCCGGCAGGTACACGACGAGCGCACCACATGACGCGATGCCGCCACCGAGCGTGTCGACAAACAGCTGCGTCGAGGCCATGTCGAACACGCGCACGTCGAGCGTCGCTGCGGTCGAGCACTGGCCGTAGGTGCCGGTGAAGGTCTCGAAGCGCACGACCATCGGTGCTGCCACCGTGACCTGGAAGCGATCGAGATCGCCGACCGTCGCGATCGCGCCCGCGAGCACCACATCGCCGGTGACTTGCACCGTGCTCGCCGTCGCTTCGGGCGACGTGTTGTTCGGCTCGACCTCGGAGGTCGATTCGATCACGCAGACCGCACTGCAGCCGTCGCCGCCGGCGGTGTTGCCATCGTCGCAGTCCTCACCGGGACCGACCGCATTGTCGCCACACACGACGGGCGTGTACGTGACGTCGAACGCGTAGCTCGCGATCGCGGCGTTGTCATCGGCCTCGACGACGTGCGCGAACACGGTCTGACCCGGTGCGAGCGCGAACGTCAGGCCCGGACAGTAGTCCGTGGTCGTGTTGCGATCGTCGTTGAACGCCAGTGACGTGCCGGTCGCGTTGCGGATGTGGAGGCCGGGATCGATCGACGTGCCGCACGAGGTACCGATGCCGAACGTCGGCGCGAGGTTCCAGATGTCGAACCTCACGTTCGCGTAGGCCGCCGACGTGTTCGTGAACGCGAACACGTCTTCGTCGCCGATCGGATCGAGCTTTGCCACGAGGCGCACGCTGGCCGTGAACGCACCGTTCGCCGTCGCATTCGCGGACGCGAAGTCGTTGCCGGCGAAGCCCGTGACGCCCGGCGATGGGGAGCCGTCCTCGTTCGGCTCGACCTCGGTCGTCGCGCCCTCGAGCTGGCAGGCCGCAGAGCAGCCGTCGTTCGGAGCGGTGTTGCCGTCGTCGCATTGCTCGGTCGGCTGCAGCACCGAGTCACCGCAGATCGGCTCGATCTGACATGCGGCATCGCAGCCGTCGCCGGCCGTGGTGTTCATGTCATCGCAGGTCTCGCCGAACTCGATCGCACCGTCGCCGCACACGACGGGCTTGTACTTCACCACGAGCGCGTAGCTCGGGATCACGGCGGTATCGCCGTAACGGATGACGTGCGCGAACCGCGTCTGGCCCGGCGTGAGGGCGACCGTCAGGGTCGAGCAGCGATCGCTGCCGCCGTTGCGATCGTCGTTGGATGCGAGCGAGTTGCCGGCGGCGTCACGCAGGTGCATGCCGGTGTCGATCGCGGCACCACATGGCGTGCCGATCCCGAAGTTCGTCGCGATGTTCCAGATGTCGAGCTTGACCGTGACGTTCGCCGTCCCCGCGTTCGTCAGCGCGAAGACGTCCTCGTCGCCGTTCGGCATGATCGACGCGAGGATCGTCGTGTTGCCGCTGATCAAGCCGTTCGCGAGCGCGTTCGTCGATCCGAAGTCGTTGCCGTTGATGCCCGAACCGCCCGTCGACGGCGTGCCGTCCTCGTTCGGCTCGGTCTCGGTCATCGCGCCTTCGATCGAGCAGGTGGCACTGCAGCCGTCGCCCGCGCTCGTGTTCGTGTCGTCGCACTGCTCGCCGGGACCGACATCACCGTCGCCACACACGACGGGCACGTAGACGATGTCGAGCGCGTAGCTCGGCACCACACTATTGTCGAGGTAGTCGACGACGTGCACGTAGACCGACTCGCCGGGGAACAACGGGTGCACGAGGCCGGCGCAATAGTCGCTGCCCGGGCGGTCGTTGTTCGATGCGAGCACGACGCCCGCCGCGTTTCGTACATTGATCCCGGTATCGATCGACGCCGTGCCGCACGACACGCCGATGCCGAAGCCCGTCGCCAGGTTCCAGGTGTCGAGCTTGAGGCGCACCGCCACCGTGCCGGTGTTGGAGACCTTGAAGACATCCTCGTCGCCCATCGGCGTCAGCGCGGCGATGATCGTCGTCTTGCCGGTGACCGCGGGGTTCACATCGGCAGCGGTGATGCTGAAGTCGTTGCCGTTGATGCCGGACCCGCCGGTCGCGATCGTGCCGTCGTCGTTCGGCTCGATCTCGAGCACCTCGATGGCGCACGTCGCACTGCAGCCATCGGCGGTCGTCGTGTTGCCGTCGTCGCACTGCTCGGTGCCGCCCTTGATGCCGTTACCGCATCCGGTCATCGAGCAGTTCGAGTCGCAACCGTCGCCGTCGACCGCGTTGCCGTCATCGCACGTCTCGCCGAACGTCGCGACGCCGTTGCCGCAGCCGGTGATCTTGCAGTTCACGTCGCAGCCATCGCCGCTCGTGGTGTTGCTGTCGTCGCACGTCTCGTCGCCGGCCTTGATGCCGTTGCCGCAGAACGACTGGCTGCAGTTCGCGTCGCAACCGTCGCCGCTCTCGAGGTTGCCGTCGTCGCAGCTCTCGTCGAAGCCGAGGATGCCGTTGCCGCACCCGGGCAGCGTGCAGTTGCTATCGCAACCATCTCCGTCGACGAGGTTCGCGTCGTCGCATGCCTCGGCTTTCTCGTCGACAAAGCCGTCGCCACACACCACTGGGCGATCGTCGACATTGTCGCCGCAGGCAAAGAGGAAACTACAAAGGGTGAACGTGATCGCAGCCTGCCGCGCGCTCGTCATTTATTTTTCGCGCGCACGCTATCACTCGGCGATCGAAGTCTCGCGGATATCGATCTGTCTTCGATCTGCGATCTGTTAGAGCGCAGAAACGAAGGTCAGCCAGCCAACGTGAATACGCCTGACTGATTCGCCGTGAGGTAGGTTCCGCGAATGAACGTCGATCCAGCCGTTCGGTCTGTTCGAATTGCAGTGGCGCTGTGCGAGCGCTTCGGCGAGCTGCTAAAGGGTCCCGACAAGGTCGTCGCGCGGCAGCAGCACGGCAGCCTCGTCGGAGTCGGCGGAAACGAGGAGGAGATGTCACTCCGAATCGGCGAGGTGCAGCAGATCTATCCCGAGATCTGGCGCCACCTCGACGATGCGCGGACCGCGTTCGCCGCGCGCGGCGTCGATGTCGCCGCGTTCGATCAGATCCGCGCGAGCGAAGGCCTCGCGATCGGCGCCGCCGTCGACATGACGCGGAGAAGCTACGGCTCGGGCCAGCACGGCCACGACGTGACCGTCAAATCGGCGAACTTCAACAAGGAAGGCTACGCCCGCGCACAGAAGGCGACCAAGGCGCTGATGGCCGCGACGCCCGACATCGACTGGGCCGCGATCGCGAAAGCCGAAGCCGACGATCCGAACATCAAAGCGTTCACGCGCTCCACGACGACGAAGCGCTACGTGATGATCGGACTCCTCGTCGCGCTCATCGCGTCGCCATTCATCTACGTCTGGAATGCGCGCCGCGAGAAGCAGCAACAGATCGACGCGCGCGCGAACACGTACCGCCCCCCTGCCCCTGTCGATCGCACGGAGATCGACAAGGCGATCGAGCCGGTGCGTCGCCAGCTCCAGGCCGCCCGAGTGGCCTGGGCAACGGCGACGACGCCGGAGGTCCTCGCCGCGATCAAGCCGTCGGCGAACCCGTGCGAGTACAAGTTCGACGCGCCCACCGCGAAGGCGGCCGAGAGCTTCGTGAAGTACGGCAGCGTCGATGCGAATTACTTCGGCAAGGGCGCGTTCGTCAGCTTCATGGCGGGCGAGCCCGTGCGCGACCAGCTGATCGCAGGTCCCTTGCGGGAGCTCGACGGGCTCGCGAACAAGCAGCAGCTGAGCCGCATGCCGACGCACGCCGTGTTCGTGATCGTCGACAAGGAGGTCGAGCCGATTCCCGGTGTGGGCAAGGCGTTCACGCCCGGCGAGGTCAGAGGCCGGAGCTACGTGTTCTCGATCGCCCAGGCGAAGCTGGTCTGTGCGGGCGTCGTCGACGTGCGCAATACACCGGCGCTCGAGACGAGCCCGCAGGACGAGGAAGCGAAGCAGATGCTGTTCCGCGATCTCGAGATGCAGATCCGCGGCGCGCTCGCGACCGGCCTGCGCGCGATCTAGACGACGATCCGCTCGAGCTGCGGCGCGTTCCACGTCGCCGGTTCCTGCACACGCTCGCGAAGCTGCAGATAGCGCAGCGAGATCGTGCGCAGCGCCGGCAGCTTCGCCTGCTGGAGTTGCTCGACGGCCGCCGCGGGCAGGTTCGTCTGGTCGATGACGAGCGTCTCGAGGCGATCGCGATTCGTCGCAAGCAATGCCGTGATGCCCGCGGCGTCGAGCGTGTTCCCGGCGAGATCGAGGTGACGCACCGACGGACCGATGCCGGCGAGCACGCGCGGTGTCTCGGCGACCGGCATGCGCAGGCGCATGATCAGCGACTCGAGCGTCGTGAGATTTGGCGACTGCAGAAACTCGTACAGGTTGTTCGGCTTGGCGCGCAGCGCTTCGAGCCGCAACGCGCGCAGGCGCGTGAACGGGCAGACCGCGAGGCCCGAGAGGTCCGCGATCGGTCCGCGCATCGCACGCGTGTTCCCGCGGTGGCGACCGCGAATGAACAACGACTCGGCGCGCGCGAGCACGGCATCGCTGTTCGGGCGCGCGAGCTGGACGCGATCGGCCTGGCCGTGCACGGTGAGCTCGAGCTTCGCGAGCAGCGGCGCGCGTGCGAGGAGCTCGGTCGTCCGCGTCGTCGCCGACGGGAAGGGCGCCGTCATCGAATGGACAAAGCCGCGGTCGTAGCTGAACTGCGCGCCGAGCTTGAGCGCGAGCAGGTCGGCGAGCCACGCCCGACCGTGCTCCTTCGCGAGCTCGCTCGCGCGCTGGGAGAGCGCGAGATCGAACCCACGCGCCAGCCGGCACTGCAGCTGGATGAATTCGCCGAGCGGATTACCCAGGCTCTCGAGCACATCCGCGTAGACGAGACGGACGTCATCGTCGTCGGGATTCGCGATGATCGCGTCGAGCAGGGCGCGCTCGTTCACGCGCCCGAGCGTATGTCACTTCGGCATCGCTGACGTCCGAGACCGTGCTCTTCGACGCTTTGCGGCCGCACGTCGTCGTCGCATCCGCGTCGCGGGTTAGGCTCGCCGCGCATGCAGCGCTTCGAATTCTCCGAGGGCACGTCGAACAAGTTCTGGGAAGTCATGGTCAGCGGCTCGGCGCTCACGACGCGCTGGGGAAAGATCGGAGGCAGCGTGAATCAGCGCGTCGCCGAGCTCGGCTCTCCGGCGGCCGCGATCAAGGAGCGTGACAAGCTCATCCGCGAGAAGACCGGCAAGGGCTATCTCGAGGTCGGTGCGAAGGCGAAGACCATCGCGGCCAGGACCGCCTCGATGGCGAAGCCAGCGGCGAGCAACGTCAAGCCATCGGAGCTCGCGCTCACGACGTTGCGCGATTCCGGTGGCTACACGCGACTCGGTCGCGTCATCGTCGACGGGAAGCGCGCGCTCACGACCGGCGATCGCGCACTGGGGACCACCGACGGCAAGACCTTTCACAACCGCTCCAATCCCGGCCAGGTGTTCGCGATGGCGGTGTTCGACGGCGTCTGGGTGACGGTCGGCGGCGGGTCGCCGATGGTGTCGCGCGATTTCGGCGACACGTGGAAAGAGATCAAGACGCCGCCGACGCACGACTGCTTCACGATCGCGCGTGACTCGAAGGGTACGTACTGGATGGGCTGCCACGAGGGGCTCGTCCTGATGTCGAACAAGCTCGACGGCGGCTGGAAGAAGGCGCCGTACAAGGGCTTCGGCAAGATGCTGCACGTGACGGAAGTCGACGGAAAGCTGTTCTGGTCCGGCGCGGATCCGGGCGTGTGGGACGGCAAGAAGTACACGCGGCTCAAGGGCATGAAGAAGAAGGACGTCATCACGCGCATCATCGAGATGCCCGGCGGTGCGCTCGTCGCGATCGGCGATAGTGCGGTCGCCTATCGCTCGGAGAATCGCGGCGCGTCGTGGAAATCGCTCAAGGTGCCCGTGAAAGATCACGACCTCGAGGACTGCGCGATCGTCGCGGGCGCGCTGATCGTCGTCGGTGGTGGCGGCACGATCCTGAAGTCGACGAACGAGGGCAAGAGCTTCACGAAGATCGCCTCGCAGGCGCACCGCAAGCTGTGGGGCATCGGTAGCTGGGGCGACGGCGCGTTCATCTGCGGCGACAGCAGCGTGCTCTTGAAGCTCGCGTCGCCGAAGGACACCTACTGGAAGGGCGCGAAGGACGAGCTCGCACCGCCGCCACCCGAGGTCGACAGGAACTTTGTCCCACCGACGCCGGCGAAGAATCGCGAAGAGGCGTTCGCGCGGCAACATGCCGAAGCGGTCAAGGCGTACAAGCCCACCGCCGACAAGCGTCCGCCGGATGCGAAGCCCGACCTCGCGAAGCTCGTCGAGGCGGATGCCGAAGGCACGACCGACGCGCTCGAGGTCTACATCGACTGGCTGCAAGGCCAGGGCGATCCGCGCGGTGAGCTCGCCGCGATCCAGCTCAAGCAAGGCGACGGGAAGGACAAGGCGCTCGCGAAGGCGGAGAAGAAGCTGTTCGCCACACATGCCGCCGCGCTGCTCGGCAAGTTCAAGGGGCTCGAGGACGTCGTCACGCTCACGTGGCGCGGCGGGTTCATCCACACGGCGCGGATCGCGACCTCGTTCGATCGCGATCCGGACTACGGCGATGGCGACGAGGACTCCGCGGTCGACGTCGAGGCGCTGTTCGGGGAGCTGCTCGATCATCCGAGCGCACGGTTCATGCGCGACCTCACGGTCGGGCTCGTCGCGTTCGAGGAGAACAGCTACGACACGATCGCGAAGCTGATCGGCAAGCGCCACCTACCCGCGCTGCGCTCGCTGTATCTCGGTGACTTCTCGGGCGAGGAGACCGAGCTGTCGTGGAGCTCGCTCGGGAAGCTCGAGCCGGTCTACGCCGCGGTGCCGAACCTCAAGCGACTCGCGGTGCGCTCGGGCTCGATGAACGTGGGCAAGATCGTCCATCCCACGCTCGAGCACTTCGAGGTCACGACCGGCGGCCTCGATTCGAAGTCCGCGCGCGCGATCGGCGCCGCGGTGTGGCCGAGCTTGCGCTCGCTGTCGCTCATGGTCGGCCGCGAGAACTACGGCGGCACCACGAGCCTCAAAGACATGAAGCCACTCCTCGCGGGCGAGAACCTCCCGCGACTCCAGTCGCTCGGGCTCAAGAACCTCGAGTTCACCGACGATCTGATCGAGCCACTCGCCGTCTCGAAGATCCTGCCGCAGCTCGAGGTGCTCGACCTCTCGATGGGCACGCTCTCCGACGAAGGCATTCGCCGCCTCTATCGCTACCAGAAGGCGTTCCAGCACCTCGCGAAGCTCGACATCGGAGACAACTTCGTCACGAAGGACGGCCTGAAGCTCTTGCGCACGCTGAAGATCCCCGCCGAGGTCGGCCGCCAGCGCGACGACGGCGGCGATCCGACGGATCGCTACGCGTCGATCGGCGAGTAGCTCAAGCGACGCTGACGATCGCGAGCTCGCGACCGCGGAACTCGACGACGTCGTCGACCCGCTTGCCGATCAACGCCGTGCCGATCGGCGACGCGGGCGTCACGACCTGGATCGCGGCTCGGCTGCCGGCCACTGGACGCAGCGCGGTGCCGCCACCGCCCGGCGCGATGAAGTAGCGCTGCTGCTTGCCGTCATCCTCGACGACGACAAGCGCACTCATCGCGACCGCATCGCCATCGGCGAACGTACGCAGCTTCATCGCCGCGACATCGCTCGCCGCCGCTTCGAGCTCGGCGACGCGCTGCGCTTGACCGCGCGCGAGGTACGACTGCTCGAGGCCGCGCGTGTCCTTGTCGTTCTCGGCCTTCGCCTCCGAGTGCGTCGCGCCTTCGACGGCGGCCGCGTGTGCCGCGCGCGCGGTCTCGAGTGCGCTCACCAGCGCGGCGTGCAGCTCGTCACGGAGGCTCGCCTTGTCATCCTGTCGCGGCATTCGCCGCGACTTTACTGCGTTCGAGCTCGTGACCGAGCTGTTCGAGCTCCTGGAGCGCTGCGAGCGCCTCGCACCGCTCCTGGTCGAGGACCGCTTCGTACGCGTCCTCCGAAAGCACGAGCTTCGGCGGCTCGTATCCGCGCTGCGCATAGGTGAGCTGCGCGAGGACGACCTGCGTGAGGTCCGAGGGCCGCGTGCGCGCTTGCTCGCGGATCCACTCGACGCGGTCACCGGTCGACAACGGCACACCGTGCCAGAGCACCCAGTCGACGCGCGTACGCGGCCATCCCGCGCAGGCCCGCGCCGCATCGAGCTCGTCGGCGACGGCAAGCGCGTGAGCGTCCGCGGGCGAGCGCCGGTGCGCGACGCGTTCGATCGTCCACGCGCGCTGATCGGCGCAGTCGGCGAACAACCCGTCGACGAGCTGTCCGATCGGCGGTAGGTCGTGAAGTGGCTCGGTCTCCGCCTCGTAGGCGGCGCGCCAGTCGAAGCGCGGCTTCATGTCGGAGGCCGCGTAGCTCGCCCATACGCTCGCGCAGGCGCGGCGACGCTCGTCCGGATCGCGGATGACCTGCGCCGCGACCGCGCGAACCTCGCCGAACGGATGCGCGAGCCATGGCAGTGGATCGCGACCCGCAGCCACCGCCGCGATTGCGCAATTGCGTGCAAACCCGGGCAGGTCCGCGAGCGCGAAGAGATGTGGCCACACTGCGTCGTGCTGTGCGATCGAGGCGGCGAACGTCGCGCGCCAGTCATCCTCGAGCTCGGGCATGCCATGCGCGAGCTCGAGCAACAGCGACGGCGCTGCGCGTGGTACGCGGATCTTCGCCATGCACTCGAGCATGGTCGTGTAGGCCTTCCCGGCCTCGTCGGTGTCGCCGCGATGCTCGCGCAGCTTGTCGATGCCAACGACGATCATCATGCCGACTTGTTCCACGAGCTCGCGATCGTCGGCCGAGATCTTCGACAGGATGTCCGCGACCGCGATGCGCTCCGGCACCGACCGTGTCGTCGAGGCCGGTACGTGCTCGCGCTGTTTCGGAAGAGCCTCCAGATAAGCGAGCTGCGGAGGGAGCTCGGTCCACGGCGACTTTGGCGTGACGACGGGCTGCAACAACACACGTGGCTCGGGGGCTGGCTTCTCGGGATCGAGGATGCCGTTCGCGGTCAGGTGGATCGGCGTCGCGCGCCAGCTCTCGTCGGGAGTCGCGACCTCGAGCGTGAACACGCCGATCTGGATCCGGTCGCCGAGCTGGAGCTGACTCTTGTTGCGCTTCACTCCGTTGATGAGCGTTCCGGTCGCGCTGCCGAGATCGATGATCGTGTCAGGCGCCTCGATGATGGCGTGGATGCGACTGACCGACGGATCGTCGAGCAGGAGCTGCGCCGAGCTTATGCGACCGACCTTGGTGACCGAGTGCACGCAACGAACCGCAGCGATCTCGTCACCTCCGCTGGAGATCCGAAGTCCGAGACGCTGAAGCTGCACGTATGCACGGTGGTGACGCATCACGCGCCGCGCAAGTCACGTTTTCAGGTCTTCGGCTTCGGCGCGGTCGCAGCAATCCACTGCTTGCAATGCTCGCGCAACGACGCCTGATTGATCGCGTCGCACTGCGCGGGCTTCGGCTGTTTTTTCTCGCGATTTCGCTCGAGCGTGCACAGGTATCCGAGGTCAGGGTTCTTGACCTCCGCGCAGTCCCACGCGCAGTACGCCTTGAGGCTGAGCTCGCCGATCGAGTCGCACTTGTGCTGGCAGAAGAATTCGAGGTCTGGCATCGGCGCTGCTTTGCAGTCGGGCGTGTCGCTCGCGAACGCCGGCGATGGCGTCATCATCGAGTGGATGGTCGCGGCCTTGATCGCCCAGACGTCGGGCGGCTTCGGTCGCTTCGTCTTGAACAGAGCGCCGCACGCGAGCAGCCACATCACGCCGAGCGACCACCCGCATGCGCGCCACATGCTCGGATGTTACCGCGAGCGTCGCCGTTATCGGGGACGGCGGTCGAGTTGCTGGCGAATGAGCTGCAAGAGCGTGCTCGGGGCGTAAGGCTTCTCGAGGAAGTTCACGCCGTCCACCAGCTGCTCGCCGTGCCCCGCATGTTCGGGGGAAAACCCACTCGAGTAGATCACGCACAACTCGGGACGATCGCGACGGAGCAGCTGTACGACCTGTCGTCCGTCGAGGCCCCCGGGCATGACGATATCGCTCAGCACGAGATCGATGCGCGCCGCGTGCTCGCGCCACGCCTCGAGCGCGCCCGGGCCGGACTCGCACTCGATCACGTTGTACCCGTAATTCCGGAGCACTCGACCGAGGCGGTCGCGCAACAGCGGTTCGTCCTCGATGAGGAGGAGTGTCTCGGTACCGCTCGGCATGTCGTTCGAAGCGAACGTTGGTGCCTCATCCGCTCGCGCGCCTTCCGTCGCGGGTAGCGCGATCACGAACGTCGTTCCTGCACCGAGCATCGAGCTGACATCGAGCCAGCCGCGGTGCTGCTTGACGATGTGATAGACGGTCGAGAGCCCCAGACCGGTGCCGCGACCGATCTCCTTGGTCGTGTAGAATGCCTCGAAGATCTGCGGCAGCGCCTCGGAAGAGATCCCCGTGCCGGTGTCCTGAACGGACAGGCACGCGTAGAGGCCGGGCTCTGCGACGAACCCGTGGCGCACGACGGCCGACTCGACCACGACCTGCGAGGTCGAGATCGTGATCGTGCCTGCGCCCTCCATCGCATCGCGTGCGTTGAGCACGAGGTTGAGCAGAACCTGTTCGAGCATCGAAGCGTCCGCGCGGATCGCGGGAAGCGTTTCGTCGATCGCCGCCTTCACCGAGATCTTCGCCGTCAGCGTGCGATGCAGGATCTGCATCATGTCCTCGACGAAGCGGTTCAGATCGACCGTCGTCTCGCGCAGGCGTTGCTTGCGCCCGAGCAGCAGCAGCTGGCGGGTCAGGCTCGAGGCGCGCTCCGTCGCATGTAAGATGTCCTTGACGTACGCGGCGGACTCTTCGTTCGCGTGCTCACCGACGAGGTACGCGTTGCACTGGATGATCGTGAGCAGGTTGTTGAAGTCGTGCGCGAGCCCGCTCGACAGCTGACCGAGCACTTCCATCTTCTGCGAGCGCACGAGCTGCTCCTCGAGCCGGCGCCGCATCGTCATGTCCGCGACCGCGCCGATCATGCGATGGGGCCGTCCGTCCGCGTCGTAGGTGATGTACCCGCGGTTGAAGACCTGCGCGTATGACCCATCTCCGCGTCGAAGCCGGTACTCGCCCGACCAGTAGGCTCCACCCTTCTCGATCGTCGCGCTGATGCTCGCTTCGAGCGCAGGAGCATCGTCGGGATGAATGCGCCGGAGCCAGGATTCGATCCCCGGCTCGATCTCCTCTGGCTTGTAGCCGTAGTGGACGGGAAACAGATCGCTCCACCACAGTGCGTTGGTGCGGAGGTCCCAGTCGTAGATCACGTCGTGCGTGGCACGGGCGGCGAGCTCGAACCGCTCGATGCTCTGGCGGAGCTGTGCCTCGCGCTGCCGCTGCTCGGTCAGGTCGCGGAGGAAGCCGGCGAACAACGGTGGCTCCTCCGTGCCGAGGCGCGTAGCGATGAGCTCGACGGGAAACTCGCCACCGTCCGCACGGCGTGCGGTCGTCTCGATCCGGCGACCGAGCACACGCGGGTGGCCGGTGCTGAGGTAGTCGGCGACCCCGCTCCGATGCCCGGCTCGCAACCCCGACGGGATCAACAAGTCGGCCATGTCCTTGCCGAGCGAGGGGCCGCGCGTGATCCCGAACGTCTTCTCCGCAGCGGGGTTGAGCTCGACGATCCGCCCGTGATGATCGATCACGACGATCGCGTCCAGCGCGGCCTCGAGCAGTGCGTGGATGTGGAGGCCTCGCCGGTGGTCCCGCTGCTCGACCTCCAGGACATGCTGCCGCAGCTCGAGCTGTGCGACCACCTGATGCGCGAGTGCGGACAACGTGCGGCGCTGGCCCTCCGTGAGCGTGCGTGGTCGATAGTCGATCACCGCGAGCGAACCGATCGCGTGGCCATCGACGACCAGAGGCGTGCCCGCATAGAACTGGATGTGCGGTTCGCCGGTCACCAGGGCATTGTCGGCGAACCGTGGATCGAGGCGCGTATCACGCACCTCGAGCAGGTCGCCCTGCCCGATCGTGTACGCGCAGAACGCGAGCGCGCGGTCCGTCTCTGTCGGGACGAAGCCATAGCGTGCCTTGAACCACTGGCGGCGCTCATCGACGAGCGTGACAAGCGCGGTCGGCGTCTCGCAAACACGCGCAGCGATCTCGACGATCTCGTCGAACGCGGGCTCGGGCGGCGTGTCCAGGATCGCGAGCGACTGCAGCGAGCCCACGCGCTCTGCGTCGTTCGCGAGGAGTGGCGGTGCAGGCATCGACGATCGTCGAGCTTAAGTCGCCCTCCGCACAGAGATCCGTCCGTTGCGCGACAATAAATCTTCGCTCGTACTGGAACTGGTCGGATTACCTCGCATTCATCGTTGCGCATGCGCGCGGACGATCGCCTCGGTGCTGCGGCGCACGTCGTCTTCATCCGTCGACCAGTTCGAGACGGAGATCCGCATGCCGGCAACACCGCGCCACGTCGTGACGCTCGGGTAACACACGCCCTCCGCGATCACGCGCGCGGTGACGGCGCGCGTGTGGTCGTCGTCGTTGCCGAACCGCACGACGAGTTGGTTGAGCGCGACCTCGTTCATGACCTCGATGCCGTCGACGGCCGACAGCGCCTTCGCGAAGGCAGTCGCGTGCGTGCAACAGCGCTCGACGAGATCCGTGATGCCGCTGCGCCCGAGCTCGCGCAAGGCGGCCCACAGCGCGAAGCCGCGCGCACGGCGCGACAGCTCGGGCGTGTGATCGAACGGATTCGGCACGGCGCCCATGCCCGGCAAGTACGTCGCGCCGCCATGAAACGTGCGGCGATGCGCCTCGGCATCTCGCACCAAGGCGATGCCGCAGTCGTACGGTGTGTTGAGCCACTTGTGGGCGTCGGTCGACCACGAGTCGGCCAGCTCGGCGCCGTCGACGAGCGCGCGCCGCGCCGGCGATACGCGTGCCCACAAGCCGAAGGCGCCGTCGAGATGCAGCCACACCGGCCGTCGCTGCTTTGCGTCCGCGACGCGCTCGCCGATCGGGCGCAGCGGATCGAAGGCCCCACCGTTGACGTTGCCGGCCTGCGCGCAGACGATCAGCGGGCCACTGCCGTCGAGCGTGAACCGATCTGCGCGGATGCGGCCGTCGCGATCTGCGTCGACGATGCGCACCTGTTTCGTACCGAAGCCGAGCATGCGCAGCGCCTTGTCGATCGTGCCGTGGCGCTCTGCACCGACGACCACCTCGATCGGCGGCGCGCCCTGCATGCCCTGCTCTTCGAGGTTCCAGCCGCTCGCACGGAGCACCTCCGCGCGCGCGACCGCGAGTCCGACGAAGCTCGCCATCTGCGCGCCCGTCACGAGTGCGCCCGATGTCGCCGGCACCTCGAGGAGCTGCGCGATCCAGCGGAGCACGACGTCCTCGATCGCGGCCGCCGCGGGCGTGCCTTCGCCACTGCCGGTGTTCTGATCCCACACGCTCGTGAGCCAGTCGGCCGCGACCGCCGACGGCAAGCCGCCGCCAATCACCCAGCCGAAGAACCGGCCACTCGGCATCGCGGTCAAGCCGGGATCGACGATGCGCACGAGCTCGTCGACGACATCGGCCGGACTCGCGCCCGCCTGAGGAAGCGGCTTGTCGAGCGCGGTGAGGAGCGCGGCCGCGTCGCTGCGCGCCGACACGGGTCGCTCGGGTAAACCCTCGAGGAACGCGGTCGCGTGCCCGACCGTGCGATCGAAGAGCGGCTTCCAGTCCGTGCGGCGCATGTCTGCACTGTGCCGGATCGACCGCGTCCCATACCGGCACAGACCCTCCAAAAATCGGCTGTCACAAGACGCGCCGCTCGCGCGTTGGTCGGTCATGACGGAACAAATCTCTCTCATCCATGTGTGCGATCAAGCGTGGGGTTCGGTGCGCCCGCGCGCAGCGACGGTCCACATCACGCTCACCGGCTCCAAGCTGTTTTCGGATCGCTCCGCGCTCACGAAGTCCGAGGAGCTGCGGCGCCTTGTCGAGACGCTGCACGAGCGCGGCCTACCAAACGACGCCATCGGCCTCGAGGGCGCGACCCTCGACGTCTCGACGGGACTCTTCTCGCGATCGTCGTCGGTGACGTATCGCGTGAGCGTACGCGTCACCGATCTCGAGAAGCTGCCAACCGTGCTCGAGACCGTCGCGGAGGCGAAGCAAGCAACCCTCACGCACATCCAGTGGGACTACGCGGGCGGCGCATCCGACGAGCTGCTCGCGCAGTGCGCGACTCGCGCGGTCGCGAAGGCGAAGCACCTGGCCGCGACGCTTGGAGTCACGCTCGGCGCGTTGTACGAGGTGCACGAGGAAGAGCTCGGCGAGCACGCGCAGCCCTACGTCTCGTCGTACGGCTATCCGGTGGCAGCGCGGTCGCGGGGCGGCGGCGCGATGGCGGGGATGTCGAACGAGCTCGCGGGACTCGAGCTCGCGCCCGCGAAGCAAGTCGGCGTGCGCGTGCGGCTCGCGTATCGCGTGGGCTAGTCCGAACACCGCGATCCGCTCGTGTACCGGTCGTGTCCTTCGGGCCGTTCGTGCTCGAGCGAACCCAGCAGTCGAGATCCTGTCGCCGTGCGTCTCGACTGAATTAGTCGCCCGCACGAAGCGTGCTTGCCACGGGCGAACGTCATCGAGGCGTGGCGCCACAAGATCTCGATCGTGGGTCCGGCTGCGTCGCAGGTGCGCGCCGAAAACGATCTCCTCTTTGTGGCCTCCGTGGCCTCTGTGCGTTTTGTGTTAACTCCGGAACACGAGCGGAACGCGAGCGAACGCGACGAGCGGAACGCGCGACGGCTCGAACGCACTAGGCGAGCGTCGGCCAGGTCACGGGCGTGACGCCGCTGTCGTCGAACCGCACCTCGCGCGTTGTCGTCCCGCGCCAGAGCTTCACGCACCCGGTGAAGTGACTCGTGGCGATGATCTTGGTGTTCGGAACGAAACACGCGGCCGAGACGATGTAGTCCTGCTTCCAGGCCTTCTTGTCCGACCAGAACGGGCTGCCGAGCATCTGCGGTGCGCGCGCGTTCGTGTTCTCGAACACCAGCGCCGTGTCATCGCTGCACGCGACGACGAAGCGACCGTCGGGTGCGAAGTCGATCGTGTTCGCGGCGATCGGCTTCGGCGGATCGTTCCAGGTGTCGATGCACTTCATCGTCTGCGGGCTGATGAGGAGCTGGGCGAGCTTTCCGCGCGAGCCGCCGGCCAGGAACGTCGAGCCGCCCGGCACGCGCGGCGCCACGGCAAGGGATGCGACGGAGGCGGCGCCGAACAGCTGTCCGCCACCCGGATTGCCACCATCGTGGTCGCACGTGGCGTAATAGCCATTCTCGTACCCGGCGACGATCGCGTCCTCCGACAGCGCGAGCGCGGTGCCACCGCCCGATTTCCCCGCACGCGACTCGAGCACCTCGCCGCGCTTGGTGCCGCTCGGCAGCTCCCACAGCCGCACCATGCCGTCGGTCCCCGTCGTCGCGACGATCGGCTGGGTCGGATGGAGCGCGAACGTGCGGAGGCCGCCATGACCGGTCGCGATCGTGGCGAGGCGCTGCGAGCCGTCGGCCGACAGCACGACGAGGTCATCGCCGGCGGTCGCGAGCAAGTGCCCACCGTCGCCGGTCCAGCCGATCTTGTTCACGAAGTCGCCGAGCGCCTGCGTCGCGACGATGCGGTTCTCCTTTGGCATCCACACACCGAGCCAGCCCTCGCTCGACGACACTGCCAGCACCTTGCCGTCCGGGCGCGCCGCGACGTACGTCAACCACGACATCGCTACGCCTTATCACGATTCGCGCGCACCGCCCGCACGCCGGCGCGCTTGATGACGGCCACGAGCTCGTCGACAGGTAACTTGCGCGGATTGGACTCGCGCCACACCGCGTGAAAGGTCCGCGATGCGCGCGGTGATAGCGAGAGGACGCGCATGCTGCGGTTCGACGGCGCGACGGCCCAGCGATCGACGATGCCGACGCCGCGCCCGCTGCGCACGAGCTCGAGGAGCGCGTCGGTGACCGGGATCTTGCGGACCTGGAGCGGGGTGGTCAGCTTCTCGCCGGTGTGTGCGCGGTGGGTCTCGCGGATCGCGCGATCGAGACGAACGAGATCCGGATCCGCGATGTCGAAGACGAGCAGCTCGCAGTCGTGCAGATCGCTCCAGCGCAGCGCGCCCTTCTTGCAGCGCGCGACGACAGGATGGTTCGGGCTCGCGATCGCGACCAGCTCGCTGACCACGAGCTCCGTGCGGGCGTAGCTCTCGTCGCGCGGCGGGTCGGTGACGATCGCGAGGTCGACCTCGTCGGCGAGTAGCGCGGGCACCGCGCGCCGGGTGGCCTCGAGCACGATCTCGAGATCGAGGTTCGGGCGGCTCTCGCCGAAGTGTGCGAGCGCCGTCGGCAGCCAGCTGTACGACATGAAGCAGCTCGCCGTGATGCGAAACGGCACGCGCGCGTCGGGCCGCTGCTCGACCACGCGTTGCTCGAGCTCGACGAGGTCCTTGAGGACGCGGCCGGCATCCGCGACCATGCGCGCACCGACGGCGGTCGGCACCATCCGCTTGCCGACGCGATCGAACAGCCGCGTGCCGAGGTCGCGTTCGAGGTCGAGCAGCTGATGGCTCACGGCGGATTGTGAGAGGCGCAGCGTGCCCGCCGCGCGCGTCACGTTCCCCTCGCTCGCGATCGCGACGACGAGCCGGAGGTGCCGAACCTCGATATGCACATTTTGCATGGTTCCTATGGGAACTATGAGCTGTTGTGCACACCGCGATCAAGCGAATGTTCGGGCATGGACCTCTACATCTCTCCCATGTCGTGCTCGTTCACCGTTCACGCCGCGTGTCTCGAGGCCGGCATCACGCCGAACGTGCATCGCGTGGATCGCAAGACCAAGACACTCGACGATGGCCGCGACTACCGCACGATCTCGCCGCTCGGCATCGTCCCCGTGGTCTCGCTGCCCGACGGCAGTCTGCTCTCCGAGAGCAGCGCGGTGCTGCAATACGTCGCCGACCTCGCACCGGCGAAGCACCTCGCGCCGCCGGCCGGCACGCTCGAGCGCTACCGCCTGATGGAGTGGCTCAACTTCACGACGAGCGAGCTCCACAAGAAGCTGCTGTGGAATGTCTTCCGCTCCAAGACGACGCCGGAGCTCAAGGCATGGGCGTGCGCGAACGCGGCACCGACGCTCGACCACGTCGCGCGTCACCTCTCGGAGCGCGAGCACCTGGTCGGCACGCACTTCACGGTCGCCGACATCTACATGTTCTGGGCGCTACTCATCGCGCCGCACGGCGGCATCTCGCTCGAAGCCCATCCCGTGCTGAAGGCGTACGTCGCGCGGATCCAGCAGCGCCCGTCGATCAGCGCTGCGCTCGCGCACGACTTCCCGCTGTACCAGAAGGAAGCCGCGGCCTGACTCACTGCGCGAAGATGTGCGTGCGCGCGATCTCGCAGATCGCCGCGACGGCCGGGTGCTTGATCTTGCGCTCGACGGAGATCGCGTAGAACCGCTGGCGAATGTCCTTGGCGCGACCGACGAGCTTGACGTTGTAGCGGCTGCTGAGCTCCGTCGCGATCACGTCGGGCGCGGCGAACACACCACGTCCAGCTTCGCCGAACACCGATGCGAGCGCGAGGTCATCGAGCTCCGCGACGATCTGCGGCCGGATATCGCGCGTCGCGAACCAATCGTTCAGCGCGCGTCGAAACGTCGAGTCACCGCTCGGCAGGATCAGCGGCGTCGCATCGAGCGAACCCGGAAACCCGCGCTTGCAGGCGTTCGCGAGCTTCGGTGCGGCGAAGAACGAGGTGCCGCACTCGCCGAGCGGATGACTGAACGTGCGCACCGGCGTGCCCGGGCCGGCGGGTGCGTCGGAGAGCACGACATCGACCGAGTGTTCGGCGAGCTCGCCCATGAACGCGTCGGTGGAGCGATCTTCGCGGCACACGACACGCACCGTCCGCTCGAGTCCGAACGCGGGCTCGAGGATGCGATGCACGATCGACTTCGCGATCACGTCGGAGACGCCGACCACCAACCGGAGCTGCTGCTGCCCCGTCGAGCGACCCTTGAGCGCATCCTGCAGCTCGCGGCCGAGCGAAAAGATCTCGTCGGCGTAGCGAAACGCGAGGCGACCGACCTCCGTCAGCGCGAGGTTGCGACCTTTGCGCTCGAACAGCTTCTCGCCGAGATCCTCCTCGAGACGGTGGATCTGGCCGCTGATCGTCGGATGCGCGAGGCGGAGCGTCTTGCTCGCGCGCGTGATGCTGCCTTCCTTCGCGACCAGCCAGAAGTAGAGGAGGTGGTGGTAATTCAGCCATTCCATCTCCAGCAACATATGTCGCTTTTCTCGAAGTAAGCCGCAGCTACTTCGAAAACATCAGGCTTCGGCTTTCGGCGCCTCGGCGATCAGCGCCTCGGTCGTGAGCATCAGGGACGCGACCGATGCGGCGTTCTGCAGCGCCACACGCACGACCTTTGTAGGGTCGATGACGCCGGTCTCGACGAGGTCCTCGTAGGCCCCCGTCGCTGCGTTGTAGCCGAACGCGCCGGTGCCAGCGAGCACGCGCGCCATCACGAGGCTACCCTCGACGCCCGAGTTCTCGGCGATCTGCCGCAGGGGCTCCTCGATCGCGCGCCGCACGATGTTGACGCCGTAGCGCCGGTCGTCCTCGTACTTCAGGCTCGCGAGCGCCGCGATGCATCGACAGAGCGCGACGCCTCCACCGGGCACGATGCCTTCCGCCACAGCCGCACGGGTCGCGTGCATCGCATCTTCGATGCGCGCGGTCTTCTCCTTGAGCTCGATCTCGGTCATCGCGCCGACGTGAATCACCGCGACGCCACCGACGAGCTTCGCGAGCCGCTCCTGGAGCTTGTCGCGGTCGTAGTCGGACGTGCAGTTCTCGATCTCGCGACGCAGCGTCTTCACGCGCGCCTCGATGTCGGCCTTCGCGCCCTGCCCGCCGACGATCGTCGTGTTGTCCTTGTCGACCACGACGCGCTTCGCGCGCCCGAGATCTGCGAGCACCAGGTTCTCGAGCTTGAGCCCGAGATCCGCCGTCATGGCCTTGCCGCCGACGACGGTGGCGAGGTCCTGCATGATCGCGGTCCGCCGGTCACCAAAGCCCGGCGCCCTCACGGCACACACATTCAGGCTGCCGCGGAGCTTGTTCACGACAAGCGTGGCGAGGGCCTCGCCGTCCACGTCCTCGGCGATCACGAGCAGGGGCTTGTCCTGCTTCGCGATCTGCTCGAGGAGCGGCAGCATCTCTCGCATCGTCGCGAGTCGCGGCTCGTGAATCAGCACGTACGCGTCCTCGAGCACGCACGTCATCCGCTCCACGTCGGTGACGAAGTACGTCGAGAGGTACCCGCGATCGAACTGCATGCCCTCCACGACCTCGAGCGTCGTCTCCGTCGACTTCGCTTCCTCGACGGTGATCACGCCTTCCTTCCCCACCTTCTCCATCGCCTCCGCGATCATCGCGCCGATCACTTCATCGCCATTCGCGCTGATCGTCCCGACGTGCCGCACCTCCGCGTTGGCGGCGATCGGCTTCGACTGCTTGGCGAGCTCCGCGACGACAACCGCGACCGCACTGTCGATGCCGCGCTTGATGTCCATCGGGTTCGCACCGGCCGCGACGAGCTTCGCGCCCTCACGATAGATCGCCTGCGCGAGGACGGTCGCCGTCGTCGTCCCGTCGCCGGCGACATCCGCCGTCTTCGACGCGACCTCCTTCACCATCTGTGCGCCGAGGTTCTCGAACCGGTTCTCCAGCTCGATCTCCTTCGCGACTGTCACGCCGTCCTTGGTCACGAGCGGCGAGCCATACGACTTGTCGATCACGACGTTTCGTCCCCGCGGTCCGAGCGTGACCTTCACGGCGTTCGCGAGCTTGTCGAGCCCGCTCGCGATGTGCTGGCGCCCCTGGGTGTCGAACACGATCTGCTTGGCGCTCATTCGGCACCTTCGAGGACGGCGAGCACGTCGTCCTCGCCGACGATGATGTGTTCCTCGCCTTCGACCGTCACTTCGGAGCCGGTGTACTTGCCGATCAGGATGCGGTCGCCGCTCTTCACCGTGGTCGGGATGAGGGTGCCGTTCTCGCTGAGCTTCCCGCTGCCGACCGCGATCACGATCGCTTCCATGGGCTTCTCTTTGGCGTTCTCCGGGATGTGCAAGCCGCCGGTCGTTTTCGCCGGCGGGGTCACCCGCTTTGCAAAGATCCGGTCATGGAGCGGTCGAATGGTCATTCGCGCACCCTAGGCCTCCCACCTCGATTCGACTATTAGGAACTTTGTTGCTGATAGTTCGTAAATACCAACATGTGGTCAGCGCGGCTGCATCGTGACCGCGACGCCCGAAAGCACCGCATTTCCGGACAGCGGATCGCGCTGCGTCTCATCGAGGATCGCATTGATGTTTGCGCCTGGTCGCTCGGCAGCCACGGTCATGCGCGTGCCCGGCTGATCGTGGCCCCAGCCGTGCGGCAAGCTGACGACGCCGGGCCGCATCTCGTCGCTGATCCCGACGACGACTTCGATCGCGCGGTTGCCGTTCGCGAGCTGCGCGCGGCCACCGTCGGTGAGGCCGAGGCGCGTGGCGTCGACGGGATGCACGAGCGCGACGCAGCGAAACGGTCCCTTCGCGAGCATCGGGAGGTTGTGCATCCAGCTGTTGTTCGAGCGCAGCTGCCTGCGGCCGACGAGCACGAGGTCGGGCACCGGCCGATCCAGATCCGCGCGCGCGCGGCCGAGATCGTCGATCAGCATCGGCGGCGCGAGCTCGATCTTGCCCGATGGCGTTCGCAAGAGCTCGGGGATGCGCGGCTCGAGTGGGCCGAGATCGATCCCGCCGGTCGCCGCCTTCACGCGCGCGAGCGTCAACCCGTCGGGGACCAAGCCGAAGCGATCGCCGTACGGCCCGCCGCGCAGCGCGAGATCTAGCAAGCGCTCGGGTCCAACGGCATCGCCGAGCGCACGCAGCACGAGCTCGGTCTGCGGACCGGCGACACGCTGCACGTCGGCGGCGGCGAGCTCGTCGTCGAGCGCGCGCACGTCGATGTTCGCGCCGCGGCCGGTCGCGATCGCGAGCAAGCGCAGCAGGATCTGCCACTCCGGCGGATGATCCGGCGGCGGCGTGAAGACGGGCGCGCTGTAGCGAGCCGCGTTGCGATACGCGAGCTGCGGAAACGCGACGTCGTAGTGCGACTCCTCGAGCGGTGACAGGCCGGGCAAGATCACGTCGGCGTGGCGCGTCGTCTCGTTGAGATAGATGTCGACGCTGACCATCAGCTCGAGGCTGGCGAGCGCCGCGGTGATGCGCGGACCGTTCGGCGCGGACAGCGCCGGGTTGCTCGCGATCGAGATCAGCGCCTTGATCTGCCCGTCGCCGGGAGTCTCGATCTCCTCGGCGAGACAGCCCATCGGGAGCTCGCCGAAAACCTCGGGTGCTCGCGAGACGCGGCTCGTGCGGCGGCCCGTCGAGATGCCCTTGCCGCGGCCCGGTGTGCCGAGCGTGTTCGCCGCGAACGCGGCCGCCTTCGGAAACATCGCGCCGCCGGGCGTGTCGAGGTGACCGGTCACGACGTTGATGACATCGATGAGCCAGCTCGCGAGCGTGCCGTACTCCTGCGTGCACGTGCCGATTCGCCCGTAGACGGCCGCGCGCTCCGTCGTCGCGAGCGCCCGTGCGAGCTCGCGAATCTCGCGCGCCTCGATCCCGCAGCGAGCGGCGACGCGCTCCGGCGTGAAGTCGGCGACCGCGCGCTCGACCGCGTCGCGGCCCTCCACATGCGGGCCGGTCTTCGCGTGCCCGTCGGCGAACAGCGCGTTGACGACACCCGCCAACAAAAACACGTCGGCGCCGGGCCGGATGAACACGTGCTGATCCGCGATCGCGGCGGTCTCGGTGCGGCGCGGATCGATCACGACGAGCTTGCCGCCGCGCGCCTGCATCGCCTTCGCCCTGCCGCGAAAGTCGGGCACGGTCCAGAGGCTGCCATTCGACACCATCGGGTTCGCGCCGAGGATCACGAGCAGCTGCGTCCGCTCGATGTCGGGCACCGGGATCGAGAGCCAGTGACCGAACATGAGCCCCGCCGACAGCTGCTTCGGCATCTGATCGAGCGTCGACGCCGAGTACACGTTCCTCGTGCCCAGCGCGCGTCCGAGTCGCGCGCCGTACAGCAAGAGCCCGAACTTGTGCGCGGCCGGGTTGCCGATCGACAGCGCGACCGCGTCCTTGCCGTGCGCCGCGATGATCGGTGGCAAGCGCCGCTCGATCTCGGCGAAAGCTTCCTCCCACGTCACCTCGACATGCACGCCGTCGCGCTTCACGAGCGGTGCCCGTAGCCGATCCGGATCCTCGTGAAGCTCGCGCAGCGCCGCGCCTTTGGGACAGATGAAGCCGGCACTGAACACGTCCGCCTCGTGCCCGCGAATCGCGACCAGCTGCTCGTCGCGCACGCCGATCTCGAGGCCACATGATGCTTCGCACAGCGGACAGATTCGGTGAGCGACACGCTCCATGCGCGGAGCCTTGCACGTTGCCGGCTCCCGAGGTGCGTTTCGCGTTGCTCGGCGGCGAGTGGATCTGTTACGAGGGGGCCTCGTTTTCGAAGGAGTCTCTATGCGTTATCTCGTCGGGTTGGTGATCGCTGGGTTGGTTTGCGCGTGTGCGCCGGACGAGAAGGTCGCCCAGCAGAGCGACGAGCTCACGGGCGACAACGGCATCTGGGAGAACGGTCTCGCCACGAACGGAATCTGGGAGAACGGGATCTGGGAGAACGGGATCTGGGAAAACGGAATCTGGGAAAACGGAATCTGGGAAAACGGAATCTGGGAGAACGGAATCTGGGAAAACGGAATCTGGGAAAACGGAATCTGGGAGAACGGGATCTGGGAGAACGGGATCTGGGAGAACGGGATCTGGGAGAACGGGATCTGGGAGAACAGCCTCGACGCGAGGGCGATGCTGCAAGACAACCCGTACACCGCGAAGCTCCTGCAATACATGTACGGCTGCGCGATGCCGAGCGGCTCGCACAAGACGCTCGACGCGGGTGGCGGCGTCGTCGTCGAGCTCGACGGCGGCATCGGGTTGTGGCCGACGTGGGCGCGAGAGGGCTCGACCTGCGATGCGAGCTGCCAGGCGAAGACGCTCAGCTGGCAAACGTTGATGCCGACCGTCGCGCTCGACACGTGCGACGAGAGCTGCCAGCGGTGGATCTCGGCGTGTGTCCTCGCGCGCACGAACGCGTACGGCGTACCGGTGCAGATCTCGATGCGTGCGCCGGCCGACGCGCCGCAAGCGATCAAGGATGTGCTCGCCGTGAGCCCGGCCGAAGCGGCCGAGTTCCCACTCCGCGAAGGCGCGTTCTACGGCAACCTGTTCCAGACGCACCCCGACGCGGACGGCAACAACGTCAGCAACCCGGTGTTCTTCGCGTGTGCGGGCCCGGGCAGCAACATCCCCGACATCACGAAGCGGTTCTGCTCGAGCCAGGGCGGCTCCGGCGTGATCGTCAACACGGGCCTATGCGAGCCAACGCCGGGACATCTGTCCGCGTGTGCAGCACCGATCGGCGGCACCGAGAGCCAGTGCGTCTCGCGGCACGTCGGGCTCGTGCCGTCGAAGACGTATGCGGAAGTGATCACGACGTACATCAAGGAGCCGCTCGCGGTGTGCGGCAACTCGGTCTGCGAAGTTGGTGAGACCGTGGGCGGCGCGTACGTGTGCCCGAGTGACTGCCACCCGGACACGTGGGCGAAGTCGTTCGACCAGGTCCTGATGGAGGGCCAGAACGAGCGGGCGATTCGCAGCGCCGCTGCGATCTCCCCCGTCGATAACTCGGTCGTCGTCGCCGGCGCCGTGCACTCGACCGCGACGATCGACTACGGCGGTGGCCCGTCGACGGGTGTTGGAGATCACTGGGACATCGTCCTCACGAAGTACGCGGGCGATGGTGCGCACGTCTTCACCAAGCGGTTCATGCCGTTCGTGATCACGATCCCGACGTCGATGGCGATCGATGGCAGCGGCAACATCGCCGTCGTCGGTCAATCGCTCGTGAGCCCCAACGAAGTCTGGGTCGGCAAGTACAGCGCGAGCGGCGACATGCTGCCCGGCTGGCCGAAGCTCTACGGCGGCACCGCGAAGGTCGGAATGACGCACTACAGCGGCTTCAACCATGCCGGCAACATCACGTTCGACCTCGCCGGCAACATGATCATCGTCGGCAACTACGAAGGCCAGGCAACGTTCGGCACGACGACCTTCACGAGCGAGAACTGGTCGGGAAACCCGAACGACTGCTGCCTCAACGTCGACCAGTTCGTTCTCAAGCTCTCGCCCGCGGGCGCGGTCGTCTGGGCGAAGTCGATCGGCGGCGACGGCGTCGGCCCCGTCGATACCGACGGCAGCGGCAACGTGATCGTCACGCGAAAGTACCCCCTGCAGCCGACGTCCAACAATCGCCTGATGAAGCTCTCCGGCGCGACGGGAGACGAGCTCTGGGGCAAGGACCTTCCCGGCGCGACCACGCTCGGCGTCACCGCGGATCCGTTATCCGGCGCGGTCTACGTCGCCGGGCGGCTCGCCGATCCGCATGACTTCGGCGGCGGCATGCTCACGAACTTCGGCGAGGTCTTCACCGTCAAGTACGACGCCGATGGCGCCCATCTGTGGTCGCGCATCTCGAACGGCCTCGTCGTCTCGAACCTCGCCGTCATCGCCGGTTCGCACCTCGACCTGACGCCGAGCGGCGACGTCGTGCTCGTCGGCGAGATCCTCACGACCGCGCCCGGCATGATCAACTTCGGCGCCGGCGCGCTCACGAGCTACGGCCTCGCGGACGTGTTCGTGATCAGCTACGGCAAGGAGCTCGGCGCGACGCTGTGGTCCAAGCAGATCCCGATGGTGCTGAGCGGCTTCGCGCACTGGATGAAGGTCGGCACCGACGGCGACATCGTGATGGCCGGTGAATACAACGGCTCGATGAACTTCGACGACCACCTCCTCGTGAACGGCATCCCCGAGCTGATGAATCACGAGAACGTCTTCGTCGCGTCGTTCAAGCCGCCTCAGCTGGGCGACATCACCCCGCCGGTGACCGCAAACACGTCGGAGACGATCGTCGTCCAGGCCACGCACTCGTACGGCGCGAAGGTGTGGTTCATGCCGCCGACGGCAATCGACGAGGGGTTCGCGGGACTCACTGTTCACTGCGCGCCCGCGCCCGATACGTTCTTCCCGATCGGCACGACGCAGGTCACGTGCACCGCGACCGATCCGCTCGGCAATGATTCGTCGACGAGCTTCGACGTCACCGTGCGTGACACGCTTCCGCCGATCATCGCGGGCATCGCGCCGATCAAGGCGACGACAAACTCGGTCACCGGCACGGTCGTGACCTTTCCAAGCACGCCAACCTCGAAGGATCAGATCGACGGCGTTCGTCCGGTCAACTGCGTGCCGGCGTCGGGCTCGCTGTTCCCCGTCGGCACCACACAAGTCACGTGCACCGCGACCGACGCGTCAGGCAACACGGGCACGCGGACGTTCCCGGTGACGGTGGTGAACCTCACGCCGCCGACGTTCGACTGGTCGGGCATCCTCCAGCCGATCAACGCCGACGGCAGCTCCGTGTTCAAGCTGAGCTCGGTCGTCCCGGTGAAGTTCAAGCTCGTCGGTGCGTCGGCCGGGATCACGAACCTCGTCGCGACGCTCACGGTCGCCAAGTTCTCCAACAACATCTTCGGCAGCGACCAGGAGGCTAGCTCGCCGGGACAAGCGGACGCCGGCAACGTGTTCCGATACGACCCCGCCGCGGATCAGTACATCTTCAATCTCTCGACGAAGCCGCTCTCGGCGGGCTCGTGGCGCCTGACGATCGATCTCGGCGATGGCATCCCGCACTACGTCTACATCTCGCTGAAGCCCTGAGGGCTACTTCTCTTTCGCGCGCACGAACGCGACCGAGCAGATCGGAATCGCTTTGCCGCGAATCTCGAACGGCTTGAACTGCCACGTCTTCACCGCGCTCGCGACCGCCTTCGCGACGGCGCTCTTCGCGTCGAGGTCGACCATCTCGTGCGACGCCACGGCGCCGCGCTTGTCGACGCAGACGCGAAACGCCGCCACGCCACCCGGCAGTGCGGCGAGCTCGGCGCGGGTCGCGTCGTCGAGCAGAACCTTGGGGTCGCCCGCGACGTACGCCCCGAGTGCCGCTGCATCGTGCTTGTCGAGCGCATTGACGACCGCGAGCCGAGCCGCGTCCATGGCCTTGAACTTGGCATCCGAGCTGGGGTCGTCAGCGACCGCGGGAGACGCGGCGAGGGTCGCGAGCAGGGCAAAACCAAAGCGCATACGGGACATATACGACGTGCTGCCGCGATGCGACTACTCGCATTCGCGTACGTCCGGAGGACTATGCGTGCGCTCTTACTGCTCCTGGTTGCCTGCTCCTCGTCCCCTGACAACCCGTCGTCGGACCCCGATGCGATGACGTCGTCCGACGGGACCCAGCAGCCGCCCGACGATCGCCTGTATCCGCTCTCCGTCGGGCGCACGTGGACCTATGCGGTCACGTCGACGTACGCGTCGTGCCCGGGCGGCACCAAAGAGATGCGTGTGATGACGCAAGGCACGACCGAGGGCCGCGCGACGTTCGAGGTGAAAGGCTTCTGCGGCCTCGTCGGTCGCACGAACGTCGAGGGCGATCGCGTCGAGGAGTATTACGACTGGGGCCCGAAGGGCTGGATGCGCGCGCTCGATACGCCGGTCTCCGAGGGCCGCACGTGGCAGACGACAAACGGCAGCGCGACGTTCGGCATGACCTACTCGAAGACGAGCGTCGCCGGCTACGGCGAGTGCTGGAAGGTGACGCAGCAGGTCTCGTACACGACGTACTGGATCTACTGCCGCGGTGCCGGGCTCGTCCGGTACGAGCTCGTCGACCTCGCCGGCGGCACGATCAAAGCCGAGCTGATGCGCTGAATCACTCGACCCGTTCGACGCGCGCGGGCACGTGCTTGTGCCACGGCGTGCCGACGAACGGATCGCGGTCTTCCGAGGCGGTCAGCTCGTTCGGCGCGATGCCGGCGGTGACATTGCCGTACCCGAGGCCGAGGCCGTTCGGCAGCGCGACGTGACCGCGCTGCATCGTGGGCGAGACCTCGATCGAGACGACCACCGAGTCGCGCCGCGTCGTGAGCCGCACCGACTGTCCCGTCGCGACGCCGAGCGCGGTCGCGTCGTCGGGATTGATCCGCAGCGCGCCGTCCGCGTCCTTCTTGCGCCACTGCGGATCGCGAATGATCGTGTTCGCGGTGAACGAGCGACGCTCGCCGGCAGTGAGCACGTACGGGAACTCGGCGCTCGCGGCGCCGACGGTGGTGGTCGGCAAGGTCGCGAGCTCGGCGAGCAGATCGGGCAGCAGCAGATGAATCTTGCGGTCACGCGTCTTCGGGCGAACTTCCGACCACTCGTCGACGGCGAACACGACGCCCGACTCGTTCGTCAGGATCGCGTCGAACAGGGCGCACGCGGCCTCGAGCGGCGAACCGCCAAACCCGGCGCGCGCGAGTGGACCCGGTGCGGCCATCGCGGCGCGCAGCGCGAGCCCGAACACGACGGCGCCTTCGCGCAGATCTTCGGGCAGGTCGAGCGAGCGATAGAGCACGACCGGTGCGACGCCACCGAGCCGCGCGTCGGAGAGTAGCGACAACATCTTCATCGCGTACGCGCTGCGGCCGAGCTTCGCAGCGGCGCGAAACGGCTCGAGGTCCGCGTCGTTCACGGCGCCGAGTGCTTCGCACAGGCGCGCGTGGATCTCCGCCTCGGAGAGCGTGCCCGCGGCCGGCGCGAGCAGCCGCCGGCGAAGATGGAAGTAGTTCTTCGGGAAGTCGAAGTTGAAGAAGGTGGCCTCGGCCTTCTCGAACTGCGTCGATGCGGGCAGCACGTAGTGCGCGAGGCGTGCGGTCTCGGTCATCGCGATGTCGATGACGACGAGCGTGTCGAGCGACAACATCGCCTCGCGCATGCGCTTGGAGTCCGCGAGCGAGTGCGCGGGATTGGTCGCCTCGACGATCATCGCGCGATAGCGCTTCGGGTGATCGGCGAGGATCTCCTCGGCGATCACGTTGCATGGCACGAGGCCGCCGACGATGCGCGCACCGACGACAGGGCTCGTGTGCTTCGATTCACCGTTGCCGATATCGACGAGCGTCGTCGGGATGAAGTGCGTGCCGGGCTTGCCGAAGCTGCCCGTGAGAACGATGAGCAAGCGGTGCAGGTAGCTGACGAGCGTCGAGTGATGATTCATCTGGACGCCGAGATCTTCGAAGCTCGCGAACGCGCGCGCCCCGGCGATGACAGCGGCCGTGCGGCGAACGAGGGCTTCGTCGACGCCGCAGCGCGTACACGCCTCGCTGATCGAGAACGCGCGGATCGCCGCGACGACGGGCTCGAGCTCGCCCGGCGCGACGTGCGCGTCGATGAACGCGTGGTCGAGCCGGTTTGTCTCGATCAGGATCCCGAGGATCGCGACGAGCAGCCACGCATCCGTACCGGGCCGCACGGCGAGGTGAATGTCGGCGAGCTCCGCCGTCTCGGTGCGCCGCGGATCGACGACGATCAGCGTGCGCGCCGGATCCTGCGACATCTCTTTCAGCGTGACGCGGGCGCGTGGGATCGAGTGCGAGTGCCACGGGTTCTTGCCGAGGAAGAGCCCGACGTCGCAGTGATCGAAGTCAGCGCGGGTCGCGCTGCCCATCATGCGATCGCTGATCCAGAACTCGCCGGTCTTCTCCTGCGCGAGCGCGCTCGAGCGGTAGCGAATGCCGAGCGCGCGCCGCGTCGCGGTCGCGTACGCGCCCGGCAGGTGGTTCCCCTGCCCTCCGCCGCCGTAATAGAAGATGGCGTCGCCGCCGTGCGTGTCGCGAATGTGCCCGAGCCGCTCGGCGACCTCGCGAATCGCCGTGTCCCAGTCGATCGCTTCGAACGTGCCGTCCGCTCGCCGGCGCAGTGGCGAGGTCACGCGATCCGTTCCGTGCTGGTAGTGATCGAGGCGGTGCGGCTTCTCGCACGCGTAGCCCTGTGACGACGGGTGCCGCTTGTCGCCGCGAAGCTTGACCAGGTGCCGGCCATCGTCGCCGCCGAGCTGGACCTCGAGCCCGCAGTTGCACTCGCACAAGATGCACGCGGTCGCCTTCCACTCGGTCATGTCGCAGCTGTATCAGACAACCGCGCGAACGGCGATCGCGATCATTCCGATCAGCGCGAACGACGACAGCGCGAACAGCGAGAACCGCACCTCGATGCGATTCCACAGGGACTGCACGAGGCTGTGCACGACGCGCAGCCCGACGTATGCCCACGCGAGCCGCAGCGCCCAGCCATCACCTCGCTCGAGGAGCGCGAGCGCGAGCGCGACGGCGTAGAACACCGTCGGCTGCTCCATCAGGTGATTGTAGTTATCAGCCTTCCAGCGCACGCGCGGTGGGAGCGAGGCCATCTGCTCGCCGCGCGGCGCCTCCGGATCGAGCTGCATCTTCGCGCGACGAACTGCGGGCAGTCGCTGCGCGTACATCCAGCCCCACATCACCATCGACCACGCTGCGAGCATCACGAGCGGCGTGAGAATCGGACTGTGCATACGGCATCATTATCGATCGGCAGCCACATCGATCGCGACGTGTAGTGTAAGAGGTGATTCATGCAGCCGCAGGACGCTTTCGGCCCGACCGCACCGGCGCACCCGCCGCCCTCGGTTGCGCCGGCGAAGCGACCGAGCCCGCGTGTCATCCTCGCCGCGGCGTCGGCGGGCGCCGCGCTCGCCGTGCTGTTGACCGGCATCGCGATCGGGCGTTGCACCAAAGGCGGCAGCGTCGCCGCGCCGGGGCCATCGAATCCGCAGCAGCTCTCGCAGCTGGCCGTGACATCGAAGCCGGTCGACGCGAACGTCACCGTCGATGGTCGCTTCGTCGGCGTGTCGCCCGTCGAGCGGATCGATCTCGATCCGGGCAAACACTCGATCGTGATCGACGCATTCGGCTATCAACCGTACGCCGGCACGGTCGAGGTCGAGCCGAAGTCGCGCGCGACGCTGAAGGTGCAACTCGCGCCGATGGGCGGCAGCGGCGCGACGAATGGTGAGGTCGTCGGCGTGAAGAAGGCGAGCAACGCGCCCGTGCCGCCGACCGCGCTCGCACCATTCTCGCTGACGGGCACCGGCGCATCGAAGGAAGGCGCGAAGGATGCCTCGAAGCCGTCGCGCCCGGCGGCATCGCACAGGCCCTCCGCGCCGCGGCGCGATTGCAGCGGCGAGCGAAGCAGGTGCCGCGAGAGCTGCAGCAGCACCGACTTCTCGTGCACCTCCCGCTGCAGCGGTTGCGGCAGCTGCTCGACGAACTGGGACGAGTGCAACCGCCAGTGCTCGACGTGCAAGCAGGGCTGCGAGCAGAACGTGCGGTTCTGCGAGAGCAGCTGCGAGAGCAACTACAACAACTGCTCCGCGTCGCAGTAATCAGGCGCGCCGCGCGAGCCGCCACTTCGTGCGCGTGTACGCGACGCGAAACCCACGGCGCTCGGCGTTGCGCTGAGATGTGCTGCCGGGATTAGCGACCATCATCGCGATCGCGCAGCCGCGGTGGCGAGCCTCGGCGAGACGCGCCCCCAGCAGCAGCGTCTGCGCGCCGAGCCCGCGCCCCGCGGGGACCGTGCTCGCGCCGGCGAGCAGCGCGATATCGTCGACGACCGCCAGCGAGCCGGTCGCGATCGCCTGCGCTTCGCGCTCGACGAGGAAGTGGACCATCGTGCGATTCGCGAATGCCGCTGTCGCGATCGTGCGCATCATGTCGCCGTACGTCTGATCCGCCGACCAGCCCTGAACCGACGTCTCGATCCACACATCGCGATCGGCGCTCTCGGCGGTCCGAGCTCGCAAGCCGGGCACGGCCGGCACGTCGCTGTCGTCGAGCGGTTTCACGAGGACCGTGCTCAGCTCCAGCGGTCGGTACCCGCGCTCCGCGAGCAACGCGATGGTCTCGATACCCGCGAGCGGGCTGACCTCGTGCATCACGTCGGCGCCGCGCTCCGTGAAGAACGCCTCGATCGCAGCGAGGCTCTCGGGCGTCACGGGCTCCGCCATGCCGAGCCCGAACGTCTGCGTCAGCGGCGAGTCCGCGCCATCGAAGAACGCATAGGTGCCGTGGAGCTCTTGCGACACCGCCCCGCGCGCGCGGTTGACCTCCGAGAACGTCACTCCGACGATGCCCTCCACGCGTTCCAGCCGACACGAGAGCTCGCGATCCATGAACATCAGGCGAGTCTACGCGCCGTCTCGGTCAGCGCAGCAAGCGCGACCACGCGATGAGGTGCGTCGTGACCGCGACCGCACCGACCAGCCATCGCGACACGCGAGACGAGGTCAGCCACCCGACGTAGGGATACGCGCCGATGCACAGGAGCAGGGCGGCCGGAAACAGCGTCGCGTGCGAGTACTCGGGATCGAACAGAGAGAGCAGCGCGAGCCCGCACCACCCCCAGATCCAGCGCGTGGTCTCGACGGCATCACCGGGCGCAAAGGCAACGCTTTCCTTCGGGCGCACGCTCGCATGCACGACCGCGACGAGTGCGAGCGCGAGCAGCAGCGAGAACAGCTGCGCGCCCTTTTGCAACGACATCGTCAGCACGATGAGCTTGCCCGAGCCCGCGACGAACGCCGCCACATCGAGCAGCGGCACCGCGATGAACGAAGCGGTCGTCCCGAGCACGAGACCGGCGAGGCCGATCCACGCCCAGCGCGGACGCGGGCGCTCCATGTGATGGATCGCGTACGCCACGAGGGCGAGCAGCGGCACCGCGATCTGGCGCGTCGAGCTGCCCGCGCACAGGCCGACCAAGAAGAGCAAGGGCGCGTGGATCGCGCGCGGCTGCCAGTTGCAGCGATACGGCGCGGCGAACCACAGCGCGGCTGCCGCGCCATAGATCCACACGGCTGCGTTTTCACGATGCCACCAGACGAGCTCGGCATCCGGCGTCGCGAGCCATGCACACGCGGCGAGGAAGATGATCGCGATCGTATCCGGCCACGCATCGACGTTCGGCAAGCGACGCGCCGCGATCGTGAACAGACCGAACACGAGAGCGAGCCCGATGAGCGGGGTCGCGATCACGTGAACGATCGGCCACCGTGCGAGCGAACAGCCGACGAGCTGCGAGAACGTGACGTGCTCGAGCGGCGCGCCTTGGACCGGCGACAGCCAGACGAACGCGCCGTGAACGAGCACGAACGCGATCGAGAAGGCCAGCAGCGCGGCGCGCGGCAACGTCATCGCCACATCCGCCCCGCGAGCCAGCATCGCTCCGGTTCGCACAGCAGCAGCGTGTGGATCTCGTGGCACGCGAGCGGCACGGCGTAGCGCCGGGAGCCATCGCGCTCGGCGATCGCGTCGACGCGGAGCGTACGCCCACAGCCGACGAAATACGCATCGGTGACCTCCGCGGGCGTGCTCGTCACGCGCACCGAGCCATCGCCCGCGTCAGCGCCTGCGATGAGCTGCTCGCCACGCGGTGTCCACTCGAGCACGACGATCGGCCGGGGATCGCCCGATGTCAGGTTCGAATTGATCGTGTAGCGCACGAGGCGGTGGTCGCCGTGTTTCGTGAAGTCTGTCGACCACATCAGCCAACGCAGCTGCTTGAGCGACCACTCCCAGTGCGTCGGGACGTACGTGATCGGCGCGAGCTTCGCCGCTTCCTCGGGCGTGAGCGGTGGCTCGTACACGCGCGTCGCGGTCCAGCGATCCGGCATCGAGGGCTGAGACCAGTCCGGGCGATCCGAGAGCTCGATCCCCGCGATGCCGAACACCTCGTTGCCGACGTACTCGCGCAGCGAGGCGTAGCGAAAGTCATCGCCGTAGTGCCAGCGCGTCATCTCGTGATGCACGTACGCGGGCACACGAGCGACCTTTCCGCTCGGCGTGTCACGCAGCTGCGCGATGCGGTCGTCGTTCTCGGCCTTGACGGCGCGATACGTCACCACGAACCGCACCGCGTGATACGCGAAGATCAGCGTGCACGCGGTGAGGATGAACCGGCGCACGCGTGCCTCTCCGAGCAGCTGCTCGTAGATCACCGCGAACGCGGCTACGAGCAGCACGCCCGACGCGTAGAACGTGCGCTCGCCGACGGTCGGCGACGCGAACAGCGTCACGATGATCGAGAGCGACGAGACGACGAGCGCGGCCGCCGCGAGCGCGGTTGTCTTCGGCAGCGCCGGGATGGCGGTGTTCCGTCGACGAAACGTGTCGACATACACGACGAGCGACACCACGAGATACACGATGCCGAGCCGCGCCTCGCTCGTGAACATGAGCACGATGTCGAAGCAGCCTTCGACGCCACGATCGAGCAGCGTCGAGACCGGCGTGTAGTTCGCCGCGAGGCCGCCGTAACGCAGCCCCTGCCCCGGCGCGAAGTACAGCATCAGATATCCCGTGCACAGGCCGAACGCGCCCGCGATCATCCACAGCCGCAACCGCCCGAGTCGCCATGCCGCGAACAGGAAGCACATCATCGCGACGATCGCCGCCGGTCCCGTGTGCTCGTTGCCCATCCCCGCAAACCAGCCGAGGACGAGCACGAGCGGCGCGTGATAGAAGCGCGCCGCGACGCCGTGTGCGAGCGCGATCCGGTACGGCACGAACAGCGCGAGCATGATCGTGAACGACCAGAGATAGTTCGTCGCGAATGGACGATAGAAGTAGATGATGCCGGGCACCGGGATCACGAGCCACAACAGCGCTTGCATGACGAGCAGCAGCTGGAGATCACGCCACGTCGGTCGCGGCCAGCGTGCGAACGCGATCGCGAACGCGGTCACGAGCACCGCGAGCTGCACGAGCGGCGTCACGATCACGTGCACGGCGCGCGACCCGTTGATGATCGCGAGATAGACATCGCCGAGCCGCGGGTTCTGGTTGAAGTACTGGTAGTAGCCGTAGTCCCAGATCGCGCTCGGCCCGAGCTCGCGATGGCGCCAGTACGCGAGCGGATACCAGTCGTCGAGGATCACCGGCGTGTGGCACGCGAGCACGAAGAACAGCAGCCACAGGCAGAACGCCGCGAACCAGAACGCCCGGCGCTCCAACGCGATCCTCAGTCAGCGTGCGTCGAAGATTCGCGACCGCCCGCTTCGATCACACCGGCTTGCGTCGCGGCGAGCAGTGCCCATGCGGGATCGCTCTGGATCTGTCCCGGCGCGACGACGCGCACGCGACGGCGGAACCGCAAGCGCAGCCGCAAGCCGCACACGAGGAAGCCGGCCGCGAGGCCGAGCATCGCGACGCCATCGTCGGCGCCGGTCGTGCCTGCCATCGCGCTCGCAGATCCGGACCCGGTGCCATTGCCTGCATCGGGAGCATCGACGCCGCCGTCGGGGCTGTTGCCGCCGCCCGAGCCGAAGCAACCAACGATTCCTCCGATCAACACGAGCGCGAGCGCCAGACGCTTCATGCTCACGACGCTATCACCGATGCCGTCATGTCGACGCGCGAATCTCGCGTGCTGTGATCTAGCTATGACACCGATGTGGCAAAGGCCGATCGTAAAATTCTTTGCGCACGACGGACCGCGCTCGGGTTGTACGAGACATGAACCACCTCGCGAGCTGCTGTCTGATCCTGTCATTCGTCGTCGCGTGCGACGGCGTCTCCAGCGAACCGCTGGCGCCCGATGCCACGTCAGGACCCGCGGTCGTCACAGGTAACAAGCGCGTGTTCGTGACCGACACCGTCTATGCAGGCGGCCTGCTCGGCGGGCTCGCCGGTGCGGACATGAAGTGCGAAGCGCGCGCGGCCGCCGCCGGTCTCGCGGGCACGTACAGGGCGTGGCTCTCGAATCAGACGACGGCCGCCGCCGCTCGCCTGACACGATCCACCGGCGCTTATCTGCTCGTCGACGGCACGATGGTCGCCACGAACTGGGACGTGCTGACGAGCGGCAATCTGCAGCGCGCGATCAACCTCGACCCGTTCGGCGCGGCCTACGTGGCGCCGACCAAGTGCCAGGTCGTCGGCGGACTGATGGCGGTGTGGACGGGGACGAGCGCCAACGGCACGATCCCGAGCGAGAACCTCTTCTGCGGCGGTTGGGACGAGCTCGACGGCGGCGCGATCGGGAACGGGCTCGTTGGCAATGCACAGGCGAGTAACAACAAGTGGACCGCGTCCAACTGCGCGCTCTCGTGCACCGACGAAGCCGCGCTGTACTGCATCGAGCAGTGAAGTCGCGCCTTACGTGGCAAACACCGGCGCAGCAGCAGGCTTCTCTCGCGCGCCGGTCATCATGAGGCTTTCCCCGCACCGTTCATGTCTGAAGACCGGCTCACCAGGCTCTACCGTACCTACGGGCCGATCATCTATGCGAGGTGCGTCCGCCTGCTCGCCGATGCGTCGGGCGCCGAGGACGCGACCCAGGAGACGTTCATGCGAGTCCATCGCCATCTCGAGAAGGCGCCGCCCGAGGCGCTTGGATGGATCTACCGGATCGCGACCAACTACTGCTTGAACGAGCTGCGCGATCGCAAGCATCGACCGCAGCCGACCGACGAGCTGCCCGAGCTCGCGATCGACGACTTCGCGAGCGCGCTCGGCGATCGCGATCTGGTCGCGCGCATCATCAAGCGCAGCCCGGAGAAGCTGCGCGTCGTCGCGTGGCTGCACCATGTCGACGGGCTCGATCAAGCCGAGGTCGCGCAGACGCTCGGCATCTCGCGGCGGAGCGTCGTCAATCACCTGAACGAGTTCGCCGCGAACGCACGTAAATACGCCGCGAGGAACGCCGCGTGACTCACCCTTCGGCGCAAACCCTCGACGCTGTCCATTTGGGCGCGCTCGACACTGACGCGCGTGCAGCGACCCTCTCGCACGTCGAGACCTGCGCGCAGTGCCGCGAGCGCATGCGCGAAGCCGAAGCGAGTCGGCGGCATTTCATCGAGCACGTCTTGCCGCGCCAGCTACCGGCGCTCGCGCCGCGGCGGCGAGCGCTCTGGTGGCTGATGCCACCGATGCTGGCCGCGGCCGTCGCGGCGGGCGTGATCTTGATCCCGCGCGAGCCCGAGCCGGCGAGCGAGCTCGGCATCAAGGGCTCGGCAACGCTGCAGCTGTACGCGAACCGCGGCGATCGCGTGATGGCCGTGCACGACGGCATCTCGCTTCAACCCGGGGATCGCATCCGCTTCGTCATCAAGGCCGCCGCGTCGCAGCACCTCGTGATCGCGTCGATCGATGCGGCCGGCAACGCGACGATCTATTACCCGTACAACGGCCACGCGAGCGTGAAGCTCCCCGATGCGCCGGTCCACGAGGTCCCGGGCAGCGTCATCCTCGATGGCACGCTCGGTCCCGAGCGCGTCTTCGCGCTGGTGTCGCGCGCGCCGATCTCCGTCGAGCCGGTGCTCGCGGCGCTGCGTGGCATCCGGGCGCGTGGACCAACCGCGATTCGCACGCAGCTGTCGCTCGACGTTCCCGTCGAGGAACAGCTCTCGGTTGTCTTCGAGAAGGTGAAGCCGTGAGGTCGGTGGCGCTCCTGCTCGCGCTCGTGGTCGCGTTCGCCGCACCCGCACACGCCGACACCAAGCGCGTCGCGGTCGTGGTCGGCAACAACGTCGGCAGTGGCGCGCAGCCCGCGCTTCACTTCGCCGAGACCGACGCCAGCAAGCTCGCACGCGTCCTCGTCGAGCTCGGTGGCGTCCGCAGCGAGGACCTCGTGCTCCTCCAAGGCCGCTCGGTCAAGGAGCTCGAGCAAGCGATGGCGCTCACGCGCCGCCGCGTCGCGGACTACCAGCGCGGTACGAACCGCGTGATGGTGGTGTTCTACTTCTCCGGCCACTCCGACGGAGAAGCGCTCGAGCTCGGCACGGATCGCCTCGCGTTCGGCGACCTGCGACGGTGGCTCGTCTCGACCGGCGCGGACGTCCGGCTCGCCCTCGTCGACAGCTGCAAGAGCGGTGCGCTCCTGCGCGCCAAGGGCGGCACGCCTGGACCCGCGTTCCAGATCAGGCTCACCGACGAGCTCGCGAGCACGGGCGAAGTGCTGCTCACCTCGAGCGCGGCCGACGAGCTCGCGCTCGAATCGCAGGATCTGCGCGGCTCGTTCTTCACGCATCATCTCGTCTCGGGCCTGCGCGGCGCCGCGGACAGCTCGGGCGACGGCCTCGTCACGCTCGTCGAGGCGTATCAGTACGCGTACGTGCACACGCTGCGCACCACCGGCGCGACGGTGATCGGGCCACAACATCCGGCCTACGACTACCGGCTCGCGGGTCGCGGCGACTTGATCCTCACCGATCTCGTCTCGACGAGCGGAAGCCGCGCGACGATCGAATTGCCGCGCGGCTTCCAGCGCGCGCTCGTGATGCAGGATCACGTGATCGCCGAGCTGACCTCGGACGTTCGCAACGCGGTCACGGTGCAGCCCGGGCCCTACGCGGTCTACTTGTGGAAGGACGGCAAGTCACTCGCCGCGAAGATCACGGTCGCCAACGGCGAGCGACGCATCGTGCGGTGGGACGAGCTCTCGGTGAGCGCGCTGCCGGTGACGCGTGCCAAGGGCGAAGCATCGAGCCCGCTCCGCCTCGGTGTCGCGGGAGGAATCTCGCGCGGCACCGCGAACGAGCTCGGCGCGATCCCCAGCTTGCGCACCGAGCTGCGATCGTCACGCTGGTTCGCCGGTGCGACGGTCAGCTCGGGACGCGGCGAGATGTTTCGAGAGACCTCGGCGATCGCCTTCGGTGGCTACCGGCTCGGCATCCAGCGCGGCGCATTCGAGGCGTGGGCCGGCCTCGAGCTGGGCGGTGGTGGAATCTGGCAGACGATCGAGGGCCGCGCATCGAACGCGTCGGCGGCCGGCTACATCGGGCCAACAGGCGGCGCACTCTGGCGGATCGGCGACCGATACTCGCTCGCACTGACGTCGCAGCTCCAGGCCAGCGTGATGAAGCGCGACGGCGAGCTCGCACTTCAGCCCGGCTGGGCGACGTGGTTCGGTGTCGTGATCGACCTGTGAGGATCAGTTCTCGACCGGTGAGAGCTTGGGCAGGTCTTTGGAGTGGTCGCGCGCGAGGAGGACGTAGACCGACGGCAGGATGAACAGCGTGAAGATCGTGCCGACGGTCATGCCACCAACGAGCACGAGGCCGATCGAGTTGCGCGCCGCGGCGCCTGGCCCCTCGACGAGCGTCAGCGGGAAGTGGCCGGCGACGGTCGCGGCCATCGTCATCAAGATCGGGCGGAAGCGGATGCGGCAAGCTTCGCGCACGGCCTCGAGCTTGCTCATGCCCGCGACTTGCTGCGAATTCGCGAACTGCACGATCAGGATGCCGTTCTTCGACACGAGACCGACGAGCGTCACGAGCCCGACCTGCGAATAGATGTTGAGCGTGGTGGTCCAGCCGTCGGTGAGCCCGAACGTCATGCCCGGCGGGCCCGAGAACTTGAGGAACGTGAAGATCAGCGCGCCGAACATCGCGAGCGGCGCCGAGCACGCGAGGATGATGAACGGGTCGCGGAACGAGTTGAACTGCGCGGCGAGCACCATGAAGATCAGCAGCAGCGCGAGCCCCATCGCAGGCAAGAACTTGCCGGCCTCTGCACGCTGCTGGCGCGACTCGCCGGTGTAGTCGAGGCGGTAGTTAGGCGGCAGGATCTTCGCGGCCGCGGTCTCGAGCGTGTCGAGCGCATCGCTCAGCGACTGCGTCGCGACGCCGGAGATCTTGACCGCGTTGAGCTGCTGCATGCGATTGAGCGAGCGCGGTTGCACGCCCATCTTGATCGTCGCGACCGCGCCGAGCGGTATGAGCTGGTTGTTCGGGCCCGAGATGTGGATCTCGGTCAGCTGCTCGGGATTGAGCCGCGCCGAGCGCACGATCTGCGGAATGACCTTGTACGCGCGGCCGTCGAGCTCGAAGCGGTTCACGAAGTTGCCGCCGAGGATCGCGCCGAGGTCGTAGCCGACCTGCTGCATGGTCTGGCCAAGCGCCGCGACCTTGTCGCGATCGATCACGAGCTCCGCATTCGCCTGATCGATGCGCACGTCGACCATCGGCGGGAAGGCGAACTGCCCGCTCTGCATCGCCGCCATGACGAGCTTGTCCGCGAAGCCGGCGATCTCCTCGTGATTCGCCGTCGACGCGATCACCATCTCGACGGGAAACAAGCCGGCGCTCGGGAGCGCGGGCGGCAAGAACACCGGCGCGCGCACACCCGTGAGACTCGAGAGCTTCATGTTGATCTCGGCCTCGATCGGAAAGATCGAGCGAGCGCGTTCCTTCCACGGCTTCAGGATCATGCCGCCGAAGCCGCCGGTGGGAAACGTGAGCTGAAAGCTGTGTTCGAACTCCGGTGTCGACTGGAACACCTTGCCGACCTGCTCGGCGTACACCGTCATCTGCTCGAGCGTCGCGTTCGGCGGGACGTCCATCGCGGTGAACATGCTGCCCTGGTCCTCCACCGGAGCGAGCTCCTTTGGAGAGAACATGTAGAGCGGGATGACGAGGAGCGACAGCACGATCCATGCGGCGTAGACCGCGGGGCGAACGCGCAGCGTGCCATCGAGGCAGCGCACGTAGAACGCGCGAACGGCCTCGAACACGCGATCGACGGCGCGACCAAACCAGCCGCGAGCGTGGCCCTCCTTGAGGATCTTCGACGCCATCATCGGCGACAGGGTCACCGCGACGACGCCCGAGATCAGGACCGTGCCGGCGAGCGTGAACGTGAACTCGCGGAACAGCGCACCCGTCAGGCCGCCCTGCAGACCGATCGGCATGTACACGGCCGCGAGCGTGATCGTCATCGAGATGATCGGACCGACGAGCTCGCGTGCGCCGTGCAGCGCGGCATCGAATCTCGACATCCCGTCCTGCATGTGCCGTTCGACGTTCTCGACGACGACGATCGCATCGTCGACGACGAGCCCGACCGACAGCACGATCGCGAGCAGCGTCAAGAGATTCAGCGTGAACCCGAACGCGTACATCACGAACACACCGCCGATCAGCGAGATCGGAATCGCGACGAGCGGGACGAGCACCGACCGAAGTGAACCGATGAAGACGAAGATCACGATCGCGACGATCAAGATCGTGTGCGAGAGCGTCAGGACAACCTCGTCCATCGCGTCCTCGATGTACACGGTCGAGTCGAACGCGATCTGACCTTCCATGCCGGACGGCAGCTCGCTCTGGATCTTCGCCATCTCGGCGCGCACGCCGCGGATCACCTCGAGCGAGCTTGACGTCGGCGCGACCCACACGCCCATGAACACCGCGCGCTTGCCGCTGAACCGAACATCGAGGTCGTACTCCTCGGCGCCGAGCTCCACCTTCGCGATGTCCTTCAAGCGGACGAGCGTGCCTTGGTGCTCGCGGAGCACGAGCTGCTCGACCTCTTCGACCGACGAAATATCCGTCGTCGCCGAGATGTCGAGCTGGGTCAGGTTGCCTTTCGTCTGCCCGACGGCCGCCGCGTAGTTGTTCGCGGCGAGCGCCTGCCGCACCACCGATGGCGAGACGTTGAGCGCCGCCATGCGATCGGGCATGAGCCACACGCGCATCGCGAACGTTCGCCCGCCGAGGATGTCGGCCTTCTGCACGCCCGGCAGCGCCGAGAGCCGAGGCTGGATGATCCGGATCAGGTAGTCGGTGACCTGATTCTCCTCGAGGATCGACGAGCCGAAGCTCAGGTACATCGACGCGAATGCCGCCTCGGACGGCTCGACCGCGATCGACGGCACCTGCGCTTCCGGCGGCAAGTCCGCGCGCATCTGCGCGACGCGTGCGCTGATGTCGGCGAGCGCCGCCGTCGAATCGAAGTTGAGCTTCAAGCGGACGTTGATCGTCGAGAGACCCTGCGTGCTCTGCGATTCGATGTAGTCGATGCCCTCGGCCGCCGCCATCGCGCGCTCGAGCGGGACGGTGATGAAGCCGCGGACCAGGTCGGCGTCGGCGCCGATGTACGCGGTGCGCACGGTGATCGTGGCGCTATCGAGCCGCGGATACTGCCGCGTGTTGAGCGACGTGACCGCGCGCAACCCCGCGACGAGGATGATCACGTTCACGACGATCGCGAGAACGGGTCGCCGGATGAAGATGTCGGTGATCGACTTCATCAGCGGTTCTCGGGATGGGGATCGATCTCGGCTTTCGGCTTCACAGAGTTGTTGATGACGATCGGTGAGCCGTTGCGAAGCTTGAACGCGCCCTCGCTGACGATCGTCTGGCCGGCCTTCAACCCGTCGACGATGGCGACGAAGTCACCGCGTGCGGGTCCGAGCTTGACGAACGCCTGGCGCGCCACCTTGTTCGGTTGTCCCTGCGGGCTCTTGCCGTCCTCGATGATGAACACCGAGTTGCCGTACGTCGCTCGCACGACCGAAGTCAGCGGCACCGCGACGATGCTCGTCTGCGTCGGCAACACGACCTGCACCGTCACGTACATGCCCGAGCGCAGCTTGCCGCTCTCCGTCACCGCCGCGCGCAGCTTGATGTTGCGCGTGACCGCGTCGACAGTCGGATCGACCGCGGTGATCGCGCCTTCGATCGAGGTCTCGTCGCCGCGGACCGCGATCCGGACCTTGTTGCCGACGGCCACCATCGCGAGATCCTGCTGCGGCAACGAGAAGTCGACATACATCCCGCCTTGCGACTCGAGCGTCGTGATCATCGTGCCCGGCGCGAGGTACTGGCCGACGTTGATCGCGCGAATGCCCGTCTTGCCCGCAAACGGCGCACGCACGGTCTTCTGGCCGATCTGCGCGCGCAGCGATGCGAGCCCACTCTCGGCGCTGACGAGCTCGTTCGACGCGGTGTCGTATTCAGCGCGCGGGACCGCACCGGTATCGAGCAGCTGCTTCGTGCGCGCGAGGTTCGTCTTCGCGAGCGCGACGCGCGACTCGAGCGCGCGGATCTGCGCGGTCTCGGTGCGCGAGTCGAGTGCGACGAGCACCTGCCCTTGCTTCACGACGTCGCCGGAGTCGAACAGGATCTTCGTGACGGTGCCGGGCATCTCGGCCGCGACCTGCACGCTCTGCGCGCCGGAGATCGATCCGACGGCCGACAGCGTGGATTCCCACGTCCTCGCTTCCGCGACCGCCGAGCCCACAGCCTCGGGTGGTGGTCCGGCCGCCTGCATCTGCTCGCCGAATCCGATGAGTTGTTTGATCTGCTTGAACTTCACGCCCGCGAGCGCGGCGATCACGACAACGAGCGCGAGCGCAACGGCGACGTAGCGCGGCCAAAGTCTGCGGCGGTTCTCGGTCACAAACGACTCCCCGAGCATTGCGGCTCTGGCGTCTGCATATCATGGGCCCGAAAGCCGTCTGCTCCAGCCACGCGCGTTCGCCGTGCGCCTGAAGAACATGCTGACAGGTGTCGGTCAGCTTTACGGCTCGCTGATCAGAACCACGTCGTCGCGCCGAGCATGAACAACACGTAGTGCGACTTGAACGTCCCGTGGTTCACCGGCGCCTGGAGCTGCTGCTCCGGCACGAGGAGCGGGTTGAGCGGATCGGGTCCGCGGCGATCGTCGAGTGGGTCCTGCACGCCGTCGCGATTGCAGCCGAGGTCACCCGGCATCGGCGAGATCGGGTTGCACTCGCCGCCGTTGTCGACGGTGCCCTCGAGGATCACACCCAACCCCGCGTCGATCTGGAACCGCTTCGTTCGATAGCCGGCGCCTCCCGTGATGGTCGTGCGCGCCGCACCGTCGATGTCGGCGCGCATCCAGCCCGGCTTCGCCGCCGCCGTGTCGTACCCGATGCCGCCGCGCGCGACGAGCGTGTTCTCGCCGACGGGAAACCGCCAGCTGCCGCCGACGCGCACGTTGAACACGTCCTGGAAGCCGTGACGCACTTCGTTCTCCTTGATCGAGAACCCACCGCCGCCCGCCGTCACGATCTCCGAATCGATCTTCACGCGAAAATCCGTCGACGCCTTGTTGCCCCAGTTCTCCCAGCCGACACCGAGCTCGATGTCACCGCGCTCGTTCCCGTTACTGCCAAGGAACTTGTATCGCCCGCCGAGGGTCACGCTGCGCGGCAGCACCGCCCCGACACACGCCTTCAGCGCACCGACGCGCCCGCCCTTCTCGCAGAGCGCGAAGTCGTCGGGAATCGGCACGACCATCACCTCGATCCCCGACGAGCCCGACCGCGGACCGAGCGTCGTCTTCGCAGTCCCCTTCGCCTGGATCGAGATCTCCGAGTTGTACACACCCGCGATCTCGATCGCCGGCGCGGGCCGAAACGCGAAGCCAACGCCATACGTCGGCACGAAGTTGTCCTTCGCGCTCACCGTCAGCATGCCGTCGCCGCCGACATCCTCGACCACGTTTCCCGGCGCAGACCAGATGTTCACCGTCGACTTCAGCCGCGAGAACCCCCACCCGAACCGCGCGCCGACGTCGAGGTTCGGCAAGATGCGATAGCTCGCCGCGAGGGTCGGCGTGAACAACACGGCCCCGCGATCGACGATGTCGTACCTGACCGGGCTCGGCGCTTCATTCGGATCGCCGTTGAACGTGTACTTCTTGCAGCCGCCGCCCGGCTGCCGCGTGCACATATCGCGGAACGGGTACGAGTTCGGCGCGAACATTCCCAGCGCGAGCGTCAGGCCCGGCACCGCCTTCAGCGCGTGCGTCACCGCGAACACCGGAATTGGCTGAAAGCCGCCGATCCCGAGCGCCGCCTTCGACCCATCTTCGACGACGGGATACGGCTGCCCCTCGTACGCGAGGTCGACGTTCGGAACGTCGTCGTACGTCCCCCGCCGCTGGAACGTCATCGCATAATCGATGAACGCCGCCGACAGCGTGATCGTGGTGCCGAACGTCTTCGCGAGTCCCGCGGGATTGACCGCGAGCGCCTCGCCCGTATCCGTCGACGCGACCGCCGCACCCGCGCGCGAGGTCGTGACCGCGCCCGGACCGGGCAGATACATGCCTCCAGCGATCGCGTTGCCAACACAGAACGCCGCGGTCGCAAAAACTGCTGCCCACCTGATCATCGCGCCGAACTTATCTCGGAGCGAGGCGCGAAGCGGGTGAAACCTACGGTTCCTCGCGCGGATCTGGCAAAGAGCCCGGCTCCTCGGTGCTCGATGGGAATTCCTTCATCTTCGTGCGCGAGTACTTCCAACATTGCTGCACGATCCAGGACAGCGAGCGATCGAGACGAGCCGCCTCGTGCTGGATCTCTTTCAACATGTCTTCCGGGAAGTACAGCGACTGCTTCCGCTTGTCTGTTTGGGACACGTCGCGAGGATAGGCCGTCCAAGCCCCGAGATACAGCCGCGGGTCTTCGATCTCACACACGGGACCCGATCCAATCCTATTGGGCGGACGCCGCCCAACCCCCAAACGAGGGGCGTTCGTTAGCTGTCTTTTCCGATCTCGCTGTCTTTTTCGATCTCGCGCCGACGCTGCGCGACGTCGGGCTTCCCGGGGACCTCCGCGGCGTGCAGCGCCTGCGGCTCGGGCTCGGCGTTCGCGCGCTCCTCGTTCCCGCGCGCAACGTCAGTGTCGGCCGCGAACTCGATGGGCTCGTCGGGTGACTGCCCCTTCGGATCCGGCTCTGCTGCGCTGTTCTGCGCCGGTTGTGGCGTGGATGACTTTGGATCGGGCTCAAGTGCGCGAACGGATGGCATGCCTCAGACAACGAGCATGCGACATGCCAGCTCGTCGCTCAGCCGCTGTCTTAGCGGGCGATCGCGGTCTTTTTCTGCACGGCCGTCCACGAGACCGATGCCTTCGCGTCCTCGAGGTTCGAGAGCGCATGAATCTCGAAGCCCAGATTCGACAAGCTCAGGATGTACTCGTCGATGATGAGGCTGCGCGAGATCGGGTGCTGCGCGCGATACTGTTTCTGATAGGTGGGATTGCAGTAAGCCAGTGACGCGAGCTTCGCCTTCGGCGCGGCTTTCCGCTGCACCGCACACTGCTCGTCGACCCACTCCGTGCCGAGCTCGCTGTGGTCGACGCGGCCCTTGCTCGTGAACCCCTTCTGCTTGTCGAGGTTGTAGACAACGAGACCCTGGAAGTACTGGTTGTTCGCGTAGTGCACGAGTGGCACCGCGAACGTGCTCGTCTTGGGATCCCACAAGAACGCCTTGTGATCGTTCTGCGCCGTCGACTGCGTGCCCACGCCGAGCGTCTCGTGAAACTTGCGCGTCGGCTTCGCCGGATTCTTCACGTCGAACACCTGCATGTGCACGCCCAGCTGCCGCCCGTTCGCGTCGGCATCCTGCCCGATCGTCAGCAACAGCCCGTCGCCGATCGGATGGATGTAGCTCGAGAAACCATTCACCTTCAGCTCGCCCGCGACCTTCGGATTCGTCGGGTCCTTGAGGTCGAGCGTGTACAGCGGATCCGTCTGCCGGAACGTGACGAGATAACCCTGATCGCCGACGAGCCGTCCCGAATAGATGCGCTCGCCTTTCCCCATCCCACGCACACTACCGATCACGCCCAACGTCTTTCCGAACGGCCGCATGACAAACAGGTTATTGCTCGTCATGTTCTGATCGGTCGTCGCGATGCGCAGGTCGCCCTTCCACTCGCTCATCGAAAACTGATTGAGCAGCATCCCGTCGACGCGCCCGCTCGCGACATACGACGGCCGCGTGTTGTCGTCGCCGAGTGCGAACTGGTGCACCTGCGTCCCGTAGTCGTAGCCCTTCGCGGTCGTCACGTAATGCGGCGCGGTCACGTACATCGTCGTCGGCGACGCGTACACCTGCGCGCCGGTCACCATCGCTCCGACGAGCTCGCCCTTCGGCTCCGCCAGCGAAATCTTCGCGAGCGTCGTCATCTGCATCTGGATGTTGTTCGGCGGAATGTGCAGATCGCTGCACGCCATCTGCTTCGTCGCCACGCCATTCCGGATGCGAGGCAGCGCGTTGTCGACATCGCTCGTCGTGATCTTCGCCGCGACCGCACTGCGCAACGATCGCGCAAGCGCCGCCTGCGCCTCCCACGGCCGCAGCGTCTGCTGATCCGGGCGCGACGCATTCCCCATCGCCTCCTTCGCCACCTCGTACAGCTTCGGCGAGATCTGCAGCTGCGTCGCCTGCACGAGGAACAGGTCATTGCGCACGACGCGCGAGCTCACCGAGTGCCCGTCGACATCCACGATCTTCTTGACCGTCGGACTCTCGCGATTGCTCGCATCGATCACGATCACGCGCGTCCGCGCCTGCGGCCCCCAGCCCTGCAGCTGCTCGCTCGTCTGCCCCTGCACGATCACATCCGTCCCGCGCAGATACAGATGTTGCGGATGCAACGTCTTGAACGTCACGCGCGCCGCGATGCTCGTCTTGTCCACCGGCCACGTCTTCGCGATCACGAGCTCGTTCGCGCGCACCGTGTAGATGAACTTGCCGTCCGTCTTGATGATGTCGGCCTCGTCGACGCCCTTCTCCTGCACGTTCGTCGTCGTGTAGTGCCCGGGCCCCGACGGCGCCGGCATCTCGTTGCGATGCTGCTCGGCGCTGAAGTCATGACTCCGGCTCGCCGTCACAGGCGCGGTTGGCATCGGCGCCCCGGCCTCGCCGCCGCCGTCGAACGAGCTCGGCGCGACGGGCTTCGCCATCCGCTTGCGCCGCTTGTTATTCGCCGGCGTCTTCACCGGCTGTCGTCGGTGAAAGTGCCGCCGCCCGTTGTTCGCATACGGGCTGTACCCGACCACCGTCTGGTGGACGACCGTATCGATCATCAGCTCGCGCAGGCCGTCGCACGTCCTACTGCTCGCCATGAGGACGGACGCTGGCGCGGCAGCCGGCGTCTGCGCATCGCTCCGATCGGAGAGGACGAAGGAACCGGCAGCAACGCCGGCAACAAGGAGCATGTGACGGGGCGCCATGGTGCAGGAACGAACGACACCTCGATCCGATCTGAAGTTGCGCCGATCGCCGCGAGATTGTTCAGGTCGCCCGCGATCTCGAGCTCGACCGTGAAGCCCTACATGGCTCGACTTCGCTTGGAGCGGGCGCTTTAGTACCAGATGACGGTGTTCTCGAGGCGAGCACCGTCGGGACGCGCAAACGTGCACGTGACGTTCGTCGCGATGAATTGCCGCGCCGGATTCGCCGAGCCGGCCGTGACCGTGTACGCCGCGTGCTGCAGTCCGTGGCCGTCGTGGTGAACGATTCCCTCGACCGCGCTCTCTGTTCCACCTTCGTCAAAGAGCGTCCAGGAGTCGCACGTCGGCGTCGCGAAAGTACTCGCATCAAAGATGTCGAGCGTGAATCCCATCATCGTGTGATCGGTGTCGAGCCACGTATTCGACGAGCCTACGAACGGATTCTCCTCCGTCGCCGGCACCGGGATCGCGATGGGCGATCGCGTGAACCGGAGATCGATCGCGTTGAACTCAGCCCACGCGTCGCCGACGACGATCGCGCAACCACCCAAGGCGTTCCAACAGACCTCGGAGAATCGCGCCGGATCCGGAATGAGCTCCTCGTTGTCGATCGCCGTTGCGGTGGGATCCAAGAACGACGCGAAGAACCCGTCATTCGAGTTTGATGTACCACTCGCGATTTCGAACAGGTCGCTCGGCGAGGGATACGCCCAATACGGATCCTCGAAATCGTTTGCGACGCTGACTTGCACGTAAGGCATCACCCGCGGGCGCCGACCCGCCGAGGTGAACACCATGCCGTAGGGCGCACCGTCACCGATATTAAACGGCGACGAATAGCCCTCGGTCGGCGTCGAGGGCAGCGTCACGTAACCGTGAAAGTTGGTGCCGCACAAACTCTCTCGGTAGTAGAACGCGCCTTGCCACGTTGCCCGATGCCGACAGGTGTCGCCCTCCGGCGGCAACGATCCGCGAAAGCGAAACGTCACGGCGCCCGACGGCTGCACTGCGTGCGCCGACACCGACTCATTCGAAGGCGCTACACAGCCCATCACACTCACAAGCACGACGCCCAGAATCTTCATCGTTCCGCAATATCAGGAGCGTGATCGAAGGGGAAGGCACCGATCGGGTACCTCGGTGCGACGTGATCTGCCCAGCTCGCTACGGCGCGGCTTCGCAGGTCTCATCGCTCGGCGGGCAAATCTCGCCATCCGGACACGGTGGCCCGCACTGCCCGCTCGCACAGTCGCTATCGAAATAACAGCGGAGGCCGAGCGCGCAGCCCGCGCACGCGCCGCCGCAGTCGACGTCGCTCTCGAAGCCGTCGCGGAGGTTGTCGCTGCAGCTCGGCGCGGCGCAACGTCCGTCGGCGCCGCACGTCCTGCTCTGGCAATCCACGGGAACCGAGCAGCGCTCGTCGCCGGCGCATGCCGTCGCGCACGCGCCGCCGCAGTCCACGTCGCTCTCGCTGCTCTCGTGGATCCGGTCGAAGCAGCGATCGAACGCCACACCGTCCAAACACGTCCCGCTCTCGCACGCGCGCGCGTGAATGTCGAACCCGAACCCGAGCAACTCGCGGTCACCGAGCGTGGTGTCGGGAGCAATCAACGATCGGAGCAGACCATTGCTCGCGAATTCCTCGCGATCGAGCTGCCAGTCGCGTGGCTCGTTCTCGAACAACCTCATGAAAAACCGATGCGACCCGGGACGGGCAGCGAGCATCTGCCGCGCACCATCGTACGCTGCATCCGCGACCACCCGCGGATCCGCGGCACCCTGGACGAGCCCGGTCAAGCCACCGTCGACGAGGGTCAGCTCGAGCTGCACGTGCTCGAGCGGCAGGACGCTCGGGTCCGCGTCGATGAACACCGGCAACACGAGGGTGCCCTTGCCGGGGACTGCCGTCGTTGCCGTGCGGTTCGAAACGAACTTGCCGTCCACGAGCCTGCCGCCGACCTCGACCACGCTCCCATCGTCATGCCCGATGATCTTCACGCCAACCGTCGGATCGTCGACGAGCTCGTCGGCCGTGATCTCCACGGTCATCCGCACCGTGCCGGCGGCGATCATGTCTTTGCCGTGCGGCGTGAGGTTTCCGTTCGAGTGCAAATTCGCGACGACCGCGCCGAGCTGGTTGTCGACGGTGCCGTTGCCGTCGAGGTCACCGCCGATGCTGCGCGCCTCGGTCGTGGTCTTTGGAAGTCCGATCGCATCGACCACGAAGCGATGTGTCGGACCGGTGAACGGACCGACGACGTCCTTCGATCTATCGGAGTCGGAGTCAGCGCATGCGGCAAGTGCTGCCACGAGGAGAAGCGTTCTCTGCATGTGGTCCGACCGCAGCATGTTGAGTGCCAGCGCACGCACCGAGAATCCGGCGAGCCTGCGCGACGCGAACGTGCGTTGCCATCGGAAACGCGGCACCGATGTCGCAGTTCGTCGGGCGAGCCAGACCGAGCTCGGTGCTGTCCGTCACGGCTTCTGGAACGACTGGCTCTGTACGACGCTACTTGGCCGCGAACGACGCGTCTTCGACGAGCACGGCATATCGATAGCCGCCGCCGAAATCTTTATCGACGGCGACCTTGCCACGCACGACGACAACATCGCCGACGGCCGTGGTCGCGCTCGTCGTGACCATGAGGTCATTCGTGCCAGCACCACCGGTGCCATCTTGGAGATGGACCCAGTTGCGGCCGAGGATGCCATTGTTGACCTTCGTCACCTTGCCGCGCACGACGACCGCCTTGCCCGCGAGCGTGGCTTTGTCTTCGAAGATCTTGCCGACCGTGGTGCCGCCCGGGAATGGTTTGACCTTCTCGATCGACGTCGCGGCTCGCGGGTCCATGTGCGGATTCGCCGCCGCGGCGCCACCTGCGATCGGGAACGAGCTGATGAAGTAGATCTGGTCGAACGTTCGATCAAGCGTGTCACTGCGGAAGCCGGGCATCGCCGATCCTCGGACCGGATCGATCACGGTGCCGATGGCCAGCTTCGTCTGCGGACCGGCGACCCACACCTTCTTGCCGTTGTGATCGAGGAGCGCGTACGTGTACCCGCCCGCGTCCATCGTCTCGGACACGGTCCCCGAGACCTCATCTGCAGCGGGTTCGTTCGTCGGCGGCGCCACCGACGGTGATGCCGGCGAGGCGACGGGCTTGGGCGCCGGCTTCTCGGTGGACTTGGCTGGGTTGTCTCTGCCGCAGCCGAACGCCAAGAGACCGATGAGGAGGGCGGTTCGCATCCCGCACATCTACCACGCGCGGCGGTCACCGTCCGACGCTGCGCAGCGTGTATGCGTTCGCCTATTGCGGCGCAAACACCACGAAGCGCACGGACGGCACTCGTTCGCCAGCCGCGACGATCAGCGGTCGAACGTCCTTCCACTCGAGACCGCCCAGACCGCAACCGAGCGCAGGCATCGCGAGCGATTCGATGCCACGGGCCTCGACTTGCTTCACGAGATCGACGAGTCCGTCACGAATGTCGTCGATGCGACTCGCATCGCGCCAGTGGCGCTTCGTCGGGAAATTAACGACCCACCGAGGCGAACGATCGCCTCTGTCGAAAAGGAAGACCTTGCCAGGCTTCAGCTCGCCCGATTCACACGCGTTCCGGTACGCAGTGAAGTTGTCTGGAAACTTCTTCTTGAAAGCGAGCGCCAGGCCCTTTCCCATCACGCCGACGGTGTTGACCGCATTGACGAGCGCGTCGACTCGGGCCGCGAACAGATCGCCGGATCCGTCTTCGATCATCTTGGTCAGTTGTTCACGAACCGCGTCTGTCGCTTCTCGCCCGTCGCTCGATCGAACTGCTTCCGCAGCGCGTCGAGGTCGAAGGTCTCGGGGTTCCAGTTACCGAGCCACTCCTTGATCATCTCGAGATCGCCCCAGGGATCGACGCCCTTCTCGACGACAGACAGCAAGCGTTCGTATCCACCCGGACCGCCGCAGTCTTCCGGAGGCGCGGCTCGCTCTCCGTCGACCAAGCGACGCTTGAACGAGTCTGGCAACGAGACTTCGTCACGCAACTTCACCTCGTGGATCCAACCATCGCCAAAGTCGTACTCGTATTCGAACCACATCGATCCGTAAGAACGCGGATCGAGTCGGTCCTTGACCTGGATCCGCTTCGCATCCGGTGTCGTCGGCGCATCTTCGTCGGGCATGCCCGCGATGACGTTCAAGTTGCCCGGATGGCGAAACTCGAAGAGGTGATAGTTCTGCCACTCGAAGGCGTCTTGAATCGCGAGATGCAGATCCGCAAACGTCGCCGACTTCTGAACCAGGAAACGACGCCAGGTCCGACGAGCAACGACCAAGGACACTTCGAAGTCGAAGTAGCGCGGCACCGCCGTACCCTCGATCAACCGGGTCGCGAGCTCAACCCCTCATCCGCAGGAAGTTCTCGAGCGGGATCGACGCGACGGTGTTGACGTCTCCTGCACACAGACCGTTCACGCGTCCCGAACGTCTGTATTGAACGGCCGCCAGAAAAACCTCATGACTCGCCTATCCACCATCATCGCCATCGTTCTCGCAGCGTGTGGCGCACCTGCCTCACCGCCAACATCGCCGGCAACACCACCACTCGTGTCCCCGTCCGCGCCCGTGACCGGCGCGCAAGGCGTGAGCGGAACGGTCGAACGTGTCGAGGGCGACTTCATGCCGCCGTTGCCCGAGAACTATCGAGGCACCGTCACGCCGCTCTCGTGCCGCGTCTTCGTCTTCGCCGGCAAGATCAAGTCCGACACGCCGATCGACGAGAAGCATCCGAGCCTACGCGCGCTCGTGAAGTCCGACGCCGCGGGCCGCTTCACCGTCGCGCTCGATCCGGGCACGTACACCATCGTCGCGGAGCTCGACGGCAAGCTCTACTTGAACAGCTTCGACGGTTACGGCTTCTGGAACACGATCACCGTCGAGCCGCACAAGTTCGTCGACTACAAGATCGCCGACACCTCGCGCGCAACGTACTGACGCGTGCGCTTTCAGTGGCCCAGAAGCGCCAGCACCCACGGCTCGATGTCGCGCGCTACCGCAGCAACCGCGTCACGCGTCTTCTGCGCGACGGGTCGAGGCTCGGCGTCGTAGGAGCAAACCGTCCCGATGATCTTGCCATCAGGTCCGAATAGCGGGACGCCGATGTAGCGCGTGAGCTGGTCGCGCTCGGGATGCTCGGTCGTCCTTGGATCCGTCCTCGCGTCCTCGACCACGCACATCTCGCCTGCCTCGCGGACGAGCACACAATACGAGGCGTGCACCGGAAGCCCGAGCGGAAACGGATCGAGCTTCGGACGATCGCGATCGTACGTCCACAGGCTTCGCACCGCGTCGTTCTCGCCGAAGATCAGCAATGAGGTGAAGCGGCACCCAGAGGCTGTATTGAGCCGCTGGAGCACTTCTCGAAGCTCTGTGGTCGTGTCCGGTTGCGCTGTTTCCGCGTTCGCCGCGTTCGCCAAGGTTGCGAGCGCGAGCACGATCTCGGGCAGCTTGCTCGGCTTGCTCAGCAGCTTTTCGAAGCTTGCTCTCGGCACGTGCTCTCGCGGTATCCCGAGGACACCACTCAGCGCGGCGGCTGGGATCGAGCGCAGCCTCGGGTTCGCGCGCAGTAGCTCGAGGAACGTGTAGCCATCGATCCCGGGCAACTGGATATCGCAAAGGATTACATCCGGTCGCCAGCTCTCGAGCAAGCCCATGCCGTCTTCCGCACTCCCCGCCTTTTTCACGTTCGCGCCGACCGCCGCCAGCCCGAGCGCTAACAGCTCCAAGGTTTCCACATCATCTTCGACGATCAGAACAGAGATTCCCTTAAGAGCACGCGCCATGCGCATGGATCGCGTGTAGCACGAGTACCGCCCGTGCGGGCAAGATGCGGTCCGTGGATCCCGCTCATGAACCGCCGCCGCGCCCGCCCGCGATTCGCATCGACATCACCCCCCGCTCGATCGGGCTCGTCTTGCTCGCGATCGCAGCGGTCTGGTTCGCGTTCTCCCTAGCGAACGTCCTGCTCGTCGTCCTCGTCGCGTTGATCCTGGTCGGAACGATCGAGCCGATCATCAATTGGCTCGAACGTCACCGGCTCGGCCGTGGGAACGCGCTGGCGCTCGTGTTCATCGCGTTTGCGATCGTCTTTGCCGGGCTGCTGCTGCTGACGGTGCCACCCCTCGTGGCCCAACTCGCCGAGCTCACGACACGCGCCCCGGCCGCACTCGATTCGCTGATCGCGTGGCTTGGCACGTACGAGGGAACCGACTCGATGATCCGCTCCCTGACGTCACTCCCGATCGACGACCTGACAGCACGCGCGGGTCGTTCGCTGCTCGGATACTCGACCGCCGTCCTGACGGCCATCGGCTACGCGCTGACGACGATGTTCCTCGCGATCTACCTGCTCGCCGACCCGCTTGGATCCAAGGGCATCGTCTTCGCAGTCGTCACCCGCCGTCATCACGTCAAGCTCGCCAGGATCTTGTACGAGCTGAAGGTGATCGTCGGCGGCTACATGCGCGGGCAGCTGATCACCTCTGCCGCGATCACCGTGTTCGTGTTCATCGTGCTGAGCGTGCTGCGCGTCGAGAACGCGCTCGCGATCGCGATCTTCGCAGGCCTCACCGACGTGATCCCGTTTGTCGGAGGTCTCATCGCGAGCGCCCCGGTGATCGCGGCGGTCGCACCGCGGGGCATTGTCACGGTCCTCGTCGTCGCGGCGGTGATGTTCGTATATCAGGAGTTCGAAACCCGCATCCTCGTGCCGCGGGTCTACGGCCGTGTGCTTCGCCTGTCGCCGGCGATCGTGCTCGTCGCCCTGCTCGTCGGCGGCACGTTGATGGGCATCCTCGGCGCGCTGCTGGCGCTACCAATCGCGGCCGGCGTGCGGATGCTTGTTCGCGAGCTCCGCGTGGAGCTTCCCGGCGCGGCGCCCGCGGATGAATCGATCCGCGCGCTCGACGAAAAGGCCGAGGACATCTACGAGCAACTCAGCGAAGGAGCGACCGCAGCCGACGCGGCCGTGATCGCGGGCGATCTCGCGATGGGGCTCAAGAGAGCCGAAGACAGCGAACGCGCTGCCTCGGAGGCAGAACGCGACGATGGCCATGAAGACAAGCCCTGACGGGTCGGACGGCCGATCGCCACCGCGTCGTGCACGGTCACCGACCTCGCGTTCAATACAAATCAGCTGGTCGGCGAATCAGCGACGACGGTAGAAGAAGCCGCCGCCTCCGAGCAGAAGAACGATGACGAGGATGATGAGCAGGGTGTTCATTGACATTGATTCACCTAGGAGCAATTCGCGTGCCGCCCCGTGCCTCGCTCCTGGGACGCTGTGGCAACGACGCGCCGCAGCGCCACTCGTTTTGCGTGGGCGCGAGCCATGCGGTCGTGCGCCCTCGCCACACCCGTTCGTGCTCGAGCTGCAGTGCTGTCGACGTCGCGAGCTTTGCAGCGCGCTTGCGCGCTCTACATCCGAGATGAAGCGATGGATCTAACCAATCCCACCATTTTGCGAGCGACCTTCTCGCGAGTCGTCTAACCCGCGGCCACCTTCACGTCGTTGAAGAACGCTGCCGGCATCGGCCGCTCGAGGTCCCACACGATGCGCATCGGCTTCTAGTGCGAGACATATCGGACCGAGGAACAAGTACCTCGGGGGTGCGTCGCGAGCTGGGCGTCCGGCTTCCTCCAACAAGTCGACGCGACGACGGGCGCACAGCGCGAAGTGGCGCCCAAGCGAAAGGCCGCAGCTCACGCAGCAATTGCTCGAAGGCGATCCGGCCTCGCCATCTAGCAGTCCTCGAGCCGACACCCTGCCGGCAACGCGAGGGTGTGCGAAGCCGGCCCCCGCAGTAGCATCTGTCCATGCGCTGGCTTCGCATATCGTTGCTGACCGTCGTGCCGGCGTGCACCTCGTTGCTCGGAATCTCCGATCCCGTACCGGCTCCCCAGGACGGTCTCCGCGACGCTCCGGCCGATGGCGGTCGCGATGGCGCTGTAGTCGCCGAATCACCCTTGCTCGTGACCGAGGTCGTGCTCTCGCCGAACGAGGGCGAGTTTATCGAGATCTTCAACGCGTCCGGACAGAGCGTCGACCTGACCAACTTCTTCGTCTCGGACCACGGAAACTACTTTCGGTTGCCGGCCGGTACTCCAACGATCGACAACGGCGACTTCATCGCCCGGTTTCCTGCAGGTGCATCGATCCCGGCAAAGGGAGTCGTCACGGTGGCGCTGGCAACCGCCGCGGAGTTCACCGCGACCTACGGCATCGCGCCGAGCTTCTCGCTCGCGGATGGCACGCTGACGGTGGTCACGGTGAACGGTGTCGGCGGGCTGACGAGCGGCGGCGAGCTCGCCGCGCTGTTCTTCTGGGATGGCGCGTCGGATCTCGTCGACGACGCCGACCTAATCCTCGCCGGCTCGCCCTCCGCGATGAACGCGATCCTCGACAAGAGCGGGCTCCAGCAGGACGGTCCCGACGCGGACAACACGCCGAGCGCGTACACGATCGACGCTCGGACCATCACCGTCCAGATGGGAACGCCGATGGGGGGATTGTCGACAAAGAGGATCGCGTTCGAGACTGGTAACGAGACCGAGGCCGGAACGGGCAACGGGATCGATGGTGATGACGAGACGTCGGAGAATTCGCGGATGACATGGGACAGCAGCGCAACTCCGTTCAGCACTCCCACGCCGGGAATCGTGCCTGCCGCACTCCTGCAGTGACGGAGATTTCTCGTTCCGGCCCATGTCGACGTCGAACCAGCGATTCGACAACCATCGAGCGGGATACCGGGCCTTCTCTCGAGTCGCTTAACCCGCGGCCACCTTCACATCGTTGAAGAACGCTGCCGGCATCGGCCGCTCGAGGTCCCACACGATCCGCATCGGCTTCTCCTTCTCGTGCGAGACATATCGCACCGGGCCGAGGAACAAGTACGGACATGTTCCACCACGCACGTCCCACTTCTTGTGTCGAACGAAGAGGAGTGTTCGCCACGGTCGCTCGGTGAGGCCTTGATACCGACGACCCGTCGCGGAGTCTGCTCGCGTTGGCCCCTGCGACTCCCAATGGAAACGCGATTGCGAGATCGGGTAATCGTCGTACAGCGTCGTCGGCGTGAAGTGCTTCGGATCTTTTTCGAGCGTGACGTACAGGATGTCAGCCCTCGCGCGATCGTTCTTGAGGACGCCGCCCTGGGTGCGCTTGAGTTTCCCTTTGTCGCCGATCTCGCGAAGCCCAGCGCTCACTTCGTCCCGGCTGTAGGTCGCGTGCGCTCGAAACGGAACGCCATCAACCGCGAACGTGGGACGGCGTTGTCGATCGGCGAGGACATCGAGGAGGTCGGTGAGCTCCTCGCGAAGCTCGTCATTGGCCCAGAGTTGGGCGAATGCATGTCCCATCTCAGCAACGGGTCTCGGCGTGTAGCCAAGCATCACGAACAGCATCAGCTGGAGCGGATCCTCGCGATCGACAACGGGCGCATCCGTGCGCAGCCAGCGACGCCACGTGTCGAGTCGAGATTCGTCGTCGATGTGGAGCATGCGTTCGAATGCGCGCATGACTTCGGTTTCCCCATCCCGCTCGGCAGAGCTTCGGAGCTTGACCGCGCGCTTGAGGCTGAGGAGACAGCGACCGTCTTTGTAGAGGTCTTCCGGTTCGAGATCACAGCCTGTGAGGAACGCGGGCAGTCGAACGTCGCCAAGCCCACGCAGATCTTCGATGAGATCGCGCGTGCTGGTCCCGACGAGCGCACGAACGTTCTCGAGAACGGCACGCTGACTCTCACGATCGAGCCTGATCTCGCAGCCAGCGGGCAGATGCGGGAAGCCCTGCTCCACAGCATCGCGGACACCCGCACGTGTCCCGCCGAGCAGAGCGCGAAAGCGATGATCGAAACGGAATCGCTTGTGTGCATTGCCAATGAAGTCGAGGACGGTCAGGCAAGCCTTGCCGTCTTCGTGACGAAGGCCGCGACCGAGCTGCTGAAGGAAGATCGTGGCGCTCTCGGTCGGACGAAGGAACAGGACGGTGTCGACGGACGGCAGGTCCACGCCCTCGTTGAAGAGGTCTCGCGAGAACAACACGTTGATCTCGCCGGTCCGCAACTTCTGGAGGGCCTCGGATCGTTTGTGGTCGGGGGTGTCGGCGGACACCGCAAGAGACGGGATGCCTTTCCCCGAGAAGAACTTCGCCATGAACTCGGCGTGTTTGACCGAAACACAAAAGCCCAACGCGCGTATCCGTTTGGCATCGCGAACGTGGTCGTGCAGCGCCCGAATGACGGCGTTCGCACGAACGTGATCGGCGGTGTAGAGCTGTTCGAGTGACGCGATGTCGTAGCGCCCGCCGCTGAAGTCGATCGTCGACAAGTCGGTGGCGTCGTGAATTCCGAAGTACTGGAACGGGACCACGAGGCCGAGATCAAGGGCGTCCCAAAGCCGCAGCTCGGCGGCGATCCGGTTGTCGAACCACTCGAGCACCGAGTTGCCGTCCGTTCGCTCCGGGGTAGCGGTGAGGCCGAGGAGGATCTTGGGCTGAAAATGCGAAAGCAACTCGCGGTACGTCTCTCCATGCGCGTGATGGAACTCATCGACGACGACGACGTCATAGGCATCGCGTGCGACGGTCGCGAGCCGCTTCTCGTGCATCGCCTGGATCGATGCGAACACATGGCGCCCGATGACCGGCCGGTTGTCGCCCACGAGTAGCTCGCCGAAGTGGCCATCGCGGACAGCTGCGCGATAGGTGGCGAGGCTCTGCCGGAGGATCTCCTGCCGATGCGCGACAAACAGGAGCGTTGGATCGGCGCCACCTTTTCGCAGACGCGCGTAGTCGAGTGCCGCGATCACGGTCTTCCCGGTGCCCGTCGCGGCGACGACGAGGTTGTGGTTGTGACCGTGGCTGCGCTCCACCTCGAGCGCGTCGAGGACGGATTGCTGATGCGGATAGGGGCGAAGTTGGATGGCGCGCGCGAGCGCATCGCGATCACCATCGCGTCGTCGCGTCGCGTCCTGAAATCGCGCCTTCTCGTATGGCTCGAACTCCGCGTCGTCCCAGTACTGACCGAAGGTGGTTACGAACTTGGCGAGGATCGAGGCGTTGTCGACGGACGACAACCGTACGTTCCACTCGCAACCATCGAGCAATGCCGCAGCCGACAGATTCGATGAGCCCACGAGTCCGGTGGTGAAGCCCGACTCGCGGTGGAACAGCCATGCCTTCGCATGCAGCCGTGTGCGGCGGCTGTCGTAGGAGACCTTGACGTTCGCACCGAGCTCGAGGAGCCCTTCGATGGCGACCGCGTCGGTCGCGCCCATGTACGTCGTCGTGAGAATGCGAAGGCCACCCGGCCGCCGCGCGAGAAACGCCTTGAGCTCGGGTCGCAGGAGGCGGAACCCGCTCCACTTCACGAACGAAACGAGGAGGTCGACTCGGTCGGCAGATGCGAGCTCGAGGCGAACTTCGTGTCCAATGCGTAGATCGCGAGGCCCGTTGACGAGCAGGTCGCTCTGTCGAAGCGGCAGGGTGGGCCGCACAATCTCAATGGTGCCGAGCCGCACGTCGGCGAGCTCACGCAACGCGAGCAACAACTCGGGCGGCTGCTGGATGGACTCGTCGTCGGTGATTCCCGCCTTGGGTGCGAGCTTGCCGAGGAGGGCAAGCACTTCGTTGACCATCGACACCTGCAGCTCGAATCGATCGGCTTTCTTGGCGTCGTCGTCGGTACCCTCGGCGACGCGAACATTGCGAAGCGCGCGAAGCGCTGCATCGTGAAGCAATCGCGACAGCAGATGGGGCGCTTCGTCCGCGGTGATTGCCTCTCGCGTCGAACCGAAGGAGTCGGCGAGATGTTTCAGCGCCTCGTCGAGCTCCGAGGTGATCGGCGCCTCGTAGAGCCCAGGGACAAGCTTCACCTCGACACAGTAACCTGCTCCCTCTTACACGATGTTCGCGACGACCCCGACTTGCTTCGAGGATGGGAGCTCCGCGCGGCGACCTTCAGCGCAATAGGTCGCGATATGCCGGCGTGAGCTCCCACGTGACCGAGAACGGCGCACCTGCGGCGACCTCGACCGTCACCGCCTTCGCGATCAAGCCGGAACGCGAGCTCGACGAGGGTACCGACCGACACGGGGCGCCCCACGTGTGAAGTCGGCGCGATAGCCGCTTCGCAGCGTCGTCGATGGCAGGAGCGAGCGATGCCGAGGTGCCGCGCACCGCGACCTGCTCGCGCGCGATCTGGTGACCGACCTCGCGAATCTGCGCGAGTGCGCGAACACGATGCCGAACAACCTGTTCCGGTGCGCGAGCTCTGAGCCAGTCACGGTGCCTTCGACATCGCACGCACATCTTTGGCGAGTTGCGGCTGGCGCGGTTCCGCCAATCGAGCTTGCGTGTAGCTCGGCTCCCCCAGTTGCTCGCAAGCATGACGGCTGTCGAGGATCGCGCGTCGTGCGTTCATCGCGGCGTTCAGCGCTGCACTTCGATACCGAGCTCGGCTCCGCGCTGGAGCTCGTCGTTAGTGATGCCGTGGGCCTTGAGCTTTCCCCATAGGCCCTTGCGTGAGAGGCCCAGGATCGCAGCCGCTCGACCCCGATTGCCGGCCACTGCTCGCAGCACTTGCAGGAGATAGTCCCGTTCGAATCGCTTCACGACCTGATCGAGCGAAGCGAGCTCTTCGATCGCGATCGTGGGCTCCGCTTCCTGCTGACGGATGCTCGCGGGAACATGCTCGGGCCGGATCGCAGCGCCCTGCGCGACGAGCGCGGCATGGATCAACGCGTGCGCGAGCTCGATCAGGTTGCCGGGGAAGCCGTAGCGTTGGAGAGAGCGCATCGTCTCCGGTGCGATCGTGGCAGGCGCCGCCCCACCACGAAGCCGGCCGAGCATGTGACCGACGATCTGTGGGAGGTCTTGCGTGCGATCGCGCAGTGGTGGGATCTCCACTTCGAGCACCTTGATCCGGAAGTACAGATCGGGCAGCACGTTCGGCACGCCGAACATCGTCGGGTCCGACCGAACGCCTGCGATCACGCGCACGATCGGTGGCTCTCCGGCGTGCTGCAGGTGATGCAGCAGCTTGCGCTGCGTGGCGTTCCCGATCATCGCGAGCCGATCGATGAACAACGTCCCGCCGGCGGCGGCCACCGTCGCGCAATGTTCGCCACCGAACAGCCGCTGGTGAAGCTCGCCGTCCGAATGCGCCGCTGCATTGATCGCGACGAACCGACGATGACGTCGAGGACCTCGATCGTGAATCGCGCGCGCGACGATCCACCGGCCCGAACCATCCTCTCCGAACACGCACAGCGGCGAGTCGCTCTGCGCGACGAGGTCGACGTGCTCTGCGAGTCGTTGGATCGCGGGACTATCACCGGCGAACACAGTCTCGTTCGAGACCAGATCGTCCGGATCGCGTAGCTGCGTGTCGCCAACCGTCGCCGAGATCTCGTCGGTCACGGCGAGCAGCCGGTCCTGGTCGAGCGGGCTTGGCAGGTGTGCGACGATATCGGCGCGCTCGTCGGCGCTCTCGGCGTTTCCGATCGTGATGACCTCGAGCGCGGGAGATGTCACGGAGAGGCGCTCGCGGAGCTCCGCATGATCGACCAGCGAGGTCTCCACCACGAGGAGATCGAACCGCTCGCGTGTGACTGGCGCTGCGCGATCGAGCTCGTTCGGCGATACGGTCGTGACGACGTGCTGCCGGATCGTCAGCGCTGTTTGGGCGACACGAACCTCGCGTGGATCGGAGACGACCAAAAGTACGCGCATATGCGATTCCTACGTGGCGTGGACGTGCGTTAGCGCTCGTTGTGCTGTGGAAAGACAACTACGCGCGATCTGGAAGCTCGTGATGCAACCGAGTCGACGATCGCATTGTTACCGCCGCTTCCGGTGCGAGCACGATAGGGGATCGCGGGTTGCGGGCGGAGCGTTACCTCGCGGTACGACGGTCGGCATCGTTAGGCACCTATGCGTCTGGGATCGCTACAGTTCGAGCCCGCTGGCACGCTTGGTGAAGCCATGAGTGACATGCGTAACCAACAATCGACAAACCAGGAGGAACCGTTGATCCCGCGTTCACGCAGTCGCTGCGACGTTTGCGACAGTGCCGGCGCCCGCCGACATCGCGGCCTCCTGGTGTGCTTCGACTGCCAGGCGTGTGCACGTCCGTACGAGTCGTCCGATCCCTACGACGTGATCGGGGGGCCGGGATGATCGTCACGAAGAGGCGCGTGATCGTCCGCGAAGGAGTCTTCGCGTGACGCGCGCGCGCGGCCGACATGCGTGGCCCGATTGTGTTCGTGTGCTCGTCGTCGACGACGACGCAGATCAACGCCTGGTCATGCGCGGAATCCTCGAGTCTGCGGGATACCAGGTGCTCGAAGCGGCGAACGGGCGCGACGCCCTCGACATGTGTCGAGCTGTGAAGCCTTCGATCGTGTTGCTCGACGCCGTCATGCCGATCATGAACGGTGACACGTTCCTCCGTCACAAGCAGATCGACGACGACATCATGCAGATTCCTGTCGTGATGGTGACGGCGGCGTTGGATGTCAACCGCGCGCGGAGAGTCGCAGCCATCCTCCGAAAACCTACGCGCCAGCGTGCGGTCGTCGACGCGGTGCGGTCCTTCGCGCGGCTTTCACACGCCGCGTGAGCGCAGCGCAGTTCGACACCGAAGCTACGAAACCTGACCAACCCCACGGTGAAAGCATGACAACAACAACCATATCTCCGCCGACGAAGCGCCCGGTCGTGATGCTGACCATCGACGAGTCCCACACCCCGTTCGTCGCGTTGGACCGAGCGATCACCCTCGCGCGGAAGCTGAGCTCGGACCTTCTCGTCGTCGGAGCGGTAGCTTCGGGTGAACGCGTGGAGGAGAGAACACGTGCTCAGTTAGTACGACTGATGTCGCGACTCGACCTTCTCGTCGTGCCGCACAGCATCCAGATCATCGTACGCGAGGGCACACCATGTGAGGTCGCGGTCAACGTTGGTAGAGCAGCCGATCCGGTGCTCGTGGTGATGAGCCCGCCGAAAGGCACCGCCGGTGGGCTCGCTGCCACGGTGTCGGATGCACTGCGACGCCCCGTGCTCGTCGCGCGCGACCCCGTGCGCGAGGGCCATGTCGTCGTCGCGACCGACATGCGCGACCTACGATATCCGGTGCTCTCGAGATGTCGTTCGCTCGTGCAAGCGCTGCGTCGTTCGGCGACGTTCGTCCACAATGCACCGGCGACGTGTCTCCTCGCGACTCCGCTCGAGGCTGCCCGTTCACACGTGCCAGCGAACTGGCTCGCGGAGATCGCGGCCGATGCCAAGCTCGCGCGCCTACGTACGATCGCGGCGGAGGCCGGCGACGACATCGAGGCCGTCGTGGTTCGGTCCGACCGCACCGTCGATGCCATCCTCGAAGTCGCGAACGGGCGCAATGCCGATGTGGTTGCCATCGGGCGCCCGCTCGGTTCGGGACACAACTCGCGAAGCCATCACACGAGCGAGCGCGTCGTCGAGCGCTGTCGCCGCAGCGTCCTCGTGATTCCATTCGAACGCGAGGTGCACCGTGCGTCCTGAGCAAATCGAGATCGTGCTCGTCGCCAGGAGTGGGCGGTCGTTCCGTGAGTGATCACCCGGCAGCGAGTGAACCGACCGACCTCCCGGGCAAGCGCCTCCAGCGTCTGCTCGTGGTCATCATCGGCATCCTCGTGGTGTCCCTCGTGATCCTCCAGTTCACGAAGACGAGCGCGATCGCGAAGGTGGAGAAGCGCCTCGACGTGCGCGAGCGCGAGCTCGTCGACCATGCACGAAGCGCACTGGAGCAGCAAACAGCCGAGCTACTGCAACTCAGCGCGACGCCGCTCGCATGGGCAATTCGCTCCGAAATGATGGCCGGCGACCTGCGCAACGTCGACGCGTACATGCTGAAGCTCGTCAAGGAGAAGCACATCAAGCGCATCGCACTCGTGGGCCGAACCGGTACCATCGTCGCGGCGACGAACCTCAAGCTCAAGGGTCAGAGCGGCGCCGCCGCATTTCCGGGCCTCGTGCTCGTGGGCAGCGAGGCCCGCGTGCTCAGCGAGGACGAGCACCTTCGCGTGGTCGTACCGGTGATGGACTTCGAGGCCCAGATTGGGACGCTCATCCTCGACTACGGTCGCGCGTCGATCGCTACGAAGCTGCCGCGCTGAGCACTCGCGTTCGGGAGTTTTCTCATGCGTCAGCCGAGCTCCTACGCGCGATGGTGTTTCGCAGCAGGACTCCGTCTTGCAGCCTCGTACGCTTGATGTCCGCACCTCGGAGTCGAGCACAGATCGCGATCGCGATTATCCTCGGCGTCTTCCTCGGCGTGACGCTGCTCGGACCGATCCTCGAGATCCTGCTCCTGATCTTCGCAGGCCTCATCGTCGCGGCGTTCCTGCACGGAACCTCACGGTGGATCAACGACAAGACACGGCTTCCGCGCAATCTCGCACTCGCGATCGTTTGCGTGATCCTTGTCGGTGCCACCGTTGGCTGGAGCTTTGTCGTCGCACCCTCGATCTCCACGCAGTTCGGCGAGCTCCGTCAAACCATACCCGTCGCGATGGATCGCATCGCGGAGCGGGTCGGGCAACAAGGCTGGGGCGCCCAGGTCGTCGAGATGTTCGAAGGTGCCGATGAGGTGTTCACCTCGGGACGCATCGTGTCAGGAGCCAAGAGCGCGTTCTCGCTTATCGCGGGCGGTATCGGTGCCGGCCTCTTGGTCCTGTTCGTCGGCTTGTTCGTCGCGATCGATCCAGGTGTCTATCGGCGCGGCCTACTGAGCTTGGTGCCGGTCGCTCACCGCCCACGTGCCGCCGAGGTTCTGGCGGACGCGGCGTCCACGCTGACGCACTGGCTGGTAGGTCAACTGCTCGCGATGACCGTGGTCGGCGTGCTGACCTGGGTTGGCCTCTCGCTCCTCCACGTTCCGCTCGCGCTCACGCTCGCAGTGGTTGCTGCGTTCTTGACGTTCATCCCCAACCTGGGCCCCATCCTCGCGGCGGTCCCCGCCCTCCTGCTCGGTTTTATGGTGGGGCCGACAACGGCGATGTTGGTCGGCGTTCTGTACATCGCAATCCAGCTCGCGGAGACGTACGGCATCACACCCTTCGTGCAGCGACGGATGCTGTCGCTACCGCCCGCATTCATCATCTGCGGGCAAGCGGTGTTCGGCGTCGTTGGAGGTCTATTGGGGTTGCTGGTTGCAACCCCTCTGCTCGCTGTCATCGTCGTGTTTGTTCGCAAGCTCTACGTGGAGGATGTCGTGGAGCAACCACGTGCGATCATCCACGCTAGCGACTGAACGGCTCGCATCGGCACGCATCAATGCGGGTGAAATGTTGAGCGGGATACCAGATTCGAACTGGCGACCTTCAGCTTGGGAATCCGTCGGTCGCTACGAATCAGGTACTTACCCAGCCGCACGAATCGTCGAGTCTCGTCGAGGACGTCGAACCCACCCGCACCGAGTAGCACTCGTTGGGGTGGGTAAACAGGTGGGTAATTCGTTGCCGTCGGTGAGAGAGGCGCGTTACCCTTGAGACCCGATGGCGACAGAATCCATGACCGAGAGCTGGCTCAAGAAGCACGTGCCGCTGAGCGCTGGCGGTACCGCGTCCGACCTCGAACCGGACGCGCGACCGCGGCGCGTGTTCGACACTGCGCTGGCGGGCTACGGCGTCGTGATCGGTCGCCGGTTCGCCACGTTCGTCGCGCGCGGCCGCGTCGCGGAGGCCGGCGAGACGATCCGACGTGACGTCACGATCGGGCGCTGGCAGCACTTCGGTGCAGGGGAGGACAAGTCGGAGAGATGGACCGAGGCCAGAGCCCGAAAGCGAGCGCAACTCCTGCTCGGCCAGATCGACGCCGGCATGGACCCGGTCGCCGACACGCGTGAGCGTTCCAGCGGTCCGACGCTGAAAGAGGGTCTCGAGATCCACTTGGACAACATGCACAAGACTGGTGGCAAGGGCCGGCTTCCGAATGGCGTACAGATGCCCTGTTCGCCGGGGAGCATTCGCAACGTCCAGGACGAGGTGACGAACCACCTCGCCGACTGGCTCGAGCGCCCGATCGTCGAGCTCACTGCTCTGGAATTGAGGGAGGTCGTTAAGAAGATCCTCAAGGAGACGGAGCCGCGCGCCGGCACGGTCAATCCTCCGGGCGCCGCCCTCGCGAAGCGCCTGATGAGGCACGTCAGCGTGATCTGGGAGAGCACCGACGATATGCACGACCTCCCAGGCAAGAACCCTGCCGCAAAGGTGGTGACGCAGGGACTCGCACCGAAGGAGGCGCGTATCGAGCCAGGCCAGTTCAAGGAGTGGCACAAGGACGTGCTCGAGCTGCCGCCGGTGCGCAGAGACTTCAACCTGCTTGCGCTGTTCACCGCGATCAGGTCGGAGGGACTTCGCTACGTCGTTTGGGAAGACGTCGATTTTGACGACCACGTACTTCACGTCAGGCGCGCGAAAGGCTACCGGCCGTATTCGATCCCGATGACGAAGACGGTGGAGAACATCCTTCGCGTGCGGCGGCGCGAAAATGCGGAGCAGTTTGCGGTGTACGGCGGTGACGCGGGCTACGTGCTGCCAACGGTGACGCGCGCGAAACCCTTCCGAGTGATCCCACTTGTTTCAACGAAGGAATACGAAGAGGACGACGAGGGTGCTCGCGAGACGTCGCTGCATGGCCCACACGTCTTGCGCAAGACCTGGAACTCCGTGGCGATCGAAGCGCGCATCCCAGCCGAAGATCGCGAGGCACTCATGAACCATGAGGGCCGCGGCGTGAACATTAGGCACTACGGATTCCCGCGCAACTGGGATGGGCTTCGCGATTCAGCGTGCGCCGTGGAGCGTGCGTTGCTTGATCGGATCAAAGGAAAGAAGTCGTCGCGCCGCCGCCGGCGTGTGTTTCCGTGATCCGCATGCTCGCCGTGCGGTATCAGTGGGGACTTCCCCTGACCGGCCCGCGTTGACGGACCATTCCGCGCACCCTGACGCGAACAGCCGCTGATCGTAGGGCGTGACGGCTCGTCAACTGGCGGCATCGTCCTGCGGGATCCATCGCGGGAACTCGTAGCAGAGCATCTCGTTCGCGAACTCGTATCGAACCATTGGCTGACCGTTCTGGACAACCTCGGTCCGCTGCGAAACGGTGGCGTCCGGCACGACGAGGCGCACGTCGCCCACGTCGAGCGACTGTCCATTGATCGACCACGCTCGGTGACTCTGCGTCGTGCGTAAGGTTTCGACGTAGCCCGTCCTGACACGGCCGCCGAAAACTGGCAGGGGCGCGGCCGCGATTCACGCGGTCGCGACGGAAGCAGCGCTCGTGCTCGTGCCGCTCGCATTCGGTGCGGACGCTGGCGGTGGCCGCTGAAGATGCCACGGCAGCAACACTTCCCCATGATCGGCGGCGAGGATCGCGGCGCGCAGGTACTCGCGCGGATCGACGTCGTGGAGTTTCGCGGTCTCGATCAGGCTGTAGAAGATCGACGCGACCTCGGTTCCGCTGCGCGACCTCGAGCCGAAGTGGTTCCGGCGTCCGACGACCGGACCTCGGATGCCGCGTTCGGTCGCGTTGTTGTCGAGAGGAATCCGTGGATCGTCGACAAAACGCGTGAGCCGATCCCAGTTGGCGATCACGTAACCCGCGGCGTTGCCGATCGACAGCGACTTGAGCGTAGCTTGCTCCCACAGCCAGGTCTTGAGCTCGGCGAGGATCGCCGCGGACTCCGTCCGACGCAGCTTGGCGAGCTCCACGAGATCGCCCTCGGCACGCTCGTCGATTTCGTAGAGCTTGCCGATCCACTCCATCGCGCGCCCCGCCTCGGGATGGTCCGGCTCGGCCTCTGCAAATTTCCGGAAGCAATGCGCCCAGCATCCTGCAAGCACGATCTTCATCGAGCCCCGCGCACCCGCGCCGTGCGTCTTGAGCGCGTCGCAGACGATCACGCCTTCGTATTCGCCGACGAGATCCTTGAAGGTCGCCGCGCTCTTGTCATCGCGGATGCGGTGGAAGACGGCGCCCGGCGCCGTGAGGCACCACATCTGCCACGGCTTGGTGCCTTCTCCATCGAGGCGCGGCCAGCCCGTCTGATCGAGGCCCATCACCGGCTGCGCCAGCACGTGCTTCATGATCTCGCGGACGGTGAGTTTCAGCCGCTGCGCCGTCACGTAGAGCTGATCCCACAAGGTCTGCGGAGTCACGACCAAGCCGTGCTCGGCCATCATCCGCGACTGCCGCGCGAGCGGCAGGTGGTAGAGGTACTTGTCGATGATGATCTTGATCGCGAAGTCGAGCGAGTAACGTCCGCCGTCGACGGCACGCTCGGGACCGGGGGCGGTCTTGATGCAGCCACCACATCGGCACGCGTACTTCTGCCGCTTCACCTGGAGGATGCGGTACTCGACTTCGACGACATCGATCAGCTCGGACTCCTCGAACTGCCCGACCATCGCGTGCATCTCGCCGCCACAGGCGTCACAGATCTTGTCCGGATCGTCGTCGTCGAACGCGCAGGGCGTGGGGACGTTCGGCAGCTGCGGTTGATCCGTCGGTCCGCTCTGCGTGCGGGGCTTGCGCGACGTCGCGCGCTCGACTGCCTTGTCGATCGTCTTCTTGTTCTTCTTCAGCGTGTCGATCAGCGCGAGCGTCTGCTGCAGCTCGTCCTTGCTGCCCTTGAAGCTCTCCAGCTCCTTGCACTTGCGCGCAAGCGCGGCGACGAGCTGCTCGATCTGCGCGTGCATCGCGACCGCGAGCTGGCGGAGCTGCTCGATGTCCTGCTCCTGTTCGAGATCGCGCGCGAGCACGCTCTCTATTGATCACATCTGCGGATCCGAAACAAGAGATTTCACGACGACCGCGTCGGGAGACAATGTTCGACGGCCGATCAGATCGCAGCCCTCGATAAACAGCGCCAACTCGCTCGCCGTCAGTCGCAACGCGGTCGAGTCCTCGCGCCAGAGCTTCGCGAAGCTACCTCTCTCGAGCTTCTTCTGAAAAATGCAAAGTCCGGTGCCGTCCCACATCAAAACTTTGCACGCGTTGCGCCGCTTGTTGACGAACAGGAACAGCTCGCCGCTGAGCGGGTCGCGCTCGAGCCCGGTCTTCACGAGCCCGAACAGCCCGTTGTAGCCATTCCGCAAATCCGTGGGCTTTGGGTACGCGAACGCGCGGATCGCGCGGGTCGTGCCGAGGATCATCCGAGCACGCGCACGAGCGCGATCGTGTCGGCGATCGTCAGCCCCTCGATCGTGTGCCCCGCCGCGGTGATGACACGGAGTCCTCCCGGTTGCTCGTCGATGCGATCATCGACGATCTCGATCGGCACCAGTGCTTGCGTTGCGCTCGCTCTGTTCGCAGCCGTCCACCGCCGCAGCGACTCCGCGCAGACACCAGTCTCAGTGGCGAGCTCGCGCAACGTGGCGCCGTCCGCTCGGCGACGCTGCGCCCACGCCGCGATCCGCACGCGCAGCGGATCCGGGTACCAGACGCCTCGCCCTCGCTCGATTCGGCTCAATTCTCGTCGAAGATCCTGAAGTTCACGTTCCATAGTCGCGCGAGCCGAGCAGGAACCGCGCGAGCTGTCAGGACGGGCTACGTCGAAACCTTACTGTCGCCCGTCTGTCCGAGGAGTTCGGCGTCGACTTGCTCGGCGACGGCCGGTGACAACAGGAACCCGAACGGGACCGGGGACCGCCAGAGGACACGACCTGTTCTCATGGCCTCCGCCAGATAGGCGATCGACTTCCATGACGCACGGTCCACGTCGGCTGGAACGATCGGCGTGATCTTGAATTCGCGGGCGACCTGTCCGAACGCTTCGAGTTGACGCCGCAGCGCAGGCAGATCGATGTGGGCCGGGGGCTGTAGGCCAGCAAGCTGCCAAATCGTACCGTCACTCGCGTGGATCGTGGCCCCCGCACCGTTGCACAGCGATTCGAGGAGCTCCACCGTCTGCATCGCCTTGTCGAGCGGTTGTTGCGCCAGGCTAAGGTCGAACTCGCAGTCTGCGGAGTCTGGTCCGGCATGCCCATGAACCAGTAGCTCGGCAGCAAGGTCACCCCCGGCAAACAGCAGTCGAACGGACTTCCCATCGTTACGCTGAACGTGGACCCGCGATGCGAGGCGATGCTCTCGGCCATCGCGCGTCCAGCGAAATTCGACGTCGAGCCTCGGCCGTGGGCGCTTCTTCGGCGCGATCGGAGCCTTCGGTGGCGGGCCATGGTGCAACGGCTGCGAGTAACCGAACGTCATCTTCTGCGGACCGGCGTCCTGGTTTGCGCCGGGCTCGAGGTCGAGGAGCTGCATCGACGGCTGGCCGAACGTGGCATCCGCTTCAAACGGCGGGAGCGGGCCGGGCTTGTGCTGGAGCGTCGGGCCATCGCACGAGGTCCACACGTTCAAGCATGGGCCGAGGCAGAACGAGACGATCGTCTTGGGAACGTCAGCTGCGTCCGGCCGAGCACGCCAGACTCGGAGCGCGACCAGGCGCCGTGCACCGGGCGCGAAGAATCGGAACAGTCGGCAGGAGCTCGCGACCGCGACACCCCGGTGATTGGCGACGAGTATCGGCTGCATCATGCGACCTGCGAGGTCTGCGGCGAGACGACGTGCGCGACGCTGCCCGAAGGCGTGCCGCAAGGTGCCTTCGGACCGGGCGTCCTCGCGCTCGCGACGATGTTGGTC
>JALZOJ010000033.1 GCA_030857175.1 Myxococcota bacterium | reverse complement strand
AACACCGCGATCACGAGCAAGGTCAAGCTCGCCGAGCTCGCCGCGCAACGCGTGATGCAGGCCGACGTGCTCGGTGCGATGGAGATGATGCGTGCGGAGATCGCGCGGCGCGCCGACCAGATCGACGACGCGATCGCGCGTGCCGAGAAAGCGATCGGTCACTACCAGAAGCGCGGCCGGATCATGGCCGAGCTCCAGGCGAGCCTGAAGCTCGCGGGTATGAAGCAGACCCGCGCGAACCCGCAGGATCTCGCGGACCTCACGGCGACCTACGAGGCGTTGAAGAAGCGCGCCGTCGAGCGGCTCGGGACCGACGACGAGACCGCGCGCGACATCGAGCGCGAGGCCGCCGACTGGCAGTTCGACAGCGGCGATCTCGACGGGGCGATGGCGCGCTTCGAGGCGACCTACAAGCCCGAGCCGAACGATCCGGCGCGGAAGATCCGAGGTCGCGTGATCGACGAGTCGGGCAAGCCGGTCGGCGGCGCGCGTGTGGCCTCGGGCCGGCGGTTCGGCGGCACCGTACGCTCCGCGGCGTCGCCGTGGCACACGAGCGTGCGGTTCGCGACGACCGCTGCCGATGGGACGTTCGAGATCGCCGACTCGACCGACGTCGGTGTCGTGATCGCCGAGCATGGCGAGCTGCGCTCGCACCCCGCCGCGATTGCCGACGAGGTCACGCTCCAGCTCGCGCCGACGAGCACGGTCGCCGGTCGCGTCGATCTGCACGGCGAGCCGTATCAGACGGTGACGATCGTCGCGATCGATCCGTCACAGACCGACCTGCGCTACGGCTGGCCCGCGCCGGTCGGGCCCGACGGCTCGTTCCAGCTCGGCGGCCTGCCGCGTAAGAAGTTGCGGATCTTCGCCGCCGTCGATCGCAACACCACACGTCAGGCCGGTGCCGTCGACGTCAACATCAAGACGCCGAAGATCGAGGGCGTGAAGCTCGAGGTGCAGAAGAGCAAGCGGGTCGTCCACGTCGTCGTGCGCAGCACGATCGGCATGCCGGTCGGCAACGCGGCCGTGATCGTCGCGCCGGGGAAGATGCCGTCGATGACGGCGAAGCAGATGCGCCAGACGATGGGCGGGATCAACGAGCGGGCCGCGCGCCAGATCGAGGGCGAGCGCGCGCCGGCTGCGGTCGTCAAGCTCGCACGCGCAGGCGACCTGTTCGCGACGATGAACGAGGTGCCCGAGGGTACCGCCAGCGCGTGCGCGATCGCGCTGCCGCACGACCTCGCGGATCCCAAGCTCGGCGACAAGATCAATACGAACCTCGAGAAGCTGAAGATCGAGTGCACGCCGATTCCCGAGGGCGTGGACGCGGTCGTCATCGAAGTACCGCCGTTCCCGCGCCTCGATTAGCGGAGGTCGCCGCCCTCGGCGATCACGTCGTGATTCGTCGCCTCGCCGAAGCGGATCAGCGCGGACGCGAGCACGTCGGGCGTCGTCGAGCGGTACTTGTCGCGGACCTTCGTGCCACCAAACACGCGCGCGACCGCGAGCAAGCCGTCGCCGACGATCGCCGCACCGCGCTCGCCGAGCCGCGACTCGTCGCGATCGCCCGTGATGAACGACGGCCGCGCGATCACCCACGGCAGCCCCGACGTCCTCACGACGTCCTCCGCGTGGCCACGCGCCTTGAGATACGCGGACCGTGCGCCCTTGTCGGCTCCGACGCTCGAGAGGTACACGATGCGCGGCCGCACTTCCGAAGCGCGCGCGGCTTCCACGGCGATCCGCGTGAGCCCGAGGTCGACCTGCTCGTAGATGTCGCCCTCGATCCGATCGCGCTTCGCCGCGTGGCGCGTGGTGCCGATCAAGATGTAGACCTGCGCCGGCGTGGTCTCGCGAAACCGCGCCGCGAGCTCGCTCGCGTCCCACGGCGTGGTGTCGGTGGCGGCGCCGAACGCCGTGAACATGACCCGCGACTTCTCGAGCGACGACGAGTCCGGACGCACGTGCGCGATGACCTTCGCGCCGCGCACGCACAGTTGCCGCACCACCTCGCGACCGACGAAGCCGGTCGCTCCGAGGACGAACGCCGTCACAGCTTCGCGAGCGCGGCTTGCATCCGCGCCTTGAGCGGCTCGGTGACCGCCGGGTCCTTGACGTTGATCACGGGCTCGGTGTCGTACTGCTCGTAGAACACGGAGTCCTTCGCATCGGCGGGAACGCCGAGCGCTTCGCGGATGCGCTTGAAGTCGGGGATGAAGCCGCGGTCGATCAGCGGGAGGATGGTGCCGGTGATCGTGCCGGTGAGACCGCAGATGAAGATCACGACGTTCTTCGGCGTGAAGCCACCTTCCGGCAGATTGAGCCGCTTCTCGAGCTCGCCCAACCGGCCCGGCTCGAAGAACGCCTCGACGCGGCCGGTATCGCCGGTCCAGCCCGCCGACTCTTTCGGACGGCTCACCGTCCCGTAGTACTTGAGGCCGTGGGTCTCCGCGTAGCCCATCAGCTCGTCGCGATACCCGAGGTCCGCCGGATACGACGCGCCATGCAGCAGCACGTACTTCGAGAGGTCGGCCTGTGGGTTTCTGTTCAGCTCGCTGCGCACCATGCTGACGAACGGCGCGGAGCCGGTGCCGGCCGCGACCATCACGCGGATGCGCGAGTCATCGACGCCGACCGTGTCCTTCACCGTGAACACGCCCGCGGCGACGGCGCGCATGTACATGCGGTCGCCGTTCTTCAGCTTCCACAAGAGATGCGTCAGCGGATTCTCGGACTCCGGCTTCGAGACGAAGCGGATGTAGAACTCCGTCGGTCCATTCTCCTCGGGCGCAGACGCGATCGACATCGAACGACGCACGGAGCCCAGCTCGGGCTGGGTCGCATTGTTCATGCCGAGCACGCAGTATTGCCCGGGCGTGAACCACGGGCTCTTCTCTGGCTGCTGGTCGGGCTGAACCCGAAAAATGGAGAGCGCATCGGTTAGATCGATGCGCTCTTTCAGCGTCGCGTTGTACTCGAGTGGCTTAGCCATCGAGTCGGGACGCTATCACGATGCTTCGATGCGGTCGCCGTCGTTCAGCGCTTCCCACGCGTTCTCGCGGGCGTCCTCGAGACGCTCCATCGCCTGCGCTGCCGCATCGTTCGCGGTCTCGAAGCCGTTGGCGTCGGCGGTGTGCAGCGATTCGATCGCGTTGCCCGCCTCGTCGACGCGCATCTGGAAGATCTGCATCTTCTCCGCGAGATCCGCGCGAGCCTTGTCGGTGAGCGTGGTCACGCCACCAAGTGTGTTGATGAGCATCGGCTGCGAAGAGACGACGCTGTGGACCACGCGAAGCGACGCGACGCGATTGCCGCGACGCACTCCGAAGTCCGCTTCCGCGGTCTTCAGGTCGCGCACCTGCTCCGCGACATCCTTGCTGTTCTCAACGATGTCATCGGCGTTGCGAGTGTCCTTGAGCGCTTCCCCGAGCTCGTTCGACTGTTCGCGAAGATCCTCTCGTTGCTCCTTCACGTTCTCGGCCGCCTTGTCGGCGTCGTTCCGAGCTTCGTCCTTACAAGCCATCGGCAAGACGGCCAGCGCCGCCGCCGCGAAGATTTTTCCTAGGCGGTTCATAAGTTCTCCTTTGGAGTTACTTATGAGCAACCCGCGGACCAACAACGACGAGCGTCGGATAGCCCACGGGCTTCCATTCCTTCTCGAGAACGAGCTTCGTGCGCTGCAAGTATTTCCCAGTGGCAGGATCGAGCGTGACAACTGTGCCATCACGCGGATTCATCGCAACGACAACTTCGTAGTGGTGAAGCGCGCGCTTCTGCTCGAACGGTAGCTGCAGGCCCAAGATCACCGGGCGACCCTTCTCGAGCTCGCGGCGGAGGTCTTCGTGTTTGCCCGCGATCGCGTACGCCTCGAAGCCGCGTGCACGCGCAGCGTCGCGAAGTGCGCCGAGCTTGGCGCCGTACTCGGACATCTTCACGTCCCGCCGCAGATCGTCGACAGTCCACGGCTGGCCCCACGCGCCCCCGACCATCGCGAGCGCAGCGAGACCACAGTCCACTTGCGTCTTCTGCTTGATGACGGGGGTCGCGGAAGCACGCAACCAAGAGGTGTCGAGCTGCGCTGGATTGACCTGCTTCGCTCCACCCGTATAGGAAAGGCGACAACCGGGCGCGGCAAACAGCGCGACGAAAAGAACGATGTAGGCGCGGCGAGAGGACATCGCGATCACCACGGTCGCTCAGAGGAGGATAAGGATCAAGATCAGACCAGCGCGCACGGCGCACATCGCGCGCCGACGCCTCAAGCCGGACGCTTGACGACGAGTGCCTTGAATTCGTGCGGAACGAGGCCCATCAGGCGATCCTCGATGCGATCCCAGCGCAGCTCACCGACGCTCTCGAGGTCCATCTTCCCGCTCACCGTGTCCGCGAGCAGCTTTGGCGTATAGCCGATCTTCGGGAGATCGACACCATGGTGCTCCGCGAGCGCGCGCAGTGCGCGGAAGTGACTGCGTGTCGTCACGAGCCCTTTCTCATCGCGATTGAAGTCGAGCAGGTCGATCACGAACTCGATCTTGCCTTCGAGCCCGGCACCGCGCGCCGCTTGGAGCAGCTGACCGAAGTGCGTCGACAGCTCGGGGTGATCGAGATGCGTCGAGAGCTTGGGCCACATCGCGAGCTCGCCGAACTCGGTGACGATCGCCGTGCCGCCGGGCGCGAGCCAGCGCGAGATGCGCGAGATCAGCTCGAACGCGCCGGTCATCAGATAGAACGGCTCGGTCGCGTCGTCGAGGTTGACGCCGAGATCGGCCGCGATCGCCGCGCCGCCGCTGAGCGCACGCAGCTTGTCGCGATCGATCGTGCCGGTGCCGTCGAGGTTGAGCCCGACGTCCTCGCGCGAGTGCTGCGTGGCCGGGAGGTCTCCGACCATCTCGTTGCTGATGATCAGGTCGAAGCTCGCGTCGGGGATCTGCGCGGCGAGCACGTCGCCGTCGATCCACGTCGCGTCCGTGCCGAGCCGCTCGCGCTGCGCCTTCGCGAGTGTCGGTGACAGCTCGCAGATCGTATACTCGATGGTGATGCCCTTCTCGCGCAGTCGCGCCATCACGTCGCGCGCGACGTAGCCGAGGCCGGCGCCGATCTCCAGGATGCGCGCGCGGCCCGAGACGAGCTCGCGCGCGAGGATCACGTCAGCGAGCGCTTGTCCGTACGTGCGGTTCGCGAGCACCGGATGCGGCACGCGCAGCAGGTGCGAGAGCGTGGTCTCTTGATGATCGAACTGCGCGTCTGCGTCGTTGATCGACGACTTGTGATACTCGCTGAGCGAGATCGCCGGCGGCACGGCGGTGCCCGGCTGCCAGCGCGCATACGGCATCGTCGACCCGAGGTACGGCGGCGCCATCGCGGGCCGTTTCGCGTAGATCGACCACGGCATCATCGACATCTTCAGCGCCTGCACGTTCGAGTGCGTGAGCTTGCGGACGAGGCTGATGATCTTGTCGTTGTCGTGATGGTGGCGCAGCTCGATCAGTCGCTTGCTGCTGTCGAACGCATCCCAGATCTTGGTCTCGTCGGCGTCGAGGTTGATCTGCTGCACGGGCTGCTCGCCCCATGCAGTCCACAGCGTCAGCCGATCGTCTTTGCGCTGCCAGATGTTCCACTTGCCGTGGATCGGCACGTGCGCCCAGACGCCTTCGATCTCGTCCTCCTTGGGATCGACGAGCACTGCATGCGCGACGAGCACGTCGACGAACTGCCCCGGATCCTGGTCGCCGAACTTGCCCTTGTAATATTCGATCGTCTCCTTCGTATCGACGCCGTCGTCGAACGACTCGATCATCGAGGCGATATCGGGGCTCATTTCCATGAGGTACCCGTAAAGATCGTGGAACAAATAAACGGCACCCATATGACCGAACCACGAGAGATGACGCGACCGACGGAGCCTCGACGGAATCGTCGCAACAGATGCCATGCCTGTGATTAACATGTGCCGCGCATGCACTACCTGTTCGAGACGGAAGAACACGCGGCGATCCGTCAGACCATGCGCCGGTTCGCCCAGGCCCACATCGCGCCGAAGAGCGCGGAGTGGGAAGAGGCCGAAGAGTTTCCGATCGAGCTCTACAAGCAGGCATGCGCCGCGGGCATCGTCGGCGTCGGCTATCCGGAATCCGTAGGCGGGCAGGGCGGCGACCTCTCGCACGTGCTCGTCGCATCCGACGAGATGGTCATCGCGGGCCGCTCGGTCGGCGTCGTCGTCGGGCTCGGTAGTCACGGCATCGCGTTGCCGCCGATCATCCGGTTCGGTACGCCGGAGCAGCAAGCGCGGTTCGTGAAGCCGTGCCTCTCCGATGGAAAGATCGCGGCGCTCGCGGTCACCGAGCCGGGCGGCGGCTCCGATGTCGCGAACATTTCAACTCGGGCAACCCGCGCCGGCGATGGCGATCACTACGTCGTCACCGGCGCGAAAACATTTATCACGTCGGGCACGCGCGCAGACTTCGTGACGTGCGCGGTGCGCACCGGCGGCAACGGCCACGGCGGCATCTCGCTGCTCGTGATCGAGAAAGGCACGCCGGGCTTCTCGGTCTCGAAGAAGTTGCGCAAGACCGGTTGGTGGGCGAGCGACACGGCGGAGCTGCACTTCGACGGCTGCCGCGTACCGGTCGCGAATCGCATCGGGCCCGAGAACGGCGCGTTTCCGATGATCATGGTCAACTTCGCCGGCGAGCGCCTGATGCTCGCGGGTCAGTGCGTCGCGATCGCGGAGCTCGCGTATCGCGAGGCGATCGCGTACGCGCGCGAGCGGCAAGCGTTCGGCAAGCCGCTCACGGGGTTTCAGGTCACGCGTCACAAGCTCGCCGACATGGCGAGCCGGCTCGCCGCGGCGCGCGCGTTGACCGGAGAAGCCGTGGTGCGCGTGATGAAGCCGGGCGGCGATCTGAAGGCGACCGGGCTCGCGGCGATGGCGAAGAACGTCGCCACGGACATGTGCAGCTTCGTCTGCGATCAGGCCGTGCAGATTCACGGCGGCTACGGCTACATGCGCGAGACCCTCGTCGAGCGGCTGTACCGCGACGCGCGCCTCTATCCGATCGGCGGCGGTACGCGCGAGATCATGAACGAAGTGATCGCCAAGATCGAAGGCTACTGAGCCTTGAACCGCACGTGCAGGTGATCTGCGTGATGCGGCCAGTGCCGCACCAGCGCGGTGAGTGAGTCCTTGCCGCGCGGATACTGCAGCAGCGACGCGAGCTGATCGTCGGGCGTGCCGCGCTTGCGGGCCCACGAGTGCAAGCGCGCCTGTACGTCGTAGTCGAGGAAGATCATCTGCACGCCATCGTCGAGGTGGCTCGTGCGCGCGAACGCGGTGAGCAGCGCCCACGTCGCCTCGAGATCGAGGTCGGCGTTCGCGGCGACGAAGCGATCGGGATAGCCTTCGGGCATCACGTGAAAGTAGAAGCCGACGTCGACGTCGACGCCGGTCTGGTGCGAGACGTGGTTCGCGAGCTTGCCGCCGCTCTCCGCGGAGAGGTCGCCGATCGCGAGCGTGTGCACGCTGGGGTACAGCGCGCGGACGATCGTGATCGTGTCGCGCAAATGCTCGACGACGTGCGGCGCTCCGAACGCGCGCTGCGGGCGGCGAATCCGATAGCCGTCACCGCTCGGCAGGCGCTCGGCGCCGCGCAGCTTGCTCGGCCTCGGCGCTTCGGGCTCCTCGCGCGAGGACGCGATCATCGTCGTGCCGTCGATCACCGCGAGGGCCTGACGCGCGCGGGCCGCGTCGTCGACGGGCCTCGCCGTGATCCGCTCGCGCGACCGCGCGCGGGTCTTCATGCTGCAGACCGGGACCTGCACGACGGTGCCCGGCTTGACGAGCACGGTATCGAGGCGGTTCGCGCGCAGCACCGCTTCGACGGTGCAGCCGTATTGCTGCGCGACGTGCTCGAGCGTCTCGCCGCGCTGCACGACGTGCTCGCCGGCATCCGCCGTCGCGCACAACAACATCACGACGAGCAGTGCACGCACGGCGCTATCTTCACGCCGGTTCGCGAACGGACCAAGTTTCCTGCGAAGCTAGTCGCCGTCGCCGTCGCCGCCGCCCTCGCCACCGAGCTCGCCGACCACGGTCTCGAGGTCGTTCTCGGGGATGCGCGAGTTCTTCTTCACGCCCGCGAGGAACTCCTCCATGTCACCGCCGACGTTCTCGAGGTTCTCGGCGACGCACTTCGGGTGCAGATAGCCGGCACCGCGTGTGGTGAACGCACCGGTGTCGACCTCGCGCTCGACGGCGACCCGGAACGAGTCCTTCGCGATCGGCTCCTCGCACTGCATGCACTTCGCGCGGCCCGTCGGTGCGCGATCGACGTGAGGAAACCCGCCGGGCTTGGCGCCGCCCTTCTTGATCGCCTCGCCCATCGCCTTGTCGAGCTCGGGGCGGTCCGGCACGTCGCCGTCGTACGTCCCGAGCGCTTCCTTGAGCTCGACAGGCAGCTTGCCCGCGGCGCACAAGAGGTGGTGCCATTGCATGCTGGGCGTATCGCTGAACTGCGTCACCTGCTCGACGCCCAGCCGAAGCTCGCCCTTCGCGATGGCCTTCTTGCACGTGCGGCAACTCGCACGCCCTGACTTCGCTTCCTCGATCACGTTTGCCATAGCGCCGTGGACATTACGATATGTTCGCGCCGAATGGAGCAGCTCTATCCGGTGATCGCGACCCGCGTGGACCCGCGCAGTGACGAGTTTGCTTCGAACACGAACGCGAATCGGCAAGCGGTCGACAAGCTCCGCGCCGCGCTCGTCGAGGCGACCGTCGGCGGTGGCGACAAGTACAACAGCCGGCATAAGGCCGCGGGAAAGCTGTTACCGCGCGAGCGTATCGAGCTCCTGCTCGACCGCGATTCGTATTTCCTCGAGCTGTGTCCGCTCGCGGGCAAGGACGTCCCGGGCCACCAGCCGGGCGCCTCGATCGTCGGGGGCATCGGTCAGGTCTCGGGCGTCGAGTGCCTGATCACGGCGAGCGAGTCGACGGTCAAGGGCGGCGCGATCAGCGAGATGTCCGCGTGGAAGTCGGGTCGCCTCTCCGACGTCGCGATGCATAACCGCCTGCCGTCGATCTCGATGATCGAGTCCGCGGGCGCCGACCTGCCGAACCAGTCGAAGATCTTTGTCCCGGGCGGCCGCGGCTTTCGCGATCTGACCCAGCGCTCCGAGCAGCGCATTCCGACGATCTGTCTCGTGTTCGGCTCGTCGACGGCCGGCGGCGCGTACGTCCCGGGCATGAGCGACTACGTCGTGATGGTCGAGAAGCAGGCGCAGGTCTATTTGGCCGGGCCGCCGCTCACGAAGATGGCGATCGGCGAGGACGTCTCGCACGAGGACCTCGGCGGTGCCGAGATGCACTCGCGGATCTCGGGCGTCTCGGACTACCTCGCGAAAGACGAGCGCGACGCGATCCGCATGGGCCGCGAGATCGTCGCCCACCTCAACTGGCGCAAGGGCGCGCAGCCGTTGCCGCGCGCGATCGAGCCGCCGAAGTACGACGCCGAGGATCTGCTCGGCATCGCCTCACCCGACGTCAAGGTCCCGTTCGATCAGCGCGAGGTGATCGCGCGCATCGTCGATGGCTCGCGGTTCTCGGAGTTCAAGCCGCTCTACGGCGCGACCCTCGTCTGCGGCTGGGCGCACCTGCACGGCTTTCCGATCGGCATCCTCGCGAACAACGGCGTGTTGTTGTCGGAGTCCGCGCAGAAGGGCGCGCAGTTCATCGAGCTGTGCAACCAGGCCGACGTGCCGCTCCTGTTCCTGCAGAACATCACCGGCTTCATGGTCGGCAAGAAGGTCGAGCAGGAAGGCATCATCAAGCACGGCGCGAAGCTCATCAACGCGGTCTCGAACTCGACGGTTCCGGCGATCACGATCATGACGGGCGCGTCGTACGGCGCCGGCAACTACGCGATGTGCGGTCGTGCGTACGCGCCGCGCTTTCTGTTCACGTGGCCCAACCACCGCATCGCAGTGATGGGCGGCAAGCAGCTCGCCGGCGTGCTCGACATCATCCAGCGCGACGCGGCGGCGAAGCGCGGCGAGGCCGTCGACGAGCAGAAGCTCGGCGTGATGAAGGCGATGACCGAGTCGATGATCGACAAGGAGTCAGACCCGTACTTCGCGACCGCGCGCCTGTGGGACGACGGCATCATCGATCCGCGCGACACGCGTACCGTCGTCGCGATCTCGTTGTCAGCCGCGTACTCGAAGCCGTTCGAGGGCACGACGAGCTGGGGCGTGTTCCGTCACTGACGGCGGCGAAGCGCGTCGCGATAGGCGCGCACGACTGCGGTCTGATCTTCTTCGTCGTCGGTGGTGACGAGGATGCGCGCGATCTCGTCGAGATCGAGGTGTGGGAGGACTCGACTTGTCCGAACCTCCTGATACTTGCCGTCGACGAGCGCGTACAGCCAGAACCGGCCCTCGATCCAGAACCAGACCTCCCGTACGCGGAGCCGCCGATAGATCTCGAGCTTGTCGACGCCGCCACTCGTGAACACGACCTCGAGCGCGAGATCGGGGCGCTCCCTTTCCGGGCCGATGAAGTAGCACTCGTCCGCTTCGACCGCGGCCTTTCGCTGTTTGTTCCGCCAGGTCGTCGCGCCCGCACCAGTGAGTGCGACGGTGCACTCGACCGCATACGTCTCGAGGAGACGCGCGATCAGCTTTTTGGCGAGCTCGTGACGCATCGATGTCGTCATGAGCTCGAGGGCTCCGTCGAGGAACGCCATCCGAGGCCGCTTATCTCGCGCGTCGCAGATCTCCTCGTACTGCTCCCACGAGACGCCGCGCAAGACCACGACGTTATCTCGATCCTCGCGGTAACGAGGGGATGGTGGTCTGATGCCCAAGTCCATGTGCTTGATGTTACCAGCCGCATGGTCACTGTCCATGACCAACCCCGTCGAGCGCAGCCTCGATGGAGACGTCCTCGAGGAGCACGCGGCGCAGCGCATCGTCGGCCCGGCTGACGAACGGCGACAGCGAATCGAGCATGTGATCGACGGCGCACTGCGCACGCGCGATCGCGACGCCATCGGCGAGCCCGTCCGCGATCGCGCGCAGCAACAGCTGCCCGAGCGCGAGCACGCTCAAGTACGCTTCGTGCGCGAGGATGCGTGCTTCGGCGTCGAGGCGCTCGTAGCGCGCGACCTCCGGCGCGAGCTCGTCGAGCCATACGAGCGCGGCGCACGCGTGATGACGGATGTCGCTCGCGGTGTAGCGCAGACCGGCGCGCTCGCGCTCGCAGGTCCAGCCCGCATCGAGACGGACGAGCTCGTGTTGAAGATCATCGAAGGCATTCGAAAGAGGCGTCGTGAAGTGCATGCGCGACGCAGCTGCAGCGCGCGCACCAGGCGGCCGCGTCAGTGCGTTCGCGCAGTTCGGCGGTCAGCTGTCCGTAGCTCGGACAAGGCGTCCGAAGCTCGGACGGACACCGGCCACTACATCCAGAGGGACAGCGCGCGCTCGAACCCGGACGGCGCCTGCGTGATCACGACGGTCGGCCGCGATTCGAGCACCACGGCGAGACCCTCCGGAACCGCGACGTAGAGCAACGTCGGATTCCACACGGCCAACACCTCGTCGACGACACGCTCGAGGCGACGATTCCACGCCTTCGCACCCTTCTTCTCGCGTACGCGCGGCGCCAGGTACTCCGCGTAGGTGCGGCCCTTGCGAAACCGGTGGCGGCCGAGTGCGAGTCCGGGGACGTGCGCGCCGTTGAAGAAGAGCGCGGACTCGAGCTCGTCGCCGACTGCGAGCACGAGCTCGACACCCTCTCGCCGGATCACATGACTCCACCGCAGATCGTCGAGCGTGCTCGCGCGGACCCGGCGACCACACTGGAGCTCGAGCTCGCGCGTCAGCGCGTCGAGCTCCCAGCCCTCGCCGAGGTTCGACTTCGTCGTCACCGTGACGCGGTCGAACTCGCCGAGCGGTTCGAGCTCGGTCCACATCGCCGCGAACGATGTGCTCGGATCGGCGGTGCGTGGCACGCGCGTGGCCGAGCCGAGCTGCGCCCCGGTCGGGCCGAGGATCACGCCCTCGATGTCGTCGGGCGAGATCACGAGCACCAGCGTCCGAGGACGCGACGCGACCATGACTCTGGATTCGGTCTCGAGCTCGAGCGCCTGCACGGTCGAGAAGGTAGAGAGCCGGCGCGTCCTCGACAAGCCTGCAGCTCACCGCGTTCCACTCCCGAGGCTTCTTCGGTAGCGTCGCGGCATGCGGATGCGGCCACTCGGAGCGACGGGCCTCCAGGTCTCGCCGGTCGGGCTCGGAGCCGGGCCGCTCGGTGGCGACGACATCGACGACGCCACGGCGATCGCGCTCGTCGCGGGTGCGATCGATCGCGGTGTGAAGCTGATCGATACGGCGCCGAGCTACGGGCGCTCCGAGGTTCGCATCGGCAAGGCGCTTGAAGGCCGGCGCGAGCACGTCGCTGTCGACGAAGCTCGGTTACGGCGTGCCCGGTATTCCCGACTGGACGGGGCCGTGCATCACGGCGGGTGTCGATGCCGCGCTCCGGCGGCTCGGCACCGATCGGATCGATCTCGCGCACCTGCACTCGTGTCCGCTCGAGGTGCTCGCGCGCGGCGAGGTCGTCGAGGCGCTCGAGGGCGCCGTGCGTGCGGGCAAGGTCCGCGTCGCGGCGTATTCGGGCGACAACAAGCCGCTCGCGTGGGCGATCGAGAGCGGGAAGTTCGGCGTCGTGCAGTGTTCGGTGTCGGCGGCCGATCAACGCGCGCTCGACGGAGCCATTCCGCGGGCGGTCACGCGCGGCGTCGGCGTCCTCGCGAAGCGCGCGCTCGCGAACGGCGTGTGGCGCGAGGCCAAGCGGCCCGAGGCGGCGGACCGCGGGACGTACTGGGACCGCTTGCGCGCGATGAACGTCGAGCTCGACGTCGCGCAGGCGCTTGGCTTCGTGCTCGCGCAGCCGGGCGTCGCGTGCGCGCTCGTCGGCACCACGTCGCTCGCGCACATGCAGGCGATGATCGATGTCGCCGAGATCGACCAGCCGCAGGTCGACAACATCCGCGCCGCGTTTCAGCGCTGCGACGACGCGTGGGACGGCGTCATCTGAAAGATCCGGATCGCGATCACCTGCGTCGCGCTGACCGCGAGGAGCACACTCGCGGCGAGCCATGCACGCGTCCCGCCGCCCCATAACACGACGACCGCGAGGCACAGGTGCATCCCGGCCACGCGCCACGGCATGGCGACGTCGGCGCCCCGCGCGAGGACGATCACGTCGGCGACGGAGATGATCAGGAGGACGGCCGCGACCGCACCGACCGGCATCGCGATGATGAGGCCAAGCGTACGCCAGCCCGACGAGGGCTCGAGCAGGAGCGCGATCACCGACAGCACGATGAAACCCCAGAGGAGCGAGGCGCAGGCTGCACCTGTTGCACCGATGAAACGACCCACCCATTGCCGCCGCATGACATGTGCTCGTACAAGCCGCGTGCCCGCGTTCATCTCCTCGATTGCCTGTTCGCGCGCCAGCGTTTGCCAGCGCGCGTGTGGCGGGTGCGCGACGCCTGTGAAAGTGGACGACGTGTTAGCGTCGCGGCCGTGCGAGCAATCGACAAGATCCTGATCGCGAACCGCGGCGAGATCGCGCTCCGCGTGATGCGCACGTGCCGCGCGATGGGGATCGCGACGGTCGCCGTCTATTCCGACGCCGATGCGAATGCACCGTTCGTGCGGTTCGCCGACGAGGCGGTCCGCATCGGGCCACCCGCAGCGCGCGAGTCCTACCTCGTGATCAACGCGATCCTCGACGCCGCCCGGCAAACGGGTGCTCACGCGATCCACCCGGGCTACGGCTTCTTGTCGGAGAACGCGCGGTTCGCCGAGGCGGTCGCGGAAGCGGGCCTCGTGTTCGTTGGACCGCCGGCCGCGGTCATCGGTTCGCTCGGCTCCAAGCAGGAGGCGAAGCGCATCGCACGCAAGGCGAACGTGCCGACGGTGCCGGGCTACGACGGTGATGATCAGGCGGCGGCGACGCTCGTCGCCGAGGCCAAGAAGATCGGATTTCCGGTGCTCGTGAAGGCGAGCGCGGGCGGCGGTGGCAAGGGCATGCGGATCGTGCGCGCCGAAGCCGAGCTCGCGGATGCGATCGAGCGCGCGCGTGGTGAGGCCGCGAGCGCATTCGGCGACGACACGCTGCTGCTCGAGAAGTACATCGATCGGCCGCGGCACATCGAGATCCAGATCCTCGGCGACACGCACGGCAACGTCGTCCACCTGTGGGAGCGCGAGTGCTCGATCCAGCGGCGGCACCAGAAGGTCGTCGAGGAAGCGCCGTCGGTCGCGCTCGATGCCGCGCGCCGCGAGGAGATGGGCCGCGCGGCGGTCGCGCTCGGCAAGCAAGTCGGCTACGTCGGTGCGGGCACCGTCGAGTTCATCGCGGATCAAGCGGGCGCGTTTTACTTCCTCGAGGTCAACACGCGGCTTCAGGTCGAACATCCGGTGACGGAGCTGACGACCGGGCTCGATCTCGTTCGCGAGCAGATCCGCATCGCGCGAGGCGAGCGCCTCGGCTACGACGCCGCACCGCCACAGCGCGGCTGGGCGATCGAGGTGCGGCTCTGCGCCGAGGATCCGGATCGCGAGTACCTGCCGACGACGGGCACGCTGCAGGCGGTGGAGGTGCCACCGACCGTGCGTGCGGACATCGGTGTCGTCGCGGGCAGTGAAGTCGGCATCCACTACGACTCGATGCTCGGCAAGATCATCGCGCATGCGCCGACGCGCCGCGAAGCCGCGCAGATCCTCGCGCGCGCACTCGACGACACGTGGGTGCCCGGCCTCGTCACGAATCGCGAGCAGCTCGCGCGCATCCTCAAGCACCCGGCGTTCCTCGCCGGCGAGCTCGACACGCACTTCCTCGACACGCACGCCGGCGAGCTCGCGGGTCGCACGCCGGGGCTCGATCGCGTACGCGTCGCGGTGGTCGCGCTCGTGCTGCGCGGGATCGCCGCGCGCACGCCGGCCGCACCGCTCGCGCCGCCGGGCTGGCGCAACGTGCCGTATGCGATGCAGCAGCTCGAGTACAAGCTCGGCGATGCGGACGTGCAGGTCGGCTATCGCACGGTCGGCGATGCCGTCGAGCTCGCGCTCGGTGGCAAGACCACGCGCATCGCGCGCTTCGGTATCGACGGTGACTCGGTGTGGTTCGTCGAGGGCGGCGGCCACCGGCGCACGGTGCGCGTCGCTTCTGCGGGCGCGCGTCACTGGGTGCTGAGCGAAGGCCTGCTGTTCGCGTTCGTCGAGTCGCCGCGCTTCCCCGATTTAGCCGCGCGCGCGATCGAGGGCGGCCTCATCGCGCCGATGCCCGGGAAGGTCGTGAAGGTCCTCGTCGACGCGGGCCAGGAGGTCGCCGCCGGCGCACCGCTCGTCGTGCTCGAGGCGATGAAGATGGAGCACACGGTGCGCGCGGCTGGGGCGGGTGTCGTGCGCGCGATCCACGTCGCGGTGGGCGAGCAAGTCGATGCAGATCGCTTGCTCGCGGTCGTCACGGCCTAGGCAGCGCGCGTATCATCGTTCCGCCACGTGAGAGTCGCGAAGCACATCCTGTTCGTTGCCGGTCTCATCGGACTCATCGGCATGTTCGTGCCGCTCGTCTCGCTTGGCAAAGGCGTCACGCACGTCGAGGTCACGTCCAAGGAGCTCTCGTTCGGCCTCTCGCGCACGCACGCCCTCCTCGACAAAGAGATTCCTCCGCTCGTCGCGAAGCGGATGCCCAAGGACGTGGTCACCGGTCGCGAAGACGTGCGCACGGTCCTGAAGGCACTGCGCGGCGCAGCCGCCGCGTTCATCCCGGCGCTCCTGATCCTGCTCATCGGCGTCAGCGGCATGTGGCGCGGGCGACTTAGCCGCCGCCTCGGGCTCGTCGCGCTCGCATGTGGTGTCGCCTCGATCGCCGCGTACCTCGCCGTGCGCTACGGCATCGACTACGGCGAGAACGAAGAACCCCTCTTGAAGCGCGTCGAGCTCACGATCGAGGTGGGCGCCTACCTCCTCGTCGTCGCCGGTCTCGGCGGCATCGTTGGTGGCGCGCTCGCCGCGTGGAGGCCGGAGCTGCCGCGCCGGCGCACGATGACGCCGCCGCGGATGCCTCCACCGTCGACGCCACCACCGATCACAGCGCCCGCCTGATCGCGAGCCGTCGACCACCTTCGGCGATCGAGTGGCAAGTTGCAGCGTGTCGGCCGAGCTCGTTCACGAACGCGGCACGCTCAGCGATCTGACGTTTTGACGAATTTCTGAGATCGACCGCGGCAACTCGCAGAAAAGATGTGCTCGTGCGAGGGCACGTTGCTTGCTCTCCGCCGCGACCATATGAAGACTTCCCTTGTTGCACTCCTGTTACTGGCCGGCGCGTGTGGTGACGCGGCTTCCACGCCGCCACCGATGCCCGATGCACCCGTGATCACACCGCGCTGCGAAGTCGGTCCGGTGATCACGCGGACGCGATTCGTCGACGAGTCGACGACCTACCTGCGCAACGCGTTCGGACGCACGAGCGGCTTCGAGGCCGGGACCGTCGCCTATGGCGAGGGCTGGGTCTCGCTCGGCGATGGTGGGTGTCCGCTCGCCGACTGGACGACCCTCGCATATGTGACGACGATCGATCCCAAGCTCGTGCCGCCGGAGCTGCGCGCGACACACACGCACGTTGCCGCCGTGTGGGCGCTCAATGGCCGGCGCTTCGTGGCGTACCTCGCGCCGGTGACCGGCGACGCCGCACCCTGGTGGCAGGGCACGATGCCGGATAACGCGGTCGCGATCGCGAAGGCATCCGCACCGCAGGCCGCACTCGATGCGCTGGTCGCGAAGCTCTCCGCGGACCACCCGACCGTCACGACGACCTGGCTCGATGCGATCGGCATCCTCACGCTCGAGACACCGATCGGCAACTTCGCCGTCGACGACCCGAGCTTCACGCCCGGCCGCGTGAGCGCGATCGATGCCGCGACCGCCGACGTGCGTGCGAGCGGACTGTTCGAGCCACTCGAGTGGAGCGGCTTCGTCGTGCGGATCCCACACGAGAGCTTCGCGGCGAAGGCCGTCGAGAGCGACGAGATCGGCGTCGAGTGTCTGCGCACGCATACGAAGGCGCAGCGCGATGCGAACGCGTTCTCGACGACGCCCTCGTTCGCGCCGCCGCTCGGCACGGGACAGGTCGTGAACCCGAACGCTTGCAAGTAGTGGCAGCTGCAGTCGCCACCCGACTGCCAAGTGGCCTGACCACGCGGCGCGGCATTGGCGTGATCGGCCGGCGTGATTGGCGCGCGATGTCGCAATCCGTCGTGATTTTCGCGGCACGCGCCGTGCTCGTCCACTCGGCATGGGTTCGCTTCGATCGATTGCACTCGTCCTCATCAGCGCATGCGCGGTCGAAGCGGACCCGGCTCTTTCACCCGACGACGGCTTCGACGACACCGTCGACGACGGCAAGGCCGATGCCTCCAACGCATCGGTCGGCACCGTCCACCGGTTCACCGATCGCAAGCTGTACCCGGAAGGCGGCGCATTCGATCCGGCGACCGGCGCATTCTTCGTCGGTAGCCTCGGCCACGGCAACATCACGCGCGTCTCTCCGGAGGGCACCGAATCGGTGTTCTACGCGGGGGCCGGAGAGACGGCGCGGCTCACGTTGGGGATGCAGATCGACGCGACTCGAAATCGCCTGTGGGTCTGCACGACGAAAGACTCGCTCGGCTCGCTCTGGATCTTCGATCTCGCGAGCGGCGCGCGCACGGCGAACATCGACCTCACCGTCGCGAACCCCGAGGCTGCATGCAACGACGTGCTGCTCGACACCGACGGCAGCGCGCTCGTCTCCGATCGCGAGAACCACCACATCTATCGCGTCGACGCCGCCGGCGCCGTGCGCGTGTGGGCGGATGATCCGCTGCTCGGCGGCGCGGTCGTCAGCCTCAACAGCATGGACTTCACGGCCGACAGAAAATACGTGCTGACCGCGACGTACCTCGAGCCGGCGCTCGTCCGCGTCAGCGTCGCGAACCCGCGCGAGGTCAAGAAGGTCGCGCTCTCGGGCGACATGTTCATGGACGGCTTCAATCTGCTCAACGGCCCCGACGATCTCGTGATGCACGGCAACGACCTCATCGTCGCGTTCGGCTCGAGCATCAAGCGCATCACGCCGAGCGACGCGAGCTGGACCCAGGCGAAGGTGCGCTCGACGCGCACGATCGGTGGCGTGACCGCGCTCGTCGAGGACGACGACCGGCTGTTCGCGATCAACGGCCAGTCCGTGCGCTTCGCGCTCAAGGTTCCGCCCGCGCAGTTCCAGATCTTCGAGGTCGACACGCGCGCGCTGCGCTGACGTAATCTCTCTCGATGCCTCGCGCGCTCGACCTGGCAGTCGTCCTGCTGCTCGCGGTCGCGTGCTCGTCGGGCGGCCCGAAGCGCGAGCCGGTCGGGAGCGATAAGCAACCACCGCCGCCGCGCGACGCGGCGATCGAAGCGAGCGACGCGCCGGGCCTGCGCTTGCCGGCGGGCGTGACGCCACTCGCGTACGACGTGCGGCTCGAGCTCGATCCGGATCGTGACTCGTTCTCCGGACGTGTCGCGATCCGCGTGAAGCTCGACGCGCCGGCGAGGCAGATCTGGCTGCACGCCGACGAGCTCGCGATCGGCAAGGCGCGCTTCGTCTTGGGCGCACGCAGCGGAGACGCGACCGTCTCGGCGCAGACCGCGCACGAGATGCACGCGATCGGCTTTCCGTCGCCGATCATCGGCGAGGTCACGCTCGAGCTCGAATACACGGGGCAGGTCGGCGAACAGGTCGAAGGCCTGTTTCGCCAGAAGTTCGGCGGCAAGTGGTTCCTCTACTCGCAAGCCGAGGCTACGTACGCGCGGCGCATCGTGCCGTGCTTCGACGAGCCGAAGTTCAAGGTGCCGTGGCGCGTGACGCTCGTCGTGCCCGACGGGCAGGTCGCCGTCGCGAACGCGCCGGTCGCGAGCGAACGCGTCGTCGACAAGCGCCGCGAGCTGACGTTCGCCACGATCCTGGGGCTGCCCGCGCACCTGTTCGCGGTCGCCGTCGGGCCGTTCGCGATCGTGGACCTCGGTGTCGCCGGCAAGCAGCGCGTTCCCGTGCGTGCGCTGGTCGCCCCGAATCACACGAAGCGGCTCGTCGCGGCGCGCACGTGGGTGCCCCGGCTCGTCGACGCGCTCGAGCAGTACTTCGATCAACCGATGCCGCTCGCGAAGCTCGATCTCGTCGCGGTGCCGCGGTTCTTCGGCGCGATGGAGAACCCGGGCCTCGTCACCTTCGAGGTCACTGCGCTCGTCGGCAACGAGAACGACGCGGGCTTCTTGCGCCGGCACATTCGCTTCCTCGCGCACGAGCTCGCGCACCAGTGGGTCGGCAACGCGGTGACGCCCGCGTGGTGGGACGACCTCTGGCTCGCCGAGGCCTTCGCGACCTGGCTCGACGACAAGCTCTCGAGCACGCTCGGCGCGCTCGACGATCCGGCGCTGCGCACGCAGCTCGCGCGCGCGAAGGCGCTCGTCGCGGATCGCGAGCCGGGCGCGAAGCCGCTGCGCCGCGCGCTCGAGACGAACGACGACATCGAGGACGCGTTCGACGCGATCTCGTACGAGAAGGGCGCCGCCGTGATCGCGATGTTCGAGGAGCTGATCGGCGCTGAGAAGTTTCGCGACGTCATGCGCGCGTACATCAAGCGTCCCGGTAGCGCGACCGCGAAGGACTTCCTCGCGCAGCTCGAACGCGTCGACGGCAAGATCGCGAACGCGTTCGCCGGCTATCTCGATCGCGCGGGCGCGCCGGTGATCGACATGTCCCTCGACTGCAGCGGCAAGCCGAAGGTCGTCGCCACGCCGCGTGATGGCACCTCCGTGCCCGTCTGCGTGCGGCACCCGGCCGGCAAGGCGTGCGCGCTCGCGACCGGCCCGACAACGATCGGCCTCGCCGCATGTCCCGCGTGGCTCGTCGGCAACGCCGAAGGTCGCGGCTACTACCACGTGCAATGGAAGACCGGCTCGACACCGGTCACGCAGCTCTCGCCCGCGGAGCGCCTCGCACACGGCGAAGATCGCGCCGCTGCGATCGCGCGCGGTGAGCTCGCGAAGTCAGCCGCGCTCGTCGAGATCGATGCACTGCTCGCCATGCGCGATCCATTCGCCGAGCTCGCGTCGATCTCGATGGCCGTCGAGATCAACCGCACGATCGCCGAGCCCGACGTCGCGAAGTGGAACGCCGACCTCGGCCAGCGCTACGCAAAGCGGCTCACGCGCGCGGCCGTGTGGCAGCCGCGGAGCTCGCTCGAATTCGCCGTGCGCGAGGCGATCGTCGAGCTCGTCCCACCGGATCGCTTCGCGAAGGAGGCGCGCCAGGAAGCGCAGCGGATCGTCGACTTCGCGCTGAAGAGCGGCGTGATGGCGATCCGCAGCTCCGAGCTCGTCGTCGCGATCGCGCTCGCCGCGCCCGCCGGTGGCCAGGTGCTGTTCGAGCGCGTCGTCGAGGCAGCGGCGAAGAACATCGCGTTCTCCGACGAGTGGTTCGAGGGCCTCGCGTACTTCGGTGCGAGCTTCGCGCCGCGCGCCGTCGAGCTCGTCCTCGACAAGCGCTTCGACCCGGATCGCTCGTGGCCCGTCGTCGGCGGCATGTTCGCGCACACGCCGACGCGCGATGCCGCGTGGCGCGCCGTTCGCGCCCGCCTCGGTGAGCTGCTCGCGACGCTCGGTGCGCACGACTCGGCGCTCATCATCGAGTCGACCGCGAACCTGTGCGATGCGCAGAAACGCAGCGAGGTCGAGACTGCGTTCTTGCCGCACGTCTCGACCATCGAGGGTGGAAAGCGCGCGCTCGATCAAGCGCTCGCGTCGATCGATCGGTGCATCAGAGCGTCGGGCGCGCCGACAGGCCCTGCGGCTCCGTGAGCCCGACGTCCGCGAAGCCGACCTTCACCGCGACGTCCATCGCCGCGACGAGGTTCTGATACGTCACCGGCGAAGCTTGCGTGCTCTGCGCCGCGATCTCGATGTTCGTCTTGTCGAGGAAGAACGAGGACGCCTTCTGCGCCTTGAGCCGGTCCTCGAGCTTCTGCCAGTCGTACTGTCCGTTCACCTTCGGGATCGACTCGAACTCGTTCACGCGCGAGATGCCAATCCAGATCTGATCGGCATCCATGAGCACGGAGAGCTTCGGGTCTTCGCAACCCTCGGTGCACTCCGGCACGTCGCGCGCTCGGCCCGTGGGCGAGATCGGTAGTTGCGAAATGTTCACCCACACCGCGGTCACGAGCAGGAAGGCCGTCAAGCAGCTCATCAAGTCGATGAACGGGATGATGTTGAGGTCGATGTTTCTGCTCTTCTTGTGGTCGCCGGTATCGATATGAGCCATGTCAGAAGGACACGGGCCTCACCTCGATGTTGCAGCGAGCGCGGCCTCGAGCTGGTCCGCGAATTCGTGGCCTTGCTCGAGCTGCGCCTCGCACGTGCGACTCGGGCGTCCGCCCTCCAAAAGTCCTGTGCCGCTCGTCTTGCGGTCGTTCGGCGCATCGGTGACCTGGAAGTCGAACGAACGCAACGAAGGGAAGTTCTCCGCGACCGCGTGCGCGTACTCGGCGGCCTCCGCGAGACCCACCGAGTAATAGTCGAGCGCCAGGTATCGCAGTGCCTTCCACTGAGCACCGCACTTGCCCAGCGTTGCGGGCGAGAAGCACTTCTCGGGAGTGCCGCGAATCGACAGTTGAAGATGCCGCACGTTCGCGAGCGCCGGTGCGATCGCATCGAGCTGCTTGTCGGACAGGTTCATGCCGCCGTGTGTCCCGGTGATCCAGCCGAAGTCGACGAAGTAGATGCCGTCGAGCTTGGCCTGCGCGAACGCCTGCGCGTCTTTCAGCGTCTTGATCGAGGTCAGCGTCAGCACGAGACGCGGATTGATCGTCTTCAGCGCGTCGCCCGCCGCGAGCACCTGCGCCGCTTCCGTGCGCGCTCGCGCGACGAGCCCGTTCGGCCCGAGCTCGAACTCGCGCAGAAACTCGCCGCCCGGCCCGGCGAGCAGCTTCTTCTGCTTCGCCTTCATCGTGTCCTTCGCCGCGAGCTGCTCGGCGGTCGGGTTGTCGAGGAGGCAGAGGTTGATGAACGTCCCGCGTGGGTTGCCCGCCTCGGCCAGCGCATCCGCGTAGACACGCAGCAATTCGCGATCCTCGGGCTTCTGGCAGTACTCGGCCCACAGCTTGTCGGCCGCGCCGCCGGCCTTCGCTGCCGGCGCCTTCGCCTTTGCCGCCGGCGCGGGCTTTGCCTTCGCCGGCACGACCTTCTTCGTCTTCGCTTGCGCCATAGCGCGGGCGTATCACCGATAGCGAGCGTCGTGCCACGCGCGCAGGTCGAACATCGTCGTCAACACGGTGTCGGCATGGCGCAGCTTGTCGGCCGGATCGGATCCGGTGGCGACCGCGACGACCTTCGCATTGCACGCGCGTGCCGCGGCGATGTCGTGCACCGTATCTCCGACGACAACGACCTCGTCGACCTCGTAGCGCTCACGCGCACGCGCGATCGCCCTCGCGACGAGCTCCGCGCGCAGGTGCGAATCGCAACCGAACCCGCCGAAGTCGAACCACCGATCGAGCTTGGCCGCCGCGAGCTTCGCGTGCGCGCCGGCTTTGACGTTGCCGGTCGCGACGCCCATCGTGCAACGCGGTTGCAAGTACTCGAGCGTCTCGACGACGCCGGCGAGCACCTGGACGCCCTTCGCATCGAGAAGCGTGCGGAGCCGCGGCAAGTACGCGTCGAGGAATGCGGTCGTCTCCTCGATGCGCGGCTTGCGCCCGAGGCGCGCGACGAAGATCTCCTCGACGATGCCCGGGTCGGTCTTGCCGCCGTAGCTGATGCCCTCGCTCGCGTTCGGGACGCCGTGGTGCTCGGCGAACACCTGGTCGAACGCGTCGCGGCCCGATCGATGCGCGGAGAGGAGGGTGCCGTCGATATCGAACAGGTAGAGGACGGGCACTACTTCTTCGTCGGCTTGTTCGAGGCCCACTTCTTCGCGGCGATGAGCAGGCCGTCGAAGGTGTCGCGCATCGCCCATGCCTTGCCCTTGAAGTCGGCCATCGGCTCGACCTTGAGGAGCACGTCGCCGAACACGCCGCGGACGCCCTTGCACGCCCCCGACTGCTCGACCTTGCGCGCGACGCCCTCGTAGATCCGGTAACACGCCTCGATGTCGCCGCGGTTGTAGAGCGGCGCACCGATCTCGATCGCATCCTCGATCGACTTCACGACGTCGGCGATCTGGTCCGCCTTGCAGCCGTCGTACACGGCGACCGCGAAGCCATCCTTTGCATACGGCGCGCGGTCGAGCTTGCCGCCGCCACCGCCACCGCCGTCCTTCTTGGTCGCCTTCGCGAAGTCTTCGAGCGTGATCGGCTCCTGCTTCAGGAGCAACGGCTTGAGGTAGTTCGCCGGCATCGCGAAGTTGATCAGCTGCCCCTGCGCGATGATCGCCGTCGTCACGCCGACGACCTCGCCGACCACGTTGAACAGCGGCCCGCCGCTCGAGCCTTGCGAGATCGGCGCGCTGATCTGCAGGAGCGTCAGCTCGCCCGGGCAGCTCGGGTTGTTCTCGGAGACGTCCTTCGTCGAGCAGACCTCGCGGATCGACGAGATCAAACCTTCCGACACCGTGTTCTCGAACACGCCGAGCGGGTTGCCGATCGCGACGATCTTCTCGCCGGTCGACACCTTGCTGGAGTCACCGAGCCGTAGCGTCGGCATGTCTCTGTCGGGCTTGAACTTGACGATCACGAGGTCGCGCATCGGATCGACGTTCAAGACGTTCAGCACCGGATAGTGCGTGCCGTCGTTGAGCTTGATCTTGATATCGCTCGTGCCGGCGATGACGTGGAAGTTGGTCGCCACGATGCCGGACTTGTCGACGATGAAGCCGGTGCCGAACTGCTCGCCATCGGGGCCTTGTGCCTCGACACGAACGATCGCGAGTGACGACCGCTTGACGATCTCCTGCGGCGTCAGTGGCTTGTTCGACTTCGGAATCTCCGAAGACTTGCCACTGGGTCCGCACGCCACCGCGATAATCACGAACCAGTAGCCCCGCATTAGATCGAGTCTACCCGACGAGACCCCTCAGGGCGACGGCGCAGAACCGGTGCGTTCCCTGAGCCGAATCTGCCGGATGCCGCTCTCGCCTGCAGCCCGGAACCCCGCAGGATCCTGGCGCGGGTTGATCCCGCTCGCGACACCTGCATCGAGGTGCCGGTGGTACAGACGCATTCGCACTTCTTCCCAGCTCGGGCAGGCGTCGGCGCCGCCCTTCTCGCGGGCGGACTCACATGCGGCGAGGGCGCGGTTCGCGTAGTCGAGCGCCGGAATCACATCGATGCGGTCGACGTACGCGACCGAGGCCGCGAGCAGCGCGCGCCACCGCGTGGGTGATTCCTTCGCACGCTCGCTCCCGTCGAGCGCCGCCTCGACCGCCCAGTCCTTGTAGCCGGTGTCGCCCATGCGGCGCGCGAAGTCGTCGACGTGCTTGCCGTCGTCGGGACGCGCGATCGTTCGCGCTTCGGCGAGCGCGATCGCGAACCGATTCGCTTCGTCGCCTCTATAAGAAGAGGTCGCGTACATCTCGCGCGGCGGCAAGAACAACGCGACGGCGGCGAGCGTCAAGATGCCGAGGTCGACGATACCGAACAGACGCGGCCACTTCATGAACACGTAGACAGTACCGCGAGCGTTTGGTTTCGGGCAGCGATGCACACATCAGACGTCGTAGCTTTTTGCCCCGCGATGTCCCGAGATGCGCCGGTGCCGCTTGTCTTACCTATTCGCGCAACTGCAATCGTGTTCACGGGTTGCACCGTGGATCTGCCTTTGCACATCGAGCCGCAACCAGTCCTGTCACCAGACCTGCGAAGTCATCAAGGGGAGATGTCTCGATGCTAACTGCGATCTCGACCGCGTTTCACAAGGGTGGATGGGGCATGTGGCCCATCCTTTTCACCTCCGTGTTGATCATTGCGATCATCGTGGAGCGTTCGGTTTACCTATTCCGAGCGTCGGTCGACAAAGACAAGCTCCTCGCGCTCCTCAAGAGCCAGGTGATGTCGGGCAACGTGCAGGGCGCCATCAAGGTGTGCTCGGGTAACCCGACGCCGATGACCCGCATCGTTCAGGCCGGTCTCATGAAGTTCAACAAGAGCGACGACGAGGTCCAGGCGGCCATGGACGAGGCCGCGCTCCGCGAGCTGCCGAAGGTCAACGCACGTACGCCGTACCTCGCCATGCTCTCGAACTTCGCCGTCATGGCCGGTCTGCTCGGCACGATCGCCGGTATGATCAAGTCGTTCGGCTCGGTCGGTAGTGACGAGACGGGCAACAAGGCGACGGTTCTCGCCGAAGGTATTTCGGAAGCACTGAACTGCACCGCATTCGGTATCGGTACGTCGCTCGTGGGCCTCCTCGGGTACTCGCTGCTCCAGGGCAAGACGACACGCGTGATCGACGACATCAACGAGGTGACCGTTCAGGTCGTCAACCTCGTGACGTCGCATCGCGCGCAGATGCAACCCACTGGCTAGTCGTTCCTCGCCTTCAACACGTTAGCGAGGAGGACTTTCCATGGGCGCAGCAGTAGGTGCAGACGAAAAAGGAAGCGTCAACGTCGAGCTGAACATCATCCCGTTCATCGACCTGATGAGCTGCTTGACGGCGTTCCTTCTAGTGACCGCGGTCTGGGTCAACATTGCCCAGATCAACATCCAGCCGAAGGGCAAGACACGTGATCAGTCGAACGTCCAGCAGGACGACGAGCACGTGACGCTGTCGGTGCTCGTACAATCCGACAAGATCTGGGTCGGACTGTCGCGCGTGAACGAGTTCCAGGACATCCCGAAGCTCGCTTCGGGAGATCATGACTGGGACAAGTTCGAGACCACGATCAAGCAGCACAAGACGTCGGCGTTCTTCGCCGATCGGACTGACCTCGAGATCGCGGCGGAGAGCACGCCGGCAGCCCCGGTGAAGTACCAGGACATCATCCGAGCGATGGATCTCTCCATTAAGGTGGGATTCCTCGACGTCGGTCTCTCTGACCCGCAGGGCCTCGCGGCTCGGCCAACTCTGTAAGGAGGCGACCATGCCGGTACATTCAGCAGGTCCCCGCCTCTATCACTCGGTCCCGTTCAAGCACCTCGTCCGCAAGGCAGGTAGCGCGGCGGGTGGCCGATCGTCGAACATCTCTCTGAACCTCGTGCCGTTCGTCGACATGATGACGATGCTCGTGTGCTTCTTGCTGATGGTGTTCTCGTCGACCGGTCAGCTGCTCCAGGCCACCAAGGGTCTCGAGTTGCCGATCGCCGACGCGAAAGAAACACTCCAGCAAGCACCGGTCATCATCGTCACGCGCAACGAGATCACGTATCAGGGTCAGTTGATCGCGACGACCGAGGCCGTGCTCCGCGACGACTCTCCGACCTTCAAGATCGACGCCCTGTTCGAGCGACTCGACTCGGCAGCGAAGAAGATCAAAGAGGACGTCGGCATGGGCCGCAACTACGACAAGCGCCTGCTCGAGGCCTGTGAAAAGGCCAAGCAGAACATCCGCCCCGAGCCGGGCAAGGTGTGTCCCGACGGCCTCGCAATCTTGCAGGCCGACGAGTCCACCGACGTACGGCTCATCAACAAGATCGTCGTCACCGCAAAGGCCGCCGGTTTTGACAACCTCTTGTTCGCCGTCAAGAACAAGTAGCGAGAGGTGCCCATGGTTCGCCAGCTGACTCTCGTCATGGCGGCGGTGGGGCTCTTGAGCCTCGCCGGCTGTCCTGACAACCAGTACGACTATTCGACCTGGACGAAAAAGCTCGACGATCCGCGCGACGCAGAGCGCGCGGTGACCGAGCTCGAGCAACTGGGTAACCCAGCTGCGATTCCTGCGCTCGGTGAAGCGTGGATCGCGCAGGGCCGCCCGGTTCGCTTACTCCAGGTCATCATCACGCTCGCGCGTCCGCTCACACCGGAAGAAGCGAAGGCGAAGTTCGTCACCGACTACGAGAAGACGGGTCGGCCGGCGAGCTGGGAAACGGCGCTGCCCTTCCTCAAGAAGGCGCTGACCGATGTCGACGAGGCGAACCCTCGCTCCGTCGACTCCGCGACGAAGGCCGCCGACGCGCTCGGCGAGTCGCAGACGGCGGGCGGCCTCGAGGCGCTCGTCGATCTCGCCAACAAGCCGGTGTCGAAGAAGCTGATCACGGCGCAGGTCGCCGCGATCCGCGCGATCGGCAAGTACGACAACGACAAGGCGTCGGCGGTCGGTGCGCTCTCGAAGGTCATCGACCGCGAGCCGCCTCCACATCCGCGCCTCGCGAAGGACAAGGAGACGCGTCGCGCCTCCGAAGAGAAGTTCTCGATGTTCCTCGCGACGACCGGCGCTGGCATCAACGCCCTCGCCGAGCTGCGCGCACCGAGCGCGGCGAAGACGCTCGTGCTCTCGATCTACCGCACGCCGGAGCTGTTCGATCAGATCCGTCGCGCGCTCGTCGGTGCGGGTCCCGATGCGAAGGGCGAGCTCAAGAAGATTCTCCAAGGCAGCCACGCCGAGGTGAACCAGCTCTTCAAGGACAAGCGCCTCGACAAGTACTGCGGTGACAAGAACGACGCACCGCCTGATCAGTGCCAGCCCGTCTCGGCGAAGGAGTTCTACGCCGCGGTCGTGATCGGCGACTTCTATGATCCGGCGACGACGGCGGACTTGCTCGCAGCGCTCAAGCGTAACCCGCCGACCCCGGCGTATTACCTCGACGAGCAGCCGGGCCCGACGCAGTACAACGCGATCTTCGACGCGCTCCGCAAGATCGGCTCGGCCGAGGCGGCGCCGACGGTGCTCGCGATGTGGAACGCGGCGGCGCCGAAGCCGGCGAAGGGCGCAGCGCCCGCGCCCGGCGGCGACATGATGACGAAGATCCTCGCACTCAGCGCGTACCCGTTCCTCGCACGTGACATGACCGGCGTGGCTGACCTCGGCAAGATCGCCGCGGACAACACCGCCGACGATGGTCTCCGTCAGGAAGCGGCGACCGCGTTCGCTCGCATGTCGCGCGACAAGGCCGACATCGTCGTGCTCGAAGGCCTCGCCAACAAGTACTTCGAGGCCGCGGCCAAGAAGCGCAAGGAAGCGGACGGCAAGACCAAGACCGACGCGGATGCGGCCGACAAGTCGTTCGAAGCGCAGAAGAAGGCGCTCGACACGATCAAGGTCGACCTGATCAGAACGACGAAGGATCCGAACAAGTCAGCCGACGAGATCAAGGCGATGACCGAGAAGGTCAAGAAGGCCGAAGAAGAGTTCAAGGCGCAGAAGAAGGTCCATCGCGAGAAGGTCGCGCCCTTCAAGAACCTCGACAACGCAGCGAAGGCCTACAAGGGCTACGCGCGCATGTTCCAGACGCATATCGCGCGTATCGAAGTCGCCTTGCGCTGCAAGGAAGACCTCGCATGCTACGCGGGTACGCTGAAGCTCACGCCCGACGACGCTGCGAAGAACCTCGGTGTCTACATCAAGGACATCAAGGACTGGACGAAGGAAGAGAAGCTCGGCCTGCTCGAAGGAAACATCGAGCGCGCCATGCTCGAGCTCGGCAAGAAGGGTCAGAAGGCAACCGCTCACTCGGACCTCTTGCTCGACAACGCCAAGAGCGACAACCGCCTCATCCGTCAATCGATCCTGCTCGCGCTGCCGAAGATCGCGCCGCTGCCGTGTAACAACTGCGAGGCGAAGCTCGACGCCGCCATCAAGGCCGGCGAAGGCAAGACCACGATCGGTCAGCTGAACTTCGAGACGACGATGCTGCGCAACTACTTCTCGTGGGCCGGCGGCAAGACGCCGTCGAAGTCGAGCGCACCTGCGCCGGCCGATACTCCCGCCGAGAAGCCGGCGGCCCCGCCCGCCGAGAAGGCCGACGCCGAAACCCAGGAAGAGCCGGCGAAGGAAGAGCCTGCGAAGGAAGAGCCTGCGAAGGCCGAGCCCAAGAAGGAGCCTGCGAAGGCGCCTGCGAAGAAAAAGGGCAAGAGGTAGTCAGTCACATCAAACCGGGGGGAGCGATGTGACCCAGCCCGCGGAGCCCAACAGCTCCGCGGGCTTTGTTTTTTTCGCCGGGCTTGCGAGGCCGGCAGATACCAGGTATCCCCCCAGAGCCCACGGGGTGTAGCGCAGTTGGTAGCGCGCTTGGTTTGGGACCAAGATGTCGCAGGTTCGAATCCTGTCACCCCGACGAGAGAGTCAGACCGCGCCAGTAACGTCGGCGCATGATCGTTCCCGGAGCTGCGCAGAACATCTGTGATGTCGCCGAGTCGGCCGCGGGCGGGGACCAGCGCGCGGCGTTGGCGATGCTGCTCGGCGCGTACTTCGAGATGGCCTCGCGGATCGTCACGTCCGAGCAGAGCTCGAGCCGGTGGCTGGTCGCGATGACGGCGTTCTGCGAGGCCGGCGCCACGCGGCTCGAGAGCGCGGCGAAGTTCTACGCGCGCGGGAGCCGCGTCTCCGAGGACGAGCAGCGCTACTACCTCGGGCGGCTGTCGAACGCGGCGCATGAAGGCGCGACCTTCGCGGAGGTCTTGAGGCGGCAGTTCGAGGCGCTCGGCCTCGCCGAGGACGAAGACACGATCGAAGAGCCGGCTTAGAGCTCGCGCAAGATGTCGGCCGTCCCGATGCGTTCCTTGTAGGTGTCGGCGAGCCAGCGCTTCGCGACGGTGCCGTCGGCGTTGACCACGTAGATCGACGGCCAGGCGATCTCGGTCTCGTTGTCGAAGACGCCGAACGCCTTCATGCTCGGGCCGCCGACGTCGGAGAGCAGCGGGAACGCGAGGCCGAGGCGCTCGGCGAGCACCTTGCTCGTCGCGGGCTCGTCGACGGAGATCGCGACGAGGCCGATGTTCTTCTGGGTCAGCGTGGACAGGTTTGATTGCAGCTCACCGAGCTGCGTGCGGCAGTAGGGTCACCAGTCGCCGCGATAGAACACGAGCATCACGCGCGCGTGCTTCGTGAGGGCGTCGGCGAGGCGCCACTTCGCGCCAGCAGGGTCGGAGGAAGTCAACTCGACGTCGGGGACCTTGGCACCGACGGCGAGCGCGTTCGCTTCGATGTTCGGCGGCGCGGTGGGCCGGCGCGCGTTCGCGGGCTTCTTGCCCGACGACTGGTAGCTCGAGCCGGAGCCTTGCTGCGCGGCCGGCTCGGACTTCGAGGAGCACCCGAACAGCAGCGCGGCGACCAGCAGGAAGCGTCCCATACAGAGGGTTTGCCACGGTTGTGTGCGCGTCGCTACCCGGTGATACGGTTCGCCTGCGATGAAAGACCGCGTCTTTCGCGATCCGGTGCACGGGCTCGTCGAGTTCAAGGGGGAGGATCGCCCGCTCGCCGACCTCCTCGACACGCGCGCGATGCAGCGCCTGCGCCGCATCAAGCAGATGGGCTTCGCGTGGCTCGTGTATCCGGGCGCCGAGCACTCGCGGTTCGGTCACGCGCTCGGTGCGTTTCACATCGCGCAGCGCGTGACGCGGCGGCTCGAGCTCGCACCCGAGCTCGCGCGCCACGTGAAGGTCGCGGCGCTCCTGCACGACGTCGGGCACGGTCCGTTCTCGCACGCCTGGGAGCACGTGTTCGCGGGGCACGATCACGAGCGGTGGGGCGCGCGGATCGTCGCGGAAGATGCCGAGCTCGCGGCGGCGCTCGAGAAGCTCGAGCCCGGCTTGCCCGCGACGCTGCGCTCGTTCTGGGGCAAGGGCTACAAGCCGCACTTCGCGCGCAAGCTGGTGTCCTCGCAGCTCGATGTCGATCGGTTGGATTACCTGCTGCGCGACGGCCACTACTCGGGCGCGGGCTACGCGACGTACGACCTCGACTGGATCATTCACGCGATCCAGGTCGCCAACGTTCGGCCCGGCAGCGACGATCCGTCGGACCTCGTCGTCGATTACCGGCGCGGCATGTACGCGGTCGAGCAGTACCTGTTCGCGCGCTCGTATATGTACGCGCAGGTCTATCACCACAAGACCGTGCGCGCGGCCGAGTGGATGTTCATCAAGACGCTCGAGCGGTTCGCGCAGCTCGCGCGCCAGAGCGACGAGCCGGCGGGCCTCTCGATCGCGGGCGCGATGGCGCGCGGTGGTGAGATTCCCGTCGAGGATTACCTGCGCCTGCACGACATCTCGCTGACGACGGCGCTCGATCAGTGGGCCGAGAGCGCGCGAGACGGCGTGCTGCGCGATCTCGCGAAGCGGCTCGTCGAGCGGCGGCTGTTCAAGACGATCGATCTCGGCGACGACAAGGCCGCTGCGGATCGCGTGTGGCCGCAGGCGCTCGAGATCGCGCAACGCACGTTCGGCGATGCGGCGCGCAGCTACGTGCACCTCGATACCGCGCGGCAGGTCGGCTACCTCGCGACCGAAGACGAGGAGCTGCACGTGATCGATCACCCGCGCTACGGGGCCGTCACGCTGTCGCGCCTGCTCGAAGACATGCCGCTCGGTCAGCCGATGGCGGCGATCCGGCTCGTGTGCGCACCCGAGCTGCAAACGGAGCTGCGCGGGATTGTCGAGCACGCGCTTCATCACGGGCGGGGGAGGAAGTAGATGACGGTCGACGCACGAAAGTTTCCGCGGCTCAAAGTTCACTTGCGCGTCGCGTACAAGCGCGGCGACAAGTTTGTCGAGAAGTACGCCGACAACATTTCCGCCGGCGGCCTGTTCGTGAAAGCGGCGGAAGGGCTCGCGCAGAAGGACGTGATCGCGCTCGAGATCGACTTGCCGAAGCACGGCCTGTTCAAGGTCAACGCCGAGGTCATGCACGTGTCGGACGCGGGCGCGGGACTGCAGCTGAAGTCGCCGCCTGGTGTGTTCGCCACCGCGCTCGCCGCGTACCTCGCGCGGCTCGAACAACGCACGGACTCGAAGGTCTTCGTCGATGAGGATCCGTGGCGGCGGATGTGCTCGGACGCGGGCTATCGCGTGCTGCCCTTGCCGGGCCCACACGCGATGATCGGCGTGATCAGCGACGAGCAGGCGATCGGCGTGCTCGCGCCGGTCGATCTCGTCGAGGCATACAAGAGCGCGCTCGGATTCCTCGGCGCGGATGACGCGATGGTGATCGTCGTCGATCCCAAGCGGCCCGCCGAGCCGGTCCTCGCGCTGCTCGACGACAGGCTGGGTAACCGCGCGATGTCACCCGTCGAAAGTTGAGCGAAGCTACCGCGCGACTCGATAGGATATCCTGGTCGGAGTGAGCGGGCGGCACGACGAAGATACGCTCCTGAAGCCGTCGCTGCCGCTCTCGGGTCCGACCGCGACCATCGACACCAAGACGATCGATCCGAAGCGGCCGTCGATGCCGCCGTCATCGGGGACGTCGACCACGGTCGGCTCGCCGCTCGAGGCGCTCGAGCGTGACGAGATGCTGCGCACGCGCCGGTTCTGCGCGATCGCGTTCGTGATCGCGCTCGCGGGCGGAATCTCGGTGATGGTGCTGCCCGGCGATCCGACGCCGACGCTGCTCGTCCTCTCGGGCGTCGCGACGTCGTGGGTCTCGGTCGCATTTCTAATGACTCGCACGCGCAATCCGCTGGAGTTTCGGCGGCCGTCGACGGTGCTCGGCTGGTTTGTCCCCGCGCTGTGCGTCACGACCGCGATCCCGTTCTTCGGCGTGTTCTCGCCGGCCGCGGTCGTCCTCGTGCTCGGCATCTACTTCACGGGCCTCGGCAAGAACACGAAGCTCGCGTTCGCGGTCTACATCGTCTGCGCGGGGGCGCAGCTCGTGACGGCCGCGCTCGTGATCAGCGGCACGACGCGTGACACCGGGCTCGTGAAGATCATGCCGCTCTCGCAGCGCGATCAGATCATCGTGCAGGCACTCGTGCAGTTCGTGCTGCTCGCGACGCTCGTGACGGCGCGCATGTCGCGGCGCACGGCGCTCGTGGCCGTCGGCGAGCTCGAACGCGCCGTGCGTGTCGCGGCGCATCGCGAGGCGCTGCTGCTCGAGGCGCGTGAGGAGCTCGAACGCGCGTTGCGCTCCGGCCGCGGCCGCTTCACGGGCCAGACACTCAGCGGTTACGAGCTCGGCACCATGATCGGCCGCGGTGCGATGGGCGAGGTCTACGAGGCGGTGCATCCGACCGGCGGCCGCGTCGCCGTGAAGGTCCTCTCGCAGGCGTCGCTCTCGAACCCGAACCACGTGCTGCGATTTCTGCGCGAGCTGCGTACGGCGGCGGGCATCGAGTCGCCGCATGTCGTGCGCGTCATCGAGGTCGGCGAGGCGCCCGTGCCGTACTTGATCATGGAGCGGCTCGAGGGTCAGACGCTCGGCGAGATCCTGCGCAACAAGCGCGCGCTGACGACGAGCGAGGTGACTGCGCTCATCACGCAGATCGGTGCGGGCATCACGGCCGCCGCTGCTGCGGGGATCGTGCATCGCGACCTCAAGCCACAGAACTTGTTCCAGCACCGCGGCATCTGGAAGGTCCTCGACTTCGGCGTCGCGCGCGCGATCGATTCGGGGGACACGCTGACGGCGGGCCACGTCGTCGGAACGCCGTCATACATGGCGCCGGAGCAGGCGAGCGGCGGCACGGTCGATCACTGCACGGACCTCTACGCACTCGCCGCGATCGCGTACCGCGCACTCACCGGCCACCCGCCGTTCGCGGGCGGAGAGATCGCCGAGACGCTCTACCGCGTCGTGCACACGCGACCGCGCCGACCGACCGAGCTCGCGCCGAATCTCCACGCGGACGTCGACCTCGTGCTCGCGATCGGGCTCGCGAAGCGGCCGACGGAACGGTTCCCAGCGGCGGCCGACCTCGCGGCTGCGCTCGCCGACGCACTCGACGGCAAGCTGTCGCCGAACCTGCGATCGCAAGGCCAGGCGCTCGTGCGAAACGGCGCGTGGCACGACAATCCGCGCGCCGCGACGAGCCGCCTGCGCATGCGTTAGCGCCGGCGCACGCGTAGCGACTGCGGTCCGTGCACCTGAAACATGTGCCGCGGCTTCCACCCCTCGGTCGTGATCGCGTCGTACGGCGCTAGGTCTGCGAGCGCGATGCGTGCTTCCAGCCGCGCGAGTGGTGCGCCGAGGCAGAAGTGAATGCCGTGGCCGAACGCGATGTGACCCGACGGGCGATCGGGATCGAATCGATCGGGGTCGGCAAACTGCTTCGGGTCGCGATTCGCGCTACCGATGCACGCGGCGACGAGCTGGTTCGCGGGAATCGTCGTGCCGTCGATCGTGACCTCGCGCTTGGTGGCGCGAAACATCAGCTGGACCGGCGATCGATAACGCAGCACTTCCTCGACGACGTTCGGGTGCGCCCGCTGCGCGGGATGTGCCGCGAAGCAGAGCATCGCGTTCGAGATCGTGTTCGTCGTGGTCTCCGTGCCGGCCGCGAGCAGGAGCTGGACGAAGCGCAGCGTCGCGAGCTCGTCGAGGCCGTCGAGCCTCGCGAGCAGCGAATCCGGCCGCCGCTCGAAGCGCGGCAGCATGTCGGTCATCTCGCGATCCGCGTCCTCGAATGCACGCTCGGCGGCTTCTGCGCCGTCGCCGGAGATCGTGTTGCCGAGGCCGACGATCGCTTCGCTCCAACGCGCGTAGCGCCGCCAATCGTCGACGGGAAGGCCGAGCATCTCCGCGATCACCATCATCGGCAGCGGCGTGGCGTAGTCGGCGACGAGGTCGAAGTCGTCGCGTAAGAGCGATTGCGAGAGCTCGCGTATGCGCGGCTCGAGCGCGGCGACCGAGCGGCTCGTGAATGCGCGGCTGATGATCGCGCGCAGCTCGGTGTGCCGCGGTGGATCCATGAACAGGAGCCACTCGAAGTGCTCGCCGCGCGTCGCGGACACGTTCGACGAGAAGCTCTCGGTGTCGGTGAGCGCGCGCTTGACGGCGTCGTACCCGAACAGGACCCACAGGTTCTGCGGCGCGACGTGCAGCACGGGCGTCGCGGCGCGCAGCTGCGCGTACAGGGGGTAGGGGTCGCGGCGCGTCTCTTCCGAGAACATGCGGTCAGGCTATGCTTGCCCGAGATGGCGCGCTTGAACGAATCCCGGATCGGCGCACTCCTCACGGAGCCGTTCGGCGCGGCATTCACGAAGCGCGCCGCCTCCTCGGTCCACGCAGAGCACGGAACCGCGCTGCTCGTCGGGCTCGACGCGGACGTCACCGTGACGACGCCGTCCGCAACGCTGCGCGGCCGCGCGGTGCTGGTGCCGTCTGACACGCCGTATGCCGCCTCGTGTCCCGGCCCGACGCTGACGTATTCGTTCGATCCCGAGCTGTCCGGTACGCCGTCGACGTCGCACGTCGTCGAGGCCGTGCACGCTCACCGCGCGACGCTCGCGAAGGCCGACACGTTATCGGGCATCGGTCACGAGCTGCTCGGCGGCACACCGCGCCCGATCGACCGACGGATCGCGAGGCTCGTCGAGACGCTGCGCGATCCGGACGCAGATCGCGCGTCTGCGATCGCGACGACCAAGCTGTCGTCCGCGCATCTCCAGGCGCTATTCGCACGCGACATCGGGATCCCGATGCGGACGTACAGCCTGTGGCGCCGCCTGCTGCACGCGCTCGCACACGTGGGCCCGCTCGATCTGACGGCCGCCGCTCATGCTGCGGGCTTCGCCGACCTCGCGCACTTCTCGCGGACCTGCCGCCGCATGCTCGGCGTCGCGCCGAGCGAGCTGCGCGCGAACCTCGTCGACGGCTAAGCGTCAGACCGACGACGTAATTCCGTTTCGTGGCGAAACGGAAGAAGCATGTGCAATTGACGCTCGACAGTGCGCGCAAACCGACGGGCCGTGGCGGGTGGCGTCCGAACGCCGGACGACGAAAGCAACCGCGCAAGCACGAGTCGCACGCACGGCGCGAGGACTTTCCAGCGCGGCATCCCCAACACGTGACGCTGCGTCTCGTGCGGGGGCTTCCATCGATGCGAGACGAACGTTTGGTCCGGCTGCTCCGCACGCAGATCGCATTCGGTCAGCTGCCGAACTTTCGGATCGTGCACTTCTGCGTGCAATCGAACCATCTCCACCTCATTGCGGAGGCAGATGGAAAGCTCGCGCTCGCGGACGGTGTCAAGCGAACGAAGACGCGGATCGCTCGTCGCCTCAACCGCGCGCTGCATCGGAGCGGCTCATTCTTCGATCAGCGCTATCACCGTCGCTCCCTGTCGACACCGCGTGAAGTGCGCAACGCGCTCTGTTACGTCATCAACAACGAGCGCCACCACGCCGACGAGCGCGGCGAAGTACTGCCGGCGACATGGTTTGATCCATTCTCGAGTGCGCCGTGGTTCGATGGCTGGTCAGCACCTCTGCTGATCGACGAGCCCTGGAAGAAAACGGTCACGCAAATCCCGCGTCCGACAGAGCTCGCACGAACCTGGCTGCTGCGAGTGGGCTGGAAACGTCACGGGCTCATTGCCGTCGACGAAGTGCCAGCCCGTCATGCCACGAAGGCCAAGAAGCGCCAAAAGCGTCGCTCGCGCGATGTTTGATTCCGGCACTAAACCGGACAACCCGACACCGGTGACCTGACACCGATTGCGCGGTAACAGATTCGCGCGTCGTTGCGGTGCGGCCGTTCGACGGTGCGCACGATCTCGAAACCCCATGCGCGGAGGTCGCGCTCGATCGCGCGGTCTTCGATCTCTTCGCCGAACTTGCCGATGATCAAGAGTTCCGTCATCCCGAGCAGGTGCTTCACGAGGTCCTGACGACGGCGTTGCGGCACGTACTCGAGTCCCGTGCGCACGATGTCGAAGCGGCGCGGTGACTGCCAGCCGAGGGCGTTCCCGACGAAGATGCGGTCCGCCCAGTGCGGCAGGCGCTCGCGTGCGCGCGCGGCAAGCTCGGGCGAGATGTCGAGACCGTACGGCTCGACGTTCGGACACCAGCGCGCGATCGACTCCATGAGCAAGCCGTTCGCGCATCCGACGTCGAGGAACGTCAGCGAGCGGTCACGAGCGACGAGCTCGGACACGATGCCGCGCGAGTAGTCCCAGTCCTCCGCGGAGCCGCTGTGCCCACTGCCGCGCCGAACATCACCGGCCAAGTACGCCGGCACGATGAGGTCGGCCATCGCGCGGTGCCAACCCGCGTCGTCGATTTCGCCGCGTTCGTAGGCAGCATCGATCGCCGCGACTTCACGCCAGGCGCGCTCTTTGGAATCGCGGACGTCGTTCACTCGCGGAGCCTAGAGCTGTTTGCCGGCGCCAGAAAGGAAGAAGCCGTCTCGGCTCCGTCGCCGCGGCAAGCACCAGCCGAAGGCGAAGGGCATGGAACAGCGGCGGTGGATCGCTCCTGCACCGCGCGGACACCGGCCGACGCTCTCGATGGTCGATCGCGCTAGCGGAGACCGAGTCGCGTTGCGGGGGGCGCGCGGAGAAACGAAGCGAATCGAGGTTTCCGCTTTGGCATGCCGAAACCCACCTGCCCGCGCGATCGCCGGCCATGCACCATCGGGCGTTTGATTCCGGCAGTAAACCGGACAACGTCGCGACCCGACAACCGGGAACGCACCACGCCGATGACCGGGTTGGTCCGAGCGTGGTCGGCCCGCTTAGAAAGAACTATCCCGGTGACAGAGAATAGTAGTCGACCTTCGCGCACAGCCGCATGAGTGCGGCGTGTTCGTCGGGACCCGGCATGTCCCACACCAGTCCGAGATCAAGCTTCTGAAGGTGAGCGAACGCGCTACCGCTCGCGATCAATGCATCAACATCCGTTTCGCCCAAACCGGTCTTCGAGAGGTCGAGCGTATGCAGCTGCCGCAGGATCCGAGCATTGGCGATCAGCGCACCGGCGCGACCCTCCAAAGAAGCGCGAATGCCGAGCGCCAGGTGGCGGAGCTTGGGAAAGTTGACACCGCTCAATAGTGGAGTCCACACCTCGTCTTCGACGGCGAATCTGCCGGTGAGCTCGAGCGTTACCAGCTCCGGCAACGGCGTACGTAAGAACGTAGACAGCCATTGCCCGCTACCGGCGCCGGAGACGCGTAATTCGCTCAGTCTCGGTAACGCAATTCCATCGAGGTCGGGGTCGTCTTCGGTCGACCGCAGGATCATGGACCGAAGATTCGGCGCCACAGAGTAGAGCTGTCGAGTCGGTCCAATCTCGGTTGTGAACGCGTCGGCGAGATTTGACTTGGTGTGCTCGATGCCTTCTCCAAGTGCGACTCGCTCCAGCGAGCGAAGATCGTGACCAGCTAGCACCGCGATCGCGCTTCGGTAGCTGTTGTATGGAACGTTCATCACTCCGATGGACAGGTCGCGGATGAACCGCGCGCTTGGCAAGAGCAGCAGCTCCTCCAATGCTGCGAGCGCGCGCTGCTCGTGGCCCGGGCCATGGTCGCTATCGAGCGAGAAGCGACACGAACGCAGGAAACCGAGGTGCCATGTAGCGTCGATGAGATCTGGACGTGCGGCCAGAGCGCCATAGAAATGGTTGGCGTGACGGATCAGGAGTGCGTTCGCAGCATCGTCATGTTGACGATGCTGCAGCATGATCAACTCGCCCCGCGGGTCTCCGCGTTCTTGTAGCCAATCGGCGTAAACAAGATAAGCCGCGTCGTCGTCGATATTGCTCGCAATCGCCGTCTCGAACCGCTCCTTTTCGCCCACATCAAATCGTATCGCGAACGTAACGCCGAGGCATCGCATTCGCCGAGGCGAACGGGTCAGACACAGTTTGTACAAGTTCTGTCCGTTAACCGGACTGGAGCTCACCCGGTCGTCATCCCGCCACGAGGATGCCGGCATCGAGCCAGCGCAGTAGCAGCTCGAGCGCGCGCTCGACGCCACTCGCATCGCCTGCGAAGAAGGCGCAGATGTCCGCGAAGGATGCGCCCGCGGCGACGCGCCACAGCGTCGTGACCTCGTCGGGCTCGAGTGTGCGGTGGATGACCGTGACGTCGCGGCGCCAGACGAGCACGGTGCGCGACGACTTCGCGAGCGGCGGGGTAGGGCGCGCGGTTTCGAGCGCATCCCAGACATCGTCCGCGTTCGTCGCGAGCGCGACGAGCTGTGCGGTCGGGACGAGACGCAGCGGTAGCGTCGGGAAGTCTTCGGGCGCGAACGCGGCGAGATCGTCGCGCGTCAGCGGCGCAGCGTCGGCGCCATCGAACGCTTCGACACGCGCGCGTTCGAGGCGTGCGAGGTCCGCGTGGTGCACGTCGTCGAGGAACGACGCGAGGTGAACGCCGGCTTCGCGCAGTGACGGATTTGTCGTCGGGTGCGCGCGCAGGTACGGCTTCACGAGCGCGCGGAAGCTGTCATCACCGAGAAGCGCCGCGAGCTTCGGGAAGTCTGCGGCGAGGACGTCGTGGATTCGCGCGAAGTATGCGTTCGCGTAGACGTGCAGGCGGGCGAGCGGGTCGCCGCCCTCGACGAGGGAGGATGCGGAGTCGAGCGGGGCGACGCCGGTGATCGCGTCGTGGAACGTGCGCTGCAGCGCTGCGAGATCAGCCGGCACGGCGCACCTCGGTCGGTCGCGCGCGGGCGAGCTCGGCGACGAGCTCTTCGAACGGCGGGATGTTCGCGTCACGCTCGAGACACGTCGGCAGCGGGCCCGCGCGCTCGACGAGCGTGTCGTACAGCGCCCAGACCTCGTCGCAGACGGGCTGGTCGTGCGTATCGTTCAGCAAGGTGCCCTCGCGCGTGTGACCCGCGACGTGGACGTAGCCGATCCGGTCGAGTGGCAGCGCGGCGAGGTAGGCGTCCGCGGACCAGCCGTTGTTGCGGCAGGAGACGTAGACGTTGTTGACGTCGAGCAGGATGCCGCAGTCGGCGCGGCGCGCGAGCGCGGCGAGGAAGTAAGCTTCCGACAGCTCGCTCGCCGCGAACGCGAGGTAGCTCGACGGATTCTCGAGGTAGAGGCGCCGACCGAGCCGCTCTTGCACGTGCGCGACGCGCGCGACGAGGTGGTCGAGCGCTGCCTCGGTGTACGGCATCGGCCACAGGTCGTGAACCGTGTGACCGCCGAGCGACGACCAGCAGAGGTGGTCCGAGACGAACGCGGGCTCGACCTCGTCGCACAGCGCGCGCACGGCGCGCAGGTAGCGCTCGTCGAGCGGGTCCGTCGAGCCGATCGACAGCGAGACACCGTGCAGCGCGACCGGCGCGCGTTCGCGCACCGCGCGGAGGACGCGGCGTGGGTTACCACCCGCGACCAGAAAGTTTTCGGTGATGGCCTCGAACCAGTCGACGCCGCGCATATCTGTAATCGCGTGTGCGTAGTGCTCCGCACGGAGCCCGAGGCCATGACCGAGGTGGCGCATTACTTGGTCGCCAGGACGGTGCCGTTCTTCGCCTTGCACTCCTCGTCGGTCAGCTCGACCCAGCCTTTGCCCGAGCAGCCGTTCTTGCCGGCGCACGCGTTCGCCTCGCCCTTGCACGCGCCGTGGCCCTTGCACGCGTTGACGCCGCTGCAGTGCACCTTCGCGACCTTCTCGCCCGGATGGTGCGACGGTGCGGCCATCGCCTTGTCGTCGGACTTCATGTCGCCCGACTTCATGTCGCCCGACTTCATGTCGCCCGATTTCATGTCGCCCGATTTCATGTCGCCGGCCATGGGCTTGTCGGCCGCCATCTTCTCTTCCTTCTTCTTGCAAGCCGCCGCGAAGAGGCTGCCTGCTGCGAGCGCGATCAGTGCACCGTTCTTGAAGTTCATCATCTTCTCCCTCCTCATTTCATTGTTAAGCCCAGCATCGAGAATCGACGCGCGGCGAGGTGATCGACAGACACCGCGCCCGCACCATGCGCGGCGAGGTACAGAAACGCGGCGAGGTACGCGGCCTCGATGCTGCCGAGCAGCTCGCGCACGCCGGCGACATTCGGCCAGATCGCCGTGTACAGCGCGACGGCCATCACGACCGCGAGCAACAGCGACACGACGCGCGTGCCGAGTCCGAGGAGGACGAGCACACCGCCGACGAGCTCGAGCGCCGCGACGAGCGGGGCTTGCACGCTCGCGCTCGGGATTCCGAGCGACTCGAAGTAGCGCGTGATCGCGTCGAGGTTGTGGAGCTTGCCCCAGCCCGTCATCGCGAACGTCACACCGAGGACGACGCGGAGCACGAGCGGCGGGAGAAAGGCGACCCGGCGCGCGAGTGCGACTGCGCGACCCCATGTCTTCTGCATGTCCTGCCTACGCGCACCCTTCGCGCCAGTTACGGTATGAAGTGACGTGACCCAAGTCCGCGACGTTTCGATCGAACGGCTCGACGGCGACGCTCGCCGCAGCGACCGCGATCGCGTCGTCGTGGAGGCGCCGCTGCAGTTGCGCGCGCGCGGTGTGCCCGTCGCCACGATCATGCGCACGCCGGGGCACGACCTCGAGCTCGTGCGCGGGCTGTTGCACGCGGAGTCGCTCGCCGCGCAGGCCACGCAGGTCGATGAAGACGCGGTCGATCTCGATGTCGATGCATCGGCCTTCGCGAGCCGCGGCCTGCTCTCGAGTGCGGCGTGTGGGGTCTGCGGTCGCGTGGCGATCGCCGACCTCGAGCTGCGCGCACGCGAGGTCACCGCGGACACCACGATCGCTCACGCGACACTCGCGACGCTGCCCGACAAGCTACGCGCCGCGCAGAGCGTGTTCGCCGCGACGGGCGGCCTGCATGGCGCGGCGCTGTTCACGACGGCCGGCGAGCTCGTCGCCGCACGCGAAGACGTCGGCCGGCACAACGCGGTCGACAAGCTCGTCGGCTTTGCACTCGACGCGCACGTCACGCCCGAGGTGCTGCTGCTGTCCGGGCGGCTCGGCTACGAGCTCGTGCAGAAGGCGATCATGTTCGGCGTCCCGATCGTGGCGGCGGTCAGCGCGCCGTCTTCGCTCGCGATCGAGCTCGCGGAACGCTTCAATGTTGGAATAGCCGGATTTGTTCGTGACCAGCGTTGCAACATCTACGCACACGCGTGGCGCATTCGCTGATTCGAGTTGAAGGAGCGCGAACACCCGCGATACAGCGCGCGCATGGGCTTCGAAGACGTCGCTAACCGCATGCGTGCGCGGCACCAACCGTACGAATCTGTGGACGCACCGGTCTCGCTGGCCGTTGGCGCCGACCCGATCAGCTACAAGCTCGCGCTCGCCGCGCACCACGATCGCGCGCGGCGCCTGATCATCATCGGCGTCGTGTGGCTCGGCGCGGGCATCGCCATCACGGCCGTGACCCAGAGCCTGGCGCAGGAGGCAGGCGGCGGGACTTACGTGTTCGCGTACGGCCCGATGATCGCCGGGATCATCTATTTGCTGAAAGGGCTTTTGGCGACCCCGCCGAAGCGGCCTTGATTGTTGCTTCCTCTCGACGGAACCAATAGGTTCAGCGTCGATGAACCAGCGTCTGCTTGTTGTGAGTGTCGTCGCCGCCATCGCGTGCGGCAAAGGCACCAAAGACCAAACGCCGACGACCGCGGAGTCGAAAGTCCAGGAGGCCGGAGAGGCGCCGACCAAGACGAACGCGAAGGCGGACCTGCCGAAGACCGCGCCCGTGAAGGCCGCGGTGCGCGGACCCGAGCGCGCGGTGTACTCGTTGATCGACAACCGGCTCGCCGCGCACCTCACGCGCGGCGGCGGCTTGCTCGTCGCCGCGGGCAGCGCGGGCTTCGCGAAGTACACGCGGTTCGCGAACGTCCACAAGGGCGGCTCGAAGAAGGCGTGGGAGCTGCGCCAGCTCGACGGCGACATCAAGGTGGCGAAGCTCACGGGCAAGAGCGCGACGGTGTTCGCACCGCTGACGGCGGCGCAGGCCGGTCGCAACCTCGTTCGCATTCGCGTGAAGCAGGGCGAAGAAGGAACGCTCTCGCTGCGCGTCAACGAGAACAAGGACATCAACGTCAAGGTGGCCGCGGGCTGGAGCACCGTCGAGGTTCCTGTGCCCGAAGGCCAGCTCAAGGAAGGCGAGAACGCGCTGCAGTTCTTCTTCAAGGCGAGCGGCAACAGCGTCGCGTGGCTGCAGCTCGGCGGCAAGACGGCGCCGCCCGACGACGGCGCGATCGGTTTCTACGATGCGGCGCAGAAGGCCGTCGTGATTCCGAAGGAAGGCCAGATGTCCTGGTTCGTGATGACGCCCGACAAGGCGAAGCTCACCGGCGATCTCGCGGATGGCAGCTGCACGGTCGCCGTGCTCGCGACCGCGGAAGACGGCGCGACCATCGAGGGCAAGCTCGTCGGGATGGGCAGCGCGGTCGATCTCGCGCCGCTGTCGGGCAAGGCCGTGCGCCTCGACCTCGAGGCGCAGGGCTGCGCGCAGGCGGCGCTCGCGAACGCATCGCTCGTCGTGCCCGGCGAGGCACCCGCGCCCAGCCGCGGCGAGGCGCCGAAGTACGTCGTGTTCTGGATCATGGACTCGCTGCGCGCCGACAAGATCCGCGCATTCAACCCGAAGGCGCGCGCCGAGGCGCCGAACTTCGACAAGCTCGCCGAATCGTCGTCGGTGTTCATGCATCACTACTCGCCCGGCAACGAGTCGCAGGTCTCGCACGCGACGATGTGGACCTCGATGTACCTCGCGAAGCACAAGGCCTCGCAGATGAAGGACAGGCTGCCGGAGAGCTACGTCACGATCGACGACGTCGCGAAGAAGTCCGGCAAGTTCGTCGCCGGCGTCTCCGCAAACGGATACATCCGGCCCGAGCGCGGTTTCGGCACGTCGTGGGACAAGTACGCGAACCACATCACGCAGAAGCTCGGCCTCAAGGGCGTCGACGTCTTCGAGAAGGGCATGTCGTTCATCACGCCGAAGAAGGACCAGCCGTGGTTCCTCTACATGGGCACGATCGACACGCACGTGACGTGGCGCGCGAAGTCGCCGTGGCTCGAGAAGTACTCACCCGGCTACACGGGCCGCTTCAAGGACTCGTTCGGCGACGACGGCCCGGGCGGCTTCGCGAAGGATCTCTCTGACAAGGAGAAGGAGCACGTCCGCGCGCTCTACGACTCGAACGTCAGCTACCAGGACGACCTCCTCGGCAAGCTGATGGCGAAGCTGGCGGAGTGGGGCATCGACAAGCAGACGATGATCATCATCACCGCCGATCACGGCGACGAGCTCTGGGAGGACGGCCGCGTCGGTCACGCCGGCTCGCAGAAGCAGACGCTGATCCACATCCCGCTGCTGATCCACTACCCGCCGATGTTCCCGGCCGCGAAGCTCGAGTCGGGCACCGAAGGCGTCGACCTCACGCCGACGCTCGCGGACGCGCTCGGCGTCGCGCACGATCCCGAGTGGCAGGGCCAGTCGCTCGTGCCGCTCGCGAGCGGGCAGGTGTCGTATCCGTTCCTCTCGACGTCGACGCAGTACGAGAACTTCCACGGCGGCCGCATCGGGCACTGGAAGATCCGGCTCGCCGGCACCGGCAAGCCGGAGCTGTACAACCTCGCGAAGGACGGCGCCGAGAAGAAGGATCTGTGGGGCACGCCGGCCGGTGCCATCGGCGCGCGGCTCATGCTCGATCCGATCTGGACGCTGCGCTCGTGGAACGCCGAGTGGAAGAAGTCGCAGTGGGGCAACGCGGCGAGTGTGTCGTCGCGGTTCGCCGCTGACTTGGGCGAATGACGAGGCGACAATGAGCCGCCCTGCCGCTGGCGCGCGGTTCTTACTCGAGCTCGAGCGCGCTGATGGCGCGAGCGCGGTGTATCGCGCGACCGTGTTTCTGCCCGACGCCGATTACGCGTCGACGGCGACGCTCGGCGAGGATGGCTCCGTGCACCTCACACCGACCGGCGCTCCCGGCGATCACGACGAGACGCTCGCGATGTTCGCGAAGCTGCTCGCGCGTGGCGTGCCGAAGCGACGTGACGATGGACTCCCGCCGTGGCCGCAGCGCTTGTTGCGCTGGCGCGGGCCCGGTCGCGGCGAGTAACCTCTCCGGCTTCCCATGCCGTCGACGCGCGCACTGATCCACGCTCCGTGGTCGGCCAGCAAGGTCTCGACGGCACTGCGCTGTCCTCGGCTGTTTCACTTCAAGTACGTCCAGAAGATCAAAGAGCCGGAGGTCATGCCGGAGGCGCGCATCGGCAAGGCCGTGCACAAGTCACTCGAGCTCGTGATGATGGGCACGCCGATCATCGAGGCGAAGCAGACCGTGCGCGACGAGCTGCCGAACGAGACCGAGCAGCTGCGCTTCGATCGGCTCGCCGAATCGATCCAGTCGTTCGTGTCGCGCATCGCGCAGTTTCGCCGGCGGCGTCGCGTGGCGCGGCAGCTCGTCGAGTATTCGCTCGCGATCCGCGAGGATCTCTCGGTCACGCAGTTCTACTCGGGGGACGCGTACTACCGCGGCGTCCTCGATCTCGGCTATCTGTTCGAGGACGACGCGCTCGCGCTCGTCGATCACAAGACGGGGCAGCGCATTCCGGGCACGTCGATCGTCGACCAGCTCGAAGGGTACGGCGTGCTCGCCGCGGCGGCGTTTCGCCACGTGAAGCAGTTCTGGTTCGGCATCCACTGGATCGCCGAGCGTGCGGTCGAGTGGAGCAGCCCCGTGCCGCCCGAACACGTGATCGATCGCCTCGTGCCGGACCTGCTCGACAACATCGAAGCAGCCGCGCTCGCCGTGTCCGACGGACCACGACCGAACCCCGGCACGTATTGCGACAGATGTGCCTATCGAGATCGCTGCCCTGCGAGCAAAGAGCTACGGTACGAGCCAGTCGAGTATTACGAAGATGACGAAGACTGAAGCGCGGCTCCTGCTCTCGCAACGGCAACGGAGATTCGAATGGGAGCTCGCCCGCGACGAGCAAACGCGCGCGGCCGGCAAGTTCGTCTCCGGCAAGACGCACGATCTGATGAACCTCGTGCAGATCGTGCAGCTCGCCTCGCTCGAGCTCGAGAAGCGCTGCGATGCGACGGGGAAGGAATTCCTCGAAGACCTCACGAGAGCCGCCGCCTCCGCGCAGAGCGAGCTCATGGCACTGATGGAGGTCGCGCGTCCCGAGAACGTCATCGTGCCCGGCGCACCCGTCGGCCCGGCCGTCGACGCTGCGATGACCTCGCTGCGCGCCGCGATCGACGTCGACATTCACCTCGCGCCGCGCGCGGACATTGCCACGCGCTGCACCGCGACCGAGCTCGAGCATATTCTGATTGGCCTCGCCCTCGATGTCGCCGACGACCCCGCGCGGATCGAGCTGTTCGTCCGCGAGCGCACGATCGACGGCCGCGCGTGGATCGAGATCGTGCGGTCGAGCACGTACGTCCCCGAGGGCGACCGCTTCGAGCTGCGCGCCATCGAGGCCATCGTGAAGCGTGCGGGCGGCGAGCTCGCGACCTCGGACCGCCGCGGCGGTGGTGAGGAGCTCGTCGTCGCGCTCCCCGTCATCCGCTGAAAACTTGCGCCCACCGGCGGGACCGCTTTAGCTCGTCGGGTGCATAGCTGCGAGGTCTGCAACGCGAAGGTCAGCGAGCTCCGGCGTGGTCGTTGCTGGGGTTGTTACGGACGCTGGGTCGACGAGCGACCGGTCGGGCTCGGTGCACGCTGCATCACGTGCCCCGAGAAGCGGCGCCGCGTCCTCAAGACCGTCGAGCTGCACGGTGGCTGGCACCCGATGTGTTTCAACTGCGCCGGCCAGCTCCTCAATCTCGATCCACTGCCCGCGACGCTCGCGGAGCTGAAGCAGATCGTCTCGCGCGAACGCCGCGCGAGTGACCGCCGCATCGGCAAGGTCGACACGCGCGTGTTCCAGTACGAGCGCCGCGTCGGCGATCGCCGCTCCTCGCGCGACGAGTATCCGACCGTCGAGGACGACATGATCATCGAGGTCATCCTCGACGCGCACGACGACGTCGGCGACTTCGAGGACGTCACACAGATCCACGAGCTCGTGCGCGAGCTGCGTCCGTCTTCGCTCGCCGGTTAGTTACGGGCGGCGGGGCGGCGCGGGCTTCGGCGCCGGCGGCTTCGGCGACAGCTTCGGCGGCTGCACGGGTGTGGGCGCGGGTGCGGCCTGCTTCATGTCAGGCTCCCGCGGGGACCGCCCGACGAGGAGAAGCACCGCACCGGGCAGCAGCATGCCGGCCGGCACGACGTCGCTGAGCGACTTGCCCGTGCCGCGCGCCACGAGGCGCAGCGTCGCCGGGTTCTTGTCGATCGCGACCTTGAAGTTGCCGTCGCCGGTGTAGCTCTCGACGATCTTCCACAGGTCGGCCTTCCGCTTGATGAGCTCGTCGACCTGCGGGGTGCCACGATAAGACTCGAGCGCGCCCATCATGATCTTCGCCATGCCGCGCGGAGCGATCTGGCCGGCGCGCAGCATGTCGAATGCGCCCTCGGACATCTGCGCCATCGCGTCGAGGCCTGCCTTGTTCGAGTCGATCCACGTCCAGCCGATGCCGTCGTGGAACATCGAGAACGCGGCGAGCTTGTGGCGCGTGAGGACGTCGGTGATGAAGTTCTTCTTGCCGTTGAATTCGTCGATCGCCTGCTTGCGGGCGTTCTGCGACATCGTGAGGATCACGGCGAACACCGGCTTGGCCTCCAGGATGCTCGCCACATGCGCGAGGTTGGAGCCGGCCTGCCGGGACGGTGGATTCCACGTACCGGCGAGTCGGTCCTTGAGCATCTTCAAAGAGCCCGCCAAGAACGTCCCGTCCTTCGTGACCGCGATCGCGCCAAACTGGAACTGACCTGGCGGTAGCTCGATCATGGCGCCCCCGCCAACCCGGGTGGCGGGGCCTGCCATCTTCGAGAGCTTGTCGATGTTTGCCGTGGCGAATTTGCCGCGGACGGTGATGAGCACCTCGGGCGGCCCACTGCGCGGCGCGGCAGGCGCCTGCACGAAGATGGTGGCGCCGCTGACATCGGTTGCGAGGTCGACGCCGCTCAAGGTCTTCACGAGCCCTTTCAGCCCGTCGACCTCGTTGATGGCCTTCTTGACCGTTTTGGACAGCTCTGGCGATGACTTGATCTGCGGCTGGTTGGGCAGCGCGAGGAGAAGCTTGTAGTTGTTGCCGATCACGGCCGTGGCATCGAGATGCACCACCACATCGGCGTCCGGCATTGCATACTGCAGCGCTTGGTCTGGCGTCACCGCTTTCGGGTTCTGCTGCAAGCTGAAGCCGGAAAGACTCAGTAACAGCGTGATTAGCTCGACGAGACCGAAGGACATAGTGGCGGGACAGGAACAGCGGACCAGGAAAAATTCAACCCGGAACTGGCCTCGGTTTTCGTTTGTTCGGGCTCCGAAAAAAAAACGATGTCAAGACTGGTTCCGGAAGTTGGCGGCGCTAGGATGGCTCTCGTCTCGACGGTTTGAACGATGATTTCGAGGGAGGCACGACGGTCATGAGTACGCTTGCTGTGGTGGAAGAGATCCTGCGCGAGACCGCAGTGCCGATGTCAGTTCGCGAGATCGTCGAGCGATCCGGCGCGCGCCTACCCAGTAAGTCGAAGACTCCAGACACCGTCGTCGCGCGCGACCTGTCGATGGACATCAAGAAGAAGGGCGAAAGCTCGCTCTTCGTTCGTACCTCGCCGGGTCGCTACACGCTGCGCTCGCTCGCCGCGTCGACCTCCACGAACCAAGGCACCACGCCGATGGCGCAGCTGCCTGCTCGCAAGCCTGCCGCCGCCGCGCCAGCCACCGCGCGCGCGCGCACCGACAGTGATGTCCAGGGCGGTGGCTTCGCGGGCTAGTTGCCTGCAAGCTACCCTCGTGACGTCGAAGAAGTCGCTGCAGTCGAGAGCTCACGATGATCCGCCGCGCTGAAGTCGCGGATCATCCGTGGATCATCGCGACCGGCGCCGAGGCATATCGCGATCTCGGCGACTACACGCGCATCCTGCCGTCGTGGCTCGAGCAGCCCGGCGTGCTCGCGTGGATCGACAACGACATCCAGGGCCGTGGCCGCGGCTTCGCGATGCTCGGCTTCTACCTCGACGATCCGAGCTCCACGCCGCAGACGCCCGACAAGACCACGCCCGTCGTCGCGGACCTGCTCGCCCTCGCCATCCTGCCCAGCTTCCAGAACAAGGGCATCGGGACCAAGCTCCTCCACCACGTCATCGAGGTGGCCGAGCGTGTCGCGCCGCAGAGCCGCATCACGCAGCTGCGGCTGACGGTCGCGGAATCGAACACGGGCGCGCAGCGGCTCTACGCGCGCAACGGCTTCCGCATGGTCGATGGCAGCGCGACCTACGATCGCGGCCAGCGGGCGCTGCGGATGGCGCGCCCGCTCGAGCTCGCGACCTAGAGGATCACCGTGCCGCAGGGGAAGCTGGCGGTCACGACCGGGTTCGACGAATTCTTGAGCGTGTTACACGCCGCGCCGAGCAGCCGGATCGTGTTGCCGCCGACGAGCGTCCAGTCCGTGCCGTACGTGAGCTGCACGCCGTTGAGCACGACCTGACCGGCGGCCGCCTGGCTCGCGTCGACGTTGCCGTTGATCATCAGGTCACACGAGATCACGCCACCGATGATCTGGTTGAACGCGGTGGTGAGATCCTGCGGCGTGTTCGAGATGTAGAACGGCGCGTTCGGCTGGCCGGCCTGCACGCCCGCACCGGCGTTCGCCATGCTCTGGAGGTGCGCGTCGTTGATGCCGTTGCCGACCGCGAGGATGAAGAGCTTGATGCCCGCGGCGTAGGCGGCCTTCGCGGCGGTGATCGACTTCGCCTGACCGACCGTCGTGTCGTTGCTGTTGCACTCGTTCGGCAGGCCATCGGTCGCGAGCACGATGATGGGCGGCGAGTTTGCGGGCGGTGGCGTGGTCGCGAAGGCGGCGACCGCTTGATCGATCGACGGGCCAGTCGGCGTGTTGCCCTGCGGCGCCTGGCTGTTGATGAGGTTGGCGATCGCGGGCGCGTTGTCCTTCGCGCGCGGCACCGAGTAGAGGCGCGGGCACGGCGCGTCGGTCGAGTACAGCGACGCACCGAAATACGCCTTGCTCTGCAGCTTCGTGATCACGCCATTCGTCGGATCGACGAGCGACGTACGGATCGCGTTGTAGCGGTTCGTGTTGCCGATCGGCTCTGCCATCGAGCCGGAGCGATCGATGAGGAGCGAGATCGACGGCGTGACGGCCGTCGCCGTGAAGTTCACCGCGGGGCAGTTCGCGTCGGGGCCGCTCGGGTTGTTCGATGGGTCCATCTCGCAGCGACCGTTCGTCGTGCACGTGTAGCCCGCACCGCACTGGCCGCCGGTCTGCGTGCACTCGGCGTCACACTTGCCGTCCTCGGAGCAGTAGAAGCCAGCCGGGCACGATGACGGTGCGCCGGGCGCCGGATCGCATGACTGGTTACAAGTATCGGGCGCGCTCGGATCATCGCAGACGCTACCGAACTGCTTCGGGCCACCGCAGGCGACGGTGAGGATCACTACGAAAGCTACAGCAAGGTTCTTCATGGGAGATGAAAGCCCATAGAGCACCCCGCGTGCCGTCGACGGCGCCAACGGATCCGAGGACATCGTGGTGGGGACAGAAAGCCCAAGGGGGGCAATCTCCCAGACAGTGCCGTAGCCACCTGACCCGTTTGCGCGAATCGCGCAAACCTTGGCGCGTTGTGCCGATCGCTACGACTTCGGCTCCGTCAGAACGGAGGCCGGAGATCAGGTTGGTCAGAGCCACAGAGCCACAGAGCCGCGATCAATCTCGAGGAGCTCGGACGTGTGCCGGAAGCAGGAGCGTGGTCGGGCGAAGCCCGAAAAGATCTCCGCGGCTCTGTGGCTCTGTGACCCAAATCGGGCGCGGAAATATGCCGCGCGAATGTGTGCGACGGAGTCTCGCTACGACTTCGGCTCCGTCAGAACGGAGGCCGGAGATCAGGTTGGTCACAGAGCCACAGAGCCACAGAGCCGAGATCAATCTCGAGGAGCTCGGACGTGTGCCGGAAGCAGGAGCGTGGTCGGGCGAAGCCCGAAAAGATCTCCGCGGCTCTGTGGCTCTGTGACCCAAATCGGGCGCGGAAATATGCCGCGTGAGTGTGTGCGACGGAGTCTCGCTACGACTTCGGCTCGAACTTCTTCAGGCCTTTTCCGATCACCCACGTCGCGTAGTAGTCCGCTTTCGCCGTGCCCGCGTTGATGCGCTCCTCGGCGAGCGCGAGCTCTTGATCGATCACCGCGTGCAGCTTCGCCGGTGACGCACCGACGACGTAGCGCCCGTTGATGTAGAACGTCGGCGTCGCGCCCTGGCCGAAGCCCTCGAGCTCCGCGTGGTGCTGCATCACCGACTGCCGGCACGACGGCAGGTCCTTCGTGTAGCGCGCCATGTCGAGGCCGGTCTCGGCCGCGACGGTCGAAAGCTTCGCCGCCGAGAAGTCGCGCGTCCCGAACGCCTTCTCCCAGACCGCCGTGTCCATCGCATCGAACTTGCCCTGCTGGTGGGCCGCGCAGACCGCGACCGACGAATCGATCGCGACGTCGGGATGCACGATGTACGGCTTGTAGACGACGCGGACCTTGTCACCGTACTTCTCGAACGTCTGCTTCACCGACTGCCGCGCGACGTTGCAGGCCGGGCACGCGTACTCGTAGCCCTCGACAATCGTGATCGGGGCGTCGGCTGGGCCGCGGAACGGCAGCCCCTCGATCGAGACCGCAAACACGTCCTTGGGCTCGGGCTCCGGGCGGCGCGGCCGCTGGGGTGGTTGCGCCCGCGCGCCGGCGCCGACGCGTGCTTCGAGCGTGTTGATGCGCGTGGAGAGCGCGTCGATCTTGCGCTCGAGGTCGCGGGTGTCCGACGTGCACGCGAGCAGGCTGACCGCGAGGGCCGAAAATTTCAGCATGGTTGGCTCCAGTTTTGACAGGTGTCGTTTGTTTACTACGAGTGTAGTAACCGGCGCAACACCGAGCGACTTCCCTAAAAAATCGCAACCAGCGCTATTTCTTCTCGCGGGCGACGGCGCGCGGCAGCTCGTTACGGAACGCGAGCTTGTACAGCAAGATGAGGACGATGCCGACGAACATCAGGGCCGGCCACTTGACGTGGGCGTACTTGCCATCGAACAGCGCGAGCACGTTCGCGTCGTGCGCGGCGGCAACCGGTACCGCTAGCACGATGCCCATGAGCGCCTCGCCCGTGATGAAGCCGGCAGAGATCAGGAGGCCGTTGCGCTCGATCTCACCGCGCCGCGTCTCGTTCGGCTTCATGCCGTCCATCGTCTTCGAGACCAGGAGCGCGATCACACCGCCCATGAAGATGGGCACGTTGAGATCGAACGGCAGGTAGACGCCGACCGCGAACGCCATCACCGGGATGCGGAACTTCGAGCCCTTCGCTCCGAGGATCGCGTCGATGATGATCACGACGATCGCGATCGCCGCGCCGATACCGATTACCGTCCACGGGAGGCCGCCGGCGAACACGCCCTTCGCGACCGTGCCCATGAGGTTGGCCTGTGGGGCGGGGAGGCCTTCGCTGCCGATCGTGTAGGCCTTGTGGAGGAGGTTGAGGAGCGGCGCCATCATGAACGCGGCGACGACGACGCCGAGGATCTGCATCACCTGCTGCTTCCACGGCGTCGAGCCGACGAGCTGACCGCACTTGAGGTCCTGCAGGTTGTCGCCGCCGATCGCGGCTGCACAGCACACGACGCCGCCGATCAGGATCGCCGCGACCGGGCCGGCCTTGCTGTCGAGGCCCATGGCGAGGAGCAAGAGCGCGCTGACGAGGATGGTGGAGATCGTGATGCCCGAGACCGGGTTGTTCGACGAGCCGACGAGGCCGGCCATGTACGACGCGACCGCGGAGAACAGGAAGCCCGCGATGATCATCACGATCGACATCACGGCGCTGATGCCCATCGATCCGGTGAAGTGATGGAAGATGAAGAACAGCGGGATCACGCAGGCGACGATCGCGACCAGGATGATGTTCATCGGCATGTCGCGCTCGGTGCGCGGGATCGACTTGCCGTCGCCGCCGCCGCTACGCGCGTGCTTGTAGGCGTCGAGGCCGGCCGTGATGCCCCCGAGCAAGGACTTGCGGAGCTTGAACAGCGACCACATGCCGCCGACGAGCATGCCGCCGACGCCGAGGTAGCGCGTGACGCGGCCGTGGATCGTACCGACGGTGTCCGAGGCGTTCGCATTGGCGAGCGCCGCCGCGAGCGTGCCGCCCGTGTCGGGGTCGACGATGATCGACGACGGATCGCCGAACATCGAGAACAGCGGGATCGCGATCCAGCGGTTCATCACCGCGCCCGCGAAGATGACCGTGGCCACGTTGAAGCCGACGATGTAGCCGACGGCGAGCAACGCCGGCGAGGCGTTGAGCCCGAAGTAGAACGGCGTGCCCTTCGCGGCGGTGATCGTGCCGGGAATGGCGGCGGCCTTGACCGCGGGCGCACCGATGAAACCTGCCCACTCGACCGCCTCGGCCCAGAGCTTGAGGCCCGTCGCGCCGATCTTGACGACCGCGCCGACGAGGCTGCCGATCACCAGCAGCACGACGCCACCACCCCCGGACGCACCGGCCTTGAGGACCTCGGCGGTCGCCACGCCTTCGGGGAACTGCAGCGGCTGATCGATGATCAGCGACCGGCGCAGCGGGATCGTGAACAGCACGCCGAGGATGCCACCGAACAGCGCGATCAACGTCGTCTCGACGTACGAGAACTCGGCCCACACACCGAGGATGATCAGCGCGGGCAGCGTGAAGATGACGCCGGCCGCGAGACCTTCACCGGATGCGGCGGCGGTCTGCACGCCGTTGTTCTGGAGGATGTTGCCTCGGCGGATCAGCTTGAAGATCGCCATCGAGATGACGGCGGCCGGCACGGAGGCCGAGACCGTCATACCCGCGAACATGCCGAGGTACGCGTTTGCACCTGCGAGGATGATCGAGAGCAGCGATCCGAGGATCAGCACGCCGATCGTCAGCTCCGGGAGGCTCTGACTCGCGGGGATGTACGGCTCGACCTTGCCGGTGGGGGCAGGGGCTTCAGGCATTGGCGAACAATCACTAGCAACGGTCCGCCGGTCAAGCCGCGAGCCGCGCTAGCTTTGGCGCGAGAACCACGTCACACGCACAGACGATGCAGCTGCAAGAGCAAGTTCGCGACGCGTGCAACGCGTAGCGTGGACACCGCGAGTCCGCGCGGCCTTGGGCGCGAAACCGTGTTCGATCACACGGGGTTCGCTTGCTTTGTAATCGACGCTGCGGGACCGTCGCACATCAACGCGAAGCAGGGGCTGATGCGTTGAGTGTCTACGGAGGACTTCCGTGAAGCGCTCGATCTTTACTCGTTCGATTGCACTCGCGACGCTCGTTCCATTTTTCTCGTTAAGTCTCTCGTGTGGCGGCAAGAAGTCGGGGACCACGTCTCCGACGACTGGCGGCCCATCACCACTGAGCGATCTGGTGATGATTCAGACGAAAGACTTACCACCCGGGTTGGACCTACGCGTGTCCGACGGCCGCGAGGGTCCACCCGCGTTCGATCGCAACAAGCTGCCGCCTGCGAAGAAGCTGACCGACGCCGAGTCGCAACAGCTGCTCGCGCGCGCGCGGCCGATCACGGCGGACGCCGACGATCAGAAAGCGTTCGCGCTGCGGCCGGGCTCCCAGCCCGCGCCGCGCACGGGACAGGTGATCAAGGGGCAGTTCCCACCACCACCGTCTTCGCTGTTGCCGCCAAAAGCGAACGACGCGGGGCAGGCGCTCAAGGTGTTGCGCTTCATGCCCGAAGGCGCGGTTCCTCTCGCGCCCGAGCTCAGCGTGACGTTCAGCCAGCCGATGGTCGCGGTGACGTCGCAGACCGACGCCGCGCAGAACGTCCCGATCGAGCTCACGCCGACGCCCAAAGGTAGCTGGCGCTGGATCGGCACGCGCACCGTGCTGTTCGATCCGGTGACGCGGTTTCCGCAGGCCACGACGTATCGCGTACAGATTCCCGCGGGCACGAAGAGCGCGAATGGCGGCGTGCTCAAGGAGGCGGTGAAGTTCACGTTCGAGACGCCGGCGCCGACGCTGAAGTCGTCGTACCCGAATCCGCACCAGCCGCAGCGCCTCGACGTTCCGATGTTCGCGCTGTTCGATCAGAAGATCGATCGCGACAAGGTGATCGACAAGATCAGCGTTCGTGCGAACAGCCAGCAGCTCGCGGTCGAGCTGATCGATGCGAAGGCGATCGCCCAGGACAAGACGCTCGACGCGATCGTGAAGGCGACGATCAAGGACGAACAAGACGGGCGCTGGATCGCGTTCCGCGCGAAGAGCCCGCTGCCGCGCGACGCGTCGATCGACGTGCAGATCGGCGCCGGCACGCCCTCGGCCGAAGGGCCGAACACGACGAAGAGCATGCAGAGCTTCCAGTTCCGCACGTATCCCCCGCTGCGCATCGAACGCAGCGAATGCGGCTACAACGGCGAGTGCCCGCCGAACAATCCGTACGTGATCCAGTTCAACAACCAGATCGACGCGGACCGCTTCGCCGACGAGCAGCTCACCGTCACGCCCGCGGTGCCCGGTCTCAAGATCGTGCAGAGCGGCAACTACCTGACGCTGATGGGGCTCACGAAGGCGCGCACGACGTACAAGATCGTCGTCTCCGGAGGCCTGCTCGACGAGTTCGAGCAGACGCTTGGCAAGGACACGACGCTGACGTGGCGCGTGACCGATGCGCGGCCCACGTTCTACGGACCGAGCGGGCTCGTCGTCGCCGATCCGATGGCGAAGAAGCCGTCGCTCGACTTTTTCACCACGAACTACGAGCAGCTCAAGGTGCGGCTCTATCAGGTCGCACCGTCGGACTACGACGAGTACCTCAACTACCTCCGCAACCAGTGGAACAAGGACAAGCCGCCGAAGATCCCGGGCAAGAAGGTGTTCGACCAGCTCGTGAAGACGAGCGCGGGACAGAACGAGCTCGTCGAGACGCGCATCGAGCTGGCGTCTGCACTGAAGAATAACCTCGGACACGCGCTCGCGATCGTCGAGCCGTATCCGTGGAAAGAGCGCTACGACCCACCGCGCCTGATCTCGTGGGTGCAGTCGACGAAGATCGGCATCGACGCATACGTCGACGCGGACAACCTCGTTGCATTCGCGAGCGAGCTCGGCACCGGCAAGGCTGCCGGCGGCGTCGCGCTCGAGATCGCGCCGTTCGGCACGAAGGGCCAGTCCGACGACAAGGGCATGGCGACGCTCGCGCTCGGCAAGGGCGGCGTCAAAGGCGCGCACATGTTGCTCGCGAAGCGCGGCGACGACGTCGCGTTCGTCACCGACAACCAGGGCTACTGGAGCGAGCACGGCAGCTGGACGAAGCAGCCGCGCGTGAAGCGCCTCGCTTGGTACGTGATCGACGATCGCAAGATGTACAAGCCCGGCGAGGAAGTGACGCTCAAGGGCCTCTTGCGCGTGCTCGATCCCGGCAAGGGCGGCGACATCAACGGCACGTCGGGCGCCGTCACGCAGATCGCCTACAAGGTGAAAGACTCGCGCGGCAATCAGATCGGCACGGGCTCGATGCCGGTGTCGGCGGCCGGAAGCTTCGACGGAAAGTTCACGCTGCCGAAGACGCCGAACCTCGGCTACGCGCAGGTCGAGCTCGCGGCGCAAGGCCGCATGCAGGACACGCACTACCACTCGTTCCAGGTCGAAGAGTTCCGTCGCCCCGAGTTCGAGGTCACGGCGAATGCGTCGCAGGGCCCGTTCCTCGTCGGGCAGGGCGGCGACGTCACCGTCAACGCGAAGTACTACGCGGGTGGCCCGCTCGCAGGCGCGCCCGTGAACTGGTACGTGAGCGCGAGCCAGACGTCGTTCACTCCGCCGAATCGCGACGAATACGTGTTCGGCCAGTGGGTCCCGTGGTGGAGCTACCACCGATGGGGCGGCGACGACGACAGCGCCAGCCGCCAGCAGAAGACGTGGTCACACACGTCGAAGACCGACGCGACCGGCGCGCACACGATGCACCTCGACTTCCTCACCGTGAATCCGGCGATGCCGTATTCGGTGATGACGAATGCCTCGGTCACCGACGTCAATCGGCAGACCTGGTCGGCGGCGGCGGCGATGCTCGTGCATCCGTCGAAGCTCTACGTCGGTCTCAAGACGAAGAAGCCGTTCGTCGAGAAGGGCCAGCCGTTCGACATCGATGTCATCGGTGTCGACATCGATGGCAAGGCCGTGCCCGGCACGAAGATCGAGGTCAAGGCCGTGCGCCTCGACTGGGAGTACAAGAAGGGCAAATACACGCAGAAGGAAGTCGACCCGCAGACGTGCTCGATCGTCGCGGCGGACAAGGCGCAGCCCTGTCAGTTCGGCACGAAAGACGGCGGCACGTATCAGGTGACCGCGACGATCGCCGACGCACAGGGCCGTCCGAACCAGACCAAGCTCGACTTCTGGGTCACCGGCGGCGATCAACCGCCGTCGCGCGAGCTCTCGCAGGAGCGCGTGCAGATCATCCCCGACAAGAAGGAGTACAAGAACGGCGACACCGCCGAGCTCCTCGTGCAAGCGCCGTTCTATCCGGCCGAAGCGGTCGTCAGCTGGCGGCGCTCCGGCATCGTGAAGACGGAGCGCATCTCGTTTGCGGGTCCGACGACGACGATCAAGGTGCCGATCAGCGACGCGATGGTTCCGAACATGGCGGTGCAAGTCGATCTCGTCGGCAGCGCCGCGCGCCTCGACGACAACGGCGACGCGGATCCGAAGTTGCCGAAGCGGCCGGCGTACGCCGTCGGCTCGATCGATCTGCCGATTCCCGCGAAGCAGCGCACGCTCGACGTCGCGATCGCGCCGGATGCGGCGAAGATCGGCCCGGGCGAGTCCTCGAGGCTGACGCTCGTCGTGAAGGACGCGGCGGGCCGCCCGGTGGCGAATGCCGAGGCCGCGGTGATCGTCGTCGACGAGGCGATCCTCTCGCTCACCGGCTACAAGTTCCCGAACCCGGTCGATCTGTTCTACACGCAGCGCGGCACCGACGCCCGCGATCACTACTCGCGCAGCTACGTGAAGCTCGCGAAGCCCGACGCGCAGGCGCTCGCTGCGAGTGGCGCGTCGACCGCGACCGGCGGCGCGATGCCAGCCCCGGAAGCCGTGGCATCGATGGATGAGTCCTCGCCGGTGGCGCGCAGGCCAGGCGCGCCGCGCCCGAAGTCGGCGCCGGCGAAGGACAAGTCGAAGAAAGAAGAGAAAGCCGACGACGACGAGGGAGGCAATGCGGATCCGGCGAACAAGTCGATCGCGATTCGCTCGAACTTCAACCCGCTCGCCGCGTTCTCGCCGACCGTGAAGACGGACGCGCAGGGTCGCGCGATCGTCGACATCAAGGTGCCCGATAACCTGACGCGCTATCGCATCGTCGCGATCGCGACCGCGGGCACCCAGCAGTTCGGCAAGGGCGAAAACTCGCTGACCGCACGCCTGCCGCTGATGGTGCGGCCGTCGCCGCCACGGTTCCTGAACTTCGGCGACACGTTCAAGCTGCCGGTCGTCGTGCAGAACCAGACCGACGTGCCGATGATGGTGAAGATCGCCGTGCGCGCGACGAATGCGGCGATCACCGACGGTGCGGGCCGCGAGGTCGCGGTGCCGCCGAACGATCGCGTCGAGGTGCAGATTCCCGCCGCCGCGGAGCTCGCCGGCACGGCGCGGTTTCAGATCGTCGGCGTGAGTGGCAAGTACACCGACGCCGCGGAGCTCGCACTGCCGGTGTGGACGCCGGCGACGACCGAGGCGTTCGCGACATATGGCGTGATCGACGAAGGTGCGATCAAGCAGCCGGTCGCGCTGCCCGGCAAGGTCGTGACGCAGTTCGGCGGCATCGAGGTCACGACCGCGTCGACGAACCTCCAGGCGCTGACCGATGCGCTGATCTACCTCGTGAAGTATCCGTTCGAGTGCGCCGAGCAACGCGCGTCACGCATCATGGCGATCGCCGCGCTGCGCGACGTGCTCACCGCGTTCAAGACGAAGGACTTGCCAAGCAAGGCCGCGCTGGAGACGAGCGTGAAGGACGACATCGAGCGCCTCTCGCAGATGCAGAACTCCGACGGTGGCTACGCGTTCTGGGAGCGCGGCTATCCGTCGAACCCGTATCTGACCGTCTACGTCACGAACGCGCTCGTGCACGCGCAGAAGAAGGGCTTCACCGTCAACCAGGCGCTGATCGATCGCGCGAAGCCGTACCTCAAGGACATCGAGAGGCACTACCCCTGGTACTACTCGCAGGAGGTTCGCTGGGCGATCTCGAGCTACGCGCTCTACACGCGCAAGCAATTCGGTGATCTCGACATCGCGAAGGCGCAGAAGCTCCTGCGCGACGCGACCCTCGAGAAGCTGCCGATGGAAGCGACCGGCTGGCTGCTCGGCACGATGGCGCAGAACAAGGCGGCCGAAGCCGAGCGCAAGCTGATCGTGCGCCACGTCATGAACAAGGTGAGCGAGACGGCGGGCGCGGCGAACTTCACGTCGCGCTACACCGACGGCGCGTACCTCTTGCTCGCGAGCGATCGGCGCGTCGACGCGGTGATGCTCGACTCGTTGATCCAGGAGGATCAGAAGCTCGACCTGATCCCGAAGGTCGTGACCGGCCTGCTCGCGCACCGCAAGGCGGGTCGCTGGCTCAACACGCAAGAGAACACGTTCGCGTTGCTCGCGCTCGATCGCTACTTCCAGGCGTACGAGAAGACGACGCCTGACTTCATCGCGCGCGTGTGGCTCGGCAACGACTTCGCCGGCGATCACGCGTTCAAGGGCCGCTCGACGGACTCCCACACGATCCCGATCCCGATGGCGGACGTCGCGACGCACGACAAGCAGCCCGTGACGATCCAGAAGGACGGCAAGGGCCGGCTCTACTACCGCATCGGCATGAAGTACGCACCCGCGTCGCTCAAGCTCGAGCCCGCGGACTACGGCTTCGTCGTCACGCGCGCGTACGAAGGCGTCGACGATCCGAAAGACGTCACCCGGATGCCCGACGGCACGTGGAAGATCAAAGCCGGCGCGCGCGTGCGCGTGAACATCAACATGGTGAACGAGAACCGGCGCTATCACGTCGCGCTCGTCGATCCGCTCCCCGCGGGCCTCGAGACGATGAACCCGGCGCTCGCCGTGACCGGTCCGATTCCGATGGACCCGAAGGAACAGTCGGGTCGCGGCGCGTACTGGTGGTGGTACGGCCCCTGGTACGAGCACCAGAACATGCGCGACGAACGCGTCGAAGCGTTCGCATCGCAGCTCTGGGAAGGCGTGCACAAATACAGCTACGTCGCGCGCGCGACAACGCCCGGAAACTTCGTCGTGCCTCCGCCCAAGGCCGAAGAGATGTACATGCCAGAAACGTTTGGTCGCGGTGGCTCCGACCGCGTCATCGTCGAGTGAGGAACTCATGAAGAAACTGATCGCGTTCGCGACGCTGCTCTCGTTCGTTGCCACGTCATGTGGCGGCAAGAAGACCGAGAAGCCACCGACCACCGGCAGTGCATCGCCGCAGGACAAGCTCGTGCTCGTCAAGCTCGAGGACGCGCCCGACGGCCTCGACATGCGCGTCAGCGACGGCAAGCAAGGACCGCCGGCGTACGATCGCGCGAAGATCGCACCGGCGAAGAAGCTGACGGCACAGGACACGGATGCGCTGCTCGCGCGCGCGAAGCCGCTGACCAAGGACCCGACCGATCAGCAAGCGTTCGCGCTGCGGCCTGGTTCGCAGCCACCGCCGCGCACGGGACAGACGTTGACGGGGAAGTTCCCGCCCGATCCGTCATCGCTGCTGCCGCCGGTCGCGAGCGACGCGAACAAGCCCCTCGAGGTGCTGCGCTACATGCCCGAGGGCAAGGTGCCGCTCGCACCGGAGCTCAGCGTCACGTTCTCCTCGCCGATGGTCGCGGTCACGTCGCAAGACGATGCCGCCGCGACGAAGCCGGTGACGCTCACGCCGCAGCCGAAGGGACGCTGGCGCTGGATCGGCACGCGCACGATCTTGTTCGATCCCGAGGTTCGCTTCCCGATGGCGACGACGTACACGGTCGAGGTTCCGGCGGGTACGAAGGCCACGAACGGGACGGCGCTCGCGAAGGCGACGAAGTTCCAGTTCGAGACGCCGCCGGTCACGCTCGTCGGTAGCTATCCGGCCACCGGTCAGCCGCAGCACACGAACGTGCCGATGTATCTGCTGTTCGATCAGAAGATCGATCAGCAAGCGGTGCTCTCGAAGCTCAAGGTCACGGCGAACAACACGCCGGTTCAGGTGCGCCTGATGACCGCGGCGGAGATCGAGAAGGACAAGGACCAGCAGCTCGCGCAGACCATCGAGGCGACGAAGAAGAACGAGCAAGACGGCCGCTGGCTCGCATTCCGCGCGACGCAGCCGTTTCCGTCGGATGCGACGATCAGCGTCGAGATCGGCGCCGGCACGCCGTCGGCAGAAGGGCCGAACAAGACCCAGGCCGCGCAGACGTACGCGTTCCGCACGTATCCGCCGCTGCGCATCGAACGCGCCGAGTGTGGCTACGAGAACAAGAACTGCACACCGCAGCATCCGTACGCGATCCAGTTCAACAACCCGCTCGACACCGACAAGTTCGACGAGGCGATGATCACCGTCAGCCCGGCGATCGAGGGCCTGCGCGTGATCCAGAATCACAGCTACGTCATGCTGCAAGGCGCGACGAAGGCACGCACGACGTACAAGGTGACGGTCTCGTCGAAGGTGCCCGACGAGTTCGGCCAGATGCTCGGCAAGGACTCCGTGCACACGTGGCCCGTCGGTGACGCGACCCCGACGTTCTTCGGACCGAACGGCATGGTCGTGCTCGATCCGCTGGCCGCGAAGCGCACGCTCGACTTCTTCAGCACGAACTACGAGCAGCTCAAGGTGAAGCTCTACAAGGTCACGCCGGCCGACTACGACAAGTTCGGCTTCTACGCGAACAACCTCTGGAACAAGGACAAGCCACCGACGCCGCCCGGGGACAAGGTGTTCGACCAGCTCGTGAAGACGAGCGTCGGCAAGAACGAGCTCGTCGAGACGCACCTCGATCTGCAGCTCGCGCTCGACAAGGCCGGGCTCGGTCATGCGGTCGCGGTCGTCGAGCCGTTCCCGTGGAAGGAGCAATACGATCCGCCGCGGCTCGTCAGCTGGGTGCAGTCGACGAAGCTCGGAGTCGACGCGCACGTCGATGCCGAGAACCTGATCGCGTTCGTCAGCGAGCTCGAGACCGGCAAGCCCGCCGCGAACGTCGAGCTCGAGCTCCGCCCGTTCGGCATCAAGGCGAAGACCGATGACCAGGGCCTCGCGACGATCCCGCTCGGTGCGGGCGGCGCGAAAGGCTCGCACAGCCTCGTCGCGAAGCGCGGCGATGACGTCGCGTTCCTCGTCGAGCAGGGCGGCTACTGGAGTGACTCCGGCAGCTGGTTCAAGCAACAGCGCACCAAGAACCTCGCCTGGTACGTGATCGACGATCGCAAGATGTACAAGCCCGGCGAGGAGGTCACGCTCAAGGGCTGGCTGCGCACGATCGACGCGAACAAGAACGGCGATGTGGGCCCGATGCCCGATCTGTCGTCGCTGGACTACAAGGTCTACGACTCGCAGAACAACGAGATCGCGAAAGGCTCGACGACGATCAGCCCGGTCGGCGGCTTCGACACGAAGTTCACGCTGCCGAAGACGCCGAACCTCGGCCACGCGCGCGTGCAGCTGACGGCGAAGGGCAAGGATCCGTGGGTCACGAGCGGTGGCGGGTATCAGCACGGCTTCCAGATCGAAGAGTTCCGTCGCCCCGAGTTCGAAGTCTCGGCGTCGGCATCGCAGGGCCCGTTCATCGTGGGGCAAAGCGGCGACGTGACGGTGAAGGCGAAGTACTACTCCGGTGGACCGCTACCCGCTGCACCGGTGCAGTGGGGCGTGACGGCGAGCCCGACCTCGTTCACGCCGCCGAACCGCGACGAGTACATCTTCGGATCGTGGACGCCGTGGTGGGGTGACCACCGCGGCTACGACGACTACGGCGACTTCGGTGGTCGTGGCCACAAGCCGCCGAAGATGTGGAACCTCGCGTCGAAGACGGACGCGATCGGCGAGCACACGTTGCACCTCGACTTCTTGTCGATCAAACCGGCGATGCCGATGTCCGTGCAGACGAACGCCTCGGTGACCGACGTCAATCGTCAGACGTGGACCAGCTCGGCCGCGCTGATCGTGCACCCGGCGTCGTACTACGTCGGCCTGCGCACGAAGAAGCCGTTCGTCGAGAAGGGGCAGCCGTTCCCGATCGACGTGATCGGCGTCGACCTCGACGGTAAGGCTGTCGCCGGCGCGAAGATCGCCGTGAAGGCGGTCCGCCTCGACTACGAATACAAGAAGGGCAAATACACGGAGAAGGAAGTCGACCCGCAGGGCTGCAACGTCGCCGCGGCGACGGATCCCGCGCCGTGCTCCTTCAAGACGAAGGAAGGCGGCACGTACAAGGTGACGGCGACGATCGTCGACGATCGCGGCCGCCCGAATCAGACGACGATGACGTTCTGGGTCACCGGTGGCGATTCCATCCCGGCGCGCGATGTGCGCCAGGAGGTCGTGCAGATCATCCCCGACAAGAAAGAGTACTCGGCGGGCAATAGCGCCGAGCTCCTGCTGCAGGCGCCGTTCTATCCCGCCGAAGGCATCGTGACGTGGCGCCGCTCGGGCATCGTCAAGACCGAGCGCATCACGCTCGCGGGACCGACGAAGGTGATCACCGTTCCGATCACCGAGGTGATGACGCCGAACCTGTACGTCCAGGTCGATCTCGTCGGCGCGACCGCGCGCCTCGACGACAAGGGCGAACCGGATCCGAAGCTGCCGAAGCGTCCCGCGTATGCGGCCGGCATGATCAATCTGCCGATTCCGCCGAAGCAGCGCACGCTGAAAGTCGAAGTCAAATCGGCCGCCGCGAAGGTCAGCCCGGGCGAGTCGACGAAGCTGAGCCTGACGGTGCTCGACGCGAACGGCAAGCCGGTCCCGAATGCAGAGGCGGCCGTGCTCGTCGTCGACGAAGCGGTGCTCGCGCTGACGGGCTACAAGTTCCCCGATCCGCTCGATACGTTCTACGGTCAGCGCGGCGCCGATGCGCGCGATCACTATCTGCGCGCGCACGTGAAGCTCGCGAAGCCGGCAGGCGGCCTGGTGCAGACCGCGTCGACGAATGGGAATGGGGCACGCGGCTATGGCGGCGCGCCCGGCGGCGGCGGCGACATGGAGATGGCGGACATGGCGGCCGAACCATCACCATCACCCGCCGCACCGCCGCCACCACCGTCGCAGACGACGCCGATGGCCAAGTCGGTGGAGAAGAAGGAAGCGTCGAAGAGGAACCGCGATCAACCGATGGAAGAGGAAGCGCAGAAGCAGCAGGGCCAGTCCGGTCAGGCGATCGCGATCCGCTCGAACTTCAACCCGCTCGCGTCGTTCTCGCCGGCGGTGAAGACCGATGCGCAGGGCCGCGCCGTCGTCGACATCAAGGTCCCCGACAATCTGACGCGCTATCGCATCGTCGCGATCGCGACCGCAGGCGACAAGCAGTTCGGCAAAGGCGAGGACGCGTTGACCGCGCGGCTACCGCTGATGGTGCGCCCGTCGCCGCCGCGGTTCTTGAACTTCGGCGACACGTTCCAGCTGCCCGTCGTCGTGCAGAACCAGACCGATGCGCCGATGACGGTGCGGCTCGCCGCGCGGACGGCGAACGCGAACCTCACCGACGGTGCGGGACGTGAAGTCACGGTGCCCGCGAACGACCGCGTCGAGGTGCTGTTCCCCGCGGCGGCCGACATGGCGGGCACCGCGCGGTTCCAGTTCGTCGGCAGTGCCGGCAACGCATCCGACGCCTACGAGATCGCGTTGCCGGTGTGGACGCCGGCGACGACCGAGGCGTTCGCGACCTACGGCGTGATCGACGACGGTGCGATCAAGCAGCCGGTCGCGTTGCCGGGGCAGGTCGTCACGCAGTTCGGTGGCATCGACGTCACGACCGCGTCGACGAATCTGCAGGCGCTCACCGACGCGCTGCTCTACCTCGTCAAGTATCCGTACGAATGCGCGGAGCAGCGCGGCTCGCGGATCATGGCGATCGCGGCGCTCAAGGATGTCCTCAAGGCCTTCAAGACGAAGGACATGCCGTCGGCGCAGGCGATGGAAGCGAGCGTCACCGGTGACATCGAGCGACTCTCGCAGATGCAGAACCACGACGGTGGCTTCGCCTTCTGGGAGCGAGGCCGCCCGTCGGAGCCGTACGTCTCGGTCTACGTGATGAGCGCACTCTCGCGCGCGTCGAAGAAGGGCTTCACCGTGCCGGCGAACATCCTCGAGCGCGGCAAGGTGTACTTGCGCAGCATCGAGTCGCACTACCCGCACTGGTACTCGAAGGAGATCCGCGAAACGATCTCGAGCTACGCGCTCTACACGCGCAAGCAGATGAACGATCTCGACGTGCCGAAGGCGAAGCAGCTCTACGCCAGCGCCGGCGGCGCGACGAAGCTGTCGATGGAAGCGAACGCGTGGCTGCTCGGCACGATGGCGGGTCAAGCACCCGCACAGGCCGAGCGCACGGCGATCGTGCGTCACGCGATGAACAAGGTGAGCGAGACGTCGGGCGCGGCGAACTTCACGACGTCGTACGGCGACGGCGCGTACGTGCTGCTCTCGAGCGATCGCCGCGTCGATGCGGTGATGCTCGAGTCACTGATCCTCGAGCAGCCGAAGCACGATCTGATCCCGAAGATCGTCACGGGCCTCCTCGGTCACCGCAAGGCCGGCCGCTGGCTCAACACGCAGGAGAACACGTTCGCGCTGCTCGCGATGGACACGTACTTCCAGACGTACGAGAAGCAAACGCCTGACTTCGTCGCGCGCGTGTGGCTCGGCAACGACTACGCCGGTGACCACGCGTTCAAGGGCTACTCGACGGACTACTTCGCGATTCCGATCCCGATGAAGGACGTTGCCGCGCACGACAAGCAGGACCTGACGATCCAGAAGGACGGCAAGGGCCGGCTCTACTACCGCATCGGGATGACCTACGCGCCGGCGTCGCTCAAGCTCGCGGCCGCCGACTACGGCTTCGTCGTGCAGCGGGCCTACGAAGGCGTCGACGATCCGAAGGACGTCGTCAAGCAGCCCGACGGCACGTGGAAGATCAAGGCGGGCGCGCGCGTTCGCGTGAAGCTCAACATGATCAACGAGAACCGGCGCTATCACGTCGCGCTCGTCGATCCGCTGCCGGCCGGGCTCGAGACGCTGAACCCGGCGCTCGCGGTGACGGGCCCGATCCCGACCGACCCGACGGAGCAGAAGTCGCGCGATCGTTACTGGTGGTGGTACGGCCCCTGGTACGAGCACCAGAACATGCGCGACGAGCGCGTCGAGGCATTCGCGGCGCTGCTCTGGGAAGGCGTCCATACGTACACGTACGTCGCGCGCGCGACGACGCCCGGTAACTTCGTGGTGCCGCCGCCGAAGGCCGAAGAGATGTACATGCCCGAGACGTTCGGGCGTGGCGCCTCGGACCGCGTGATCATCGAGTAGTGGTGTAGTGTTCGCGGCGCATGATCGTGTTCATCGACGGTAATGACCTGCGCGCGAACGAGATCCGCGGGATCGCGCCGGCGCTGACGGTGAGTGTCGAGGCGCTGCAGACCGGATTCTCGACGAGCGCGCCCGAGCCGGGTCAGCGCGCGCGAGACAAGGTGCTCGCTCATCCGATCGTGGCAGCGTGCTTCGCGGAGGCCGTCGATCTGACGACGATGGAAGGCAAGTCGCTCCGTCTCGAGCTCGACACCGAGAACGAGAACCGGTTCTGCAAGTGGTGGCGCGAGACGCCGGCGAAGATGCAGCTCGCGATCGCGGTGCGCCACGCGGCGGGTGGCGCGATCGAGCTGTTCACGGCCGTGTGCGAAGGCCGCATCGCCGACAAGCCGGCGGGCCCGCACATCCTCGGGTGGGATCGGCTGTTCGTGCCGGCGGGCGAGGACTACACGCTCGCGCAGCTGACGGAGGCCGGCGAGGTGCCGGAGTTCCGCCGCACGATCTACACGCAAGTCGCGTCGACGTTCGCGCGTTAACGTTTGGCGGCGAGGCAGCGCTTCGCATCGCGCACGCCGGGCTTCTTCGCGTTCGCGCCGTCGAGCAGCGACCGCAGCCGCTCCATGCCGGCGGCGCCGATCGCGTCGAGGATCGGTCCTGCGGGGTCGGCGACGAGATCGAAGCAGAGCGCGTGCGCAGCCGCGAGCGCGACCTCGGGATCGGTGTCCTTCGCGAGCGTGCTCGCGAGGACCGCGCGCATCGGACCCGGAACCGGTGCGGGTACGTTCGCGATCGCAGCGCGGCGAAGCGCGGGATCGCGATCCGCGAGCGCGACCTCGAGCGAGAGCCCGACGCCCGCGGGCGCCGTGCCGGGCGTTGCGGCGGCGCGATCGAGGGCGGCGGCGGTGTCGAGCGCGAGCACGCGCAGCTCGACCCAGCGATCGCTGCGCTGGGCGAGCGTTGCCCAGACATCGCGCCAGGCGATCGCGTCGTCGCTCGCGACGTCATCGGGCAATTCGCGTTCGGCGAGCTCGCGTGCGATCGCGCGGGCCGCACGCGCGGCGGGAATCGCTGTTCTTCGATCGGGGCCGGCGGCGGCGGCCGCGAGCGCATCGAGTAGCTCGACGCGTCCGGTTGCATCGGGCGCCGCCGCGATCGCCGCGAGCCGCGCGGCTCGATCGGGCGCGCGCAGGGCTTCTTCGATGATGGCCGGTCCCGCGAGCACGCCTTGGCGCGCGGCTTCGTCGACATCGCCGCGAAGCATCGCTGCACGCATCGATGCGATCCCGGCCGCTGCAACGACGATCCAGCTCATCCACATCGCGACGGGGATCGTAGCCCATTCGATTTCCTGGAAATTGTTCGGAGAAAAATTGACATGGTGATGATGCGTTCAGTACGGTGAGTCCGTTCAGTACTGATAGCTCAACCACCGGCGGAGACACACGAATGGCCGACGCACTCACCCATCGCCAGCGCGAGATCTTGGACTTCATCTCAGCGTCCATCGTGGAGCGCGGGTTCCCGCCGACGCTGCGCGAGATCGGCGAGCACTTCAACATTCGCTCGACGAACGGCGTGAACGATCACCTGAAGGCGCTCGAGAAGAAGGGGCATCTCCGTCGAGAAGATCTCAAGTCGCGCGCGATGCGGCCCGTCTTCCCCGACGGTCTGGGCGAGGTCGTTCCGCTCCGCCGTCCGCCGCAAGGCACGGGCACGGTGCAGCTCGTCTCCGACAACGACGACATGGCCGAGATTCCCATCCTCGGCAAGGTCGCCGCGGGTCAGCCCATCCTCGCCGTCGAGCATGCGACGGATACGGTGCGCATCGATCGCGTACTGATCGGCGGCCATCGCGAAGTGTTCGGCCTGCGCATCGTCGGCGAGTCGATGATCGAGGACGGCATCTTCGACGGTGACTACGTCTTCGTGAAGAAGACGCCCACGGCGAAGACCGGTGAAATTGTCGTCGCGATGATCGAGGGCGAAGCCACGGTGAAGCGCTACTTCCCGGAAGGTGACCGCATCCGCTTCCAGCCGGCGAACTCGAACATGGAGCCGATCTACGTGGCTCGTTCCGAGATGCGCGAGGTCGACATCATCGGCATCGTGGTTGGCGTCTACCGCAAGCTCTAGCCGCGGCGCGATCCTTCCGATGGGCGTCGGACGAAGCGAGTTTCGTTCGCACTTCGGCGCGAGATTTCTCGCGTGCGCCTGATGGTTGGTCACAGAGCCACAGAGCCACAGAGCCGAAGTTCTTTTGCTTCGCGCACGGATGAACTTCCGATCCATTGGTTTCTTCTTTGTGGCTCTGTGGCTCTGTGACCCATCCGTCCGGTCCTTCCTCGGCTCGGGGCCTAACCTACGGTAGATGCATGCACGCCAATCACGGCAGGCAGCCTTGGAAGTCGCGGGTTTAGGGCATCGCCCGCGGCTTTCGCTGCGGTCCTTAGACCTCGATATGTCAGGTAAAAACCGGACAACCAATCGAGCTTTCGTATGTCAAACTGGGAGTCCAGGTGGCCAAGCCTCGCGCATATCGGAGTCGGTGGCTGCTGGTCCCCGCGGTGGCGGTGTCGCTGACCGCGCAGGGCGGCGCGTTTGCGATCTACGAAATCACACGACCCCTTCCGCAGCCGCATCTGAGCGTCAAGCTCGCGGGCGAAGGCGAAGGTCAGGTGCTCGTCACGCGCGTCTCCGACGGCGCGGTGCTGTTGCGCTGTAGCAAGCAGAGCTGCGGCATGGACGTGCCTCCGGGCACCGAGGTTCGATTGACCGCGGTGCTCGGCGACGACGCGACGTTTGGCGGCTACTCGCAGCTGCCGATGCGCACGCCGAAGGAGCTCGTCGGCATCCTCGGCGATCCGCTCGCGCAGTGCAGCGGCGGCGACGTGATCGAGATGGCCGCGGCAGGCGACGTGCTCGACTGCGCCGTCACCGTGAAAGCGAATACGTCGGTCCAGGCCGAGTTCGGTTTGATCCCGAAGGAGATCGACGTCGCGTTCGCCGATCCGGCGAAGATCGAAGAGCTGCTGCCACCGAAGACGCCGACGCCACTCGCCCCGATCGATGCCGAGGAGCTCGAGGACAAGAAGAACATCGTCGCGATCGTCCCGCCCGACAAGATGCCTCCGCCGTTGCCGCCGCCCGTGGTGCCGCCACCGCCGCCGCCGCCCGAGGAGAAGAAGGAAACGCCCAAGCCCGTCCAGCCGCCGCCGAACATGGTGATGGTCGAGGTCAAGGACGACAAGAACGTCAAGGACAAGGCGCCCGACGACGCGACGAAGCTCTCCGACAAGAACCGCGACGTCGAAGAAGAGACGCACGCGAAAGAGACGAACCTCGAGAAGGAGAGCGAGGGCAAGCAGGTCGCGTCGAAGGAGAGTGACGACACCAAGTCGACCGAGATCGGTGGACCGGATGACAAGATCCGCCAGCTCGAGGAGTCGAAGCCCACGACCGACGAGCGCGTGAAGGAGACCGATCACTCCGGCAAGGACCAGACGGCCGAAGGCGCGATCAAAGGTGACGAAGGCAAGAGCGGTCAGGACGGCACGGGTCCGAAAGATCCAGGCGTGCTCGCGATGCGCGGCATCGAAGGCCGCGGCAGCGTCACCGATCAAGGCAACGCGAAGAAGGCGGGCAAGAAGGGCATGCCCGGCATAAACACGCCGATGTCGTTCAACGACTACGAACGCATCATGGGCAAGGAGAAGATCGACGAGGAGCGCCAGGTCGCGGCGCGCAAGATGACGAGCAAGAAGGGCCGGTGGGAGCGCAAGCTCGATGCGGTCAAGAGCTCGCTCGAGAACTTCGTCCCCGACGTTCGCCCCGGCAACCAGACCGCGCTCAAGACGCGTGCGCATCCGTTCGCGCTCTACATCGCGCGCATGCACCGCCGCATCCACGAGCTCTGGGGCTTCGGCTTCCTCGAGGATCTCGACGATAAGGCCGCAGACTATCCGCTCAACAACCCCGACCTCTGGGTGAACCTCGAGGTCTCGGTGAATCCCGACGGCACGGTTCACAAGGTCACGATCGCGAAGACGTCGGGCAAGACCGAGTTCGATGTCGCGGCCGTCGACACCGTGCTGAGCTCCGCGCCGTTCGAGCCGACGCCCGAAGCGATTCGCTCGGTGAACGGCAAGATCTACTTGCGATGGGGCTTCTATCGCAACTGGCGCCAGTGCGGCACGTTCAACGTCGAGCCGTACATCCTCACCGACGTTCCCGACGACGACGGCACGATGGACGACGGCGCGATGGTGCGGAACACGGCGAAGCTGCCGGGCAAGAAGCGCCCCGAGAACGAAAAGACCGTCACGCCCGACGACGGCAAGTCGAAGCAGCCCGTCAATCCGTCGACGAGCGTCACCGACAAGCAGGCGCTCCACGCGGCGAACCTGTGGGTCTCTGCCTTCGCGACCGCGCAGGTCGACAAGCTCGTGAAGTACTCGACCGTCCCGTTCTACGCGGGCGGCAAGGTCGCTGCGCAGACCGGCGCGGACCTCAAGGACATGTACAGCGGGCTCATCGTCGAGTCCGGTCCGATGAAGGACTGGAAGCTGCTGACGGCGAGTGAATACGGCGGCTCGCTGCCCGAAGGCAACCTTGTCCTTCAGGTACGAACGGCCAAGGAGTCCTTCGCCATCGTGCTGACGCGCACCAAGTCCGGCGATTTCCGAGCGACCCAGCTCGCGCGCTGAGTTGAGCGGAGGGGAGCCGCGCCGTCTGGCGCGGCGACCGCGGAGCTCGCGCCGTCTGGCGCGGCGACCGCGGAGCTCACAATTGCAATGCTACTGACCGCCCGAAGGGCGTGTCATCAAGGCGACGCCATTGCCTTGAGCACCTTCGCTGCAAACAGTCCCTTCGGACCGTTGGCTTCTTCGTACTCCACCGTCTGTCCCTGGTTCAGGGTTCGAAACCCTTCACCCGTGATCGACGAGTAGTGCACGAAGACATCCTTGCCATCATCCGCCCGGCTGATGAAGCCGTAGCCCTTGGCATCGTTGAACCACTTCACGGTACCGAGCGCCATCTGTACTGCCTCCCACTATCTGCCACTTGGAACAGCCACCAAACCCGCGGTGACTCCTGTGCCTGTTTGAACATTCGAGCGCTTTCACCTCAACAACTTTTTCGAAGAAACGCCCCGCGTCTGGAAATCTTCATTGATAGCGAAACATCGAGAACGACACAGGTAACGGAGGACACATCGTGCCCGACTGGAGACTCGTCATTGGCAGACTTTTCCAACCGGAGCGCGCGTTTCGATCGAACATGCGCCGGCTTGTCCTCGTGTTCGCAGCCTGCAGCTCGGGTTCACCACAGAACGAACAAAAGCCAGCGCCTGCGTCCACCGCGAAGGTGAAGCCTCCGATCGGACCTGTCACCGGTGCACACGGCGGAGAGATCAGTTTGCTCGCGGTGACCGCCGATGCGGCGGTGAGCGCCGATGTCACGGGCGGCGTGCGGCTGTGGCCGACGCTCGATGGGACGCGCGAGCCGATCGTTGTCGCAGCGCCGATGGCGACCGGGCTCGCGATCGCGCACGACGGCGGCGGCTTCGCGATCGCGGTGACCGACGCCGCGGATCACGTCGTGATGATCCGCCTCGATAACAAAGGGCACGTGCGATCGCGCCGTCAGCTCGGCACCGCGCTGCAAGTGGAGATCGTCGGCGACAGCGTGCTCGCGCTCCGCGAAGATCAGGTGATCGATCAGATCGCGTTCGACGGCACGCTGCGCGCGCAGTTGCCCGCGGAGACCGGCACGCGCGTGGAGTCGCTGATCACGAGCGGCGCGCAGCTCGTCGCGATCGTCATCGACGAGAAGCAGCGGCATGCGCGGCGCATCGAGCTCGCACCGCTCGCGTGGGGCGACACCTCGGCCGCACTCGCGCTCGGCGACTCGGCGGCCGTACTCGGATCCGATGGCAGCATCATCGCGATGAACACCGCGGGCCAGATCTCTCAGTTCGCCTGGAAGACCGGCAAGGAAAAGCCGGCGTGTCCGCAAACGACGATACCGTCGCATCGACGCGTCTTCGACGGCGAGCTCGCGATCGGCTTCAACGCGCCGATCGGTGTCGTCGGAAAACGCGTTGCATGCGTCGTCGATGGAACGTTCTCGTGGTTCGACATCGAGACTGGATCGCACACGACGGCGCGCGGTGGCAGCTCCCTCGTGCCGGCGACGATGGCCGTCGCGGGTGATCGCATGGTCGCCACGGACAACCACCAGCTCGTCATCGCGACGCACGAGCGCACCGACTACCTCGGCTACGGCTTCCGCGTTCTCACGCACGTACGCTCGGTGCCGACGGGACTCCTGATCGGTAAAGGCGATCAGGAGCCCGTGCTCCTCGACGACAAGTTCCGCGAGCGCGCGCGGTTCGCGCTGCCGAAGCTGCGCGTCGACTGGACCGACCTCGTACCCGTCGACGATCGCTTCGTCATCGCGTCGTCGACGCGGCCGGGCAGCGGGGACGTGTGGGGCAACGGGTATCAGATCGCGATCTACGACAGCGTGAAGCAAGTCATGCATCAGGTGCTGCCGTATCGCGCGCGCATGCGCGAGCTCGTGTTCGAGGCGGCGACGGGCCTCCTGGTCGCGACCGACGGCAACACGACGATGCTCGCGCGCCTGGATCCTGCGACGCACTCGCTCGGCAACGAGGTCACGCTCGCGCTGGAGGCGCCGCCGAAACAGGTCGTGCTGCTCGACCCGAAGCTGTCGGGCGGCATCATCGCGCTCGCGATCCGCGACGAGGGCGGCGGCGGGCTGATCGTGCAGGAGCTACACGCCGCGGACGTGCCGCGACTTCAGGAAATTAGCAATCCGACGTCGCGCGCGATGAAGCCGCGCACGACGTACCGGATCAGCGGCGAGCTGCGTGGCGTCGATCGCGCGGGCCGGCTCTACGTTTACAACCTGATGTACGCCGACAAGGTCGGTGTCTATGTCGGCGGCCAGAACGTCGCGTATCTCGTCGGTGCGCAGGTGGCGAAGCTGCGCGCGAGCCCGGACGCCGCACACGTCATCGCCGTCGACCACAACCGGCTCACGCTGTTCACGTCGGCCGGCAAGAAGGTCTGGGAGACCGCGGCGTGGGGCAGCTCCGAGGTCGACTGGACGAGTGCAGGCATGCTCTACGCGCGGTTCCCGCACGCGCTCGCACGGATCGACGAGACCGGCGCGCTCGCAGAGCGCCAGTGTGGCTGGGCCTTCGGGATCTCGAGCACGCCGCGTGACAGCTCGGGCAATGCTCCGAGCGTCTGCGATGTGGCACCGTAGACAGATGCTCCGGCGCTCGCTCGTGGTGGTCGCGCTATGTGCATGCGGCGATCGCAGCGAGCCAGCGACGCCAACGCCGTCGAGCCCGGGGCCCGTGACTGGCGCGCCGAGCGACGCCGGCGCGCCACAGCGGATCGTCACCGCGACGCATAGCGCGCAGATCGCGAACGTCGCGGTCTCGGATCGCGCGGACGCCGCGATCAGCGCCGACGAGACCGGCGAGCTGCGGTTCTGGCCAAAGCTCGACGGAACACGCGAGCCCGTCGTGATCGGCGGGCGCGCACCGGTCGACCTCGCGCTTGCCCGCGAGCACGACGGGTATGTCGCCGCGCTCCTCGACTCGGCCGGCGGCATCGAGCTGTTGCACATCGCCGAGAGCGGCGGGCTGCGCAGCCGGCAAGTTGTACCCGCCGAGCCCGCGGTCGAAGAGCTCGCGGCCGCCTCGACCGTGCTGCTCGCACGCCGGACCGACCACACGATCGTGCGGCTCGACTCGAACGCGAAGCCATCGCGCCCACTCGCGCCCGAGACCGGGGAGCAGGTGCTCGCGATCTCAGCACGACGTTCGACGGCGATCGCGGGCATCGGTGATCGCGATCGCCCGTCGGAGATCCGCTGGATTCGCGAGATCCGGATCACCGGCGAGCTCGCATGGGGACGCCAGCACGAGCTGCCCGTGCCGCTCGCACCGCCGATCGCCGTCTCGCCGTCGGGCACGCGCATCGCGGGACTCCACGCACGCACCGGTGCCGGCGTCGTGCTCGAGCTCGTGCCGAAGCCGCGCGTGGTCGCCACCGACATCGTCGGCACGAATCCGGCGGAGGACGTGATCGGATTCCTCGACGACGAACGCGCGGTGCTGCGCGGTGGCGTCATCATGACCGTCACCCAGGTCGCGCCGAGCGCGGACCCTTGGGATACCGTGCGCTCGACGCTCCGCGCGCGGCTCGGCAGAAACGGCGTGGTCGGCGATGGCGCGGTCGTGAGCGGGCAGGGCACGAGCCTCATGATCGCGAACGGCGAGCGCGTGCAGTTCCTGGGCTATCGCGATGTCGGCGTCGGCTTCATGCGCGTCACCGGCGATCAGATCACGCTCGGCTACGGCAACCGCGTGTTGTGGCTCGACGACAAGCTCGAACGCCTGCGCGCGATCGACGTGGTCAATGACTCGGCCAACGGGCTCGCTGTCGACGACACGCACCTTCTCAAGGCAACGTTCTCGTACCTCGAGGACAACCGCAGCCGGCTCGACGTCTCGCTCGTCGAGGTCGCGAGTGACAAGGAAGTCCCGCTCGGTGGCTGGTTTCGGGGATCGACGGTCACGTACGATCCGAGCAGCCAGGTGTTCGCGGTCGCGGGATTCGAGTCACCGATCGCGCGCAGCCAGCTCGATGTCGCGAGCGGCAAGTCGACCCCGCTACGCGCGATCAAGGCGCGCATCGATTCGACGATCGAGCTGCTCGATCCGAAGCTCGCGGGCGGCGCCATTGCCGTGTCGTACGCGTTCGCCGACGGCGGCATGAAGATCGACACCTATGTCGACGACGGCAAGAGCACGCGCCCGTTGACGCCGACCTCGACGGCGAAGGTCACCGACGCGACGTTTCCGGTCGGCGTCGATCAGACGGGCACCATGTACACGCTCGTCACGCGGCCCGAGACCGAAGCCAAGCCGCTCTACGCGCACAAGGCAGGCAAGGAAGTGAAGCGCGTGATGGTCGACGGCACCGTCAGCGCCGGTTCGGTCGACCGCGCCGGCACGATGCTCGTCGCGTATTCGAGTCAGATCATCATCCTCTACGAGATGGACGGCAAAGAGCGCTGGCGCGTGCCTGCGTGGTCCGTCAACATGGCGAGGTTCACCGCCGATGGAAAGACGCTACTCGTGAACACGCAAGGTGGGCTGATCGCGCTCGACACCAGGACCGGTGAGCGGCGCGCGACCGGCTGCAGCTGGGGCTTCGGTCTGTCAACGACCGAGCCGCCGCTCACCGTCTTCAACACGCCGGTCGTGTGCGCGGAGGCGAAATGAAGGGCGCGCTCGTGCTCGCGATCGCGTGCGTTTCTTGTGGCAATCCGCCGAAGGGCGAGACCACGCCGGCGACAGCGCCGACACCGCCGATTCCAACAGCGGCGATGGGCTCGAGCCCGGGCAGCAATGTCAGCACGGTCGGGTCGAAGGGCGCGCGCAGGGTTCGCATCGAGGCGCCGCACGGCGGTGCGATCAATCTGTTGTCGACGAGCGTCGACGGCAAGACCGTGGTCTCCGTCGACGAGCTCGGTGGCACGCGCCTGTGGGCCGCACTCGATGGCAGCGCAGAGCCACGCGTGATCGACCTGCCGCGCCCGACGGATCTCGTCGTCGGTGCGCACGCGAAGGGCTACGTGCTCGCGATGACCGACTCGGTCGGTGGCTTGATCCTGCAGATCGTCGATCGCGACGGCATCACGCTGCAGCGCGCGACGATGCCGATCGAGCCGGCGTACGGTGGTGTCGCCGGCGCGACCGAGCGCGGCGTGCTCGCGTGGCGCGTCGATCAGCGGATCGTGCTGCTCTCGCCCGACAAGGGCTCGGTCCTCTCGGAGCTGCCGACTGAAGGTGGGCAACGCCTGCTCGCGCTCGCCGCGAATGCAGACAAGGCGGTCGCCGTCATCGACAACGGCACGACGAAGCGCGCGCGCTGGATCACGCTGTCGCCGCAGCTCGCGTGGGGCGCGTTTATCGAGGGTGCCGACGACCTCGGCTCGAACATCGCGCTGTCGCCGAGCGGCAAGCGCGTCGCGAGCCTCCTGGTCACACCGGCGCGCGGCATCAGCGCGATCGTGCTCGATGCCGCGGGCAAGCTGATCGCGAACGAGCCCGCGCCGGGTGCGACCGCGGTGGCGCTGCCGACCGACGACCACGTCGCGCTCGCGATCCAGAACGGCGTCTCGTGGATCGATCTCTCGAAGGTGAAGAAGCCGCAACCAACGCGGCCTCCTCCGACGACGGGCGCGAACGCGCCGGTGCCCCAGCCGATCGCCGACATCCCGATCGTCGGCGTCGCGAGTGGCGGTCGCGCGGTCGGCGCCGTCAACGGCGAGCTCGTGATCGCGACGCCGAACAAGAGCGAGTTCCTCGGCTACGAGCTCGAGTCGCCGGCGGTCGCGTCGGCAGGTCCGAACGGTCAGCTGCTGATCGGCCTCGGCGAGACGTTCGCGCTGCTCGACGGAAAGCTCGTCGCGAGCGCGCCGCCCGACTTGCAGATTCCGAGTGGCTCGGCGGTCGCCGACGTGCGCTGGCTCGCGGGCAACGAGTGGCTCGTGCAGTCGTCGCGGCTCAACGACGGCATCACCGGCATCAACCTCGTCGATGCCGCGGGTAAGCGCACGTTCTCGGTGCGCAAGGGCATGGCGATGGTGCACATGATGGCGCACGAGCCGTCGACGAACCTGGTCGCGCTCTCGCTCGGCGATACGCCGGAGCTGCTCCGCCACGCGCCAGGCAAGCTCGAGCTCAAGACGGTGTCGACGATGCCGAAGCCGAAAGGCTTCGAGCGCGCCGAGCTCGTGCCCGTGAACCCGTCGCTCGCGGGCGGCACGCACGTCGTCGTCGTGCACATGCGCGATCGCCTGACGATCCGCTGGGCGAAGGATCCGCAGCGCCTCGAGAGTGCTAGCCCGATCGTCGTCGATGGCTCGCTCGCGAGCATCGATGCGGCGGGTCACGTCTACGTCTGGCAGTCCGACGCCAACGGCCAGCTCGTGCTCGCGATGTATCGCGATGGCAAGCCCCTCGGCTTCATGCCGACCGACGGCCCGACGGCGCTCTGGCCCGATCCCACCGGGACGCGCGTCTTGCAAGTCAGTCAGCGCTCGGTCGCGATGGTCGGGGTCGACACGACGCGAAAGTGGGCGCTACCGCTGCAAGGCGTGACCGAGGCGATCTGGCTCGACGCGAACACGATCGCGATCATCAGCGCCGCAGGCATCGCCCGTGTCGACGCGAACACCGGTGACGTGCAGGCCGCGCGCTGCGGCTGGCGGTTCGGGTTGTCGTCGAAGCAGCACCCGATCTCGCCGCGCGTCGAGCCGGTCTGCACGCAGCTCCGTTAGTCACCAGCGCAGGCCGACGAGCGCATTGCCCTGGAGGTGCACGCGCGTGTCACCGCCGTCGATCACGATGTAGAGGCTCGAGTGCAACACGACCGCGAGCGGGCCGATCACGCCGATCGTGTTGCGAATGCCCGCGCCGGCGAGCGGCGCCTTCTGATCGAGATCCCAGCCGACCTCGCCGACGAGATCGAGGACGAGTCGCGGGCGCGCCGCACCGGCCTCGAACACGATGCCGGCGGTGAGCATGCCGTCGTGCTCGCCGTCCCCGAGCGAGGCTTCGTCGAACGCGCGCCAGCCGATGATCGCGCCGTAGCGGCTCCACGGCTTGATGTCGGCGGACACCTCGTTGCGAAAGCGATCGCCGTCGCTGCCGGTGAGGACGAACGTGCCGCCCGCCGCGATGCTGCCGTGGATCGGTCGCTCTGCGTGCGCGGTCGATGCGAGCAGGCAGAGCAGGGCGAGGCTACGCAACTTCGATGCGACCGATGGTAGTGACCGCCGTGCCGACGGAGAGCTCGTGCGCGGCGATCACGGCAACGTTCGGCAGCTCGGGCTCGAGCACGCTGCGCAGGTGCTTGCGAACATCGCTGCTCGTCAGGATCACGCCGTCGCTGACCTTCGACTTCACGGCCGCGACGATGTCTTGCGCGATCGCCGGCTCGAGTGCGAGCACGGCGATGCCTTCGCGGCGATCGACTGCGCTGCGCACGGCGTCCTCGATCATCGCGTCGACGGTGTAGACGGCGATCTGACCGCGGGGTGCGAACCGCGCGCTGATCTGGCGATGGAGCTGGCCGCGGAGGTGTTCCAGCTCCGTGCCCCGCGAGAGCGCGTCGAGGATCGCGGGCAGGTCGTCGATCGGGACGCCTTCGCGTGCGAGGCCGCGGAGCACTTCGGTGAGCGCCGGTAGCGTGACGACCTTCGGAACGACCTCGCGCACGAGCATCGGCGCGCGCACGGCGGCCTGCTCGACGAGCGTCGCGACGCGATCGACGCTCAACAGCTCGGGCACGATCGCCCGGAGCTTTGCCTCGAGCTGATCGAGCGATTCGAACCACGCGACCGGCGTCGCATCGATCGAGAGGACGAGCTCGGTGCCGGGCTCGACGACGATCTGCATCGGCGGGACGGGCACGCCGGTCGCGGCGGTGATCTTCGCGCGCAAGGCCGCGAGGTCGGCCGGTGCGCTCGGCCCGCGCAGCGAGAGGCGAGGACCGCGGACGGCATCCGCGCCCGGCTCGTCGAGCGATTGGCGTGCTGGCTTGCCGCGCGTGGCGAACGCGATCGCGGCGGCCGCGAAGCCGAGCAAGAAGAACGGCACCATCGGCAGACCGGGCACGAGGCCGAGCCCGACGAGCAGCACCGCGACGGCGAGGAGCGCGCGCGGCGAGAGCTGCTCAGGCAGGTCCGCGCCCATCGGGCGATCGCCGGTGCTCGCGACCCGCGTGACGAGTAGGCCGGACGCGACCGCAACGAGCAGCGACGGAATCTGCGCGACGAGCCCGCCGCCGATCGAGAGCAGCGAGTACGTCTTGACGGCCTCGCCCGCGGTCATGCCGCCGTAGCCGACGCCGATCACGAGGCCGCCGATCAGGTTGATCATCACGATCACGATCGCGGCGATCGCATCACCCTTGACGAACCGCATCGCGCCGTCCATCGCGCCGTAGAGATTGGACTCGCGCTCGAGGTCGCCGCGGCGACGCTTCGCCGTCTCGGCATCGATCGAGCCGCTGCGCACCTCGGCGTCGATCGCCATCTGCTTGCCGGGCATCGCGTCGAGAGCGAACCGCGCCGCGACTTCGGCGACACGTTCGGCGCCGCGGGCAACGACCACGAGTTGCACGATCGTGATCACGGCGAACACGACGAGTCCGACGACGAGGCTCGACGAGACCACCGACGACCCGAACGCGTGCACGACCTCGCCGGCGTCGGCGTCGGAGAGGATCAACCGCGTGGTGGAGACCTCGAGGCCGACGCGGAACAGCGTCGTGACGACGAGCAGCGTCGGGAACGACGCGAACGAGAGCGGTCGCTGCGTGAATACCGCCGCCATCAGCAGCGCGACCGAGATCGCGATGTTGAGCGTCAGTAAGATGTCGAGGAGCGCGCGTGGCAGCGGGACGATGAGCATCGCGACGATCGCGATCACGAGGACCGCGATGGCGAGCTCCGTCATCCTAGCCTTGGGCTTCACTGGCTTTCCTCGACCTCCTCCAGCTCGCTTGGATCGAGCTCGATCGCATCTTCTGCCACATTATCCGACGGCCCACCGAGCTGGCGAATGATCGAGAGATGGATCTGGCTGCGGATCATCCGCAGCACGCTGTCGAGCTCGTCGGCGGGCAGCTTCAAGCGGCCGCGCAAAATCTCGAGCGTCGACTTCACGAGCTGCTCCTTGGCCTTCTCGAGCCAGCGAAACGCGGTCACGCGGTGCACGCGATAGATCGCGCCGATCTCGTCGATGTTGAGACCGTCGACGTGGTGATAGCGCAACAGCGTCTGCTCGCGCGCACCGAGCTGCGCGAGCGCCGCCGCGAACGCTTGCTTGAACTCGTTCGAGTACGTCCGCTTCATGTACTCGACTTCGGGATCGTCCTGCGCGATCGCGTGTTGCGCGATCAGCTGGTCGTCGTCGACGAGCACCTCGCGCTTGCCCTTGCGCAGGTCGTTGAGGCACGTGCGGACGGCGACCGAGCGCACCCAGCGCCGCAAGTCGCCGCGCCCGCCGTACTCGGCAATCTTGCCGACGCTCGTCGGCACGCCGGCGGTCCCGCCACCGACGAACAGCCGCTGCCGCACGAGCTGCTTCACATCAGACAGCCGCGGCGGGCCGATCCGCATGCGCGCCAGCGCGATGTCGACCTCGCGCATGTAGTCGCGATCGAACGCGTTGATCGCGGCCGTCATCCCCTTCGCGCACCCACACGCGAGGTACAGGTCGGCTGGCCGCAGCCCGTCGAGGGCGGCGTCGGCGAGCTCGGCCGTCACCTGGCGCCCGATAAATCCAACGACATCGACGGCATCGACGGGCAGGTCCGGCCACGCGGCGCGCCCCTCGGCCACGATCGTCCAGAGCCGACGGTCGAGATCCTGGATGGCCTCGAGGGTCGGGCGCACCGCGGCCGGCGCTGCATCGAGAAACGGACGCACCAGGCTCGGCGTGCTCACCGTCACCGAGTAGGCCACCAAAGACGAGCATTGGTCAAACGGATCCCCTTGGGCTACGATCGCCTTCGCTGGATGGAACCTAACCGTAAGGTCCGAAAGCAGGGGCTCGAGCACTTCATCAAGTTCGTGCGCGAGCTGCCGTCGCCGTCACCGCAGGCGATGTTCCAAGCGCTTCAGGAGCATGGCTACCGCGGTCAAGACGGCGCGCGCCGCGCGCTCTGCCTGATGGCGTACCGTCACGTTCGGCGCATCAAGCGCATCTATGTCGACGGCGTCGACCGCGCCGAGCTGCCGCGCAAGTCCAACTTTCTCTGTGTCGGGCCGACCGGATCGGGCAAGACGTTCCTCGTCGAGACGCTGTTCGGCAAGATCCTCAAGCTGCCGACCGCGCTCGTCGACATCACGACATACTCCGAGACCGGCTATGTTGGGCAAGACCCCTCGACGATCCTCACGCGCCTGCTCCACACCGCCGACGAGAACCCGATGCTCGCCTCGATCGGCATCGTCTGCCTCGACGAGTTCGACAAGATCGCGTCGGGTCAGAACAACGCGATCTTCGCCGGCGCCGGCACGACGAAAGACGTCACCGGCATGGGCGTCCAGCGCGAGCTCCTCAAGATGCTCGAGTCATCCGAGGTCGTCGTCCCGCTCGACCTCACGCACTCGTCGTACGCGGACCACGTCGTCATGTCGACGGCCGACATCGCCTTCATCGCCGCCGGCGCGTTCAGCGGCTTCCAGCAGATCGCTCATCGCCGCGCGATGCGCGATCAGATCGGCTTCGGCCGCGACCAGGTCGCCGGCGGCCTCGATCCCGAAGCTATCGCCGTCGACTTCTCCGCCGAGCAGGTCGAGAACGTCGCCAACTTCCAGGCCTACGGCTTTCTGCCCGAGCTCGTCGCGCGCTTCACGCGCGTCGTTCCGTTCCGCGCGCTCGACGCCGGCACGCTCAAGGACATTTTAAGAACCGACGTCGTCTTGCGCATGACCCGCGAGTTCAAGCTCGAGGGCTTCGAGCTCGTGATCGACGAGGCCGTGCTCGATCACATCGTCGACGATGCGCTTCACCGCGAGACCGGCGCACGCGGCCTCTCGTCGACACTCACGCGCCACCTCGAGGACGTCGCGTTCGGCGCGTTCGGCATCGAGAAGGCCGGTGTCGTCCGCGTCGTGATGCGCGACGACGAGATCGCCGTCGACGTCGAGTGACCTAGCGGTCGACGCGCGCCTTCTCTCGACGGCGCCAGAACAGCGAGCCCCAGGCGAGCGGCGCGAACACGACGATGCTCGTCGCGACCGACATGAACATGCGCTCGTCCCCGCCGAGGCGACGCGCGGGATGGAAGTCGGCCATGAGGTGGAACGTCTTGTAGAGCATCGCGATGCCGAACACGCCGGCGACCGCGAGCACGATCCAGCTGCCGAACGCGCGGGCGATGGCCGAGGTCGAGATGCGATCGCGGTCGCACGCGCGGCCGAGCAGGATCGCGATGACACCGCTCGCGACGAGGCCGGGCATCAGGAAGCCGACGTTGCGCGTGAGCGCCCCGCTGTCGGCGATGCCGATCATCGACCACGCGTGCGAGAGCGTGTGGTTCGAGCCGACGATGACGGCCGTGTAGCCGAAGACGAGCACGGCCGAGGAGGCGCCGGCGAGGAAGAGACCGAAAGACCAGCCGTCGACGCGCGCGACTGCACGCTGCGCGATCTCGAGCGGGCCCTGCGCGAGCTGCTCGATGTCGTTGTAGGCGTCCTTGCTCGTCGCGATCGCCTGGCGCATGCGCCGCTCGAACCAGATCTCGGCGATCCATGTCGCGACGACGTAGCTGCCGACGACCGCGAGCGCGGAGATCAGCACGAGAAAGCCGACGTTGAGGCCGGGGACGACCCACGCCGCGAACCGCATGAGGAGCGGGTCCGCGATCAGCGCGAACATCACGACGGAGACGAGTAGCGCCATGCCGCCTGCGGCTGCGCGGCCGACGCGGTGCGCGAACACGTGCGCGAGCGTGAGCGGCATCAGCACGAGCTCGCGGCGGCGCTCCTCGGCGAGCGCGTTGCGGCGCGCTTCGGCGCCGGGCTGGTCGTCGCGATACGCATCCTTCGTGCGCAGCGCGTCGAGCGCGGGGGCGAGTGCGGGGACGTCGCGCCGGCTGTTCTCGCCGAGTGCGGCGAGGTCGCGCGCGATGGTCTTGTCGATGTTGCTCATGGGGTTTCCTCTCCCGTGACGAATGATTCGCGCACGCCGAAGCGGCGCCCGTAGATGTCGCGCAGCCGCTCGCGCCCGCGCGAGAGCCGCGACTTGATCGCGGACATCGAGACGCCCTCGAGATCCGCGATCTCGCCGACGGCCCAACCTTCGATGTCGTGCAGGACGATCGCCTCGCGCTGATCGGCCGGCAGCTTCTCGAGTGCGATGCGTGCGCGCTCGACGGAGCCGAGCGTCTCGTCGTGGGCGCGATTGTCACCGACCTCGTTGCCGACGAGTGGGATCAGTCGCTTCCAGAACGCGCGGCGACTGCGGTTGCGATGCAGGTTGATGATGATCCGATAGAGCCAGCCGCGAAACGCGCCGTCCTCGCGGAGCGACGGCAGCTTGTCGAGCGCTCGCAGCAGCGACTCTTGAAACAGGTCGTCGCCGTCGTCGCGCGAGCGACTCACCGAACGCGCGAACCCGAGCGCCCGATCGTGGATCGGCTCGAGCAGGCGGCGCAGCCGTTGGTGCGAAAGCTCCATCGAATGACAAGACAGCCCGAGGCCGCCGTTTGGTCGCAGAGAAATCGAGGATTTTCTAAGCGCGCGAGATCAGCGCCGAATACTGCACGATTCCTCGGCGTTCTTCCCGTATAACCAGGACCAGGTCGTATGGACAAAATCGTCGTCGAAGGCGGTAGCCGCCTCGTAGGCAGGATTCCGATCAGCGGCGCGAAGAACGCGGCGCTGCCTCTGCTCGCCGCATCGCTCCTTCCGACGGGCACGTCGACGTTCAAGAACGTCCCGCAGCTCGCGGACGTGCGGACGATGGCGAAGCTGCTCCGCATGCTCGGCTGGGAAGTCGGCGACGTCGGCGGCGACGGGACCTCTCTGCAGATCACCGCAAATCCAAAAAACCTCAAGCTGGAGGCGCCGTACGACCTCGTGAAGACGATGCGCGCGAGCGTGCTCGTCCTCGGCCCACTCGTCGCGCGCTACGGCCGCGCGCGCGTGTCGATGCCGGGCGGCTGCGCGATCGGCGCGCGTCCGATCGATCAGCACCTCAAGGGCCTGCAGGCGATGGGCGCGAAGGTCACGCTCGATCACGGCTACGTCGATGTCGAGTGCAAGCGCCTGCAGGGCGCGACGATCATGCTCGACATGCCGACGGTCACCGGCTGCGAGAACCTCATCATGGCCGGCGCGCTCGCGAAGGGCCGCACCGTGATCGAGAACTGCGCGCGCGAGCCCGAGGTCGAAGAGCTCGCGCTCGTGCTCAACAAGATGGGCGCGAAGATCAGCGGCGCCGGCACCTCGATCATCACGATCGAAGGCGTCGACGAGCTCCAGCCGATCGAGCACGCGATCATTCCGGATCGCATCGAGGCGGGCACGTTCGCCGTCGCGGCGGCGATGACGCGCGGCGACGTCCTCCTCGAAGGTGCGCGGCCCGAGCACCTCGACGCGGTGATCGCGAAGCTCCGCGCCGTCGGCGTGCAGGTCGCGGCGGAAGACGGCGGACTCCGCGTGCGTGGCACCGGTGATCTCCAGGCGGTCGATATCGTCACGCAGCCGCATCCCGGTTTTCCGACGGACATGCAGGCGCAGTTCATGGTCCTCGCGTGCATCGCGAAGGGTCAGTCGGTCATCAAGGAGATGATCTTCGAGAACCGCTACATGCACGTGCCGGAGCTCTGCCGCATGAGCGCGGACATCCAGGTCAGCGGGCGCGTCGCGGTCGTGCGCGGTGGCGCGAAGCTGACGGCGGCGCCGGTGATGGCGACGGACCTGCGTGCGTCGGCGAGCCTCGTGCTCGCGGGCCTCGTCGCGCAGGGCAAGACCGAGGTGCTGCGCGTGTATCACCTCGATCGCGGCTACGAGTCGATCGAGAAGAAGCTCGCGGGCTGCGGCGCGAAGATCGCGCGCGTCGCGGAATGAGCGTCGAGAGCGACCGCCTGATGGGCCGGATCTTCGCGGTCGCTGCGTACGCGATTCCCATCGGGATCGCCTGGCTCGCTCACGCGAACGCAGGTCCCGCGATGGGCGGACCGATGCCGCCCGACATCTGGGATCACCTCGTGCTGGTGAGCTTCGTCCTCGCGCCGTTCTGCGGCTTCATGGGCTACATCTATGGCAAGCGCGTTGACAGCGGCGCGATCAAGTTCTTCGGCGGTCTCGCGTTCGGTCTCGGGCTGATCATGCTGCTGCTCATGTTCTGGGGACCCACGGTACCCGCATGACGCGTCCTATCATCCTCGCGATGCCGAAGGGCCGCATCCTCGACGATGCGGCGAAGATCTTCGCGCGCGCCGGCTACGACCTCGCGCCCGTGTTCGCCGACTCGCGCAAGCTCGTATTCGAGTGCGGTCCGCTGCGCGTGCTCGTCCTCCGCAACAGCGACATCCCGACGTACGTCGCGCTCGGCGCGGCCGATACGGGCGTCGTCGGCAGCGACGTCCTGGACGAAGAAGCGCGCGAGCTGTTCGAGCCGCTCGATCTCGGCATCGCGAAGTGCCGCATGATCGTCGCGGAGCGCGTGGACCAGCGCGTCGACGATCGCTCGCAGTCGCACCTGCGCATCGCGACGAAGTACCCGCGCATCACGCGGGCGTACCTTCATCGCAAGGGCATCACGGCCGAGGTCATCAAGCTCTCGGGTGCGATCGAGCTCGGGCCGCTGACCGGCCTTTGCGATCGCATCGTCGACATCACGCAATCGGGCGAGACCCTCCGCCAGAACGGGCTCGTCGAGGTCGATACCGTCTGCGAAGTCAGCGCGCGCCTCGTCGTCAATCCAGCGCGGCTCAAGCTCGACGACAGGCTCGGCGGTTTGATCGACGCGCTGGAGCGCGCGCTCCACTAGTTCTGTGTAGTATCGGCGCGAGGTGTCTTCCGATCTTCGCCCGTTCGTTGCCGAGGAGATCCGGCTGCATCCCCGGATCGCCTACCAAGGGCTGCTCTCGGAAGAGGGCGCTGCGACGCGTGTCGCGGCCGCACTGCCGCCACTCGCGCGGTTTCGCCACGACTACGTCGGCGCGATCTCGATCGTCGATTGGGACCACCGATTGCCGTCGCAGAACCTCGTGCTGCGCGTGTATGGCTACTACGGCGAGGACACGCTCGACGCTGGCTACGAGGCGTTCGACGATCGGCTCGAGCAGATCGCCGAGCGGGACAAGTATCCCGAGTTCGATGTCCCCGACTTCGATGGCCTCGCCGCCGACGAGGCCTACGAGATCGAGCTCTCGCCGTCCGGGCAGATCGGTCGCTGCCGGCTGACGTCCGCGTGGCGACGCACCGTGGCATCGCGCGATGCGTCGACCGCCGTACAGCTCGTCCAGCAGTGCGACGAGTACCAGAAGCTCGTCGCGTCATCGCCGTCGCGGCCGACGTACCTCGGCGATCTCGAAGCGGTCTCGTGGACCCCGCCGTGCGAGAGCGACCACGTCCGCTGGACCCTGGACGTCTGGTATTTGCTCGCGTTCGACGGCCGGATCGGGTCGGGGCGCTCATTCCTCGCAGACCTCGAGACGAAGCAGATCGTCAGCGTGCGTGACTTTTCTGTGCGCACAGGCTGAGCATCAGTCAGGACAGCGGGTGTGAGCCGAGGTCAGCTGTGATCGTCGGCCCATTCGGCAGATGCTGCGCGCGGATGCTTCCTGGGAGGGAACCGCCATGCCGACGCGTATTGTCTGTTGTATCGCGTTCATGATCGCTGCTTGCGGACCTTCGGTTCGCGAGAACGGCGGCGATGACACTTCGGGTTCCTGCGATCCCGGAGACACGCGGACCTGTTACTCGGGTCAGGACGGCACCAAAGGTGTCGGTCCCTGCAAAGAGGGCAAGACGACCTGCGATCCGTCGGGCGTGTGGGGCCCGTGTGGTGGTGAGGTCGTGCCGACCGGCGAGAACTGCGCCGACGGTGTCGACAACAACTGCAACGGCGCCACCGACGAAGACGAGGACAAGGACGGCGACGGCATCACGACGTGCGCCGGTGATTGCTGCGACTCGACCGAGTGCAGCGATCCGAAGCTCGTCAATGCGGGCGCGTTCGATGCGCCGGGCAACCTGGTCGACGACGACTGCGACGGCGCGATCGACAACACCGCGCTGCTCTGCGACCAGGGTCTGAGCTCGGGCTCGACCACGCCGCTCGACTACGCGAAGGCGATGGACCTCTGCCAGACAACCTCGATGGCCGACAAGAAGTGGGGCGTCATCTCCGCGACGCTGACGCTCGCCGACGGCACGGGCATGCCAGCGCCCAAGGGGCACGCGATCCGCAGCAAGTTCGGGACGAACGTGCTGCCCAAGGGCGGCACCGCGATGGCCGTGCTCTCGACGGGCGCGGCCGCCGGCAAGGGCGACTCGAACCCGGCCTACCAGTCGTTCCAGGACACGCCCGCTCCGGGCAACAACAAGCAGTCGGCGTTCCCGGCGGACTTCGTGGCCGCGAACGGCAACAAGCTCCCGAACGCACCGGGCTGCCCGCAGCCGAGCGGCGCCAATGCGCGCGATCCCGTGATGCTGACGCTCACGATCCGCGTCCCCACCAACGCGAAGTCGTTCAAGCTCGACACGAACTTCTTCTCGTCGGAGTTCCCCGAGTACACGTGCTCGCCGTTCAACGACTTCTTCGTCGTGCTGCTCGACTCGGTCTACATGGGCTCGCCGGCGAACCCGACCGACAAGAACCTCGCGTTCTACTCACCGGCCGGGAGCACGATGAAGTACCCCGTCGGCGTCAACCTCGCGTCCGGCAACACCGGCCTGTTTACGCAGTGCGTGAACGGCCGTGTCGGCTGCGCGCAGTTCGGCAACGGGACGATCACGACCTGCACGTCGACGACTGACCTCGCAGGCACCGGCTTCGACAACGCGGACCCGGGCACCTGCGACGCCAATAGCCTCGAGGGTGGTGGGACCGGTTGGTTGCAGACCAGCGGCAACGTCATGCCGGGCGAGATCATCAAGCTCAGAATTGCGATCTGGGATACGAGCGATCATGTGCTTGATTCCCTCGCGCTCGTGGACGCGTTCACGTGGTCCGTCGAGCTGAGCCAGCCCGGCACCGTGATCTTCTAGTCACTGAACACGCGACTCGGCACGACCACGTCTCGTCATCGTGACGGAGAGACAACTTCGTCGTGTCGATTCCTGTTGCGGTGTCCTACCCCGGGTGTATTTTCCGCGCGCTTGAGAGAGGAGCCCTCCATGCGCGTTTTCGCATCGTTTATCGCTTTGGGTTTTGCTGTGGGAGTTGTCGCGTGCGGTCCGTCCGACGATCGCGAATGCAACGGCGCCAGCGACCTATCTGAAGATCCCAACAACTGCGGTACGTGCGGCAACGTCTGCACGACGGGCTTCTCGTGTGTCGACTATCGATGCATCGAGGGCGCGTGCCAGCCAGGTAAGGTGGAGGACTGCTACACCGCATATCCTGAGACCGAAGGCGTCGGCCCATGCAAGGGCGGCAAGCGCACCTGCATCGCGGGCGGCATCTGGGGCGCCTGTGAAGGTGAAGTGACCCCGGTCGGCGAGAACTGCGCCGACGGCGTCGACAACAACTGCAGCGGCGCCGTCGACGAAGACGTCGACCTCGACATGGACGGCTACACCACGTGTGCCGGCGACTGCTGCGACTCCACGGAGTGCACGAAGCCCGGCCTCGCGAACCCCGGCGCGTTCGACGCCGCGGGCAACATGTTCGACGACGACTGCAACGGCGTCGCCGACGACACGATCTTGCTCTGCGACCAGAGCCTGAGCTCCAACACGACCGTCGCGATGGATTTCGCGAAGGCCATCGACATCTGTCAGACCGCCACCGCGACGGATAAGAAGTGGGGCGTCATCGACGCGAAGCTATCGCTCGCCGACGGCACCGGCGTTCCCGACAAAGAGGGCTACTCGATCCGTCCGCGCTTCGGCACGGGTGTCCTTCCGCAGGGCGGCGTCAACCTCGCCATCATCTCCTCGGGCGGCGCCGCGGCGAAGGGCGACACCATGCCCAACTATCACGACTTCTCGGGCTACTCGCACGTCGCGCCGAACACGTCTCCGTTTCCGCAGGACTTCTACATGGCGAACGGCAACAAGATCCCGAACGCGCCTGGCTGCCCGAATCCGAACGGCGCCGTCGCGAACGATCCCGTGATGCTGACGTTCCGCGTCCGCGTCCCGACGAACGCGCGCTCGTTCAAGCTGTTCTCGAACTTCTACAGCGCCGAGTTCCCCGAGTGGACCTGCTCGCCGTACAACGACTTCTTCGTCGTCCTCCTCGACTCGACGTACATGGGCGATCCGGCGAATCCGATGGACAAGAACCTCGCGTTCTACACGCCGCCCGGCTCGATGACGAAGGTCCCCGTCGGCGTCAACCTCGGCCACGGCAACACCGGCCTGTTCACGCAGTGCGTGAACGGCGTCACGGGCTGCTCGGGCACGGCGGGCTCGATCTCGACGTGCGTCGGCACCACCATGCTCGCGGGCACCGGCTTCGACGATCCGCAGAGCGGCTCGTGCGACGCGGGCTCGCTCAAGGGCGGCGGCACCGGCTGGCTCGAGACGCGCGGCAACGTCACGCCGGGCGAGGTCATCACGCTCCGCATTGCGGTCTGGGACATGAGCGATCACATCCTCGACTCGCTCTCGGTCGTCGACGGCTTCCAGTGGTCGACCGAGGTCGCGCAGCCGGGTACGGACATCTTCATCAGCAAGGACCCGACGCCGGGCCCGCAGCAGCGCTTCAGCCTCTCGTCGATCACGAGCGAGCTGCAGTAGCTCCGATTTTCGGCGCGCACCCTCGCGCCTCTAATAAAGGCCTTCGCCACCCGGCGGGGCCTTTGTCGTTCCGGATCAAGCACGCGCGAGCGAGCGGCCGAGCTCCTCGATCAACGCAGACTTGATCTCGCCGATGTCGGCGCTGCCGAGCTCGGCTTGCATCGACGACATCACACGCGATTCGAAGCCACACGGATTGATGCGGCCGAAGTACGAGAGGTCCGTCGAGACATTGAGTGCGAGCCCGTGGAACGTGACCCACTTGCGGCACGCGATGCCCATCGAGCAGAGCTTGCGGCGTGCGCCGTAGGTGTCGTCACACCAGACGCCGGTCTTGCCGGGCTCGCGGCCAGCGGAGGTGATGCCGAAGCGGACGCAGGTGTTGATGACCGCGTCCTCGAGGTTGCGCAGGAACTTGTGGAGGTCGCGCTCGCCGTCGCCGAGCAGCAAGATCGGGTACGCGACGATCTGACCGGGGCCGTGATAGGTGACGTCACCGCCGCGCTCGATCTCGATGACCTCGACGTCGCCCGGCAAGAGGACGTTTTGCGCCGACTCGCGCCGGCGACCGAGCGTGAACACGTGCGGATGCTCGACGATAAGCAGCGTGTCGGGGACGGTCCCGACCTGCCGCTGCTCGACGAGCCCGATCTGCTTGGCCCAGACGTCCCGGTAGGACGCGGTGCCGAGATCGAGGACCTGCCAGGGCTGCACGAACGAACAGCTACCACGGACCGCGGATCAGCGCATCCGGACCGCGGCTGACTACTTCGCCCAGACCTGGACCTTGGCTTTGCCGCCGCCCGCGATGTTCGCGTACTTCAGATCGATGTGCTTGATGACGCGCACGTCGCCGGGGAAGTCGAGCACGCGCGTGCGCTGACCTTCCTTGAACGTGTGCTTCACGGCCGGGTTCCACGGCGCGCCCCGGCCGAACTTGACCTCGAAGTCGAGGAGGTCGAGATCGGAGTCCAGCACGACGATCGTCATCTGCTTGAACGTGCCCTTCTTGCGCGCGACCGTGATGCGGTCCTTGTCGATGCGGCCGTTGACCGAGCGCTCGCCGAGCTTGGTCCAGCCCTTCGAGTCCCAGAGCGCCGCGCTCGGCCTGCCGGCGCCGATGCCTTCGGCCTTCCATCCCCACACCTCGACGTGCGCTTTGCCGCCGCCCGCGAAGTTCTTGTACTTGAGGTTGATCATCTTGATGACGCGCTCGTCGCCCGGCAGATCGAGCACGCGCGTCCGCGCGCCCTCCTTGAAGACCTGCTTCACATTCGGGTTGTGCTTCTGGCCGTTGCCGAACACGATCTCGAAGTCGAGGAGCTCGAGGTCGCTCTTGTCGACCACCAGAGTCAGCTTCGCGAACTTTCCTTCGTACGCGCCGACGGTGATCACGTCCTTGTCGACGTTGCCGTTGACGTCCCGTTCACCGAGCTTGACCCAGCCCTTCGACTCCCACGTCACGTCTGCGTGCGCGGGCGCATGGAGCAGGAACAGTAAGGCGAGTGACGCGAGTAACGAGCTTGCTCTCATGCTTCGGACCGTAGCCGTTGCAAGGCGAGACGTCCATGCATCGAGAAGCGGCTAACGGAGTTGCCGGTGTCGCAGCTCACTGCGATGCAACATCTCGTGTGCACGTCCGGTGGACGGCATACGGACACGGGCACGGAAGCTGCTGATGCGGCGCAGCAACTATGAAGCACAACTTAGCAGCGTTCGCACTCGGGCTCAGCCTGGTCGGCGCTTGCGCGCTCGATGGCAGCGGCGGCGACGACAAACCAGAAGAGAGTGACGTGAAGGGCGGCGTCGACGGAAAAGCGGAGGCGTGGGGCTCGTCGGACAACCCGGCCCTCTTCAACACGAACCTCGAGTACCGCGTGGCCGAGCTGCCGCGCCAAGGCGCCGCGACGAACACGCCGTGGGCCTCGAGCTACTGGCCCGTGTATCAGGACTCGATCAACTTCAAGTGGGGCGCGGGCGATCCGGCCTCGACGAAGTACGGCAAGGCGTTCGGCGTCACCGGCATCGAGAACGCGGTCTCGCAATATCACGGCATCGACGCGCAGGCCGGCCGCACCGCGTGCACGCAAGACAGCCAGTGCAACGCCGCGATCGGCGAGTCCTGCTCGAAGCGCGCGGGCGCTACAAACGGCCGCTGCATTCCGACGTGGTGGGGCATCTGTCACGCGTGGGCGCCCGCCGCGATCTTGCTCCCCGAGCCGAAGAAGGCCGTCACGTATAACGGCGTGGAGTTCCGGGTCAACGACATCAAGGCGCTGATGACGCTCGTGCACGACCGCACGGAGTCGCGCTTCGTCTCGCTCCGCTGCAACGCGCTCGATAGCGAGCAGGCGATCTCGTTCGACAAGTACGGCCGCCCGAACGGCGGCGGCTCGCCGACGACGTGCCGCGACACGAACCCGGGCACGTTCCACGTCCTCATGACGAACTACCTCGGCAAGCAGGGCGAGTCGTTCGTCTACGACCGCACGTGGGACGGCGAAGTCTGGAACCAACCGCTGCGCGGCTACCGCATCACCGAGATGACGGAGATCTCCGCGCTCGAAGCGAACAAGGCGATCGGCGTCACCGTCGAGGGCGGCACGACCGTCGAGCGCACCGGCTCTGCGACGGGCGGCGCGTTCACGCAGGTCGGCAGCTTTCCCGTCACCGCGGGCTCGAACCTCACGATCGTGATGACCGGCACCGGCGACCCCGACCTCCACGTCAAGTTCGGCAGCGCGCCGACCACGGCCGCCTACGACTGCCGCCCGTATGAGACCGGCGCGGCCGAGACGTGCAACCTCACCGTCCCCGCAGGCGCGACGCAAGCGTTCGTCGGCGTCGCCGGCTACGGCACGACCGCCTCGAGCTTCACGCTGAAGATCACGACGGGCGGCTCGGTCCCGAGCAACTACGTCTTCAACTCGAACGCCGTGAAGCTGATGAAGGCGCACATGGACGTCGACTACATCGCGGAGTCGGCGTCGTCCACCGACGGCCACCTCGGCGCGAACATCGACCAGTACACCCACCACGATCGCTACGACTACATCCTCGAGCTCGACGCGAACGGCAAGATCATCGGCGGCGAGTGGCTCGGCGCGAGCAAGCGCCAGCACCCCGACTTCGTGTGGCTCCCGATCCGCGCGAGCGCGACCAGCGTCGCCGGCGGCAAGATCACCTACGCGAACGTGAAGGCGATCTACGACCTCTCGATGCAAGACGGCGGCGGCGGCGGTGGCATCGACAAGATCGTCAACGAGTCGGGCTCCGTCGCGAAGGCCACGTGGAAGCAATACGGCCCGTTCGATGTCGGCGCGGGCTCGACGTTCACCGCCGTCATGACCGGTGACAACGATGCCGACCTCTACGTTCGCACGAACGCCCCGCCGACGGCCGCGGCATACGACTGCCGCCCGTACCAGAACGGCACGAACGAGCAGTGCTCCATCGTCGGCCCGGCGCGCGTCTACGTCGGCGTCAACGGCTACGCGACCAGCAGCAACTTCGCGCTCAAGATCACGTACCGCGAGGGCAACGGCGGCGTCGTCCCGCCTCCGCCGCCACCCACCACGGTCACGCACGTCAACACGACGGGCAACGTCGCGCTGGGCGAGATGAAGACGTTCACCGTCGACGTGATCGCCGGCCGCAAGGTCGTCGTGCGCACGACGTCGACGAAGGACATCGATCTCTACGTCCAGATGAACGCGGCGCCGTCGACGGCCGCATACTTGCTCCGCGGCTACACGTCCTCGGGCAACGAGACCGTGACGTTCACGCCGGCGAGCAGCGGCAAGCTGTACATCGGCGTGCACGGCTACGAAGCCGGCGCGTTCTCGGTGCGCAGCGCGGATCTGTAGCCGGCCGCGTGCCAGGATGCCGGGCATGAAAGCTCTCGGCATCGCGGCACTGATGTTCGGCGTGTCTTGTGGTGGTGGCGGCGCGAAGCCGGCCGCCCCAGCGCCCCAAGCTCCGGCGTCACCCCCGCCGACAGTTGTCGTCGAGCCGGCGAAGTCGGATGGCATCCCAGCCACCCCGGCGGGCACCACGCTGCGCGCGTGGCTCGCCGCGTTCAACGGCGGTGACGAGCAGGGCCTGAAGGCGTTCGTCGATCGCTACAAGGGGCCCGAATCCGCGGAGGAGCTCATGGGGTTCCGCAAGCAGACGGGCGGCTTCGAGCTGGTCGCGATCCTCAAGAGCGAGCCCACCGCGGTGACGTTCCACGTCAAGGAAAAGGGCGGCCCGACCGAGGCCGTCGGCTGGATGACGGTCAAGACCGCCGACCCCGCCGAGATCGAGGCATTCAACGTGTTCGCCATCCCGCCCGGCATGGCGGCGAAGGACATGAACATCTCCGTCGACGCCGCGACGCGAACGCGGGTGATCGATGCCGCGGTCGCGAGGTTGAACGAGTACTACGTCTACCCCGATCTCGCGAAGAAGATGGGCGACGCGCTGCGCGAGCATCAGAAGCAGGGCGCATACGACGCGATCAACGACGCGACCGTGTTCGCGAAGCTCCTCACCGCGCACCTGCGCGCGGTCAGCAAGGACCTCCACCTCGGCGTCTGGTTCACGCCGAAGATCGTCCCCGAAAAGGAGCCGGAGCCGACCCCCGAGGACAAGGCGAAGATGCGCGCGCACTTCGAGAAGATCAACTGCGGCTTCGAGAAGGCCGAGAAGCTCGACGGCAACATCGGCTACGTGAAGTTCAACATGTTCGCCGATCCCGAGATCTGCGGCCCGCGCGCGACCGCCGCGCTCGGCTCGCTCGGCGAAGTCGACGCCCTCATCTTCGACCTCCGTGACAACGGCGGCGGCCAACCCGCGATGGTCGCGTTTGTCTCCTCGTACCTGTTCGCGAAGCGCACGCACCTCAACGACCTCTACGACCGCAAGCAGAACAAGACCGAGAAGTTCTGGACAAAGCCCGACGTGCCCGGCACGAAGTTCGTCAAGCAGCCGGTGTACGTGCTGACGTCGAAGAAGACGTTCTCGGGCGCCGAAGAGTTCTCCTACAACCTCAAGAACCTCAAGCGCGCGACGATCGTGGGCGAGGTCACCGGCGGAGGCGCGCACCCGACGACGAGCAAGCGCCTCGACGAGCACTTCATGCTGGGCGTCCCGTTCGCGCGCGCGATCAACCCGATCACGAAGAAGAACTGGGAAGGCACGGGCGTCGAGCCCGACGTCAAGGTCCCGGCCGGCGAGGCGCTCGACACCGCGAAGAAGCTCGCCGCAGAGCGCCTCGCGAAGCAGAAGCAGAAGCCGAAGCGTTAGCGGTCACGCGGGTCTCGGGACGGGACGTTGGCCGGGCACGTCGTGCACGGAGAACGGTCCGCCACCCCTGAGCCAGCCCTTCTTCAAGAGCCACGTCGACGGCAGGTACACGACGAGCGGTTGATACGTCCACGGCGTCTTCCACAGCAGCGGCTCACCAACGCGCTCCTGCCAGCCTGCGAACAGCGCGCCCGTCGAGAACGGATCCACCTTCCACCTGCGCGCCTCGAGGTTCGCCTCGTCTTCGCGGTGCTTGCGCCAGTTGTTGAGCACGTACGCGAGCGCGTGACGCGCCTGCGTCGGCGTGCGAATGACCTCCTGGTAGTAGCGATCCGGAAACACGGTGCCGCGCCGACGCGTGCCGCCTTGCTTGATGATCTTGATGCTCGCAGCGTGGTTGAGGTGCTTCGCCGCCGAGATCTGAAAGCTCTGCATTCCACGAGAGAGCGCGAGCTTGTTGTCGGCCTCGACGAGCAGGTGCACATGCGTGCGCTGGATGCTGATGTGAACGATGCGAAACGCGCCCTCCGTCTCGGCGCGGAGCTCGGCTCGTAACGCGACCGTGATCGTCGCCTGCCGGAGCGCGGCGTACATGAGCCGCTTGCGCAGGCTGCCGACCGCAGGCACGACGCGCAGCACGATGTGAACGGGGTAGTTCGCGGAGATCTCGGGTCGCGTCTTGTGAGGTGACCCGGCGCGCGGACCGTTCGGTTTACGACCAAGGCGACGGCGCTTCTTGCGCGCAACCGGTCGCGCGCGCGGGATTCCGCCCTTGGGGCCGAATAGCTGCTGCTGCTGGTGGCGCTTGCGCGGCTTCGCCATTCCGCTTCGTAGCGTGAGTTTCTGCGGTACAGACCGAGCACGTTCCTGACGCGGCGGATCGACAGCCTATCTGACAGATCGGCTTCGTTCCTGACACTCCACGATGGTCGACTCCGACGTCCACCATTGAGCGTGCGTGAGTGCTGTCGGA
>JALZOJ010000128.1 GCA_030857175.1 Myxococcota bacterium | reverse complement strand
TGCTGACCCTGCTGCTCGTAGACCAGGCGCACCGCTCGCTCGCGGACCTCGGGTGGGTACTTGCTCTTGCGTCCCATGACTCCATCCTCTCAACGATTGGAGTCTCCGGGAAACCCGGGGCGGTTCACGAGTGCCTCGGCTCGCTCGTTGGTAACCGCCGCGTAGCGTGCAGCGGTTTGCGGCAGTGGGGTGTGGGACGAGGGCTCGCGTGCTCGTACCCCAACGCTATCCGACATGCGCTCGAGGGCTTCACACGCGTTCACACGCATCGCGCCAGCGACGAGGGGCACCGTGATACAAACGTCGACGATGACCGAGATCGACGGGGCGGGTCGGTATGCGGAAGGTGCGCTCAAATTGCTCCAGTTTGTCGAGCATCGTCGACCGACAGGCCGGCGCTTCGGTGCAGACGCCGATGCACGATGGAGCGGTTTTCGAGGCGATCTCGAGACCGTAGATCGCATCGACCTGATGATTCGCGACGCTGACGCCGAATGGCCGAGCGGCTTCGGTGCGCGCGCCGTGTTCGCGATTCAAGGCGTGGCGGAAGACGAGCCATTTGGTTCGCAGTGGAAAGGGCTCGATCCCGTCGGCGCCGAGGAGCTCTGGCGTCGCGTGAAGTCGGAGGATGCACCGAGCACGCCGGCCGCGACGCTGGCAGCGATCGCCGCCGCGTGGGAGATCAAGCTGAAGAAGTTCGAGGGTGCGGCGATCACACCGACGGATCACCTCGTGGTGGTCGGGGCCTCTGCGATCGCGGCCACGATCAAGGCATTCGCCGTCGGCACCGCACTCGACTGGTCCGAACAAGTCGTTGTCATCGCGAGCGCGCCTGCGGAGCGGCAGCTCGCTGCGGCAGCGACGTCGATCCTTAATCGAACGCGCCCGACACAGCTCTACACAGCGGCGGAGGCCGCGCCTGCGATGAAACGAGGCACGCGCCTCGTGGCCTCTTCGGACGCGGACAAGACAGACCGCGCCCGCGCTGAAGCGCTGATCGCAGGTTAACCGTGGCGCTGTCGAAGGCCCGCATCGTGTCGGTCGGCGAGACCGCGTATCCGCATGAACGCGAAGGGATCGAGTTCGCCGAGAAGGCATTGCCCGACACCGACCCGTATCATTTGTGGGCGCTCGTCGATCTGCTCGAACCATCAACGGGAAGGCAGCACGAGCTCGATCTCGTGGTGCTCGGTTATTCGTGCCTCTATCTCGTCGAGCTGAAGGCGTATCCCGGGATCATCGAAGGTGACTCCGTCGATTGGATCTGGGTGACACCCGAAGGACGGCGGCTGTGGCGCGATAACCCGCGAGGGCTCGCCAAGCGCAAGGCGCAGATCCTCAAGTCGCGGCTCGAGCGCGCGTTGCCGAGCAGTATTCGCGCGCCATGGGTCGAGCCACTGATTTTCTTGAGTCATCCCGAGGTGAAGCTCTCGCTGACGCCCGAGGGGATCATCGGCGTCGTCAATCGCAAGACGTTCTGCGACGCGATCACGAAGCACGAGTTTCGTGGCGCGGATCCGCGGCTGCAAGGGCGCGCCATCGATCGGCCGACGATGCGCGCGGTCGTCCAGGCACTGCAGTCGATCGGCTTTCGTCCTCGTAAGGGCAAGCTCAACGTCGGCTCGTACGAGCTCGGCGCCATGCTCGACGAGACCTCGTCGTTTCAGGATCGCGAGGCCACGCACCGCACGATCCCGACGCAGCGCCGGCGGGCGCGCACGTACCTCGTTCCAGATCAGACGAGCGTCGAGCGCAGACAGCAATTGCTGCGCGCCGCGGAGCGCGAGGCGCAGCTGCTCCACGAGGTGCGCGAACATCCGAACATCCTCACGATGACGGACTACGTCGGCGACGCGCCGATGGGCCCGACCGTCCTGCTCGACGACTTCGAGCACGGCATTCCACTCGACGCGTTCATGCGGCTCGAGCCCGATCTCGATTTCACCGATCGAATCGCGATCGTCGAGCAAGTCGGTCGCGCGCTCGCGTACTGCCATCGCCGATCGATCTTCCACGGCGGCTTGTGTCCGTCGGCCGTGCTCGTTCGCCGCGGCGAGGCGACGAAGGGTAACGCGCGGAGGCCGATCGAAACGCGGCTCTATAACTTCCAGTTCGGCGGTTCGCAGAGCGTCGAGGCGACGAGCCACTGGTCGGCGCTCGGCACGGAGGCGTGGGCCGTGTATCAGGCGCCCGAGCTTCGTCGCAATCCGTCGGAGCGCTCGCCGGAGGCGGACCTGTTCAGCCTCGGGGCGATCGCGTACTTGCTCCTGACCGGGCAAGCGCCCGGTAACACCATCGCCGAGGTCGAGGCGCGGATGAAACCGCGACGCTGCTTGGATCCGCGAGACGCCAGCGACGCGATCCCCGATCAACTCGCCGACGTGATCACGATGGCGACGGCCGAAGTGGTTGCCTCTCGCTGGAACGACGTCGCGGAGTGGGTCGAGCTCGTCCTCGACAAAGCGACGTCACCGGCGAAGCTCGCGGAACCGGAGCAGAGTCCCCTCGACGCACGCAAGGATGACCTACTCGGACCCTACAAGGTCATTCGCGTCCTCGGTCACGGTGCGTCCGCGCGCGTGCTCGAGGTCGAGCACGATGACAGTCGCTTTGCGTTGAAGGTCTCGCTCGGCACCGAGCACGACGAGCGCATCGTCGAGGAAGGCAAGGTCCTCGCCAAGCTGCGGCACCCGCGCATCGTGCGCCTCGAGAAGCAACTCACCATCGCGGGCCGGCCGTGCCTCTTGATGTCGCTCGCAGGACAGAGCCTGCAGCGCGAGCTCGCCGACAACGGCACTCCGTCGCTCGACTACGCGGCTCGCTACGGCGCGGATCTGCTCGGTGCGCTCGCGCATCTCGAGGATGAAGACGTCCTGCATCGGGACATCAAGCCGGCGAACATGGGCGTCGGCAGCGTCGGGAAGAAGCTGCAGAGCCTCAACCTGTTCGACTTCTCGCTCGCGGGGCTCTCGCTCGCGGACGTCGGCGTCGGCACCGCGGCATATCGCGATCCGTTCCTCGCACAGCGCGGACGGTGGGATGCCGCAGCGGATCGCTACAGTGCCGCGATCACGCTCTACGAGCTCGTCACCGGACAACGCCCGGCGCTCGAAGCGGGCGGCGCGGTGGTGTCGGCAGAGCGCTTCGATGCGACCGCGCGCGCCGGGCTCGTTGCGTTCTTTCAGAAGACCTTCGATGCCGATGTCACGAAGCGGTATCCGTCGGCCGCGGCGATGCTGCGCGAATGGGAACGCGCCTTCGAAGTGCAGCCCGCATCGACGCACGACGACGAGCTCGATGCCGAGGCGCCCGCACTCACGGACGAACAGGTCACGGCGATCCTGCCGTCGACGCCGATCCAGGCGTTGCCGATCTCGAACCGCGCGAAGAACGCGCTCGATCGCGCGGGCATCCTCAGCGTCGGCGATCTGCGCGCGTTGCCGCAGAATCGCCTGTCCGCGATGCGCGGCGTGGGCCGTCAGGTCGCCAAGGACATCCACGACTTTCGCGAGCGCTGGGAGCGGCTGTCCAAGGCGAGTCCGCAGACGAGCGAGCCGGCGTTCTTCCCCGGCTATCGTGGGCCCGACCTCATCGTGCAAGTCGCGCTCACCGAGCTTCCCGCGGCGGCGACGGCTGCGCTCGTCGATGCCGGCCTCCGCACACTGGCGCAGCTCGCCGCGGCTGCCAAGCCCCAGATCGTCGCGCTCGCGGTTCGACACGGCTTCGATGCCCCGAAGCTCGCCGCGGCGATCGCACGCGAGCACGACGCGGCCGAGGCGCGCGATAAACCCACGACGATCGACGGCTGGATCGATGCCCTGCTTCCGAGCAAGAAGAAGCACCAACACGCACGCTCACTGTACGGACTCGACGCGCGGACCTACGACAGCGTGCGAGAGCTCGCGGACGCGCTCGATGTCACGACCGCCGCGATCTACGCCGCGATCGGAAAGGCGCGCGCCGAGTGGGCAGAACATCCGGCGATCGCGGACCTCGTCGATGCCGTGCACGCCATTCTCGACCGCGCGGGCGGCGCACTCTCGCTCGGCGCATCGGGAACCGAGCTCCTCACGCAGATCGCGCACGCGGAAGGTCCCGACGAGGAACGCTTCGCGCGCGCCTTGGTGCGGATCGTCGCGGAGCTCGACAAGCACGACGTCGACGGCGTTCGGCTCGTTCGTCTCGGCCCCGACGCGCTGTGGCTCGTCCGCGAGGATCTCGAAGGGCCGCTGGCTGCACTCGGGCGCGCTGCCGACGATCTCGCGTCGCGCGAACCATTGGCGGGACCGGCCGAGGCGCATCGCGCACTGGCGGATCTCGTCGTCGACACGCCGCTCGCCGAGCTCGCGCCCGATCGGCTCGTGCGCCTGGCGGCGAGCGCGAGTCGAACCGCGGCGGCGTCGAGCCGTCTCGAGCTCTATCCGCGACAGATGGATGCCACACGCGCGCTCAAGCTCGCGTCAGCGATCGTTCCGGCGAGGATCACCGAGGACAAGTTGCGCGAGCTCGTGTCCGCGCGCTATCCCGATGCAGCGGTGCTCCCTGCGCGTCCTCGCCTCGACGATGTCGTGCTTGCAGAGATCGCGCTGCGGTTCGTCCCCGAGGAGAACTGCTACGCGCGACCGGGCGGCGACATGCGGTCGTCGCTCCACACCTCGATGACGTCGTACGCGCAGGCGTCCGCGCTCGCGCGCGGCCCGCAGATCGTGGCGCACGACGTCGCGGTCCAGGAGTTCGAGGATCAGATTCGCGTCTGTCTCGAACGCCGCGCCTTGCTCGTCGTCGGTGTCTCGGCGGATCACGCCCCAGCCGCCGAGCTCGCGCTCGCACGCCGGCTCCGTATCCCGGCGCGCTCGTTCGACGCGCTCTTCCTCGCCGAGCTCGAAACACAGATGAAGACCGGCCGCATCACCGAGGGCCTCGTCTACGACACCGATGCGGCGGGCGTCACCGCGGAGGGCTGGGCGAACCTCCTCACGCTCGCGAAGCGAACGGCAAAGGCACTCGCCGCCTCGCTGCTCCCGCCGCGCGCTCCGCTCCTGCTCGCGCAGCCGGGCCTGATCGATCGCTACGCGCTCGTCGATTTCCTGCGCGCGGTCGTCGACGCATCGCGATCCGACGACGCCGAAGGCATCATCCTGCTTGTCCCCGGCCACGAGCGCGGGGTTCCGCGAATTGGCGACATGCTGATTCCTGATCTTCTTCCGGGTCAGTCGACGTGGGTCCCGAAGGGATGGATCCGCGCGCATCTCGATCCGGCGACGCTCGCAACGAGTTGAACATGGCAAGCACCAGGTCCAAGAAGTCCAAGAGCAAGCAAGAGCTCGCCGGCCACGATGATCCGCGCGCGCCGCTCGATTCGACTGCACTGCTCGCCGCGGCGAAGCCGGTGCTCGCGAAGCTCGAGGACGATCTGCGCGCGCGTGCGCTCGCGTCGCCCGCAGTGACCGCGGCGTTGACCGCGCGTTACGAGGCCGAGAAGCAGGCGCAGCGCACGGCCGACAGCTTCGCGGGCTGGACGGAAGCGCTCGCCACGCAGGTCGCGGCGGCGTGGCTGCTCTCGTGCGTGTTCGTCCGAACGCTCGAGGATCGCGGGCTCCTCAAGCAAGCGCGGCTCGCGGGACCCGGCGCCGAGGACAGCCAACGCCAGTTCTTCCAGCTTGCGCCATCGCTGACCGAGCGCGACTACCTCCTCACCGTCTTCCGCGAGCTCGCACACCACCCCGCCGCCGCCGCACTGTTCGATGCCGAGCACAGCCTCGTGTGGAAGCTCTCCCCCTCCGCCGAAGTGGCGAAGGAGCTGCTCGCGCTGTTCCGCGCGCCGACCGCGGCCGCGCCGGCGTTTCGGTTCGGTCAGCTGTCGACGCGCTTCCTCGGCGATCTGTACCAGGACCTCTCCGAGGACGTGCGCAAGCGCTACGCGCTGCTCCAGACGCCGGACTTCGTCGAGGAATACATCCTCGATCGCACGCTCGAGCCGGCGATCACGCGGTTCGGTCTCGACGACACGACGCTGATCGATCCGACGTGCGGCAGCGGACATTTCCTGCTCGGCGCGTTCGACCGCCTATTCGAACATCGCCTGCGCGCGCAGCCCGGGCTCGATCCGAGGGTCGCCGCTGTGCAGGCGCTCGACTGCGTGTTCGGCGCGGACATCAACCCGTACGCGGTTGCGATCGCGCGATTCCGGCTGACGCTGTCGTTCCTCGAGAAGGCGGGCTACGCGAAGCTCGCGGACGCGCCGGCGCTGCCACTGCATCTCGTGGTGGCGGACTCGCTGCGCATTAACCCGCAGCATCCGCAGCAAGAGCTGTGGCAGCACGCGGGTGCGTCGGCATCGGAGTGGCTCGGTGACGTATTCGCGTTCGACGACGAAAAGGCGGCGAAGGATGTGCTCGGCCGGACGTACGCGGCGGTCGTCGCGAATCCGCCGTACATCACGCCAAAGGATCGAGCGCTCCGGTCAGCGTACGCATCGATGTACGCGACGTGCTTTATGAACTACGCGCTGTCGGCGCCATTCTGCGAGCGGGTGTTTCAGCTCGCTCGCGCGCGTGGGTACACAGGTCAGATCAC
>JALZOJ010000170.1 GCA_030857175.1 Myxococcota bacterium | reverse complement strand
CGGCGGCCGGCGCGGCCGCCGGCTCGGCTGCGGCTGCCGGCTCGGCCGCCTCGTCGGGCGCCGGCTCGGCCGAGAGTCCCGCTGCCGGAGCGGGCAGCGGCTCGGCGTCGAAGTAGCGCGTCGATGCTGGCTCGGCGTCGAGCATCCCCGTCGGTCGCTGCCCGCGCCGCGGGGTCTTGCGCGATGACGTTGGCGGTGGTCGCGGTCGCATTCTCGTCGGCGGCAGCGCGCGCCGATGCACCCAAACAAGCGCCACGCGTTGTCGCGCTCGCGACCGCCGATGACGCTCGCAAGGCTATCGCGATCGGCCCGGCCGGCGAGGTCTTCGAGCCAGATGGCAAGGGTGCGTGGGTCCGCAAGCTGCGCATCTCGACGGGCAATCAGATCGCGCACGTCGGGCGCGCGAGTGGTGCGGTGATCGCGTTCGGTGAGGGCGTCGTGTATCGACTCGCGCCGAACGGCTGGTCGGCGATCCGGCTCCATCAGAAACAACGCGCCGTGATGAGCGCGGGTGCGCGCGCGGTCGCCGCCGTCGGGCGGCAGCTGTTCGCGCTCGATCGGAGCGCGGGTGGAGAGCCGCTGAAGCTCGCGGTCGCGCCGAGCAACGTCCTCGCGATCGGGGCGAATGCGGCGAATGGGTTGATCGTGCAGACCGACCGCGGGCTGTTTCGCGTCGAAGGTGCGAAGGTGGTCGCGGTGAAGAATGCCCCGCGACGGGTCAAACAGCTCGTGAGCGATCGCTGGGTCCTCGTCGATGACGGCGCGATCGATCTCAAGACGGGGCGCAAGACCGGCTGGCCCCCGGGCGTGAGTATCGCCACCGCCGCGGTGACGGCGGATGATCGGCTCGTGCTGGTTGCAAGCCAGCGCGGCAAGCTCGAGCTCGTGACGCTCAAGCAAGACAAGCTCGAGCGCGTTCCCATCGCGCTCGAGCCGGCCGCGGGCGGGGTTGCCGCTCCCTCGTTATCGCCGGATGCGAGGCCGGTCGGTGTTGTCGTCGACAAGGCCGGGCGCGCGGTGATCGCCCTCGACGACGGTACGCTGCTCGTTCGCGAGGGCACGCAGGCGTGGACCGCGACGCGCGTCACGGAGGATCTGCCTGGTCCGAAACCAGGTTCGCCTCCGGCGGTGTCGCCGTGAGGTTGCCTCGATCGCAAGGTGCGCGCTAACTTGGGAGCCAGCTGATGGCACCGCACGTTCTGGTCGCCGACGACGACGCTTGGATCTTGCGCATGGTGGCGACCGTGCTCGAGAAGCGCGGTTATAGCGTCGAGACGGCTGTCGACGGCGAGGATGCACTCGCCCGCGCGCTCGCGCGGCCGCCGGACCTCCTCATCACCGACGTGATGATGCCGAAGATGGACGGTTGGGCCCTCGTGCGTCAGCTCCGCTCGCACCAGGAGCTCGCGATGTTGCCCGTCATCTTCCTCACGGCGCTGTCCTCCGAGGACGATCGCATCCGCGGCTTTCGCCTCGGCGCCGACGACTACGTCACCAAGCCGTTCCGCTTCGAAGAGCTCGACCTTCGCGTCACCAAGACGCTCCGCCGCACGCAGCAGACGATGCAGGAGGCCCGCGAGCAGCTCGGCGGCTCGGGCCTCCGCGGCGACCTCTCGCAGGTCGGCCTCTCGTCTCTCCTCGTGTTGATCGAGATGGAGCGCAAGACCGGGCTCCTCCAGCTCCGCGCGCCGCAAGGTCCGTCGGCTCAGATCCTCGTGCGCGAGGGCAAGGTCGTGCACGCCCGGCTCGACGAAACCGACGAGCCAGTCGACGCCGAGTGCGTCTATTACCTGTTGACGTGGGGAGCCGGCGAGTTCGAGTTCGTCGCCTGTCTCGTCGAGGGCGTCGATCGCGTGAACGTCTCCACGACCCACCTCCTCATGGAAGGCGCGCGCCTGATCGACGAAGAAGGCACGCCGCGGAGCGCCGCGAGCATCTCGATTCCGCCGCTACCGAGCGACGACATCATCTGATGTGCGCGCCGTGCGCGCCGTGCGCGCCGTGCGCGCCG
>JALZOJ010000091.1 GCA_030857175.1 Myxococcota bacterium | reverse complement strand
TCGAGCCCGGCGCGCGGAACAAGACGACGTGCATGCCTTCGCCATCCGGCGTGGCGAGGATCGCATCCCGGCCCGCGGCCGAGAGCTTCGCGGCGATGCTGCGAACGAGGTCGGCGTCTCCGGGGATCGTCGCGACCACGCGCGGGGCGTCGCCGAGCTGCGCGATCACGAGCGAAGCCACGCGCGAACGCATGTTCGCCAGCTCGGTGCTCGCGGCCTCGGCATCGCGGCGGAGCTTGTCGACCGCGCCCGGCACTTCGGTGGTGCCGCACGAGAACTGCGTCGCGAGACCGCGCAAGATCTGGTCGCGCGCGAACAGCTCCGCGCGGCCGCGACGCGCCGCCGTGAACGTCACGCGCGTCATGCCTTTGTAGCGCTCGCTGTTCGTGATCCGGATCGCGGCGAGCTGCGAGGTGCGATCGACATGTGTGCCGCCGCATGGCGAGAAGTCGAAGTCGCCGATCTTGACGATGCGGATGTCGGCGGAGACCTTCGGATCGCGCCGGAGCTTCATCGCGGCGAGCTCGTCCGCCGTCGGAAACCAGGAGCGGATCGCGAGGTCGTCGTCGATCAGATCGTTCGCGAGGTCTTCGGCCGCTGCGAGCTCGGCATCGGGGATGCGATCGCGTGCGACGTCGATCGTCAGCGCGGACTCGCCGAGCCGCGCGGAGGCGGTCGGTGCCTGGGCGCGATCGAGCAGTGTGCCCGAGAGCAGATGTTGTGCCGTGTGTTGCGCCATGTGCTGGCGGCGGCGGGCCCAGTCGAGCTCGGCGCTGACCGCTGCACCGACGGTTGGCGGCGCTTCACCCTCGAGGACGTGCACGATCACGCCGTCGTCGGACTCTTGCGTGTCGGTCACGCGCGCAGCGCCCAGCATCCCGTGATCGCCGAGCTGCCCACCAGCCTCGGGATAAAACGCGGTCTGATCGAGGACCACCGCGGGCTTGCCCTTGTGCGTGGTGATCGAGACGACGGTCGCGTCGAACCGCCGGAGGTACGCATCATCGTGATACAGGCGGCGCGTCATCGCGCTGTGTCTATCATGATGACCCACGAGTCGCAGCCGCCCGGGCCGCTGTCTCCGCCGATCCGCCCTGCGACCGGGCAGTCCTCGTCGCGCTCGTCGGTGCGCAGGATCTTCGCGCCGACGCGACCCAGCTCTTCGATCACCTCGCGGTCCGGCAGCGTCGTCTTGCCGTAGCGCTTCGGGCCGCTCGACACGAGCGCGAGCCGCGGCTTCACGACCTCGAGGAACGCGCGCCGGCTCGACGTCTTCGAGCCGTGGTGCCCGACCTGGAGAATGTCGGAGCGGATCCGCTCCGTATGCGCGTTGATCAGAAACTCCTCGACATCGCCCGGCGGGTAGCTCGGATCCTGGCGCGGCCCTGACTCGGCATCGCCGACGAGCAAGAGCCGGATCCCGCCGAGCTCGACGGCGAGGACGACCGAGCTCTGGTTCATGTCGGAGCCACCCTTCGCGTTCGCGTGCAGGATCGTGAACTGCGCGCCTTCGCCGAGCCGGATCTTGTCGCCTTCGCTAAACCGCTCCCAGTGCGGCATCGTGACGCCGAGGCCCTTCACGCTGAGGGTGCGATCGGTCGGGACCTCCGCGGCGGTGTGATAGCGCGTCGTGCTCTGCGAGAGCTTGGAGAGCAGCTCGCGATAGAACACGGTCTCGTTGATGCGGCCCGAGTCCCAGAAGTCGGGCACGTGGTAGCAGTGCATGACGAGATCCAGCGCGGATGCGTGATCGAGGTGCGGGTGACTGAGCACGACGTGATCGATCTGGAGGCGCGGCTCGGCGGGTGCGCCGCACAGGTCATCGCCCGAGGGTCCGAGCGCTGCGGCGAGATACGCGGCGACGCGCATCGGCTTCTCCTCGCGATCGTTCGTGCCCGCGTCGTACAGCATCGTGAAGTCGGCACCGCGCACGAGGATCGCGAGGCCGGTGCCGACATCGATCATGTGGATCTGATACGTGCCGGGCGCCGGTGCGGGCGGCAGGTCAGCGGCGGTCTCGATCTTCTTCCACGACAACTGCGGTGCGCCGGGGCGGGGCGAGCCACCTTGCGTGATCGGCGTCGTGGGTTTCGAGGGACGCGACGACGGACACGCCGCGAGCACGGCTAGCAGGACCACCCAACGGACCATCGGACGATGGTCGCACGATCGGTCTCGGTGCGGGGATCAGAGCTGCTCGACGGCGCCGGCCGGGACCCAGCCCGTCGTGCCGTTCGCGATGCGGATGCGGGTCCATGCGTCGCGCCGCTCGAGGAGCGTGACCTCGGCACCGCGTGGCAGTGGCGTCGGCAATGCGGCCGGCGCGCCGGCGCTGTCAGCGGCACGCATGACGACGCCGTCCATCACCACGGCGTCGTCGGTGTGACGATTCTCGACGACGACCGACACGATCATCGCGATCCACACGGCGAGCGGGATCACGGCGAGCCCGAGTAGCGTTTTGCGACGGCGGCCGCCCCACGGGACGAACAGCAGGATCGCGATCGCGAACGCGGCGGCCCCGACGAGCAGCCGCTGCGCGCGTGGCCAGCGATGGAAGAACAAAAGATTGTCCGTCGCGCTCGCCGTCGTCGTCGGGCGAAACATGTCGCCCTGGCGCGAGCGCAGCCAGTGGAGGTTGTGGCGCGCGCGTGCGTTGCTGCCGTCGATCGCGAGCGCGCGGCGATACGCGAGCGTGGCCGTCGCCACATCACCGGCACCGAGCGCCGCGTTGCCCCAATCGGCGAGCAGCTCGGGGCGACCCGGATGCGCGCGTGAGGCTTCACCGAGCGCGACCGCGGCGCGCGAGAACGCGTTCTTGCGCGCGGTCGCGTCGCCGGCCTGCTCCATCGCTTGCTGATAGAGCGCGCGGCCATCGCCGAGCGAGTCGGCATCCGCGGCGTAAGGCGCGAGCAGCGTCGCGAGGATGATCGAGAGGGTCGCCGCGCGTGCCGGCTTCTTGCGCGCGGCTTGCTGCCAGCGGCGCATGAGGCCGGCGGCGTCGGAGCGCAGATCGCTCGAGAGCGGACGGCCCGACGCATCCGGTGCGAAGCTCTCGGTCTCGAGCTGCGCGAGCAGCCCACCATCGTCGATTGCACGCCCGAGGACGCGCGCGAGATCGCGCAGCGCTTGTGCGAGCGGGCCCGCGACCTCGCGCGCGGGGTCGCGGCTCGCGCGGTCGAGGATCTCCTCGACACGCCGCCGGGCGGCACGCACTTCGGCCGCTTCCTCGCGCTGGCCGGCGGTGCGCAGCTGGTACGTGCGGAAGCCGAACAGCGCGAGCGGCACGGCGTAGAGCAGCGCGATCAACACCCACAAGAGGCCGCCACCGAGCGGCTGATCGTCGACCGCGCCGCTGCTCGACAGCGCGAGGTCTGCATTGACGAGCGCGGTGTCATCGGTCGTCACGGGCGCCGCGGACTTCTTCGTCGGTCGCGCGACGACATCGTTCGCTCCGACGACGCTGCCGCCCTTGACGGACAGCGCGATCGGTTCGGAGTGGATCATCTGATACGTGCCCTTGCGCGGATCGAAGTACGAGAACGCGATCGCAGGCACTTCGGTCGCCGGTCCGGTGACCTGCGCGACGACCTTGAACGTCTTGGTCTTGCCGTCGTCGGTGAGCTCCCCGGTCGGCGGATCGTCCGCGACGGTGAACTTGTCCTTCGGTAGCCGGCCCTCGACGTCGAGCTTGCCGAGCGAGAGCGCGTCCAGGCGCTGGTCGCTCTTCACGGTGACGTCGAGCTCGACGGGCTCGCCGAGCTGCACGACCGATCGGCTGGTGCGGACGGCGATCGAGAACTGCTCGCCGACCGCGCCCGCGAATGACGGCGGCCGCCCCGATTCGGGCAGCGGCTTGACCTCGAGCGTCCGCGCCGTGTCGGTCGCGCGGAACATCTTCTTCGGCGCTTCCCCGAAGACGTTCGGCCGGCCGACGGCGAGTGGCACGGCGATCGAGCTCGGCGGCACCTCGAGCTTGCCGCCCGGTGGAATCGTGCGCGGCGCCGCGAGCAGCTCGATCGTGACGCGCTGAAACTCCTGGCCGTTCACCGTCGTCTTGTCGACGATGAAGGGCACTTGCACGCGCTTCGCGCCGATGTCGATCTCGAGGCCCTTGCCCTGCGGCGCGGGCGGCGTCGTGATCGTGAACGTGTCGAGGCTGGTGAACGGGATCGAGAATTCCGGGTCGCCCTGCGGTCCGCGCTGGAACATCCAGACCAGCTTCACGGGGACGGTCTCGCCGACGAACACCGGCCGATCGGGCAACACGAGCTCGAGCTTCATGTCGTCGGCGGTCGGAATCACGTCGACCTGGAGCTCGGCGCCGCGCACGGTCGCGCTCTTGCCGGCCTGCTGGACCGTCAGCGATGGGATCACGAGTCGTCCGGGCTTCGGCGCGAGGACCCGCCAGCGGATCACCCAGGTGACGCGCGTCGAATCGACGCGGCGGCCGTTGATGATCTGGATGCTGCGCGAGACGTTCGGCTGCACCGCCACGGGTGTGACGGTCGCGCCAGCGATCTCGAGCTTCGGCTGCGCGAGCGCTGGGCTCTCCTCGAGGTCTTCGATCACGGCGTCGAGGTGAAATGGCACGCCGGCGTGAGGCTCGCCGCGGAGCTGGTATTCGGCGCGCTGCGCGTGTGCGACCGCCGCGCTGGCGACGAGCGCGAGGAAGGCGAGCAGCCCGAACCAGCGATACGCGCGCATCACCAGTCCTTCTCGACGCTGCTGTCGCTCGCCGCTTCTTTTTCGCGACGCTTCTTCTGCTGCGCCGCATCTTGATCGCGCGCGGCCTGGCCGGCGCCGGCGGGCTGCTGCTGTTGTTGCTGTTGTTGTTGCTGCTGTTGCTGTTGTTGCTGCTGGTCTTGCTTGTCCTGCTGCTGGTTCTGCTTCGGTGGCTGCAGGTGGCGGAGCGCGTTCTCGAGGTGCTCGATCGCCGTGCCCTGGCTCTTCACCGCCGGCGCCAGGCTCTCGCTCGACTGCTTCGCATCGCGCGCCTTCGCGATCGTGGTCGTCGCGTCCGTCATCGCCGACTGCGCGAGCCGCACTTCGTCGGCCGCCGCGGTGAACGCTTTCGCATCGGGGCCACCTTGCTGCTGCCCCGCTTGTGGATTCTTCGCCATCGCATCGGCCTGCTGCGCGAGCGCTTCGGTGATCGCCTTGGCCATCTGCGTGTGCTGCTCCTCGCGCGTGAGCAGGCCAGGCAGCTTCGGCGCGCGCGCGAACTCGTCCTCGCCGTTCGTCTGTGACGTCTGGTCGCGTGTCTCGCCCTGGTCGCGAATCAGCTGCTGGAGATGCTCGATCACGGAGAACAGGAGCTTCCGCAATTCTTCGATCTTTGTCTTCGCTTCGCCGGCAGGTGGAACGGGATCGGCGGTGCCCGCGAGCGCTTTCTCGAGCTTACCGAGCGCCGCGAGCGCTTCGCCGCGTAGCGTCTCCGCGCGCGCCATCTGCTGCTTCGCCTGCTCGAGTTGCTGCTTCGCCGCTTCGAGCTTCGCCGGATCTTTTTCCTCGGCGGGAGGATCTTTGGGCTGCTGCTGCGCGAGCTGCGCGGCCTCGTCTGCGATCAACGCCTGCAGGCGCGTCATCCGGCCGAGATTGCGAGCGAGCGCAGCGCGCGTCTCTCTCGCACGCTCGGGTGCGGGCATCTCCTTCGCCGCCTCGGGAGAGAGCAGGGCGCCGATCTGGGTCTGGTCCGCGTACGCGAGCTCGACGGTCTGCTTGAGATCCGCGAACTCCTCGATCGCGCGCGCGAGCGCCTCGAGTGCGAGCCGCTCGTTCGCGAGTGCCGCCTTCAGTTGCTTGTCCCCGAGCGCCTGCTTCGCCTTGTCCATCTCGCTGCTCGCGGCGGTCACCGAGGGCAGCGCGGTCTTGACGCGCGCGAGGAGCTTCTCCTGCTGCGGATCCGGCTTCGCATCCGGCGGCGGCGGACTCTCGACGGCGGCGGCGAGCCGCGAGCGGACTTCCTCGAGCCGATCGCGGACGCCACTCTGACGATCCGCCAGTACGACAGGCTCGAGCCACGCCGGCGTCTCCTCTTGCTTCGGCGCCGAGCTCTGATCGATCACGAGCTTCGCATCGCCCCCGGCGGTGATGGTATCGCGCACGATCTCGAGCTCGTCTTGCGCGAGCGAGCGCAGCACGGTGATCGGATCGAGCAGCTGCTCGCGTGCGCGCTTGAGCGCGACGAGCGCGGCCTCGGCTCGGCCGAGCGCGTCCTCGGCGGCGAGCTCTTGCAGCTTGCGCCGTGCCTCGGCGATGCGGCCGCGCGCGTCTTGCAGATATAGCTCGATGTTCTTCAGCTGGACGACGCGGACTTTCTCCTCGTCGCTGCGCTTGTCCTCGGGCTTCTTCGCGATCGTGTCGAGCTCGTCGGTAGCGAGGTCCGAGATCGCGCCGACCTCCGCGACGATGCCGCGCTCGACGTCCGCGAGGTGCGTGAGCGAGCCTTGCTGCGCGAGTGGATCGGTTCCGCCCGCTTGCCGGATCGCGAGCCAGGCTTCGCGCGCGCCTTCCAGGACGCCGCGCTGATCCTTGATCGCCGCGTCGATGCGGTGCTCGAGCTTGTTCTCGCCCTTGCGAAGCTCGTCGGAGATCGCCTGCACACGCGCGCGCGCGATCGCGAGGTTCTTCTTTGTCGCGGCGTCGTTCGGCCGCTGGCGGCTCGCATCCGAGAGCCACGACGACGCTTGCTGCGCGAGCTCGAGCGCCTTCGCGAGATCGCCGTTCGGCTCGCGGCGGATCTTCGCCGCCTGCTCCGCGTACGCGATCCCGAGGTCGTACGCCGCGCGGAATCGCAGCTCGGGATCGACGCCGGCCGCGCTGCGTGCGTCGAGCAGCAGCTTAACCGCGGCTTCAGTATCGCCCTTCGCGAGCGCGGCGACACCTTCGTTGTACTTGACGCGCGCGGCGCGGTGCTCGCTCTTCGCGCACGCCAGCAGCATCACGAGGACGATCACGTACTTCATGCTGTACCTCGGCGGTCCCCCGCGCCCGACCCGACCCATAGCGCCGCGAGCAGCGCGACGAACGAGCCGAGCACGAACCACGGATAGCGTTCGGCGGGCACGACGCGCACGGCCGACGCTTCCGCCTCCTTCACGATGGGCGCGACGTGACTCTCCATGATCGAGTCGAGATCGATCGCCGACGTGCCGGCCGGGATGTACGCGCCTTCGGTCACGAGCGCGACCTTGCGTAGCTGCTCGCCGTTCAACTTGCTGATCACGGGCTGGCCCTCGTGCATCATGGTCGTCTTCGACTTCGTCACCGGATCGGTCAGCGTGATCTGGCTGCCTTCCTCGCTGCCGAGGCCGACCGCGATGATCTTGACGCCCGCATCGCGCGCGGCCTTCGCTGCTTCCTCGGAGTACGGATCCTGATCGTCGCCGTCGCTGATCAGCACGATCAGCTTCGCGCCCGACCCTGCGGAGAAGCCGCGCAGCGCGACCTTGATCGCCTCGCCGATCTTCGTGCCACCGCGACCCGCGCTGCGCGTGTCGACCGTCGAGAGCACGGTACGGAAGAACGAGTGGTCCGGCGTCAGCGGGCACATCGGCGCGGCGCGACCCGCAAACGCGACGAGCCCGACGCGATGGCCTTCGAGCCGCGACACCAGCTGCCCGATCTCCGCCTTCGCGCGCACGAACCGGTTCGGCGCGGTGTCCTCGGCGAGCATCGAGCGCGACGTGTCGAGCACGAACATGATGTCCGCCGACGGGCGCGACGACGACACGGTCTCCTGTTCGCCGCGCGCCTGCGGCCGCATCAGCGCACCGATCGCGAACAGCATCGACACGAGCACGAGCGCGAGCTTCACGATCGTGCGCGTCATGCTCGCCTGTGCCGACAGCCGCCGCTGCATCACCGGCGACAGGAACTCCGAGAGCGCGCTCCGCGACTGCAGCTCGAGCACGAACAACCCGCCGACGACGAGCAACGCCGCCCACACGAGGTGAACGCGATCGGTATGGACCCAGGTCCACTCGTTCACGGGAGCCTCCTCAGCACGGTGCCGCGCAACCCGAGCGCGAGCACGACGAGGAGCATCGCGTTCGCGAGAAACAGGACGTAGAACTGTTGGTATTCGGTGAAGCGCTCTTCCTCGAACGTCGTGCGCTCGAGCTTGTCGATCTGCCCGTAGATGCGCGCGAGGCTCGCGTTGTCGGTCGCGCGAAAATACAGTCCGCCGGTCTTGTCGGCGATCTTCCGCAGCGTCGTCTCGTCGATCGAGACCTTCGTCTGCATCAGCTCGGTGCGACCGTCGCCGACGGGCACGCGGATCGGTGCGATGCCCTGCGTGCCCGCGCCGATCGTGTAGACCTTGATCCCCGCGTCGATCGCGTCCTGGATCGCGGTGTCCTCGTCGATCTCGTGCACGTTCGACTCACCGTCGGTCAACAGAATGGCGATCTTCGTGCGCGACTTGAACTCGGCGAGCCGCTGCACGGCGAGCTCGAGGCCCGCGCCGATCGCCGTCCCATCCTCACTCTCGGGCGCGAAGTCGAGCTGTCGCGCCGCGTTCGCGAGGTTCCCGTGATCGAGCGTGAGCGGGCTGCGCGTCTCCGCGTATCGCGCGAACGCGACTAGCCCGATCGCATCATCCGGCCGCCCACCAAGCTTGCCCCCACCGACGACGAACTGCGCGAACACCTGCTTCACGGCATCGAGCCGCGTCAGCTCCTTGTTCGCCTTCGACAGATCGAGCGCACGCATCGAGCCCGACACGTCGACCGCCATCATCACGGCGATACCTTCGCGCCGGATCCGCGCGCTCTTGTCTCCCGCGCGCGGCCCTGCGAGCGCCACCGCGAGCGACACCACCGCGAGCGCCATCAGCGCATCCGGGATCCACGCGATGCGCGTGCGCCACGTCTGCCCACCCGCCGGCAGCGCACGCAGCGACGAGAACACGACGCGCCCCGCGCTCCTCGAGGACCACCAGTATGCGAGCGGCGCGGCGAGCACCGTGAACAAGAACCCGGGATGCGCGAAGTCGAACCAGCCGAACAGCATCAGGCGGCCCTCGCTTCCGCGATCTGCAGCCGCGTGTCCTCGACGAATCCCCGCGCCGCCGCCAGCGTCGCCAGCGACTCCTCCGCATCCGGCCGATACCCGGCGAACTTCACGCGGTCACACCGCTCGAGGAACTGCGTCAACAGCACGCGATGCTCCTCGCGCAGCTCGGGTCGCGCCGTCGCCACGAGCAGAAACTCCTCGGTCGTGAGCTCCGGCGCCCTGATCACGTACCGCTTCTCGAGGTACGTCCGCACGATCGACGACAGCTCGACGAACCACGAGTCCGCCAGCACCTCATCCGGCGCACCGCGATGCTCGAGCTCGCGCAGGTGCGCCACCGCCTCGTCGTACGCCGACCGCTGTTTCTCGATGCGCCGCCTGGCGCGCAGCCCGCGCACCACCAGGATCGACCCCGAACCGAGTACGAGCACCAGGCTCGTGATCCCGAGGATCAGCACCCAGCTCGTCCCGCCGACATCTGGATCGAGCGCACCGCGCGCCGGCTCGAGCGCCGCATCCGCCACCTCGCCCTTCACCGGCTCGATATCGAGCGACACCTCCTCCGTCAGCATCTCCTGCGGCTTCGCCTTGTCGACATCGCCGGGGCTCCGCGCGTCGGTCATCTCCAGGCGCAGCGGCGGAATGCGGTGCTTGCCGCTCGTCTGAGCCTCGAGCGTATAGGTCTGCTCGTGCAGCTGACCGCCGCCGGGTTTGTGCTTGGTGTCGCGCACGAAGCCGATCACCTTGAAGCGGCCGAGACGCTGATCGCCGGCCTCCTGGAAGGGAGCTTCGATGCTGACGCCGGCGGGTGCGTCGATCTCGAGGCGAGCGTAGATCGAGTCGCCGAGCGAGGGCTTGGCGGGCCAGACTCGGATCGTGGCTTTGACGGGGCCGTTCTCGACGGTCTTGGTGATGGCGTCCTTCGCAGGCTCGAGTGTTTGTGTCTCCTGCGTGGTGGTTTCCTCCGACGACCCGCATGCGACGACCAGCAGGACGATTGCCAGAAAGATTGGACACAGAGCCACAGAGCCACAGAGCAGAGATCTTTTTCCGCGCGCGTTGCTGCTCGCACGCACCGCCGCCCGATCGCGAACATCACGAGGGCGAAGGTGAGGATGAAGTGTTTCGCTGGCGGCGTTAGCCGCCCGAAAAAACTCTTCTCTGTGCCTCTGTGTCTCTGTGACCAAAAGATCTGGAACACGTGCGCGCCGCGCGTAGGGAACACGTGCGCGCCGCGCGGATGGAACACGTGCGCGCCGCGCGGAAGGAACACGTGTGTGCCGCGCGAGTAAACGAACGCGCATGCGCCACGCGAGCGAACGTTCCAACAGACCTCGGCGCCTCATCGTCGCAGCCTCCGCTCGCGCTCGCGGAAAAACTTCAGCAGCGGATCCACCATCGACCCACTCGCATCGAACACCACCAGATCCATGCCCGTCGCACGCAGCTGGTCATGGAGCTCTTTGCGTCGAGAGACAGCGCGCGCACCGAGCTCGTCGCGAAAGCTCCGCGACCTCGTATCGACGAGCCGCGTCTGCCCGGACTCCGCGTCTTCGAGCGTCACCAACCCTGCGGGCGGCATCGTCTCCTCGCGCGGATCCGTGATCAGCGCGGCGACGACGTCGTGCTTGCGATTCGAGTGGCGCAGGACCTTGAGGTAGTTGTCGTCGAGAAAGTCCGAGATCAGGAAGAGGACGGCGCGGCGCGGGAGGACCTGGCGGCAGAACTCGAGGGCGGCGGAGATGCTCGTCGACCGGCGCGTCGCGGCGGGTGCGCGCGCGACGGTGTCGCTCATCTTCGTGAACCAGCGGCGCACGGTGGCGGAGAGCTCGCGCCACGTGTTGCGCACGCCGACGCCTTCATCCGCGGACTGGCCACGCGCGAGGACTTCGCGGACGACGCGGAGCGCGTGTTTGCCGCCCTTGCGCGGCGGGATGTAGAGGTCTGGGCCACCGTGAAAGAGGAGGAGGCCGACCTTGTCGCCGTTCTCGACGGCGGACATCGCGAGCAGGGCGGAGAGCTCGGTGGCGGCCTCGAGCTTGGAGCGGCGGCCGCTTCCGAAGTCTTGCGAGGCGCTGACGTCGACGAGGAGCATGACGGTGAGCTCGCGCTCCTCGACGAAGCGCTTGATGTGCGGCTCGCCGGTGCGCGCGGTGACGTTCCAGTCGATCGCGCGGATGTCGTCGCCGGGGACGTAGGGGCGGACCTCGTCGAACTCCATGCCGCGGCCCTTGAAGACAGAGAGGTACGCGCCGGCCATCACGTCGGAGACGTGACGACCGGTGATGAACTGGATGCGCTTGACGGCTTGCGCGATCTCGGCGGGCAGCACGGCGGCCTCTACGGGACGGGGACGTTCTCGAGGATCTGTGCGATCACGTGATCGGTGGTCTTGCCCTGGGCCTCGGCCTCGTAGCTGACGAGGATGCGGTGGCGCAGGACATCGTGCGCGATCGTCTTCACGTCGTGCGGTGAGATGTAGCTGCGGCCGGACATCAGGGCCTGCGCCTTGGCGACCTTGATGAGCGCGATCGAGGCGCGCGGTGAAGCGCCGTTGTCGATCAGCGGCGCGAGCTGGGCGAGGTTGTTGGCCTTGGGATCGCGAGTGGCGGCGACGAGGTCGACCGCGTAGCGCTTGACCTTGTCGTCGACGAACACCTGCTTGACGACGTCGCGCGCGGCGAGGATCTCGTCGGTGCCCATGACCTTCGACGCGGTCGGCTCGGCGGCGTTGCCGGCCATACGATCGATGATCTTCACCTCTTCATCCTTGGTCGGATAGCCGACCTTGACCTTCAGCATGAAGCGGTCGAGCTGTGCTTCGGGGAGTGGGTACGTGCCCTCTTGCTCGATCGGGTTCTGCGTCGCGAGCACGAGGAATGGCTCGGTCAGCTTGAAGGTCTGGTCACCGAGCGTGACCTGCTTCTCCTGCATCGCTTCGAGGAGCGCGGACTGCACCTTGGCGGGGGCGCGGTTGATCTCGTCCGCGAGGATGAAGTTGCCGAACACCGGGCCCTTCTTGACCGTGTACGACCCTTCGCGCGGGTTGTAGATCTGCGTGCCGACGACGTCGCCGGGCAGCATGTCGGGCGTGAACTGGATCCGCGAGAACGTGCCTTCGAGCGAGTCCGCGAGCGTCTTGATGACGAGCGTCTTCGCGAGACCGGGCACGCCCTCGAGGAGCACGTGACCGCCGGCGAGCAAGCCGAGCAGGAGGCGGTGGAGCATCTCGTCCTGGCCGACGAGGACCTTGCCGACCTCCGCCTTGAGCGAGGTGAATCGGGATTGGAGCTTGGAGACGTCTTCGCTGAGTCGGTCCGACATATTGGATTCTCGGAAGGGGAGCCGGAGCAAACCGCCCGGCGTGCGGCCTGTCAACCAGCAGGCCCGCTTCTCGATTCCCGGGTCATGCGACACCTCGCGATCGCCGCATGCGTCCGTCGCAGCCGCACGGAGGGCTCGGCGTTTCGGCGACTTAGTCCGCGCTGCCGCTGGCATGGCGCTTGAGTGTCGAAGCTCCGCGATCGCGGCGACTGGGAGGCCGTCGTGCTCGCGTGTTTCACCACAGGAGTCAGCCATGAAGCTCAGCCTCTCGTTCGTCCTGTTCGCCACCGCCTGCGCCACCACCGGAACCAACACGATGGATCGCGAAGCCACCCAACGCGCCCGAGTCCAGCTCGACTTCTCGGTCTCGGCCGACGAACAGTCCGTGTTCCCGGCGCTCGATCAGCCGCGGCTTCCGAGCGTCGACCGCATCGCGTATGGCATGCGTGCGCAGCTCGGCAACGAGGCCGTTGCCTCGATCGAGCTCTGCGTCGCCGCGGATGGTCACGTGACCCGTGTCTCGCTGCTAGAAGGAACCAGCTCCGAAGCGTTCAACAACGCGCTCGTCCGCGACATCGAGCAGTGGCAATTTGCCTCGCTGCCCGGCGCCACCTCGAACAAGGCGCTGCAAACCTGCGAACGCGCGAAGGTGAAGTACCTGTCGCCGTTGTGAAGCGCGCTGAGCTGCTCGCGCGCCGACGAAACGGTTCTTGACGATCTGAAGACCGCGCGCGAGAGTGCATTGTCACTCGGAGAACATCATGAGCATCACCCACTGCATCACCCGACCGACGACGAAGTACATCTTCGTCGATCTGGTCGAGGCCCGCGGTGGCGAGGCTCGTGCGAGTAGATAAACTCCGAGCTTACTGATCTCCGCCGCGGGCTCCCGGTTCTTACCTGGGAGCCCGTTTCGCTTTCGGCGAACGCGCTCCCCGAAGCAACTCCTCGCTTCTAGGACGCACGCGTCATGCTTGTAACTGCAGCAGCCTCTTCATTGCACTGGACCGAACGGCCCGGCCGCGAGCTCGTGAGACTCGCGTGGCCGATCACGGTCTCGATGCTTTCGTTCTCGACCATGACCCTCGCGTCGACGGCGTTCGTCGCGCACATCGGGTCAGACGAGCTCGCGGGCGTTGGCCTCGCAGGTGTCGTTGGCTTCGCCCTCGTCTGCTTCGGCATCGGCCTCCTTCGCGGTGGCAAGACCCTCATCTCGCAAGCGGTCGGTGCGAACCGCCTCGATCGCATCCCCGAGCTGCTCGGCGCCGCACTCGCGATGGCGCTGATGCTCGGCATGTTCGCGCTCGTTGCGGGACAGATCATCGCGCCACTCCTCGTCTCGTTCTCGGCATCGCCGCGCGCGGGCGCGTTCGCCGCGGAGTACCTCGCGATCCGCTCGCTCGGTGCACCGCTGATCCTGGTCTACGCCGCGCTTCGCGAAGCGAGCTACGGCCAGGGCGACAGCCGCACGCCGATGCGCGCCGCACTCGTCGCGAACGCGGTGAACATCGCGCTCGACGTCCTCTTCATCCTCGGCTTCGGCTGGGGCGTCGCCGGCGCCGCACTCGCTACGATCTTCGGCAACGTCACCGAGCTCTCGTTCCTCGCGTGGCCGATGCGCGCAAAGCTTTTCGGCGTGCGCTTCCGCAAGGCGGCGATGCGCGACCTGTGGGCGCAGGGTGTTCCGAACGGCGTGCAGTTCATCATGGAGGTCGGCTCGTTCTTGATCCTCACCGTGCTCGTCGCCCGCATGTCCGCGATCGACGGCGCTGCGCACCAGATGGTCCTCCATCTCGTCAACGTCTCGTTCCTCCCAGCACACGCGCTCGCGGAAGCGGCCGCCGTGCTGGTCGGGCAAGCCGTTGGCGCGAACAAGGACGCGCTGGTGTCACAGGTCGCGAAGCGCGCGTTCGTGATCGGTGCGGGCTACGCCACGGTGTGCCTCGTCGCGTACGTCATCGTCGGCCATCTCATCACCGATGCGATGGCCGCCGGCGATGCCGCGCTCGCATCGCGCGCGAACACGCTCCTCCACGTCAGCTTGGCCTTCCTGGTCGCCGACGCGGCGAACGTGATCGCCCGCGGTGTGCTGCGCGGCGCGAGTGACGTGCGCTACGCGGCGGTCGTCGGGATCGCCACGGCGTGGCTCACCACGCCGCCGCTGACCTGGCTCCTCGGTGTCCACTGGGGACTCGGCGTCGTCGGCGGCTGGATCGGTCTCGCGCTCGAAATCGTCGTCGGTGCCAGCATCTACTGGTACCGCGTCTATCGGGGCGGGTGGCGTCCAGCGGCCGCGGCGGCGCGCCGGGCCATGGCCGGTACGGCCGTCTAACGGTCGGCCAGACCGTGTAAAACCCGCGTTACGGCGGGTCTCCCTTCAGATCGTTGTTGATCTGGAGGGTGGACCCGCACAAAGATGCGCGCATGAGAACCGTTCAAACGGTGGGACTCACAGCGCTCGTCCTTTGGGTCGGCTGCGCGAGTGGCAAGTCCATGCCGGGCGAACAGGTCGATGCGAGCGATCAGATCGATTCGACCGGCGAGCAATTCGCCGACGCGCGGCCCGACAGCACCACGGTCGTGCCGCCCGACGCGCCACCGCCACCTCCGGATGCGTGCGTGCCCGTGGCGGCTGAGAGACTCGTGAACCCAGTCTTCGATCTCACGCCGAATGGCATGGGCTGGGTCGATGCACGCGACCCCGCGACGAACATGCTCTCCGGAGGACCGTATCCGATCATCACGGCGAACGGCATTGCGCCACACTCCGCGCCCAACAAGGCGTGGTTCGGTGGTGCCGCCGGCAACGAAGTCACGCCAACCAAGCCGACGCTCGTCGACACGCTTCATCAGGATGTCGCGGTTCCAGCTGGCGCGACGAATGTCGTCGTCAGCGGTTTCTACCTCGTGGGGACTACCGAGCCCGCAGGGACGACGGCCTTCGACACGTTCAACGTCGACCTCGTGCAGACCAACGGAACGGTCATCGAGAACGTGTTGACGCTCAGCAACCTATCCGCGGTCGGAACGTTCACAGCGTTCTCGAAGAACATCACTGCGAACGTTGCCGGCCAGACCGTCCGCCTCCGCGGGACCAGCATCAACGACAACTTGTACCGCACGAACTTCTTCGTCGATTCGCTGTCGTTCAAATCGACGCAGTGCCCGTAGCGTTACTTCTTCGCGTCCTTGTCCTCGGTGATCGAGTCCGGCAGCGGCGGTAGCTCGTTGATCGCGGGCAGCAGCAGGATCTCGATGCGCCGATTGCGCGCGAGGTCCTTGGCCGATGCCTTCTCGACCAGCGGGTCGTGCTCGCCCGCGCCGGCCGGCAGGATGTTCTTCGTGTTCATGCCGGCCTGAACGAGGAAGCGCGTGACCGTGAGCGCGCGCGCCGTCGACAGCTCCCAGTTGTCCTTGTAGACGCTGCTCTTCAGGGCCTGGTTGTCACTGTGACCGACCACGAGGAACCGGCGGTCCGGGAACCGCTTGAGCGTCAGGCCGACCTCGAGGACCTTGATCTCGCCGTCCTTCGAGAGCACGGCGACGCCCGACGGAAACAACACCTCGGCGGGCAACGACAACGAGAGCGCGCCGCGACGCGCGGTGACCTTGAGGGCACCGGTGTCGATCATCTTTGCGAACTGCTTCTGGATGTCCTCGATCGCCGCGATGCGCTTGTCCTGCTCGGCGCGCAGCGTGCGCAGCTGATCGAGCTCTTCCTTCGAGGCATTCAAGTTCTTCATCAGCTCGGCGTTTTGCTGCTCGAGGGTCTTCGCGGATTTCGAGGTGGTGTCGAGCGTCGACTTCATGTCCGACGTCTGCTTCGCGAGCGTGGCGCTGCAGTCCGCGAACTTCTTGTCGATGTCGCCGCGCTCGGCGGTGAGCTTGCTGCGCGTGATGAGGCACGTGGACTCGCTCGCTTTCGCCTCCTTCTTTTGTTCGTGGAAGGTCCACGCGAAGTAGCCAGCCGCGCCCGCAGCACCGGTCATGAGGAGGGCAAAGATCCAGAGTCGCCAGGGAAAGCCGCGGCCCGGCTTCGGTGGCTTGCCCGGTCTACCGATCTCGTCGGTCGTGTACTTGGTCATCCATCCCTCCTAGCCAACAACGATATCGCTGTTGGGTCGGTCGGTGCAGGGCCCGAAGTGCGTGCGTGTAATCAGGCGTCGGTCGTGCTTGGCGCGGCGGTCAGAAGCTCGCGCGCTTTGGCGATCGACTCGTCGGAACCCGCAAGGGCCAATACATCTCCAGCGCGTAATGGTTCCGTCGGCGAAGGCGTGGCGAGACCACTCGCGTGATCGCCGCGCGCGATCGCGAGGACGGTCGCGCCGGTCTGCGCGCGTAGGTCGAGCTCCGCGAGCGAACGTCCGACCGCGGCACTCGACGGCGGCATCCGGATCGACGCGGTTCCGCCGAAGCCCGGGAGGATCGTCTCGACCTGCGCGAGCGGTAGCATCTGCGGCATCTGCGGCTGGTGCGTCGAGAGCAGCTCGAGGATGAGCTCGCTGCCCGCACGCACGTGACCGTCGAAGTCCTTGATCGAGCGGCGCATCGCGATCAGGAGCAGCAGCGAGACGACGAGCACGAGGATCAGCGAGCCCGGAACGAACGGCTGCACCGCCGCGACGATCGGGACCGAGATCGCGAGTGCGATACCGAGCTCGAAGGTCACGATCAGCGCGCGACGCGGCGCGCGACCGAGATCGACCGGTTCGCCGACGGGGATCAGCTCCGTCGCGAGGCGGCGCGCGAGGATGGCGACCCGCCGGATCATGCTGATCGCGAACGGGGTGGCGACGAGCGCGCCCGCGCCGAGCAGGACGAGCGGGACGGCGATGCCCTCGATGCCGGCGTTGTTCAGGAGGCGCGGCCCGACCGTCGCTGCGGCGATCGTGATCGTGATGATCACCGCCGCATCGAGCAGCACCACGAACACGCTCTTCCGGTAGCGAGACCACGCGCTGCCTTCGCGTGCGCGCAGGCGAGCGAGCCACGAGTCGTAGAAGCTCACGAACGTGGCGATCCGCTGCGGCAGGCGGTGGGAGACCCAGGAGGCGATCCGCTCCGAGTTGCGGATCAGCAGCGGTGAGGTGATGGTCGTGACCACGGAGACACCAACCGCGATCGCGAGCAGCGACTCGCCGCCGACGACATTCGCGATCACGAACGAGAGCTCGCCGATCTGAGCGAGCGAGAGGCCGGCACGTACCGCGGAGCTCACGCCGTGCCCGGCGAGGAAGACGCCGATCGTGACGCCGAGCGGCTTGAAGAGCAGCACGACCGCCGTGAACGCGAAGATGCGTGGCGCCTCGGTCACGAGGTGCGCGGGGACGATCGTCATGCCGACCGAGACGAAGAACACCATCGCGAAGATGTCGCGGAACGGCTTCACGAGCTCGAACACGTCGTGACCGCGCCCCGACTCGGCGATGAGCACGCCTGCGATGAACGCGCCGAGGGCGACCGAGTAGCCCGCGTGTGCGGCGAGCGCGGCGAGGCCGAAGCACACCGCGAGCGCGGAGATCGCGAGCGTCTCCGTTCGCGCACGCGCGCCGATCCACTTGATCGCGCGCGGCACGACGACGAGCCCACCGACGAGCATGAGCACGAGGAAGCCGGCGAGCTTGCCGAGCATCCGTACGAGCTGGGGCGCGTCGAGGCCTTGGCCACTCGCGACGGCGGCGACGATCGCGAGGAGCAGGATCGCGATCAGATCCTCGAACACGAGGACCGCGAACACGACCTCGGTGAAGCCGCCCTTCCATTTGAGCTCCTCGAACGCCTTCGCGACGAGCATCGTCGACGAGATGCCGAGGCACGCGCCGACGAAGACGGCGGTCGACGAGTCGAACCCGAGCAGGCTCGCGACCAGCGTGCCGAGCGTGATCACGAGGCCGACCTCGAACAGCGAGGTCAGCGCCGAGGGCAAGCCGACGCGCGCGATGGTCTTGAGCGGTAGCTCGAGCCCGATCGAGAACATGAGGAGGATGACGCCGAGCTCCGAGAGCACGTGCACCAGGTCTGCGTTCGCGACCAATGGGACGGGAACGTGCGGTCCGATCAAGAGACCGGCCAGCACGTAGCCCAGCACCACGGGCAAGCGCAGCGCCTGGAACAGCACGGTGACGACCGCCGCTGTGCCGAGCACGATCACGAGCTCGAGGAGAACGCGAGAACCGGTCATTTCTTGCGACGAACAGAGAGCGGATCGGGGAACTTACGTTTGCACTTGGGGCACAGGCGGAATTCGGCCGGCTTGCGAGCGACTCGTTTCTGGTGCTTGCAGTACGGACACTGGATCGTCACGAGACGCGCGAGCGCAGCGGCCAACGCGATGGGATTCGCCATAATGACTCGGCGCTAGCTTACCGCCGCAGGCATCAGTGGCCACGCGCGTTTCAGCAGATCCCGCGCGATCGCGGCGAATCCTGCGCGCAGGCGAGACACCGTAGGCCGGCGCGCGGCATCGCATACGACCGACGCGCGAACGAGCTCGACGAACGACGCGAGGGCGGGGTCGCGCGCGTACGGCGCGAGCGACTTCGCGCCCGGCTGCGCCAAGAAGTGCTGGTCGATCAGCGCCTGGAGCGAGTCACCGTTCACGAGCACGCGGTTCGTCAGCACCTCGAACGCGACGCAGGTCGCGGCATAGACGTCGGCCGAGAACGGCTCGATGTTCGCGAGCTCGTCGGACCAGACCTCGGCCGCGGCGTAGTGCGGGCTGCCGCAACCGGTGCGCAGGCGGCGGCCCGCGAGCCCGAAGTCGACGAGGACCGCGCGCCCCGTCGAGTCGCGCAGGACGACGTTCGCCGGCTTGACGTCGAGGTGCGCGATCCGCACGCGATGCATCGCCTCGATACCCGCGAACAGATCGTCGATGATCGCCGTCGCGCGCTTCATGTCGAGGTCCGTCGCTTCGAGCGTGCGCTCGAGGTTGTGGCCGCGGACGTACTCCATCGCGAGGATCGGCTTCGGCGCCGCCGCGGCGTCGAACGTGATGAAGCGCGCGATGTTCGGATGCGCGGGCAGGGACAACAGCGCGCTCGCTTCCTCGCGAAACAGCGCCTCGAACTCCTGCTCGGAGAGATTGCGGGCGGCGCTGCCCGAGTACTCCGGGACCTTGAGCGCGATCAGCTCGCGTTCGGGACGCGTGCGCTCCTCGCTGCGCACGCCGAGGAGCACGGAGCCGCCCGCCCCCCGCCCGAGCGGCCGCACGACGTAGAAGCTGCCGAGCTGACGCGAGAGCGGCACCCAGCCCGGGAGCATGACCTCGATCGGGATCGTGACCTGCTCTTCCTCGACGGTCGGGCGGCGCGCGAGCCACAGCAACACGCGCTCGATCGCGGCGGCGAGGGCAGGGGGCAAGACACGCGCGGCGTCGATCGTCATCGCGATCGCTTCGTCGAGCGTGCCGGTGTCCCAGAGCGCTTGACCGACGGCGCGCATCGCGGTCTCGAGACCGTTGTCCGGATCGTCGGCCGGGAGGCCGAGGCGGCGGCGTGCGCCGTACGCCCGGCGCGCGAGCGCACCGAGCTCGTTCGCGATCGTGTCGATCGCGTCCACCGGAACCTTGGCGTGACTGCCGACCGCTGTGATCCGTGCGAGCTGGTTGCCGAGTCGCGCGAGCGCGAGGCGGACCGACTCGACGCGCGGTGATTGCTCGGGCGGCAGCGTGTCCGCGAGCTCGGCGACGCGCTCGACGACCGCGCGCACGGCCTCGTCGTTGTCGGGATCTGACGCCGCCCACGTGGCCTGGTGCAGACGAGTGTAGGCCTCGAACGACTTCTCGATCTCGGGAACCATCGACGCCTCGCGCACGATCGCGAACTCCTCGTCGGGAAACGCCACGGTCCACACGAGCAAGAGGTCCGTGATCTCGGCGTGACCGTCGCGTAGGAGCGCGTCGCCCGCACGCGTCAGTGCGGCCCACACCGCGCGGCGCAGCGGCGATTGATCGTGCGCGGCGCGCTCCATGAGCTGGCGCACGACCACGAGGCGCGGCTCGAGGTCCGCTTCCGACGACGCACGAATGCCGTCGAGGATGCGCACGAGCGCGCGCAGCCGCGCGATGCGCAGGCCGGCGTGGGCGACGGGCCCGAGCTCCGGCTTCGCTTCGCGCGCGAGCAGCGACGCCTCGATGTTCGCGAGTGCCTGCGCGAACTGCGCGCGCGCGGGATCGGTGTCGGGCGCGAGCGCCATCACCGCGTGCAGCGTGTTGTCGGCGAGCAGCTCGCGATCGAGCTCGCGCAAGAGCCGCAGCGAGTGGCGGCGATCGAGCGGGTCGTCGTCGCTCGCGCGCACGAGCCAATCGGCGGCGGCCGCGACGTCGTCGACGGCGAGGCGCGCGTCGCGCAGCGCGGCCGTGATGTTGCCTGCGTCGAGCGAGACCCGCGCGGATGCGAGCGGGACGCCGAGGCCTTCGGTCGCATTGCGCGCGTCGAGATCGGCGACGAGCGCGTAGACGAGGCCTGCGTGTCCGTCGTCGAGCTGCGTGCTGTCGAGCTGACCGCGCAGCCAGTCGCGGGCGAGCGCGGTCGCGCGCGGCAACAGGTCGGCTTCTTCGTCACGGCGTAGCTCGGCGAGCGCCTCGACACCGTCGAGCGGCGCGCATTCGATCAGCTGCGTCGCGAGCTCGTCGGCCGCGCTCGCCGACACCACCGCGTAGCCCGCGAGCCCGAGGATCGCGCCGCGCGCCACGCCGTGCTCGCGCGCGGCGAGCTCGACGAGGATCGGCGCCCACC
>JALZOJ010000032.1 GCA_030857175.1 Myxococcota bacterium | reverse complement strand
GCGGAGCCGCCCGACGACGTGCTCGAACGAAACGCGGCGATCTTTCGCACGCGCCTGGCGAAGGCGCGCGTGCGCGTGATCCCGCGCGTGGGTTTCGACGTGCAAGCGTCCTGCGGCATGTTCACGAACGCTACTTCGTAGCGCGGCGCTGCCTCGCGACGGCGCGTGGCAGCACAGCGGGCATGCGGCCGAAGTTCATGTCGAGGAGGATCGCCAGCATCAACACCATCGCCACGAGGACGAGCTCGGCGGCGACGTCGAACGCGACGTCGTAGGACCGCATGCGCCACTTCCATTCCATCGCCTGGTGCAGGACGCGGAGTGGCGCGACGCAAAGGACCAGCAAGCACCCGTGAATGATCGGTTGCAGGATCGGCGCACGCGCCGCGCTTCGAATCCACGCGCGCGCGGCAGCGCGGACGCACAGGCTCACGGGCACGGCGATGAAGAAGAAAGCCTCCATGGCGACCGCGACAGGATCCGGTGAAGGCGGACACATGCATCCCGCGGCTGCACGTCGCATTCCATGCGTATCGCAGCGACATCACGTCGACGAGTGCCGCGAATTGGCACTCGCGATGACGATCTGCGCGACCACGGCGGGGGTCAAGCTCTCGTCGACGACCCACGCTCTTCGATGTTCCCTACGCGATCTCAGCGTCGGTTCGACGTGCAGGGGATGTTCACGTGAGGTGGCGCTAGATGCTCGGCTTGCCCGGGCCGATCGAGCGCACGATCGAGATCAAAGCCCCGCTTTGTGTTTCGTTGACGAGCAATTGAGCGACCTGGTGTTTCGAACCATCGGACTCGAGGACCGTGTCGATGGGATGCGTGCCAGCCGGAATTGCCCAACACCGCCGCGGTTGCTCGTCGAGACAGACTGAGTGTCCAGCTGTGGTCCAGCCGATCACGCGCGCGCCTCGCGAGTAGTCGTGGAACGCGGTCACCCCGGCGATGACCCCTGTCGCGATGGTTTCCGGGCCAGCAGGGGAGAGTTTGAAGAGCTCGCGGTGGTAGCCATTTCCGTTGTCGTTAGCGACGAACAGCGACCCATCCGCCGACGTACCGATGACGCGATGCTTGTCTTGTGTGCAAGCGACGCTATCGAGTGTCGGGCCTTGCGCCGTCTCCTTCACACGGCCGATCGCACACAACCCGCTGAACGAATCCTCGAACTTGAACCATTCGCTCGCGGGGAGCACAGGCGAGTCGATCGGCGTGAAGGGCACGTCGAACACTCCGTTGATCGGCGTGAGCAAGACCAGCTCGGGCACACCGCCGACTTCCCGGTAGGCAAAGGCACCGGATTTCATCATCACGACCGTGTGGGAGCCACGGACTCCTCCTCCTTCGAGCTGCCCTGCGCTCTGCTCCACCGCAAACGAGAATGAGGGGGCGATCCACAGGAGACCGATGTAGCCGGCGACCGCGGCACCTTCCTTCGTCGTGACGACAGCGGATGGTGCGGCGACGGAAGCATTGGGCCGGAGCTCGAGCGTCTGGTTCGGTGCGCCTGTCTTCACGCGGATCAGCGTCAGTGGCCCATCCATGAGGGCGGTACGACGCACGCCAAGGATGTGCGCGACATCCCCTGCAACCGAGGCGTCGACATTTTCGAGATCGGCGACGACGAGCTCCGCTGGGCTCCCAGGGCGGTAGATCCAGACCGGCTGTGGCGCGTCCGACACTTGCTCGACGACGACGATGAAGTCGTCGCCGACGACCCGTAGTGGCCAGGCCCGATCAACAACGACCGGCTCGAACGTGGCGCCGGTCCTCCTGTACACGGCATGACCGAATTGGCCGTCGCCATTCACGTCGGGACCAGATCCCTCATACAGCGTGTGCGACCCGACGACTCTTGTTCGGAACGTACAACCTCTGAATGGAAAGGGCGTCGATGTGATGGCGCTCGCGGTCTGCTCGTAGAGAACCGCACTCGTAGCCGTCGAGACGCACAACGCAACGCCAGCGGCCGTGATGACGGATCTCGTTGTGACGGCCGACGCCGGCGGACTCAACTCGGAAAGCGCAGTGTCGCCGGGACGAAACGTCCGCACGTTGCCGGAGGTCTCGACGAACATGGCGGGACTCATCGGAAGGAATGGGTCGAATCCGAAGCTGTTCGGCCTGAAGAAGTTATTCGACATGGCGAGGCTCGTCAGGGATCCGTCGCTTTGCGGCTCGACCAGCGTGAAGGGCGCGTACGGCTGGAGCCACATCATGCCGAGCGCCGGTTGATTGGTCGCATCACGAATGCTGGGAGCACTCAACATCGGATTGGCGCGCACGGTCACCGTGGTCGTCGCGGGGTCGAGCGTCACCGTATCGCCCACGAACTGCGACTCTCGCCGCGAAACGTAGATGTGGCCGTACCGGCTCACGAACGGACCGCCCAGCGCGATACGGTTCGCCCACGCGTCACCAAATAAAGTCGAATCGCTTCGTACGATGAGTTTCCCGCGCGAGTTTGCCGCGAACAGCGTATGCGGACACGGATCTCCGATGTCGCAAGTCGCGGAGATGAGCACAGCGACGGCATCGTGGTGAACCGCGCCAGCAATGCCGCGTGTCGGCGTCGAGAGCATGAAGCTCTCGACAGGGTCGTCGCACCAAAGGATGCCGTCTCCGTCGAGGTCGAGCGTCGAGCCGTCCGCGCACGTAGCGCCGGTCATTGCGTCCCCACCGTCCGGCGTACTGCTGCTCGCATCGGGCTTCGAGGAGGGACGCCCCGAGCAAGCAACGATCAACGCGAGCAAGCCGCACCAACGCGTTTGCGGACTGGCAGGCGTAGGCATCGTGGCGGACTCTCGACCCGAGTCTCTCGATTTGCAAGCGTGTTTTGTCATGCGGCAGTCGAGTCCGCAGTCACCTGTCGTTTCGCGAGAACCGGTGGGACCTGGCACCGTTCGATTACAGGTCGCACCAGTCCTGGGTCATCGCCGATGAGAACGACAGCGAGCGCGACGTGCACGATGCGCTCGAGTCGCGCGACCTCTACGTGCACGTCAACATCGTGCGCTACCACCCTCCGAGTCCCGCGCACGGCGCGGAGCCGCCCGACGACGTGCTCGAACGAAACGCGGCGATCTCTCGCGTCGGTTTCGACGTGCAAGCGTCCTGCGGCATGTTCACGTGACGTGACATCCGCGAACAATTGTCGGGAGCCACGCGATACGGTCGGCGCATGTGGCGTGCACTCGAGCTCGATGGTGAGGTGCTGCTGTTCGATCGAGACACCGGCATCAACATGCTGGTCACCAACGATCGCACACGAGCTCTGACCCGCGTCGCTCCGCGCATGCTGCAGGTCGCGGTCACGAACGCGTGCGACAAGACCTGCGCCTTCTGTTACCGGCCGCTCGAAGCGAAGAACACGTGGTCGTTCGATGAGCTAGTGCAGCTCGCACGCGTCTGCGATGACTGGGGCGTCCTCGAGATCGCGTTCGGCGGTGGCGAACCGACGCTGTTCCCGCGCTTCGCAGAGCTGTTGCGCGTGATCTGGACCGAGACGCGCATGTGCCCGAGCTTCACGACGCACGGCAAACGCCTGGACGCCACATTCTTGCGTGCGATCCGCGGCTACTACGGCCAGATGCAAGTCTCGGTCTACGACGAGGATGACACCCGCGCGATCGTCGACCTGCTCGTCACCGAGCATGCGCGGTTCGGGCTCAACTATCTTGTCACGCCGAGACGTGCGCGCCAGCTCGAGGCGGACGTGCTGGCGTTCGTCGCGCGTGGCGTTCGCGACTTCTTGTTTCTGTCGTACAAGGGCAGCGATCCGGCGCTGCATCTCTCGGAGCGCGAGACGCGCATGTTCGACGACAGCTTGGCCAAGCTGCACGAGCGGCTGCCGCAGATCGCGCTCAAGGTCGATGTCTGCTGGGCGAGCCGCCTCGTCAAATCCCCGCAGCTCTTGAACGAGCCTGATTGCGGTGCGAACGTCGACTTCCTCAGCCTGACGAGCGACAAGCGGGTGCTCGCCTGCTCGTTCGCAAACGAGGGCATCGAGTTCACGAAACCGTCGGAGCTGCCCGAGATCTGGCGGTCTCTACAACGCGTCCGTCTCGCGGCGCCATCGCCCGGTTGCGCGCGGCTCCCCGGGTTCGGGATGCGTCGTGCGCTTCCCGTCGCGAGGACTTCATGACGATCAAGATCTGGCGCGCGTTCTCCTGCAACAACAGCAGCAGCTATCGGCTGGTCGCGCGGTTCGCCGATACCGCAACCGCACGCGCGACCGCCGCCGAGCTCCTCGAGTTCTTCGAGGCCCAGGCGGCGCGTGACGCCGCGCCGGGCGGATATCGCGATGACGATGGTGCGCTCACGACCCTGGCGCGGACCTACGGCTTCGACTGGCAAGGCGATGGTGCAGGGCGTGATGACGATGGACCGCACGTCTGTGTCGAAGGCGAGGTCTTGGTCGTCTACCACGCGTATTGTTTGGGCCTCGGGCCGGGCGTTCCCGCGTTTCTCACCGATCGTGGTGCGCAGGTCGAAGCGCAACGCGCCAGCCTCGAGCTCCAGATGTCGCTCCTGCTTCGTGCCGCGCCGGGCGTCGACCCACGTCTCGACGAGGATCTCGCCATGTTGTTCGCGCAGCTTCCCGACGAGAACGGCGAAGTCCGGCCGCTGCGCGCGCCGTGGTCGTCAGCGATCCACAGCAGTGGGCGTTTCCTGTGTTATCGCGACGCCGGGACTGTCGGATTGTGGGTTCCCGTCGACCCCGAAGATCTTCACGCGGTCAAAGCGTGGCTCGCCCGGCACGGCATCGAAGATGCGGTGCTGCGCATCGAGGAGCCCGGCGACCAGCTCCTGTTCGAGACGCTCGTCGCTGCGCGATGCACCGCGTGCAATGGATCGCTCGAGTATCTTGATCCGCGCCTACACGACATCGAGATGCCGCAGCTCGTGTGTACGCCCTGCGGTGGCTTCTACGACCTCGCGGCGTTCCTGCCGGTATCGCCATGACGTGAACAGGTCATTCGCACGTTCAGGAGATATCGACGTGCTTCACGAGCTCGGCGTCGGACATCTTCGTGTAGTCCGCGTCCTGGCTGCGGACGACGCAGGTCTCGAGCGGGGCCTTCAGCTCGCCGCGAAGCTGACCGAGGAAGACCGGCGGAGCCACGATCACGAGGCGCTTGAAGTCGCCCGCCTGGCGCTGGGTCTCCAGCTCCGCTGCGACGAGCCGCGCAAAGTCGTGCTCACCGCGATCTTCGCGCGAGTCGCTCCGATCGGTCTTCTCGCGGCTGTGCTCTCGATCGAGCTTGCGAGCGAGGCGCCACGGCTGGTCGTTGCCGACCGTCTGAAACAAGCGAGCGTGGCTGCCATCAGCGACGAGAATCCAGGTTTGCGTCATCAACCTCCATAGCACCCAAGATGATGAGAGACCATCGCGCCTGCGTCGGCAAAACTACGCACGACCCTGCGCCACGATCACGGTGTCAGGGTCTTCAAGCCCTCGTCGAGAACCCACTGCTGGTAGTAGCGGCTCTTCGGCGTCCCCTGTGCAATCCGAGCCTCGGCCTTCGCGAGCTCTTCGTCGATCAGGGCCGAGAAATTCTCGATCGGCATCGCACCCGACATGTAACGCCCGTTGATGAAGAACGACGGCGTGGCCGCAACGCCAAAGGTCTGCAGCTCGCGCATGCCCTGCTGCAACGATTGCTGGCACTCGCGCATGTCGGACTTGAAGCGCGTCACGCTGAGCCCGAGCTTCTTCGCGAAACCGACGACGATCGGGCACCCGTCCGCGGTGTCCCAGCACTTCTGCCCGCCAACGCCGGTGGTCGTCTCACTCAGATCGAGCTGCCGCAGGCTGAAGCCCTCTTCCCACAGGAGCTTGTCCATCTGGACGTACTTCTGCTGTCTGTCTGCCGCACAGATCGCGAGTGCCGACGCCATGGCATTGCGCGGATGGACCACGAGCTGCTTGAACACGAGGCGCAGGTCGTTGCCGTACTTCTTGCGGAGCTCGTCGAGCGTCGGTCGCGCCTTCTCGCAATACGGGCACGCGTACTCGTGCGCGACGACGATCGTGACCTTCGCGTTGGCGGGTCCGAGCGACGGCGCGTTGTCGACGGGAACCGCGTACGTCTTCGAACGATCCGGCTCGGGCCGTGCCGGTCGAGTGGGCAGCGACGGGCGCGTCGCGAGCATGTCGCGCGTCTTTGCGAGCTCCCTCTCGATGTCGTCGATCTTGCGCTCGAGCCGGTTCGAGCTCGCCACCTTCTCGTCGAGCTCGTCGAGCAGGCGCCTGGTCGCAGCGAGCTCCTTCGAGAGCTCCGCGACCTTGGTTTCGAGCTCGTCCGTCTTACCGCACGAGGTCGCGATCACGAGAGCGGCGGCGAGCAACGTTCGCATTGCGACTCTTCTACCGCGGCCGCTCGCCACGATGGGTCGAGATGCGCCCGCTATCGCTGCAGGTGAAGGTGCGGCCCGCTCCACGCGGAGTTTCCACCGCGCCGCTCGTCGATCACGGTGATGCCTTGACCGCGCGCCGCGCGGATAAAGGCGTTGACCTCCGAGTTGCTGTGGTCGCGCGTACGCACGTCGATCGCGCGACCCGCACGATGCGCCCAGCCGAGGTGGCGACCGCCGGTGCTCGACGTCACGGTGAACCCGTGCGCATTCGCGAATCGCGACAGCTCGCGCCAGGTCCGCGCGCCGCCGTGCGCGTTCGCGAGGAGCTCTTCCGGGATGGTCTCGAAGTTCGTTGTCGTCTTCATGGCAGTTTCCTTTCTGCACGACGGTGAGTGCAGCGGCGATGCCACGCGGCGATGCCTACGCACGTAGACGAAGCGAGTCCTCGCGGACGCAGCACGCGCGGCGAACTACGCGAATGTTCGCGGCGGCGAAGTGGTGCGCTCTCGAGGAGACACGCGATCGGGGGCGGTGCCCCAGCCAGCTGCAGCAAGTCGAGCAGCCATCAATGAGCCCGACGACAAACGGCCTCATTGCCTCGAAGCCATTGGCTCGAGGCAACATCACGGGCGGTTCGCACGCGCCACGAGCGTGAAATCACGCGAGCGCTCGCGGGGCACGCGACGTGCTCGATGGGTAAATCGTGAAGTTCTTCATCGCGGTGCTCGTCGCACTTCACGCGCCGGCGTGGGCCACGGAACCGACGGAGGGTACCGTCGGTGCGCTCGTCGACGCCGACCGGCGCATCGTCTGCTCCGGCGCGCTCGTCACGCGCGACGTCGTGCTCACCGCCGCGCACTGCGTGGTCCACGACGGGATCGTGAAGTGGCCGTATGCGTTCTTCGTCGGTGAGGATATCCGAGTCGGCGGCGTGTTCGCGCGCGTGCTCGGCGGTGCCGTTCATCCCTCGTACGACGCGTTCTTGCACACCGCCGATCTTGCCGTCCTGCGGATCGACGGCGATCCGCGCGCGCCGCTCTTCCGGATCGCCTCGGCCGTGCCTGCGGTCGGCGCGGCGATTCGTGCGCGCGGCTTCGGCAACGATGCAGTTGGCCCGCGCGAGATCGCCGCACAGGTGACTTCACGCACGAACGACGCGTTCCGCTATCAGCCCGGCACCTGCCCGGGCGACTCGGGTGGACCGGTCCTCGTCCGCGATCCGACCGATGACGACTACCGGATCGCAGGTGTCGTCTCGACCGGGTCTGTCGGATGCGTCGACGCGCGCGCGGTGGCGACGGCCGCGCATTCCGCATGGATCGCCGGCGCGATCGAGCTCGTCGATCCACATGCCTGCCGCAGCGGCGACGGCGCGTGCGGCATCGGTTGTCCGCGGGGCGATCGCGACTGCACGTGCATCGAAGGTGACGATCGGTGCTCGCTCTGCGCGGGCGTCGACTTCGACTGCGCGAGCTCGTGCGGGGCCGATGACGTGTGCGCGACGGCATGCCTCGCGCCGGATCCCGACTGCGGCACGCACGAGGTCGGCAGCACGTGCGAGCGAGACGTCGAGTGCTCGTCTTCTCTGTGCTTTGGTGGCTTCTGCCGCACGCCGTGCGAGGCGGCGACCGGCGAGGGCTGCGCGCCGTGGGACGACTGCATCCCGCGCACCCGCGTCGGCGGCGAAACCCTGTCCGTGTGCATGCCGCCGCTCGTCGTGACAGGCGGCTGCGCCACCGCACCCACCAGCGGCGCTGTCATTGCGCTCGCGCTCGCGCTCCTCGCGCTCGCGAGACCTCGCCGGCCCAATCGATTTCCAGGCATCGCACCACCAACCCAAGAAGGAGTACGACCATGCAACGAACGACACGTCTCGGAACCAAGTTGATCGCCGGCGTCACCGCCATGATGTTTGCGGGCACGGCCTGCACGCAGTCCTCGACGGAGGGGACCACCTCTGAGGCTCGCGAAGTCACCGTCGAGGTATGGACCCAAGTCGCCGACGAGAGCGGCGTCCGGCAGCTCGAGAGCGTCGGCTCATCGAAGCTCGGGCTCGATGAAATCACCTTCGATCGCGCCGTCATCATCGGTGGTCTCGAGAAGACGACGAACCTCATGAAGATCCCGTCGGGGTCGACGTTCGTCGTGCCACTCAACACGGGCGAGACGGCGACGGTGCTGCGGACGGCTGATGGTGTCGAGCTCGTCTCGTTTACCGGGCCGCAACAAGGCACGGCCGAGCTGCCGCGCGGCGCGGTCAAATCCGTGCGGCTGCTTGCCGACGGGTTCGAGCTCTTCATGAAGGACAGCAAGAGCACCACAGCCGATACCGTGATCGAGCTGCAGGGCCTCGAGAAGCTCGGCGTCGAGCGCGACCACGTCGTCGGTGCGCTCGCCCTGCAGTCGCTGCTGATGTCGCTCGAGGACACGGAACAGCTCAGTCCGCCGGTCGCGATCGCGCTGATTGCTGCGGCGGTGGCCTGGGTGTGGTTCGCGACCTGCGGCTCCTTCGTCACGTACTGTGCGTACAAGTGCTGGGCGTGGCCGAACCAGGAAACCCAGTGCGCAGGCCTGACCGTCAAGTCCGGCAACTCGGGTTTGGACATCACGCTGGGCGGCGGCTACTCGTGCCGCTGCACCTGGTAGGCCGACGCTGATCAGCCCTCGCTGATCACCCGCGAAGTAGAAGCCAGGCTACTCGGGGCTGCGAGCGGTCTGACGCCTCGTTGCAGCGTCGTGTCCGGGCGTCGGACAAGCACCTGTCCGGTCCGATCCGATGGCGGGCGTTACCGATCGAGCCGCCGCCATGCATCGCCGCGCTCGCGTTGCTGACGCTGTACCATCCGAAAGATGGCGAAGCGCCGCGTGAGTAAAGCAGCGAAGCCGCGCGCAAACAAAGTCGCGAAGCCGCGCGCGAGGAAGGCCCGCCCGCGCAATCCCGAGCTCGAAGCGAGGCTTGTCGCCGAGCGTGATGATCCGGCCGTGCGCGAGGTGTTCGCGGACTGGTTGCTCTCGATCGGCGACCCGCTCGGCGAGTTGCTCGCACTCGTCAAACGCCGGGCAAACAAAAGCCGCCACGCGGCTCATCGCCAACCGCAGCGTAGGGATCGGCGGCTTCAACCGGACCGTGCTGGTATGGCGCGGAGCATTCGTCGACACCGTCCGGATCCCGGACCAGACGTCCTCGCGTGCGCTGGCGATGTTGATCAAGATCTTCGACCGACCGTGCTGAAACACGCCGGCAAGCTGGCCCATCTCCGCGGCCTGTACATCGATACGACCGACGCTACGGCGCGGCCCGAGGTCGCCGCCGCCTTCGACACGCAGATCGCGCCGTGGCAAACGATGAAGGCATCGGATCCAGCGGACTAGAATTTGTGCAGCGGCGGGGTCGAGGCGACGCGAAACCACACGCAGCGCGGGCGAATTCGCCCACCGCGGGCGATTCAAAGTTCCCTGCGCGAGAACCCCGAGAAAAGGTTTCGTGATGTCACATCGAGCGGGCGAACAACAGTTCGTGACGGACGCCTCAAGTGAATGGTGCGGGGTTCGCAAACGTCATTGAGCACGCCTGTCACCACGACCGCGGGCCGCAGGCGTCATATGCTCGCGCGGTCCGTCTCCGGGCAATCAAAGAAGGAATCGAACATGACTTATTCTGCACTTGCTGCCGTCATCGCTGCTGTTTCGCTTTCATCCGCTTGTGCTGGTTCTGGTGCTGGCAGCGGGTCGTTCCGAGGGAGCGCCTCGGTCAGCGCGTCTGTAGAGATCAGCCTTCCGATCGCCAAGATGCCGCCCAAGTACGCCTCGTGGGTCGTCGAAGCCGAGGGTTACCTGCTGGCGGTCAACCAAGCCTATGCGATGCATGGCAGAGCGACCGCCGATCTCGCCGCGGCGCTCGGGGTCGAAGCCAACGCCAATGCGATCGCCAACTTCATCCGCAGCGCGATCCAGGTGAAGACGACGCTGGTGTGCCAGCCGCCGAGCTTCAACGCAAGTCTGGTCTCCGAGTGCAGCGCCAGCGCCAATGCTCGCGCTGCCGGCAACGCAGGCAGTGGCGGGGCATCGGGCCAGGCGTCGGCAGGCATCCAGGCCAACTGTCAGGCGAAAGCCAGCCTGAGCATGAGCCCAGGAGGCTGCACGCTGAAGACGACGGTCAGTCAGCACCCCATTCTGAGCGACGCCGCCAAGTGGGCCAAGATCGAAGCGAACATGAAGATCATCCTCCAGCTGAGCGCGGCCAACTCGCACCTTAACGGTCGCGGCGGCAACATCAACGTGCGTGGCATGAGTCTCTACGTCGAGTCCGTCACCGATCTGGCCAGCGATCCGACGCTCGTGCTGCAGATCAACAACATCCAGGCCGAGCTGAAGAAGGGCGCCGACGCCTGTGGCCAGGCGAACGACAAGCAGGGCGCCATGAACGGCGATCTCAGCACGATGTCCGGCGCCATCGATGCGCAGTTCCCGGATCTACGTGCGGCCGTCCGCGTTAACTGACGCGAGCTGATCTCGGCGTCGAGCTCACCCAGTCCTCCGGCGCGGGCGTCGCGCGGATCGCTGAGGAATGACGAGTGGCCGGAACTGGTTCGTGGAACCATGAAGGCCACCATCACGGCGTTCGCGGCGCTCACGGCGATCGCCGGACTCGCTGCGAGTGTCGCGCTCGCGCATGACTATTTGGTGATGCCGACGCTGTGCGCGACCACCGGTTGCGACGTGGTACGCGCGTCGATGTGGTCGCATCCGCTCGGCATCCCGCTGCCGCTCGTCGGAGTCGCTCGCTCGCCCGCCGGCGGCGATCACGGTTCCGCGCACATCGACGGTCACGATCGTCGAGATGGTCGACTTCGAGTGCCCGTACTGCCGGGCGATGAACGAGCGCGTCGAGGCCGCGATCGCGCGTGCGTCGGGTCCCGTCGAGCTCGTGAGGAAAATGGTGCCGCTGCCGATTCACCAAAACGCGTTCGCGGCAGCCCTCGCGTGGTGCTGTGCCGACGCGCAGGGCAAGGGCGATGCGATGGCGAGCGCGCTGTTCGCGGCAGATCCGAAGACGCTGACCGAGGAGGGCTGCGCGAAGATCGCGGAACAGATCGGTTGCGACATGGCACGCTATCGCGAACACATGCCGCTCGCGGCGGACCGCGTCGCCGCGGACCTACGCGAGGCAAAGGCGGCGAAGATCCGCGGACTGCCCACGTTGTTCATCGGCGATCAGCGCATCGAGGGACTGTCGATGACGACCGAAGCGCTGCTCGCTGCGATCGAAAGCGCGCGCGGGTAGTCGTCGCCGCTTACTTCACGATCAGATCGCCCGGCTCAGGCGCGCCGAGAGTACCGGGTCTCGTTCGTCAGCGCGGCGGGCTTGCGAGCAAACGATCCAGGCGGTCGAGCGCGATGCGCTGGTCCATCGGCGGCAGGTCCCGTACTGCATCGCGATAGCGCGCGGCGAGCGTGCGCCTCGCCTCGGCTGATGTCGTGGTCGCGAGCTCGGTCGTGATCGCGGCCAGCTCGTCGGTGATCGGCTTGATCTTCAGCGCCCGCTCGCGACGAGCCAGCTCCTCGCCGAACCGCCGCACCCGCGCTTGTAGCTCGGGCTCGCTCAGCGTCCCGCGGAGCTGTTCGATCGCGCGACGCCCCTTGTCGTAATCGCTCGGCTCGACGAAGCCACGCGTCGCGGTCTGCGCCATTACGTCGCCGAGATAGCGCTCGACCTCGGCGCCGCCGCTCAGGCGCGGCAGCTCTGCGGCGTTGTTCGTATTCGAGCTCGCATCACGCGAGCTCCGGTTCGCGGCGCCCGGGCCTTCGCCGGACGGCGTCGTCGCCTCGGGGCCCTCACGCAGCGAGAACACCAGGAATCCGACCGCCGCGGCGAGGCCCACGGCGAGCCAGGTCAGCGGTGACCGCAGGATCGACACGCGTGCGGTCAGTTCGCGACGCCGGATGTCTCGACGCTCCAGCGCGTCAGCGCGTAATCGCTGCCCGAGCACGCCCGGCCCGTCACACCGTCGGCGAACTGCCACGGCTGGCAAGCCAGCGGCGAGAAGCGGGCCTCCGGCTGGCGGCTGACGTCGACCGCGGATGACAGCGTGTAGCTCGCCGCGCCGCTCGTCAGCGCGAGTGCGAACGCGATCTGTGGACCACTCGAGATCGAGCCGACTCCCTGGCTCGCGTTCGTCGTGTAGTAGGTCTCCGTCGAGTCGCTGCCAAACCACGTCCGCGTGTAATCCGCGGCGAAGTACGTGACGCGGCCGGCGAAGCGGTTCACCGACACGTTGAAGTACGCGTAGTCGCCGTTATGGAACTCCTCGACGTAGAGCGTCGAGCCCGAGGCGGCATCCTGGAACTGCATCGTGGTCGAGCCGTACGAGTCGTCCCCCCACGTCTGGCTCGCGGTCGGCGTCAGCGACAAGCCGAACGAGCTGAGGTTGGTGGCGGCGCTACGCTCGGAGAAGCTGAGCTCGGCGGGAAACCGCAGCCGCGTCGCAGCACCAGCTGCGAAGCTCGCGCTCTCGTACGCACGCTCGCTGTATTCGAGCGTGTAATTCCAGTCCTGGCCGTTCGCGACACCATCGGTGACGGTGCTGAACGCGCCGGACGTCTGCACGGTCAACCGATCGTAGCGATGGCCGCTGGCGGCGTACTGCCAGGCGAGCGGGCTCTGGTTACCGTAGATCTCGATCGTGCCTTCGGCCGCGTTGTCGACGACGTTGTCATCCGCGGGGACGACCTGATCGACAACGACGCGGAGGCGATGCGTGCCGACCGTCGCGAACGAGGTTGTGAACGCACACGAGACGGTGTCGCCACCATCGACCCAGACGCCCGTGGCTTGATCTGCCGCGACGTCATCGACGAGGAGCAAGCAGTTCGCCGTCGCGCCGGCCTCGAGGTTCTGCTCGGTAACGACCGCGCTGACGTTGACCACGGAACCGACGAGCGCGCGTGCCGGAGCGCTCAGCGAGACGCCGAGATCGGGACGCAGCTTGACCGAGCCGGACACGGTGACGACGTCGGTGCGCTTGTTATCGATGCCGCGAATGTTCGCCTGCACCTGGTAGGGCTGGCCGCGCAGCATGTTCGTGTAGACGTACCGTGTGGTGCCGCCGGTGAAGCCCGTCGTGTAGTTGTGGTTCCAGGCGACGTTGCCCTCGCCGTCGTAGCCCTTGACGCCGATCTTGGCGAGTGCGCCCGGAGCGCCGGCAACGTCGAGCTGGCCGGTCGTGATGTCGAGGACGGTAGAGCCGTCGCGACCGCGCAGGGCACGAGTCTCGAGCTTGGCGTTACCCGAGCGGCCGGTCGCGGTCGCCGAGTTGGTCTCGGCGTAACGGCGCGAGCTCGCGTGGAGGGCGGGATTCGCCGCAGCGACGCCGGTCGTGCCGACCACCAGCCCCACGACGAGTGACAGGGACGGAGTACGACGCGCGGTCTTGAAGGTGAGCATGAAGCTCACTCTTATAGACCAGCCAGCAGGTGAGTCCGGGTACGACGGGGGTATCGGGGGGAGACGTGTCGGGTACAGGATCGAATCGGCCGCTTCGCAGATACCTTCGGGTACGGGTGGAGTAGCCCGCGCAGCCGTGTTGGAGCTCGGACGCGGTCAGAGCGCGAGCGTGACGTTGCACGTCACCGAAACGCCTCGGTTCCCGACGGAGTCGCGGGCACTCGAGCCCTCCGCGGGCTCTCGCGCACGACTCACCAGACGCTGACCGTCCCGTCGATCAGCTTGCTGCCCGGGATCCCGCCCGAGGTCCGCGACACGACCCGCCATCCAGCGGGCCCGCGGACGAAGATGTCGGTCAAGTAGCCTCGCGAATCGAAACCCTTGCCGTCGAACGACCCGATCCAGATGTACTTCGAGGTGACAACGCCGACGTCACCGTAGACCTGTGCTGCGATCGCCTTCTGCTCCCACTTCTCGATCTTCAGATGGTTAAACAAGGCATCGAGCCAGGCGGTTCGATCGCGCACCTGCTTGCTGTCGTCCCAGTTGCGCAACACGTACTCGGGTGCCATCAGCGACTCGAGCCTGGTGCGGTCGTGACGGATCATGGCCTCCATCCACTCGACCGACATCCGTTCGAGCTCCGCCGAGGGCTCGCTCACGATGGGAGCAGCGGCGTTCGGTTCCGGCGTCGGCGGACGCGGCGAGACCGGAGCCGGCGCCCCGGCACACGCGAAGAGCATGACGAGCAAGCCACCGACCATGAGGTTCATGAGCGACTAGCATCGGACGGAGAACCGGACGTGGCAACAAGCCGGTGGGAAATTGTCAGCAGCGTGCTGTGCTGAAAGCCGGGCGCGACGTGATGCCATGTTCCCGTCCCGACGAGGAGCCCGCGATGCGCAACGCATGCACGAACGAGTGAGCTCGGTCAGGCGATCGGCCAATCCGAAACCCGCCTTAAATCTCCTCGACGCTCTTGCGACCATGAGTGGGCCGACCACTATTCGACTCGCGTGACGTTCCCTTCGGCTTCGCCGTCCGGAGAGAATATGGGTTTGAAACGACTCGCTAGCTACGGGGTGATCGCGACATCGACGCTCGGCTCTGCAAATGATGCTGTCGCCTGTCACGAAGATCCGGAGCCGAGGGGCTACGACAATGCAACCGTTCTCGGCCTGAGCCTCGGCCTCGCGTTCGGAGCGGGCTCGTTCCGGTTCTCGTACGGTCTCGATCTGCGTTTCACATCCGAAGCCAACGCGCTCGTGCTGCGGTTCGAGGGACGCGGCCTTACGTCCGCGCGCGCCGTGATCGCGGGACACCGGTTGCTCTTTGACGGCACCGACGATCCGAGCGCCGCCGCCGAGGTCGGCCTCGCGCTGCATTCCTCGCACAAGGAATCGGAGATCGGTCGCGTGTTGGCACTGCACGTCGCAGGCGGACCCTATGCTTCAACTTTGGCTGCACTGCACGCGCAAGCCTCGATCCCGTTCTTCGGCGATCTGCGTAACTACGACGGCAGCGTCTCGGCCGTTCTGTTGCCGACCGAGTGGAAGCTTCCGTGCTCCGGTGGCAGGCGCCTGCGCGACGACGACACCGCGGTGCTGCCGGGGGTTGCCACGCTCGGCGAGTGTCGCGACGCCGTCGCTGTCGCTTGGATCGAGGACGCGCGCGCCGAGTACGCGTCGATCTGGGCGTTCGAGCGGATGGCAGCCGAGTTGCGCGTGGCCCGTGCACCCGAGGCGCTGATCCATGCAGCACGACGTGCCGCGGCAGACGAAGCACGGCACGTCGCGCTGTGCTCGCGTCTCGCCGGCACGCCGTTCCACTTGCTACCGCTCGAAGAGAAGTATGCGGCGCCGCGCTGGGCGCACCGCTCGACGGAAGTACTGACGACGCTGGCGCGCGAAGCGTGGATCGACGGTTGCCTCGGAGAAGGTGTGGCGGCAGCGCAGGCGGCCAGTGCAGCCTTATCTGCGCGACACTTCGCCAGCGAGGCGCAACACACGATCGCCGAGGACGAGCGCCGACACGCGGAGCTCGCGTGGGCGATCCTCGAGTGGGCCTGGCGCGAAGGTGACACGCGCGTGCGCGATGTCATCATCGCGTCGACTCGCAGCGAGCCCGAGCTTCCAGCGATGGGACCGGAGCTCGGCGATCGAGAACAGCTGATCGCCGGCGGGCGACTGACGCCAGCGGAGGGTCGCGCGGCAGCCGAGCACGAGATCGGCGAGGCGTTGGTTCGCGTGCGCGACCTGACCAGCTGAGGTCGGTGCGAAGAACGTCTCGGCTGTCACGAACAACGACACTGCCGGCTACCCGAGTGGCCACGCGGACAGTTGCCTTGCCGCAACAGCTCGTGCACGGGTTGCGCAAGCTCGCTGTGTTGCTCCGTGACGCGAGACGCGATCGGGGTCTCGGGGTTCCAGGCGGATCGGCGGATCGGGGAGCGGTCACCCCACATGGCGTTGGTTCGCGGGCTGCACGAACGACCAGTATGCGTATCTCCCTGCTCCTCATGGCGATCTCGCTCTCGGTCGGTTGTGGCGTCGGCGAGATCACCGACAGCGTGGCGCAGCCGAATCTGGTCGTCCTGGACGAAGCAGTCGCGGCGGGGCTGACGGTCGAAGCGAACCGGCTGACCGTCGCGACAGGCGCGGCCGGTGCGCTCGCATCGGCGCGCGTGGGCGACGTGATCGTGTCGAACGGACCCGCGCCGTTCCTCCGCAAGGTCGTAGCGGTCGAATCGCAGGCGGGGCAACTCGCGCTCGTGACCGAGCCGGCCGCGCTGACGGATGCGATCTTGCGCGGGCACGTGAGCTCGGAGCGCGACGTGTTCGCGGAGCCGCTGCCCACGGGCTACGACGGGCTGATCATTCCGATCAACAACCTCGCCCTCGACTTCACGAACAACAAGATCATCGACGAGGTCGGAATCCAGGTAACGCTGAACCGCGGCACGGTGCGCTTCCGGCCGTACGTCGACGTGGACCTAAAGATCGAGGACGGCAGCCTCTCGCACTTTCACGCAATCGTGAGAGGTGACCTCGAAGCGTCCGTCGGGATCTCGATCGACAGCACGCGCAGCTTCAACCGTGGCTTCTCGAAGACGCTGTGGCAGTCGCCGCCCTACACGGCGACGCAGTTCATCGGCACTGTGCCTGTGGTGGAAGTCGTGCGCGTGTCGCTCATACTAACGGGAGAAGCGCATGCAACCGCCGGCGGGAGAGTCGACCTCGGGTCCGCGACTGCGAAGGCGAGCGTCGAGGCCGGAGCGAGCTACACCGACGGGCGATGGCGCCCGGTCGCGAATCCTTCGATCTCGTTCAACGCGCGTGGTCCGTCGTTCACGGTCGGTGCGTCGGCGGGTGCATCCGTGCGGCTGTCGACACGCGTCGACGTGAAGTTCTACGACGTCGCCGGCCCGTACGTGGTCGTCGGCGCATATGCGCGCACTGACCTCAGCGCCAGCGTGTCGAACGGGCTCGACTGGGTCTCGCGCGCCGGCGTGGACGCGATGTTCGGTGGCCACGTCGCCGTTCTCGGCAAGACGCTCGCGGAATACAATCGCTCGCTGTTCGACGTCGGTAAGGACTTCGCGCAGTGAGCACGCAAACGAGCTTCCGCGCCGGGAACGATGAGGTCGCACATCCATCGTGTGACGACAGTGCCTTCGAAGCCGGACGCGTTGGCACTCACCCCAAGGCGCGGCGTCGTACTCGACGCGGCGGCGGCGGGTAGATCCGCTGCGCTTGACGAGGACGACAACGTGGAGATCGAGTCGCGCAGATTTGCGAACAACTCGATGAAAATGGTGGAGGCGGCGGGAGTCGAACCCGCGTCCGAAAATGCTTCCGAACAGACATCTACGCGCGTAGGCACGCTATTTAAAGTCTCGGGCTCGCCGGCAGCGGCCGGCCTGCGAGCCCAACGAGTCGACTTTGTCTCGACCTCCATGCGCCGACGGTTCTGGTGGTCCAGTCTGATTGTGGCGGTGCTTCGCGGCTACAGACGGAAGCTGCGAGCACCGTCGTTACCTGGGTTTAATCAGGCAGCGAGAGCAACAGCGTTGTTATCGTTCGCAGTTGCAGGATTGCCCATTTTTACGTGGCCATGGGCGCCACGACGCGCAGTCCGAACATCGACATCCCCGTCGAAGCCGGTACGCCCCCAGTTATCAGAGAACAGAGCCAACTATGGGTCCGGACAGGGGAACGGTCAAGCAGAGGATCTAGGAGGTTAACGGCGGCCGATCCATGCGGTGCGCGGCAGGACGTCGGGTCGGTGGGTGACGTCGAGATTCGCCGACGTGAAGGCCGCGCGATATTCGTCGGCGGTCGCGAGGAAGAGCTCGTGTGTCTCGATGAAGTGCGTGACGCCGGAGGGGCGCGCGACGAGGTGGTGCATCGGCGTGACGGCGAACCGGTCGCGCGTCGACGAGATGACCATGCGCGCGACTTTCAGGTCGGGCTCGTCGACGACGAGCGAGCCGTGCATCGAGCCCGTTCGCCATGCGGAGGCTTCGAACCACGGCTCGACGATCAGGAGACCGCCGGGCGTGAGGTGCGCGGCCATCGCGGCGACGGCGGCGTCGAGCTCGTCCGGCGAGCGGACGTAGCCGATGCTGCTGAACAGGCAGGTGACGATGTCGAACTGGCGTCCGAGCGCGAGCGTGCGCATGTCGCCGACGGAGAGCCTCGCGTCGGGGAGCTTGGCGCGGGCGACCGCGAGCATGTCGGGGGAGAGATCGACGCCCTCGACATCGAACCATTGCGCGAGAAGTGCGAGGTGACTGCCCGTACCGCACGCGACCTCGAGCAGCGTGCGCGCGCGCGGGTTCAGTTGCTCGATGACCACGCGGAGCGTCTCGACCTCGGCGCGGTAGTCCTTCGTGGCGTAGATCCGATCGTAGAGCGCGGCGGACTCGGAGTACGGGGTGCTCATGGCGCGTAGCGTAAGCTTCGCGCCGAGATCGTTGACCTTTGTCGCCGGCCTTGACGATCGCGGCCGCAAGGCGTAGAACTGACACGTCAGTTCCGAGTCTATGCAATGAGTTACATGCGCTCAGAGGCGAGGGCGAGGCAGATCTTGGACTGCGCGAAGCGCGTGTTCGCGGAGCGCGGCTTTCACGCGGCGAACGTCAGCCACATCTGCGAGGCGGCGGGCATCGGGCGCGGGACGCTGTACCAGTACTTCGCGAACAAGCGCTCGGTGCTCGAGGCGATCCTGCGCGAGACGCTCGAGCGCGTGAAGGCGCTCATGGAACGGCAGAGCGCGCGCAATGTGAAGTTTCCGCCGCCCGAGAAGATCACGCGGGCGCAGGCGATCGAGTTCGAGGCGCGGGCGTTGCGCGAATTGCTCGGCGTCGTGTTCGCGGACGAGCACACGCTGCGCATCCTGCTGCGCGAGGCGGTGGGGCTCGATGTCGACGTCGAGAAGATCCTCGGCGAGATCGATGTCGCGATCGTCGCGATCGTCGAGCGGGACATCGTGACCGCGATGAAGGCGGGATATCTGCGCGAGATGGATGCGCACGCGGCCGCGATCATGATCGTCGGCGGCACCGAGAAGCTCGCGCTCGATGCACTAAGGAGCGAAGCGCCCGTCGATCTCGATCGGCTGGCGCGCGAGGCAACGACACTCCATGCGATCGGAACGCTCTCCGATCGAGTGAAACCCGACTAGGAGGACACGATGGCGACACTCACCGAACGTTGGCTCAAGCCGCAGAAGCCACGCACGCAGTTCCCGCCGTACGAGTATGGCGATCCATCGATCGTCGGGTTGGCGCAAGCGCGCACCGATACGGTGGCGCGCATCTATCACAAGGGTCACGAGCAAGCATGGGACGGACGCACCACGCTCGACGAGCTCGTCACGAAACACGGCGGCATCAACTTCCCCGAGGAGAAGAAGGCCGCGTTCGCGAAGATCGCGTCCGTGCTGCTGTGGGGCGAGCTCGCCGCGTGGTCGATCAGCGCGGACCTCGCCGTCAAGCTCGAGGATACGCCGGCGAAGATGGCGGCATCGAGCCAGGTCTTCGACGAAGCGCGCCACTTCTACGTGCTGCGCGATTACATGTGGCGCGCCGGCATCCACGTCGAGAAGCTCGGCGGCTGGAGCCGCACGCTGCTCGTCGAGCTGCTCGAGACCGAGAACCTGCTTTACAAGGTCGTCGGCATGCAGCTGCTCGTCGAGAGCACCGCCGTCGTCATGTTCCGCACGCTCGCCGAGGCGAAGCTCGAGCCCGTGCTCACCGAGCTGCTCTATTACTTCGAGCGCGATGAAGCGCGGCACGTCGGGCTCGGCGTGCTGACGCTGCCCGCCGTCCTCGAAGGGCTCAGCGATCGCGAAGCGCTCTCGCTCTGGTGGTTCCAGACCCGCATGCAGCTCGAGATGATCGCGAGCGGCATGGTGATCAACCCTGCGTTCGTCGAGCTCGGCGTCGACCCCGGCGAGATGAACATGCAGGGCTTCAAGTATCACAACGAGATCATCAAGCGGATGAAGCGCACGCGGCCGAACCGCGGTACCGACGCGAAGGCGGTGAAGGGCTTGTTCCGGATCTCGCGCGCCGGGCAGGACAAGTTCCAGGAGCTGTTCTTCCCGTCGACACCACCGTCGGGCTGGAAGCGCACGTTCTTGTCGGGCGTCGTGAACGTCGCGCGGCGCACCGACCGCTGGCTCGCGAACCGCGCGCCCGCTTAGGGCGGCGGGACGGAGGTCGTCGCACGCGGCATCAGCTGGCGCAGCTGCCACGTCTGCAGGTGGTTCGTGCGACGCGCGGCGCGGCGATCGTCGTCCTGCGCACGCGCCATCAGCGCCGCGAGCTGCGTCATCACCACGCAGTAGAAGACGAGTCCGATGACGACGTTCGTGAGCGCGAGGTCGCTGCCCATCGTCGTCAGAATCACCTGGTTGTCCGAGACCGAGATGATCGGATCGATCAGGCCGGCGAGCTGTAGGAGCCACGGGCTCACGACGGCGAGCGCGGTCAGCACGGCGATGACCCAGATCGAGACGAGCCGGCGCTGCGCTGCGAGCAGCATGATCATGATGATCGCCGGCGCCGGACCCATGATGACCGGGCTGACGACGATCGCGAACAGCGCGAACATCGCGATGTTCGCGAGGATGGCGACGTAGCGCGGCCAGTACAGCCAGCGGCGCACGAGGAAGACGTTCGCGATGATGATGGTGGCCGAGATGCACGGCGCGGCGATCAGGTACCAGGTGTCGCGAAAGCCGGCCCAGAACAGCAGCGCCCAGAAGATCGGATAGGCGAGGGCGGCGTAGGTTCCGAAGCGCGCGCTGCGCCTCATCGTGGCGGTGTCGACCTCGTCGAGCTCGGCTTGTACCTCGGGGGGCATCTCCTTCGGAGGCTCGAGCATGAGGTGTCCGACGAGATCGGCGGCGTGCTGGTACTTCGGGTCGAGTGCGAGGGCGCGTGCGGCGGCGCGCATCGCGGTGCGGCGGCCGTGTGTGGTGCCGGTCGCGAGGGCGCGGCTCGCGGCATCGAGCTCGGCGCGCGCGAGCTCGCCGCGGAGCGTGTTGTCGCGGTGACCGTCGAGGAAGGACTGCACCGCCTCGCCGAGCTGGCGCGCGGTCGCGTAGCGATCCTCGCGGCCCAGCGCGGTCGCGCACACGCAGATCTCGTCGAGCTCGGGCGGGATTTCTCGCTCGGGCGCGCGGGTGGACGGGCGCGCGTTTGCCATCGTGAGGGCGGAGGCGATCGCGCCCTCGCCGCGCGGATGGAGCGAGACGATCGCGAGCACCTCGAACAGGATGCAGCCGAGCGAGTAGACGTCGGCGCGGCCGTCGAGATCCGAGGAGTGCGCGATCTGTTCGGGCGCGATGTAGCCCGGTGTGCCGAGGATCTGACCGTCGATCGTCGCCGACTCGACGACGGTCTCGACATCGGCGAAGCTCGCGCGCATCTCGCCATTCTCGTCGGCGACGCGCGCGACGCCCCAGTCGAGGACGTAGACCTCGCCGAAATCGCCGAGCACGATGTTCGCGGGCTTGAGATCGCGGTGCACGACGCCGCGCGTGTGGGCGAACTCGATCGCGAGGCAAACGTCGACGAACGCGCGCAGGAGCCGCTGGCGCGTGAACTTCGCGGTGGCGGTCGGGTCCTTGCGAGCGAGCGCGTCGATCACGTCGGCGAGCGTCGTGCCCGCGAGCTGCTTCATTACGAAGAACGGCTGCGCGCCGTCCGTGTTGAGCTCGTGCACGGGGACAACCGCTGGATGCTCGAGTCGGCCTTGGATCCGCACCTCGCGAAGGAATCGCGTGAGGATCTCCTGGCTCGGGTTCTCGATCCTGAGGCGTTTGATCGCCACGACGCGACCGAGTTGATCGTCACGCGCGGAGAGGACCTCCCCCATGCCGCCGCGTCCGAGCACGTCCTCGATGCGATAGCGCTCGAGCTGTTCTCCGACGCGCAGATACGACTCTTCCACGATCACGCCGTCGGCGAGCGTCGCCGGATGCTCCACCGCGTCGATCGACCCATACAACTGGGTCCGCCGCGGGCCCCGTTCTTCGCTCATCCCGGACCATGACGATAACCCGATCGAGCCGACGGGTCGTCAGTCGTCGACCCGAGGATGCACCCGCGACGTGGCCAACTCTGCGATGTCCAAGGAATCCCGAGGTGGCATCGGGCTTGTACCAAGAGGGGCATGCGCCACGCCCTCCTCGCCCTGTTCGCGACCATCGTGTTCTTCGGCTGCAAGGACAGCGAGTCGTGCGACGGCGCGTGCAAGACCACGGATGCGAAGTACGGCATCTCGGAGCGAACCATTCACGCGGTGGACCAGCAGACGTTCAAGGGCTACGACGGCCTCGACTACACGCTCGTGCGCGTCGAGTTCGGCGACACCGAGGAGTGCGACGCGTTCGACGAAGACTGCAGCTTCAGCGTGTACTGCGGCTTCATCGTCGCCGGTGAGGAATATCCCGTCTACGGCGACTTCGTGACGGACGCAGACGTCTTGTTCGACGAGACCTACGACCTCACCGGCTACGACCTCGCGATCTTCGACGACGAAGACTTCGACGAGTGGCGGTGGGAGACCGACTCGGAGGACGAGATCCTCCTAGAGTGCTTCGACTAACCGCGCTGGGCGACCGCGATCGACTCGGGCGCCGCCGCAAGGACGACGCGGCGCTCCGCATCGTCGACCTGCCGCGCGTACGAGGGCGGCAACAGCTCGCGCGCGGCATCGGACAGGGCGATGTCGTCGACGAGTGCGAGGCCGCGCTCCCCGAGGTAGCCCGGCAGCTCCTCGGGCAACCAGCCGAACCGCCACGGTTCGCCGACACGCGCGACCACCGCGGCGATCGCGCGGGTGGTCCACGACGGCGCGGCGATCCGATTCTTCGCGAAGTACGTCATCGCGAGCAGAGAGCCCGGTGTGCTCCACGCGGTGATCGCGTGCAGCGACGCGTTGATCGCCGGCTCGGTCAGATACATCGTGACGCCTTCCCAGATCGTCAGCGACGGCGCGCTCGCGTCGTGCCCCGCCTCGGCGAGCGCGTCGGGCAGATCTTCGGTCGGCATCGTCTCGAAGTCCCACGTGATGTACGTCGACGATGATTTGGCATCGAGCCGCTCGAGCACGCGCCGCTTGTGGCCCTGCGTCGCCGGATGATCGATCTCGAACACGCGCCGGCCTTCGAGCTCGGGCAAGCGCAGCGCGCGGCAGTCGTAGCCCGCACCGAGCAGCACGATCTGATCACCGTGAAACGCCCGGACGATGTCGTCGATCACGCGCGTGCGAACCTGCATGTACAGGATCCAGCGCGAGATGCCCGGTAGCTTCGAGATCGGCCCGCGGATGCCGCCCAGCCCACCACCGGCGGCGTTCTCGATCATCCGCGCGAGCTGCAGCGAGGTGAACGCCGCGCCGAATGGATCGTCCGCGATGCGAACGTCCTCGGGCAGAAGCCGGCCGAGGTGCCGCGCGGCGGCCACCCAGGCGGCCGTGCGGCTCGGCGTGTCGTCGCGCATCAGCTGCCGGGGTTCGCGAGATTTGTTGCGGTCGCGCGTGGCCGCTCCACGACATCGAACGCATCCGCGCCGGCCGTGTGGCCGTCTTCGTGGACGAACTCGATCTCGTAGTCGACGTCGGTGTCGGAGAGCTTCTCGACGGCCTCGTAGTCCGCGTGCTCGGGCGCGTAGCCGATCATGCCGGTGAACGTGACGGCGAACTCGCCGTCGTCGTCGACGGGCTGTGCCTGCTCGAGGACCGACGACCCGTGCATCGCGATGCGCGTGCCGTCGGGCAGCACGAGCGCGGTGACCTGCGCCTTGTAACCGTCGCCGGGGGCGCCATCGGTCGCGCGCCAGCGCACGCGCATTGGATTCTCCCGACCGAGGACAACGCGCAGCATGACTTGCTCGCTCATAGCGTGACGAAGAAGCTATCACGAAGTAAAAAGCTCCCATGCGTTACCTCCACACGATGATTCGCGTGCGCGACTTGCCCGCCGCGCTGCGGTTCTTTTGCGAGGGCCTCGGCCTTCGCGAGATCCGCCGCCGCGACAGCGAGCAAGGCCGCTACACGCTCGTGTTTCTCGGAGAGCACGCCCAGGGCGACTCGCCGCACATCGAGCTGACGCATAACTGGGATCAGACCGAGCCCTACACCGTGGGCCGGAACTTCGGCCACGTTGCGTACGAGGTCGACGACATCTACGCCGCTTGCCAGCGGCTGATGGCCAGCGGCTACACGATCTCGCGCCCGCCGCGCGACGGCCGCATGGCGTTCGTCCGCTCGCCGGACTCGATCAGCGTCGAGCTGTTGCAGAAGGGCGACGCGCTCGTGCCGAGCGAGCCGTGGACCTCGATGCCGAACGTTGGCGAATGGTGACCAAGCCGAACAAGCCGCAAGAGGTTCGCGTGATCGCCACGAACCGCAAGGCGACGCACGACTACGTCATCCACGATCGCGTCGAGGCCGGCCTCGTCCTCGTCGGCTCGGAGGTGAAGTCGCTGCGTGATGCGAAGGTCGTGATCAGCGACGGCTGGGTGGAGATCCGGAAGGGGCAGGGCTACCTGCACAAGATCCAGATCAACGAGTACTCCCAGGCCAATCGCTGGCAGCACGAGATCGAGCGCGTGCGAAAGCTCCTCCTGCATCGTCACGAGCTCGACAAGCTCGAGACCAAGACGACGCAGAAGGGCTTCACGCTGATCCCGCTCTCGCTCTACTTCAAGGGTTCAGTGGTGAAGGTGGAGCTGGCCTTGGTCACGAACAAGAAGCAGCACGACAAGCGCCAGTCGAAGAAGGAAGCCGACGACAAGCGCGAGATGGATCGCGCTGTCAAACGCGCGCGTTAGTACGCGGCGGCCGCGCCGGCCTTGTCGAGCGTGGTCAGGCTCAGGTCGCCGTTGTTCGTGCCGTTGCACTGCGGGTAATGCATGACGGACGCCGCGTCATACGCGGTGAGCGCGCGCCACTGCGAGTTCTCGAAACACGTGCCCGACTCGGGGCGCGTGTGCTCGTGGCGGAAGCCAATCGTGTGACCGAGCTCGTGGCGCATGATGCCCGTGAGTGTCCACGGGTTGATGTTGCCGAACGAATCGGTGGCGACGAGGATCTCGCGGCCACGACGCGACGTGCTCGGGAAGAACGCGCGCGCGAGGTACTGCGTCGACACCACCATGCGAATGTTGAACACGACGTTCTTGTTGCGGTTCGTGCAGTTGCCGTCCTCCGACGACGCGTGGACGAAGTTGACGCCACCGCCGGCAGCCGACTCCCACGCGCCGGCCGCGCTGTTCATCGCGTTCACCATCGTGCTGTAGCGCGAGCCGAAGCTCGACGACGAGATGCAGTAGGTCAGGTTCTGTGCGGTCGCCGCGCTCCACTTGTCATCGGCGCCGCCGACGGTGTTGATGATGAGGCCCTGCTCGAGCCTCCCGAGGCCTTCTTCGCGGAGCTTCGCGTCGCTGATCGACTGGAGGAAGTTGTCGTACTGCGCCTGCATCGCCTCTTCGGTTTCGATCAGCTCGTCACCGTTGATGATGTACATGCCGGTGTCGGGCTCTTGATACGCACGCGCCTTGAACTCGTCGTACGTGAGCACTTCGGGCTCGGAGACGTCCGGGGTGCAGCCGAGGAGAGCAGTCACCGAGAGAGCAGCAGCGAGGGAAATGCGCACAATGGCCTCCGCAGTAAGTGGGTGATCGAGTGCGGCGACGATACGAAGGTCGCCCCTGTAGGCCGCAACTCACCGTTCTCGGTGCGCGTCGCACGAGGTCGCACTGACCGCTCTTGGAGTTCCGCGCGGATGCCGCTCTGCGGCGTCCTACATCGGTGCCGCAAAAACGATGAGGGATCCGTTAGTCGCGGTGGTAGGGCTCTCCGCGCAGGATGCGGAAGCCTCGGTAGAGCTGCTCGATCACGAGCAGCCGGACGAGCCGGTGCGCGATCGTCAATTGACCAAATGCAATCAGCTTGCGACTGCGTTTTCGCAGCTCGTCGCTGTGACCGTCGGCGCCACCGACGGCGAAGACGATCGGAGCGCCGCCGCCGTGGTTCGCTTCCGCGGCGAGGATGTCGTTCGCGAACGCGACGCTCGACATCGACTGGCCGCGCTCGTCGAACGCGTAGACATGCGCATTGGCGGGCAGCGCCGCGATCAACGCCGCTTCATCCTTCGCCTCGTGCACCGTCAGCGTGCAGTACGGCTTCAGGCGCTTCAGGTACTCGGCCTCGGCCTCGAGGAAGTAGGACTCCTTGAGTCGGCCGACGACCGCGAGCGTGATCTTCAGCGCGACGCCCCGGCGTACGCGTCGTCATCCTCGTACGTGTCCGCGGGGATGCGTGCGTCGTCGGGAACATCGATCGGAACGCGCGGTGCGTCGTTCCACAGACCTTCGAGATCGTAGTGCTCGCGCGCGGAGTGCAAGAACACGTGCACGACGAAGTCGCCGTAGTCGAGGAGCGACCATTGGCCGGTGCGCGCACCCTCGGCGCCGAGCGGCCGCAGTCCCTCGCCTTTGAGGCCGAGGTTGATGCCATCGGCGATGGCGTCGACCTGTCGATCGGAGCGACCCGAAACGACGAGCTGGTAGTTACAGAACGAACAGAGCTCGCGCACGTCGAGCAGCACGGGCTCGAGCGCCTTCTTGTCGAGGGCAAGCGCGAGTGCGCGCATCGCTCCGTCGAGTCCGTCCGTGGGGAGGTCCCCATCACCGGGATTAGATGCCCTCCGCTTCGGTGAGCTCGTCTGCTTCTTCTTGGTCATGCGCCGCTCGATGGCCCTTTCGACTGGGATTCGCGAACCTGTCCTCTACCGCGTACCACGAACTTGAGGGTCGTGAGGCCCTCTGCGCCCATTGGACCGTAGGCATGGAGGCGGGTCGTGGAGATGCCGATTTCGGCCCCGAGGCCCAGCTCCCCGCCGTCCGCGAACCTCGTGGAGGCGTTGACCATGACGGTCGAGGAATCGACCTCGCGGAGGAAGCGCTCGGCGGCGGCCTCGTCGGTGGTGACGATGGATTCGGTGTGGCTCGAGCCGTATTGCTCGATATGCGCGATCGCCGCGTCGAGCCCGTCGACGACCCGCACGGCCAGGATCAAATCCAGATATTCGGCGTGCCAGTCGTCCTCGAACGCGGCGCGGACCGTGGGCCCGCCGAGCTGCTGCGCGAGCTCGTCGCCGCGGAGCTCGACCTTGCCGCCGAGCCGTTCGACCAGGGCCGGGATGAACGCCGGGGCCAGCGCGCGATCGACGAGCAAGGTCTCGAGTGCGTTGCAGACGCCCGGGCGTGAGGTCTTCGCATTGTCGACGATCCGCAGGGCGACCTGCGGATCCGCGGCCGCGTGCACGAACACGTGGCACACGCCCTTGTAGTGCTTGATCACGGGCACGCGTGCGTGCTCGGCGACGTAACGGATCAAGCCTTCGCCGCCGCGCGGGATGCAGAGATCGATCAGCTCGTCGAGCTTCACGAGCTCCATGATCGCCTGGCGATCCGTCGTCGGGACGAGCTGCACCGCGTCCGCCGGGAGACCCGCGAGCGCGAGGCCTTCACGCACCGCCGCGGCGAGCGCGCGGTTGCTCTCGATCGCTTCGCTGCCGCCGCGCAGGATGCACGCGTTGCCGGACTTGAGGCAGAGCGCGGCCGCATCGGTGGTCACGTTCGGGCGTGCCTCGTAGATCATCGCGATCACGCCGAGCGGAATCCGAACGCGCTGGACCTCGAGGCCGTTCGGTCGCGTCTCGGACTTCTCGACGCGGCCGAGCAGATCGGGTGCATCCGCGATCTCGCGAATCGCGCGCGAGAGCGCTGCCACACGCGTGTCGTCGAGGCGCAGGCGATCTTGCATCGCCGGGGCGAGCGTGGTCGCGGCCGCCATGTCCTTCTCGTTGGCCGCGAGGATCGCGGGCGCGTTGCGATCGACGGCGTCGGCGATCGCGTGGAGGCCCGCGGTGCGCTGTGCTGCCGAGGCCTTTGCCACCAACCGCGCTGCGATACGCGCGGCTTGTGCGACGCCCTGGATCAGATGGCGCGGGCTCGACTCGTTCACAGGATCACGAGATCATCTCGGTGAATCGCCTCGTCGGTGGACTTGTATCCCAGCCTGGCCTCGATACCGGCCGATTGCAACCCTGAGATCTTGCGAAGCTCGCCGGCGGGGTAGGCGACCAGGCCACGTGCGAGCTCGACGCCCGAAGCGCTCACGACGCTCACCGTGTCGCCGAGCTCGAACTCGCCCTCGACGGACTTGATGCCCGCCGGCAACAAGGACTTGCCGCCGTCTTTCACCGCGCGCACGGCACCGTCGTCGACGACGAGCTTGCCGACCGGCTTCGCGCCGTACGCGATCCAGTGCTTGCGCGCGGACAGGCTCGCGGTTCGAGGCGGTGGAACGAACAGCGTGCCGAGATCCGCGCCGGAGAGCACGCGCGAGATCACATCGGGCTCGCGGCCGGGTGCCACGATCGCCGGGACACCGGTGCGCGTGACGATCCGCGCCGAGCCGACCTTGCTCGCCATGCCGCCGGAACCGACGCCGCTCGACGACGCGCCCGCGACCGGCGCCGCCTCGCGATCGATGTCGTGCACGATCGGGATGCGCACGCCGTTCGCGTCGCGCACGCCTTCGACGTCGGTGAGGATCAAGAGCGCGTCCGCGGAGACGAGGTTGCACACGAGCGCGGCGAGCTGATCGTTGTCGCCGAACTTGATCTCCTCGGTCGCGACGGTGTCGTTCTCGTTGATGATCGGCACGGCACCGTGATCCATCAGCGCGCGCAGCGTCTGGCGCGCGGACAGAAACCGCCGGCGATCGCCGAGGTCATCGTGCGTGAGCAGCACCTGGCCGATCGCGATGTCGTGCGCCGCGAACGCGTGCTCCCAGTGCTGCATCAGCCGCGATTGCCCGACGGCGGCGGACGCCTGCAGCGCGGGCAAGTCGGTCGGCCGCGTGGTCAATCGCAGCCGCCGCATCCCGAGCGCGATCGCGCCCGAGCTCACGATCACGACCTCGACATCGCGCCGCCGCAGCTCGACGACTTGATCCGCGATCGCCGCGGGCCGGCTCGCCGGACTCTCCGCGAGCAGCCGGCTGCCGATCTTCACGACGATGCGTTTTGCCTGGATGAGCGCAGCGCGTTCGTCGCCCGGCGTCACTTGTTCCCCGCCGCCACCCGCGCCCGCCAACGCCGATCGAGATTATCGATCGCGCCATCCAGAAATGGATTCTGCTCCGCCGTGAGCTGGATCTCGACGGCCGCGACCGTGCGGCTCAAGAAGCCGGTCTTGCTCGCGAGCGCTTTCTCGACGGCCGCGTCCATGTCGTCGACCGCTTCGGCCTCCGTCACTTCGCTCTTCTTCGCGAGCAGCTTGCGGAGCGCACCGCCGGTCGCGATGTCCGCGAGCTCGAGCGGCGCCTTGATCGACGCGCGTGCCGCCGCCATCGCACCGCGGCGGAACGGATAAAACGACAGCGCGCCGGGCGTGTTCTCGATCGCGCGCACGATCTCGCCGCGCAACGCGAGCGCCGTATCGCCGTCGAGCGCGAGTCCGGTGTGGAGCCGCGCGCAGTAGTGATCGAACAGCGTCAGGACGACGAAGTTCTTCGCCGCCGAGCGCGCACGATTGATCGTCGCGAGCGCGATCATCATGCGCCGTGCCGCGCGTCCCGCGAGCCGCGCGATGATGCCGCCGATCGCGAGGTCCGCGATCTTCGGCGGGCCCGCGCTTCCGAACACGAGGCTCTTGATCGCCTTGTCGTCGAGGTCGACGTGATGCGCCGCCGCGATGCGACGGAACCCGCCGCCGAGGACCGCGCCGACCGCCCAGTCGTCGAGGAACGGAAGGGGAATCGCGCCGACCAAGCTGCCGGCGAGCGCGCGCGCGATGATCGTGCGCCGTTGCGGCACGAGGTAGTCGCGGCGAAGCGTGAGTGCCTTCGACGTCATGGCTTGTCGGCTCCCGCAGGCTTCTTGTCCTTCGGCTTATCGGCGGGCGGCGCCGCCGAGCCCGCTGCGGGCGCGGGCGCAGGCGCGGGTTGCACGCCGGTACCGTCGGGGTTCTTGCGGATCGGCGGCGCGATGCCCTGGAGCAGGTGATCGCGTTCGTCGACCTCGCGGAGCCGGCCGGGGGTCGCGACGACTTCGCCCTCTGCGGGCGCGGCGACCTGCGCGGGCTTGCCGAGATCGGTCACCGCGGCTTGCAGCTTCAGCTTCATCACGAAGCTGCGGCCGTCGCGCGAGAACCCGATCTTCGCGTCGAGCTCGACGGAGAGCGGCGCGCCGGTCTCCGCATCGAGGATGACGTTTCCCGTGAGCGCTTCGATGCTGCGGCCTTCGCGCCACTTGCGCTGCGCGAGCGCTTCGCGCGGCGCCTTCGACGCCGACGGGTCGAGCTTGATCTCGATCTTGCGCCCGTTCTTGCCGGCGACTTGCACGACGCCGCGATCCGTCAGCTCCGCCGCGTAGCCGACCAGGTCCCACGTCGCCGCGATCGCGCCGTAGAACGACGCGCGAATCTCGGTTGGCTCCGTCGCGGACTCGGGTGCGCGGCCGTGCCAGCGCTGATAGCGCGGGCGGAGGTACAGCTTGTCACCGACGAAGATCGTCTCGCGGCCGTAGTCGGCCGTGTTCGTGTAGACGGCGTGGAACGTGCCCTTGTCGCCGTTCTTGATCGTGGACTCGTCGGAGAGATCGGAGACCGGCTTGCCCGCCTCGTCGACCACGGTCTGCGTCTTGATCGTGATCGCGTGCGCGCCGAGGTCGGTGAGGACGCTCGCGTACGGGCGCGCGAGTGCGCGACCGAGCTCGCTTGCGTCCGTCGCGGCCTTCGCGACATCGAGCTTGGTGTCGCCGTGCTTTGGCTCGACCACGAGGTTGCCGAGCTGCTCGTCTGACACGCCGCTCGATCGCCCGCATGCCGCGCTGGCAACGAGGGTGAGCAAGAGGGCTCGCGACGGGGTTCGCATCTACGCTCGGTTCTTAGCTTTCCCGACGGGCATGGTCAATGTATGACTGATCGTGACGCTTTGTTGAGCGAGCTCGAACCTCTCACGACCTCGCCTGTCGCGTACGGGTTCGCGGTTGTTCTCGGGCTCGTGTGGGGCAGCTTCGCGAACGTCTGCGTCTACCGGTGGCCGCCGACCGAGGAGCATCCGAAGGGGCGCTCGGTGGTGAAGCCGCCATCGCACTGCAGCGTCTGCAAGACGCCGATTCGCTGGTACGACAACCTGCCGCTCGTCAGCTGGCTGTGGCTGCGCGGCAAGTGTCGCGCGTGCAAGGCGCAGTTTTCAGCGCGGTACATGCTCGTCGAGCTGACGACCGGCCTCTTGTTCGGCGTTGCGTGGTGGGCGGCGGTGACCGCGAACCAGCTGTTCGAGCCGCTCGATCTGCGGCTGTTGAGGTTCGTGATCTACGCGGCGTTCTGCTTCGTGATGGTCGTGATCACGTTCATCGATCTCGATCACAAGCTGATCCTCAACAAGGTCACGATCCCGTCGATGATCGTCTTCTACGGGCTCGGCCTGCTCCTGCCCGAGCGCGCGTGGTGGGAAGGCCTCGTCGGTGCGGGCGTCGGCTACGGCGTCCCGTGGCTGATCGGCGAGATCTACTACCGCATCAAGGGACGTGAGGGCCTCGGCCTCGGCGACAGCATGCTGCTCGCCGTGATCGGCGCGCTCCTCGGTTGGCAAGGTGTGGTCGTGGGGCTGTTCGGCGGCTCGGTGCTCGGATCTGTCATCGGCATCACGTTCCTCCTCATGTCGCGCAAGGACGAGCCCGACGACGACACGGCCGAGCGAGGGGCTGAAAATCTCGACGACAAGGCGGCCGAGCAGCACGAGGAGGAGGTGTCGGTGATGCGCACCGAGCTGCCATTCGGGCCGTTCCTCGCGATGGCTGCGGTTTTCTACTTGTTCGCCGAGTCCTGGATCATCCTGAACTTCAAGCTGTTCGGCGGGTGAGCACACCACGGTCCTCTGCTATCGTTTCAATGTGGGAGGCCAAACGGCCGAGCAGATCATCGCTGGCGTCGTGCTGAGCGAGCGCCTGGCCGTGACCATGTACGGGGCGATCCATCGCGCCCAGTTTTCGGGCCAGCGGAACCTGCGCGGTCTCGTCATCGACCAGAGGATGCTCGGTGAGGCCAGCTTCCGGGTCTCGCTCACCGAGCCAAAGGCGATCAAGACCGCCGTCGACCTCGACCACAAGAACATCGTCCCGACATTCGCCGTCGAGTCGAACGGGCCCGATGTCGTCGTGGTCACGCGCGGCGTCGGTCGCTACGTCACGGTGCAGGACCTCATCAGCGCGGCGCGCGCGAATCGTGCGAGTGGCGGCAAGCTGCCGTTGTCGGTCGCCGCGGCGATCGGGCGCTCGGTCGTCGAGGCACTCGCGGCCGCGCACAAGGCGAAGGTCATCCACGGCGCGGTGCATCCGCGCAGCGTGCTCGTCGACGAAGACGGCGGCGTTCGCCTCGGCGACTTCATCGTCGGTCGTGCGCTGACCACCGCAGTCGCCCAAGGTGCGGACTCGTCGCTGTGGCGCGGGCTGTCGGGCTTCCTCGCGCCCGAGGTCGTCGTCGGCGAGGACCCGACGCCGTCCGCGGACGTGTTCGCCGCAGGCGCGCTGTTGTTCACGATGCTCTCGGGCGACGTGCCGCCGGGTACGCTGCACGTCACGCCCGCCGTCGAGCGGCTCGTGCAGCGCGCGCTCGATACCGACGTCTCGCGCCGCTACAAGAACGCGACCGACCTGCTCGAGAACTTGCTCGAGGCGTTCGAGGACGATCGCTGGGAGATCGCCGAGCGCGGCGAGGTCATCAAGGCCGCGGGCCTGTCGAGCACGGACACCAACATCGACGACGCGACCGAGGATCTGCTCGCATCGCTCGGGCCATCGCTCGGCGCCGTGCAGGCCTCGCCGATTCGCCCGAGCATGGACATCCGCGCCGCCGCGCTCGCCGCGCAGCACCAGCGCACGCCGACCGGCACGGGCCCGAACAAGCTCGAGGCGCTGCTCGCGGATCTCGACGATTCGAAGGAGCACACCGCTGTCGAGGATATGGATCGCTTCAAGCGCGATCCGATCAGCGAGCTGATCCAGGTCGATCCTCGGCGCCGAGAAGCGATCGTGCAGATGAAGCCGCGCGTCCCGTCGCTCGACGACGAGGACGAGGACCACACGCCGCTGCCACCGCCGCAGCGGCCGTCGAGTCCATCGAACTTCACCCACCGCGCGAACACCCCGCGTCCCAACACGCGCGATGAAAGCGCCGCGATGGACGCGCTCCTGGAGCTCGACGGACCGGTCAAGCGCGTCGAGAGCGCCGCGGATCAAGCCTCCGCGGCCGCGGAGAAGCTCGAGCTCGCGGCACAGCGCGCCGAACGCGCCGCCGCGCGCGTCGAGACGAACAACGACGAAGCGCTCCGCCGCTCGGCGCCGATGGTCGCCGCGGTGCCACGCCCGGTCAAACCGATCTTCGATCAGCCGGTCATCGACGACCTCCCAACACCGCGCCTGAAGAGCCGCGCGTTCGGCGTGGTCCTGACGCTCGCCGTGATCGGTGGTGGCGTCGGCTTCTACTTCATCTATCAGTCGCAGATCGAGGCGAAGGCCGAGGCGGATCGCAAGGCCGCGGAGACCCGCAAGAAGAACGACGAGCTCGCGCTGAGCCTCGACAAGCAGCAAGACACGCAAGGCAACATCCAGATCAAGTCGACGCCGTCGCAGGCCGGCGTCTGGCTCAAGATCGGCCGCACGCCCGCGGACTCGATCGCGTGGTCGTCGTCGATGATGCACGAGCTCCGCATCGAAGGCATCGACGGATATCAGCCCGTCGACGTGCCGGTGATGCCGAACCACTGGTCAGGCGCTGGTGAAGCGCGCAAGGCGAACATCAACGTCACGCTGCAGAAGGTGGCGAAGGACAAGATCAAGCCGTTGCCCGCGATGCCGCAGAAGCCGCCCGAGGTCAAAGACTTCGCGCAGGGCAGGGGGCCGATCCACGTCGAGTCGACGCCGTCGGGCGCCGAGGTTTGGATGTACGTCGGCATGACGGATCAAGTCGACGTCAAGGTCGTGTCGGCGCAGGGCTACGAGCTGCGCATCCTGAAGGACAAGCATCGGCCCGCGTTCGTCTCGATCAAGCCCGAGGACTGGCGCAACGACGATCCGAAGGTGCCGCTCGCCGCTGCCAAGAAGAAGCCGGTGATCGAGCACACCGTGACGCTCGAGCCCGAGCCCGAAGGCGCGGCCAAGACGCCAGAGAAGCCCGAGAAGAAGAAGGGCGGCTGATGGCCCCGGGTCGTACCCTGCACGTTCGCTGCGCGACCTGGGATCAGGTCGAAGCGTTCCACACCCGCAAGTTGCGCCGCGGGAAGCTGCTCTCGATGAAGGTCCCGTTCCAGACGCAACCCGGCGCGTCGGTGACGCTCGGGCTCGAGCTGCCGAACGGCGTCGTGATCGCGATCGACGGCAACGTGCTCAAGGCGTCGCCGATCGAAGGCGACACGAAGACCTGGATCGAGGTCGAGCTGATCGGCTTCACCGAGGAAGTCCTCGGGCGACTGCGCGCGATGGCGAAGGGTGCCGCCGAGCAGCAAGCGAAGCCGGCACCCGCGCCGCCACCGCCTCCACCCACACCAACGTCGCGCACGCGGACCGCGAGCGAGGCGAAGGGGAGCGACGAGCGCGCGCTGTTCGCGCAACTGACCGCGGAGCTGCGCCGCTTGCGTCAGCTCGCGGTGCACGAGGTGCTCGGCGTGACGCGCGACGCAGACGCCGACACGGTGCGCGTTGCGTGGATGAGCCTCGTGCGCCGGCATCACCCGGATCTGGTCGCGCGCCACGACGCGCCCGCGATCACGCACCTCGCCGAGGAGCTCACGATCCTCGTGAACCGCGCGTACGACCGCTTGCGCATGGCGCTCGTCGCGGAGGGCCGCGGCACGACGGTCGGCTCGACGCTGCAGCATCCGAGCGGATGGCTCGTCGGCTTCGAGGATCTGTCGAGCGTCGATGGTTCGCCGGTGAAGCCGCGCGGAGCCGCAGGCTCGCGGCCTGGCATTCAAGGCACGCCACCACCCGCGACCAACACCACGCCACCCCCAAGCGCGCAGCAGGGCGGCGAGGCGTTCGAGTCGCGTGCACGCGCGATGCTGCAGCAGGGCGACGCGAACACCGCGCAGGAGGTGCTGGCCGCGGCGCTGTGCGTGTATCCGCGCAGCCGGCCGCTGCGCTCGCTGTACTACGTCGCGTCGGCGCTCTCCGCGATCTACAAGGGCGAGATGATGCTCGCGACGTCGCAGCTCGAGACCGCACTCGCACACTACGGCGAGTGTCACGAGGCCGCGGCGATCCTCGACGAGATTCGCAAGCACGGTCACGTGCGCGTCGACGCGATCAAGAGCGTGTTCCGATGAAGGTCGGGCGCGCCGTCGGGATCGATCTGGGCACGTCGAACTCCGTCGCCGCGGTGATCGACAAGGACGGCCGGCCGCGCATCCTCACGACGCCTGAAGGCTCGACGATGTTGCCTTCGGTCGTGTGGTTCTCGAGCGACGGGCCGATCGTCGGCGAGCGCGCGCGCGATGGCCTCGACTTCTCGCCGGAGACGACGATCTTCGGCGCGAAGCGCTTGCTCGGCCGTCGCTTCGATCACCCCGAGATCAAGAAGCTCGCGCGCATCCTGCCGTACGACCTCGTCGCGGCGCCAAACGGCGACACGTGGATCCAGCTCACGCCGGGCCGCACGATCTCTCCCGAAGAAGTCTGCGCGCTGATCCTGCGCGAGCTGCGGCACATGGCGGAGGATCACTACGGTGCGCCGGTCACGCGCGCGGTGATGACGATCCCAGCGTGGTACGACGCCGCGCAGCGGCAGGCGACAAAGGACGCGGCGCAGATCTCCGGACTCGCGGTGCAGCGGCTACTCAGCGAGCCGACCGCCGCCGCGCTCGGTCACGGCGCGCACCGCGGCTCGAATCGTAAGTACCTCGTGTGCGACCTCGGCGGCGGCACGTTCGACTGCGCGCTCGTCGATGTCGAGGGAGGCATCTTCGAGGTGCTCGCGACGACCGGTGATCCATTCCTCGGCGGCGACGACGTCGATCGCGCGGTGGTCGAGAACCTCGTGCGCGACGTGCGCCAGACCAAGGGCATCAACATCTCGACGGACGCGGTCGCGATCGAGCGGCTCCGGCTCGCCGCGCAACGCGCGAAGCACGAGCTGTCGAGCACGACCTCGACGACGCTGCACGTGGCCGAGCTCGTGCAGCTGCCGTCGGGTAAAGGCGCCGAGTACAGCCGGCCGCTGCGGCGCGACGAGGTCGAGCTGTGGTCCTCGCCGCTGTTGCGCCGGCTCGAGCCTCCGATTCGCGAGGCGCTGGAGCAAGGCAAGCGCAAGCGCGAGGAGGTCGAAGACGTGCTGCTCGTCGGCGGCATGACGCGGATGCCGGCGGTGCGGCGCGAGATCGCGAAAGCGACCGGTCGCGAGCCGAGCGCGATCGATAATCCCGAGGAGGTCGTCGCCGTCGGCGCGGCCCTCGAGCTCGCGCGCCTCGAAGGCACGATCGAAGGCGTGCTGCTGATCGATGTCGCGGCGCGCGGCCTTTCGATCTCGGCGCACGGCGCCGATTGCGAGCTCGTGATCGCGCAGAGCTCGGTGATCCCGACGCGCGAGCATCGCGTGTTCGGGACCAAACACGAGAACCAGGCTCGGATCGAGTTCGACCTCTGGGAAGGTGAGTCGAACGACTCGACGAAGAATCGCCACCTCGCGCGCTACGCGGTCGTGGACCTACCGGACGCGCCGGCGGGCGACGTGCTCGTGCTGCTCGAGCTCACGGTCGACACCGATGGCACGGTGCGGCTCGGCGCGACGGAGCTGGTTTCGGGCGATCGCCTCCAGCTCGAGCAAATCTTTCACGCGGGGCTCGCGCGCGCGGATGTCACGCGCCTCGCGCATCAGCTCGCCGAGACGATATGAAGGCGCTCGCGCTCGCGCTCGCGCTCGCCTCTGCGTGTGGTCCGGCGAAGGGCCCGGTCGGCCCGGTCGGCGTCGCGCCGCGGCCGCAGAAGTCCGTGCAGCTCAACAAGCCCGGTGAGCCGATCGTCCTCGACGAGCACCTCGTGCCCGGCTACGTGACCGTCGTCGATTTTTGGGGCGAGCACTGCGGTGCGTGCGTCGTCGTCGGCGGCATGCTCGCCGTGGGCGTCGCGCAGCAGGACCGGGTGCTGATCCGCAAGATCGACGTCGGTGATGGCTTCACGCAGGTCGCGAAGGACCACGACATCGGCTCGCTGCCGCATTACCGCATCTACGACAAGAGGAAGCGGCTGCGCTACGACCTCGTCGGCAACGACTGCGTGAAGGCGTCCGACATCGCGCGCGAGCTCGCCGCCGAGCAATGACGCCGGCTCGGCGGCTAGAGGCCGGCCGCGAGCTTGATCGCGGCTTCGATGTCTTTCTCGCGTGCGGCGAGTTCGTCGACGAGCGTCGTGCACTTCGCGTAGTCCTTCACCTGGACCTGCGACTCGGGCGGCTCTCGAAACGCGGCGACCGGCGACTTCACGACGATGTCGCCGACCCACGGCACGATCGTCTGGTCGGACGGACCGCTGGCACTGACGAGCGCGATCACGGCGCACGCGTCGCCGTTCTGCAGGATGCCGGCGCCGATCGAGATCGCCTTGCAGCCGGTGCGCGCGCAGACTCGCTCGGGCTCGGGGCGAACGTCGACGGCACGGCCGGGCAGGGCGCGGCCCGCGATGTCGGCGAGCCGCTGCTGGATCTGCGCGGCGACCGGCGCGAGCGCAGGATCCTTCACGCGCGGCCACAGGATCACGATGCCGCCGTCGACGCCGACGGAGCGACTGATCTCGGGCGCGTCACCCGACGGCGTGACGATGGTTGTCTCGGGGGAGGTCGAAGGGGGCGTGGTCGAGCCACCACCACCACATGCGACGAGGACGATGAGGAGGGTGCGCTTCATGAAACGATCGAGACTCCCGTCTTGGCGAGGTTTGCCGCACCGACGAGCCCGGCATTATCGCCGAGCTCCGCGGGCACGACCGTGAGCGGCTCGATCGACGCGCTTGGAACCGCGATCGTGAGCGCGATCTCGACGAGGTTGAACAGCGTCGGCGTGCGGCCGAGCATGCCGCCGCCGAGGACGAGCCGCTCGGGGTTGAGCAGCGAGACCGCGTTGCCGAGCGCGACGCCGAGCAGCGGCGCGAGCTCCGTCCACAGGCCGAGCGCCCACTCGTCGCCTTCTTCCGCGGCGCGATCGACGTGACCGGGCGTGACGGCCTCGGGCGAACCGGCGAGCGTGACCGCGAGCGAGCGCTTGCCCTTCGTCAAGACCTCGGCGCGGATCCGCTTCGCGACGTAGCTGCCGCCGCAGTAGGCCTCGAGGCAACCCTTGCCACCGCAGGCGCACGGCGCGGCCGCGTCGTCCCAGCGAACCTTCATGTGCCCGATCTCGCCGGCGCAGTTCGAGGCGCCCTCGACGAGCACGCCACCGGAGATCACACCTCCGCCGATGCCCGTGCCGACGTACACGCCGACGACATCGCGACAGCCACGCGCGGCCCCGGCGACCGCTTCGCCCCAGACGATCGCGTTGACGTCGTTGTAGACGCCGACCTTGTAGCGAGCACCGAGGCGCTTCGCGAGCATGTCGCCGAACGGGATGTCGCGCCACTTGAGGTGCGGCGACTGCGCGACGTGACCGCGGCGATCGCGCAGCATCGCGGCGATTCCGACGCCGACGCTCACCGGATCGCTGACCGATTGCACGAGGCGCTCCGAGATCGAAGCGACGCGCTCGACGATCGACGCGGGATCGCGCGCCTCGCCGACCGCTTCCTTGTGCACGGCGACCGGTTTTGCGAGGTCGTCATGAAACAACGCCGCGCGCAGGTTCGAGCCGCCGAGGTCGATGCCGATGTGACTCATAGTGATCGTCTCGCTGCTTCCAGGTGCGCTTCGATGAGCGCCTTGATCTCGGCGAGTCGCTCCGCGGTATTCGCCTCGACGCGCATGACGAGGGCGGCCTGCGTGTTCGAAGCGCGGACGAGGCCCCAGCCACCGTCGAGCTTCGCGCGCACGCCGTCGACGTCGACGACGCTGCGGACTTGCGGATCCTCGCGCAGGCGCTTGGTGACGGCAGCGACGAGCGGGAACTTCTTGTCGTCCTCGGTGTCGATGCGCAGCTCCGGCGTGTTGATCATCTCGGGCAACTCGCTCGCAAGATCGGCGAGCGAGCGCGGCGTGTGCGTGAGCAGCTCGAGCAGGCGCGCGCCCGAGTAGATCCCGTCGTCGAATCCGAACCAGCGATGCGCGAAGAACATGTGTCCCGACATCTCGCCCGCGAGCTGCGCGCCGGTCTCTTTCATGCGTGCCTTGATCAGCGAGTGGCCGACCTTCCACATCTCGACCTCGCCGCCGGCCTTCGCGAGCTCGTCGTACATCGCCTGGCTGCACTTGACCTCGCCGACGAACTTCGCGTTCGGCACCTCCGCGAGCAGCGCCTTTCCGAGGAGGATCATCAGCTGGTCGCCCCACAAGATGCGGCCCGTGCCGTCGACCGCGCCGATGCGGTCGGCGTCACCGTCGAGCGCGATGCCGAGCTGAGCGTTCTCCGTCTTCACGGCCATGATGAGGTCGCGCACGTTCTCGGGCTGCGTCGGATCGGGATGGTGATTCGGAAACGTCCCGTCGAGATCGCAGTAGAGCGGCACGACCTCGAAGCCGAGCCGCTTGTAGAGGCCAACCGCCGTCGGACCGCCCGCGCCATTGCCGGCGTCGACGACGACCTTGAACCGGCGCTCGCCCAGACGCAGCTGGCCTTCCGCGGCGGTGTGGTACGCGCCGATCATGTCGCGCGAGTGCATCGCCTTCGTCGGATGCTTCGACGGTTCTTTCAGCAGCACCTCGACGCGATCGCGCAGCTTCGCGATCGCCGCGCCGTGGAGCGTGTCGCTGCCGAGCATCAGCTTGAAGCCGTTGTCCTGTGGTGGATTGTGACTGCCGGTGATCATCACGGCCGCGCGCGGCTGCAGCGTGTACGCCGCGAAGTAGAGGACCGGCGTGGGCACGACGCCGATGTCGATCACCTCGGCGTGCACGCGGATGCCGTCGGTGAGCGCGGCGAACAGGCGCGGCGAGGTCGTGCGTGGATCGCGACCGACGATGACCGGGCCCGCGCCCGCGAGCTCGCCGAGCGCACTGCCGATCGCGCTGACCGTCGCGTCGTCGAGGTCGCTCTCTGCGACGCCGCGGATGTCGTACTCGCGAAAGACGCGCGGGTTCACGCGCTATTCGTACACCAGGATCGCGCTCAGAGGTATCTGTCGAGGCCGCGCTGCTCCAGCGCCTCGACGACCTTGCGCACGTCCTGCGCGTCGGACTTCTTCATCACGAGGATCGCGTCACCCGACTTGATGATGACGAGGTCGCTGACGCCGACGGTCGCGACCAGCGTGCCGTCGGTCATCACGATGTTACCGCTGCCGTCGACGATCACGGCTTCGCCTGCGATCGTGTTGCCGTCGATCTCGCCGCGTAGCGCAGGTAGCGCGGCCCACGAGCCGACGTCGTCCCATCCGACCGAGGCCGGGATGGTCACCACGCGTGTGGCGCGCTCCATCACGGCGTGATCGATCGAGATCGACTCGAGCTCCGCATACGCGGCCTCGGCGCTGACGGTGCCCGCGGCGATGTCCTGCACCGCCCGGCCGATCGGCGGGGCGTGTGCCTCGAGCTCGGCGACGATGCGCTTCGCCGACGCGAAGAAGATGCCCGCATTCCAAAGATAGGTGCCGCTCGCCAGGTACTTCTCCGCCGTCTCCTTGTTCGGCTTCTCGACGAAGCGAAGCACGGGAACGACGGTGTTCGGCGTGGCGGCCGCGACCTCGAGATAACCAAACCCGGTCTCGGGCCGCGTCGGCTTGATGCCGAGCGTGCCGATAACGTCGTCTGCCTCGACGGCGGAGAGCCCGAGGTCGAACGCCTTCGCGAGGCCGGCCTCGTCGGTGATGTGTTGATCGGCGGGCATCACGACCATCACGGCCTCGCTGTCACGACGAGCGAGCGTCGCGGCGGCGAGGCCGACGGCGGGTGCGGTGTTGCGGCCCATCGGCTCGACGATCAGCTCGACGCCCGGCACGACCTCGCGCGTCGCGTCGGCCTGCGATGCGGCCGTGACGATCACGACGCTCTCGGCGACCGAGCGTCCGCGCCGCACCGCCGCCGCGAGCAAGGTGTCGCCGCCGGGCCCGATCGGTAGGAGTTGCTTGGGCCGTGCGCGACGGCTCGCCGGCCACAGCCGAGTTCCACTTCCACCGGCGAGAATCACTGCGTGTCGCACGGTCGCATGGTGGCACGGGCGGGGATCACCGTGGTACGGCGTCAGCACCATGAAGAAGCTCGCGCTCGTGTTCATTGTCATCGCCGCGTGTGGTGGTGGTCAGAAGCCGCAGCCACAGCCAGAGCCGCAACCCGTCGACGTCGCGCAGCCCGCGCCGCCGCCCGTCGTGACGCCACCGGCGCCCGAGGCACCCGTCGCAAAGGGCAACCCGAGCAACGTCTTGATTCCGCGCGCCGTCTTGTTCGGCAATCCCGTGCGCTCGAGCGTGCAGCTCAGCCACGACGGCAAGCACATCTCGTGGCTCGCACCGAAGGACGGCGTGATGAACGTCTGGGTCGCGCCGATCGGCAAGCTCGACGAGGCGAAGGCGGTCACGAGCGACACCGTTCGCCCGATCCGCGGTTACTTCTGGGCGTACACGAACAAGCACATCGTCTACGGCCAGGACGCGGCCGGCGACGAGAACTTTCACGTCTTCCGCGCCGACATCGCCGACGGCAAGACGACCGACATCACGCCCCAGAAGGGTGCGCGTGCGTCGATCGCGGGCCTGTCCTGGAAGAAGCCGACGACGCTGATCGTCAGCGTCAACGATCGCGACGCCAAGGTCTTCGACCTGCACGAGCTGGATCTCGTGACGGCGGAGCGCAAGCTCCTCGTGCAGAACGACGACAGCTACATCGGCTTCACGCTCGACAACGACCTGAAGCCTCGGTTCGCGACGAAGAAGCTGCCCGACGGCGCGACCCACATCTTCATCGCCGAGACCAAGGGCGGGAAGATCACCTGGAAGCCGTGGCAGCAGATTCCGTTCGAGGACGCCGACACGACGAGCGTCGATGGCTTCACGCCGAACAACAAGGCGGTCTACATGACCGAGACGCGCGGTCGTGACACCGGCGCGCTCGTCGAGCTCGACCTCGCGACGAAGAAGACCAAGGTGATCGCCGAGGACCCGAAGGTCGATGTTGGCGGCGCGATGAGTCACCCGAAGAACGACAAGCTCCAGGCGGTCGGCTTCAACTACGACAAGCAGCGCTGGAAGATCATCGACAAGGCGATCCAGCGTGACCTCGACACGCTCGCGAAGCTCGAGCCCGGCGCGCAGATCAGCGTCGGAACACGAACGCTCGACGACAAGACCTGGATGGTCGCCGCCACGACGGAGAAGCTCGGTCAGCGCTACTACCTGTGGGATCGCGCGAAGCAGAAGCCGACGTTCCTGTTCGCCTCGCGCCCCGAGCTCGAGAAGCTGCCGCTCGTGAAGATGTGGCCGGTCGAGATCAAGGCGCGCGACGGGCTCACGCTGATGAGCTACCTGACGCTGCCGAAGGCCGCCGACGCGAACGAGGACGGCAAGGCCGACAAGCCCGCGCCGATGGTCCTCCTGGTCCACGGCGGTCCGTGGGGCCGCGATGCGTGGGGCTATGACCCGCTGCACCAGCTGTTCGCGAACCGCGGCTACGCGGTGCTGAGCGTGAACTTCCGCGCGTCGACCGGCTTCGGCAAGAAGTTCCTCCACGCGGGCAATCTGCAGTGGGGGAAGGCGATGCACGACGATCTCCTCGACGCCGTGCAGTGGGCCGTCGCGCAGAACGTGACCGCGAAGGACACGGTCTGCATCACCGGCGGAAGCTACGGTGGCTACGCGACGCTCGCGGGGCTCGCGATGACGCCCGACGTGTTCCGCTGCGGCGTCGACATCGTCGGTCCGTCGAACCTCCTCACGCTGCTCGCGTCCATTCCGGCGTACTGGGGGCCGATGGTCGCGATGCTGCACACGCGTATGGGCAACCCGGAGACGCCGGAAGGCAAGGCACTGCTGACGGCCGCGTCGCCGCTCACACACGCATCGAAGATCACGAAGCCGCTCCTGATCGCGCAGGGCAAGAACGATCCGCGCGTGAAGGAAGCGGAGTCCGAGCAGATCGTGGCGGCGATGAAGAAGTCGAACCTGCCGGTCACCTACGTGCTGTTCCCCGACGAGGGTCACGGCTTCGCGCGGCCCGAGAACATGATCGCGTTCACCGCGGTCACGGAGGCGTTCCTCTCGGCGCACCTCGGTGGGACCTACCTGCCGATCACGCTCGAGGAGCTGAAGGCGTCGTCGATGCAGATCAAAGAAGGCAAGAACGGCATCCCGGGCCTACCGAAGTAAAAAAAACGGCGCCCGTTGCGGGGCGCCGTTTCGTTTACGTCAGCAGCGAATCAGGGACCGGTCGGGAACGTGCCCTTGACCGTCTTCGCCTTGATGCCGAGCGACAGCGCCATCTTGCCGTTGATGGTGACGTCGGGGGCGAGCAGCGACTGGATCAGGGTGTTGTTCTTGATCTCCTCGACCGTGACCGCGCAGTTCTTCGGCATCGTGTCGAACAGGTTGAGGATGGTCTTGCCCGTCGAGCCCGCCATGCAACCGCAGTCGGCAGCGGCCGGCGTGGGGCAATCCTCGGTGACGATCGGGACGATCTGCTGGTGGATGGCCGGGATGACCTTGCCGTCGAGATCTTCCTTCGTGAGGGCGCCGCCGATGATGACCGAGTCGAGGCCGTTCTCGCTGAGGCCCGTGGCCTTCGCGCGTGCGCCGATCAGGTCGAGCTCGATGCCCGCGGCCGAGCCGAGCGCGATCTTGAGCGTGATGTCACCGGGGCCACCCGTGAAGGTGCCGCCGACGATCTTGCCCGCGACCGCCGCGTTGTCGGGCGAGTTCGCGTCGACCGTGAACGTGCCGTTCGCGAGGTGACGGCCGCAGCCGCTGCAGGTGCAGCCCGTGTCGGTGGACTTGCACTCCATGCCGTTGGCGAGCTTGCAGAGGTATTCCTCGGTGCCGTTGCACGCGAGCGGGGTCTCCATGTCGCCGAGCTTGATCTGGAGGCCGGCGCCTGCCGTCGACGTGAAGCTCGAGGTCTGGAAGTCGGCGAGCAGGATGATCGACGCCTCGGCGATCGCCTTGTCGATCGTGCCTTGAACGTCGAAGCCCTGGCCCGCGAGGGTGCCGAGCACCATGCCGAGCTGGTTATCGACCGTTTTGTCTGCGTTGAGATCGAGGCCGAACTCGCGCGCCTGGTTGTTGTTCGTCGGAACGAACAACTGCGACGCGACGTACCCGTAGTGCGGACCTTCGGGTGTTGGTTGATCCTCGCCGCCGCCGCCACATGCGATCAACGGAAGTGCAAACAGACCGGCCAAAAAACAGTGACGACGGATCGATGCCATGTGAAATCCCCTCGGCTAAGTTCGAGTAGCGCGGTTCTATCGCAGAACAACGTCGACGCACAATACGAGGTTCATCGGGCGAAGTCCGTGATCCCTTGCATATGCGGCATATCTCACGGTCGTTTCAGCGCCGCGGGCAGGGCTTCGAAGCGAACCTTGGCACCGGCAGCGACCTGATGCGCCGCGGCCCAGCCGCCGTTGACCTCGAGGACGTACAGCGACGGCTTTCCGACGCTACGCAGCGATTCTGTTCGTGGTTCAGCATTGGCAACCACACCCGCGATCGTCATCTCTTTCGTGATGAAGATCATGTCGAGTGGGATGAGCGTATTCCGCATGTAGAACGTGTGGTCGGCTTCGCCGCCCATGAAGAACAGCATCCCGGCGTCGATCCCGAGGTGCTCCCGATACATCAGGCCACGCTCGATTTTGGGCGGCGTGTAGACGACCTCGACGCTTACCGTCTGCAGACCCGCAGGCGTCTCGATGATGACTTTCGTCGATTCGTCCACGGGGGTCTGCGCTTCTGGAGGCGACGGTTTCGTCGCGGCCTCCTCACGCTTGGCGGAACATCCCGCGAACATGCCGAACGCGAGGAAGACGCAGGCAAAACGCACGGCGCAACGCTAACACACTGCGGCGCACGCGCACGGCGTCAGAAGACAGCGCGGAGCAGAGACACGATCGCGAAGATCGAGAGGGCGATCGTTCCAAAGAACAGCAAGGCGGCACCGACGACGAATGCCCAGTCCTTCGCGCTCGCCTTGCCGGTGTTGCGCTCCTGGAGGAGCTCGACGTTCTTCAGATTCGCCTTGTAGCCGACGTCCACGAGGTCACCGACCAGCGGGACGATTCCGAGCAGCGCATCGAGCGCGAGGTTCAGCAGCATCCGCGCGATGATGACCGGCGAGAGGCGGCGCTTGAACGCGATGCTCACCGTGTACATGCCCAGCATCGAGCCGATGATGTCGCCGGCGCCTGGAAGGATGAGGCCCACGATCGGGTCGACCATGTAGCGGTCGAGCACGGTCGCCATCTTCTTCACCCGGTCGAGCTCGTGATCCACGGTTGTCCCGCTACCGCGCTTTGCGCGCGGCGGCAAGTAGCCGGGTAGCAAGTGGTGATTTCCCGTGGCGGCCATGCCCAGGATTCAGCAGGCTTCGTGCCAGACTCCCTCGATGCCGTACGCCGTGATCACGCGCGATGTCGACGGTGGGTCGCCTTACGCGGAGGCGCTCGAAGCTGCGCTCGGGCTCGAAGCCATCATGATGCCGGTGACGCAAACCGCGCCACCGGACGATCCCAACGAGCTCGTGCGGGCGATGGAACACGGCGGATATCAAGCGATCATCTGCGCGAGCCGTCACGCGGCCGGCGCGATCATCCGCGCGAAGGGTCACACGCCGATCCCCGAGGTGTGGGCTGTCGGGCCGGCGACGGCGCGTGTGCTCGACCAGGCGCACCTGTCGCCCATCTTCCCCGAGACAGCGCGCGACGGCGAGTCGCTCGTGCGTGCGCTTCTGCTCCAGCGCGATCTGGTAGGCAAGCGCGTGCTGGTGCCGCGTGCCGAGGACGGGCGCGACGAAGGCATCGCGATCTTGCGCGAGGCCGGCGTGCTCGTCGATGACATCGTCGCGTACCGAACGATCGCGGTCGCCGCCGATGCGCCCGCGATCGCGCGCGGACTCGAGGTGCTCGCGAACGGACAGGCCGCGGTCTGCTGCGTGTTCGCGCCGTCGCAGGTCGCCGCGCTCGACGCGCTCATCGGCGTTCGCAAGATCGAGACGCGCTACGCCGCGATCGGCGAGACCACCGCGGAGGCGCTGCGCGATGCCGGCGCCGAGGTCATTGCCGTCGCGGCGACACCGACGCCCGAGGGAATAGCCAAGGCCGTGGCGTCGGTGTATCCCCAGCAACGATGAACTACCCCGATTACCGCCCCCGGCGGCTGCGGCGCACTGAAGGCCTGCGCCGGATGATTCGCGAGACCCGGCTCTCCGTCGACGACTTCGTGTACCCACTGTTCGTCGTGCCGGGCTCGGGCGTCGAAAAGCCGATCAGCTCGCTGCCGGGGCAGTTCAACCTGTCCGTCGACAAGGCGGTCGACATGGCGGCGAAGGCCGCGGACCTCGGCATCCCGTCGGTGATCCTGTTCGGCATCCCCGAGCACAAGGACGCGGTCGGCAGCGAGGCGTGGAAAGAATCCGGCGTGATCCAGAAGGCGATCCGCGCGATCAAGAAGTCGCGGCCGGGCCTCGTCGTGCAAGCGGACGCGTGCTTCTGCGAGTACACGGATCACGGTCACTGCGGCGTGCTCACGAACGGCGACCTCGACAACGACGCATCGCTCGAGAACCTCGCGCGCGCGGTCGTCTCGTACGCGAAGGCCGGCGTCGATGTCGTCGCACCGTCGGGCATGCTCGATGGCTTCGTCGGCGCGTGTCGCGAATCGCTCGACGAGGATGGCTTCGATCAGGTCGCGATCATGGCGTACTCGGCGAAGTACGCCTCGGCGTATTACGGGCCGTTCCGCGAGGCGGTCGCGTCCGCGCCGTCCTCCGGCGATCGCCGCGGTCATCAGATGGACTACGCGAACGTCGCCGAGGCGGTGCGCGAGTGCTCGATGGATGTCGCCGAAGGCGCGGACATCGTGATGGTGAAGCCTGCGCTCGCGTACCTCGACGTGATCCGCGCGGTCTCCGACGAGATCAACATGCCGATCGCCGCGTACAACGTCAGCGGCGAATACGCGATGATCGAAGCGGCCGCCGAGCGCGGCTGGATCGACAAGGAGCGGATCGTGATGGAGACGCTCACCGGCATCCGGCGCGCGGGCGCCGACATCATCATCACGTATCACGCGCTCTACGCCGCACAGCTCTTGGCCAAGCGCTGAGGGCTGGTACGGTTTGCTCATGCCGCCGCAGTACAAGTTCGTGGAGCTGTCGCCGGTCACCGACGAGACGATCGAGGAGTGCGTCAACGACTGGGTGCAGCGCGGCTGGCACCTCGAGGGCATTCGGTTCGTCGTGAGCGAGCACTCCAAGCGGCCGGGCATGGCGTTCGTCGCATTCATCCGCGAGGCGGCGCAGGTAGTGGCGGATACCGAGCCACCGCGCGAGCCGCCGCCGCTCGTGAAGCCCGACGCGCCGGCGGGCGAGCCCATGGTCATCACGCACGCCCACGGCAGCGACGTGGATTGACACCGCGCGCGGGTGGATGTCAGATAGGACCGTGCTTCTTGCAACGCATCTGCAGAAACGCGCTGTCGCTGTTGCGACCGCGCTGATCCTGCTGTGCGTCGGGTTGCTCGCGCGCCACCACGCAGCGGAGTCCGCGCACGCGCGCGAGCACTCGGGGCAGATCGTCCACGCGCAGGAGCTCGCCGATCATCACGTCGCCGGTGCCACCGCGCACTTGCACGAAGCGGCCGTCCACGAGCACGCGGGCGATTGCTCCCTGCTCGCGCTCGCGTATGCACCGCTGCTCGATGCCGCGCCGGTCATCATCGCGACGCCGGCGGCGTCTTCGATCAAGCTTGTCGAGACCATCAAAGCTGTCGCCGGCGGATCGATCGCCGGCTATCGGCTCGCTCCGAAGACATCTCCCCCGACGGCCTAGCTCGCTGCTGGCTCGCGATGACGGAACGCGTCGTCGCGAGGTCGACGCGCACGTGGCGCGTCACGCGTGCTTGTCATCGAGGAGCTGTTCTCGTGCGTCGTTTCGTCATCGCGATGTTGTTCCTGCTGCCGCGCCTCGCTGGTGCGCAGCCCACTGATCCACCTCCAACACCAACACCAACACCAACACCAACACCAACTCCACCTCCAGATCCGCTGCCGCCTGGCGACGGCGCGTGCACCTCGACCGTCGATGGGCACGTCGTCGAGTCGACGTCGCACGAGCCCGTCGGCGGCGCGACGGTCACGGTCAACGACCGACCGACCGGCGAGACCGACGCGCAGGGCCGCTTCAGTCTTCAGAACCTGTGTCCCGGTGAGGTGACGATCACCATCGAGCGCCTCGACTGCGTGCCGAACGTTCGCAAGATCACGCTCGGCAAGTTCGCGTCGATCGAGATCGAGATGAAGCTCGGCGGCACGGCCGAGGTGATCGAGGTCAAGGAGAAGGCGCCACCGCCGACGGACATGCGCTCGACGACGGTGATCGACGGCGCGGCGCTCGAGCGGAAGCGCGGGCAGGGACTCAGCGAGACGCTCGCCGAAGTGCCCGGGGTCGCGCAGCTGAAGAGCGCGAGCGGGATGGCGAAGCCGATCATCCGCGGGCAATACGGGCGGCGCCTGTTGATCCTCGTCGGTGGCGTGCGGCATCGCGCGCAGGAGTGGGGCCTCGATCACGCGCCCGAGATCGATCCATTCGTCGCCGGTGCGCTCACCGTCGTGCGCGGCGCCTCGGGCGTGCGCTATGGACCGGATGCGATCGGCGGCGCGGTGCTCGTCGATCCGCCGCCGCTCCTTTCGCAGCCGGGCTACGCCGGCGAGGCGCACCTCATCGGCGCGAGCAACGGGCTCGGTGGCGCGTTCTCGAGTCGCTTGCAGATGGCGACCGAGGCCGTGCCCGGGCTCGCGTGGCAGGTCGAGGGCAGCTACAAGCGGCTCGCGTCGCCGAAGACGCCCGACTACGCGCTCGACAACACCGGCGTGCACGAGTGGAACGTCGGCGCGACGGTCGGGATGACGCGCGGCAACCACGAGGCGCGCATCTCGTACACGCACTACCAGGCGCAGCTCGGCGTGTGCCGGTGCTTGCGCGTCGAGTCGGCGGAAGACTTCCTGACGAACATCGAGCGCGATCGGCCACTCGGCTCGGAGCTCTACGAGTCGGATGCCGAGCTCGAGCGGCCGAAGCAAGCCGTCGAGCACGACCTCGTGATCGCGAAGGACGCGTACGCGATCGAGCGTCGCGGTACGCTGACGACGACGCTCGCGTTCCAGCACGATCACCGCCGCGAATACGACATCGTGCGCGAGTCGGTGACCGGACCGCAGTACGCGTTCCGCCTGTTCACGCCGGAAGCGGAGCTCGCGTTCGAGCACAACCCGGTGCACCTCACCGATCACTTGCACCTGCGTGGCACCGCGGGCGTGACGGCGATGGCGCAGGTGCATCGCTACGCGGGGCTGCAGCTCGTGCCCGATCACCGATCGTTCGGCGCGGGCATCTACGCGATGGAGCGCCTGCAGGCGCACGACTACGAGCTCGAGGCCGGCGTGCGCTACGACTTCCTGACGCGCACGGCGTCGCTCGAGCGCATCGACTACTTGCGACTCGTGCGCGAAGGCCAGCTCGCGACGAACGCGTGCGACCTCTCGGATCCCGACAAGCCCGCATGCGACTCGCGCTATCACACGATCTCGGCGTCGGTCGGCGGGCTGTACCGGTTCACCGACGCGCTGTCGGCGAAGCTCGATCTGTCGACGGCGTCGCGTCCGCCGAATACCGACGAGCAATACCTCAACGGCACGTCGCCGACGTTCCCGGTGCTCGGCCTCGGCAAGCCAGACCTCGGCGCCGAGACGACGTATTCCGCGTCGCTCACCGGCACGTACCGCGACGACCACGTCACCGCGGAAGCGAGCGTGTACGCGAACTACATCGACGACTACATCTACTTCGCGCCGGCGATCGACGCGATGGGCAAGCCGATCTTCGACGTCACGATCCGCGGCGCGTTTCCGCGCTTCGTCACGCGGCCCGTCGACGCGCTGTTCTACGGCGCGGACGGTGGCGTCGCGGTCGCGCCGGTCGATTGGCTCGAGCTCGGTGCGCAGCTCTCGCTCGTGCGCGCGCGAAATCGCACCGACGATGGTTACCTCGTGTTCGTGCCGGCGGACCGCGCGCGTGGCTCGGTGACGGTGAAGCGCTGGAACAGCTTTCTGTCGGCGACCGCCACGTTCGTGCGCAAGCAAGAGCGCTTCGACCTCGCCGCGGACTTCGCGGAGCCCCCCGATGCGTACATGCTCGTCGGCGCGGAGGTCGGCACCGAGACGAAGCTGAACGACCAGACGCTGAAGGTCGCGCTCCAGGGCTCGAACCTCTTGAACGAGCGCTATCGCGATTACACGTCGCTGTTGCGCTACTTCGCGGACCAGCCCGGCTGGCAGGTCATGCTGCGCGCGAGCATTCACTTCACGTCGGTGCGCAAGTGAGGGCCGCGATCTTGATGTTGCTCGTCGGTTGCAGCGACGACATCGCCACGATCAACAGCGGCGAGGTCATCACGACGGTCGTGCTCACGTTCACGCCGACGAGCGGACCCGAGGTCGTCGTCCTCGCGAACGATCCCGACGGCGACGGCGGCGAAGCGCCCACGATCGATCCGATCATGCTCGCGCCCGACACCTACGCGCTCGCGGTCGGCTTTCAGAACCGGCTCGAGGATCCGCCGGAGGAGATCACCGAAGAAGTCGCCGACGAAGGTGACGACCACCAGGTGTTCTTCACCGGCTCCGCGGCGAGCGGGCCGCTGATGCACGAATACGTCGACTTCGATCGCAACGGGCTGCCGATCGGCCTTCAGAACCGCGTCGTCGCGGTGCCGGGCACCGGCATGCTGACGCTGACGCTGCGCCACATGCCGCCGATCAACGACATGGCCGTGAAGACGGGCCAGCTCGCGGACCAGGCTCGCGCGATGGGAACGGCGAGCCTGCCCGGCGAGAGCGACGCGGTCGTGACGTTTCCGGCCTCTGTGCAGTAGCGCCTAGCGCTGCATCATCTGCGGCAGCATCTGCATCATCGCCTGGCTGCTTTGCTGCCTCGCTTGACCGACGGCCGTGGTCAGGCTCGACATCGCGGTGCCGATGGCCGTGACGGCTTGCTGCATGGCGGGGTCTGGCTTGTTCGTTCGCGGCTTGCGTGTGACCCCTTCGAGCGTCGCGTGCAGGCCCGGGTGCCACTGCATGTTGCCGCCGGTGACGGTCGCGAGCAGGGCAGGGTCGATGGGCACCATGGCGGTAGCGGGTGCAGACTCCGCGCCCAGCTCGGACCGTGCAGGAATGCGGAGATCCAACGCACCGCGGAGGACGAACTGCGCATCACAGGAGGCACCTTGCGTGAAATGGCCCCGGGGTACAGTAGACTGCGCGCGGTGGAACCGCTCGTCCAGCTTCGCGGCGTGAGCAAGAAGTACTACGGCCACGCCGTTCTCTCCGATGTCTCCTTCGAGATCCAGCCCGGCGAGGTGTTCGGCTACATCGGGCCGAACGGCGCCGGCAAGACAACGACGCTCAAGATCCTCGCGGGCCTGATCCAGAAGTTCGAGGGCGACGTGATCGTCGGCGGTGCGAACGTCGTCAAGGATCGCGATCGCGCACACCGCATGATCGGCTTCTTGCCGCAGTCGTGCGGGTTTCAGAACTGGCGCACGGTCGACAGCGCGCTCGACGTGCTCGGTGCGCTCTCGGGCGTCGACGAGGCCACGCGAAAGAAGCGCATCCCCGAGTTGCTCGAGCGCTTCGGCCTCTTGAAGGCGCGGCACAAGAAGGTCAAGGAGCTGTCGGGCGGCATGGCGCAGAAGATGGGCCTGATCCAGGCGATGCTCCACGATCCGAAGCTGCTCGTCCTCGACGAGCCGCTCGAAGGCCTCGACCCGCCGACGCGCAATCTGCTCAAGGACATCATCCGCGAGCGCCAGCGCGCCGGGACAACGGTGCTGTTCTCGTCGCACATCCTCTCGGATGTCGAAGACGTGGCGGATCGCATCGGCATCTTGCACGCGGGCAAGATCGCGACGAGCGGATCGATCCGCGATCTGATGTCGGCGTTCGGGCTGCCGACGGAGATCGAGGTCGAATATTCGGTCGCGCCGAGCGCGCTGCCGTTCGAGGGCAGCGCCCGCAAGCCGAACGAGTGGCGCCTGAAGCTCGGGGATGGCGAGGATCTCGACGCGCGGATCCACGAGATCGTCGAGCGCTCGCTCGCGAACGGCGGCAAGCTGCGACGGATCGGCGTCGTCGAGCCGAACCTCGACGATCTGTTTGCCCAGTACATCAACACCCACCCGGTGACCCATGCCTAATCCAACGCTGCTGCTCATCAAGGACGAGCTCGTGGGCTTCGCGAAGTCGAAGGTCATGCTGGTGCTGTGGGTGATCCTTCCCATCCTCGCGACGGCGGGCTTCCTGATCCTCCCCGAGTCGATCAAGGGAAACCTCGGCGGCCAGCTCTCTGCGACCGCGTTCATGTCGCTGATCGTGGCGAACATTGCGGGCACCATCGCCTCGCTGATGCTCGCCGTCGACATCGTGAGCGAGAAGAATCGGAAGGTCTACGAGCTCTTCATCATCCGGCCGATTCCACGGCGCGCGATCGTGCTCTCGAAGTTCGTCGCGGTGTTTGTCTCCGTGGCGGTCGCGTGTCTGATCTCGGTCGCGATCGGCATCGCGGTCGATTGGGTGCGCGGCTACCCGCTCACCGGGTCGGCGATCTACGACGCACTCAAGTCGATGGTCTCGCTGATCGCGGCGATCGCGCTCTCGGCGTCGGTCGGCGTCTTCTTCGGCGTGATCTCGAAGACGATCCTCGTCGCCGTGATCCTGATCTTGTTCTGCCCGAACCTCGCGATCGTGCCGATGCTGCCGATGTACTTCGGCATCCTGCCGGAGTCGTTCTGGATGTTCATCGCGATCTCCGTCGGGCTCGTCGCGCTGGTGCTGTGGGGCAGCGTCGCGATCTTCCGGCGCAGCGAGTTCTGACGCTACTCCTTGGCTCCCACTCCGAGCGCAGGCTTCAGCGCTCCATGTGCGCGCTTTTCCTTCTCCTCGCTGTAGCGGGTGTTCAGCACCTCGACATTGTCGCGCAGCAGGAGAGTGAAGCGGAACAGCTCCTCCATCACGTCCACGACGCGGTCACGATAGCTCGACGGCTTCATCCGGCCCTCGGCGTCGAACTGCTCGAACGCCTTGGGCACGGAGGACTGGTTCGGAATGGCGAACATCCGCATCCAGCGCCCGAGTACGCGCAGCTGGTTGACCGCGTTGAACGACTGGCTACCGCCGGAGACTTGAAGGACGGCCAGGGTCCGGCCTTGGGTCGGTCGGACGGCTCCGTCCGAGAGCGGGATCCAATCGATCTGGTTCTTGAACGCAGCCGTCATGGAGCCATGCTGCTCGGGCGATACCCAGACATGCGCCTCGGACCACATCGTCAGCTCGCGTAGCTCCTTGACCTTCGGCAGGTCGAACGACGAGCGATCGAACACCGGCAGGCCACGCGGATCGTACGTGCGCACGTCGGCGCCGAACGCTCCGAGGACCCGGCCGCACTCCTCGCTGAGGTACCGGCTGAAGCTCTTCTCGCGGAGAGAGCCGTACAGGATCAAAATCCGCGGCGGATGCGGGCTCGTTGCTTTCGCGAAGCTTGCGAACGTGGATGTGGGGTCGTGAGATGGAAGATCGGCTTCGATACGGTCGGCAGGTTCGGTCATCTACTTGGTCTCAGCCGGGCTGCTGGCGCCGAACTAACGGCGGCCGATGGACGGCGGGTTGTAGCGCTCCGCGGGCGCGGCGATCAGCGTACCGCCGACGAGCATCACGGTGCCGTCGCAGAGGAGCGTCGCCTGGTGACGCGCGCGCGGCGAGGTGAGGCGATCGGTCGTGACGACCTCGAGGTTGCCGTCGGCGGCGTCGAGGCGAATGATGAACGAGGTCGCGACCGGGTTGTTCGAGCCGTCGCGGCCGCCGGCGAGCAGGATGCTGCCATCCGGCAGCGGCGTGACGGTGAAGTCGGTGACGCCGGCGGCGGCCGGCAGGATGCCCGCGGACTGGAAGCCGGAGTCGAACGTGAAGATCTCGAGCTCGCGCTCGGGCTGGTTCATCGCGTTGAGGCCGCCGACGATGAGCACGCTGCCGTCGGGCAGGCGCACGGCCTGGTGATCGCGGCGCGGCTTGACCATGTTCGGCATGAAGCCGGGGACCATCTCCTCGATCAGCGGGCGGTAGAGCTCGGCGGTTGCGATCGGCACGTCCGACGCGTTGACGCCGCCGATGATAAGGATCGGCGCGCCAATGTCGTCGGAGAGGCGCGTGACGGTGTGCTGCTTGCGCGCGAGCGCGAGCCGAGCGCGCGTGAGCTCGCGTTGCTCGGGACCAGCGCCGCGGATGTCGACGATGTTGTCGCGAACGACGCCGATGCCCGGTGAGCCGCCGAAGGCGACGACGGCGCCGTCGGAGGTCGTGACGAGGGCAGGTGCGACGAGGCCGATCAGCGACTGCGAGGCCCCCGCGCGTGTCACGCGGCGATCCATCGCGGCGTTGAGATCGACGATGTCGAGCGTGTCGGCGGCGATGCCGCTCTGCGTGGTGCCGCCGAGGATCACGATGCGTCCGTCGGCGAGCTGCGCCGCCGCGCCGTTTCGGCGTGGCTCGACTTCGGCCACTTGCTCGAACACGCCGTTCATCGTGTCGAAGCGATCGATGCCGGAGAGCGGGATCGAGCCTTGATCGACGCCGCCGATGTAGAGCGCATTGCCTTCGAAGTCGGTGAGCGCCGTGGCGCCGTCGCGCGTCTTCGACGTGGGCTCGGCGAACGGGGCCCACTTCACGGTGCGCGCGAAGTAGAGGTGCGGCTCCGGCGGATCCTCGCCGATACGCACCGAAAACGGGCACGTGCGGCCGACGGCGACTTCATTGGAACCGACGCGGCCGATCATATGCACCACGAGGTTCTCGCCGTACGGCACGTCGGGGAGCTCGATGGTCTCGCCCTTCTGAAACGTCCGCTCGACGAGCGGCAGCGGCGCGCCGGCGAGCGCGACCGACAGCTCGACGGTATCGAGATCGGGGAACGCGGCGGCGGGCGAGCCGGGCTGCGGACTGTCGATGATGATGCGCAGCTCGACGACGTCGGCGCCGCAGCCTGCGAGGAGCGCGAGGAGTGCGGCCTTCACCACGGGTCTCCCGGGAACTGCGGCTTGCCGATGACCTCGGGCGCGTTGCCGTCGTTGCGCAGCGCGAACGGCAGCAGGATCGCGCCGATCACGACGCCACCCGCCGCGGCCCACACCCACCTCGACTTGTACCAGGGGTCCTTCCGCGTCGGTTCGGGCGGCGCGAGCATGCGATTGACCGCCGCGACGAGATCGCCGCGATCGCGATCCGTGCCGTGCAGCGTGATCGTCTGGCGATCCTGTTCCTTGCCGTCGATGCCGAGGCGGCGCAGCAGCGCGCTGCGCGGGCGCACGGTCACGAGTAGCATCGCCTTCGAGCCGGCGGTGCGGCCTTGCACGAGCAGCGCGGTGTCGTCGGGCGGCGCGACCTCGGCGCCGGCGATCTTGATCTCGATCGCGACGCGGTCGACATCGAGCCGGCGACGCACCGGCGCACGGCCATCGCACGTGGCGTCGACCCAGTGATGGCCGAACGGCAGCTCGAGCTCGCTCGTGGTGATCGCGCCGCCGTCGATGCGGATGCTGCAGCGCGTGCCCGCGCCGGATGCGAGCGTGACCTTGCCGCGCGGCAACGCGGCGACGTGCGCGCGCGCTTGCCCGAAGCGATCGACCACGCGCGGACCGAAGTTCGCGGGGTCGAGCACGCGCGTTGGCTGCACGCCGGCGACGGTGACGAAGTCATCCCAGCTGCGCGGGTCATCGCCGCGCGAGGCATACGAGAGCGCGCGATAGAGGTAGAGATCGGCGAGCGTGGTGGCATCGAGCCCGGCGGCGCCGGTCTGATCGACGAGCTCCGCGGCCGCGTTCAGCGAGTTGATGGCGCCCTCGAGCTCGAGCGACCCATACGCCGCGATGCCTCGCTTGATCAGGGGCTTCGGGTCGGGGAGGGTGGCCGCGTCGCGGCTCGCATCTATATAAGCGGCGCTGTTGCGGGCGGCCGCGTCGCCGATCGCGGCGTTGATCTGGGGAACGGGCTGCTCGGCCCATAGGACGACGACATCGGCTGCCGGAGCAGCAAACACCGTCGAGGCCGACCAGACCAAGCACGCGACGAGCAGCGGGGCTCGCACAGCGATCACTATACGGCAAACACGGAAGTGAGGCCCAAAACACCGCGCCCGCTATAATTGCGGTCGGTGTCGACACTGGGTCGCTACGAGCTTCTGCGACCTCTCGCCCGGGGAGGAATGGCGGAGGTGTACCTCGCGCGCCGCCGGGTCGCGGGGGTCGAGAAACGCCTGGTGATCAAGAGATTGCGCAAGGATCGCAGCCGCGACCCGCGGTTCCTCGAGCTGTTCATGCGGGAAGCGCAGCTCTCGATGTCGCTCGTCCAGCAGAACATCGTGCCGGTCTTCGATTTTGGGCGAATCGGCGACGACGTGTTCCTCGCGATGGAGCACATCGACGGCAAGGACCTCGGCAGCTCGCTCGCGAAGGACCGCGGCTCGGGCATGTCACCGCTCCTCGCCGCGTTCGTCGCGGTCGAGTGCTGCCAGGCGCTGGATCACGCGCATCGCCGTCCCGAAAACGTGATCCATCGCGACGTGACGACGCGCAACGTCCTCATCTCGTGGGATGGCGAGGTCAAGCTCGCGGACTTCGGCATCGCGGCCGTCGTCGGTGATGCATCGGGTGCGCTCGGCACGCCGGGCTACATGGCGCCGGAGCAAGCGCGCGCCGAGCCCACCGACGCGCGCGTCGATATCTACGCGCTCGGCATCGTGCTGTGGGAATCGGTGATCGGCGAGCACGTGCGGCCGAGCACCGATCGCGCGGCGACGATCGCGGCGGCGAAGTCCGGCGAGCTGCCGCCGATCGACCCCGAGCTGATTCCCGAGGGGCTCGCGACGATCATCCGGCACGCGACGGCGAACGATCCGGGCGAGCGCTACTCGAGCGCGCGCAACATGGCCGAGGCGCTCGACAACTTCTTGCTCTCGGAGCGCGCGCGTGATCCGGGCCCCGCGCCCGCGCAACGACTCGCGGAGTGGCTCAAGCAGCGCTGGGCCGATGCGCGCGACGAGCTGAGCGCGCCGATGCCCGCCGCTGCGGGCGCGGTGGTCTCGTTTCTCGACGACGGCGTCGACAAGATCGGCGGCTCGCGCACGATGCGATCGATCGCCGAGACCGCCGCCGACGAAGGCGACATCTCGAAGACCCCGCCGCCGCACGCGATCATCGAGGACATGCCGGCCGACCGCGACTCGCGGCCGATTCCGGTCGTGCGGATGGACGAGCCCAAAAAGCCCGACACCGCGTCGGTGACCGCGCTCCCGCAGCGCCGGCGCTTGTGGCCGCTGCTGCTCGTGCTGCTCGTGCTCGCGGCGGGCGGCGTCGGAATCGCGATGTTCATGCGCAAGCAGCCGGTGATCGCGTCACCGCCGGATGCCGCGGTGCAGACCGATGCGGCCGTGGCGCCCGACGCGACCGTGCCCGATGCCGCGCCCGATGCGGCGCTGGCCGATGCCGCACCGATCGATGCCGCGCGGCGCCCCGATGCCAGCCGCATCGCGACACGCCCCGACGCGGCGCCGAAGGCCGTGGGCGAGATGAAGCGGTTCACGATCGGCGCGACGCCGTGGGCGTACTTCACGGTCGACGGTGACCCGAAAGAATACGAGACGCCGATGTCGCTCAAGCTGACCGTCGGTCCGCACCGCGTCACGTTCCGCAACCCCGAGCTCAATGTCAGCCGAACGGTCACGATCACCGTTCCCCCCGACGACGAGGGCCGCCACGTCGAGAAGATGAACTAGACTAAACGTCCATGGCCGTCGGTGGGGATGACGACACGCTCGTGGGCTCGGCCCCGACGATCGCGGGCGCGAGCTCCGATGTCCCCGAGCTCGTCGCGAATCGCTATCGCATCGTGCGGTGGCTCGGTGGCGGCGGCATGGGCCGCGTCTACGAAGCGATCGACACCGAGCTGAACGAGCGCGTCGCGCTCAAGGTCCTGCGCGCGGGTCTCTCGGACGATGCGCTCGAGCGCTTCCGCCGCGAAGTGCGCCTGACGCGGCGAGTGCAGCACCGGAACGTCGCGCGCATGTTCGACATCGGCGATCACGCGGGCGATCGCTTCCTGACGATGGAGCTCGTCGACGGCGACTCGCTGTCGAAGGAGCTCGGCGCGCCGATGCCCTGGCATCGACTCCAGGCGCTCGCGATCCAGATCTGCGAAGGCCTCGACGCCGCGCACGACGTCGGCATCGTTCATCGCGATCTCAAACCCGACAACATCCTCGTCGAGCGCGCGAGTGATCGCGCGGTCATCACCGACTTCGGCATCGCGCGCAGCATGGACGACGTCGGCGTCACGCAAGACGGCGCCGTCGTCGGCACGCCGCGCTACATGGCGCCCGAGCAGCTCTCGGGCCGCACCGTCGACAGGCGCGCGGACATCTTCGCGCTCGGCGTGATGCTGTACGAGCTCGCGACCGGCTCGCGACCGTGGGCCGGTGACAACGCGATCGCGATCGCGGTCGCACAAGCGACGCAACCGGTGCAGCCGCTCGGCTACTCGTCGCTGCCGAGCGGGTTTACCGCCCTCGTGATGCGCTGCCTCGAGACCGAGCCGGCGCGCCGCCCACAGACCGCCGGCGAGATGCTCGCGACGCTTCGCTCGCCCGACGCGATGATCGAGAAGACGAGCTCGCCGTCGACGGTGCGGTCGCGGCCGTCGATGCCGCCCACGACGATGCCGACGGTCACGCAGGCTCCGTCGACGCTCGCGGTGCTGCCACTCGCATGTGCGACGACCGACGAATACCTGGCGGACGGTCTCCACGAAGACCTCACCGACATCCTGTCGACGACACCGAACCTCCGCGTGCGCCCCGCGGGGCTCGTGCGCTCGCAGCGCGAACCGGATCCGCGCGAGGTCGGCAAAAAACTCGATGTCGATCACGTGGTCGCCGGTTCGCTCCGCCGCACGCCCGCGTCCACGATCCGGATCAGCGCGCGGCTCATCAGCGTCGCGGACGGGTTCCAGATCTGGGCGAAGCGCCTCGAATGCACGGAGGCCGACCTGCTCGCCACCAGCGAAGCCCTCGCACGCGAGATCGCGACCGCACTCTCGACCCGCGCCTCCGCATCCACGCGTCCGACGGATCCGCGCTCCGTCGATCTCTATCTACGCGCCCGTGCCGAGCTGCGCCGGTTCTGGGGCAGTCACGCGCAATCGGCGGCTGACCTTCTCGATCAAGCGCACGCGCTGTCGCCGACCTCCGCGCCGATCGCAGGTGCGCGCGCACTCGCGACCGTGCAAGCGTGGGTGCTCCAGGCAGAGCCAGGCCTCTACGATCGCGCGCGCCGCGCACTCGAGCACGCGCTGACCACGGGACATGCCGAAGCGTATCTCGCGTCCGCGTCGTTCAAGCTCAACACCGGTGATCCGGCGAACGCGGTCAGGGATCTCGCCACCGCGCTCGTCCGCGCGCCGATGCTCGCGCAAGCACACGAGATGGCCGGCCGCATCCTCGTCGAGCTCGGCTCGCTCTCCGAAGCGCGTCATCACTACGAGACCGCGGTCGCCCTCGATCCGTCGCGCACGCCGATCATCAGCATGGAGCTCGCGCGCCTCGACGCGCTCGAAGGCTGGTGGGAGCGCGCCGACCGCAGCATCAACGAGCTGCTCCACGACCCCGACCGCTCGCTCGTCCAGCTCGCGTCCGTCTTCCAGTCGCGCCTCGCAGGCTGGCGCGGTGATCGCGACGCGATGCTCGTCGCCGCCCAGCGCTTCGCACCGCGCATGGGCCCATCCGCCTCGAAGCTCGTCGACTATCTCTCGCACGCCACGCTCCCCGGCAAGTTCGACGCGTCGGCGTGGCGGGACTTCCTCGCCGACTTCGGCGGCACGACGCGCCCCGAGCGCGGGCAGCTGATGGGCCTGCAGCTGCTCTCCGAGATCGCGATCGTGTTCGGCCACCTCGACTTCGCGATGGCCGCACTCGAGGAAGCCGATCGCCGCAACTTCCTCGACGTCGTCATCCTCGAGAAGTGCCCGATCTACGATCAGCTTCGCTCGGAGCGCCGCTTCCAGCGCGTCCGCGAGAGCGTGACCGAGCGCGCCGCGAACGTGCTCCTGGCGTTCCGCGCGACATCGAGCTGAACGCTCGAGCGGTGAATTACGAGCAGGTCGTCTCGATCAGGATCGCCGTGACCTCGTATGGGTCCATGTTCGCGGCCGGGCGCCGGTCCTCGAAGTAACCCTTGCCGTCGTTCGCTGCCGCCATCGGGATGCGGATGGAGGCGCCGCGGTCGCTGATGCCATAGCGGAACTGATGAATGCTGCAGGTCTCGTGTTTGCCCGTGAGGCGCTCTTCGTTGTTCGCGCCGTACACCTTGATGTGCTCCTCGTGGCGGACCTTGAGCTTCTCGCACATCGCCTCGATCACCTTCATGCCACCATCGGCGCGCGTGGCCTTGGTGCTGATATTCGTGTGCGCGCCCGCGCCGTTCCAGTCGCCCTTGATCGGCTTGGGGTGGAGGGTCGCGCTGACACCGTGATCCTCGCCGATCCTGTAGAGCAGCCAGCGCGCGAGCCACAGTTGATCGGCGACTTCGAGCGGGCCAAGTGGGCCGACCTGGAACTCCCACTGTGCCGGCATCACCTCGGCATTCGTGCCGCAGATCGCGATGCCGGCCTTCATGCAGGCGGCCGCGTGCGCTTCGACGACCTTGCGACCGAAGACCTCATCGTAGCCGACGCCGCAGTAGTATCCGCCTTGCGGCGCGGGGAAGCCGCGTTCGGGCCAGCCGAGCGGCTTGTTGCCGTCGAAGAACGTGTACTCCTGCTCGATTCCGAACCACGGCTCGTGATCGGCGAACTTCTCGGCGACCGCGCGAAGGCGTGCGCGAGTGTTGCTCTCGTGGACGGAGCCATCCGCGTTGAGGACCTCGCAAAGGACAAGCAAGTCATGCTCGCGATGCAGCGGGTCGGGGATGATCTTCACGGGCTTCAGCTGGCAGTCGCTGAAGTGACCCGCGGCCTGATAGGTGCTCGAGCCGTCGAAGCCCCAGTCCGGGAGGTCGGCGACTGATTTCACCGGCGAGTCCACGATCTTTGTCTTCGAGCGGAGCTTCGCGGTGGGCTTCTGGCCGTCAATCCAGATGTACTCGGCGCAGATCTTCATGACCGCACGTTAGCAGCGAGATGTTTCTGGATCGTTTCTGAGCGGAATGAATCGAGGCGCTAACGACAGATCGACACGGTGCGCGGCAGCGCCGGCTGCGTGCCCCACGCGGTGACACACCAGCGACCGCCATCACAGACGGACGGCTCGTGGCAGAGCTCGTCACCGCCCTGGAAGTAGGGCAAACACTCGGTCGCGCAGCCGACGGTGACGCCCGCGCCGGTCATCGTCGCGCAGCAACGCTGGCCGCCTCCGCAGTCCTCGGGGCCATCGCACACAAGCGTGCCCCAGGACGAGCAGCTCGTCGACGAGCAGCTGCCGCTGTGACTCGCGGTGCCGTCGAAGCAGCACTGCTCTCCCGCGCTGCACGTCGCCGAGGGGTCGCTCGTCGAGTAGCAGGTGAACGAGCCGCCTTCCGGTGGTGGCGGCGGCGTTGGCGCGGGTTGCGGCTTGCGGCGATCGAGCGTCTCGTCCGTAGCGTCCTCGGAGTCCGTGTCATCGACGCACGCGCCGAGCGCGGCTAACGTCGCGATTAAGAATAGTGCGCTCTTCATGAACATGGGTCGTGCAACCGGTGGACCTCCTACGTGAGGCGGACGTTGCGGCGCGCGAGCTCCTCGCACGAGCGAACAGGCACTTGCTGCGCTGGCGCGACCCGGTAGCTTGCGCCGGTGGGGATGACGGAGATGACAACGATCGGTGAGGTCTGCGCCGCGCTCCATCGCGACGGTATCGCGGCGTTGCGCGGCGCCTTCTCGCGCGAGTGGGCGATGCGCATGCGCGAGGACATCGACATCGCGTTCGCGGACGCGATCGCGCGTCCCGGCGGCGCGGTGCCGCGCGGGCCGCAGCGCTACTACGTCGAGATCCATCCCGGCCAGCTGCGCGGCTACGTCGAGCTCGTGACGCATCCGTGGGTCGCGGGCGTGTGCGAAGCGGTGCTCGGCGCACGCTACGAGATCGTCGAGCTCGGGTTCGACATTCCGTTTCCCGGCGCGCAGGATCAGCCCTGGCATCGCGACTTCGCTTCGCCGCGCGAGACCTTCGAGGATCGGCGCATCACCTCGCTCGCGTTCAACCTGACGGCTGTCGACGCGACGCTCGAGATGGGCCCCTTCGAGATCGCGCCCGGCACGCAGTGGGAGGAAGGTGCGCAGTTCGCGAACAAGATGTTCCCTGCCGAGGAAGAATGGGCGCGCTTTCGCGCGATCGCGCAGCAGAAGCTGCCGCGCATGGGCGATATCTCGGTGCGGTCGGCGCTCACGGTCCACCGCGGAACCGCAAATCACTCGACCGAAGCGCGGCCCGTGCTCGTGCTCGGTGTCGACGCGCCGGGCGCAGGCCATGCGGCGCTGCACGATCAGCTCGTCACGCGCGCCGAGTGGGAGAGCTTTCCGCCGCTCGTGCGCGAGCACCTCGTGTGTCGCGTCGTCGCCCAGATCGAGCCTATCGTCCAGAAGCACACGATCGACGGCCTGCTACGGCCGGCATCGTATTAGACCTACTCGGCGTCGCCGGTCTTCGTCGCGCCGGGCGGCGGCTTGAGGCCGAGGCGCTCCATCTTGTAGATGAGCGCGCGGCGGGAGATGCCGAGACGCTTCGCGGTGCGGGTCTGGTTTCCGCCGAACGCCTCGAGCGCCTCGACGATCGCGACGCGCTCGAGATCCGCGAGCTGATCGCGGAGCTGATCCTTGAGCGGACTCTCCGGCAGGGTCACGCGGGCGCGACGACCTGCATCGCGCACGCGCTCGGGAAGGTCGTCCGCGGTGATCGTGCCCGACGCCTGCACGACGACCGCGCGCTCGATCGCGTTTCGCAGCTCGCGCACGTTGCCGGGCCAGTCGTACGCGCGGAGCGCGACCTTCGCATCGTCGCCGAGCTTCGGCGCGGGCTGCGAGAGCTCCTCGGCGACGCGCTGCACGAAGTGCTCGGCGATCGGCACGACCTCGTCGACGCGCTCGCGCAGTGCGGGCACCGCGAGCGTGAAGCCGGCGAGCCGGAAGTACAGATCCTCGCGGAACCGCCCCGCGCGGACTTCTGCCTCGACATCACGATGCGTCGCCGCGATCACGCGTACGTCGACCGGAATCTCGTCGGTGCCGCCGACGCGCGTGACGACCTTGCGCTCGAGCACGCGCAGCATCTTCGCCTGCAGCGACGCCTGCATCTCGCCAATCTCGTCGAGGAAGATCGAGCCGTTCTGCGCGGCCTCGAAGAACCCGATCTTGCGGCGGTCCGCCCCCGTGAACGACCCGCGCTCGTGACCGAACAGCTCGCTCTCGAGCAGGTTCTCCGGAATCGAGGCGCAGTTGATCTTCATCATCGGCCCGGCGCGCCGCGCGGAGCGCTGGTGGATCGCCTCCGCGACGATCTCCTTGCCGACACCGGTCTCGCCGAGGATGAGCACGGTCAGGTTCGAGTCCGCGATGCGATCGACGAGGCCGTAGATCCGCTTCATCGCCGGCGACTCGATCACGACGTCGGTCGCGCTCGCGGTCGGTGCCGGTGCCGCGACAACCAGCGCGCCCGCCGTGCGCGCTTGCCGGAGCGCCGCACGTGCGCGCTCGAACAGCTCGTCCGCGGTGCGGCCGTCATCCGGCGCGATCGCCACGCCTGCACGCACGTCGGCATGCAGACCGCGCGCTTCATCGATCAACTTTCGCAGCGCGACTTCCGCCTCTTCGCGCGAGAGCCGCGGCATCAGCAGCGCGAACTGATCGCCGCCGTAGTCGCCGACGAGATCCATCGGGCGCACGGACCGCGCGAGCGCTTCGATCATCTGGTAGTCGCCGGTGATGCGCAGCGCGGCGAGCGCGACGCGATGCCGATACCGATTCGCGTGATCGAGCTCGGCCTCGACGCGCGCGTCGAAGTTGTCCGCGTCCGCGACGCGTGATCGCCGCGCGATCTGCGACGCCAGCCCGAGCACGACGGTCGCGTTGCCGATCGCGATCTCGTCGCCGGGCGACAGCGCGACCATGCCGGTGATGCGCTCGCCGTTGACGCGCGTGCCGTTGCGGCTCTCGAGATCCTCGATGTGAATCCGCTCGCTGTTGCGCCAGACGCGCGCGTGCAGGCGTGAGACTTTTTCGTGATCGACCATCACGGTCGCGCCACGCGAGCGACCGAACGAGACCTCGCTGCCATCGGCGAGCTCGATCACCGTCGACGGCCGGCCTGGCTCTTCGACATGGATCACCAGGAAAGCCCGCGTGCCTTGTGGTTCAGCGTACGCAGAGGTCAGCTGGCCGGCATCGATCGTGAGCTCTGTCGTCATTGGGTAGTGTACGAAGTGTGCACAGCGCGGACGCCGCGTTGTGATGGTACCTTGAGGTTGGGAATGCGTTGGCTCGCAGGCATGGCATTCGCGCTCATGCACGCGGCGTGCTCCGGCGGCGCGCCCGCACCGGATGCGCTGACCGCGGACGCCAGCACCGGCGGTCTCGTCATCGAGGTCGTCGCAAAAGGCGGAGTTCCGCAGATGCCGGAGCCGACCATCGAGATCACGCGGGTCACGATCGGCGTGAAGAACCTCCGCGCGATCGGGGACGCCGCCCCCGGGGACCTGCGCACGACGCGTACAGATGCGGAGCCCAACAACATCGACCTCGATTTCTACGACAGCTTCGTGCCGGTCCCGCAGCTGTTCCGGGACGCACCGCCGGGCGTCTATTCGTCGGTGGAGCTCCGGGTCGCGGACTCGCGGCTGGCGTCGGCGGCGATCGATGTGCTCGGTCGCGCGTCACGCGGTGGCAACCTGGTCCCGTTCGAGGTCAAGTGCGCGCTCTCCGAGGTGCCCATCACGATCGCGGTCAACACCGTGCTGATGCCGCGCATGCTCGCGACCACGACGATCGAGGTCGACGTCGCGTGGCTCGTGAAGGACATCGACTGGGACGCCGTTCCGCTCACCGCCGAGGGCCGCCTGTTCGTCGGTGACGGCGATCCGGAGATGGCGAGCGTCGTGTCGAACGTCGCCACCGCCTTCAGCGCCGCGCAGTAGGTTACGATGCGGCGATGCGCCGTTTGTACCCATCCTGGATCTTGCTCCTCGCCGTTGGCTGCTCGTTCGAAGCGTCGTGTGGCGGCAAGAAGCTGAACATCGACAAGGCGAAAGAGTTCATCGCCACGTTGCTCGAGAAAGAGACCGGCGCGAAGCCGACGGTGACCTGCCCCGACTCGGTGAAGATCGAGAAGGACAAGACGTTCGACTGCACGGCCGCATTCGGCACGAATGCGTCGGCGAAGATCACGATCAAGCAGAACGACGATCAGGGAAACATCACGGTCCAGTCGGCGACCGGCATCCTCATCGCGAACAAGCTCGAGAAGCAGATCGGCGAACACTTCGGCAAGGCGAACAACAAGCACGTCGACGCCGCGTGCGGTGACCGCGTTCGCCCGTCGACGGCCGGCTTGGAGTTTCAGTGCGAGATCAAGGACGCGGCCGGATCGACCGCGAAGGTCAACGTCAAGGTGAAGGACGACAGCGGCAACGTCGACTTCGCGCTCGCGCAGTGACTACAGCCGGCCTTCGCGCGCGTAGATCTTGTTGACCGGGCGATTCGCGAGCCAGCGCGGATCGTCGTCGGACATCTGCCCCGCGTCGATCTGAGCGCGCAGCTCTTTCTCGCGCACCATCAGCTTCTTGATCTCGGACATGAAGCGATCCGCGGCCTTCTTGTACAGCGTCGGGCGCGGCTTCTCGGCGAGGAGATCCGCGTAGTCGACCGGCGCGCCGAACACGGTGATGACCGCGTGTGACTTGCGCGCCTCGCTGCCGAAGTTCCACTTGACGTCCTCGACGACGTTGTTGCCGAGGCCGTGGATGAACGTGGGCACGATCATCGGCTTGCCGAGCAGCGCGACCTTGCCGACGCCGGGCTGCCCCGGCAACAGCACGTACGGATCGGGGCCTTTGCCGCGCGTGCCTTCGGGGTGCATGCCGAGCACGCTGCCGGGGCGCTGGAGGATCTCGACCATCTTGTCGAGCGCCTCGTCGTTCTTCGCGCGGCGCTCGGCCTGGCGATAGATCGGTGGGTACATCGCGCCGCCTGCGATCGCGGCGTTCACCACGATGCCGAGCGGCTGGTCGTAGAAGAAGTTTGCGCGGACCGGGAACGACAGCTTCTTGGCCCAGTGGATCTGGCCCATGTAGCAAGCGAGGAGCATCGCGTACTGATCGAAGAACGAGCGGTGGTTCGCGACCAGCATCACGCCGCGCTCGGGGCGCAGCGCGTTCAGGTCATCGAGGCCCTCGACGAGCATCCGGTTCGCGAGACAGGCCCGGACCCAGATATACGAGATACCCCGCAGGAACTGCGTCTGGAGCCATTTGCCGCGGGGGGTCTCGTTCGCGGCTTCGGCGAATCGCAAAGCAAGCCGCTCGACACCTGTGAGCGGCGAATCTTCTGCCATGCGACCGAATACCACAGGATCCCGAGCTGCTTGTTTCGCGACTCCGGCGCATTGACGCAGCGTCGCATGGGGACCTATTTTCGCGGCGCGACGCAGAAAGGCAACGCCCTGATGTCACTGGAATTCTCAGCCGATGCGCAGCAGAAGATCACCGCTCTCTGTGGCCGGTATCCGACGAAGCAGCCGGTCGTGATGGCCGCGCTTCATCTCGCGCAGAAAGAGCACGGACATCTCTCCGACGACGCGCTCAAGCTCGTCGCTCGCACGCTCGATCTCCCGTACGCGCACGTGTACGGCGTCGCGACGTTCTACACGATGTACCGCCGCGAACCGGCGGGCAAAACGACGATCCGGATGTGCACCAACATCTCGTGCATGCTGCGTGGCGGCTACGAGGTGCTCGGCGCGTTCGAGCAAAAGCTCGGCGTGAAGAAGGGCGGCTCGACGACGGACGGTCGGTTTCACCTCGTCGAAGAAGAGTGCATCGCGGCGTGTGCGAACGCGCCGTGTGCGGTGGTCGGCAAGAAGTACTTCCTCGACATCACGACCGAGCAGGTCGGCAAGATCATCGACGAGCTGAAGAATGCGCCGTCGCTGGAAAGCGAGGTCGTGTAATGGCGACCACCGAGACGCCAAAGCCGCCACCGCCGCCGCCGGCGGACTGGCGCAACAGCCCCAAGCTCGTGACCGCGCGCTTCGGCAACGAGGGCGCGAAGTCGCTCGCGACGTACGAGTCGACGGGCGGCTACGCGGTGATGCGCAAGGCGCTCGCGATGCGCCCCGAGGACATCACCGCCGAGGTGAAGGCCTCGAACCTGCGCGGCCGCGGCGGCGCCGGCTTCTCGACCGGCGTGAAGTGGGGCTTCGTCCCCAAGGACGCGAAGGAAGTGCATCTCGTCTGCAACGCCGACGAGAGCGAGCCCGGCACCTGCAAGGACCGCGAGCTCATGTACTGGGATCCGCACCTGCTCATCGAGGGCATGGTGATCTCGGCGCACGCGCTACGCGCGAAGCACAACTACATCTACATCCGCGGCGAGATGATGCGCGAGTACGCGGTGCTGCAGAAGGCCGTCGACGAGGCCTACTCGCGCGGCTACCTCGGCAAGAGCGTCCTCGGTACGGGCGTCCAGTGCGAGCTCACCGTGCATCGCGGCGCCGGCGCGTATATCTGCGGCGAAGAGACCGCGCTGCTCAACTCGCTCGAGGGTCTCCGCGGTCAGCCGCGCCTCAAGCCGCCGTTCCCCGCCGTCAAGGGCGCGTTCGGCAACCCGACGATCGTGAACAACGTCGAGACGCTGATGAACGTGCCGTTCATCGTCGACAAGGGCGGCCCGTGGTTCGCGGGCCTCGGCCCCGGTCGCTCGGGCGGCACGCGCATCGTGTGCGTCTCGGGTCACGTCAACAAGCCCGGCGTGTTCGAGCTGCCGATGACGATCACGTTCCGCCAGCTGATCGACGAGGTCTGCGGCGGCGTGTGGAAGGGCCGCAAGGTCAAGGCCGTGATCCCCGGCGGCGTCTCGATGCCGCCGCTCGACAACTCCGACGAGCTCGACGTTCCGATCGAGTTCGACGCGCTGCAGACCGACGAGCGCATCAAGCCCGTGATGGTGCGCGCGGATCAGCAGTTCGATCTCGGCGGTGGCCGCGCGCTGCGCACGATGGCCGGCTCCGGCGGCGTCGTCGTGATGGATGATCAGACCGACATCCCGAAGGCGGTGTGGCGGATCATGAAGTTCTTCGCGCACGAGTCGTGCGGTCAGTGCACGCCGTGTCGCGAGGGAACGGGCTGGCTCGAGAAGGTCAGCCGCCGCGTCGCCGAGGGCAACGGCAAGGCCGACGACATCGAGTTGCTCGCGAGCATCTCGCACGGCATCGCGGGCAACACGATCTGCGCGCTCGGCGATGCCGCCGCGTGGCCGATGCTCGGGTTCCTCACGAAGTTTCGTGCGGACTTCGAAGCGAAGATTCGTAGGAGGGCCGCATGAGGCTCGTCGTCTTGATGATGGCCGGGCTCCTGTGCTTCGGCATCTCGTCGTCGGTCGCGCAGGCGCAGACCGCTCGGCAACCCGCGGGGCAGACGCAGACCGCGAAGCCGGAGACGAAGTACATCGGCCACATGGATCGCGTCGAGTCGCCGCCGAAGAGCAAGGGCATGGCGCTCCTGTTCTGGGCGTTCGCGGCCGCCACCATCGGTGGCGCGCTGTTCGTCGTCACGCGCCGCAACATGATCGCCGCCGTGATGGGCATGGTCGGCAGCTTCCTCGGCATCAGCGCCGTGTACATGATGCTGTACGCGCACTTCTTGTCCGTGGTGCAGATGCTCGTCTATGCGGGCGCCATCATGGTGCTGTTCATCTTCGTCATCATGATCCTGAACCGGCCGGAGGACGAACCGGTCGCGCCGAGCCGGCGCATCGGCGCCGTGATCTCGGGCGTCGCGATCCTCTACCTCGTCGGCCGGCTGATCTTCATGCTGATGAAGATCCAGCCGCCGAACCCGGCCAAGGCGATCGCCGCGCCGGGCATCACGCCGGAAGGTCACGCGTGGGGCACGGTGAAGGCCGTCGGCACGGACCTGTTCGGTCCGGGTCTGTTCCCGTTCGAGGCCATCTCGATCACGCTGCTGGTCGCCGTGGTCGGGGCGATCGCGATCGCGCGGCCCATGCACGATGACCCCGTCGCGCAGACCGACGACGAACGGCGCGGCGTCGACCGCACGCCGCAGGGGAGCAGCCATCCATGAATGACATCCTCTTCAACGTCGGCTACGGGCACTTCCTCGTGCTCGCCGCCGTGCTGTTCTTGATCGGCGTTGGCGGCGTCATGGTCCGGCGCAACGCGCTCATCATCTTGATGAGCGTGGAGCTGATGCTCAACGCCGCGAACATGACGCTCATCACCTTCGCCCGCATGTGGGGCGACATCTCGGGTCATACGTTCGCGCTGATCGTGATCGCCGTCGCCGCTGCTGAAGCGGCGGTCGGCCTCGCGATCGTGGTCGCGGTCTTCCGTGGGCGCCGTAACGTCGATGTCGATCGACTCACCACGCTGAGGCACTGAGATGGATCCTCAATTTCCTGGCAAGTTCGCCGGTCTCCCGCTGCTCGCGTGGATTCCCCTGCTGCCGCTGATCGGCGCGCTGATAAATCTCACGATCGGTCGTCGCCTCTCGCGCCAGACGGTGCACACGATCGCGATCGCGTCCGTCGCCGCGGCGTGTGGCCTCTCGCTGTTCCTCGTGTTCAGCAAGACCGGTCTGTTCCGCGAGATCAACGGCGTTCCGATCTGGAAGGCCGGCGGCTTCACGCAGACGGTCTACTCGTGGATCGAGGTCGGCTCGCTCAAGATCGACCTCTCGTTCACGCTCGATACGCTGTCGGCGGTGATGATCTTGATCGTCACGTTCGTCGGCACGCTGATCCACATCTACTCGACGGGCTACATGGCCCACGACCCGCGCTACGCGGCGTTCTTCGGCTACTTGAACCTGTTCATGGGCGCGATGTTGACGCTCGTGCTCGGCTCGAACCTGCCGGTCATGTTCATCGGATGGGAAGGTGTCGGTCTCTGCTCGTTCTTGCTGATCGGCTTCTGGTACGAGCGCGAGGACTACGCGACGGCCGGACGCAAAGCGTTCATCGTGAACCGCATCGGCGACTTCTGCTTCTTGATCGGCATGTTCCTCTTGTTCTGGGCGGCGAAGTCGCTCGACTTCAAGACGCTCGCCAACACGTCGCAGGTCGGCGCGTCGTACGTGCAGCCGTTCTGGGGCAGCGAGCGCCTCGCAGCCGCGGCCGGCATCTTCCTGTTCATCGGTGCGTGCGGAAAGAGCGCGCAGCTGCCGCTGTTCGTCTGGCTGCCCGACGCCATGGCGGGCCCGACGCCGGTCTCGGCACTCATCCACGCGGCGACGATGGTCACCGCCGGCGTCTACATGGTCTGCCGGCTGTCGTTCCTCTATGCCGCGTCGACGACCGCGCTGATCGTCGTCGCGACGGTGGGTCTCCTCACCGCACTCGCGGCCGCGTTCATGGCGTTCGCACAGACCGATCTCAAGAAGGTCCTCGCCTACTCGACGGTCAGTCAGCTCGGCTTCATGTTCGTCGCCGCCGGCACGGGCAACTGGACCGCGGCGATCTTCCACCTGATGACGCACGCGTTCTTCAAGGCGTGCCTCTTCCTCGGTGCCGGCTCGGTCATGCACGGCATGGAGCACGGCGGGTCCACCACGCCCGGCGACATCATGACGATGGGTGGTCTGCGCAAGCACATGCCGCTGACGAGGCTGACCTTCATGGTCTCGTGCCTCGCGATCGCCGGCATCTTCCCGTTCGCGGGGTTCTTCTCGAAGGACGAGATCCTCGGCGGCGCGTTCATGGTGACTCCGCCGGGCTGGCCACTCTGGTACGGCAAGGTGCTGTGGGGCGGTCTCTTGATCGCCGCGCTCGGCACCGCGTTCTACATGTGGCGGCTCTACTTCCTCGTGTTCGGCGGGGAAGAGCGCAGCGACGCCGCGCGCAAGGCGCACGAGTCGCCGGCGTCGATGACGGCGCCGCTCGTCGTGCTCGCCGTGCTCGCGATCGTCGCCGGCTTCATCGGCCTGCCGCACTTCCAGGGTGCGTGGGCGAAGAATCTACCGAGCGCGACACACGCGTTCTCGACGTGGCTCGCGCCGAGCGTGTCGAACACCTGGTTCAACCCGGGCGGCGAGAGCAACGCGATCATGAATCACGCGAGTGATTCGAAGATCTTCGCGCTGATGGCGATCGCGCTCGCGGTCGGTGTCCTCGGCATCGGGCTCGCGTGGATGTTCTACGGCAAGGGTCCGAGCAAGACGCTCGACAAGATCTACGCCGAGGACGCCGCGATGCGCCCGGTCTACGAGGCCAGCAAGGCGAAGCTCTGGTTCGACGAGATCTACGACGCGACGATCGTGCGGCCGTTCAAGTGGCTCGCGCGCGGCCTCTTCGAGATCGCGGATCGGTTCGTCATCGACACGATCGCGGTCAACGGTGCCGCGTTCACCGTCGGTCTCCTCGGCCGCGTGTCGCGCTGGTTCCAGAACGGCCAGGTGCAGCGTTATCTCGCTGGCCTCGTCGTCGGTGCCGCGCTCGTGTTCTTCATCTCGGACTTCCGCACGAAGCCGACGTTCGACTACTCGTACGATCCGGCCACGAGCGAGGTCACGCTGACCGCGAACCCGGGTGCCGGCCTTCAGACGACGTCGGCGAAGACGTCGTGGGACATCGACAACGATGGCCAGCCGGATCGGTTCGAACCGGTGCTCAAGCTGCGCGCCGGCGACATTCCAGGCAACACGGTCACGCTGTTCATCGAAGACCCGATCTCGCGCAAGCGGATCGTGGTCACGCGGAAACTCGAGCTCGGGCGTACGGCCCCCGATCAAGAAGGCGAGGGCAAGTAGTCATGCCGGGCTCGTTCATTCTCCCGCTCATCATCGGCCTGCCCATCCTCGGCGCCATCCTCGTGATGTGCACGCCGAAGACGGAGTCCACGCTCCATCGCGGCATCGGCCTCGGCGTCACGACGATCACGTTCCTCGTGTCGTTGTTCGTCCTCCGCTACTTCAACCCGAAGGATTCGGGCTTCCAGCTCGTGTTCGACGTCGAGTGGATCCCCGGCCTCGGCGCGCACTTCAAGACCGGCATCGACGGCATCTCGATCTTCCTCGTGATCCTCACGACGTTCCTGATGCCGCTCACGCTCCTCGGCACCGGCAAGTCGATCGAGAAGCACGCGCGCGAGTTCATCGCCTGCATGCTCGTCCTCGAGGCCGGCATGCTCGGCGCCTTCGTCGCGATGGACGTCTTCCTGTTCTACGTGATGTGGGAAGTGATGCTGATCCCGATGTACCTGCTCATCGGGATCTGGGGCGGTCAGCGCCGGCTCTACGCGTCGATCAAGTTCGTCATCTACACGATGCTCGGCTCGCTGCTGATGCTCGTGGCGATCTTCTACCTCTACGTCACGGCGGGCGCCGTGCTCGGCGAGTACACGACCGACCTCCAGAAGCTGATGCAGGTCGCGCTGCCGTACAACGCGCAGGTCTGGTGCTTCGCCGCGTTCGCGATCGCGTTCGCGATCAAAGTTCCGCTGTTCCCGCTGCACACGTGGTTGCCCGACGCGCACGTCGAGGCGCCGACCGCCGGCTCCGTCATCCTGGCCGGCGTGATGCTGAAGTTCGGCATCTTCGGCTTCCTCCGCTACGCGATGCCGCTGTTCCCGCACGGTGCCGCCGTGCTCGCGCCGGTGATCGCGATCCTCGCGGTGATCGGCATCATCTACGGTGCGCTCGTCGCGTACGCGCAGGACGACGTCAAGAAGCTCGTCGCGTACTCCTCGGTCTCGCACCTCGGGTTCTGCGCGCTCGGCATCTTCGCGCTGACGGCGTACGGCATCTCCGGGTCGATCTACGCGATGCTCTCGCACGGTCTCACCACCGGCGGCCTCTTCCTCGGAATTGGCTTCCTCTACGAGCGTCGCCACACGCGCCGGCTCTCGGAGTACGGCGGTATCTGGAAGACCATGCCGGTGTTCGGCGGCCTCTACCTCATCATCGTGATGGGCTCGGCGGGTCTGCCGGCGCTCTCCGGCTTCGTCGGCGAGTTCCTGACCATCCTCGGCACGTTCAACGCGGGCGAGTCGTTCCCGGCGACGCATCCGAACTTCCTGCCGTACCCGCGCCTCCTCGGTGCGCTCGCGGCGACCGGCGTGATCCTCGGCGCGATCTACCTCCTGTACATGTTCCAGAAGGTGTTCTTCGGCCCGATCGACAAGGCGAAGAACGGCCGGCTCAAGGACCTCTCCGGGCGCGAGCTCGGCGTGTTCATCCCGCTCGTGCTCGCGATCTTCGCGATGGGCCTGTTCCCGCGGCCGTTCCTCCGCACGATGGAGCCGTCGGTGCAGCGCTTCATCTCTGAATTCAAGACGCGCGTCGGTGAGTGCGACGGTCCCGCGCATCGCTACGGCGAGCGCCGTCCGAGCGGACCCGACAACAAGTGTGTTGCTCCGGTTCCGACCACACCGCCTGCGCCACCTGTCGCGGCAACGGGAGGTGCCCAGTGAATTTCCAGTTTAACGCAGCCGACCTCGGCTATCTCACGCCGTACATCATCCTCGTCGTCACGGGCATGCTGCTCGTGCTCGCCGAGTCCTTCTTCAAGGGCAACGATCGCTCGACGCTCGTCGGGCTCGCCGTCGCGGGCTGCGTCGCCGCGGCGATCGCCTCGATCATCCTCTATCGCCAGGTCAACCCGGCCGTTCGCATCGGCCTCCTCGGCGACATGCTGCTCGCGGATCGCACCGCGTACGTCCTCACCGCGCTGTTCTCGGTCACCACCGTGTTCGCGCTGCTGATGACGCCCGCGCACCAGAAAGAGCACGACTGGCAGGTCGGCGAGTACTACGGCCTGATGCTGCTCTCGACGTCCGGCATGGTGATGCTCGCGCATGCCGCCAACCTCGTGACGGTCTTCCTCGGTATCGAGACGATGTCGGTCGGCGTCTACGTGATGGTCGCGATGCGCCGGCGCTCGCGCCGCGGCAACGAAGCCGCGATGAAGTACTTCCTGATCGGCGCGTTCGCGACCGGCTTCCTCCTCTACGGCATGGCGCTGCTCTACGGCGCCGCGGGCACGCTCTCGCTCGTGCGCATGCAGTCCGCACTCCTCTCGACGACGAACCCCGGCCTCGTCATCGCGGGCGCCTTCCTGCTCGTCGTCGCGTTCGGCTTCAAGGTCGCCGCGGTGCCGTTCCACATGTGGGCTCCGGACGCGTACGAAGGCGCGCCGACACCCGTCACCGCGTACATGGCCGCGGCGGTCAAGGCCGCCGCGATCGCCGCGATGATGCGCGTGTTCGGCATCGCGCTCGGTGGCGATGTCATCCCGTTCGGCGCGCTCGGCTGGGCGTCGCCGATGGTCGTCATCGCCGCGCTCACGATCACGATCGGAAACATCTCGGCGATCCGCCAGGACAACATCAAGCGGATGCTCGCGTACTCGTCGATCTCGCACGCGGGCGTCCTGCTCGTCGGCCTCTCCGCGCTCGGCCTCGGTGCGATCAGCGCGAACCCGGCGATCGTCTACTACCTGATCGCCTACTCGGTTACGACGATGGGCGCGTTCGCCGTCGTCGCGTACGTCGGCTCCAAGGGGCGCGAGCGCCAGCTCGTCGACGATTGGGCCGGCCTCGGTGGCCGCCACGGCGCGGCCGCGCTCGGGATGACGATCTGCCTGCTCTCGCTCGGTGGCGTGCCGCCGACGAACGGCTTCTTCGGCAAGTTCTACATCTTCAAGGCCGCGATGGAAGTCTCCGATGGCCAGCTCCTGTGGCTCGTCGTCGTCGGTGTCGTGAACAGCGCGATCTCGATCTACTACTACCTGCGGATCGTGACTGCGATGTACTTCCGCGACACGTCGACGCCGTTCACGCCGACGCGCTCGCCGGGTTTGATCTTCGTGATGATCGCGTGCCCGCTGCTGATCTTGGAGATGGGCATCATGCCCGGCTGGTGGCTCAAGCTCGTCGGTCTGTGATCGCGGCGCTTGCGCGTCAGCTTCGTGCGCGAGCTCCGTGCGCAAATGTTCGTGCGCCAGCCTTTTGAAACGCCAAGACGCCAAGACGCCAAGATCAGAAGCGGAAGCTCTTCAGGAAGAAAGAAACGACTCGTGATCGGCCAGTCATCCACGAGCACGAGCACGAGCACGAGCACGACACGAGCCCACGCGCTCTCTCCGCGTTCGGACGTCCATTGGACGTCCCCGGGTCCACCGTGGTGTACCGAGGGACGTCCAATGGACGTCCGCGGCGGGGGAGCATCCATGAGTCTCGCGCAAACACTGGCGCAATTCCGCGCAGCGGGTCAGCGATTCGCGGAGCTCACACACGCTCTCCGCGTTCGGACGTCCATTGGACGTCCCCGGGTCCACCCTGGTGTACCGAGGGACGTCCAATGGACGTCCGCGGCGGGGGAGCATCCATGAGTCTCGCGGAGCTCGCACACGCGGCCGGCATCGACGCCGCCTATACGAACTTTCGCGGCGAGCCGACGCACGCTTCCGACGAGTCCGTCCTTGCCGCACTTCGCGCGCTGAGCCGTGATCTCGGGATTCATGTCGGCGGCCCCGCCGATGCGCCTGCCGCCATTGCGGCCATCGAACGCGCGCGATGGGCCGAGATCGTGCCGCCCGTCGTGATTGGCTTCGGCGGCGTCATCGTCGTGCCGTTCAGCGTGCCCGCGAATACCGACGGACCGTGGGAGATCGAGGTCACGACCGAGGCGGGCAATACGTTCGCGCAGCGCGGGCTGTTGTTCGATCTGCCGGCCGACTCGCACGCGTCCCCGGATGGCGTCATGCATTGCGTGCGGCGCGCGACGATTGCGCTCGGCGCGAGCGAGTTTGGCTATCACACGGTGGCGTGGCGGTGCGCGGGCGCGCAGGGCGAGGCGTTCGCGATCGCGGCGCAAGAGAAAGCGTGGGGCGCGCCGGGTGAGGGCGGGCGGCGGTGGGGCGTGTTCGCGCCGCTCTATGGTCTGGCGTCGACGGCGAGCGGGCAGTGCGGCGACCTCGGCTCGATGCGCCGGCTGTGCGACGCGGTCGCGCGGCGCGGCGGCAAGTACGTCGCGACGCTGCCGATGCTCGCGGCCTTTCTCGACGAGCCCTGTCACTTCTCGCCGTATTCACCGGCGAGCCGGTTGTACTGGAACGAGCTCTATCTCGATCTCGCGCCGCTCGCGGCGATGGTCGGCGTGCCGGCGCCGAGCGCGCCGCCGATCGTGCCCGATACGCTGATCGATTATCAGACGCAGTACCACTGGCGGCGGCACGCAATCGATCCGATCGCGCGCGCGCTGCTCGCGGATCCCCAGCGCGGCGGGGAGATCGACGCGTGGGCGACGGCGAACGGCGCGTACGACTACGCCGCGTTTCGCGCGATCGGCGAGGCGCAGCGCGCGGGCTGGAGCGACTGGCCGAGCCTGCTGCGCGATGCACCGCCGTCGGTCACGACGCGCGCGGATGCGATCGCATTCGGCGTCGACGGCGCGCACGTCAACACGCACGTCGTCGCGCAGTGGGCGATGCAGCAGCAGCTCGAGGCGCTCGCGAAGCACGAGGTCCAGCTCTACGTCGACCTGCCGGTCGGCGTGAATTGCGACGCGTACGAGGTGTGGCGCCATCGCGGCCTGTTCCTGACGCCGCTCGCTGCGGGCGCGCCGCCGGATACGTTATTTCTCGGCGGACAGAACTGGGGCCTGCCGCCGCTGTCGCCGATCGCGCTGCGCCGCGATCGCTATCGCTACTTCATTCGCTGCATCCGGCACCACATGAAGGTCGCCGGCATGCTGCGCATCGATCACGTGATGGGCTTGTTTCGGCTCTACTGCGTGCCGGAAGGCCACCCCGCGACGGATGGCGTGTACCTGCGCTATCCGAGCGACGAGCTGCTCGCGATCGTCGTCCTCGAATCGCATCGCAACCAGTGTGCGGTCGCCGGCGAAGACCTCGGCACAGTGCCGCCGCACGTGCGACCCGCGATGAAGCGCCACGGGATGTTCCGCCTGCACGTCGGCCAGTGGTTCTTTCCCTCGAAGCCCGGCGATGCGCCGGCGCCGTCGCCGCACGAGGCGATCGCGAGCCTCAACACGCACGACACCGCGACGTTCGCGGGCTGGTGGCGCGGCGGCGACATCGACGACCGCAAAGACCTCGGCCTCATCACCGATGCGCAGGACATTGCCGAGCGGCGCGAGCGCGACCAGCAGAAGCGCGCGCTACTCACGTTCGCCCACGCCACGCCCGACGATCACCTCGCCGAGGTCGAGCGCGCGATGGTCGCCGCGACCACCGACCTCGCGACCGGACCCGCCGAGGTCATGCTGATCGCGCTCGACGATCTCGCGCTCGAGCCCACGCCGCACAACGTGCCGGGCACGTCGTCCGAGCGCACGAACTGGCAGCGCCGGGTGCCCGGCTGGGCCGACGCGCTCGACGAAGATCGCGCATCGCCCGCCTCGCGCGCGGCCGTGCTCGAGGTCGTGTTGGCGCGCCCGCGGACTTAGCGCCGCGCACGTCAGAGCCGCTCTGATGGCACGGAGCCTGCTGACTCCCGTGACAAGGAGATTCCCATGGCCTCTGAAAACGGAAGCAATAGCGGCATCGTCGCGATCTTCGCGATCATGCTCCTCGCGATGGTCGGTAGCTTCATTGCCTGGCAGGCCGGCGTGTTCGGCGGCGGCGAAGGCAAGAAGGTCGACGTCAACATCTCGACCGACAAGAAGTAAGATCGCCACATCGTGTGGCGCCTCGCTCTCGTTATTCTGCTCGCACCGGCCGCATCTGCCGATGTCAGCGATGGCATCAACCGCGAGTCGATCGACGTCGGGCAGACGATCGAGCGCGAGGTCGGCTACGCGATCGGCGTTCGCTGTGACGATCCGGAGACCGTCGCCGCGGAGATGAAATCGCGGACCTCGGAGACGAACGTCCTCGTCATCACCGGCAAGCGCGCCGGAAAGACGATGTGTCGCGCAGGCACCGACCCGAACCGCGTCAGCTACGTGTTCGAGGTCACCGTGAAAGCGCGAAGGCGCGACGGTCGAAACTAACGGAGCGGGCGCTTCGCCGTGAGCGACGGCAGCCCGACCTTCGCGCCCATCTTGCCATTCGCCATCGGCGTCACCATCGCGGTGAACGGCAGCGAGGCGAGCGTGCTCGAGCAACCCGAGGCGTTCGGCACCGTGCCGGCCATCGAGATGTCGACATGCGCGAAGTTGATGTTCGTGAGCGTGCCCGCGATCATCGTCGGCGTCAGCGTCGTGATCATGACCGAGCCCGCGGTCGCCATGTAATCGTCGAGGTACTCGAGCTCGGCGGTGTTCGCGACGTTGACGTCGGTCGTGAGCGTCACGCACGTCGAGCACTTGATGTAGTCGAGCTCGTTGCCGGCGAGGTTGATCGTGAACGGCGCGGCCGGGAAGTTCTCGGTCGTGTAGTCCGGGGCCGGGCCCTCGAACAGCTCGATCCACAGCCAGTCCTGCGTCATCGTCGTGTCGAGCGTGCCGATGGTGCGCCAGAGCTCCTGGTTACCGGTCACCATGTTCTGGCTGTCCGGGTTGTAGAAGAGCTCGAGCTCCATCGCCGTCGTGAACGAGGCGGGAGCGCTGCATGGCGGCGGCCCATCCACCGGCGGCGGCGGAGGTGCATCGGGCGGGCTCTTCTTGCCGCCACCACCACAGGCGGCGGTGAGAGCGAGTAGCGACGCGACAAGATAGGAAGAAATCTTCATAGGGGGTGCTCGAGTATGACAGGGCGGAATGCGGGTCAGCAACGTGCGTCTGTGGCTCCCTGTCAGGGGGTGAGACGCTCAGTCGTCGACTTCATTCGACTTCTCGAAGCGCTTTCGCACGTTGTGATCGAGCGTCGACTTGCGCAGGCGAATCGATGCCGGCGTCACCTCGACGAGCTCGTCATCGTTGATGAACTCGAGCGCGTACTCGAGTGTGATCTGACGCGGCGGCGCGAGCACGAGTTTCTCGTCGGCGGCGGTCGTACGGATGTTCGTCAGCTTCTTCGCCTTGTTCGGGTTCACCACGAGATCATTGTCACGCTGGTGGATGCCGACGATCATGCCGCTGTAGTTCGAGACGTTCGGCCCGACGAAGAGCTGGCCGCGCTCCTGGAGATAGAACAGTCCGTACGCGTTCGTGACGCCGTGCTCGGATGAGATCAAGACGCCGTTCTGGCGCGTGCGGATATCGGCGCCTTGCGGGCCGTACTCGGCAAACTGTGTGTAGAGCACACCCGTGCCGCGCGTGTCGGTCATGAACTGCGAGCGGTAGCCGATGAGGCCGCGCGCCGGGATCCGGTACTCGAGGCGCACGCGACCGACGCCGGACGGGCGCATCTCGCGCATCACGCCGAGGCGGCGGTTGAGCTCGGCGACGACGGGACCGGTATATGCCTCGTCGACATCGATGACGGCGTCCTCGTACGGCTCGGTGACGTTGCCGTCGTCGTCGGTCTGCAAGATGACCTTCGGCTGGCTGACGCACAGCTCGTAGCCTTCGCGGCGCATGATTTCGATCAGCACGCTGAGGTGCAGCTCGCCGCGGCCCGAGACCTTGAAGATGCCGGCCATCTCGGTCTCTTCGACGCGGAGCGCGACGTTGCTCTTGATCTCGCGCTCGAGGCGCTCGCGCAGGTTGCGCGACGTGACGTATTTGCCTTCCTTGCCCGCGAACGGACCGTCGTTGACGAGGAAGTTCATCGTGATCGTCGGTGCGTCGACCTTGAGGAGCGGCAGGATCGTCGGCGACGCGATCGACGTGATCGTCTCGCCGACGTTGAGCTCCTGCATGCCCGTGAACGCGACGATGTTGCCCGCGAGCGCCTCGGCGAGCTCGAACCGCTTGAGGCCCTGGAAGCCGAGGACCTTCTGGACGCGGAACTCTTCCTTCTTGCCGTCGCGATGTGCGAGGAGCACGCGGTCGCCGACCTTCGCCTTGCCGGCGCGCATGCGGCCGATCGCCATGTAGCCGAGGTAGTCGTCGTAATCGAGCGTCGCGACCTGCATGCAGAGCGGCGCGTCGGTGTCGCCCTCGGCGGGCGGCACCTTCTCGATGATGAGATCGAGGAGCGGCGTCAGATCTTTCGGCTCGTCGCCGAGCTCGCGGATCGCATAGCCCTGGCGGCCCGACGCGTAGATGACCGGGAAGTCGAGCTGCTTGTCGTTCGCGCCGAGCGAGTCGAACAGCGCGAACACCTGGTCCATGACCTCGTGCGGATCGACGCCGGGGCGATCGATCTTGTTGACGACGACGATCGGGTTGAGACCCATGTCGAACGCCTTCTGCGTGACGAAGCGCGTCTGCGGCATCGCGCCTTCATAGGCGTCGACGAGCAGCAGCACCGAGTCGACCATGCCGAGCACGCGCTCGACCTCACCGCCGAAGTCGGCGTGGCCTGGCGTGTCGACGATGTTGATGCGCACGCCCTTCCACGTGACCGCGGTGCACTTCGACAAGATCGTGATGCCACGTTCTCGCTCGAGGTCGTTCGAATCCATCGCGCGTTCTGCGACGACTTCGCCCGTGCGGAACGTGCCTGCTTGTTTGAGCAGACCGTCGACGAGGGTGGTCTTGCCGTGGTCGACGTGCGCGATGATCGCGACGTTGCGAATGCTGACAACTGACATCTATGATCCGATCAAGTAGTGACAAGCAGCGAGTGCGCGAACCTCAGGGACGGTCTCGCGAGAAGTGAGAAACGCGGCGAGCGCGACGTCGGTCGTGCCCGTGACTGTGAGCGTGTCGATCGTGACGGTGTTCGCGCCGACGACGGCCTTGCGAACGACGGCGTTCGCCCTGTCGGCGATGTCGCCATTCTCCATCACGCGGATGATGGGGATGCCATTTGCGTCGAACAGCTGTTTTGCATGAATGCGCGCGACGATCTGATCGTTCTTTTTCAGCGTGGTTCCGTTTGGCGCGTCTTCGCCCGTCCAGCGATCGGTGCCGACTTGCGCGACGAGCGGGCGTCCACCGACGAGCAGCTCGACGCCATCGACGGTCGCGCGGCACGGCCGGCCCGACACGACGCGTGCGACGACCGATCGTGTGACGTCGAGGACTTCGATCCCGACGGGCTTCGCCTGCGCTTTGGACGTGTCCGTACCCTGGCAACCCACCAGGGGGACGACGCAGCCAAGGACGCGAACAGACAGCACGGGCGGCGGTTCATATCAGGCTGCGCTCCCGGGGGCAACGGCTGCTGGTGAACCAACCTCGGCTATCGCCTGTCCAAGCGCTCGTGATACGTCCATTTGCATGAGGGTCGCGCTGCTGGCGTGCGTGCTCGTCGCATGCGGACGCGGCGAGACCCCTCCCAAAAAGCACGATGCAGGCGCCAAGGACGCCGCGGCGGTCGTCGTCGTCGAGTCGCTCCCGCTCGGCCTGGCCGATCTCGAGTCCTACGGCTGGCGCAAGCGTGGAGGCCATCCCGCGTTTCGCACGGCGCGGACGGCCGAGGCGCGCGAGGACTGGCCGGCGGTCGTGACGACCTGCCGTCAAGCGCTCGCAGCCGATCCCGGCCACCTCGAAGCATCGTGGCTGCTCGCCGCCGCGCTCGGCCGCATGGACAAGCACGACGAAGTGCTCGCGCCGCTGCAGCGCGCGGTCGCCGGTGACTTCGGCAAGTGGGGTCACGCATCGCTCGAGCTGCCCGCGTTGCACGCGTTCCTCGCGACGCCGACGGGCGCGGCGTGGAAGACGCGCGTCGAGCACGATCGCCAGATCTATCTCGCAACGCTCGCACGCGCGTTGCTCGTCGAGAGCGATGGCGATCTGTTCGCCTTCGATCCGGAGACGATGCGATGGCATCGGCTGACGCGCACGTTCGGTGCGGTCGTCGGTGCGCTGCGCGTGCCCGCGGCGCAGAAGCTCGTCTACGTCACGCGCTGGAAGAAGCAGTTCTCGATCGGCACGGTCGACTTCACGCGCGGCCGCACGTTCAATCCGATCGCCGTCGGGACCGGCAAGCCGATCACCGTCGCATTTCAGACGAAGACGAACGCAGGCCCGTGGATCGGGCAGGACAAGCAGAAGGCGTGGCAGCGCCTCGACGACACGTTCAAGATGACGCCGCTGCCGCCAAAGACCGCGCGGCCGCCGGGCGCGTACCTCGAGGTGCGTGGTCGCAAGGCGAAGCTCCGCGCGCTACCGCTCGAGAACGTCACCGCGGACTGGGACGGTCACGGGCTCGCGAGCGCGATCCGGATCGGCAAGTCGAACCGCGTGGTCTCGGTTCCATCACCCGGACTCATCGATGGCAACTCCGCGGTGTGGTCACCGGATCGCTCGCAGCTCGCGTTCGTCGCGCAACTCGACGACCTCTGCACGCCGAACACGATCTCGTCCGCGGCGTTCATCGCCGATGCGGCGACCGGCAAGCTGCACGAGCTCGAGCGCGCCGCGAAAGGGCTCGCGGTCGAGTGGGTCGCCGATCACAAGCTCGCGATCGCGGGTGATGGCGGCGTCGCGATCTACGATCTCGAGGCCGGCACTCAGGCGATCGTGGAGGGCGCCAAAGGCCTGGTCGCACCCCGCCAGCGCCCCAAGTGCACAGCCGCCGAGCCCGAGCCGCCGGATACCGACATCCCCGATCCGGAGCCAGATCTGCCGGAACATGTCGGACCAATTCCACCTTCCGACGCAGGCGGTCACTAGACTGACGGTTCTCGAACGGATTGCGACGAGGGATCAGAGCTTTGCCGCATGGCACGGGGGGTGCTCATTCCCTGGTCGTGACGAAACCCCGCCAAATGCTCGCAGCCGGCTTCGGTGGCGTTGTGGGCTCTGTGTTCGATGTCGTGACGCTTCTCCTCCTGGTGAAGCTGACCCCGACCTCGATCCCGCTGTCCGCGTTTCTCGCGGCGGGGGTAGGCGCGGTGGTGTGCTTTCTGATGAACAAGTACATCGCCTTTCGTGACGGCACGCCCGTCACCTTCGAGCAGGTCGTGCGCTTCGGTCTCGTGGCCGTGGCGACCGGCATTCTCACCGCCGGCGGAATGAAGATCGTCGCCGTCGACCTGCACGTTCCGGTTCTCATCGCGAAGGCGCTGTGCGCCGCGCTGGTCTTCATGGCGTGGACGTTCCCCGCGCAGCGCCGCTTCGTGTTCAAGCCTCTCACTGCCTAGTCGTTGAAGGAGCTTTTCATGTCCGCAGCAATCGTCCCCATGTTCGTCGACCTCTCGATCATCGTCCCCGCGTACAACGAGGAAGCGCGCCTCCCGCCGACGCTCGAGCGTCTGCACGCGTTCCTCTCGCAGCAGCCGATGCGCTACGAGATCGTCGTCGTCGATGACGGTTCGAAGGACAACACCTGCGCGGTCGTCGAAGAGCACGCGCGCCGCATCCCGCACCTCCGCCTCGTTCGCCAGCTGCCGAACAAGGGCAAGGGCGCTGCGGTTCGCCTCGGCATGCTCTCCGCGCGCGGTCAGATCCGCGTGATGTGCGACGCCGACTGCTCGATGCCGCCGGAGCAGCTCCCCCGCCTGCTCGCGCCGATCATCGCGTGCGAAGCGCAGATCGCGATCGGCTCGCGCTACGCCGAGGGTGCGGTGACCGACGTCAAGCAGCCGTTCTATCGCGTGTTGTGGTCCCGCCTCGCGAACAAGGTCATCCAGCGCTCGCTCGTCCCGGGCATCCGCGACACGCAGTGTGGCTTCAAGGCGTTCACGGCCGAGGTCGCGCGTGACTTGTTCAAGCGCGCGAAGATCGACGGCTGGGCGTTCGACCTCGAGATCCTCGCGCTCGCGCGCCGCCGCGGTTACGAGATCGCGGAGATCGGCGTCGAGTGGAAGGACGACAACCGCTCGCGCATCAATCCGCTCAAGGACATGTGGAAGGTGATCCGCGAGGCGCTCGTCATCCGCAAGAATCTCAAGAGCGGCGTCTACAACCTCTCGCTCCCCGCCGCGCCTGCGCCGACCGCGAAAGCGGCCTGAGCTAGACAGCGATCTCGCACGCGTTCGTCGCAGCCGGTGGGTAGCGGTTCAGACGATGTCAGCTCATACCGCAGCGGCGGCGCCTCGGTTGGCAGCGCCCGTCAGCGTCTCGGGTTGGTCGATCGCGCGGGCACGACCCAGCCTCTTGTCATGGGTCCCTGCGCGTGGTGATGCACGCCGCCAGCGTCGAACGGCGCCGTGCCCTCGCACGCGTGCTGCACGAAGCGCCGCGCGTCGATCCACGCTTCGCCACGCTGCACGTCGCGATCATCCTGTATCGCGAGCAAGCGGCCGCGCTGTTTCGCCGGTTCGTCGAGCTCGAGGCCGCGGGCAACGAGAACGCCGCGGAGCTGCGGCGCACGCTCGTCCGCTGCTCGGAGAATGTCGAGGGCATCGCGAGCGCGGTCGGTGCACCCGGCGCACGCGGGCCCGCGTACGATTGGCTCGACGCGCCGACCATTCCGCGCCGCCGCCGATGAAGCAGCTGCGCCGCGCCGGCGGATCGTGGTAATCATTCGTCAACCCAGCGGCGGAGAGGTCGAGGTGATCGCTGGTGCGAAAGCACGAGAGGAAAGTCCGAGCTTCATAGGGCAGGGTGCTGGCTAACGGCCAGTCGAGGTAACTCGCAGGACAGTGCAACAGAAAGCAAACCGCCTGCGCGAGCAGGTAAGGGTGAAACGGTGCGGTAAGAGCGCACCGCCTTCTCGGTGACGAGGAGGGCACGGTAAACCCCACCCGAAGCAAGACCAGACAGGGGTCGTGTGGCCCGCACGATGACTCCGGGTTGGTCGCTCGAGCCTCGCAGCAATGCGGGGCCTAGAAGAATGATCGCCACCAAACAGAACTCGGCTTACCGACCTCTCCGCCGTTTGGGCCTTATTTGATACCGTGGCTTTTGGGGGCCATGGAGCACGGAAAGCGTTCGCCGGTACACGAGATCGTCAACGCGCTCTGGCGCGCGCTGCACGAGCTCGGTTCCGCGGCCACGACTGAACAGATCGAGCCGTGGGGCTTCTCGATCCACGCCGCGCTGTCGGCGGCGGGTCGCGAGTTTCACAACCACGATCACGTCTGCGATCTGATCGGCGAAGGCGAGCCGCTCGAGGTGATCGCCGCGCTCTATCACGACGCCGTGTACATCCAGGTCGACCTCGGCCCACCGCGCTCGATGCGCGGCGAGCTCGCGGGCCTGATCGCGCCGGAGGCGGCGCCGCGCGCGCCGTCCGAGAGCGAGGCGCAGGTCGAGGGACGCGGCGGCTGGGTGATCCAACCCGCGGCTGCCGCGCCGGTGACGAGCGACGTGCTCGCCGTGTTCGGCCGCAAGGTCGGCGATGTCGTCACGCCGATGACGGGCCTGAACGAGCTCGCGTCCGCCCTCGTCTGCGCGGTGCAGCTGCACGAGCAGCTGACGCGCGAGCAGGTGATCGCGGTCGCCGCGTGCATCGAGCAGACGATTCCGTTCCGCACCGACTGCGTGCGCGTGCTGAACGAGCGCCTCGCGCTGCTCGGTCTCTCCGGCGACACGCTCGAAGAGACGACGAAGCGTGCCGTCCGCCTCGGCAACCGCGACGTCGAGAACTTCGCCGACAACGACGCGGCGCGCTTCCTCGACAACACGTGGAAGCTCCTGCCCGAGTCCAACCCCGCGCTGCACTCGCCGCTGGTCTACACGGTGCACGACTACCGCGTCGCGCTGCAGAAGATGGAGCAGTTCCTCGCGTGGCTGCCGCCCGAGCGCGTGTTTCACACGTGGCACGACGAGCCCAAGCCCGAGGTCCACGCGCGCCGCGTCGCGCGCACGACCGGCAACCTCCAGCTCGCCGTCCGCTACCTGCGCGCGAAGCTCTACTCGATCGGCCTCGTCGAGGCGATCGCCGACGTCACCGGCGGCGACGTCCCCGTCGACTACTTCATGGGCGGCCGCAAGGACACGACGGGCAAGCCGATGCGCCGCATCGAGCAGTTCCTGCCGCAGCTCACGCCCGCGAGCGATCTCGATCCGCCCCTGCACAAGCTGCTCGCGGAAGGCCGCGCGTCGGCGTCGAGCTTCGATATCGGCCCGTCGCCGCTCGGCGCGTTCCTCCACGCCACCGTCGGCGAGAGCGAGGTCATGAAGGGCGTCGAGCACGCGCGACGCTGGTGGGGCGGCGCCATGGACAGCGGGCAGTTCCTGGCAGTGCAGCCCGTGAAGCCCGTTGCGGCGATCGCGCGCGCGGCGGCAAACATCATCGAAACGCGGCGCGATCGTCTGTTCGCGCTCGCCGAACGTCTCGAGCGCTGAAAACCGGTTACGATCCGCGCATGCGAGCGGCAGCGATTCTCGTCCTGGCAGCGGCGTGCGGCGGCGGCGGCAGCAGCGGGACCGACCTCACCGGCATGTATCGTGTCGACGTGGCGGTCGGCTCGAGCCCGTGTGGTGCCGACAACCCGATCGCGAATCAGCCACCGTTCCTCAAGTTCGCGAAGGACGAGTTCCTCGGCCAGAGCTACTTCACATACGACGGCTGCATGGACGAAGCCGGCGTCGACTGCGGCAGCACCGGCGGTCTGTTCACGGGCTTCTTCGAGCCGATCTCGAATGGCTGGAAGGGCGTCGTCACCGCGTCGTCGGGAACGCCCGCGAGCTGCGCGCTCACGTACTTCGAGCAGACGGCGATCCTGAAGGACCTGAAGCTCGTGATCGACGGCTCGTCGTTCAGCGAGACGGTCGCCGTCTCGACGTGCGAGCCGGAAGAAGCCGAGAAGCGCAACACCGATATGCCGTGCGAGGAGCACGAGCGTATCGAGGCGACGAAGCTACCTTAGGCCTTCGGCTCGTCGGCGGGCGCAGCGGCGTCCGGCTTCACGTCGAGCAACTCTTTGCGATAGACGAGGCGGTTGCACCGCGGGCAGGTCTCGATGGACTCCATGCGCGCGAGGATGTTGTTGAGCTGCGGTGGCAGCGCCATGTGGCAACCCTGGCAGACACCCTTGATGACGGGCGCGATGGCGTAGCCGCGCTTCTGCGCGAGCGTGTCGTAGACCTTGACCCACTTCGTCTCGACCAGAGCGCGCGCGGCATCACGCACGGCCTTTGCTTCCGCGAGCTGCGCCTGGAGCGACGCGACCTGATCGGCCATCCCGGCTTCTGAATTCGAGAGCTCGGTGCGCACACCCTCGACGTCCTTGCTGCGACCTTCGAGCTGCGTGGTGCTGGTGCTCGAGGCTTCGCTGACCTTCTTGAGCTCGGTCTCGCGATCCGAGATCGACTTGCGCTTGTTCTCGACCTCGCGGCTCGCGGCTCCGAACTCCTTGCTGTTCTTCGAGGCCTGCAGCTTGCTCTGCGCGGCCTTGAGCGCGTCGCGTTCGCGATCGATCTGGTCCTGCTGCGACTTGCGCCAGGTATCGGTCTCCGAAAGCTTCGCTTTCTCGGCATCGAGCATGCCTTGGAGCTTTGCGAGATCGCGGCGAAGCGGATCGAGCTTCGCGGGCAGTTGTGTCACGGCGGCTTCGAGCTCGCGGACCTTCACGTCGGACTGTTGGAGCTGGAGGAGGAACACGAGCTGTTCGCGCACTTCGTACCCTTTCGACTACTAACTACTACGCTTCTTATCACCGAGCTGTGGGCCCACCTGGGCTCGAACCAGGGACCCACCGGTTATGAGCCGGCCGCTCTAACCGACTGAGCTATGGGCCCGCGACCCGGGCGGCTGCCATGTTCTGTGGAACACCGCACGGATTGCAGGGGGACACTATCAGGTTGCCAGGAAACGACAACACCCTCGCCACCAGGATGCCGAGGACGACGCGCTCGCCGAGGGCTATACTGGCTGACGATGACTCCGAGCAACGTCGCGCGGGTGCTGTTCGTTGGTGCTGCGGTGGTTCTCACTGCGGCGTCGGCAGGTTCGTCGCAGAACAACAACAATCAAAACGCTTCGATGATGCAGCCCTATGGGCAGCAACCAGGCGGCGGCGGCGGTGCACCACCACCCCAGCAGATGGAGCCGGGCCGCGTGCTCGGTCTGTGGCGCTCGACGTTCGGCGCGGTGAAGATCGAAGCCGACAACACGAAGGGCGGCATCACGACCGGTGCGGTTCAAGGCGTCTGGGTTTATCAGCGCCAGGGCCAAGAGGTGATCGGCTACTTCGCCGGCAACCTTCGCGGCAACGTGATGAACTTCCGCTGGCAAGAGCCAGGCTCGCAAGGCGGCGCACCGCTCAACGGTGAAGGCTGGCTGCAGTTCGACACCGCAGGTCGTCAGTACTCGGGACGCTGGTGGACCGATCGCAAGGATCGCGTCGGCGACTGGAACGGTTGGCGTCAACCGGGCGAAGGCGAAGCGCCGATCGACGGCGGACAGCCGAATGGTCCCACCGGCGGTGATCCATACGGCCAGCCGGGCAGGGACGGTGGCCAGTACGGCACCGACCGCCAGCCGCCGCCGCAACCGCAGCAGCCGCCGCCGCCGCCGACGAACGATCGCCGCTACTACTAGGCGAGCGCGACGCTACTCGTCCTGCTGAGTGATGACCCACTTCTTCACGTGCGGGATGCGCGGCACGATGATCGCGTAGACCGACGCCATCGCGGCGATCACGTACCAGCCAAAGCCGATCAGCATGCCGATGCCCGCTGCGAACCACACGGACGCGGCCGTCGTCAGGTTCTTGACGGTGTTTGCCTCGCTCTTGAGGATCATGCCCGCGCCGAGGAATCCGACACCGGAGACGACCTGTGCGGCGATGCGTGCCGGGCTGTTCGGATCGATCGCCTGCGAGACGAACGTGAACAGACAAGCCCCCGCCATCACGAAGCAGTTCGTGCTGATGCCCGCCGGCTTGGCGCGTAGCTCCCGCTCGACGCCGATCGCCGCGCCGAGGAAGAGACACAGCGCGAGCTTGAGCAAGAAGTCGAGCTCGTTTCCCGAGAGCAGATATTCCATGCGCGTGTCTTAACCGACGCGGAGGCGTGCGCCCGTAGCACGCGTTGAAAAACGAACGCGTGGCACCGTTCGGCATCGTTCTAGCGATCGGCAACGATCGATGCCGATCGGAGTTACCAATGCAACATGCGCGACGCCGTCAACATCGCCGAGGATCGTCATCCGTCCTCTGCTCGCGCGCGCGAGCGGATCGTGTACCTCGCGGTCGCCGAGGGTCGCGGTCATCTCATGCGTGCGCAGCTCGCCGCGCGCTTGCTCGCGCCTGAAGGGATCGCCGTCGATGTCGTGACGACGTCGGATGCGGGCGTCGCGTTCGCGGCCGAGTTCGGCCTGCCCTCGACGGTGATCAGCGACAGCTATCGCCTGATCTACGACGATCGCCAGAACCTCGCGCGCATGCGCACGCGCGCGATGACGATGAGCTACTTGCTCGCGCCGACGCGCTGCTTGCGTGATCTCGCCTGGCTCGAAGGTTACGCGCACGATGCGGCGCTGATCGTGAACGACTCGTTTCATCCAGCGCTGCTCGCGGCCTCGCTCGCGGGAACGCGGCTCGCGGATCGGATCGTTCACGTGCACGGCGAGAACACGCGGCAAGCCGTCGAGGACAGCGCGGGTCGCGGCCCGATGCGCGCGATGATCAAGAAGGCGCTCGCGAAGTCGGCGCGCATCGAGATCTCGCTCGGCGTTCGCTCGAGTGACGTCCCGACGAGCCGCGTGATGCGCTTGCCGCCGCTCCTGCCCGCACCACGCGAGCGCGCAACCGTCCGCGCGGAGCTCGGCGTGCCCGCGGGCAGACGGCTGGCCGTCGTCTATCTCAACCCGTACTTCAAGGATGCGGCGCTCGCCGACGCGCTCGATGCGGCGCTGGGAAACTTTCATGTCCACGCCGTCGGCGAAGGCTACGCAGCCCGGGCAGGGTGGCGCGCGCGCGACGCCGCGCTCGGCGATGCGGTCGCCGCGGCCGACGTGTTCGTCTCCGCCGCAGGCGCCGGCGCACTCTCGCTCGCCCGCGCGACCGGCGTTCCGATGATCGCGCTCGCGACGGATCAGCCCGAGCAGCGCAAGAACCTCGCGTCGATCGTCGACCCCGGCTGCGCGTGGCGCACGGTCGTCGATCTCTCAGGCGACGTGCCGGCGCAGCTCGCGTCCGCGCTCGCCGAGCTACCGACCACTCCCAGTACGGGCGATGCAGAGCTCGCGGTTCGCCGCGCGCGAGCCCTCTGGCTCAGAACGCTGACGTCGCTCGTCGCAACCAACCGCTCGCGAAAGGAACGATCGTGATGACTCATTCTTTGGTCCTCGAAACGCACAACCTCGAAGGTGGAGACGGTGATATCGCGGGTGGGCTCGAGCGCGTGCTCGGCCGGCTCGCCGAGCAGACGTACAAGCTCGCGCACCTCGCCGACTTCGTGATCACGCATCGCGGTGTCGATGCGGCCGGCCGCAAGCGCTGCGAGGCGATCGCGGGCGTGCCGATCAAGTGGCTCGAGCTCGGCGACGACGTCGGCTACTACCAGGCGAAGAACCGCGGCTTCGACGTCGCGACGGGTGAGGTCGTCGTGTTCGCCGACGCGGACTGCTGGCCCGATCCCGACTGGCTCGAAGCGCTGCTCTCGCCGTTCACGGATCGCGCAATACGCGCCGTCGCCGGGCGCACGACGTATCGCCGCGACCTGCTCGGCACCGCCGCGTCGACGATCGACTTCATGTACTTCCCGAGCCCGTTCGGAAAGGGCTACACGCGCAACTTCTACGCGAACAACATCGCGTTCCGGCGCGAGGTCTTCGACACCCGCCGCTTCGGCGAGCACGAGATGTATCGCGGCCACTGCGCGGTGCTCGGCATCGATCTGCACAACGCGAAGATTCCGATCGTGTTCGCGCCCGCCGCGCGCACGATCCATCGCTTCCCCGACAGCATGAAGGAGCTCGTCAAGCTGCGCCTGATGCGCGGCCGTGACACGTACGAGCTGACGCCGGTGCTCGGCCGTTCGCTCTCCGACAAGCTGAAGCTGCCGCGCGTCGGGCCGGTCGTGCCGCTCGCGGTGCTCGGCGTGCGGTTCGGGTTCTCGCTGTCGTCGATCAACAAGCAGCAGATGCCGATCGCGCGCGGGCTCAAGTGGCTCGCGGTCGCGGGTGCGACGGCCGCGATCTCCGCGGTCGATGCGATGGGCGCACTCGCCGGCGGTCTGCGCCTGATGGACGCGAAGCCCGAAGCGGCGCTCTCGTACCACGGCGACGACGCGAAGATCGCCGCGTGAGCCTGCTGCGCCGGCTCGGGCCCGACGGCACGCTGGCGTTCGCCGCGATCATCGCGCTCGCGCTCGTCGCGCATTCGCTTGGCGGTGCGCTGCGGATGCCGTGGGACGGCATCGTGCCGTTCCTCGCGATCGGCAGCGTGATGATCGTGTCGAGCACGGCGGTCGATGTGGTCGTCAGGCGGCCGCTCGGTCTGTCGCGCGCGTTGCGGCTGTGGGCGCCGTTCGCGGTCGTCTATCTCTGCTATCGCGCGCTGCGCGGCGCGCTTCCTGCGCTCGTCGACTCCGGCGTGGAGTCCGCGCTGGTCCGTGCGGACGTGTTGCTGCTCGGGTCGTCGCCGGCGTGGTCGCTCGAGGCGATCCATGCGCCGTGGCTCACCGAGCTCCTCGCCTACGCGTACGCGACGATGTTCTTCCTTCCGCTCGCCGTGCTGCTCGTGCTCCACGCGCGGCGCCGCGATCGCGAGTTGCGGCACGTCGCGCTCTCGCTCCAGCTCGCGTTCTATCTCGGCTTCACGATCTTCCTGCTCGTCCCCGCGCGCTCGCCCGATGTCATCTACGACTTCGCACCCCTCGTCGGCCACGGTTTCTACGAGCGCTCGATGGCCGCGTGGCGCTCGCTCCAGGCGGTCACGTACGACGCGTTTCCGTCGATGCACACGGCGATCTCGACGCTCGCGCTCGTGCACGCGTATCGGCTGCGCCTGCGGCTGTGGATGGTGATGCTGCCGATCGTCGTGCTGCTCCAATTCGCAACGCTGTACCTCCGCCAGCACTACTTCGTCGACGTCGTCGCGGGCTGGACCGTCGCGGCGATCGCGATCGCCGGCGCGGCGCAGCTCGAGCGACTGTGGGCCTACAGCGGGCGCGCGACGAGCTTCGAGAGATCGAGCTCGCCATCGAACACGTGAATCGCTGGGCCCTTCATGAGCACGTTCGACAGATCCGGCAGCACCGTGATCTCGAGCGTACCGCCCGGTAGGTTCACGCGGACGGGCAGGCCCTCGTTCGTCTTGCCGGTCAAGACCGCGGCGACGGTCGTCGCGCACGCGCCGGTGCCGCACGCGAGCGTGATGCCGCAGCCGCGCTCCCAGACGACGAGATCGATCTCGCGCGGGCTCTTCACGTAGGCGAACTCGGCATTCGTGCGCTTCGGGAACCACGCGTGGTTCTCGACCGCAGCGCCCGCCGCACGCGCCATGCGCCACGCCTCGTCGCGCGAGTCGACCCACGTGATCGCGTGCGGGTTGCCCATCGACACGGCGGTGATCGACCGCGCGAACGGCTGGCCGGGCACGTCGATCGTCTGCTCGACGCAGCGCTCGTCGCTGGGGCCCGTCATCGGAATCTCTTTTCGCGAGAGCCTCGGCGCACCCATGCTGACGGTCACCGTCTGCGTGACGCCATTGTTTGCATCGATCGCGCACGCGAGGTTGCCCGCGCCGGTCTCGATCAGGATCTCGTCCTTCGGGATGCGGCCGCGATCGAACAGATCCTTCGCGACGCAACGAATGCCGTTGCCGCACATCTCGGCTTCGCTGCCGTCGCTGTTGAGCACGCGCATGCGAACGTCCGCGGTCTTCGAGGGCAACACCGCGAGCACGCCGTCGCCACCGACGCCGAACTGCCGGTCACACAGCGCGACGACGGTCTTCGGATCCTGCGCGGCCGCCGCGGCGTCTGCAGAGGCGGACCGCAGATCGACGACGAGGAAGTCGTTCCCGAGGCCGTGGTACTTGGCGAACCGCATGCGTGCAAACTAGCACGCGCGGCCGCTTCTAGAACCGGCTCGAGCCGAGGTCGGTTCGCGGCAGCTTGCCGCGCTTCTTGCCGCGCTTCTTCTTCGTCGGCTTCTCCGTCACGTCGTCGTCGACCGGCGGCGGCGCGACCATCTGCTCCGCGGCGTCGGCCTCCATCGCATCGACGGGCTCGGCCGCGTCGATCGCCGCATCGACCGCCGCATCGATCGGAACCGGCGCATCAGATTGTGGAGGCGCTTGAGCGGGCTGTGCAACGGGCTCGCGCTGCATGGACCACCACAGGACGCCGCCGCCCGCGAGCGCGACGACGGCCGCGATCGAGAGCGGCAACAGCCAGCGCGATCGGGGGCGCAGGTCAGCGCCGGCGTCGACGGTGCCGCTCGCACCGCGCAGCGTCGTGAGCGTCGCGGGGGATGGCTCCTTGCGAATGCCGACCGGATCCGTCGCGGTCTCGGGAACGAGTGCGGCCTGCACCTGCGCGGCGAGGTCTTTGCCGTGCTTGACGAGTGGGGCGAGCGCGGCGGCGAGCGCGGCGACGTCGCGATAGCGGCGATCGAGGTTCTTCTCGAGGCAGCGCGAGACGATCTTCGCGAGCTCTTCGGGCACGCTCGGCGGCAGCGGGTCGGGAGTCTCCGTGCTGATCGCGATCGCGAGCTCGTACGGCGTGTCACCCTTGAACGGGCGGTGCTCGGTCAAGAGCTCGAACATCGTGACGCCGAGTGCCCAGACATCGCAGCGAGCGTCGACGGTGGCGGCCGCGCGCAGCTGCTCGGGGGACATGTACGCGGGCGAGCCCATCGCCTTGCTCGTGTTCGTGAGCCGGCCGTCGACGTTCGCGTTCGACTTCGCGATGCCGAAGTCGAGGAGCTTGATCGAGCGGCGGCCGTCGGGTTGGTTAACGACGAACAGGTTCCCCGGCTTGAGGTCGCGATGGATGATGCCGAGCGCGTGCGCCTCGGCGACGCCGATGCACGCCTGCAGGATGTAGGTCGCGGTCTGCGTCGGATCGAGCGGGCCGTTCCGGTCGACCACGCTCATGAGGTCCTCGCCCTCGAGGTACTCCATGACCATGAACGGCGCGCCGTCCTCGGTGGTGCCGAAGTCCTGGACACGGCAGACGTGCTCGCCGCGCAGCCGCGCCGCGGATCGTGCCTCGCGCATGAACCGCTCGAGGAGCTCGGGGTCCTCTGCCGCGTCGGCGCGGAGCACCTTGATCGCGACGGGCGTCCCGAGCGAGAGGTGCGTCGCCTCGACCACGATGCCCATGCCGCCGCGACCGATCGTCCTGCCGACTCGGTATCGTCCAGCAAGGAGCGAGCCGGGATTCACAGCGTAAGCGTACTACACGCTCAGGGACGCCAGTTGACGCCGATCGTCACGCTGCGGAAGTCGTTGGAGCTGGAGCCCTCGACCGCGGGTAACAATCCGGCAAACACGCGTGCGAACACGTCGAGGTCACGCGTGACTGCGTAGAAGCCCGATGCCGACACGCCGAGGTCGATCGTGTGGGCGTACAGCTCACCACCGGCGGCGATCCCGAGCTCCGCCATCACCTCGACCGAGACGGCCGGCGTCGCGGTCAGCTGTGGTCCGAATGTCGACTGCAGCACGAGCTCGCTCCGCTCACCGCGCTCGAAGAACGTGAAGCCCGCCGACCCCGCGATCGCGACGCGCGGTGCGACGAGATACTTCCGCAGCAGCGCCACCTGGAGGTCCGAGCCCTTCTGCAGATCGCCGCTCGGGTGATACCGCGTGTACTCGAGCCGGCCGACGAACATCGGATTGATCGAATACGCGAACGTCGCGGCGACCGAGCGCCAGAGCGTCGGCCGCGTCGCGTCGACTTCCGCATAGCGGGTGTGGAAGCTCGCGCGCAGGCCCATCTCGAACATCTGGATGCCGATGCGCGCCGCGACGAACGAATCGATCGGCGCCTGCTCGAACATCGTGTCCGAGGTCGCACCGCGCGTGGCCGCACCGACTTCGTACATGCCGTCGGGCATCGAGAACGGACGCAGCGCGAGTGCGCGCGGATACTTCTCGGCCGGTACGCCGGGCTGGTCGGGGATGGGCGTCGACTTCGTCGTCGAGAGCGCAGGGATCGCGACGTCGATCGTCGCGCCTTCTTTCGTCAGGTCCACCGCGGCCGTGTACGGCTCGAGGCCGGGCGCGCTCGCGACGAACGTGTAGCGGCGCGGGTCGACCGGCACGACCTGGTCCGCAAACGCGGTGATGTCGACGCCGTCGCGCTCGACGACCAGGCCCGCCGTCGGCTCCTTGATCACCAGACGAAACTTCGTCAGCCGCGGCTCGAGCGCCGCCACGCGCTTCGCCGAATCCGCGGCGCGGGCCTTGTTCGCGTCGCGCTCGGCGACCTGCTTGAACTCGGTGTACGCGCTGGCGAGCTTGCCGATCTTGTCGTGACAGAGCCCGAGGTTGTAGACGGTACCGATCGTCGCTTCGAGCCGCAGCGACGCCTCGAACGCCTCGCACGCCTCTTCGTACTTGCCGGCCTGCATCAGGGTTCGCCCGCGCTCGAACGCGGCGTCCGCCTCCGCGCGTTGCGCATGTGCATCTCGCGTCGTCGCCGTGACGAGCACGAGGACTGCGAGGACGACGCCCTTCGTCATCTCGCTCGACGGTATCACGGCCTTCGTCAGCGAGCGTGCAACGCGCCGATGCGAACGCGCCCGCCGGTCTCGTCCTCGACCAGCACGGCGCCGATCGTGAACGCATCCGCCGCTTCCGCAGTCGAGAAGCTGATCTCGAGGAACCCGGCGAACTGCGCCTGCGGAATCTCTTCGAGGGTCGGCACGAAGGCGAAGTCGATGTCGCCGGCGTTCGACACCTCGAAGCTCGTGAACGGACCCTTGCCCTTCACCGCGTCGTGCCAGCTCGTGACAAATCGATCGACGTTGCTCGCTCGCTGCAGCACGGGCGCGGACATCGCGTGCACGTCCGCGAACCGATTCGCGACGAAGCAGCGGCCGATCTCGTGTCCGACCTCTTTCATCTCGGGTGACAGCGAGTGATCGCCCTCCGACAGCGCGCGCTTGACGGCGCGTGCGCCGTCGACGATCGCCTTGAAGACGCCGCTGGAGCCGAGTCCAGGTTGCGATGGTCGTTCACGTTCGTCGGTCACCGCGAACGAGGCTACGCACGTCTGCGTGGCGGTTCAACACCACATGTGCGTTTGCGTTGATGCGAGCGCTCGCGTTACGGCTTGGGCGAGTTCGGCGACGACGTGTTCGGCGGGGCGTTGCTGCCCGACTCGGCTGGCGTCGTCGGCTTCGCGGGTGCGGGCGTCGCGGGTGCGGGCGTCGCGGGTGCGGGCGTCGCGGGCGCGGGCGTTGCCTTCGCCGCACTGCCGGCGGCCGGCGTGGCGGGTTTTTATTTTTATGTCTTCGCGGGTGCGTGG
>JALZOJ010000169.1 GCA_030857175.1 Myxococcota bacterium | reverse complement strand
CGAAACCCCACCCGAAACCCCACTTCCAGTGGTGGAAGCGGGTTCGGTGGTGGGAGCCGGCGGGACGAGGCGCAGCACGCCCCGAATCGCCGCGCGTTTTTCATCGAGACCGACCGTCGAATAGTGCCGCTGCATCTCCTCGGTGACGTGACCCGTCAGCGCACGCCGCACGACCGCATCGACGTTCGCGAGCCGGACGAGGTCCGTGAACGTGTAACGCAGGCCGTGAACGGTGAAGCGCTTCGTGATCTTCGCCTTCGCGAGGCAGCTGCCCCATGCGCGGTCGAGGCTGTTCGGCGTGCGGAGCGTCCCGACCGACGAAGGGAACATGTAGCCCTTCTTCGTCAGGTCAGGATTCTCCACGGCCGCAGCATCGAGCCGCGCGCGGTGTGCCGAGAGGATCTCGGCCAGCTCCGGCAGCACCGGGTACTCCTTCGGCGCCCGCTTCTTGCGCGTGACCGAGCCGAGCTTGCCGCGCACGTTCTTGCGGTGGATCCGCATCACGCCCGCGGTCTCGTCCCAGTCCTCCCAATGCAACGCGCTCGCGTGACAGAACCGAAGTCCCGTGTACGCGAGCAGAGCCACCAGCGCGTGATGCTGCGGGTAGCTCGTCTGCATCGCATTGACAAACGCCATCAGCTCGTCCGCGGTGAGCGCGTTCGACTGTTCGTCGTCCATGCTCGCCTCGGGCAACACGATGCGCAGCGTCGGATCACGCGGCAAGCTGAGCGTGGCCATCGCGTCGCGAGTCATAGTGCGGAACACGCGAAACCAGCCGGCGACCGTGTCGCGGGTGTAAGCCCGCCGCGCGGTCTTGCTGTTTCGCTTGCTGCCCTTTTTCTCGGACGTCCAGCCACGCGTCAGCGCGCCGTCGATCCAACGCTGCACGTCCTGTGACGTGAGCGCGTCGTAGTAGAGGTCACCCAGTGCCGGCAAGATGTGCTTTTCGAGGGCGTCCGCGTACGTCCTTGCGGTCGATGAGTCGAGCTTTAACGTTTTCGACTTCATCCACGATTGCGCGAATTCCCCAACGCGAACCTTCTTGGTTAGCTCGGGCGGGTTTCTGGTCTCGTTGATCAAGAGGTCGCGTTTCTGCGCGGCCTCGTGGGCGGTCACCCCTTCTAGGATCCGATCGATCTCCTTGTGCTTTCCCGTGCGAGGGTCGACCACCTTCGCGCGGATCCAATACTTCGCCTGGTCGATGCGAAACACGCCCGGATAGCGTGTCGTTTCCTTGTTCTTCACGAGGAAGAGCCTTTCTAGCGTCTCCGGTCCCAAGGCAGGGCCGAGCGTAGCGCGCGGCGCGTGCGGCTGCGAACCGATCAAGCTCCGCATGATGGAAAAGATGGGATCCCTTCGGGCCTGCGCCCGTCGGTGTCAGTTCGCCACGCGCGACCGCGGTCCTGATCCCGGAGGCCGTCCGGTAGCGCAGGTACACGGCGGCCTCGGCGGTCGTCAGATAGGGCAGATGGGGCGATGAACGCGCGGGTTCCTCGTCGGCGAAATTGTCGCGACGGTGTCGCGACAGTTGGGCGAGTGGCGCCTGCGCCGACGTGCCCTCCGAATTGTTGCGGCACTGCTGCGACAATTGGGCAAGCGGTGCCTGCACGGGCGTGTCCTCCGAATTGTCGCGGCACTGCAGCGACAATTGGGCGCGCGTTGCCCGCGTCTCCTCCGACACGGCTACGCGGCCTCCGCCCGCGCCTTCGGAGGTGCCGGTGTGAATGCGTCGTAGTGTTCGTGAAGCTTCCAGCTCGCGAGGTGCGGACGCGGGTCGACGGGAACGAAGTGCCGCTCGAGGTCGCGCTCCCACAGCTCGAAGTGGAGCTGCTTGAACGCGCCGACCTCGGGCGCACCGACGTAGCCGATCGTGTCGCCGGCGCGGACGTACTGCGCGCGCGGGCGATAGAGGTCGGTGCGGATCGCGACGAGCGCCTGGAGGTTCGCGTAGTGCGATGCCCAGCCGTTGCCGTGGTTGATGATCATGCCGAAGCCGTTGCCGAGCCGCCCGGCAAACGTGATCTCGCCGCTGTCGATCGCGAGCGCGGCGGTCATCGGCG
>JALZOJ010000031.1 GCA_030857175.1 Myxococcota bacterium | reverse complement strand
CGCGCTTCCGCGGCATGTTGATCGCCGAGGCGCAGATCGCGTCGAAGATGTCGCACGCGAACATCTGCCAGGTCTACGAGCTCGGCGAGACCGACGGCCAGCTCTACATCGTGATGGAGTACCTCGAAGGCATCACGATGTTGCCGCTGCTGCGGCGCTGCTCGAAGGAAAACAATCCGCTCGACTTCGGCTTCGTGGGTGCCGTGATCCAGCAGGCGACGGACGCGCTGCACTACGCGCACGAGCTGCGCGATCGCAACGGCGAATACATGGGCATCGTGCACCGCGACGTCACGCCGTCGAACATCTTCCTCACGGAGTCCGGTGTCGCGAAGATCCTCGACTTCGGCATCGCGAAGGTGAAGGACGCGACCGCGCATACGCAGACCGGCACGGTCAAAGGCAAATACGCGTACATGGCACCGGAGCAGCTGCGCGGCGCGTCGGTCGATCGCCGGGCAGACGTCTTCGCGCTCGGTGTCGCGACGTACGAGATGCTCGCGCTGCGGCGCTTGTTCCAGCGCAAGACGGACTACCTGACGTTCCGCGCCGTGATGGAGCAGCCGATCCCGGACGTGCGTCGTTACCGTCCCGACGTGCCCGACGTGCTCGCCGAGACGCTGAACCGCGCGCTCGATCGCGATCCCGATCAGCGCTACGAGACCGCGCGCCTGTTCGGCACCGCGGTCCTCGACGGGCTCGGCAAGCGGCCGTGGACGCAAGGCGAGCTGAGCGACTTCCTCAAGGCGAGCTTTTCCTCCGAGCTCCACCAGCGCACCGCCGAGGTCTCGCAGGCGATCCATCGAACGAAGCCGGGTACTCCCAGCGTCGGTCGCCAGACGATGCCGCTGATCGTGCAGGACGACCCGCCGCTCGACGATGACGAGGACGAGTTTCCGTCGGTCGAGTCGACGCTCTCCGATGCGCCGCCGCTCGAGATGTTGCGCAGGAATGCGAACACCGGACAGCCCGGTGACTTCGTCGGAACCACGCCGCCACCGTTCGGCGGTGACTCGCGCACCGGCAGCGGTCCGTCGCTGGACGCGCTGCTACCACCGGCGAGCCAGCAAAGGCGCTCGATCCTGTGGCCGCTCGTCGCGGTCGCGGCGGTCGGCATCGCGGGCGCCGCGCTGTTCCTCGTCTGGCGGCAGATGCAGCACCAGGGGCCGCCGCCCGTCGTCAACATCACGGCGACGCCGGCGGAGCCGACGCCGGCGGAGCCGCCACCCGATCAGCGACCACAGGTGGCGGTCGTCCCGCCCGACGCTGCCGAGGCAGCAAAGCCCGTCGACCCGCCGCCGCCGATCGACAAGCCCGTCACGCCGAAGCCACCGCCTGTCGCGCAGCCGAAGAGGTCGCCCTACGACGTCGCGATCCAGCAGCAGCGCTCGAAGATCAACGCGTGCGCGACCGAACACGGCGCGCCCGACGGTCAGGCGCGCGTCGTCATCGAGATCGCCACGAACGGCAAGGCGAAGACCGTCTCGTTCGAGCCGACAAAGCTCAACACGACGCCGCTCGGCGCGTGCATCAAGAACGTGCTCTCGGTCGCGACGTTCCCGACGGCGAAGGAAGAGATGAAGGTCGCCGTCGCTCTCAAGGCGAACTGACGACGCGCTCGAGCAACTCGGTGTGATATTCGCCGAGCGCACGCTCGTAGCCGTCGAACGCGTCCGCGCGCGCTGCATCGAGCGCGCAGCCGAGGAGCGTCGCCATCGCAGCCTTGGGATGCCCCGCATCCGCGAGCGCGAGCGCGAGAAACGCGCTGTACGCAGGATAATTCGGGTCCTCCTCGACCGCGCGCGCGAGCACGTTGATCGCGTCTTCCGCGCGACCGACGTTGCGCAACGTCGAGCCGAAGCCGACGAGAAAGCGCCGCCGCACGTCAGCCGGCACGCCGATCCGATACGCCTCTTCGTAGTGAACGATCGCGGTGCGTTCGTCCCCGACGCGGTCGTTGCCGTACGCCGCCTCGATCTGCGCGAGCGCGTCGTCGGGGTGATCGACCACATACGCGCGCGCCGCTGCCGCGTGCTCGTCATGGCGCTTCGCGAGCCGCAGCGCTCGGATCTCGTCGACGGTCATTTCTTCTTCTTCGCTTTCTTCTTCGCAGGCTTCTTCTTCGCCGCCGGCTTGTTCTTCGGTTTCGGCTTGGGCTTCGGCTTGTCGATGTCCGCCGGCGGCGCCTCGTTGCCGAGCGTGACGACGCGCGCAAACTCGTGCTCCTTGACCGGCTGCACCGAGAGCCGGCCCTGGCGTAGCACGACCATGTCCGCGAGCGCGGCATCGGCGCGAATGCGATTGATCGAGACGAAGTGCGGGAACGTCGAGACGTACTCGACGTCCACGCAGTCCCAGATCGGCTTCTCGCGCGTCGACTTCTCGTCGAAGTATTTGCTCTTCGGATCGAACTGCGTCTCGTCGACGACCTTCGTGCGCACGACACGCGCGAGGCCTGCGACGCCGGGTGGGCTCACGCTCGAGTGATGAAACAGCACGTCGTCACCGACGGACATCGCGCGCATGTGAAAGCGCGCGAACATGCTGCGCACGCCGTTCCAGGTCTCGGTGCGCACGCGCTCGAGGTCCGTGATCCCGAACTCGTCGGGCTCCGACTTCATCAGCCAGTACTGCTTCATACGCGTTTGCCGATCTCCAGCGTGTAGACAGGGATGTCGCGCGCAGCGGCGTGCGCCTCGTCGGCGAATCCGGTGAGGTTGACGTTGAACGAGAACTCCGCCGGCGTGGAGAGTGGGCGGAAGAAGTCATCGTAGTGCGAGGCGACGATGAGCTTTGGATCCAGCGCGCGCACGACGCGCTCGACGTAGCGCGGCGTGAAGCGCCGGCCGCTGATGCCGCACAGGAACATGTCGACGCCGCGATCGATCACCTCGTCCTCGAGGAGGTCGGCCGAGCCTTGATGGTAGATGCGCGTGCCCGCGACCTCGATCGCGATGCCCCAGACCTGGCCGCACTTGTACGCCTGCGGGATCAGCTCGTCGACGTGATCGCAGGTGAGCTCGCCGGAATACGGGATGCCGAGCCCGAGCTGCAGCTTCGAGTGCACGCTCGGCACGAAGTGAAACTTGAACGGGCCGACCTCGTACGTCTTCTTAGGCTCGACGACGACCGCGTAGTCCGCGAGCCCGTGCAGCCCCATCAGGTGCTGGAGCGACGACGAGCCGTAGACCGGGCAGCCCCACCGGCGCGAGATCGTCGGCACGTCGAGCGCGTGATCGAAGTGCGTGTGGCCGACGAGCACCGCGTCGGCCCGATCGATCCACTGGTCGACCTCCGCCTGCGCCGATGGCACCAACCGCCGCAGCGCGAGCGCCCTCTTCGAGAGCCGCGTGACGTACGGATCGATCCAGATGACCGTGCCCTGATACGCGAGGCGAAAGCCCGCCGTGCCGATCCACGTGAGCTCGAGGCCAGGCGGGAGCGGTGACTGCGACGGCCACGCGAGCTGGGCCGCGGTCTTGCGGTCGCTGCGCTGCTGACGCTGCGCGGTCGCGAGATACGCGAGTCCAGAACCGATGTGACGTAGGGGCGCGATCACGCGCGAATCTTAGCTGTGCCGAGGCGTGATACAACCACTCCACACAAAGGAGCTACCGATGGCGTTTACACTTCCAGAGCTGCCGTGGGCCAAGGACGCGCTCGCACCGACGATCTCGGCCGAGACGATCGACTACCACTACGGCAAGCACCACAAGGCGTACGTGGACAACCTCAACAAGTTTGCTGAGGGAACGAAGTACGCGTCGATGTCGCTCGAAGAGGTCATCAAGGCCTCGCACGGTCAGGCGAGCGAGAAGAAGATCTTCAACAACTCGGCCCAGGTGTGGAACCACACGTTCTTCTGGAATTCGCTCGCGCCCAAGGCCGGCGGAAACCCGACGGGCGCGGTCGCGCAGGCGATCGACAAGGCGTTCGGCAGCTTCGCTGACTTCAAGACGAAGTTCTCCGAGGCAGCGGCCGGTCAGTTCGGCTCCGGCTGGGCGTGGCTCGTCAAGAACGGCGATGGTTCGGTCGCGATCGAGACGACCGCGAACGCCGAGACGCCGTTTGCCGCCGGCAAGCAGTGCGTGCTGACGCTCGACGTCTGGGAGCACGCCTACTACATCGACTATCGCAACGCGCGTCCGAAGTTCATCGAAGCGTGGTGGACGCTCGTGAACTGGGACTTCGCGAACAAGAACCTGGGCTAAGCAGCGAGCAGGCGTCGCGCGAACGAATGCACGCGCGACTTCACCTGCGTCTTCACGCGCTCGATGCGCGTCGTGATGCCGGCCTTCGCCGGCAGACGCGGCGAGAGGCGCGCGAGGGCGGCGTCGATCGCGGCGCGCCAGCGTGCGCGGCGCTCGGGCGAGAAGCTCTCGAAGATCGGCTGCGCGGGCGTCGGCCCGGAGATGGGATCGAGCGCGGCGCGTACGGCGCGGAGCAGCTGCGGCGAAGGCCCGGTCGGCTTGCCCGGTGCGGGTAGCGCGAGCTGCGCATCCCGGCGATCGAGGACGGCCTGCGCGGCGACGAGCTCGATCGGCGTGGCGCGGGCCATCGCGCGGGCCAGCTGCTCGACTGCACTGATGATGTCGTCGGTCGGATCGGCGGGCGTGCCGGCGCGAATGCCGCAGCGCGGGCAGGCCGGCTCGCGGGCAACGTTATAGGCGCACGCGCAGGTCGGGCAGTGCAGATAGCTCACGAGCCCAGCCTCCGGCCGGCATCGCGAACTGGCAAGTTTTTCAGCCAGTAACCCCGAATTGGCAGTCCGCCTATCCGAGTTGGCGAACGGCGCGAGGCGGCGCCTGGCAGCTCGCGGAGTTACCGCTGGTACACGGCATGCTGAACCGGCAGCCGTGCGTCTCCATCTGGTCCTCTGGCTCGCCGCCTGCGGTTCGCAGCAGGCGCTCCGCCCGACACCGATCGCGGCGCCGTGCTCGACCGACCGGGTCGGGTCGGTGACCATCGCCGGCGCGAAGCGGGCCGATGTCCCTGCCCTCGCCGTCCTCGAAGGGACGCTCGACGACATGGAGCGGACCGCGCGCGTCGCGCAAGCGGCGACCGAGACGCTGCACTGGCGCGGCTACGCGCAGGCGAAGATCGCGGTCACGCGCTCCGCGCAGTGCTTCACGGATCTGCACGTCGCGGTCACGCTGGGTCCGAAGTACAAGATCGCGTCGATCGCGTTCGAGACGCAGGACGACTTCCCGCGCGCGAAGCGCCTCGCCGCGCTCGAGGACACGCTCGGGACGGTGAACACGGTCGGCGGCGTGTTGATCGAGTACCGGCTCGCGCGCGGGCTCCAGATCCTCGCGAAGCGCTATCGCGATGCGGGCTGGCTCGATGCCGAGATCGGCACGCCGGTCACGCAGTACGTCGCGGATGAAGTGCGGGTCACGATCCCGATCGCCGCGGGCGAGCGCTATCGGGTTGGTGCGGTCCGCGCGCTCGGTGGGAATCGTAGTGTCCGGCAGAAGCTTCTCGAGGAGCTCGGCATCGAGCCGGGTGCCTGGTACGACGGTCCGTCGATCCGGCGTGCGCTCGACCGTGCGCGGCAATCGCTCGATCGACGCGTCAAGCTGCGCGCGAGCGCGCTCGAGGATCGGCACGAGATCGAGCTCGAAGCGATCGTCGAGGCGAAATGAAGGCGGCGCTCGTCCTCTTGGTCGCGTGCTCGTCGACGCCGAAGTATCTCGGCACCGAGGTGCCGAAGCCGTGCACGACGCGCGACGCCGAAGGTTGCCTCGGCTGGATGATGGAGCGCGATCTGCTCGCGGCCGAGCTCGGCATCTACGACAACGCGCCGCTGCGCGGCTACGTGCAGCGCGTGGTCGAGCGCCTCGCGCGCGCGGCCAACCTCGGCGCGACGCCGCGGATCATGATCGCGGATCAAGACGAGACCTACGCGACGGCGGGTCGCCGCATCATCATCTCGCGCACGACGATCGAGAAGCTCGAGTCGGAAGCCGAGCTCGCGGGCATCCTCGCGCACGAGCTCGCGCACATCGAAGCGCGCCACGTGATGGTGACGCTGTTCGGCCGTCCCGAGAGCGACAGCGCGGCGAACCGGCGCGATGCCGAGGCGATCGCCGACGAGCGCGCGGTCGTGCTGCTCGAGAAGGCCGGCTACGCGCCGTCCGCGATGGCGGCCGCGCTCGACGCAGTGCTCGAAGAGGACGACGAAGAGCATCCACCGCGCCTCGAGCGCATCGCGCGGGTCGCGAAGCTCGGCGCGAATCGCGGCGGCTTCGAAGGCCGCGCAGAATTTCTCGCAAACATCGACCGCATGGTCGTCGGCCGCGATGTGCGTCTCGGCCACCGGGTCGGTGATGTCTGGGTCATCCCTGCCCTCTCGCTCGCATTCGAGCTCGACGAGGACACCGACCGCATCGTGTCCCACGACGAGATCCTCGTGCTGCGTCGCGAGCGCGCGACGATCCTCGCATACGCCGTCGGTTCGCCGTGGGCGCGCGAGCTCGCGGGCACGTTCGCGGAGGCCGGAGCCGAGATGCAGATCGAGCGCGCTCGGATCGGCCGAGTCACCCGCGGCACGATGCCGGCGCGCGCGGCGGGCAGCGACGACTCGCCGCTCGGCAAGCTCTCACACGCGATCAGGAGCACGCTGCCACAGCCGGCCGCGGGGACGCGAGTGGCGATCGTCGAGCGCCGGCATGGTGCGCTCGTCATCGAGCTCGGCGGCAAGGGCGTCCCGGAGCTCCACATGCGCGCGGCGACGGATGCGGAGCTCGCGGCATCGCAGCCGAACCGCATCGCGATCGAGAACGCGCGCACGGCGGGCAGGATCTCCGCGCTCGGCATCTGCCGCGGCCGCTTGATCGAGCGCAGCGACCGCACGGTCAACGCGGGTGATCCGATCAAGTGCGCGACAGCGGAAACTGCACGCGATGAATCGCGTTGAGCTCGGGACACACGAGCAACACGCCGCCCGCGCCGAACGCGAGGTGAAACGCGACCTGGTACTCGAGCAGCTGCCGCCGCGTGGCCGCCGTCGACAGCTGCGGCGCCTCGTCGCCGGTCTTGACCTCCGCGACGAACAGCTCGCCGTCTGACTCGACGAGATAGTCCGCGCGCAGCTCGGTCTCGACGGGCTCGCCGTCGACCGTCGGTGACCACCACGTCCGCGCTTGCCGCGCCACGATCGTGAAGCCGGCCCGGCGCAGCATCACGGCGGCATCCTCCTCGCCGTTCCCCGCACGCCGCGCTCGCCGCTTCGCCCGCCAGGTGCCGCGCATCGCACGCAGCCAGCGCCCGATCACGAGCGCGACGAGCGCGCCGCCGAGGGCGACCGCGACAAGAACCAACGTGTCACGACTCACGCGCAGATCATCGCGCGGTGGTCTGACGTCGCCGGCGCCGACTTATCGAAGCGAGCAACAGCAGCGCAAACGCGGCCGTCGGCGGGCTCGCAGTCCGGCAGCCGCAACCGCCGCCGCCTTCGTCGTCGGGCGAGACCACGCGGAGTGCGTCGAACACGAGCTTCTGGTCGCGCGTGCCGGTGTTGTCGCCGAGCAAGACGTACTCGTCGCCGTCGCCGCTGAACGTGAAGTCACCGAGCGAGACAAAGCCGTCGGCTGTTGTCTGATCGATCGTGATGACATCGGTCGTGCCGGCGTGCCGGACTTCGTACTTCGCGGCCGTCGCTTCGCCACCACTGATGTGGACCTCGAGGCGATACGTGCCCGCCGATGCGATCTTCCAGATGGCGAAGTTCGAGGGCGCGGCCGCGCTCGTGCTGTTCGTCCACTCACGCGAGTCGGCGTAGCCGCTCGCTTCGCGGCGCCAGTAGCGCGGCTCGCCGCCCGCCGTGTAGCAAGCGGAGCGCTGGTCGATGATGCCGCCGTCGGGCACGGCGCTGCAGCGATTCGCGGTGCGCCAGAAGTCGGCGCCCATCTCGTTGTAGAGCGTGATCGCGTTGTCGCGATATCCGCGCGCGCGGGTCGTGCATGTCGTGCTCGTGCTGCAGCAGCCGTTGTAGCGACACGCGACAAGCTTCGCCCACGCCTCGGTCAGCGGATCGCCCGCGACCAGCGGCACGCTGTTCATCCACGCCGTCGCGGCGCGCCACTCGTTCACGCCATCGATGTCGAGGATGATCTTGTCGACGACGAACGCGACCGCCTGCGCGGTGTTGCCCTCGATCGTCAGGATCGAATCGCCGTACGTCGCCAGCGTCTCGGCGAACGTGCCGGCGTCGAACTGGAACATGCCGAGGCCGCCTTGCATCGCGGAGCACGGGCCATCCGCGCCGCCGGCGATGATCTCGTCGCCACCGCACGACGGCGACGCGGGTCCCGGGCACGCGAACCCCGCCTCCGAGAAGCAGTGCGCGAGCTCGGTCTCGCTCTTCGCGATCCCGGCGAGGAGCGCCGCGTTGTACACGCCCATCTCCGCGGCCGAATCGCGGATCAGCGCGAGCCGCTCGCGCTTGACGGCCTCGCTGATGCCCTGCTCCGTCGACGAAGTCGAGGAGCTGCAGGCAGCGAGCAGCAGGAGCGCGAAGCGGCGCATGCCGCACTCTACCGAAAAGACGAACCGGCCGACGCAATGGCTTGCTGGAACGTTTGCCATCGCGTCGACCGGAACGAACCGGTTGGTGCTAACGACGGCGGCGCGGCGCGGAATTCTGTGCCTTCAGCGCTTCTTCCAGATCGCCGAGCCGCGCCTTCACGACCTTCTTGCCGGCGTTGTTCCGCACGATCTCGAGGTCGACGGTCGTGCCGGGACGCATCATCGCGATCGTGTTGCGGAGCACGTCGCCGTTCTTCATCTCGACGCCGTTGAACCCGACGATGATGTCACCTTCGGACAACCCCGCCTTCGCGGCCGGGCCGTTCGGCTCGACGCCGCCGATGTACACACCGCGCGACGCGGCGAGCCTGTGCTCCTGCGCCAGCGCCGGCGTCACGGTCTGGATGTTCACGCCCAGATAACCGCGGACGACTTTGCCGTCCTTGACGAGCATGTCCATGATCGGCTTCGCCATGTTCGACGGGATCGCGAACCCGATCCCGGCGTAGCCGCCGCTCTTCGACGCGATCGCCGTGTTGATGCCGACGAGCTCGCCGCGCAGGTTCACGAGCGCGCCGCCCGAGTTGCCGGGATTGATCGCGGCATCGGTCTGGATGAAGTCCTCGTAGTCCTCGATGCCCATGCCGCTGCGGCCCTTCGCGGACACGATGCCCATCGTGACGGACTTGCCGACGCCGAACGGGTCACCGACGGCGAGCACGACTTCGCCGAGCCGGAGCGCGTTCGAATCGCCGAACGTGAGCGGCTTGAGCGCGGGCACCTTGCCCTTCAGCTGCAGCACCGCGATGTCCGCACGCGGATCCTGCCCGACGATCGTCGCCTGATGTTCGGTCCCATCCTGCAGCGTGACGGTGATGTCATCCGCGCCGCTGACGACGTGCGAGTTCGTGAGGATGCGGCCCTGCGCGCCGATGATGACGCCCGAACCTTTGCTCGCGAGCTTCTTCTGACTCGGCTCCTTGCCGTACCAGGGCGAGTCCGGATCGGTAAAGAACGGATCGCTCTCCGCGGGCGTGTTGCCGCCCCGTACCGCCTTCGCGGTCGAGATGTTCACGACGCTGTTGACGACGCGCTCGGCGACGTCGGGGATCGACGCGTCGGTCAAGCCGGCCGGCGCGCGCTGCGCGTATGCGGGCGTCACGTCGAGCTCCGAGTGCAGCAACGCACCCGTTCCGATCAACCCGACGATGGCGGTCGTGGCGAACAACTTGCGAAAAGCCTTCATTCAATACTCCTCATCGATGTGCGGCGCCCTTGGTTACGAACCTTCGACCGGTGAACCGGTTGCTCGTATTCCGATGGTCTAACCACTCGAACAGGCAGGGAATGACCCCGATCACATCGGCGATCTACCGAGGATGTTCAAGCGTACGCTCGAAATCGTCGACGGCCAGCGCTGAAACACGCTGACACGTGTCGTGGCCGATCTTGCCAGCACGCCTGGCTGGCATTCCGCTACAAGAGGCGGCGCACGACGCTCGATCGCTGCAGCGCGAGGCTAGTGCGCGTGACCGTCGTGTGCGCCGCTGCCAGGCTTCGCCGCACTGCCGGCCGCAGGCGCCGGCTTCGCTGCACTACCCGCTGCGGGCGGCTTCGCGGGCGCAGGCTTCGCTGCACTGCCCGCTGCTGGCGCGGGCTTCACAGCGCTGCCTGCACCGGGCGATGGTGGCGCTGGCGGCGTCGGCGGCGTGAGTCCACCGGCTGGTGGTGCGCCGTGTCCGCCGGGCGGCGGCGCGCCGTGACCACCAGGTGCTGCACCGTGACCGTGGCCGTCGTCGCCGGGCGGCGGTCCGCCGGGCTTGCCGAACGGATTGCCCTTCGGATCGATCGACTTGCCCGGCTCCGGCGGCTTCTCGCTCATGATGGCCGGCAGGTTGGTCTCGACCTGCTGCGCGGTGTCCTTCCGCACGACGGCGGGGACGCGCGACTTCTCCGTCATGATGAAGTACTCGACCTCGCCGCGCGGCGGGTTGGCCGGATCGATCTCCATGTCGGGCGTGATCGTCGGCGCCTTCTCGCCCTTGTAGAGCGTGAGCGTGCCGAGCTTTCCGCCGCTACCGTCCTTGTACGTGACCTTGACGATCTGCGTGAGCGACTCGATCTTCGTCTTCGGCGAGTATTCGCTGGGCGGCAGCGAGCCGAGCTGATCGATGTAGTTGCCGAGCGACGGGTGTGGCTTCTTCGTCTCGGCGTCGGCCCACGTCTTGACCTTGCGGCCTTCGACTTCGGTCTCGGTGCGGATGCCGGTCTTCGTCTTGCCCGCGCCTTCGAGCGTGACCGCCTCGATGAGCTTCGCGTCGAAGCCACGCGCGTCCGCGAGGTAGAGCGACTGCTCGCCGAGCTCGAGGTTGGTGAGGAGATCCTTGGAGAGGACGTAGGCGCGGCCCTTGTCGTCGAGCGCGTACTTGTCCTGGTTGCCGTAGACCGCGTCGCCGAGCTGGAACGTGCGCGCTCCGTCCTTGAACGTGATCGTGATCGAGGACTTCGGCGCATCGAGCTTGTACGACTTCTTCTGCGCGTCGGTCGGCACGCCGAGGTCGCGAATCGCGCGCGCGGTCGTGTAGTTCTTCACGATCTTCGTGCCGCCCTCGCCGAGCGGGAACTCGCGCACCTTCCTGACCTCTTCCATCTCGGGCGGCTTCGGCGGCTCCGGCGGCTTCGCCGATCCGCTACCCGCACCCGAGCCCGAGCCTGCGCCCGAGCCTGCTGCACCACTGCCTTGCGGCGGCGGCTTCGCGGCGCTGCCGCTGCCACTGCCTGCACCGGAGCCGGCGGCCGAGCCTGCATCGGGCTCGGGCGGCTTCGGCGGCTCTGCCTTCGGCTGCTTCGTGATGCTCGTGTCGGTGCCCCACCAGTACGTCTCGCCATTCGCGGTGCGCTGCTCGAGCTTCACCTCGCGCGATTCGCTCTTGTAGGCGATCGAGACGATGTCCTTCTCGGACTTGTTCCAGAGGACCACCGAGCCGAGATCAGGCTTGACGGTCTTGTCGCGCGTCCACGTGCGATAGCCATAGACGAGCATCACGGCGAGCAAGACACCGTGAATCAGTGCGCCTCTCATGCGTTCACCTTCCTGCGGCGACGGCGGGCCCAGGTCCCGACGAGGCCGAGTGTGAGTACGAGCAGCGGTGCGCCGACGGTGGTCAGCGTGAACCACACCGCATCTTGGTTCTTCGTGTGTGCGATCGGCTTGTCGTCTTCGCTGACGATCTCGCCGGCGAACACTTCTTCACCGCCGAGCCAGCGAATCGAATCGACGAGCAGGTTCTTCGAAAGGATCTGCACCTGCGCGCGTCCCATCGCGCCGGGCACGAGGACATCTGCGAACAGATCGGCATCCGCGTAGACGATCACGCGGAAGCCGTCCTTGCCGCCGACCTTCGGTCCTTCGACGACGGCGCCGATGTTCCACTTCTGGCGCTTCTCCGGCTTGGTGCCGGTCGCGTCGAACGTGAAGTTCGCGTTGTAGTCGAGCCACGCCGCGTCTCCCGAGCGGATCGTGATGGTCTTCTTCGGCGCCTCGCCTTGCGTCGAGAACGGCACGTCCTCGAGCGCACCCGGCTCGATCATGATGAACGGGCCACCGCGCGACGCGGCCGTGGTGGTCGCGTGCGACGTGAACTGCGTCGTCATGACGAAGCGGCGGTCGGTGATCGACCCGCGCTGCGGCATGAACTCCTTGTCGTCGTGCAGCTCGCCCGCCGCCATCTTGAGACCGAGCCGCGACTCGAGCGAGCCCATGCTCGGCTCGCCCTTCACGTCCGGTGCGATCAGCAGGCGGCCACCGCGCGTGAGATAGCGATCGAGCGCTTCCCACTCGGCCGGCTGCAGCGGGGCGGACCAGCCGAGCGCGATCACCATCGTCGCGTCGGCGGGGACATCGCGTGCGAGGTCCATCGCCGTCAGGTCCTTGATCTCGTAGTTGAGCTCCGCGAGGCGCGCGCGGAACTTCGTCATGCTGCGCTCCTGGATGCGGCCCTTCAGCTCCGGCGGCACCGACTCGGGGTCGGTGATCTCGCCGTGGCCCTTGAGGACATACGCCTTCCGCTTGTCGCGGACGAGCTTCATCAGCAGCGCGTTGATCTCGCGATCGAAGTTGCGCAGCTTGCCGGCACCCTTGCGCGCCTTCTCGAGCTCGGTGTCGACCTCGAGCGTGAAGAATTTCTCGGCCTCGCCGGTGCCGCGTGCGAGGACGATCATGCCGTCCTTCTGCACCTTGTACTTGCCGGAGAGCTCGGAGTCGCCGATGCGGTCGTTCTCCTGGATCTCGAGCTTACCGCTCGCGGACTTGAGCTCGTTGAAGTAGTCGAGCACCTGCTCCTTCACCTGATTCGCGTCGGGGAAGAACAGATGCACGCGGATCGGCTCGGTGGCCGCACCGATGATGTTGCGCGTCGACTCGCCGGGCGACGAGGTCTTGAAGTAGCTGACGTCCTTGCCGACGTTGCGCTCCTTGGCGACCTGGCAGGTCACCATGAGGAACGCGGCGGCGAACGCGATCGTCAGACCGCTCCAGCTCATCTCGCGCACGCGGTAGTACTCGACGCCGGCCTCGTCAGCGTCGTCGATGTCGAAGTTCGTGCGCATCGCGACGCCGAGCGAGAGCTCGACCATGAGGAGCGGCACGAGCGACGCCAGCATGAGGACCGACCAGATGACCGTGAGCGCGCCACTGACGCGACCGACGTTCTTCTCGGCGACGCCGAGCACGTCGAGGCCCCACTTCGTCGTGAGCGCGTAGAGCACGAACGCGAGCAACGTGCCGAGGTGAGAGAGGAGCAGCGTACGCTCGACGCGACGCCGTGCACCGCGGCTACCGAGCGTGGTCCACAGCCGCGCGCCGGTGACGGCGATGATGAGGCCGATGCCGAGGCCGGTGAGCGCGACGCGCAGACCCGCTTGATGCGAGAGCAAGCGCTCGCTGACAAAGGTGAGGAGCAGGCCGATGCCAAATGCGAGGCTGGCCCACCACGGAGATGCTGTTCTCATTGCCATCGCTTCGCCTCCAGCGTCTTCACGGCGAGCAAAAGGAAGAAGTACGTGACCGCGAGATAGAAGATGACGTCCTTCAGGTTGATGACGCCGCGCATGAAGCCGTTCTGGAAGTGGATCCACCACAGGTCGAGCTGCTGGAACACCTCGCGAACGCCGCCCGAGAGCACCTTTCCGAACAGGAACAGGATGCACATGAGGCCGGTGATCACAGCGCCGACGACGACGGCGATCAGCTGACTCTTCGTGAGCGCGCTGGCGAACAAGCCGATCGCGAGCACCGCGGCGCCCATCAGCCAGAGGCCGAAGTACCCCGCGAAGATCTGCGCGCCCGAGATCTTGCCGTTCACCTTGATCAGCAGCGGCATGTAGAGCGACAGCAACAGCAGGATCGTGAAGAACGTCAGTGCGGCGAAGAACTTGCCGAGGACGATCTGCGTGTCGCGCACCGGCGACGTGTTGAGCAAGATCATCGAGTGCTGCTGGCGCTCCTCGGCGATCAGCCGGAACGAGATCAGCACGCCGCCGAACAGCGGGATGCTGCTCGCGAAGTAGAAGAAGCGTTCGAGCACGATCGCGGAGAGCTGCTCGCCCTGCAGCGCGAACGCCTGGAACAAGATGCCTTGCACGAGCAGCAAGAGCGCCGCGAGCACCCACGAGAAGGGCGATCGCAAGTACGCGAGCAGCTCGCGAATGTAGATGATGCTAGTTGCTCGCATCAGCGCCTCCGACGAGTCGAATGAACGTGTTCTCGAGCTCGCTACGCGCGTAGTCGAGCTTGATGAGATCGAGCTTGGCGTCGACGATCGCGCGGCTCACTTCCGCGCGGCAGTCCTTCGTGGTCGCCAGCGAGAACAAGAGGCCGCCACCTTGCTCGTACGGATCGGCGACATCCCTCACACCCTCGACGCCGCCGAGCACCTTCTGGATCGATCCCTTCGGATCGCGCGCGTCGCCCTCTTTGTCCTTCGGCGCGTCGCCGCGATACGGGTCGCCCCACTGCTTGGGCACGCGGATCGTGACGCTGATCGATCGAATCTCGCCCTCGTGCGCCGAGAGCTCGCTCTCGCTGCCGACGCCGAGGATCTTGCCGCGTCCGAGGATCAGCAGCCGATCACACGTCTGGCTGATCTCCGTCAGGATGTGGCTCGAGATCAGCACCGTGTGGTTCTGCTTGAGATCGTGGATGAGGTTTCGCATCTCGACGATCTGCACGGGATCGAGTCCGCGTGTGGGCTCGTCGAGGATCAGAAACTTCGGCTGATGGATGATCGCCTGCGCGACACCGACGCGTTGCCGGTAGCCGTGCGAGAGCGTGCCGATCGAATCGCCGGCGACGTCACCGAGGTCGGTCACGTCGATCACGTCGCTGAGCCGCTTCTTGATCTCGGCTTTCGTCATGCCGCGAAGCTCGCCGGCAAAGATCAGATAGTCGTTGACCGACATATCCATGTAGAGCGGCGGGTTCTCGGGCAGAAAGCCGATGCGCTTTCTCACCTCGTGCGGTTCGGCGACCGCGTCGACGCCTCCGACTTCGATCGAGCCGTTCGATGGCCGCAGATCGCACGCCAGAATGCGCAACGCAGTCGTCTTGCCCGCGCCATTGAGTCCGAGAAAGCCGACGGTCTCGCCGTCTTTGATCTCGAAGCTCACCGGACCGAGCGCGCGTTTGCCGCCGTAATACTTCGACAGATTCGATGCTCGAATCATCTATGGTTCCTCATGAGTACCGTGGGGCACAGGGCCGCGGAATTCCTAGGGTTCTTAAACTTCAACGGGTATCTGAGTCAAGCGAGTGCCGCCCACAAACCAACCGAGGGGTGTGGCTTCTTCCCGAAGCTGCCCGTGCCTTCGTGCCGAAGATGAAGTATTGCGAAGACACATGGTTAGGCACGGCCGCTGCAGCATGCTCTCCGGCATGCGGATGAACTTCGCCCTCGTCGCAGGCATCACGGGCCTCCTCGGCCTCGGTGCTTGTTATCAGGAGTACCAACCCGCGACGACGCCGGCGCCGTACTTCCAGCCGGAGCCGGTCGTCGTACAAGGACCTCCCGGCGGAGAGATCGACCCGGGCTATGCCTACGGTGGCTCTACGGGCGAAATGGGCCAATACGGCGGCAACGCGTACGGGACACCTTGCACCGATCCGCAATCTCCCGGCTACGTGATGGGCACTGTCACCGACGCCGAGATCGACACGACCCTCGAGGGCTACGGCTACTGGGTAGAGGACGAAACGTACGGCCGGATCTGGCGTCCCGACGCCACGGTCGTGGGCGTCGATTTCACACCCTACGAGACCTGTGGCACCTGGCTCTGGACCGACTACGGCTGGACCTACTCCTGCGACTGGGACTGGGGCTGGCTCCCGTTCCACTACGGCAACTGGGGCTGGTTCGACGACTACTGGGCGTGGGTCCCCGATTACACGTGGTCCCCCGGCTGGGTCGAGTGGCGCACGGGCGGCGGCTACGTCGGCTGGCGACCGCTCGGACCCCAGACCCGCGATCACCGGCAGGGCAGCGGATCGCGCGTTCGCGATCACCGCAACAACGTCGCCGATCGCGGACCGATCGTTCGCGATCACCGCGGCCGTCGGACCGGCGAGGCCGACTGGCGTTTCGTCGGCGATCGCGACTTTGCCGCGGGCCGTCGCATTCGTCCGTCGCTCGTGCACAACGCGGTCGGCCTCAGCACGACGAGCATCGTCGCGCGTCCGCCGGTGCGCGCCTCGTCGCCATCCGCATCGTCGCGCGTCACCGACATCATGAAGAACCGCGCCTTCGCGCGCGCCGATCGATTCAACAACACGCCGGGCTACCGTCCCGGCTCGTCGACGCAGGGCTACGCGCCATCGCGCGGCTACGATCGCCGCCCGCCGACGCAATCGAACCCCGGTTGGACGCAGCCGTCGCGCGGCCACGATCGCCGTCCGCCGACGCAATCGAACCCGGGCTGGACGCAACCGTCACGCGGCTACGACGGCCGCCCGCCGACGCAATCGAACCCGGGCTGGACGCAACCGTCACGCGGCTACGATCGCCGCCCGCCGACGCAATCGAACCCGGGCTGGACGCAACCGTCGCGCGGCTACGACCGCGCACAACCGTCGCGCACGTACACGCCGATGACGCCGTCGTCGCCATCGCGCTCGTGGCAGCAGCCGTCGCGCACGTACACGCCGATGACGCCGTCGTCGCCGGCGCGCTCGTGGTCGCCGCCGTCCGGCGGTAGCTCGCGCACGTATTCGCCATCGTCGTCGGGCAGCTCGCGTTCGTCCTCGCCGTCGTCGAGCGGCGGTTCGCATCGCGCGTCGCCGTCATCGAGCAGTGGTAGCTCGCATCGCGCGTCGCCGTCGTCGAGCAGTGGCAGCTCGCATCGCGCGTCGCCGTCGTCGTCGAGCGGCGGCGGTCGTCGCCGCTAACGAGTCGCGTCCGCGAAAAGAACCGAGTCGCGTCCGATCCCTTCGGTGCACACGCTTGGCGCCGCTCGTTACTCGGGCACGAGCACGTCGAGCTTCAGCTCGCGTCCGCCGCGCCGGACGGTCCACGTGATTGCGCGGCCCTTCGAGCGCCACGGCGTCGCGAGCGACATCATCATGTCGACGGCGCTCTTGCCGCTCTCGACGGAGGACATGCCGACGCCGACGACGCGATCGCCGGTGCGAAGGCCCGCGCGGGCGGCGGGACTGTTCACGGTGACGGACGCGATCCAGAGGGCCGCGTCCGGATCGCTGCCGCCGCGCGACGCGGCCATCGGATCGTTCGCGACCGCGGCGAGCTGTGACGGCGTCGGCGGTGTGGTCGAGACATAGAACGAGAGGCCGAGGTCGGTGCTCGTGCTCGCGGTGGTCTGAGGCTGGTTGCGCGCTTCGATCGTGCCGAGGTCGAGGCGCTGGCCGGGTGCGAGGTCGAGCTCGAGCATTGTCAGGTCGTCGCGATCGGTCGCGTGCATGATCGAGAGCTGGTTCTTGCCGGCGATCATGCGATCGAGCGTGAAGTTACCGGCGCTGTCGGTCCTCGCGCGCATGTGCTCGACGGACTCGTGCACGAGGAGGGTCGCATCGGCCCACGGTGCGCCGTCGGCACCCACGACGCGCCCGCGCACGGAGCTCCACGGCGTCAGCGCGATCTCGAGATCCGAGGTCGTCGCGCCGATCGCGATCGGCCGGCGCGCGTAGCCTTGGTCGGACGTGATGACGAGCTCGTGGTCACCGGCGATCGCGGGGATCGAGAGCGCGCCCGCGGCGCCACTCGCAGCGCGCGATGCGCGGGTGGCGACGTGGGTGAGGCGCGCGTCGAAGGCCGGCACCGGCTGACCGTCGCGGGTGACGACGGCCGAGAGGATCGACATCGGGCGAAGCTCGAGCGTGAGCTGCGCGCCGGGCGCCGCGAGCGCGACCGCGCGCTGCTTGCCGTCGGGACCGGAGGCCTCGACGACGAGCTCGCCACCGAACACGCCGTCGATCGAGAAGCGGCCGCGCGCGTCGGTGAGGATCGGCGGCGAGGGGAACAGGCCCGGACTGTGACGAGCACCGCGCGCACGCACTTCGATCCACGCGTCGGCGATCGGGCGCTGGTCGACACCGACGACGACGCCGCTGATGCGGCCACCGCCGCTCGCGACCGTGAGTGTCTCGGTGACCGCACCGCTCGCCGGGACCATGATGCGCTTGCCCTCGAACGGCCGCTTGCCGGTCGCCCACGGCCGCTGCCCGTTCGCGTCGAACACGCGCAGCTGATGGCGGCCCGGTGACACGGCGACGATGCGAAACGCTCCGGACTCGTCGGTGCGGACGGTCGTGTGGGAGGCGGCGAACGGATCGGCATTGCGCGCCGGCGTCGCGGCGACGAGCACACCGGGCAGCTTGGTGCCCTTGTCATCGACGACGACGCCCGTGATCTGCGGACGCGCCTCGAGAGCGAGCTCGACGACGATCGGTGCGCTGCCGATGCGGACGGCGCGTTCGCCGCGCCGGTCGAACGTGGTCGCGCTGACGACGTACTCGCCGGGCGCGACCGCGGCGAACGTGAAGTTGCCGCGATCGTCGACCTCGGCACGCGTCATCACCGCGCGGAGGTAGCCGACCGTGGACATCGCCGACGGGGCCGGCAACAGCTTCACGTGAGCGCGCGGCTCGGCGCGGCCGCGCAGCGTGACGCCGCGCTCGAGCGTGAGCACCGTGTCGGTGACGTCGCGATCGGCGACGACGATCGGCTCGGCGGAGACCTCCGGAACGTAACCGTTGCCGACGGCGCTCACGCGATATGGCCCCGGCGCGAGCCCGGTCAGCTCGAAGTGACCGGCCCCGTCGCTCGTCGCGATCACCGGCATCGCGATCACCGTGTCCTCGCGAGCGGCGATGACCTGCGCACCCGCGAGTCCGCTGCGCTGTCCCCGCGCAACGACGAAGCCCGACACCGTGCGCGCGGCATCCGCGGTCAACGTGACGTTGCTCCTGGTCTCGGCGAGCGTGAGCGTGACGTCGACCGGCGCCGACACGAACGCCGGCGAGCGCGCGACGAGCGAGGCCTTGCCGGGCGCCAGCCCGCGGATCACGAACTGGCCGTTCGCGTCGGCGGTGACGGGCAACAGCGCGCCGTAGATCGATGCCATCTGCCAGCGCAGCGGCGTGTCCTCGCCGAGCTGTGCCGGCGGGGGGAGCGGACTCACCTTCGCGCCCGCGATCGGCGCGCCCTGCCGATCGACGACGACACCCTCGATCACGCCACCCGGCAAGAGCGTCGTCGCCTCGCGCGCGCCGGCCTCGCCGAGCGTGATCGGCAGAACGTCGAGCGTGTACTCCGGGTGAACGAACAGCGCCATGTAGAGACCGGGCGCCGCGGTCAGCTCGTATGTACCGTCGCTGCCGCTGCGCGCGACGAACAGCTCCGACGGACGCTGCGGATCGACGAGCCACACGGTCGTCGCCGCGATCGGACCGCCGCCGCTGTCGCTGATCGACCCGCGCAGCGTGCCGCCGCCGGTCGCCAAGACGGAGGCCGTCATGCCCGCACCCGCCGCCACGCAACTCGTGACGTAGCTCTGCGCGCGATGCCCCCGCGCGCTGATCGAGACCGTGAACGCGCCCGTGAGGAGCGGCGCTCGCCAGCGACCGTTGGCATCGGACTCCACGATCACCGGCTCGAGCGAAGCACCTTGCCAGCTGTTCGCGAGTACGGCGACGAGCGCGCCGGCGATCGGCGTACCGTCGCCGCGCGTGACCGTGCCGCCGAGCTCGCACGCCTGAATCGTCGGGTGGCTCGCACGCCAGACATCGTGCGCGCGTCGCAGCTCCGTGACGGTCGGATCCGCTTGCGCCGTGACCTTCGCGTCATCCGGCGAACGCGTGAAGACCACGATCGCGGCGGCGATGCACAGCGCACCCGCGCCGGCCGCGAGCGCGGCGCGGCGTCCCGTGTTCGTGCGCTGGATCGTCCGCGCCGCCGCGAGCGCCGCCGGTGGCCGCATCGCGATGATCGCCGCGAGCACCGCGGCCGCTGCCGCCTTGCGCGGGCGACCTGCGTGGAGCGTCTTCTCGACGAGGTCGCCGACGTTTTCGCGAAGCTGCTGCCGCCCGCGCGAGAGCCGCTGCTTCGCCGTCTCTTCCGAGAGGCCGAGGCCGAGCGCGACATCCTTGATCGATTGCTGCTCGCGATAGAACAAGACGAGCGGCTCGCGATACGTCTCGGGCAACTGCGACAGCGCGGCCCAGACGGTCGCCTCGAGCTCCTTCGTGAGCATCGCGTCGAGCGGACCGGCATCTCCGGCGAGCTGTCCTTCGTGCTCGCTGATGTCGTCGTGCTTGCGGTGACGCAGCGACTTGCTCGCGAGGTTGCGCGCGATGCCGCACAGCCACGAGCGCAGCTTGTCGCTGTCGCGCAGTCCATGGACGCCGCGCCACGCCGCGAGGAAGGTCTCCTGCGCGATGTCCTCGCTCGCGACGCGGTCGCCGGTCCGCGCATACGCGATCGCGCAGACGAGGTTGTGGTAGCGCTCGATCAGTTGCCCGAAGGCGGTGACGTCACCGGCCTGGCTCGCCGCGAGCAAGCTGCGGTCGTCGCTCATGAGGATTCCGTTCATTGCACGGACCCAGTCCCCACAGCCCTCAAAAGGTGACAGCGAATCGTCGCGGCGCGCGCAACCGCGCGAGATGTCTCAGTCTGGTTCCTCGGCCGACGCCGCCTTCACGAGGACCACGTCCTGCGTGATGTCGCCGGTCAGCTCGACCTCGAGCTTCGCCGTCACGTGGTTCCCGAGGCGGATCTTGATCACGTGCTTGCCATCCGCGCGATCGACGACGCCTTCGAACGGCGTCTTGCCGAGTCGCTTGCCGTCGAGCAGCACGGTCGCGTTCGGCGGCGTGCTCGTGATCTGGAGGCGCACAGTCGTCGACGCATCGGGTGGTGCCGCATCGATCGCGACGACGGCCTCGGGCGCGTCGATCGGCGCCGCATCGATGACGACCACAGGCGCGGCATCGATTGGCTTCGTGGGCGGCGTCGTCGAGCAGCCGCGGATCGCGAAGACAACGACCGTCGTCACGACGATCGTCGCGAGCGCGATCGCCGCCGCGAGGATTCGCGGATCGATCCGCCGGCGCGGTGCAGGCCGCGGCTTCACTTCGTTCGGCGTCGGTGGACGCTGCGCGGGCGTCGGCAGCTTTGTCAGCACCGGCACGCCATCGGTTTCGATGTCGCTCTTCTTCGCGGGAAGCACCGGAATCGGCACCGTCGCACGCGTGTCATCCGCGGTCATCGCCCGCGCCCCCTCGACGGGAATCTCCATCTCGATCGCGAGTGCGTCGACGGTCTCGGTCGCGGCGCGCAGCGGCCGGCGCGGCTCGGTGTTGGGACGTTCCGGACGCAAGTCGTCGGTCGTGGTGTCGGGCGCGACGTTCGTCCACGGGTCGACCGTCGAGTCCTCGAACAGCTGCGCCATGACCTCGACGATCGGCGCGTCGCCCGAGACCAGCCCCAGGTGATGACCGACCGCGACGAGCTCGCGGCGAAACGTCTCCGCGTCCTGATAGCGCGTGTCCCGATCGATGTGCAGCGCACGCGCGATCACGCGCTCGAGCTCGACGGGGAAGCTCGGCATGATCTCGCGCGGCTTGACGTAGGTGCCGATCTTGACGCGCTCGATCGTGAGTCGATCGGAGTCATCGCGGAACGCGCGGCGCATCGTCGTCAGCTCGTAGAGGACGACGCCGAGCGCGAAGATGTCGCTGCGTGCGTCCAGGCCCTGACGCCGCGCTTGCTCGGGCGCGAGATACGCGAGCTGATCCTTCGCGAACCCGAGCTGCGTCTCGCTCGCGCGCAGGCCACGCGCGGACGCGCCCGCGAAGCCGATCAGCTGCACGGAGCCATCGAAGCCGATGAGGACATTCGAGAGCGAGACGTGGCCGTGGACCAGCGCGAGCGGACCACCGTCGGTGCGGCGCGTGTGTGCGTAGTGCAGGCCGGAGGCGGCGGCCGCGACGACCGTGATCGCAAAGTCGAACGGCAGCAGAGCGCCGATCGTGAACGTCTGCTGCCAGACCTCGCGCGCGGAGCGGCCGTTCACGAAATCGATCGCGACGTAGAAGCGGTCGGCGTCGCGGCCGACGTCGAGGATCGGCGTGATGTGCTGATGATGAAGGCGGCCGAGGTTCAGGGTCTCCTCGATGAACAGACCCTCGGCGGCACCCGGCAGGTGCTCGAACGTCTTGATGACGACGTGCCGTGCGAAGCCGCCAAAGCCGCCCGCCTTCGCGAGGTAGAGCTTGCCGCGGTCACCCTCGGCGAGCGTCTTGACGATCTCGTACCGCCCGATCTTCATGCGCTCAGTATTCGACCACCGCGCGGATCGACTTGCCCGCGTGCATCAGGTCGAAGCCCTCGTTGATCTTCTCGAGCGGCAACGTGTGCGTGATCATCGAGTCGATCTCGATCTGCTTGTCCATGTACCAGTCGATGATCTTCGGCACGTCGGTGCGGCCGCGCGCACCACCGAACGCCGTGCCTTTCCATACGCGACCGGTGACGAGCTGAAACGGACGCGTCGCGATCTCCTGGCCCGCACCGGCGACACCGATGATGACGGAGACGCCCCAACCGCGATGGCAACACTCGAGCGCCTGGCGCATCAGCCTCACGTCACCGACGCACTCGAACGAGTAGTCCGCGCCGCCGCCCGTGAGCTCGACCAAGTGACCGACGAGCTTGTCGCCGTGATCCTTCGCGTTCACGAAGTGGGTCAGCCCGAGCTCGCGCGCCGCCGCTTCGCGCGCTGGATTGATGTCGACGCCGACGATCATCGACGCGCCGACCATCCGCGCGCCTTGCACGACGTTCAGGCCGATGCCGCCGAGACCGAACACGACGACGGTCGCGCCGGCCTCGACCTTCGCGGTCCAGATCACCGCGCCGATGCCCGTGGTGACGCCGCAGCCGACGTAGCAGACCGACTTGAACGGCGCGTCCTTGCGGATCTTCGCGAGCGCGATCTCCGGCAGCACCGTGTGATTCGCGAACGTCGAGCAGCCCATGTAGTGATGGATCTTCTGGCCGCGAAGCGAGAACCGCGACTCGCCGTCGGGCATCACGCCCTTCCCTTGCGTGGCGCGGATCGCGGTGCACAGGTTCGTCTTGCGCGAGAGGCACGATTTGCACTGCCGGCACTCCGGCGTGTAGAGCGGGATCACGTGATCGCCAACGGCGACCGAGGTGACGCCGGCCCCGACCTCGACCACGACGCCCGCGCCTTCGTGACCCAGGATCACCGGGAACAGGCCTTCGGGATCGCCACCGGAGCGCGTGAACTCGTCGGTGTGGCAGATGCCCGTCGCCTTCAGCTCGACGAGGACTTCGCCCGCGCGCGGACCTGCAAGGTCGACTTCCTCGACGACCAGGGGCTTGCCTGCTTCGAATGCGATGGCGGCGCGCGTCTTCATGCCGCGAACGTACCGCAGCGTGGTAGCACCGGCCCATGAGCGCAGCGGTCTTTGGTGAGCGGTATGCCGGCCGGGTCGATCGCGTACCCGGTCGCTGTTACGTCGTGACGCGCACGTTTCACATCAACAACCTGCCACTCGTGCCGCTCGGTGGATTCCTCGTCATCGAAGGCAGTGAGACCAAGACCTTCATCTCCGGCATCACGGACTGCCGCGGCGTCACCATTCCGGTGAGCGGCAAGTCGTTCGCGTGGGCGATCGCACGCACCGTCATGTTCATGGGCGGCTTGCTGTCGCTGCTCGGACTGCCGGTGATCCTCCTCGGCGTGAAGGGCGCGGCGGCGATGCTGCTCGGACCCGGCCTGGGTGTCGCGCTGCTCGTCGTGTGGTGGAAGACGCGGCACGGCCTCATCGCGAGCCCCGAGCGCGCGAACGAGCTGATCGCGCTGATCGACGGAACCGCGCGGTTACCGACCGCGATCGCCCGGAGGTGACTCCGAGCACGCTCGATCATCAGTCCTGGTGTAGGGTCGAAGGATGAGGTTCGTGCTCGTCGTGCTCGCCGGCTGTGGGTTCTCCACGAGCGTCGCGAGCGACGGGTCGATCACCGACACACCCGCGATCGACGCGCTGCCGATCGACGGCGCGCCCGGCTCCGCACGCAAGCGGCGCATCACGATCCCGGACGCGAAGGTGTTCGCGACCGTCACCGACTTTCCACTGTGGCTCGTGATCGACGACATGCCCGGTCTCGGCGCGAAGGCGACCACCGCCGGCACGGACATCTTCTTCACGCGGCTCGACGGCACGCCGCTCGAGCATGAGCGCGTCGCGTGGAACAAGGCGACCGGTCACCTCGAGGCGTGGGTCAAGGTCACGCTGACCGACGGCGGGCCGAGCGAATTCGATCTGCGGTTCGGCGATCCGGGTCCCGCGCACGCGCCGAACACGCCACTCGTGTGGACGAACAACTTCCAGGCCGTCTGGCACATGGACGACGCGCTCGCGAACACGACCGTCGCCGACGCGCGCGGGGCGGTGAACGGCACGGCTGTGAATGGCCCGGTCTCGGTCGCCGGCAAGCTCGGCAAGGCGATCGACTTCGACGGGATGAACGACGAGGTCACGTTCACGAATCCGATCGCGGGTGACGCCTCGACGACGATCTCTGCGTGGATCTCGATCGCGCAACCGATCAGCGGCTTCTCGAGCGTGATGACCGTCGGTAACCCGGCGACGAACCAATCGCGGTTCTTGCATACCGACCTCGGCGGCCTCTGTCGCGGCTTCTACGGCAACGACGTGCAGCTCAACATCGACGTGCACAACAGCACGTTCACGCTGCTGCACTGGGTCTACGACGAGCCCGCGGCCACGTCGACGCTGTATCGCGACGGCGCGCTCGTCGGCACCGTCGCGACCGTGAACGGCACGATCAACACCCTGGGCAACGCCGGGCACATCGGAACGGCGCCGATGCAGTGGGGGCCTGGAGGCAACACGACGAACCCGATCAACGGGCTCATGGATGAAGTTCGAATCGCTGCCACGCCACGCTCGCTCGGTTGGGTTCGCACCGAATACGAGAACCAGCGCGACGCGAAGATGTTCTACGTGCTCGGCGACGACGTCCCCGCGCAATGAGCGAACGACACGGCCCGACGCGGGGTGAGATCATCGCGATCGGAGCCTGTCTCGCGCTGACCGCGTTCTGCATCGTCACGATCGATCGCCCGCTCGCGCGCGTGCTCGGCGGGTACGAGCAGAGCGGCTTCTGGAGCAAGTCAGTCGAGATGCTCGAGTGGACGCTCGGGCTGCCATTCTTCAAGCTGTTCGCACCCGTCGTGCTCGTCGTCGCGATGGTGACCGCGATGGCCGTCCCGCGGTTTCGCTTCGCCGCGCCGCCACTCATGGTGATCGCGGGCACGCACTTGATCTGTCGGTTCCTGACGAACCGGATCAAGGACGCGACCGGCCGACTGCGCCCGAGCGAGTGGCTCGCGAAAGGCGGCGACGAGACGTTCTTTCGCGACGGCATCGCGTTTCCGTCGGGGCACGTCGTGCTGTTCGCGAGCATCCTGATCCCGCTCGCGATCGTGTACCCGCGCACCCGGCCACTACTCGCCATCGTCGCGTTCGTCTCGCTGGCACGCATCCTCGTCAACGCGCACTACGTCTCCGACGCGCTCGGATCGGTCACGCTGGCGGGGTTGGCGGCGCTGGCGCTTGCGTCGCTCGTGCGACCACGAGTGTCCCGCCGATGATCAGCGCGGCACCGAGCAGCGTGGTGATCGCAGGCGACTGGCCGAAGATCACGAGCTGCCAGCCGATCGCGAACACGATCTGCAGATAGCCAACAGCCGTCGCGCGACCGACGTTTTCGGCGGCGAGGCCCATCGTCAAGAACACCTGCCCGACCTGCGTGGCGAGGCCGATCGCGACGAGCAACAGGATGTCGATCGCAGACGGCGTCACCCAGTCGGCGGCGGCCCATGGGATCGCGAGCGGCGTCGCGATCAGCGGGAAGTAGAAGACGATCACGAGCGGATGTTCGGTGCGCGACAGCTGGCGCACGGTGACGTACGCGACCGACGAGCACACGGCCGCACCGAGTGCGATCGCCACACCGACGGGATCGAGGCCCGCGCCGCTCGGATGCGTGATCACGACGACGCCCGCGACGCCGCACGCGAGCGCGAAGAACGTCGCCCAGCCGATCTTCTCGCGGAGCAGCCACCACCCGAGCAGCGACGCGAGCACGGGCACGATCTGCTGGAGCGTGGTCGCGTCGGCGATCGGCAGCAGCGCGACGGCCGCGTAGTAACCTGCGAGCCCGGCGAAGCCGAGGACACCGCGCAGCGCGAGCTTGCTGCGCTGCGTGCCCCACGGAGAGAGACCCGCGCGCATGACCATCGCGTACGAGATCACGAGCGTGACGATCGCGCGCGCGAGCACGATCTCGCCGGTGGGCAGCCGCGCGCTCGCGAGCTTCACGAGCATCGTCATCGCGGAGAACCCGAACGCGCTCGCCGCCATGTACACGAGGCCGCGCGGGATCACCACGCCGCCCAGTCTAACGGCATCGAGCATGGAGCTTGGATGTCGTTACCGCACAGATCGTCGCAGGTCAGGCAATCGCAGCGGACAGATGACGCGCGATCAGCGGATGCAGCGCGATCCGCGGCTTGTACTTCGCGAGCAGGCCGGCGACGGTGGCGAGCACGCGGCCGAGCAGGACGAACGAGCGCGGGATCGAGAGCCCACCGAGCTGCCTTCCCTTCGCGATCTGCTCGGCGAACGCCGCTTGCCAGTCGACCTCGTCGACGGAGGCGCCCGGTCGCATCGCGCCGATCAGTGACGCCGTGATCTCGACGAGCTGCGCCGGATCATCGGCCGTGAAGCCGAGCAGCGCGAGCTCGCGCGCGGCCGCTTGCTGATTGCCGCCCGCGATCGCGAGCACGAGCCGCGCGTATGCGCCGCGCTCGGGCGCGCCGAGCTCGAGCGTGCAGCCGAAGTCGAGCAGCGCGAGCTTGCCGTCCGTGGTGACGAGGAAGTTGCCGGGATGCGGATCCGCGTGGACGTGCCCACGCACGAGGATCTGTGCCGCGACCTCGTCGACGAGCGCTGCGAGCAACGGATCGCGCTCGCCTTCCGTCATGCGATCGAGCGCGGCGGTCAGGCGCTCGCCGTCGATCTTCGTCATCGTCAGGACGCGCTTCGTCGACGCGTGCTCGATCGGTCGCGGCGAGACGACCTTCGATCCGTACCAGGCGAACGTCTTCAGCGCCTCGGCTTCCGCGACGTAGTCGAGCTCGCTCGCGAGCGCGCGTGCGAGCTCGCTGGTCAGCGTCGCGAGGTCGATGCCCGGCACGTCGCCGAGCATATTTGCGACCGCGCGCAGCGCCGCGATGTCGGCCTCGATGATGTCCTCGATGCCGGGCACCTGGACCTTGACCGCGACGGCCGTGCCGTCGAGCAGCGTGGCTGCGTGCACCTGCGCGAGCGAAGCGGCGGCGAGCGGCGTGTCCTCGAACGTGGCGAAGACTTCCTCGATTCGCCGGCCGAGCTCCGCCTCGATGCGCGAGCGGATCGCGGCTGCGTCGATCGGCGGGACATTGTCCTGAAGGCTCGCGAGCTCTGAGGCCCACACGGGACCGATCAGATCGGGCCGGCACGACGCGAGCTGGCCGAGCTTCGCGATGCCGCCGCGTAATTGCGCTGCTGCATCGGCGGTGCGGCGCGCGAGCTCGCGGTGATCTTCGGGACGCAGCGCTTGATCACCGCGCGCCGCCGCGGCGAGCCGCAGCCAGCGCTGGCGCGCGAGGATCCCGGCGGCGACTTGCGCGAGCTTCGCAGCACGCGGCGTGGCGCGCTTCAGCGTGACCGCTTGATCACGCGCGGCTCCGGCGAACGCCTGCGCGTCGCGCGTGACCGCGCCGAGGTCGCGCGCGAGCTCGAGCGAGAGCTCGTCGAGGCGCGCACCGAGGCGCTTGATCAACTGGGCGGCTTCCGAGATGGCTTCCGAGAATTCGTTCATGCGCGTAGCTCCTCGAGGCAAGAGGTACAGACGACGAGCTGCGTCCCGACGCCGACCGCCGCGTCGCGGCCGCGCGGGAGGATGGCGTTGCACTTCGCGCACACGGCGTTCTTGCCGAGCACGATCGGTTGCCATCCGAGGACGTCGTCCAGTGAGGTCACAGTCACGGGCGCGGGTGTGCCCGCACGTTGTTTCTTGTCGCCACGTGCGGCGCGAGCGATCGCGTGGCTGTCGGCGACGACATCACCGACGAGACCGAATGCATGCCCGAGTACATTGCGGACGAGGTTCGAGACAGAAATCCCCAGGTCCTGCGCTTTCTCGCGGAGCTGCGTCTCGAGACTCTCCGGAACACGCGTGTGGAGCACGCGTTCCTTCTTCTCGACGTCATCGTCGTCGTCTTTTTCGTCTCGTCGCTTGCGTGTCACGTTGTGATACACCATGTATCACATCGTGATACGTGTCAAGGGCACGTCGAATGCACCCCATGGCGAGCAACGCACACGGGAGCGCGCCACATGGAAACCCTACAGAGAGATACGCAGCCGCGGGGCGTGCGCCTCGAGCACGTGCTGCACGGAGAAGTACAAGATCTGCTCGATCAGCTCGCACGCGCGCTGATCGCAGGAGACGGTGAGGCCGTCGCCGCGCTGTGGGAGACACCCGCGTTCGTGATCGGCAGCGACGGTGTGACGGCTATCAGCTCGCGCGAGCAGGTTGCCAAGTTTTTCGGTGGCGTGAAGTACAACGCCGACGGCGTCAAGCGCACACGCGCGGACCTCCTCGACCTCGAGCGGGTCGGGAACCGGATCGTGATTGCCGCGGTGCGGTGGCCGCACCTCGATGCGGCCGACCGCGAGATGAATTCGGAAAGCTCGGACTACACGCTCCGGCGCGACGACAACGGCAAGCTCAAGATTCGCGCGGTCCTGATGCGCGGCACGACGAAGTAGTACCGTCGGCGGATGACCGTCACGTGTCGATCGCCGGGCTCGCGTTGATCTTCAGCGCCCTGCTATAAGGCGCGGGATGCTGACCGCCGAGCAGTGCACCGTCGACGACGACATCCGGCGCGCCGAATCGCTGCCGGCGGCGGCGTTCGTCGATCCCGCGTTCGCCGAGCGCGAGCTCGACACCATCTTCAAGACCGCGTGGCAGTTCCTTCCGGATCGCGGCGACGATCCGCGCCCGCTCGACGAGCAAGTCGCGTCGCGTGGCACGCGCGTGCCGGTGTCGCTCGTCGGCCGCCCGCTGTTTCTGCAGCGCGGCTGGGATGACGACCAGCTGCGCACGTTCCCGAACACGTGCACGCACGCGTGGCATCCGCTCGTGCTCGGTGCGCAGCGCGGCCCCACGCTCGTGTGTCCGCAACACGGACGCCGCTTCGATTGCACCGGCCGCTTCGTCTCGCAGCCCGGGTTTCAAGGGCTGCCCGATTTTCCGCGCGCGTGCGATCACCTCACCGCGCTGCCGACCGCCGTGTGGCGCCGCATGGTGTTCGCGAACATGGATCCGAGCGCCACGGCATTCGAGTCCGCGTTCACGGAGCTCGACGCGTCGCTCGTGAACATGCCGTCCGCCGTCGCGCGCACGTCGGCCGAGGAGCGCGAGGTCGGCGGCAACTGGAAGCAGCACGCGTGGAACTTTCTCGATCCGTTCCACATCGGTTACGTGCATCGCGCCCCGCACGGACTCGCCGACGCGGTCGACCTCGCGAGCTACACGACCGAGCTCTACGAGCATGCGGTGCTGCAGTGGGTGTACGCGGCGAAGCCCGCGGACGGTTTCGATCCGGCGTGGCTCCCGGAGCGCTTCGCCGATCCGAAGGGTCGCCGCGTGTTCGCGCTGTGGTGGTTCCTGTGGCCGAACCTCGCGCTGAACTTCTATCCGTGGGGGCTCTCGATCAACGTGTACCAGCCTGTTCCGGGGCGGACCGATGCGACGCGCTTCATCTGGCATCAGTGGGCGATCGATCGCGAGAAGCACGCGGAGCGTGATCGCCGCTGGCTCAGCTCGCAGGTCGACGCCGAGGACGTCGACGCGCTCGCGCACGTCAGCCGCGGTCTGCGGTCCGGGTTCGCGCCGCGCGGACGGTTCGCGCCCGACGACGAACAAGCGGCGCACTGGTTCCACCGCAAGGTCGCGCGCACCGTGTTCCCGGCGTAAGGGGCCGACAGTCGGCAGCTGCAGTTGCCGGCATTCGTTGCGAACGGCAACACGTTGTTGCCGCGCCCTGGCCGAATCGCGGGGTTCGCGTGGCGCGGCGGTTGCTCGATGCGCAGGTACCTATGCGCCCCGTCATTTGCCTGTTGCTTGCGGCTGCCTGCGCCACCGACGCCGGAGACGCCACCGAGCCGACGACGACGAACCTCCTCGAGGGCGATGACAAGACCGACGCCTCGGCTCCGCTGTGGGCCGGCCTGACGTCGATCACGATCGAGCGCTACGTCTCCGATCCGTGCAACGAAGGCCGCACCGGCTTCGGAGACGAGCCCTATGTCTATGGCTCGTGGGCGCGCGAGCGCGCCGGCATTCGCAACGTGTGCTTCGAGGTCTGGTCGCCCGGCGTCACGGACTGGGACAACCCGAACTTCTGGCAGCAGCTCGACGTGCAAGCGCACGTTCGTTACGGTTCGAGCGGTCCGTTTCAGGCGTCGTACGTCGACTCGAACGGGCGCCGCGGCAACAACCGCCGCTACGCGTTGGCGCTGCAATACAACATGGACCCGACGATCAACGTCGGCACCGTGCCGAACCTCGAGGTCCCGTTCCGCATCCTGTCCGAGTCGAACGGCTGGGCCTTCGTCGAGGTCGACATGCAGGTCTACTTCACGGTCAACGGCCGCGCGCTGAAGACGCCCGCGCAGAAGCCGTACACGATCCGCTATCAGAACTACCTACGCACGCCGTCGCTCGCGCCGAACGCGAACGGTTACGTGCTGCACGACATCGTCAGGTGTGAAGGCGGTGCCATCCGATTCGGCTCCGGCGCCGGGTTCTTCGCCGCCGACATGAATCACGCGAAGGCGGCGCCGCTGGCGGACGGCCTCGACGGCTCGCTCATCTACAGCGTCGGCTTCGCGAAGAGCGGGCAGATGGTGCAGACGACGTACGGCTCGCAGATCACCGTCGCCGGTCAGGAACTCCCCGGGTTCACCGATACCGGCCTGCGCATCACACCGAGCGGCTCGCAGATGAAGGTCGAGGTCGATGTCTACGACCGCGCCCAGCAGGCGAAGCGCACGTTGTCCGCGACGTTCAGCGGTTGCGTGAAGACGCCGTCGAACTGACACTCGGGAGGTGACTCGTCGCTTCGCCGTCCAGCCCAAAGCAGGCGGTTTGATCTTCGGTGCGCTGTTCTTCGGTGCATGTGCGGTCGTGCTGCTCTATCAGGCGACACGTCCCACGCACCTCGTCATCCAGAACGTGCTCGAGCTGTCGTCGGAGCACGCGCGCATCGTGGTGCTCGTGCTCGCGGCGCTCTCCGTCGGCTTCGTCGGCATCGCGCTCACGGTGCTCGTGCGCCGGCGCGTGAAGGAGCTCGTCATCACCGAGAAGGCGGTCATCCTCGACGCGCGCGCGATCCGGTTCGACGAGCTGCTCACCATCGAGGAGCACAGGGTCTACGGCCAGGTGTTCTTGACCGTTCGATCGCGCCACCAGAAGCTGGTGATCACGAAGTCGCACTTGCGCGACGGGGCCTACGACGAAGTCGTCGCGCTCGTCAGGACACGGGCGCGGCGAAGCTGATCTTCGGCTTCTCGATCTTGCAGACGTCGGACGTGCAGACGGAGAGCTTGAACAGGCCCGAGACGTTGACCTTGCCGGCCGCGTCGGACTTGAACTTCACCGTCATCGTCTTGGTGGTCTTGTCGAATGTGCTGCCTTCGAACGTGATCGAAGGCACCGCGTCGCCGACGAACTTGAACGGATATTCCTCGTTCACCTTGTAGCCGTTGAGCGCGACAAGCTTCAGCTTGGCCTCGCACGTCGTTGCGCGCTTGCACGACGCGGGCGGCGTGACGTCGACGCGAAACGACGGCGCCTCGGCCGGCTCGCCCATGAGCGCGAGAATGAGGAGGCTAGGACCCATACTTCACGCTACAGCCGTAGGCCTTGGTGTCGTGCGTCTTGATCGGCGTGCCGGCGGCGATCGCGGACAACACCTCGTCGACGTAGTTGACGAGCTTGCCGTCGGCCGCCGACTGCTTCTCGCCGTCGGGTGAGTTATCGATCGCGCCGCCGTAGACGACGGTGCCGGTCGAATTGATCACGAAGATGTGCGGCGTGTTCGTCGCGCCGTACGCCTTGCCGACGGTGCCGCTCTCGTCGCGCAGGATGGGGTGCGCCATCTTCCACGTCTTCGCCGAGTCGACGTTGAGCTTCACCTCGTTGCCCTGCTTGCCGGGCCCGCCGCTGTTGATCGCGAGCCACACGACGCCGCTCGCGGCGTGGCGCTGCGCGGTGTCGACGAGCGAGCCGGCGCCGTGCGCCTTCTTGACGAAGGGGCAGCCTGGGTTAAACCACTCGAGCACGACGGTCTTGCCCTTGAACGACGCGAGCGAGACCTCCTTGCCCTCGAGATCCTTGAGCGTGAAGTCAGGCGCGGGCGAGCCGACGATCGTGTTGATCGTGCCCTTCGCCATCCGAGCCGGCGCGGCCGGCGTGGTCGTGGCGGGCGCGGTTTCGGCGGACGCGGTCTCGGCGGACGCGGTCACGACGGGTGCCGGCTCCTCGACGGCGGGCTTGTCTTTGGCCTTGCTACAGGCGGCGATGGCAATGATGAACAGGGCGGCGCGTAGCTGCATGCAGGCCGTTTAACATGGCTTTCGTGGCCGGGCATTCCCTCCGTGACGTGCTCGCAGCCTGGCGTGCAGATCGGTCGAATATCGCGCTCGCAAACCGCGTGGACGAGGCCTCGGCAGGTGTCGCGCGTGTCGCAGTCCCGGCGAAGCTGCACCGGTGGTGGACCGCTCAGGCCAATACGTACGACCCCGAGCTCGCCGCGACGCTGCTCGACACGCTCCACGTGCAAGCGCGTCAAGACAACGTCTCGTGGCGCATCATCGTGATGCGCGCCACACCACTCGTCGACGAGCTGCGGGCGCAGGGCATCGACGAGCTTCCGCGCGGCGAGTGGACGAACCTCGTCGATCGCATCGGCCTCTTGCTCACGTGGCCCGACGATCCGCGCGTCGCACTCGCGCTCGCGCGTTGTCTGTTCCGCGCGCCGTTCGTGATCGAACACGGCATGAAGGCGCCGACCGCACACGCGAGTACGCGCGCCGTGATCGCGGCGGTCGTGAAGCGCGTGCTCGCCATCGGCGACCTCCGTGCGATCGAGCGAGTGTCCTCGCTCGTGTTCGATCTCGACGCGGCGACGATCGAACTGTTCACGGAGGTGATCGCGAACGCGCCCGAACCGGTGACGCCCGTGCCCGTCGAAGTTGCCGTCGCGTGGCAGGCGGTGGTCGACGAGCCCCGGGCGATAGCGCCGCGGCTCGTGCTCGCCGACGCGTACATGGAGCGCGGCGATCCGCGCGGCGAGATGCTCGCGCTGTCGTGCGCGCCGCTCGTCGCGATCGAGCGGGCGCGTGCGGCGGGCCAGGACTTCGACGCGTCGGCGCTGTTCGGTGTGGGCGCGGATCGGATCGCCGCGCTCGTCGACGAGAACTGGTACCGCTGGATGGACGAGCTCGCGCTCGTCGCTTCGCGCTGGTCGCGGTTTCGCGGCGGGCTGCTCTCCGAGGTCCACGTCGGGCTCGAGGCAACGCCGCGCTGGGCGTGGGAGCGTGTCGCCGGGCATCGCGAGCTCTGCGCGATGCAGCGGCTGCTCCCGACGCGCGATGTCGATGCCGAGACGTACGCGCGCTTCGTCGCCGATCTCGTACGCCAACCGTCGTGGGTCTACTTCACGGTGCAGCAGCTCGCGGCCCTACGCGTGCCGCTGCCGGGTGTGTCGGTCAGCCTCTACGGTGCCGTTCCCACGCTGACGGCAGTCGCCGAGCAGGTGCTCGAGCGATCGCCGCATCTCGAGCGGCTCGGGTTCGAGTACGTGCGGCAAGGACAGCTTCCCGAGTTTCGCGAGCTCGCGTATCGGCTGCCCGGCGTGCACCTGCGGCTGACAGTGCAGTGGCAACCCACGGCGGAGGAGCGTGAGATCCTCGTCGAGCTGCGCGCGCTACGGAACGTGCGTGTGTTCGCTTACGGCCTCGACGCCTGAACCCAGGCCGCGAGCTCGACGACGCCGGCGGGTGGCCGGGCGCGCTGCGCAGCTGCGATCGCGTGGCGCATCTCCTCGATCGATGCGAAGCGATCGTCCGCCGCGAAGGCCAGCGAGCGCGCCGCGATCGCGCGGAGATCGTCGGGCAATGCGAGCGCCAGACCACTGCGAATCTGCTCGAGCAGCACCCACGGCGATTCACCTGCGAACGGGCGCGCGCCGGTGACGAGCTCGACGAGCGTCGCGCCGAGCCCGAACTGATCCGCCGCGGCGGTGACCGGATCGCCCGCGAGCTGCTCCGGCGCCATGTAGCAATAGCGGCCCTTGCGCGTGCCGGCCGCGGTGCGATCTGCGAGCGACGTCGCCTTCGCGATGCCAAAGTCGCCGAGCTTGACGTCGCCCGTCGTCGAGACCAGGACGTTCGCAGGGCTGACATCGCGGTGCACGATGTGGAGTGGCAAGCCGCGTGCGTCGCGTGCCGCGTGCAGGTGCGAGAGGCCGAGAGCGAGCTCGTGCACGATGTGGAGCGCGAGCGCTTCGTCGAGCGGGCCGTCGAGGTGGCGCGCGAGGTCATGGCCGTCGACGTATTCCAGGACGACGTAGTAGCCGTCATCGACGCCGAGGCCGAGCACGGCGACGACGTTGCGGTGGCGCAGTGCACCACCGAGCACGGCCTCGCGAATCAGTGCCCGCTCGAGCTCGGGATCCCCGGCGAGCTCGGGCGCGAGCGTCTTGATCGCGACGTGGCGCTCGAAGCCGCTCGCACCGTGCGCGACGGCGAGGTGCACTTCGGCCATGCCACCGCGACCGAGCAGACGCACGAGCTGGTAGGGGCCGATCGTTCGGTGCATCATGATCGCCGGTGGGCCGAGCCGCGACAGTCTACAGTGACATCCTCGACGGCGGGACGGGACGCGTTCGCTGCCAGCTCGTCGTGATCGACGGGCCCGACCGCGGCCGCGCGTGCCGGCTCGCGCAAGGCGCGGCGACGATCGGCACCGACGCTGCGTGCGAGCTGACGCTCTCCGACGATCGCGTGAGTGCGCGGCACCTGTCGATCGAAGCGGTCGAGTCGCGGTTCGTCGTGCGCGACCTCGGCTCGACGAACGGCACCTGGTACGAGGGCTCGCGCATCACGGAGGTCACGGTGCCCGCGGGCTCGACGCTGCTCGCCGGCCGCACCGCGCTGCGCATCGAGCCCGAGGCACAGCCGCTCGACTTGCCGCCGAGCCAGGCGCGCCGGTTCGGCGAGCTGGTCGGCGAGAGCCTCGCGATTCGCGAGGTATTCGCGGTGCTCGAGCGGATCGCGGTCTCCGACGCGACACTGCTCGTCGAGGGCGAGACCGGCACCGGCAAGGAGCTCGTCGCGCGCGCCGTCCACGATGCATCTGCCCGGCGGCGCGGACCGTTCGTCGCGGTCGATTGCGGCGCACTGCCCGAGGGCCTGCTCGAGAGCGAGCTGTTCGGCCACGTGCGCGGCGCGTTCACGGGCGCGGCGAACGCGCGCAGCGGCATGATCGTGCGCGCCGACGGCGGCACGCTGTTTCTCGACGAGCTCGGCCGGATCTCGCCGACGCTGCAAGCGCGTCTGTTGCGCGTGCTCGAGGAGCGCGTCGTTCGCCCGCTCGGCGGCGACACCGAACGCGCCGTCGACGTGCGCATCATCGCCGCGTCGCGCGATGACCTCGACGCTGAGGTCGCCGCGGGTCGCTTCCGTCCCGATCTGCTGTACCGGCTCGCGGTCGTGCGCGTCGCGCTGCCGCCGCTGCGCACGCGGCGCGAGGACATCCCGACGCTCGTGCGCGATCTGTTGCGCCGCCGCGGCCTCGCCGATGACGTGCCGAGCGGTCCCGGCATCGATCGACTCAGCGCGCACGGCTGGCCCGGGAACGTCCGCGAGCTGCGCAACGTGCTCGATCGCGCGATCGCCCTCGCGCCCGGCGCGCAGCGGTTCGGCGATCTCGTGATCCGCATCGATCCGTCGCCGCTCGCCGGCGAAGGGCTCGCGGTACGCAGCGACCTGCCCTACGCCGAGGCCAAGGCCGCGGTGCTGCACGATCTCGAGCGCCGCTACATCGCCGACGTGCTCGCGCGCACCGGCGGCAATCTGTCGGCGGCATCGCGCGAGTCCGGCATCGATCGCAAGCAGCTGCGCGCGATGGGGCGACGGCACGGCCTGATCGACGGTCCACCGAACGACGACGCCGCCGACGACTAACACGCGCGCACCACGATCACCGAGATGTTGTCGCGACTGCCGGCCGCGTATGCCGCGTCGACGAGCGTGCGGCACGCCTCCTCGGGCGGCCCGTCCATGAGCGCCGCGATCGTCTGCTCGCTGAGCGGCTCGTAGAGCCCGTCGCTGCACAGCATGTAGACGTCCCCCGGCTGCACCGCGGAGGTCTGCACGTCGGGCTCCGCGGCGGGCATGCCGAGCGCGCGCGTGATCACGTGCCGCCACGGAAAGTTCGCGTCGGGCGACATGCCCGAGGCGATCATCTGGCTGACGAGCGAGTGGTCGATCGTGAGCTGCGCGAGTTGCCCGGCGCGCAGGCGATACACGCGGCTGTCGCCAACGTGGCCGATCACGGCGTGGCCATTTGCGAACCGCAGCACCGCGACCGTCGAGCCCATCTGCTCGAGTAGCCCGACGCGCCGCGCGGTGATCCGGTCGCCCGCGAGCCGCGTCGCGACGATCACCTCGTTCTCGGTGATCGTGCGCTCGGGATCGATCTTGTACGGCCACGTGACATCGGCGTCGCCGGCGGTGCGGCGGATCAGATCGCAGATCACCTCGACCGCGATGCCGCTCGCGATCTCGCCGCCGTCGTAACCGCCGAGGCCATCGGCGACGACGAAGAGTCCGAGGTCCGGACGTGCGCAAATCGCGTCCTCGTTGTTGGTGCGGCGGCCGGCGATGGTGAGAGCGAACGACTCGAGCTGCATGCCCGGTGTAAGAGCGCGTGACGTGCCACCCGGAACTGCCCGACGCTGCTGGCGCGCCTGGGGAAGCGTTACCCCAGTGGCTGCGATCGCCTGGGCGACGCGAACTTAGCACCGATCTGACAAGCGGTTCTCGGTTCCGGTTCCGCTTCACTATTCCCTATTCGATCGCGGCGGTTCCTCGTCGGAATCACCCGTCATCTACGGGTTCGATGGAGCTCGAGTTCGCGGCCGTTCCTGCGCTGTGGAATCACGTCGAGCTGACGACAGCCCGCAAGCGCATGGCAATGTCGTCGCCTTTCATCCCACTGCCCTGACGAATAGTGAATAGGGAAGCGGAACCGCGAAGTCGAATTTCAGGATCGGTTCTACGGGCGCAGGCGACCGAGCAGGAACATGAGCTCGATCAACGTCACCGAGAGCAGCACCGTCGACGCCGTGATGGCGCGCTTCTGCGTCGTCTCGGCCCACACGGTGTACGCGCAGATGAACTGCGTGGTCGGCAAAATCAGCTCGATGCGCCAGACGTTGCGGAGGAAGTCGAGCACGCCGAACAGGATCAGCGTCTGGATCACGGCGGCACCCAGCGCGATGAACGGCGACGTCATTTTGCGCTCGCGATCGATCACGAGCAAGGTAGAGGCAAGGACCGCGACGATGACGAGTGCCGTGCCGAGCGAGAGCTGCATCCGGTGAGCATGGACCGAGTCACTGGGTCATGCCATCCGCGAACGTCGCCGCCGCGCGGCTCGACCCGGACCCGATCGAGACGAGCTGCCGCATCGACTACGGCGTTTCTGTCGCCCTGCCCGCCACGATCTATCGCTGAGCTCAGAGCATCGCGAGCAGAACGATGATGCCGCCGACGATGACAAGCGCGAGTCCGATGAAAAGCGGCACGTGTGACTTCGTCTTCGCCGCCATCTCCATCGTGGACGCGGGCTCCGACGGGCGCGCCTCCACCACGGGACGCTCGCTGCCTTGCAGCGTCGGCGCGTTCATCTCGCCGAGCACGAGCACGGGCGTGTCGTTCTTCGTCGGTGCGAGCGGACGCACGTTGCCGGCGAAGCCGTCGAGCTCGCGCGAGATCTCGCGCATCGACTTCGGGCGCTGCTCGATCTGCTTGCCCATCAGGCGCGCGATCAACGCATCGAGCGCGGGTGGAACGTCGGGCATGATCGAGCGCGCGGCGGGAATCTGATACTCGAGGTGCTTCGCGCCGAGCTCGGCGGCGCTGCCGGAGTATGGCTTCTGTCCCGTCGCCATCTCGAACAGGATGCAGCCGAACGCGTAGACATCGACGCGCCAGTCCGCGGTCTGTGGGTCGCGCCAGAGCTCCGGCGCCGCGTACGGCGCGCCCTTCTCGTGGGTGGCGCCGAGCAGCAGCGCATCGCCGACGAGCACTTTGATGCGCTCCTGCACGAGACCCGACTCGCGGACGAACATGATCTTGTCGGGGCGCAGATCGCGATGCACGAGGTTGTCGTCGTGCATCGCCGCGATCACGGTCGCGAGCATGCGGCCGACCTCGGCGATCTGCGTGATCGACAGGCGGCCGTTCTTCTTGATCCGCTCCGCGAGCGTCTCGCCCGAGAGCTGCTCCATCACGAGGAACCCGTGGCCATAGCCGGCCGGCATGCCGACCTCGCTGATCTTCACGGTGCCCTGGTTGTTGATCCGGCTCGCTTGCTGCGCCTCTTTCAGATAGCGCTGCAGCCTGCCGGGATCCGCCGCGAGCGCGGGCGCGATGATCTTGATCGCCGCCTTGGTCGCGACGCTTGCATGCTGGGCTGCAAACACCTCGCCCGTCGCGCCCTGACCGAGACGCCCCACGATGCGATATCCCCCGACGGTCTCGCCGATCACAGCGCGCGACGTTATCACGCGGTATGGTTGCGCCATGGATCTGGTCGATGCGATCGGCAATACACCGCTGATCGAGCTCAAGCGCGTCTCCGCGGGACTACCGAACCGGGTGTTCATCAAGTGCGAGCACCTGAACCCCGGCGGCAGCGTCAAGGATCGCACCGCGCGCGCGATCGTCCTCGACGCCGAGGTCCGCGGCGAGCTGCGTCCCGGCTCGACGATGATCGAAGGCACCGCGGGCAACACCGGCGTCGGGCTCGCGCTGCTCGCCGCGTCGCGCGGGTACCGCTTGATCTGCGTGCTCCCCGAGAAGATGGCCATCGACAAGCGCCTCCAGCTTCGCCAGCTCGGCTCCGAGGTCATCATCACGAAGAACGGCGGGCTCACCGCGCCCCACAACTTCCGCAACGTCGCGGCGCGCCTCGCCGACGAGAACGGCTGGTTCCTCACGAACCAGTTCCACAATCCCGCGAACCTCGGCGCGCACTACGGCACGCCGGAGCACACCGGCACCGGTCAGGAGATCGTGGCGCAGATGCAGGCCGCCGGCTTCGAGAAGGTCGGCGCGTTCGTCTGCTCCTCGGGCACGGGCGGCACGATCACGGGCGCGGGTCGCCGCATCAAGGAATACGACGCGGGGACGAAGGTCGTGCTCGCGGATCCGATCGGCTCGTCGCTCGCGGACTGGGTCAACACCGGCACGCTCGGTCCCGACGCACCGTTCGCCATCGAGGGCATCGGCTCCGGCTCGGTGCCCGGCAATCTGCATCGCGACGTTCTCGACTTCGCCGAGAAGGTCAGCGACGCCGACGCGTTCGCGATGGTCGAGCGGCTGGTGAAGGAAGAAGGCCTGACCGTCGGTGGCTCGACCGGCGTCAATGTCGTCGCCGCGCTGCGCCTCGCCGCACGCGAGGATGTTCGTGGCCCGGTCGTGACGATCGCGGCCGATCAGTGGGATCGCTATCGCTCGACGGCGTGGATGAAGGCGTGGATGGATCGCGAGGCCGCCTCGATCACGCTCTCCACATGAGCGACGACGGCTTCCTCGCGGAGATCGCGGCCGCGCCTCATCGCGTCGTTCGCGGGCTGATCAGGTCCAGCGCCAGCGACCGAAGCGCAGCCAGCCCCACATGCGCGCCAGCAGCGACGGCGGGCGCAGATCGAGCATCGCGATCTGCATCGTGGTCGCCTGCTCCTCTCGCACGTGCGTCGTCGTGCGCTGCGCGAGCGCGTCGAGCACGGGCACCTCTTCGAGCGCGGCGAGCATCTCCTCGGCGTCTGCGTAGCGCTTCGCGGGATCCTTCACCATCGCGCGGTTGACGACCCGCTCGAGCGAGCGCGAGACGTCCTTGCGGATCGCGCGCAGCGGGCGCGCCGGGCGCTCGCGGCAGTTGACGAGGATCTCCTCGGTCGACGCACCGGTGAACGGCTTTACGCCGGCGATCATCTCGTAGAGCAGCACGCCGACGCCATAGATGTCCGCGCGCGCGTTGTACTGGTCGCCGGCGAGCCGCTCGGGGGCGAGATACGACGGCGAACCGATGCACATGCCGCGTGCGGTGAGACCGGCTTCGTCGAGGAGGTGCGCGAGGCCGAAGTCGATGAGCACCGCACGCGGCACGCCATCGCGGGACGTGACGATGATGTTTTCGGGCTTGAGATCGCGATGCAGCACGCCGCTTCCGTGCGCGTGTGCGAGCGCCGTGAGCAAGTTGCGCGCGATCGCGACGGCGCGGCCCGTCGAGAGCTGACCTTCCGCTGCCAAGAGCTTCGCGAGCGTCGGGCCCTCGAGCAGCTCCATCGCGATGTACGGGCGCCACTGGTCCTCGTCGCGGCCGCAGTCGAGCACGCGCACGCACGACGGATGGTCGAGCTTCGCGACCACACGCGCCTCGCGATCGAAGCGCGCCTCGTGATCGGTGCCGTCGAGAATCTTGAGCGCGACGTGCTTCCCGAGGTTGAGGTGACGCGCGCGATAGACGGTGCCCATGCCACCGCGACCGATCGGCGCGACGATCTCGTAGCGATCAGCAAATACGGTTCCGGCCGGCAACGTCCCCATGCGACGTGTGTGATGCAAGCGCCGTGACTTTCGCGATACTCGCGATCTTCGTCGGAGAAACCTTCCCGTCGTGAACGCTTTTGCCGCCCGCGGTGTGACCGAACGGCGCCAGTATGTTGCGTTGTGTTACGGCGTGAATTTGCGAGCAACCGTCACGTCTTACTCGACCAGCGCTCGAGGTACCGCTTCATGCGGAGCTTCTTCTTCGTCGAGTCCGAGGACATGTACCGGACGGTGCCGAAGATCGGCCGCTCCGGCCCCCACGCGCGATCGAACAGCCCGAGCGTCCACAGAATGCCGGTGTAGGAGCTCGGGTCGCGACCGTCGACGGCGTACTTGTTGTTGAGCTCGATCATCGCGGCGAGCGCGGCCTTCGGCGAGGCGGACCACTCCAAGATCTTCTTGCCCCAGAGCATGCGCAGGTAGTTGTGCACCACGCCGCTCTCACGAAGCTCGCGCTGCGCCGCGTTCCAGATCGGATCGTAGGTCTCGTCGGCGTCGAGCTGCGCGAGCGAGTAACGATGCGGGCGCGGATCCTTCGCGTGTTTCGCCAGCGTCGCGCGCGCCCACTCGGGTAAGGCGTCGTACGAGTCGAAGTCGCGGCGGTGAAAGCACCAGGCGTAGCCGAGCTCGCGCCACGTGATGATCTGGTCGAGGAACGCCTCGTGCGGCGCGGGCAAGCCCCACCAGCCCTCACGACTGCCGGTGACCCGCTCGGCGATCTTCGACGGATCCCATTCCGCATCGGCCCACACGCGCGCGACGACATCGTGCGCGCCGACGTGACCGAAGTGCAGGTATGGCGAGAGCCCGCTCGACGGATCGCGATCGGGCTCGTTGCGATCGTCCGCGTAGTGCGCGAGGCGATCCGCGATGAATGCGTCGAGCCGCTTGCCGCCCGCGACCGCGCCGCCGCCTTCGATCGGCGCGATCGTGTGATCGATCGGTAGCTTCGCGAGATCAGTCTCCGATCGGTACTTGCGAAGGATCGAGCCGGCGACATCGGCGCCCTTCACGTGGGCGGGCACGCGCGCGAGCGGACGCGCGTTCGGCTGCATCGCGAGATATGGCGCGACGATCTTCTGCAGCTGGCGGCGAAACGACGAGGCGGTCGTGAACGCGCGCTCGGTCGCGCGCAACGGCAAGATGCCGTTGCTATCGACGAGCTCGATCCGCGTGTCGAGCTTCGCGGCCGCGGCGACCATGCGCGGTAGGAAGAAGCCCGGCTGCTCGTCGGTGACGATCACGCACGCGTTTCGCGCGAGCGCCGCGAGCAGGCCTGCACCCGCACCGGGCGCCGGCTCGACATACGACAGATATGTGATCCCTGCCTTCGCGAACGCGCGCGCGTTGTCGGCCATACCCGCGAGCACGAACGCGTGCATGCGATCGCTCGCCCACCGATAGCCGGCGCGCAGCGGCTCGAACACGAGCAGCGGTCGGTCCAATTCGCGCGCCTGCGCGAGGGCGTGGTCGAGCGCGAAGCTGCACTTCGAGCGCCGCGCGGCGATCATCCAGTAGAGGACGTAATCGCCGGATCTGACAGGGACACGATTCGCGGGCGTCACCCGGTGCAGCATGCTTGCTGCCTAGCACGGGCTCGGTATAGGGTCCGCCGCATGAAGACCGGCTGGGTTTGGGGTGCAACCCCAATTGTGATGGCGACGTTGGTGGCGGGCACGGCCCATGCGGAACGCGATCGCATCGAGCTTCTGAGCGAAGGCGCCGCGAAGAGCAACGCGGGCGATCACGGTGGCGCGATCGCGCTCTACGAACAGGCATACCTCTACGAGCCCGACGCGCTGCTGCTGCCGATCCTCGCGAGCGAATACGCGCGCGCCGGCCTCCCGAACGACGCGCTCCACTACTTCTGCCAGTACCTCAAGGTGCAGCCGAAGGGCACGCAGGCCGTGTACGCGACCAGCCAGGTCATCGCGTTGCGCACGCAGATCGGCCAGCCGGTCTCGAAGGACCGCGTCTGTGACGCGCCGAAGCCGGTCCGCATCGACTTCGTCACGCCGCGCCGCACGCGTGACAAGCCGAACATGTCGAAGCGCGAGATGGCGGGCATCGCCACGGCCGCGGTCGGTGCGGTGAGCCTGATCGCCAGCGTCGCGTACGGCCTGGAGGCGAGCTCGATCTCGAACGAGCTCACGAACCACCCGAGCAACACGCCGTGGCAAGACAACATCCAGGCGCTCGAGGATCGCGGCCAGCGCTACGAGGACCGGAGCAAGCTGTTCCTGCTCGTTGGTAGCGCGGCGCTCGTCACGGGCGGCGTCCTCTACTTCACGGGTCGCGCGGACCGCGTCTCGTCGGAGAAGGCGATCATCACACCGACGCTGTCGCCAGATGGCGCCGGTATCTCGTTCGCTCGCGGGTTCTGAAGCCTGCCGACGCGCGACGCACTGATCGCGTATCGTCCGCCCCGCCGTGACGATCTTCTCCAACAACCGCGAGCTGCTCGAGCGGTTTCGTCGCGGTGATCGCGCGGCACTCGCGGCGGTGTACGAGCGCTACGTCGACGACGTCGCGACCCTCGCGCGGCGCGGGTTCACGATCGAGAGCAGCGGTCACGTCTACGTGCGTGGCGCGACGGGCGATGGCGAGCGCGAGCTCGTGCAAGAGACGTTCGTGCGCGCGTTCGCAGAGAAGGCGCGGCTCGCGTACGACGGCATCGGTCCGTATCGCCCGTACCTGCTCCGCGTCACGAAGAATCTGATGATCGACCGCTACCGCGCAGCGCAGAAGGAAGCGAAACACGTCGAGCACGAGTCGGGCCTCGGTGACATCGACGTGCTGCTCGCGTCGAACGCCGCCCTCCCCGCCGACGACCCGGTCGATCTCGACTGGAAGACACAGCTCGCCGCGACCGCCGAATACCTCGCAACGCTCGACGACGAGAGCCGCCGGATCATCACCCTCCGCTTCGAGGAGGAGCTGTCGCAAGACGAGGTCGCGACACGCGTCGGATGCACGCGGCGGCGCGTTCGCAGTGTCGAGACGCGCGCGCAGGACGAGCTCCGCGTGTATTTGCGCAAGCGGGGCTTACTGAGCTGACCCGCAACTCGTGGCAGATCAACGGTTTCGGGGTCTGTCGATTTGTTGGCCGAAGCGCGGGTGATGTCCGTAGGAGCGGGTGTGGCGCAGCGCTTGTTGGTTGACCGACCTTCACCCAGTGGGCTACGCGAACCGCTGCCCGTGAGCGACTACACGCCATCCCGCCTGCTCGCAGGCCGCGACCGGCTCGGACGCATCGAGAAGGACGCGATTCTCGCGAATGTTCTCGCGGACGTCGCGCCGGCGCGGAAGCGTGCGTGGTGGTGGTTCGCGGTGCCGGCGATCGCGGTCGCGGCGCTCGTCGCGCTGCTCGTGATCCCGCGCGGCAAGGACGACGAGTTCGGTGTGAAGGGCGGCGGCGAGGCAATGGCATCGTTCACGCCCACGTGTGGTGCGTCGCCGTGCGCGCGCGGCGGCAAGCTGCTGTTCGACCTGCACGGCACGACCGGCTATCGCTTCTTCTCCGCGTTCGGCCGCGACCAGGGCGGCAAGGTGATCTGGTACGTGACGGGGCGCGAGCTCGAGCGCGCGCTGAAAAACGGCGTCCTCGACGAGACCGTGCTGCTCGGCGACGAGCACGCGGCGGGCACGTATCGCGTGTACGGCGTGCTCTCGCAGACGCCGCTCGATCGCGACGGCATCAAGGCGCTGTTCGATGACACCGGCCGCGTGCGCGCGACGCCGGGTGTCGAGGTCATCGAGAAGGAGCTCGTGGTCCAATGAAGCTCCTGCTCGCGATCGCGATCGTCGTCGCCGCGTTCACGCGCGCGGATGCACGCGATGTCACGTACGCGATCGTGATCGGCAACAACGCGCCGCCGACCGGCGGTGACGAGCAACTGCGCCCGCTGCGCTACGCCGACGACGATGCCGTCCGCTACTATCAGCTGTTCGCGCGGTTCGCCGACACGCGGTTGCTCGCGGTGCTCGATGCGTCGACGCAGAAGCGTCACCACGGCGTCGCGGCGCACGCGCTGCCGCCGACCTCCGCGAATCTGAACGACGTGGTGCGCATGTTCGCGGCACGGATGGCCGACGATCGGCGCCGCGGCGATCGGCCGATCCTCTACTTCGCGTTCAGCGGCCACGGCGCGCGCGATCGCAGCAACGAGGCGTACCTCGCGCTCCTCGACGGTGAGCTCACGCAGCGCGCGCTGTACGAGGACGTCCTCGCGCAGATGCCGGCCGTGCTCGTCCACGTGATCGTCGACGCGTGTCACGCGGGCGGCGTCGTCGGCGTGCGCGGCGGCGGGTTCTTCGGCAACGAGGTGACGGCGAAGACCACGCGCACGCAGCCCGACGACATCAAGCCCGTGATCGATGCGACGCCGCTCGCGCGCTACCCGCACATCGGCGTGCTCGTCGCGACCACGCTCGGCGAGGAATCGCACGAGTGGTCGGAGATCGAGTCCGGCGTGTTCACGCACGAGCTGGTCTCGGGCCTGCTCGGCGCAGCGGACGTCAACGGCGATCGCGTCGTCGAGTACAGCGAGGTCGAGGCGTTCGTCGCCGCGGCGAATCGGGACATCCGGGACCCGCGCGCTGTCCCGCACGTGATCGCGCGCCCGCCCGCCGCAAATCGCAGCGCGCCGCTCGTCGCGCTGGCGTCGCTCGCCGGCGTGCGCTTCTTACACGGCGACGCGTCGCAGCTCCGCCACTTCTACATCGAGCTCCCCAACGGCCAGCGGTATCTCGACGCGCACCTCGCGCGCGGCCCGGTCACGCTCGCGATCCCAGACGATACCGTCGCGTTCCTGCGCACGCGCGATCGCGAAGCCAGCCTGCCTGCACGTGGGCGCATCGCGCTCGCCGACGTCCGCCTCGCACCACGCGCGACCGCCTCACGCGGCAGCATCGACGTCGCGTATCGCGACTCGCTGTGGGCATCGGACTACGGCCGCAGCTACTACCAGGGCTTCGTCGACAGCGTCGGCGGCTTCGGCGTGCACTTCCCCGTCGACGATGCACCGGCGCGCGAACGTGATGACCACCGCCAGCGCAACCGCACGATCGCGTACACGAGCCTCGGCATCGCCGGCGTCGCCGGCGTGACCGCGCTCGCGACGGGCTTCCTCGCCTATCGCGCGAAGTCCGACTTCGACGGCACCGACGTGCAGCGCGATGCTCGTGATGCGAAGGAACGTTACGACCGCTACCTGCCGATCGCGATCGGCAGCGGCGCGCTCGCGATCGGTGCGGGTGCGGTCGCGTACTGGTTGTGGCCGAAGAGCGAGACCCGCGTGGTCCCGACGGCATCGTCGGAAGGCGCAGGCATTTCGGTGGCGGTGCCATGGTGAATGACGATTTCGCGGCCGAAGTGCGGCGCTCGCTCGTAGGGGCGCCTCGGAGGTTGAAGATGAACGCTCGGTATCTGCTGGTGGTCCTGCTCGTGGCTTGCGGTCTCGATAACAGCAACAAGAACAAGTGCGAGAAGCAGGAAGACTGCCTCGCCGGCAACGTCTGCAACCTCGTCACCGGCGTCTGCGAGCCACCAGGTCAGTGCACGCCGGCGACGTGCGACGACAAGTGCGGCACGGTCGACGACGGTTGCGGCGGCACGATCCAGTGCGGCTGCACATCGCCCGAAGTCTGCGGCGCCGACAAGACGTGTGCGATTCCACCGCCACACTGCACGAATGGCATCCGGGACGCCGGCGAATCCGACAAGGACTGCGGCGGCGCGTGCGCCGGCTGCGGGCAAGGACAGACGTGCAACGGGACGACCGACTGCGCGAGCGGCACGTGCGAAGCGAACGTGTGCGTCGCCGGCTCGTGGGCACGCCTCGCAGACATGCCGACGACGCGGGAATACGCCGGCGCGGTCTACGCGCCCGACGGCCTGCTCTACGTGATCGGCGGTATTCGCAACTCGAACCCGGGCGGGATCACGGGCGTCGTCGAGGCGTACAACCCGATGACCAACTCGTGGACGACGAAGGCGCCGATGCTGACGCCGCGCTACGGCTTCGCGGCCGTCGTCGGCTCCGACGGCAAGATCTACACGATCGGTGGTCCGTACAACGACGATGTCTCGCCGTTCACCGACGGGCAATCGGTCCTCGTCGAGGCGTACGACACGACGACGAACACGTGGAGCGCGATGCCGTCCTTGCCGAACGGCCGCTATCACCCCGCCGCGGTCGCGGCTGCCGACGGCAACATCTACGTCACCGGCGGCTTCAGCGTGCAACCCACCGAGACGCTCGGCTCTATCGCGCGCTTCACGCCCGGCGGCTCGAGCTGGACCACGCTCGCGCCGATCATGACCAGCGCGCGCAGCGGTCACAGCGTCGTGGTCGGCGATGGCGGCAAGATCTACGCGGTCGCCGGCTACAACGGCTCGTCGGAGCTGACCACGCTCGAGCACTTCACGCCGGGCGGCACGGGCTGGAACACGGCGCCGCCGCTGCAGCTCGGGCGCAAGTACGCGACCGCGGCGTTCGCGAGCAACAAGCTCTACGTGATCGGCGGCAACTCGTGGCTGTCCGCGAGCATGGCGTACGCGTCGTCGGTCGAAGCGTTCGACCCTGCGGCGAACAGCTGGTCGCGCGTCGCGAGCCTGCCAGAGGGCCGCTACGCGCACGCGACCGCGGTGACGCCACAGGGCAAGGTCTACGTGTTCGGCGGCACGCGCGCGGTCGCGAACCCGTCGGTCCCGAATCAGGGTGGCGACACCAAGGTCACCGAGGTCTTCACACCCTGACGTTCGTGTAACGTCGGCGCGTGCACGCACGTATCGTCGCGATCGCCGTCTTCCTCGCGTCGACACCGGCGCTGGCCCAGGAAGCCGAGCCACGCGTCTGGCTCCTCGACTTCACGGTCTCGACCGAGATCGGCCTCGACCGCGGCAATGCCGGCGATCCGGTCTCGGTCGCGCCTGACCTCTCGATCATCACGCGCGGATTCCCGCAGATCCAGCTCGTCCATTCGTCGGCGGCGATCACCGGCTTTCACGGCCTGATCCCCGGCACGTCGCTGTGCGTCTCGGGTGACGTCTGCGATCGCTACGACTCGAGCGTCTATCACAACGCCGGATTGCAGTTCTCGTACACCGTGCGCTCGCACGCCATCGACGACGATCCGTCGGCCGGGCTCAATCGCGCCGCGTTCTCGGTGACCGCGGGCCTGATCGCGAACAACTTCGATCCGTTCACGCTCGCGGCGAAGCTCGGCGTGCGCGCCAGCTTCATCACGACCAGCTTCCTCCAGCTCCAGCTGCTGCCGAGCGCACACTTCGTGATCACCGAGCAAGGCGAGGAAGAGCCGCATCGCCTGTTCGCGCCGCTCACGCTGACGGTCGTGCCGGCCGAGAAGGTCACGCTGCAGCTCGAGACCGGTCTCGCCGCGCCGTTCGACGACTTCGAGCAAAACATGGTCCTGCCCGTCGGCCTCAACCTCGAGCTCACGACCGGCAACGGCGTCGACCTCCTCGCGAGCTTCACGCTCCCCGCGGCGTACGGCGGCGACGCGGTCGGCCTGACCGGCCTCGACGCGCGCGTGCTCACCGTCGGGCTGCGCTGGTCGAAGTACCTCGGAGATACGAACGAGTGACTTACACGCTCTTGCGGCGACGCCGCGCGCCGATGCCGATCAGCATGAGGCCGAGCAGCGCGCCTCCGCCGAACCACATCGTCTTCTTCGATGTGGGCGGCGCGGGCTTCACCGCCGGTGGCGCCTTCTTGTAGCCGATCTCCCAGAGGTCGCGCTTGATCACGCCCGCGAGCTCCATCTTGCCGCGCGGTGCGAACGCGACCTTGCTCGCCGCGACGACCTGATTCATGCGGCCGTCGGGCGGACCGCCCCACACGCCACGCTGCGGGTTCTGGCACTTGATCGGGCCCGTCCACCAGTAGCGGATCGCGTAGCGGGCCTGGAAGAAGTTCTGTGCGCCCGGCTGTGCGTTGTACTCGAGGCCGGTGCGCGACCACACCTCGCGGCCGCCGGTGATCGGCTTGCCTTCCTTGAACCGCAGGTCGTCCTTCATGTCGTTCTTGCCGTAGCGCGCGTGCAGGCGCGTGAGCACGTAGCCACCTCTCACCATCGGTCCACCGATGACGTCGGCGCCGAGCGCCATCGTGTCGCCGTCGATCGGCGGTTCGGGCGGGCAGGGATCGCAGTCGACGCCGTAGATGCCTTCCGGCCTCACGGCCGACGTCCACGCATATTCGGTGACGACCGCGCCGGGGTGCTTCTCGACGGTCTTGTCGAACAGCGCCGCGTAGAACTCGGCGAACCGAGTCTTCACGGCCGGCTTGACGTCGAAGTTCGTCGGGATCGTGACGTTCTTGTAGTTCGCCACTTCGTAGCGCTTGTCGGGCGAGAGGATGTTGACGATCAAGTCCTGCTTGCCTGACGAGTTCGCCATCCCGAGGCGAATCGGCAGCGAGAACTCTTCGCTGTCGTAGTGGAAGCGGAGCGGCGAGAGCGCGGCGCGCCCGTCGATCATCTGCACCTTCTTCGGATCGACCTTCGCGACGAAGAACTTCGATCCCGACTCGACGTACGGGCGCAGCAGCGCCTCTGCATCGGCCGGAATCTTGTAGCCGTTGAGCTTCAGCCATTGATCGAGGCCGGCAGCTTCCGCCGCCGAGAGGATCAAGATCTGGTATTCGGCGACGTCGAACTTCGCTTCGATCTTGACGACGTTGACGCGCACGTCCTTCGTCGACCGACCCGCCGAGTTCGCGCACGTGAGCTTGAAGTTCGTGCTCGCGTCGAGCACGAGATCCTTCGGCACGCCGCTCTGCACGCGACCGACGCCGTGATCGACGGTGCACGACGGCTCCGGCCACGGCTGGTTCGAGTACGCGTAGCTCCACGTCATGGGCGTCGCCACGCCCGCCGTCACCGTTGGCGGATGGACGGTGAAGCTCGCGAGCACCGGCGGAACCGCCTGGCGCCGCATGTCGGCACCGCCCATGGCGTCACCCTCGTCGGAGCTCTTCGACGCCCCGCGCGACATGCTGGGCGCTCGCGGTGCCGGCATCGGCATGTTGCGCGTGTACTGCCTGTCGAGCGTGGTCGCGACCACCGGCATCGGACACGGGTCCTGCTCCCAGTACTCGACGAGCCGTGGTGAGCCCAGCGAGTCGATGCGATCGAACACCGCCTTCGGCACCACCCGTACGTCGTTCTGCTTCAGCACGACGGGTACGGGAATGACCATCGCGAAGTCCTCGAGGGGACCGCGATAGTCGTTCTGCATCGAGAGGACGGTCCGTGTACCGGACCGCATGAGCACGACGTTCGTCGCGTCATTGAACATCTTCTTGTCGGAGCCGCTGACGTAGAAGCCGCAAAATGCGTGGGCAGCCACGCTCGACATCGTCAACGCCACTGCAGTTGTCGCAGCGATCGCGTTCCTCATGTCCCCGATCCTTTCCCAAACGGAATAAGCGCCATGGTGTTTTGCGTTCAACGCTTTTGGCGTCGGCGCGGTCTATCCCCCGTGGAAGTGGGCAACACTGTTGCGAGTTCGCCACGCGCGCGCCGGGCCCGAGCCTCGGATTCTGGAGATTTCGAGCCCACATGACGGCACGCGGTGTGCTGAGCCCGACCTCGTGCGCCTCCTCGCCGTCACCATCCTCCTCGCGGCATGCGGCGGGTCCACACGCCCGGCCGTCATCCCCAAGCTCTCGGAGCTGCCCGGCGATTCGCAGCGGCGCGACGCGATCCTCGACAGCGCGCACCACCAGCCCACCCCCGAGCAGCACAAGAAGCTGACCCCGAAGGAGCGCAAGGTGGAGACCGTGGCGGCAACCGCGGCGGCAATCATCGGAAGTATGATGTCGGACTCGAAGAACGTGACCCTCGGCATCGGGACCGCGATCGAAGAGAACCACCTCGTCGACGACACGCAGGAGCGGCGCGAGACGAAGGCGACGAACGAGCACGAGCGCCAGCACGTGCGATACGGCTCCAAGGATCTGCGGGATGGCGGCAGCGTCGATGTCCCGTGGGTCCGTCTCAAGTAAGGTCGGCCCATGGCCGACGAGCCGATTCCGTGCTCCCCCACGCTCGCAGCGCTGCTCGTTCGCCTGCGTCGCGATCTCTGGCGTAACGAGTCACCGCCGATCTTGCACGGCGAGGTCGTCGATCGCGCCGTCGAGAAGCTGGGCTCACTCCCCGACGAGTTACTCGCCTACTGCGCGGCGATGGGCTCGCTCGCGATGCTGCTCTCCGAAGATGAAGAGCTCGAGTCGTTCTACAGCGGGCAAGGCGAGCCCGACTGGCGTGTGCGGTCGCAGTTCGGCGATCACGTCACGTTCGATGCGTGGGGCGACTGGCCGCGCAGCTACGCCGTGTACTCGCCGAGCGAGCGCAGCTTCGGCGTCTTCTATCTCAAGACCGGCACGATCGATCGCGCGCCGTCACTCGAGCACGTCGTCGCGCATCGCGTCGACGGCGCGCCCGAACCCGCCGAGCTTCATCCGGTCGTACGGCGCGAAGAAGCACGCGAGCGCCGCGTGACGCACGCGAAGTTCGGAACGGGCACCGTCCTCGAAGCGCTCGAGGGCAAGCTGCGCATCGACTTCGGCGACGAGCACGGCATCAAGGTGCTCGCCGAGCGCTTCGTCAAAGACGCTTAGCGCAGGACCTTGCCGTCGGCGTCGATCACCTTGACGTCGCCGAGCTTGAGATCGCGGATCGGCTTCTCGATCTTCGAGAGGTCACCGACGATCACCCACGTCGTGGCGTCGGGCTTGATCCCCTTCGCCGCTGCGTGGACATCCGCGGGCTTCATGCCGGAGATCCGCGTCGCCCGCTGCGCCGCGTAGTCGTCCGGGCGCTCGTAGAGCACGATGCCGCTGATCGTGCCGAGCACCGCCTGCGCGGTCTCGTACGAGCCCGGCAGACCGCGGACCTCGGTCGATTGGATCTTCGTCACTTCCTCCGGCTTCGCGGGCGCCTTGCCCGATGCGAACTCGCGGATCTCGCGATCGAGCTCCTTGATCGACTCGACGGTCTTGTCGATCTGCACGGCCGCGCTCGCCGCCCAGATGCGCTGCCCGACCGCTGGCGACGCGAACGAGTACGAGCCGTACGCCCAGTGCTTGTTCTCGCGGAGGTTCATGTTGAGGCGCGAGCTGAACTCGCCGCCGAGCACCGCGTTCGCGATCTCGAAGTCGATCGCCGACTTGTCCTTGCTCGAGGGGATCGCGTGACCGATCCAGATGTTCGCCTGGATGGCGCCGGGCTGATCGACGAGGAACACGCGTGGCTTCATCGGCAGCTTCACGACCGCAGGTGCCGGCACCGGTGCCGCCGGGCCGGGCGCCTTCCACTCGGCAAAGGCCTTCTCGAGCTTCGGCTGGAGCTCTGCGAGCGACGCATCGCCGACGACGATCAACGTCGCGCGGTCCGGCCGCAGCCGCTCCTTCACCCACTTCACCGAGTCCTCGCGCTTGAGCGCGGTGATGCTCGCTTCGGTGCCGCTCGCCGGTGACGCGTAGGGATGCCCGGCTCCGAACAGGAGCCCCGGTCCCACGCGCCGCGCGATCGAGGTCGGCCGCGCCTTCTCCTGCTTGATGCCCGCGAGCCACGTCGCGCGTGTGCGCTCGAACTCGGCCGCGTCCATCGTCGGGCGGATCAAGACGTCCGCGAACACACCGAGCGCGGGCTCGAGGTTCTGCGTCGTCGACGACATGTAGATGTTCGCGGTATCGAGCGCCGCGCCGACCGAGAGCCGCGCACCGAGCGACTCGACCTTGTCGCCGAGCGCGAGCGCGGAGTACGAGCCCGCGCCTTCGTCGAGCATGCCCATCGTGAAGTTCGCGAAGCCCGGCTTGGCGGGCGGATCCGAGGAGAACCCTGCGCCCTGCACCTCGAGGCTCATCGACACGAGCGGCAGGCCGCGCCGCTCGGCGAGCACGACCTTGAGGCCGTTCGACAAGGTCGCTCGCGACAGCTTCGGGAAGCTGAGCGACGGGAACGTCGACGGTGTCGGGACGCCCTTCGTGCGGTCGACGTCCGACGGCGTGGCCTTCAGCCGCTTGTCCGCCGGCGCGATCTTCGTCGGCGGCAGGTTCGCGACCGCGGGCTTCTCCACCGCCGGCGTGCGCGTGCCGGGGTTTACTTGCAGCACGTGGTCGCCCTTCGACAGATACTTCTTCGCGAGCGCCTGCATCTGCGCGGGCGTCGCGTTGTTCATCACCTTGAGCTTGCGCTCGTAGCAGTTCGGCTTGCCCGTGTAGACCGCGCACTCGGCCAACACGTCCGCCTTGCCACCAAAACCACCGATACGCTCGACGCCGCGAATGAGCTCGGCCTCGAGGTAGGTGCGCGCTTGCGCGAGCTCCTCCTTTGTCGGGCCCTTCGCGATCAGCTTCTGCAGCTCCTCGTCGATCGCCTTCTCCACGGCAGCCGCATCGCCGCCGGCCTTCACGTCGGCCGTGATGAAGAAGATGCCGCCGAGCTCGGACGCGAACACGCTCGCGCTCACGTTGTCGACGGTCTTGTCCTGATGCAACAGGCGCCGATCGAGGCGCGACGACCGCGCGCCGCCGAGGACGAACGCGAACAGATCGAGGCGGTCGGCGTCGTCGGACGTGAAGCCCGGGACGTTCCACACGCGATAGATGCGCGTCTGCGGCACCTGATCGGTCACCGTCTCGCGCGTCGTCTTCGCGCGCGCCGCGATCTGCGCGGGCATCTTCTTCACCGTCGCCGTCGGTGCGATGTCACCGAAGTACTTCTTCACCTTCTCCTTCGCGGTCGCGACATCGATATCGCCCGCGAGCACGAGCACCGCGTTGTTCGGGCCGTACCAGCTCTTGAACCAGTTCTTCACGTCATCGAGCGTGGCCGCGTTGAGATCGGCCATCGAGCCGATCGTCGTGTGGTGATACGGATGCTTCTCGGGGTAGCTCGCCGCGAGCAGCAGCTCGAACGCGCGTCCATACGGCTGGTTCTCCCCCTGCCGCTTCTCGTTCTGCACGACGCCGCGCTGCTCGTCGAGCGCCGCCTGATCGATCGCGCCGAGCAAGTGCCCCATGCGATCGCTCTCCATCCAGAGCGCGAGGTCGAGCGCGGTCGTCGGCACGTTCTGGAAGTAGTTCGTCCGATCGCTGTTCGTCGTTCCGTTCTGATCGGTCGCACCCACGAGCTCGAACGGCGTGAAGAACTCACCCTTGTGGTTCTCCGACGCCTGGAACATCAAGTGCTCGAACAGGTGCGCGAAGCCGCTGCGCCCGCGTGGCTCGTCCTTGCTGCCGACGTGGTACCAGATGTTCACCGCGACGATCGGCGCCTTCTTGTCGGTATGCACGATCACGCGCAGGCCGTTCGGAAGGGTGAACTCCTCGTACTTGATCTTGATGGGCGGCGCGGCGACCGCCGTCGAGCCCAAGACCAACAACGCGACCAGAACGCGTGCGATGGATGCCATGCGCCGAACCCTACAACGAGCCTGGCACCTGGGCTTGACGAACCCGCCAAAACGCCCTAAACGTTCAGCCTCCCAGCGCTCGGCTCGCCGGGCTGAAAACTGAATGCGCGGATGGCGGAATTGGTAGACGCGCTAGCTTGAGGTGCTAGTGGGTAACACCGTGGGGGTTCGAGTCCCCCTTCGCGCACGATAAAGAATGATCGCGCTCCTCAGCGCGATGGTCCCGACAAAGCTTTCGGTGCTAGTGGGTAACACCGTGGGGGTTAGTCGAGTCTTGAGCTAGAGTCGTCGCGATGCAGACGGCTCGCGAGCGCCTCGCCGACGTCCGTCAGATTGGCCGCGTCGACTGGATCGGCGTGCGGCCCGCGGTCGGGGAGCTGATACGCGCCGTCGACGAGGTCACGGCGATCGCGGAGCGCGGCCTCGACGGCGATCGAGCGGCGCACGGCGCGATCGGCGGCAACCGCCAGGTCACGCTGATCCAGGCGGAACACCTGCCGGTGATCGCGGCGCTCACCGGGCTCGCGGTCGCACCGGCGAAGCTGCGGCGCAACCTCGTGGTCTCGGGCGTCAACGTGCTGTCCCTCGCCAGGCTTCGATTCGCGGTCGGCGACGAGGTGATCCTCGTCGGGACGGGGCCATGCGCACCATGCACCAAGCTCGACACGCTGATCGGCGACGGCGGCTTCCAGGCGACGCGTGGCCATGGCGGGATCACGGCGCGGATCGAGCGCGGGGGAATGTTGCGCCTCGGCGATCGAGTCCAGGTCCTCGGCTCGACGAGATGACCGATTGAGCTCGAAGCTCTGCTGCCACGTGGCCGCCGCGCCCGGGCAGATCACGCCCGCGCTTCTCGGCCCGACGGTAGACTTCAGCTGATGACGACGATGGCGCGCCACGCGATGTTTGTCGCGGCTGCATGCCTGTGCTGCGCCTGCAGCGGTCCACCGTCCGTCACCACGAAGCCGCGACCGGAGGCGAGCGTCGCCGCGACGCCGAACGCGGCTCCCGCGACGGTGAGTCCGCCGGACGTCTCCCCGACGGCAGCGGTCAGTCCGTCGGAGGTCGCGCCGGCCGCACCGGCGTCGCTCGGGTCAAGGGGCTCCGGTGGTGCAGTTGGATCGCAGCGCGGCTGGCCGTGCGCGAGCTGCATCACCACCGTGCCGGCCTCGTATGACCCGTCAGTGCCGACGCCGCTCGTCATCTCGCTTCACGGCGATGAAGGATCACCGAAGGCCTCGCATGGAATCTGGCAGCAGGCCGCACGAGACAACGGCTACGTCCTGCTGTCTCCCGCATGTCCTCGCGAACTCGGCTGTACGGGACGCTGGGGCGACGGAAGCTGGCATCGCGATGGTCCAGCAGGCAGCGTCGCCTGGATCAACGCGCAGATCGATGCCGTGGAGGCGGCCTACAACATCGACCGCTCGCGGATCTACCTGGTCGGTGGATCGCGCGGGGCCGTGTACGTCGGCTTTCATGCACACGCCTTGGCACCGCGCATCGCGGCCGCCGCGATGTATGCGGGAGGCTACTCGTCACTGACGAGCACGTGCGCCTCGTGCGCGTTGCCCGTGTACATCCTCGTCGGCGGTCGGGACAACCTGCTCGACATCGCAACCAAGGCACGAGATTGGTTTCTCGGATGCGGCAGCGAGGTCGTGTTCGACAAGATGCGCGGCGTGGCACATCGCGGTGCCGGCAAGTCACTCCTCGCGGGCAAGGCCAACACGATCCTCGATTGGTTCAGCGCCCGGCCGAACGTCTGCTTGACGGGAACTGCGCGCCGACGATGAGGTACGACTCGAGCTCGAAGGCCCCTGACACTCACCCGCCGAGGTACGATTCTCGGGTGCGGGGCCTCTTCGTTGCGGCGGGATGTTTGCTCCCGGCATGCGATCTCGTGATCGCGCTCGAGAAGCATCCCCCCAATGTCCCCGTGTCGTACGAGGTTCGCGAGGTTCGCAACGGCGCGGACGGCGCGCCGACGACCGTGACCTTGGACCCGCGCTTACTCGACGTCGTGCTCGCAGATGGGACCGTGCCTTCGCTCGTGACAAGCAGCGATGGGACGGTGACGTTCGCGCGCATCTCGGAGACGGACGTCTATCGCCTCGCGGTGCGCCTGCCGGATGACAAGGTTGTCGAGTATCAGCTGGCGACACCACGCGTGAAGATCGTCGAGGCGGTGATCGGCCGCAACGATCGGGTGCGACCGTTGGACATCGGCGTCGTACAGGTCGTGCCGAACGCGCCGGCGAACACCACGTCATACCTGGTCACGACCGGACTCTGGACCGAGACGCCACATACCGTGGGCGGCATGGGCGCGACGAACATGTCGTTTCGTTTCCCGTGGCCTGGTGCGCGCAGAAAATTCGGGCCGCCGGGCGTCCTCGCATCGGCGAGCGGCGATCGCGCGTACGCGACCACCAGCTCGTTCAGGCTCGCAAAACGCGGCGCGGCGTACTTCACGCTCACGCACGCGTGCCCGCACACGTTCATGGCGCTCGGCGTGGTCGAGGCAAGCTTGCAGTGCAACGTGGCGCCCGTCCCGCTCGTTCGCTGCCTGCACCTCGAGACCGACTTCACGGGGGAGCTCGCACGCATCGCCGGCGTCTTGCTGCCGACCGAGCATCCGTCGAAGTCCAGCGGCTGGTTCGTCGGAGCAGCGCCCGCACCGTCGCTGGCGCCGCAGGTCACGCTCGATCTCGCCTCTCGGTTCGCGTTCACGCCGAGCTCGATGCCGACGACCGAGTCCGACGACGAGTTCGTCTACGGCAACCCGTTTCCCGGTCACGCGGTCGTCGTGATGCTGAGCGCATTCCACGAGCGCCCGTTCGTGTATCCCGGGGCGATGTTCCACATGAATTTCCCGACCGGTGCCCGCTACTGGAGCACGCCCGCAGATACGTGTGACACGCCCGAGCCAGCACCCGCGCTCGTCGCGATTCCGCACGCGGTCGCGATCGATGGCGCACCAATCGACGAAGATGGCCGCGTCGTGGAGACCGATCCGGCGCGCGAGCTCCGGGTCACGTGGAGCGACAGCGACGGCAGCGTCGACTTCTACCGGGTCGTGCTGCACGAGGTCACGGAGTTCCTCACGTTCACCACGCGTGCTACGCGGCACACGTACGTCGTGACCGACCGCCTCGTCGTCGTCGATCCGAGCCTCTTGGAACCGAACAAGATCTACGCGATCGAGGTCGAGGCCCATGCCGGCGCTCCCAACGCACGTAGTGGCGAGCTCGGCACGTACGACCTGCCCTACGCGATCGGCACCGGCTGGAGCGCGACGTTCCGCGTGCCGTAGACTCGCGCGATGGACGCCGACTTCACCGAGCTCACGACCCGCCTCGCCGAGCACAACGATCTGCAGTCTGCAGCGGCGCTGTTGCGCTGGGATCAGACGACCTACATGCCCGAGGGCGGCAACGTCGCGCGCGGGCGCCAGCTCGCGACGCTCGACCGGCTCGCTCACGAGCGACTGATCGACCCCGCACTCGCACGCGTGATCGATCGCGTCGAGCGCACCGCGAGCGGCGACTCGTTTGCGGCGAAGCTCGTGCGCATCGCGCGGCGCGATGTCGAGCGCGCGACGAAGGTACCGGCCGCGTTCGTCAGCGCGTTCGCGAATCATCGCGCCGAGCTCTACGATCGATGGACGCGTGCGCGCCCGGCGAACGACTTCGCGTCGATCGCACCGCTGCTCGCGAAGTCGGTCGAGATGAGCCGCGCATACGCGGAGTACTTCGCGCCGTTCGATCACATCGCCGATCCGCTGATCGATCTCGCGGATCCGGGCATGCGCACCGCGAGCGTTCGAGCGCTGTTCGCGGATCTGCGCGCCGCGCTGGTCCCGCTCGTCGATGCGATCACGAGCGCACCACCCGCCGACGACCGGTGCTTGCGGCAGATCTTCGACGAGCCCGCGCAGCTCGCGTTCGGCATGTCGATCGCGACGAAGTTCGGCTTCGACCTGACGCGCGGCCGGCAGGACAAGACGCATCACCCGTTCATGACGAAGTTCTCGCTCGGCGACACGCGCATCACGACCCGCGTGCGACCCGACTTCCTGTCGGAGGCGCTGTTCTGCACGCTGCACGAGGCCGGCCACGCGATGTACGAGCAGAACATCGACGCCGCGTACGAGGGCACGCCGCTCGCCGACGGCACCTCGCTCGGCATTCACGAGAGCCAGTCGCGGTTGTGGGAGAACCTCGTCGGACGCAGCCTGCCGTTCTGGAGAGGTCACTACGCGCAGCTGCAGGCGACGTTCCCCGCGCAGCTCGCGAGCGTCCCGCTCGACGTGTTCTACAAGGCGATCAATCGCGTCGAGCGCTCGGCGGTTCGCACCCGCTCCGACGAGGTGACCTACGGCCTGCACGTCATCATGCGCTTCGACTTCGAGTGCGAGCTGCTCGAGGGCAAGCTCGCGATCGCCGATCTACCGGAGGCGTGGCGCGAACGGTCGCGCCGCGATCTCGGCGTCGATCCCGGGAACGACACGGATGGGTGCATGCAGGACGTGCACTGGTACGACGGCTACGTCGGCGGCGCGTTCCAGTCGTACGTGCTCGGCAACCTGATGGGCGCGCAGTTCTTCGCGGCCGCGCTCGCTGCGCATCCCGAGATCCCGCAGCAGATGGAAGGCGGCGAGTTCGGCACGCTGCGCGACTGGCTGCGCGCGAACGTTCACACGTTTGGTCGCGCGCGCAGTGCCGACGAGATCGTCGAGCGCTCGACAGGCAAGCCGCTGTCGAGCGTGCCGTTCCTCGATTATCTCAAGATGAAGTACGGGGCGCTGTACGGCCTCTAGGGCGTGATCTCGCGGATGCTGCCCTTCTTGTAGACAAGGCCGTCGGTGCTGACGCCGTCGCTGCGGAAGTAGACCGTGATGTTCGGCTTGCCGGTCTCCGAGCCAACGCGCGTCGGCGCTGCGGTCAGGCGCATCGCCGGATCCATGCCCGACTTGCAGGGCGTGCCGCCGACGCCGAAGTTCGTGCCGGTGTCGACGATCTCGTTGAGCTTCACCCACGTGCCGCCGTTCGCGCCGTCGGTCGTGTCGAGGTACAGCTCCTGCTTCACCGTGCCGTCGGGCAGGTCGTAGACGATCTGCTTGTAGCCGATCCACACGTTCTTCGGCATGCCGCCGCTCCACTGCGTCTTGTTGAGGGCCGTCTTCGACGACGGGTGCGCGGTCTCCTTCTCGAAGTCGATGTGACCGTCGTAGCGCATGCGCGCGATGATGCCGCGCGTGTCACACGAATTCGTCGACTCGCTGCCGATCGTTCCGTGGTTCGAGCGCGCGACCGCGACGAGGCCGCCGTACGCGATGTTGCTGTCGGCGACGCGCATGAAGTACATCGTGATCTCGACGTTGCGCCACTGATCGACGAGCGCGGGATCGTGGATGTACATGCGCGGCGTCGAGCCGCTGATCCGCAAGAGGCCCTGACCGTCGACCTTGTACGACGCGTTGCCGTGATCGGCATCGAACCACGCGTCCATCGGATCGCCGCCCGAGAACGAGCGCGGCGCGCCGTTGTCCCACTTCGAGACCCACTCCTTGCCACCGGCGAGCGTCGGGTAGAGCCGCTTGACGCCGAACTTGTCGGCGCTGCCCGTCGGCGGCGGCGGCATCGTCGTGTCACCGGCGTACATGTCGATCACCGAGAACCACGCCTGATTGCCCGACGAGTCCGTCGCGCGTGCCGTGATGCGATGCGAGCCGGCGCTATTCACCGCGACCGCTGCCGACCACGCACCGCTCGCGTACGTCGCGGGCTGGTACGCCGCCCCGTCGAGGCTGAGCTCGACCTTCTTCACGGAGGCGTTGTCGGTCGCTGTTCCGGTGAGCATGACGCTGCCGAGCGGCAGCGTCAGACCGGCGACCGGCGTCGTGATCGCGATCTTCGGCGGCGTCGCGTCCGCGCCGCGGCGTACTTGCAGCTCGCTGATGCCGGCCCACTCGTCATCGACGATCACGCGCACGTACCGCGCGCTCGTCGTGCCGACGTCGTACGTCTCGAGCGCGGTCTCGGTCCCGCTGCTCGCGTCGGCGAAGACTTGCTCGAACGCCTGGCCGTCCTCTGACACTTCGATCTGGAACTGGACGAGGCGCTCGTTCCCGCCGTGCCACGCGATCGAGACCGTCGTGATGGATTGCGACGTGCCGAGGTCTGCTTGCAACCACGAGCCCTCGCCGGCGTTCGACCATCGCGTGTCGATGCTGCCGTCGATCGCATTGTCGGCAACGTTGTTCGCCTCCGCTGCGTTTGCCGTGATGCCCACGATCGCCAGCGTGGTCGGTTGTTCGTCGAGCGGCTCGTCGTTCGCGGCGCATCCCCCGATGCACGCGAACGCAAAGATCGCACTCAGGACGCCCGAAGGCCCTGTGTCACCCATGCTGTCATCGCTAACACGCGCGGATCCTCGTCAACAATTGGAGCGCTTCGCACGCGCCGCGTTTTGCGAGCAAGCCTACGGCAGCGTCATCGATTTCGCGGGTGCTGAACCCACACCTCGCTACTCGCGACGACCTCGTTCGTTGTTCTGCTGCACGACGATCTCGAGCAAGTCCGCGATCCGATCGAGCTGCCGGACCTTCGCCATCTCGAGCGCGATCTGGAACTCGCTCTCGACGACAGGGTGACCAGCGACCTCGTAGTTCGCGCTCTGCGTTTGCGCGACGAACATCTTGAACCGCGTGGGCGATTCGAGCCGCTGTCGCTCGTTTTGCCCGTCGCGCGATGGGCTGATGCCCGAGATCACGAGCTCGACGTCCGCTGGTGGAGTGTCTTTCACGGTGCCGCGGACGATATCTCGTTTGCGGCCGTCACTGCGCTGACACATTGGGCGCGCAATAATCACCGCGATGCCGAGCGTCGAAGTCGAGATTGCCCGTCCACGCGACGCCTGCTGGCGTGCCTTCACGGACGCGCGGTCGTTCGCGGCGTGGATGCCCAGCCTCCGTCGCTCGGTCGTGGTGGCCGAGCGCAGCGACGGTCTGCCACTCGAAGTGCTCTTCGAGCTCTCGACGTCCCTCACGTATTCGCTCGTGTACGCCTACGACCTCGAGAACTACGAGGTGACCTGGGAGCCACGTGTCGGCGCCCGCGACGCGGTTCGCGGCTCGGCACGGCTCGACGCCATCGAGGGCGGCACCCGGCTGACGTACAAGCTCGAACAAGGGGGCGCACGCAAAACCGGCGACCTCGTGCTGGGCGGACCGCACGCATTCATCGACGCGTTTGTCCGCTGGCTCGCTCAGGGTAGGTGACGCCGCGGTTGCGTCCTTGAACGCCCCGGACCGACCCCTCATAGTACCCGCGATGTACTCGCCGGATCAGCCGAGCCCCGCGCCGCCGTTGTCGCGCGCGAGCTTGGTGATCGGGCTGTACGGCGCGATGGCCCTCGTCGGGCTCGTGATCGCCGCGGGCCGCGGCAACCCCGACGTGTTCGGCATCGGCGAACCGGATGTGTGGCTGCTCCTCGCGGGACCGGCGATGGGCGCGGCGCTCGGCGTTGGCGTCGTCGGGCTCACGCGCGTCGCGACGAGGCATTTCCAGTGGGCGCGCGATCTGCACACGAGCTTTCACGATCTGCTCGGGCCGCTGACCGGGAAGGAGATCCTGATCCTCGCGCTCGCGTCATCGATCGGTGAAGAGGTCCTGTTTCGCGGCGCACTGCTGCCGTGGATGGGCGTCTGGCTGCAAGCGATCGTGTTCGCGCTGCTCCACGTCGGGCCGGGCAAGCGGTTCCTGCCGTGGACGATCTCCGCGCTCGTCCTCGGCGTCGCGTTCGGCTACCTCGCCGTGTGGACCGGCAGCCTCGGCGGTCCGATCGCGGCGCACTTCGCGATCAACTTCCTCAACCTGCGCCACATCGTACGTAACCGCCGCTAGGTTCGAAGCTCGCCTTCGAGCATGCGGAACCACGCGGTGTCGCGGTTGCGCCCCTTCACGATCATGTGCGCCTGCTGGATGCCCTCGAACGTGAAGCCGTACGCGAGCGCGGCGCGCCGCGAGCGCTCGTTGTTGGAGTCGCACTTCCACTCGACGCGGCGGTAGCCGAGGCCGAACGCGTGCGCGCACATGAGGTGCGTCGCTTCGCGCGAGGCGCCGGTGCCTTGTGCGATCGGTCCGTACCAGATCGAGCCGAGCTCGATCTTGAGATCGCTCGGCACGTTCGCCATGTACGCGGCGATGCCGATCGGCGTCGCCGTCGCGCGGTCGAGCACTGCGAGCGGCAGCATGTCGGGCGCGTCGACCTGGGCCGCGAGATACGCGCGCAGGCCGGCCTTGTCGCGAAACGGCCCGCCCTTCATCCACTTCCAGATCAGCTCGTTCGCGTCGTACGCGCCGACCTCGCGATCGCCGAGCGTGAACGGCTCGCCGCGCGAGACGGCGAACAGCGCGTCGAGGTCACGCTCGAGATCGACGGGCCGCAATTCGACCTTGGTCCCCGCGAGCACGACCGCGGCGGGCTTCTTCGGCAGGCGCTCTCGTCGTGCGAGGACTTCGTCGGGAAGTCGTTGCATGCCCGGGTTGTGGCACGGAGCGGCGCCACGAGGTAGGAACAGATGTGCCACCCGCGATGCGAACAGAGTCGGTGACGTTCGAGGCGAAGCGCATCGCCGTCGTCGCCGACACGCACTCGCAACCGCACCCCGACACGGCAAAGTGGCTCACGGCGCTCGCGCCCGACGCGATCCTCCACGGCGGCGACATCGGCGACCTCGAGGTCCTGGACGCGCTTCGCGAGATCGCGCCGGTCTACGCGGTGCGCGGCAACATCGACACGACCGCACGCGACCTGCCCGACGTCCTGAACATCGACGTCATGGACGGCAACCGCCGGCTGCGCATCTTGCTCACGCACATCGCGGTTTACGGGCCGAAGCTCCGCGCCGAGGTCGCCGTCGCGGCGAAGAAAGCCGGCGCGCAGCTCGTCGTGTGCGGGCACTCGCACGTGCCGTTCATCGGCAGCGACAAGGGGCTCACCGTCTTCAACCCTGGCTCGATCGGGCCGCGCCGGTTCAGCCTGCCGATCGTGTTCGGCCGGATCGACCTCGCGCCGACCGGCCTCAAGCTCGCGCACGTGAGCGCGGAGACCGGCCAGACCTGGCTCCCGCCGTAAAGTTGCTCCCATACCACCCCGGTGCCTAGCTTTGGGCATGTTCCCAAACCTCGTGCGGGGCGCCGGTCGCGTTGTTCTGGCGGTCGCGTCGTTCGCGATCGCGATGGCCGCAACGTTCTATTTGCTCGCCGGAGTCGCGTCTGCCGACGAGACGTCGGCGACCGACAAGCTGCGCATCCTCTACTCGACGCGGTTCACGTTCACCGACGACGGCCTGCCGCTCGTCACCGTCGAGATCATGGGCAACAAGAAGGACGTGAAGCTGCGCGCGAAGGGCGGCCTCGTCGTGCGCCCCGACGGTCAGGGAGGCTCCGCGATCGAGTCCGATGGCGGCGAGGCCTGGACGATCACTGCCGAAGCAACGAAGCCCGCCGTGATCCACGACTGGACCATCGTCGACACGCTCGGCCCCGACGATGCACCCGGCGTCGCCGCCTCGATCCAGCGCTGGAAGGAGCGCGGCTTCGAGGCGAAGACGTTCGAGATCGGCACGATGTTCGGCGTCAACGGCGCGGTCATCGACACGCGCGAGGTTCGCGTCGCGATCGATCCCGTCGCGCAAGGCAAAGGCACCGACCGCGCCGCCGCGCTCGCGAAGAAGTTCGGCATCCGCACGGCCGTGCATCAAGAGCTCGTGCGCCGCCCCGCAGGCGTGATCGTCGCGAAGAGCGGCAGCACCGTGATCAGGAATCCCTCGGTCCTGTGGTTCATGCCGAAGAAGACGTCGGAGACGATCACCGTACTCGACGTCCCGACCGGCACCGGCGGCTCGCAGCTCGCGACCGGCATCGAGGATCGCCGCTACTGGGGCTCGGTCTACGTCACGCTCGACCACGACGGCTCGTTGCTCGCCGCGAACGCCGTCGCCGAGGACAAGCTCCTCGCCGGTATCGTGCCCGCCGAGATGTATCCCGACGCACCGCCGGCCGCGCTCGAGGCGCAGGCGATCGCCGCGCGCACCGAGCTGCTGCAGAAGATCGGCCGTCGCAACCTCACCGAGCCATTCCTGCTGTGCTCGACGCAGCAGTGCCAGGTCTACGCCGGTGCCGGCAAGGAAGACCCGCGCACGACAAAGGCGATCGAGAAGACGCGCGGGCTCGTCGTGCTGCGCGACGGTGGCGGCCTCGTCGACATCCGCTACGCCGCGTCGTGCGGCGGCCACAGCGAGGACAACGATTGGATCTGGGGCGGTGACGCCGACCCGTCACTGCGCGGTCGCTACGACAACGCGAAGAGCAACACGTCCCGCGTCACCGACGCGACCATCTCGGCCTTCCTCGACGGTGACTCCGGCAACGCCCACTGCGAGTCCGGCAAGCACGGCAAGGGCCGCTTCCGCTGGACCGAGAAGATCAGCGCGCATGACCTCACGGTGCGCATCGCCGCGGAGTTTCCGGAGATCGGCCGCGTGACGGCGCTCGTTCCAAAAACGCGCGGCGTGTCCGGCCGTATTGGCACGCTGACAATCAAGGGCGAAAAGGGCGCCGTCGACCTGTCCGGCGACCTCAAGATCCGCCGGCTCCTCGGAGGATTGAAGTCGACGCTGTTCGAGGTGAAGCGCGAAGGTGACAGCTTCACGATCCGCGGCGCCGGGTTCGGACACGGCGTCGGCATGTGCCAGATGGGTGCGATGGGCATGGCCACCGCCGGCAAGTCGTATACGCAGATCCTCGGTCACTACTACCGAGGCACGCACTTGCACCGCCTGTACTAAGGGACCTTGTTCCAGAGGCGGACGCGATCGATCGCGCCGATGAACGGCTCGTTCGGCGGCAGCCCGCTGCCCGCGCGGCTGTTCTGACCGATCTGGAGGCCCACGTTGACGGCGCCGCCCGGCATACACGTCGGCGTGCCCGCCAGCTCGACGAGCTTCACGCCGTCCTGGTGCACGGCGACGTTGCCCATGTTGCACGTGCACGCGATCTCCGTGAACGCGCCGAGCGTGATCGTCGTCGCCGCGTAGAGATCGACGCCGCCCAGGTTGCAGCGAATGCGGTGCGGGCTCGTCGTGCCCGTGTAGACGAACAGGCTCATGCCGGGCGTCGTGTTGTCGGCGTCGATGATACCGACGCGCCCGCCCGCAGGGATGTCCTCGTCGAACCGCAGCCGTACGTCCATCGCGGCGAACCCGGTGAGGAGCGGATTCATCGGGAACAGGATCTCGCTCGTCGGTCCGAGCAGCGCTGAGTTGGCGTTACCGGCCGTCGTCCGCGTGACCGCCGTCAGGTTGGCCGTGACCGCGAGCGCCCCTTCGTTGTTGTAGGGGCTCGTCCACCCGGCCGCGTCGAACGACATGCAGAGCAAGAGGTCCGGATCCTGCGGGCACGCGATCGTCATCTGCATGCTGTCTTGCTGCTGGACGTCGGACGGCGGCGCGTCGACGGTTTCCATCACCGCGGCATCGCAGCCACACGCAAACAGCACGAGGGCTCCCAAACGCACATCCCATCATCGCACGACGGATGTAACCGTGGTCCGTGATTCGTGCACCATCCAGGTATGTGGCTCGGACTCGCCGTGCTCGTCCTCTGCGCGTGCGGAGGTGCCCAGCCGGTCGCGGTCGAGAATCGCGGCGGGACGGCGAGTACGAGCTGCGACTTTCCCATGCGCCTCGAATTCGAAGCGCGGCGTTTCGGCAACCTCGATGCCGACGAGCCCGACTACCAGACCTGGTCACCGTGGCGCGTCGGCATCCAGCTCGCGGAGCGCGCGAACGCGCGCGGCACGATGACGATGGTCGGCGACGAGCTGGTCTGGACGTTCGACTTCACCGGCAAGCTCGAGAACGAGCGCTGCACGCTCGAGCTGTGGACCGACACGCACGAGCCGACGATCCGCGGGAACCTCGACCTACGCGCGCGGACGGGCACGATTCGCATGATCGACGACGTCTGGCAGCTCGGGCCGCCGTTCCCCGACAAGCGCCCGTAACACGTCGATGACATGGGCGATCGATCCACGACGTCCGCCACCGGCGTAGTATCTCGCGACTATGCAGCTCCTCCCGACGACGATGGTCGGCTCGTATCCACGCCCGCTCTGGTTCACGCAGCAGCTCGCGGGCAAGGACGTCCTCGAGGCGTTCAAGGTCGCGGCGCACGCCGAGGCGTTCCACGATGCGACGCGCGTCGTGATCAAGGACCAGGAGGACGCCGGGCTCGACATCCTCACCGATGGCCAGATGTGGTTCGACGATTACCACATGGGCATCGGCTCGTTCCTTTGGTACTGGCTCGAGCGTACGCACGGGTTCTCGAGCGAGAAGCTGCCCCACCCTGCGCGCGCGAAGGCGAAGGGTCGCGACATCTGGGCGCTCGACGAAGCCGGCGGCGTTGGGGTCGAGGGCGCGATCGAGCGCGGCCCGGTTCGTATGGCGCTGATCTATGGCTGGGCACAGCGCCACACGCAGCGCCCGATCAAGGCCTGCATCGGCGCGGGGCCCGTGCAGCTCTCGACGCTCGCGCACTTCCGTAACGGTCCGGTGAAGAACCGCTACGACCTCTCGCGCGCGCTCGCCGAGATCTTTCGCCAGGAGATCAAGGAAGTCGTCGAAGCAGGCTGCAAGCACGTCCAGCTCGAGGACCTCGGCGCGTGGATGCCGCACCTCTCCGGCGAGAAGGACTACGACTGGGTCTGCGATGTCGTCGATCGCACGATGGGCGAGATTCCGACGGGCGTCGAGAAGTCGTGGCACTTCTGCATGGGCAACGCGTGGGGCAACAAGCTCGAGGGCATGACCGCCGGCGGCTATCGCGAGATCATGCCGCACTACCACGGCGTCAAGGTCGAGGCGTACGTCCTCGACTTCGCGTGCCGCGAGATGGAGGACGCCGATCTGTTGCGGAAGCTACCGAGCGACAAGAAGGTGCACGCCGGCGTGATCGACGTCCGCACGCTCGAGATCGAGCACCCCGAACAAGTCGCGGACCGCGTCCGGAAGGTGCTCAAGCACATCGAGGCCGAGCGCGTGACGCTCACGACGGACTGCGGCCTCAAGCAACTGCCGCGTGTCGTCGCGATCCAGAAGCTCCGCGCGATGGTCGAAGGCGCCGCGATCGTGCGCCGCGAGCTACGCTAGCAACTGGCCGAGGCGCTGCTCGAGCGTGATCGATCCGCGCTCGGGCTCGCCTTCCCAGACGAGCTTGCCGGCGTTCATCGCCTCCGACATCTCGCCATACATCTCGGCGATCTCGCGCGACGCACCCATCCCGACGAGCGCTTCGACCATCGCCGACGGTGGCACGGTGACGGCGGCGATCGGTTTGCCAACGATCTTCGAGAGCGCGGCGGCCGTGTCTTGCAGATCGAGGTCGGCCGGACCCGCGAGGTTCACGACGCGCGACTGCTTCGGGGCACCTTCGACGAGGAGGCGTGCGGCGGTCTTGCCGATGTCGGGCGTGGCGACCTGCGGGATGCACTGCGCGAGCGCGTAGTAGAGCGTGCCGCTCTGGATCGCACCCGGCGCGACGCCGGCCCAGTTCTCCATGAAGAACCCGGCGCGCAAGAACGTCGTCGGGACGCCCGATGCGCGGAGGCCGTCCTCGAGCGGCTTGAGGTGCTTGATCGGGCCCGTGCCGGCAGCGTGCTGCGCCCCGATCGACGACAGCATCACGACGTGCGCCGGACGCGCGTCGGCGACGGCGCCGAGAATCGCCTGCGTGGTCTTCGCGCGGTTCGCGGGGATGTTCGTCTCGCCAAAGCCGCCCGGCGGGATGAGCAGATAAGCGCCTGCGGTGCCCTTCAAGGCGGCGGCGAGCGCGGCGCGATCGTCGAGCGACGCGACGGCGACTTCCGCGCCCTTGCTCTTCCACACCTCGCCCTTTGCTGCATCGCGGACGATGACCCGCACGGGCTTCCCGGCGGCGAGCAGGGTGTTGGCGACGACCGAACCAGTGTTTCCAGAGACTCCAGCGATTGCGTACATGGTGCGTAGCTCCTTTGGGCCCTCAACATACGCCTCGCTCGTCATGAACAAAATCGATTGTAGTCATCCTCTATATTCGTGATGCTCATATCGTGCGGTTGTCCGGTATCGACCTGAATCTGCTCACTTCACTCGACGCGCTGCTCGCGGAGCAAAACGTCACGCGCGCGGCCAAGCGGCTCGGCGTCAGCCAGCCGGCGGTGAGCCACTCGCTGCGGCGCCTGCGGGAGCTGCTCGGGGACGAGCTCCTCGTGCGCGCCAAGGTCGGGATGACCGCGACGCCACGCGCGCTCGAGCTCCGCGGCGCGGTCCGTGCCGCACTCGAGGCAGCGGAGGTCGTGCTTCGCGCCGCGCCAGCGTTCGACCCCGCGACCGCGGAGCGGACGTTCGTCGTGTCGATGGCCGATCAGCAGTCATTCGTGCTGCTGCCTCCGCTCGTCGAGCGCCTCGCGCGCGAAGCACCCGGCATTCGCATCGACGTTCGGCCACCGCCGACCGACAGCCTCGCCAGCGACGTCGAGCTCGCGATCGGCGTCTGGATCGACTCGCCCGCGAACGTGCTCGAGCAAGCGCTGTGGCGCGAGAGCTTCATGTGCGTGCTGCGCAAGGGCAGCGCGGCCGCGCGCGGTGTCCTCGATCGCAAGCGCTACCTCGCGCTCTCCCACTTGCTCGTCGCGCCGCGCGGCACACCGGGCAGCTTCGTCGACGACCTGCTCGCGAAGGGCGGCGAGCGGCGCAACGTGACCTTGCGCGTCCCGCACTTTCTCGTCGCACCTCACGTCGTCGCGACCACCGACCTCGTATGGACCGCGCCCGAGGGCATCGCGCGCGTGTTTGTCGAGTACATGCCGCTCGTCCTGCGCGACCCGCCGCTGCGCATCGACGGCTTCACCGTCTCGATGCGCTGGCACGCGCGCGTCGACGGCGATCCCGGCCTCGCATGGCTGCGCAAGCTGCTGCGCGAGGTCGCACCGACGAATTAAATGGTGCGACCTAATAACCGGTGCGACCTAATAACTACGGCCAGCAGGCCGCGGGCGCGGTGACCGACGCGAGCGCGATGTGCTGGAACCGGAACTGCCGATCGCGCACGTAGTCGCCGAGCATCTCGAGCGCGAGCTCGTTGAAGTCGAGCGAGCGCACCCAGCGGAAGCCACACTCCGAGAGCAGCGGCAAGATGTCGTCGGAGCCGTACTGGATCGGCTCGCCGAGCTCGCCGACGTATTCGCGCGTCTGCTGATCCGACTTCGAGAGGTTCTGCCCGCCGGCGAGCTTCTTGCCGACGAAGTCGAACGCGACGAGTGACCGCGGATCGAGCCCGCTCGCAAGGCGCGTCGCCGTCGCACGCACGGCGCCTTCCGTCAGATACGGAACGACGCCTTCCCAGATCACGAGCGCGGGCTCCGCGGTCGAGAAGCCGTTCGCGCGCAGCCGCTCGATCGGATCCTCGCGCTCGAAGTTGCAGCTCACGTAGGTGGCGGCTTCGATCGGATAGCCGTCGAGCTGCGCGAGCCGCTCGCGCTTCGCTTGCTGCGTCGCCGGGTGATCGACCTCGAAGTACCGCACGCCCGCGCGCGGCAGCCGCGCCGCTCGGGTGTCGTAGCCGGCGCCGAGGATCACGACCTGCCGCACGTTCAGGCGATCGACCGCCATGCCGACGAGCCGGTCGAGATAGGCGACGCGCAGCGCGAGCCAGTGCTCCATCGGCGGGAACCGCGCATCGAGCAGACGGGCGATCTCGTGACCATCGGGTCCGGCGATCGACTCCGCCCACGGATCGGTGAACAGCGGCGTGGGCCAGCGCGTCGCTCGCGCGCGATAGGCACAGACCATCAAGGCCGTCTTCGAGGCAGCGCTATGTACATCCACGCCGCGGATGTATCACGGCACGTCGTAACAGCGGCGTTTCACTTCTTCTCGAAGTGCTCGACGAGCCCGTTGTATGCGGTGGTCACGCGCATCGAGAGCTCGGTCGCGGCCTTCTGCTTCTGCGGATTCCCGGCGTGCATGTCGGGGTGGTACTTGCGCATCATCTGGCGGTACGAGCTCTTGATCGCCGGCATGTCCGCGCCGATCTGGAGGTCGAGCGTCTTGTACCAGTCGAGGAGCTGCGCCTCCTTGCTGCCCGGCCGCGGCGGCCGGCTCGGGCCCGATGACCCCGACGACGTGCTCGACGACGGCGCGGTCCAGCCCGACGCCCCGCCCTTCGCCGCCTGCTCCTTCATGCGGCGGAACGCTTCGTCCGCCTGCGCGCGCTGCCGCGCCGCCTTCTCGTCGCGCTCCTTGTGCACGCGCGCCGAGCGATCGCGCGCCGCACGCTCGCGGGTCGCGCGCGATGCCGGGTCCGACGTCGCCATCTTCGCGAGCGGGTTGTCGAGCGGCTTCTTCTGCGACTTTTCACGCGCGGCCTTGCGCGCGGTGAGCTCGGCCTGGAGCGCCGCGCTCTCGACGTGACTCAGCGGTTCATCATCGACAATGACGAGCGAGGTCAGCTTCGAGAGGCCGGACTGTGCGCCATCCAGGATGCGCCGCGTGATGCTCACGGCTCGATCGTAGCTCAAACCCCCGCGGCGACCCACAGGCCGGCGGCCAATGGATACGGGGCCCAGCTCTCGACGTCGAGCGCCGGGCCGTCGACCAGCTTGCCGCGAATGGCGGCGGTCGAGGCGCCGACGGCGCCGTGGAGGTTCTCGAGCGGGCGGAGCGCGGCCAAGAGCTTCGCGACGTCGACGCCATCGCGCGGCGCGACGGCGAGCATGCTGTCGGGGGCCGCGATGGCGACGATCAGCCCAGCGTCGCTCACGATCTGGGTCACGGCCGCGATCGCCGCTGCTGGACCTTCGACGTAGAGCACGATCACGTCGCTCTGCTCGCTCTCCGGCGGCGAGATCGCGCGGCGGAGCGCCTCGATGAAGTCGCGCGTCGTCGGCGGCCGATCCTTCGGGTCGGTCGCGAGCGCCTTCAAGATTGGCTCGTCGATCGCCGGGTCGATCTCGATCTTCGCCGACGGCCGCGGGCGCGGACCGTGGATCTGGAGGTAGGACTGGACGACGCCCGGCCCACCGGTGAACGCCGGCTGCCCGGTGAGCATGTGATAGGCGAGGAGTCCGAGCGCATACACGTCGGTTCGCGCATCGACCGGCAGGCCGCGCATCTGCTCCGGCGCCATCGCCGCCGGTGTGCCGAGCATGCTCCGCGATGACGTGAGGCCTGGACCGGTCTGGTCGAGCAGCTTCACCAGCCCGAAGTCGAGGAGCACCGGCCGCAGCACGTCATCCGATGTGCGCCCGAGGATGACGTTCGAGGCTTTGACGTCACGATGAACGAGGCCGGCATCGTGCGCGAGCGCGAGCGCATCGCACAAAGGCTCGAGGATCTGCAGCACTTCGGGCGGCGGGATGAAGCGGCGCTCGTGGATCACCTCGCGAAGGTTCGGACCCTCGACATATTCGAGGACCACGTACGGCCGGCCATCGCCGAGCGTGCCGTGATCCAAGGCACGCACGACGTTCGGGTGCTCGAGCCGCTGGATCGCTTCGATCTCGCGTTGGAACCGCGTGAGCGCGTCGATCGATCGCACGAGCTCGAGGTGTAGAATCTTGATGGCGACGAGCTGCTTGTCGCTCTCGCGTTCGGCGCTCCACACCTGCCCGAACCCACCTTCGCCGATCAGCTTCAGCAGTCGGTGTTTGGGAACTTCGATGGGAGGACTCGTACTCAACCTCTCATCTCTATCATCTCGCGATGACGGTTGGCTCGTCGCTATTTGGAACTGATGTGGCTGCATGGATCACGAACGCATTCCGACGAGCACAGGCAAAGCTCGTTCTCCGACCGCTACCCGAGAAGAACTTTTTGCCGACGGTGTTTTCCGATTAACTATGTGATGGGTTTTTTTCGAACCCTCGGGGTTTCAAGACATGAGAGCAGCACTCGCCTTGATCGTTCTCGCCGCGTGCACGTCGACCGAGCCGACCACTTCTGAACAAGTTGGTGGCCTCGAGGCAGAGCGTAGGCAGAGCTTCACGCGGATTCGCGTGAACGGCCAGGCCGCCGATGTGTTTTTGTTCGATCCGAACACCGGAGCGCAGGGCGGCCTCAATGTCTCGCGCGACGAGATCACCAACACGACGGCGATCGACTTCTCGTACGTGACGCCGACGAGCGATCCCGACATCATCATCCTCACGCAAGGCGCGGGCGAGATCCCGAACAGCGCCTACACGCAGACCGACACGGAGGCACACTTGCTCCTGCCGGCCACGCCGTTCCCGGTCCAGGTCTGCACGGTCAACGTGATCACCGCCGAGTTCACGTGTGTGGAAGGCGCGCCGATCTCGTTCGACCTCACCTGGGTCGCCAACGGCTACTCCATTGTCGAGGAGCGTTGCCAGCGCACCGAGATCCTCGGCCCGCTCACGACGCGTACCCGCGGTGAGTTTGTGGAGCGAAGTGCGCTGGTGAGTGGCACGTGGAACGGAAACTCCGGCGAGAACATGAGTGGGCACCTGACCGACACGAAGGAGTCGACAGTTATTCGAGAGATCACGATGCGGTTGAATTAGACTTAATGTTCGTCGCTGCTGGTCGACACATTCTGGAAGTAACGATGATCACCAAAAATCGCTCCCTACAAATCGCGCTCGCACTCGTGATGACGAGCGCGTGCGCGATCGACGAGTCTGCCGACGACGAGGGGGACGTCGATGTCTCGTACAAGCTCGGTGTCAACAAGCTCGGCGTCAACAAGCTCGGCGTCAACAAGCTCGGCGTCAACAAGCTCGGCGTCAACAAGCTCGGCGTCAACAGCCTCGCGACGACCGACATGATGGCGAACGCTGACTCGCGCGAAGTGTTCTCGTATGTCGTCGGCTGCGCGATCCCGGCGGGACAGAGCATCACCGCGCAAGACGCCGCGGGTGTCTCGTACGTGTTCCCCGGCGCGATCGGTCTCGCCCCCTCGTGGGCAACTCGCACCCCGACCGTCTCCGAACGGCGCTGGGTCACGGCGTGTCTGTTGGCGCGCACGAACCTCTACGGCGTCTCGGTTCAGATCTCGCTGCGCCACGACACCAACCTCGCGCTGCTCAGCACCTCGGCAGAGCGCACGCAGTACTCGGAGACCGAGGGCGCGTTCTACGGCGACCTGTTCGCGACCACGCAGACGTGGTTCGCGTGCAGCAATCGCTCGTGGACGCCGTACTCGACGAACTCGCTGCGCATGTGCGCGCTGTCCTCGAACGGCACGACGACCGACTGCGACTTCACGTACGCGGGTCCGTGCAACACGGCATGCACCGACGCCACGTCGCCGTACTCCTCGTGCCTCGGCGGCTCGACTCGTTATCCCGAAGTCATCACCGTCAACCTGACGCCGACGCAGCAGCAGGGCAGCACGCAGTAATCACAGCTCGTGCACGCGACCCGCGAAGTTCGGGTCTGCGAGCGCGAGCTCGATGATCTGTGCGCGGCGGCCGGGAGACAGCTTCCCTTCGGCTGCTGCGAGCAAGCCGACTTCGATCTGTAGCGCGGGCGGCAGGTCGATCGATGCCGTGAGCGCTGCGTCCCAGCCGCTGGTCACGCCGGCGGCCGCGCGTAGCGCCTCCAGGATCGCGTCCTTTGACCCGCCCATCTGTTCGGCGAGCTCGTCGGAGTCTTCGCGCTCGATCGCCGCAAGCACCTCGACGAGCGCGGCACGATCGCGGCGCGCTGCGAGAATCCGCGCCACGAGCACGCGGTCGACTGCAGCAGAGCCTTCGCCTTGACCGAGCTGGAGCGAGAGGCTCCGGCGCGCGAGACGCAGCGCTTCGTCGAGCGCGCCTTGCCACATCAGATCCTCTGCCATGTTGTAGGTCGCGACGCGCTCGAGCTGCGCCTGCCCACCCTCGCGGGACAGCTGGATGACATGGCGCATGTCGGCGGCGGTTCGCTCGAGCTGGCCACGCGCCGACCACAGCCGCGTGCGATTCGTGTACGCGCCGGCGAGGTGAAAACGATCGCCGGTTCGCTCGCAGATCTCGACGAGCAGCGCGAACTCGCGCTCTGCTTCGTCGAGCTTTCCCGTGTCGACAAGAACGAGACCGAGTAACAAGCGCGCGACCGTCTCGATCTCGCTGGCGCCCGATGCATGCGCGCTCGTCCCGACCGCATGAAGCGCGGGTGTGGCGTCGTCGAACTGCTGCGCGCGATACAGGCTACGCGCGTGCGCGAGATCGATGCCGAGCCGGAGGCGCGGCTCGTCGAGCATTGCGCCGCGCTCGCGGGCGAGATCCGCCGCTGCGCGCGACTGCTCGAAGCTCCCCGTCCAGTCGTGCACGGTCGCTTGCTCGAGCAGCGCTTCGACCTCGAGCGCGATGTTGCCGGCCGAGACCGCGATGTCGACGACGCGCTCGAAGTCCGCGAGCGCCTCGATGCGGCGCTGCGAGCGATAGCGCGCGCGGCCGCGGCCGAGGAGCGCGCGCGGGAGGAGTGGTGCGCCGTCGTCGAGGTTGCGCAGCGCGCCCTCCCACGCCTGCGCAGCTTCGAGCTCGTGATGCTCGGCATGCGCGCGCTCGCCGAGGACGGCATACGCGTGCGCCGCGACCGTCTTCTCTCCAGCGGCTTCTGCGTGGCGCGCGATTCGCTCGGTGGCGGCCGGCTCGGTGCGCGCGCGCCAGTAGTCGAGCGCGGCGACGTGGATCGCGCGGCGTTCGTCCTGGTTCGTCGTCGCGTAGATGCCTTCCTGCAGCAGCGCCTGCGAAAACAAGAAGACTCGTCCCGACGGCACGACCAGCTGCGCGGCTTCGAGCTCGCGCAGGCCGACGTCGACGTCGAGCGTGGTGGTCGCACCGCCACGGCGCTCGACCGCTTCGACGACAGCGGCGAGCTCGTCGCGCTCGAGCTCGTCACCGAGCACGGCGCACACGCGTGCGAGCGCGACGAGATCGCCGTCGAGCTGCGCGAGCTCGCGCGCGGCGAGCCATGGACCCAGAGCGATCGGCGGCAACGCGTCGAGCGCGCTCGTGTCGAGGAAGTGCTCTCCACTCGGGCGCACCGCGATCGCACCGCGATCGTGGATCTCGCGGACGAGCGTCGACAGGTGCATCGGATTGCCGCGCGCGATCGACGCGATCTTGCGCAGCGCGCGCAGCGGCGGATATTCGGCGGGCTTGAGGAGCGCTGCGGTGAGCGCGACCGCCGCGTCTTCGTCGAGCGGCGGCACGACGTCGCGGCGGTGCCGTTCCGCGCGCGCACCGAAGCCCGGGCGCCGGTGCTCGAGGCGTGGGGTCGCGATGACGAGCACCCACAACGCGAGCGCTTCGCCACCGAGCGTCGCGTACTCGAGCGCGTCGAGCAGGTCCGCATCGGCGAGGTGCACGTTATCGAGGAGGATCGCGGTCGGCTGCGCGCGCGCGGCGCCTCGCAACGCATCACCGACGGCGCGAACGACCGGCCCACTGGGCGTCCCGACGAGCTCTGCGAGTGCGGCGTAGCTCGGCTTGCCAGAGCCCGGCGGCGGCACCTCGCCAAGGACGACGCGCGCGCCGAGGTCGCGCAAGAGCGGGACGAGCGCCGATGCGATCGCGCTCTTGCCGATGCCCGGTTCGCCGACGAGCAGTGCGATCGCCGGACCTGCCTTCGCGAGCGCGGCCGCCGCGTCGGTCGCGATGTCGGCGATCAGCGCGTCGCGGCCGAACAGCTCGGCGCTCTGCGAGGGCTCGCCGAGCATGACGAAGCCCGGCACCTCGCAGGCGCGCGTCGGAGACTGCGCCACTGCACCGAGCGCGCGCGTGATCACGATGCCGTTCCACGTGACAGATGGCAGCCAGTCCTCGGAGACGCCGAGGATCTGGATGCCGCTCGCGCCGCTCGTGACCTCGAACGCGTCGAGGTGGAGCGCGACGCGTGCACCCGCTGAGGCGAGGTCGCGCGCGGCCGCGATCGCGGTGCCCGCGGGGTCTGCGTGGTCCGCACCGATGACACCGCCGAGCACGCGACGGCCGCGCTGCGAGATCACGGCGATCTTGCGCGCGGCGAGCATGCCGAGCAGCGTGCGATCGACCTTCGGAAGCTCGGCCCACAGCAGCACGACGGGCTGCTTGCCCTCTCGGATCACCGAGACCGAGTGCTGCACGCGTTGCAACGACGGTGTCGCGTCGCGCAGCGCGCCGAGCCGGTCGCGCAGCTCGGTCACCGTCTGCGGCCGCCGGGACGGCATCTTCGCGAGGCAGTCGTGCACGAGTGCCTCGAGGGCAGGAGGCACGGTCGCGAGCGCTGCGAGCGGCGGCGGGCGCAGCGCCGCATGCGCGCGTTCGAGGCCCCCCGCATCACCGATGAACGGCGGCCGGCCGGTGCACAGCTCGTAGAGCACGCAGCCGAACGCGTAGATGTCCGCTCGCGCGCCTGCCGCTGCAGCGTCGAGCAGCTGCTCGGGCGGCATGTACTCGAGCGAGCCGACCTGAACGCCGGCGCGCGTCGGATCGTCGGGGTCGTCGGGCAGCTTGCGCGCGAGGCCGAGGTCGAGAATCACGACCGACCCCTGCTTCGTGTGCACCAGATTGTCGGGCTTGAGATCGCGATGCGCAAAGCCCGCGACGTGCACGCGTTCGAGTGCCGCGAGCAGCGCGTCGCCGATCTCGATCGCAGCGTTGATCCGCATCGGTCCCGCTGCGAGCAGATCGGCGAGGTTCGTCCCGACGACCTTGTCCATCGCGATCCACGCGCGCCCGTCGTCGAGCACGCCGCTGGCGTGGAGCTTCGGGACGGCAGGCGCGCCGATCGCGGCCAGCGCTTCCGCCTCGCGGCGCATGCGTGCACGCGCGAGCTCGTGATTCGCGTGCGCGACCTTCAGCACCCTCTCGTCAGGCAGCTCCCACACCGCCGCGAAGCCGCCACTGCCGATGCACGAGGTCAGCGGCTGCGACCAGCGCGGTGCCTCGACGGCTGCACCGTGCGCTGGTGTAACGATCTGTGTGACGATCCTGCCGTGCGTCGCGCACGACTGTCCGGAAACCAGACGGCGATGACACGTCGGGCAGCGGGCCACACCCGACTCTAGCGTTTCGGTGCTAGTTTCACCTCGGAGCTGTGATCGAACACGTCATCGAGGGGATGGTGGACGCGGTGTTGGTGGTGGACGTCGAGGGACGGATCTCGCTGGCCAACACCGCGGCGGCGCATATCACCGGCTATTCGGTCGAGCAGATTCGCTCGATGCCCGTCGCACGCCTGCTGCAGGACGACAGCTCGGGCCTCCGCACCGTCGTACGGCGCCGCATCGAGGACGGCGACGTGCTCCGTCGCGAGGAGAGCTGGCTGGTCACGCACGACGGCGTTCGCATTCCGGTGTCGGTCACCGGCTCGCCCGTGCTCACGCCCGAGGGCGAGCTTCACGGCATCGTGCTCGTGGCGCGCGACACGCGCGACATCAAGCAGCTGCTCGCCGAGAAGGAAGCAGAGATTCGCCGCCGCCGTCAGGCCGAGGACGAGCTGCGCGCGCTGAACGCGACCATCGAATCACAGCTCGAGCAAGCGCGTGCCTCGCTGCTGATCGCCGAACGCCGCGCCACGCTCGGCACCCTCGCCGGCGGTGTCGGTCACGAGCTTCGCAACATCGCCCAGATCCAGGTCGCCGCCGTCGACGAGCTCTCCTCCGCGCTCGCCGCGAAGGAAGACGTCACCGAGCTCGCCCGCACCCTGCTGCCGGACCTCGAGCGCGTTGCCGAGCACATCACCACGCACGGAAATCGGCTGATGCAGCTCGCGCGCCCCGGGCCGGATCGCGTCGAGCCGCTCGATCTCAACGCGGTCCTGCGCGACGTGATCATGATGTTGCGCGGTGCCGCGAAGCTCGGCCGCCTCGACGTCAAGCTCGACTTCAAGACCGATCCGCTGATGATCACGGCGAACCGCGTGCGCATCGAGCAGATCATCTTCAACCTCGTCGTCAACGCGGTCGACGCCATCGGCGACTCACCCGGTGCCATCACGCTGAGGACGTTCACCGAGAACGACCGCGCGATCTGCAAGATCATCGATACCGGGAGCGGCATGCCGCCCGAGACGCTGGCGCGGATCTTCGAGCCGCTGTTCACGACGAAGGGCGACAAGGGCACCGGCTTCGGGCTCCCCGTGGCGCGGGACATCGTCCAGGGCTACGGCGGCAAGCTCACCTGCGAGAGCAAGCTCGGCGCAGGCACGACGTTCACGTTCGATCTGCCGCAGCCGGCGTGATCAGCTGCCCGGAATGAGCTCGACCGTTCCGTCGCCGACCTTCTTGCCGCGCAGCATCCGGTAGTCCGAGCCCCACTGCTCGACGATCAGCGTGTCGTCGCCGGTCGCGTTGTAGAGCCACCAGCGACAGCGCTCGACGTGGCCTTCCGGACGGCCCGCCTTCATCGCGCCCAGCCCGCCGACGTCTCCGAACATCGAGCAGGTCGCGGCGCCGCGCTTGTCGAGCACGTAGCGGATGTCCTCGATCACCAGCGCCTCGGGAGGATAGCCGGTGAGCGGCGTCGACGAGTCCTGCGCGAGCAGGCGCATCGACGATGCGGAGGCGCGCTCGAGGCCGATGACGAGCCACTTCACATCGCTACCATCGACGACGCGCCCGCCGATCCAGCGATGGCCGTCCTCGTCGTAGGCGATCATGCCTTCGCACAAGAAGTCCTTACCGTCGATGGTGAGGACGTCGTCGACGCGCAGGTCGCGCACCGTGCGCTCGAGGAGCCGGTCGGCCGCCGCGCCGGAGGGGAGCGACTTGTGACCGCCGCCCGAGGGCAGCTGCTTGTTCGACCTCATCGCGATCCCGATCGCGGCGCCGCCACCCACAACGACGAGCAACACGAGCAAGATCCAGATCACGAGCCGACTATCTACCTCCCTCGCGGCCGGGCGCAACGCGGCAGGACGATTCGTGATATGCGATTGGTCGCTCGCACCGATATGCCCACGATGAACATCATCGAAGCCGTTCGCGACGCGCTTCGCACCCAGATGCGCGCCGATCCGCGCGTGGTCGTGCTTGGCGAGGACATCGGCAAGTTCGGCGGCGTGTTCCGCGCCACGAGTGGCCTCTACGACGAGTTCGGTGCGGACCGCGTGATCGACACGCCGCTCGCCGAGGCCGGCATCATCGGCACCGCGATCGGCATGGCACTCTACGGGCTGCGGCCGGTCCCCGAGATCCAGTTCGGCGACTTCATCTTCCCCGCGTTCGATCAGATCGTGAACGAGCTCGCGAAATTCCGGTATCGCTCGGGCGGCAACTACACGTGCCCGATGGTGATCCGCACGCCCGTCGGCGGCGGCATTCGCGGCGGTCACTATCACTCGCAGTCGCCCGAGGCGCTGTTCATCCACACGCCCGGCCTCAAGGTCGTCGCGCCCTCGAACCCGTACGACGCGAAGGGCCTCTTGCTCGCGGCGATGCGCCAGAACGATCCGGTGCTGTTCATGGAGCCAAAGCGGATCTACCGCGCGAGCCGTGGCGAGGTCCCCGAAGAGGACTACACGCTCGAGCTCGGCAAGGCGAACGTCGTGCGCGAAGGCTCGCAGGTCACGCTGCTCGCGTGGTCGGGCATGGTGACGATCGCGGAGGCAGCTGCCACGTTGGCGCTCGCGGAGGGCGTCTCCGTCGAGGTCATCGATCTGCGAACGCTGATGCCGTTCGACATCGAGACGATCCTCGCGAGCGTGAAGAAGATCGGGCGCTGCGTGATCGTTCACGAGGCGCCGCGCACGTGTGGTTTCGGAGCGGAGCTGATCGCGTCGATCCAGGAACGCGCGATCGAATACCTCGAGGCGCCGATCATTCGCGTGACCGGTCTCGATACCCCGTTCCCGTACAGTCTCGAGCACGAGTACATGCCCAACGCGGATCGCGTCCTCGGCGCGATTCGCCAAACTCTGGAGTGGTAGCGATGGCCTTCGACTTCTACATGCCTGATATCGGTGAGGGTGTCGTCGAGGGCGAGATCGTGACCTGGAAGGTCAAGGTCGGCGACAAGGTCAAGCTCGACCAGCCGCTCGTCGAGGTGATGACGGACAAGGCGACCGTCGAGCTGCCGTCGCCACGCGCCGGCACGGTCGCGAAGATCAACTACAAGGACGGCGACATCTGCCCGGTCGGCAAGGTCCTCGTCGTCATCGACGAAGACGGCGCGCCCGCATCGAAGGCATCACCGTCGAGCAACGGTGGACACAAGCCGCACGCCGAGCCGCCGAAGGCACCTCGTCCGGCGGCGAGCACGACCGCGCCGGCACAGCAGATCCAGGTCGTCGATGCGACCGAGGAGCGTGCACGCGTGCTCGCGACGCCCGCGACCCGCCGCCTCGCCCGCCAGCTCGGCGTCGAGATCGGGCGTGTGCCAGCGACCGGCAAGCACGGCCGCGTGACCACAGACGACGTCAAGAACTTCCAGTCGGGTGCGTCGACCGCGATGGTCCCCGCGCGCGGCAAGTCGCCACTCGGCAACCTCGAAGAGCGCATCCCGCTGCGTGGAATGCGCAAGCGCATCGCCGAGTCGATGTCGCGCTCGGTGAACACCGCGGCGCACTTCACGTACGTCGAAGAGATCGACATGACCGAGCTCGTCACCGTGCGCGATCGCGCGAAGGCGCGCGCGGCCGAGCGCGGCGTGAAGCTGAACTACCTGCCCTTCATCGTGAAGGCCGCGGTCTCGGGCCTGAAGAAGTGGCCGGCACTCAACGCGTCGCTCGACGAAGCCACGCAAGAGATCGTGCGGAAGAAGTACTACCACATCGGGATCGCGGCCCAAGGTCCCCAGGGCCTCGTGGTCACCGTGGTGCGCGACGCGGATCACCGTTCGATCTTCGACATCTCGCGCGAGATCGATCGACTCGCCGACGCCGTGCGCACGAACACCGCGACGCGAGACGACCTCACCGGCTCGACGTTCACGATCAGCTCGCTCGGCAAGCTCGGCGGCGTGCTCGCGACGCCGATCATCAACTTCCCCGAGGTCGGCATCATCGGCGTGCACAAGATCGAAGAGCGGCCCGCCGTACGCAACGGTCAGATCGTGATCCGCCACCTCATGAACCTGTCGATCTCCGTCGACCACCGCCTCGCGGATGGCTGGGACGGCGCGATGTTCCTGCAGGACGTGAAGTCGCTGCTCGAAGACCCGACGACGATGTTCATGGAAATGGTCTGAGGCGCATATGAACGACGGCGGCATCTGGTACATCGGCATCAACGGCCAGCAGCAAGGTCCACTCGGCACGCAGCAGGTCATCGACATGATCCGCACGGGGCAGGTCAGCCAGACCGCCTACGTCTACGGGCAGACGCTGCCGCAGTGGACGCCGATCGCGACGGTCCCGACGTTCACCGCTGCGTTCTCGACGGCCGCGCCGCCGCCACCGCCGCCGCCCGCCGGCCCAGCGCCGGTCGTCGCCGATCAGATCGACTTCGAGATCATCGGCAACGAGATGCAGTTCGTCGAGATCGTCCTCGATCCCGGCGAGGCCGCGATCGCCGAAGCCGGCGCGTTCTTCTACATGGATCCCGGCATCAAGATGGAGACCATCTTCGGCGACGGCTCCTCGCAGGCGCAGGACCAGGGCTTCTTCGGCAAGCTCGCCGCGGGCGCCAAGCGCGTGCTCACCGGCGAGTCGCTGTTCATGACGATCTACGGCAATGGCGCGCAGCAGCGTCAGAAGGTCGCGTTCGCGGCGCCCTACCCCGGCAAGATCATCCCGGTCGATCTGCGCCAGCACGACGGCGTCTTGCTCTGTCAAAAAGACTCCTTCCTGTGCGCGGCGAAGGGCATCTCCGTCGGGATCGCGTGGAACAAGAAGGTCGGCGCCGGGCTGTTCGGTGGTGAAGGCTTCATCCTGCAGAAGCTCGAAGGCCAAGGCCTCGCGTTCGTGCACGCGGGTGGCACCGTGGTGCAGAAGGAGCTCGCGGCCGGCGAGACGTTGCGCCTCGACACCGGCTGTCTCGTCGCATTCGAGCCGCGCGTCAACTACGACATCCAGTGGGTCGGCGGCTTCAAGACCGCGCTGTTCGGCGGCGAGGGTCTGTTCTTCGCGACGCTGACCGGCCCCGGCCGTGTGTGGCTGCAGTCGCTGCCGTTCTCGCGCCTCGCCGGTCGGATGCTCGCGGCCGCGGTCGCAGCGGGTTTCGGTCGCGGCGACGAAGGCTCCGCGATCGGCGGCTTCGGGCTGGGTTCCTGATGCAGTTCGTCAGGCGCGTTCGCACGATCTGGTCGTGGTTGCCGACGTTCCGCGCCGTCGCCGAGACCGAGCACTTGCCCACCGCGGCGCAAGAGCTCGATGTCGTCGCATCGTCGCTATCGCGCACGGTCAAGCTCCTCGAAGACGAGCTCGGCGTGCCGCTGTTCGATCGCAGCGCGAAGTCGCTCGTCCTCAACGAGGTCGGCCGCCGTCTGCTCACCGCCACGCGCGATGCGATGCGGATCGTCGACGAAGCGCTGGCGCAAGCGACCGGCGACGAGATGCGCGGCACGGTCACCGCGGTCGCATCACGCGACATCGGCTGCGCCGTGCTCCCCCGCGCCTGCGCCGCGCTCGCGAATCGTCACGCAGACATCGTCGCATCGAGCGCCGTCGCGGATGATGCAGACATTCCGGAGATGCTGGTGCGCGGGGACGCGGACGTCGCGCTCATGATCGCGCGCCCCGACGATGTGGACCTCGTCGTCACCGAGGTCGGAAGCTGGACCCGAAGCCTGTACGCACGCGCCGGCCGCACCGTGGACACCAGCTCGCTGCGATGTGTCGCCGTCGGGACTGGCGGCAAGCACGTCGACGATGGCTGGCCACCGCGTGTCGAGCGGCATGTCGCCGCGTGGGCGAGCGACGAGCGATCCGCGCTCGAGATCGTCGCGCGCAGTGGTCTGGTCGCCGTCGCATTCGACCACGTCGCGCGCACGAGCGAAGTCTTCAAGCGTGTCATCCGCCTCCCGACTCCGCATATCGAGCCGCGCACGATCCTCCTCGTGCACCGCCGCGCGGTCGGAAGTCATCGCAGAACCAACGCGCTCGTCGAAGCGATCCGCGAATCGCTGAACCGACTCGCGACCTGAGCGCGCGGTCGTGACGGCATCGCTCGTTCGAGAACGACGAACGACGCATTCGAACGCACGTTAGGTTTCCCGTTCGTCGTGATGTCATCGCGAGCTTGTCCTGCGACAGGTAAACGCGGATTTGCGTCGTGCAGGTGGCGCGTCCGCTGCACTTCGCGAACGTCATGATGAAGAGACTGTCCTTGATCCTGCTCGCCGCCGCCGCATGTACCGACGACACGAGCCAGAACGAAACCCCTAACGAACCCACGGCGACGTTCAAGCTGCGCATCGACAACATCGTTCCGTTCGAGGTGCTGAAGTCGGGCACCATCGGCACCGGGCCGATCGCACCGGGTCAACGGTTCGAGATCCGCTTCACCGCCGGCAAAGGTCACGCCGTGAGCTTCGCGACGATGCTCGGTGAGTCGAACGACTGGTTCTTCGCACCCGGCCCCGACGGTATTCGCGTGTTCGACGACGCCGGCAAGCCAATGAGCGGCAACGTCACGAAGTACGTGAAGCTATGGAACGCGGGCACCGAGATCGACCAGGAGCCCGCGATCGGTGACGCGACCGCACCACGACAACCCATGCCGAACTACGGCGCGCCAGATCCCGACAAGCGGGTGCGCGAGGTGCCGGGCATCGTGGTCTCGAAGCTGGTCGAGGTCACGCTCGTGCATCACGGCGAGCGCGAGTTCTCGCTCGTGATCCTCAACTGCTCGACGAACAGGCTCGTCACATCGCAAGGCCCCATCTCGATCCATCTCTCACCGCTCGTGTGGGCGCTGCATCGCATGCCCGCGCCGCTGTTCACACCGGGCGAGCCGGATCGCGGCCGCGGCCTCGAGCGCATCGCCGAGGACGGCAACCCCGCCGAGCTCGGCGGCGCCCTCGCGAAGGTCACCGGCTTCCATACACCGCTCTCACCGGGCGTGGTCGTCGTGCATCAGGGCGCGGCGCCGCTGTTCGCCGTCGGATCGCCAGACTACGGCGCGGGCCTCGAGCGCATCGCCGAGGACGGCAACCCCGCCGAGCTCGCAGACCAAGCAAGCGCCGTGTTCGACACGCCGATCGGGGCGAGCGCACCAGGACCCGCGATGCCCGGAATGCGATACGAGACGAGCGTCGTCGCCGCGCCCGGCGACCGGCTCACCCTCGTGACGATGTACGGGATGTCGAACGACTGGTTGTTCGCGGTCGACGGCGTGCCGCTGTTCGACGGAACCACGCCGCGCGCCGGCGAGCTTCCGGTCGCGCTCTACGACCTCGGCAGCGAGCACGATCAGGAAATCGACATCGGACCCGGCACCGCGCCGCAGCAGCCCGCACCGAACACGGGGGCTGCGGATCCGAACAACGCCGTCCGCCCAGCTGCGCACAACGTCCCAGCCACCACGCACCTGCGCGTCACCCTGACGCCGCAGTAGGCCGTCGTCCCCCGATCTAGTCGCTCGCACGTGGTGGACGGTCGAGCGAGCTGCCGCTAGGTTGTGCGCACGGCGCATGCGTATCCTCGGCATCGGCGACTACAACGAGCTCGGATCGATCTATCTCCGCCTCCAGGACGAGGGCCACGAGGTCCGCGTGCACATCGCGGAGGAAGGGTCGCACGATGTCCTCGGCGGACTGATCGCGATCACCCCCGCGTGGGAGCGCGAGCTCGACTGGGTGCGCGACGACGGGCTCGTGCTGTTCGAGGAGGTCGGGCGCGGCGCGCTGCAGGACGAGCTGCGCGAGAGCGGGCTGCGCGTGCTCGGTGGAAGCGCGCTCGGCGATCGCCTGGAGCAGGATCGCGGGTTCGCCCAGCGCGTGCTGATGGACATGGGACTACGAACGCTCGGGACGAATCAATTCACGTCGTTCGCCGACGCGATCGCATTCCTCGAGGCGAATCCGCGCCGCTGCGTCCTCAAGTTCAACGGCTCGACGATGAGCTCGGACATGAACTACGTCGGCGCGCGCCCCGACGCCATCGACGTGCTCGCCGTGCTCCGCCGTCATCAGATGACGTGGGAAGAGAACTGGGACGAAGCGCCGAGCTTCATCCTGATGGACCACGTGAGCGGCGTCGAAGTCGGGCTCGGGTCCTTCTTCAACGGCGAGCAGTTCGTCGGTCCGATCAACCTCGACTGGGAGCACAAGCGGTTCTTCCCCGGCGATGTCGGCGAGCTCACCGGCGAGATGGGTACCGTCGTCACGTATCGCGGCGGCGAGCGGCTGTTCGCGGCCACGCTCGCGAAGATCGAGCCGCTGCTACGCGAGGGCAAACACGTCGGCTACGTGAACCTCAACACCATCGTCAATGCCGACGGCATCTGGCCGCTCGAGTTCACGTGCCGGTTCGGTTACCCGGGCTTCGCGATCCTGTCCGCGTTGTTCGCCGAGCCAGCGGGTCAGATCCTGCAGCGGATCGCGAACGGCGAGACCGCATCGTTCGCCACGCATGAAGGCTTCGCCGTCGGTGTGGTCCTCACGGTGCCGCCGTTTCCGTATCACCTCGGCTACGAAGAGCTCTCGAAGGGCATGCCGATCCATTTGCCGGAGCTCTCGACCGAAGCGCGCGTGCACCTCCACTTTGGCGAGGTGGCGCTCGTCGACGGCACGCTCGTGACCGCAGGACAGGTCGGCTACGTCATGGTCGTCACGGGACGCGGGCCGACCCTCGAGACCGCGCAGCGCGCCGTGTACGATCTGGTCGCGCGGATCGGGATCCCGAACGTGCGCTATCGCAACGACATCGGCGACGCGCTGCGCACGCGCGGGCTCGCCGAGATGGCGCGGCTCGGCTGGCTCTGAACGCCGAGCTCTCGCCGGTAGCGCACGAAGCAGCGCTCGCCCGCCTGCAGTCGCAACAGCGCGCCTTCCGCGATCGCCACCGCCGCACGAGGCTCGTCGTGAACGAGCGGCCATAACACCTCGGCGTTCCACGCCGCCGAGTGCTTGACGTCGAGCGTGGCGTGGAGCGCGAAGTAGTGTCGTGCCTCGGGTACGACGGCGAGCCGCTTGAGTCCCTCGTTGACCAAGCGCGCGCGGCTCGGAGCGGTGAGCTCGATCGCGCCGAGCGCGCCGATCGAGTGATACGCGTAGCAGCGATTCGCGGCGAGGCCCATCATGATGTTGCCGAGCGCGGCGGACTCCCAGACGATCGGCGCGTCGAGCTGCGCGAGCTCGAGCTTCTCGGCGAGCCGCCCGAGCATCGGGCCGTGCATGCCACCTGCCTTGCCGCGGCCCATCTCGTCCCAGTAGTTGCGCGCGAGCTCGAGCTTCGGCCGATCGGGCAGCTTCAGCTGCGTGAGCGCGACGAGGTCTTCGAAGCCCGCCTCGCCGGCGACTTCCTGGTGCAGGAACCACCGCATCTCGTCGAGTGATGCAGTCGTCGCGAGCCATGGAAACAGCACGTCGTACTGGCCCGGCCCCGTTTTCTCGAGCTGCTCGAACCACGCGATGAAGTCGTCTGGATGTGAGGGTGCGGTCTGTGCACGTTCTCGAATGCTCGCGCGTTCGAGCTCGATCGTCTCGATCTCCAGCGCGCGCAGCTCCATCTCGCGCGAGAGCTCTTCACGCCAGTTGGTTACGGGAAATCGTCCTGCGAGTCGATCGCGATTCTTCTCGGCCAAACACTGATGGAGCACGTCGAGCATGCCCATCGAGCTTGCAAAGGCCCGGCCTGATCCTTGCTCGGCCCCAGGTCATGCGTCGTTTCGTTGCCAGTGCGCCGAGCTGCGCCCCGAGCGACCACGCTGCCGGCGAAGCGTGCTCGTATCGGATCGCGTGGTCGATCAACCCTCACATGGTTGTGGGCTCCGCGAATCCGGTGCGTGCCATCGCGCAGCACGCGGCGCTACTGCGCACGGTGCGTTCACTGGGCGCCCACGTGACGATGATTCCCTTCGTCCACGGTGCCTTCGACTCGGTGTTCGCAAAGGACAACGCGATCTACGGACGTGAAGCGGGAATCACGCATGCGCTCCTGGCGACGCCGCGCTATGAGGTCCGGCGGCGCGAGCAAGGCGCACGTGCGCGCGACCTGACACGGATCAACGTCGCGGTGCACGCGAGGCCGGCGCCATTCGAAGGCGGCGATGTGATCGTCGTCGAGGGCTGCTGCGTCCTCCTCGGTCACGGCTTTCGCTCGTCGCGCGATGCGGGTCCGGTCCTGAGCGAGCTGTTCGGGCTTCCCGTCGTCCCGCTCGAGCTGGCCGAGTCTTCGCTCTATCACCTGGACACGGCGCTGGCCGTGCTCGCCGACGGTACGGCACTCGTCTGTAGCGATGCGTTCACGCCGAGCGCATGGCGTGCACTCCGCGCATTGCCGCTGCGCGAGATCATCGAGGTCTCGCGCGACGAGGCAACGCGATTCGCGCTCAACGTCGTCGAGATCGACGACGCGATCGTGACAGGCGCAGATTCCGACGAGCTCCGCCATGCGCTCGAGGCACGCGGTCGCCGCGTGATCTACACGCCCCTCGACGAGTTCCAGCGCTCCGGTGGCAGTGCCGCCTGTCTGCTCGCGCCGGTCTACGAGCTTCAGCGCGCGACCGCGACGATGCCGACCGCGGCGATGCGCTCGACGGCCGCGTAGGCAGGCGTCTCGAGCTCCTCGCCGAACACGTCCGGATCGAGCTCGCGGTAGTGCCAGCTCGCGTACGTCTCGTCGAGGATCGGCGCGATCGACGCGCGAACCAGATCGCGCCCGTCGACGATGGCTGCGCCCGTGTACAGGACCAGCCTGCCGCCCGGCGTCAGCTTCGCCGCGGCTTCGCGCACGATGCGCACCGCGAGTCCTTCGCCGAGCTCGCCACCACCATCGCGATACGTCCGATGTGCGCCGTCGACGAGGTAGGGCGGATTTGCGATCACGAGATCGACATCGCCTGCGACCGGCGCGAACAGGTCGCCTTGCACGAGCTCCGTGCGATCGGCAACGCCGGCGAGGTGCGCGTTGATGCGCGCGAACCGGAGCGCGTGCGGATTGATGTCCGCGAGCACGATGCGCTCGCAGCGCTCTGCGAGCGAGAGCCCACCAACACCGGAGCCGCACCCGACGTCGACGACGCATCGCGCGCGCTGGACACTGCCCTCGAGCAGATCGCAGAACCGGTACGTGTCTGGCCCGAAGAACACGGCATCTTCACCGACCGTGGGATAGGCCGAGTGCGCGTAGAGCTTGTCGTGCAACCGCGAGAACCGCACGGTGGGGTACAAGAGCCCGTCACGCGTCGACACGGCCTCCGCGGCGCGCAGGCTCGCGAGCAGCCCCACGGGCAACAGCGTCGCCTCGAACGGCATCGACCAGCCGAACACGTCACGCAGCGACGCCGCGCGTCCCCGCCGAGCGACCACGCGGCGATGCGTCTCGGGCGTCACGGTCGTGAACGCATAGCCGAGCTCCGAAAGCTGCCGAGCCACGTCGAGGAGGGCGCGAGCGCGTTCGTCGAGCATGGCTGGGTATACGCGGTTTGCGTCGGTTTGCGTCGATCAGGCACTTCGATCTAGATTCCGCGGATGGTCCTCGCGCGTGCGTCTGCGTTCGGCTACTTCGACGGCGACGATCGCGCGAAGGTCACCGGCCTGTTCCAGCTGCTCCGCGAGGACGGGACCCCGGTCGACGAGGCCGCGCTCGCGCACCTCGATCGCGAGCTCGCACGCCGCCTGTTCGAGGGCATGGTCCGCATCCGCGTGACCGACGCGCGCATGATGGCGCTGCAGCGCCAGGGCCGGATCGGATTTTACGGTGAAGCGATGGGCCAGGAGGCTGCGGTCGTCGGCTCGGCCGCGGTGACGCAGCCCGAGGACTGGATCGTTCCCGCGCTGCGCGAAGCGGGCGTCGGCCTGTATCGCGGCATGACGCTCGACTCGTACATCGCGCAGATCTTCGGCAACGCCGCCGATCCCACGAAGGGCCGGCAGATGCCGTGTCACCCGTGCGATCGCGAACGGCACTACGTCGTGATGTCGTCGTGCGTATCGACGCAGATTCCCCACGCGGTCGGCATCGCGATGGCGATGAAGATCAAAGGCGATCGCGGCAAGGTCTGCTTCGGCTACATGGGCGACGGCGGCACGAGCGAAGGCGACTTCCACGTCGCGCTCAACTTCGCCGGCGTGACGAAGGCACCGTGCGTGCTGATCTGCCAGAACAACCAGTGGGCCATCTCCACACCCGGCTCGCTGCAGACGGCTGCGGAGACGATCGCGTCGAAGGGCATCGGCTACGGCGTCGAGGCGATCCGCGCCGACGGCAACGACGTGCTCGCCGCGTACTACGCGGTGAAGTACGCGGCCGACAAGGCACGCCAGGGCGGCGGGCCCACGTTCGTCGAGCTGCTCACGTACCGCGTGAGCGCGCACTCGTCGTCGGATGATCCGTCGCGCTACCGCGACGAGAAGGTCACCGAGGTGTGGCGCGGGCAGCGCGATCCGATCCGTCGCTTCGAGGCCTACATGCTCGGCCGCGGCTGGCTGAGCGATGGCGAGCATGAAGCGCTCGCGCAGCGGCTCGAGGCCGATGTGCGTGATGCGATCGCACGGCAAGAAGCGGTCGGCGCACCCGCGCTGCGAACGCTCATCGACGACGTGTTCGAGGAGCCAACCTGGCTTCTGCGCGAACAAATGGACGAAGTCGAGCGGTCGCCACGCGCAAAGAACCCGCACCACCACTAGCTGCTGCGACAGCGTCATCGGGTGCGACACCGCTAGGGACTGACAGGCGTCAGTGTCGACTCGTGGCGCGGTCGCACCGCGTACCCGTAGATGAAGGAATGCGAATCCTACGAGGGCTCCTCTTACTCGCAGTCATTGGTTGTGGTCATACACAACGCACGCACGTCGACGGAGGTGTCCTCGGTCGCGTCGTCATCTACCGAAACGGCGTCGCGTTCTACGAGCGCACCGCGACCGTGCACGACGGGCGCGTGACGGTGCGCGTCCCGCGCGATCGCGTCGACGATTTTTTGAAGTCACTGACCGTCGTCGATCCCGCGACGCGCAAGCCGCTGTCGGTCACGATCCCGCGGCAAGAAGCCGACGACGGGAGCTACCTCACGATGACGCTCGAGACGCCGGAGCGCCGGCAAGCAACGGTCTTGCTGACGTACGTGACGGAAGCGCCGGCGTGGAAGCCGAGCTATCGCGTCGTCGTCGGTGCGAGCGGCAAGGTCATGCTCGAGGGCTGGGCGATCGTCGACAACACGACGAGCGAGGACTGGAAGGGGGTGCTCGTCGGCGTCGGTGCGAGCTCCGCGCTCGCGTTCCGCTACGATCTGTGGAGCGTGCGGACGATCGATCGCGATCTGCTCGCGAGCGAGGAGAAGTTCGCGATCGCGCCGCCGACCGGCGTGTCGCCGTATTCGCAAAGTGGTGGTGAGGAGCTGGCGTCGATCGATCCGGCGGAGTTGCGTGGCGGCGAGGCGTACGTGGTCGACGGCATCAATACCAGCGGCTCCAGCTCCGTCCAGAACGTCTACACCGTCGATGGCGTCTGGAAAGATCCAGGAAAGATCGCAGGGGCCGTCACGGACAAGAAGAGCGGCGAGAAGCTCGCCGGCGTCACCGTCACGTTGACGAGCCAGAAGAACAACGTCGTCGCGACGATGATCACCGACGATAATGGGCTCTACTTCTTCGACAACCTCCCGACCGGCGATTATCAAATCACCTACTACTACGCGGAGCTCACCGTCGAGCGGAAGCTCAAGGTCGCGGCGAACAAGGTCACGGCTGCCTATCAGAAGCTCGATCTTCGCAAGTCCGGCGGCGAGGTCGTCAAGATCTACGACAGCGCGCCGACGATCGATCCGACGAGCACGACCCAGGGGATCACGATCGACAAGAACTATCACAAGACCGTCCCGGTTCCTGGCCGCACGTTCGGAGCGGCGCTCGGTGCCACGGCTGGCTCGTCGTCGGGCTTCTCGTCGCAGACCGGCAGCTCGAGCCGCAGCGGCAGCGGCGGCGGTGGCAGCTCGTACGAGCCTCCGAAGGCGCCGGATCTCGTCAAGCAAGGTGACGAGAAGCTGAAGGCGATCGCGCAGCGCGTGGTCAAGGACAAGCGCGATGTCGTGATCGAGGTCCACAGCAGCAGCGAGGAGAAAGCGCAGAAGCGCGGCACCGCGGTGAAGAACAAGCTCGTCAACGACGGCGTGATGGCGTCGCGCATCCACATCGCACCGAAGGTCGGGCCGAGCGAGCCCGAGCACGTGCGCGTGATCGCCGTCGCGCCCGGCGAGAAGGCCGACGCGACGCCAACCGCCCGGCAGATCGCACCGGGTGATACGCCGGTCGGCGAGAGCCACTTCATGGCCGATCGCCCGATGACCGTGAAGTCCGGCTCCAGCGCGATGGTCGCGATGCTGCACGGCGAGACGACCGGCGGTGTCGTGTACCTCTACGATCCGATCAGCGATCGCGGTGACAAGCGGTTCGCCTTCAAAGCGATCCGGCTCGACAACCCGACGAACGACACGCTCGAGCCGGGTCCGGTCACCGTCTACGGTGATGGCCGCTTCATCGGCGAGGGCATCACCGAGCCCGTTCCGCCGAAGGCCTCGGTCGTCGTGCCGTTCGCGCTCGACAAGCAGGTGGTGATCGAGCGCAACGGCCACGAGAGCGATCGCATCGCGAAGCTGATGACGGTCGAGCGCGGCATCGTCACCGCGCAGATCCAGCATCGCCGTCACACCAAGTTCACGATCACGAGTCGGCTCGCGACTCCGACAACCGTCTACGTGCGTCACAAGATCGAGGCGGGCTGGGAGGTCGTCGAGCAGCCGTCCAAGCCGATGAAGGTCGGTGACTCGGAGCTGTTCCGCGTCGACCTCAAGCCGGCCGAGACGGTCTACGTCAGTCTCGTGGAAGCGACGCCGGTCGAGCGGTCGTTCGACCTCGCGACGCCGGAGGCACTCGGCATGATGAAGGTGTTCATCGCCGAGCCCGACGCGACGCCGAAGCTGAAGGAGCAGATCCAGGCGCTGCTCGCGACGCATCGCGACGCGGCGGACCTCGTCGACAAGATCGAGACGCTGCGCGACCAGCTCGGCGAATACCGGTCGCGGTCGGGCGAGCTGCACGCACAGGTGGTCACGCTGAAGGCGGTGAAGACCGGCGGTGAGCTGATGCAGACGCTCCGGATGCGGCTTGCCGAGATGTCGGACCGTGTGCAGAAGACGACCATCAGCATCGTCGACACCCAAGAAAAGCTGATGCTTGCCCGGGTGAAGTTCCAGAATCAGCTCGCTGACCTCAAGCTGACCGACCTCACGAAGCGCGAAGTATCCCAGCGATAACCTTCACGATGGCCGGGTGCGGCCGACCCACAGACTCGTGCGACCGGTACTTCGATGGGCTTCGATCGCCTGCGCGGCGTTGGGAGGCGTGTTGATGGCCCTCGTGCCGTGGGCGGGCATTCCGCTCCTGGCGGGCGGGCTGGTCGGGGTGGCGGTCTTCATGCAGCGCGATGATCGGCGCGCCTCCCGCCACGCGGCGCAGGCGCAGCGGCTCAGCGGCATCGTCGATCGCAAGGTCCGCGAGCGCACGATGAAGCTCGAGGACGACATCGAGCAGTACCGCGCGATCGTCGAGAACCTCGATGCGGTCGCGTTCGAGTACGACGTCAAGAAGAGCAAGGTCGTGTACATCGCGCCACAAGCCGCGCGCCTCCTCGAGTGCGAGCTCGACGAGCTGACGCCGGCGCACATCCTCGCGAGCATCCATCGCGACGACCGCGCCGCGATCGCAGGCATCATGGACGGCGGGCAGCACGACGGGCCGATCGACTGCCGCCTCATCACCGCGCGTGGCCGCGTCATCCACACGCGCACGTTCCTCTCCGCGCGCGGGAACAGCCGCCGCATTCGCGGTCTCACGATCGACGTGACACGCGAGAAGCAACTCGAGACCGAGCTTCGCCAGGCGCAGAAGCTCGAGTCCGTCGGTCGCATGGCCGCCGGCATCGCGCACGAGATCAACACGCCGATCCAGTACATCTCGGACAGCGTCGACTTCGTGCGCGACGCGCTCGCGGACATCCCGCTCGAGGACGACTACCTGCGCGAGAACATCCCGACCGCGCTGGTGCGTGCCGCCGATGGCGCCGCTCGCATCGCGCGCATCGTCGCTTCGATGAAGGCGTTCGCACACGACCGCAAGGAAATGACAGCCGTCGATATCAACCAGACGATCGAGAACACGCTCACGCTCTCCTCGAACGAGTACCGCTACGTCGCGGACGTCGTCACCGACCTCGGCGCCGTCCCCGCCGTCTGGCTCCACGCGGGCGACCTCCAGCAAGTCCTTCTCAACATCGTCGTCAACGCCGCAGAAGCGATCGCAGACAACGCCGGCGACTTCGGCCTCGCCCGTCGCGGCCGCATCACGATCAAGACGCGCAACGATGGCAAACAGGTCGTGATCTCGATCGCCGACACCGGCTCCGGCATGTCGGACCCCGTCCGCGCGCAGATCTTCGAGCCGTTCTTCACGACGAAGGCGGTCGGCAAGGGCGTCGGCCAAGGCCTCGCGGTCGCGCGCTCGCTGATCGTCGAGCGCTACCACGGCTCGCTCGTGTTCGAGAGCCAGCTCGGTCACGGCACCGAGTTCACGATTCGTCTGCCGGCCTTCACGGCCGAGGACCCCATGGCCGGCCGAGCCCCCATGTCCGGCAGCCAAGCCAAGGCGGCGGCATGAAGCGCATCCTGTTTGTCGACGACGACTCCGCCCTCCTCGCCGGTCTTCAGAACGTCCTCCACCGCGACCGCAAGCGCTGGGACATGGTGTTCGCGAGCAGCGGCGAGGCCGCGCTCGACGAGATCCGCAAGGCCCCGTTCGACGTCGTCATCTCCGACATGCGCATGCCGCAGATCGATGGCGCGATGCTGTTCCGGATTCTGCGCGTCGAATCGCCGGGCACCGCACGCATCATGCTCTCGGGCTCGGACTGCGAATCCGCCATGGCCGACATCGACGAGCTCCTCGCGAAGCCGTGCAACGCCGCCAACCTGCGCGCCGCGATCGAACGCGCGCTGGCACGCTCACTCTCGCGCGCTCTGTCGCACGCCTGACGCAACCGCGCGTGGTATGACGCGCGCATGTCCGAGCAAAAGTTCGACGCTGTCGTCATCGGAGCTGGCCCGGGCGGATACCCGGCCGCGATTCGCCTCGGTCAACTCAAGGTCAAGACCGCGGTCATCGAGCGCGAGTACATGGGCGGCGTCTGCCTCAACGTCGGATGCATCCCGTCGAAGGCGGTCATTCACGCCGCGAAGATGTACGAGAAGCTCGGCAAGGTCGACGAGCTCGGCATCAGCATCCCGGGCGCCCCGACGCTCGACATGAAGAAGCTGCAAACCTGGAAGGGCGGCGTCGTTACGAAGCTCACCTCCGGCGTCCGCACGCTTCTCAAGGGCAACGGCGTCGAGATCATCGAGGGCACGGCCAAGCTCGAGAAGTCCGGCCCCGACGGTCACCGCATCACGGTCAGCGGCGGCAAGTCAGGCACGCAGACCATCATCGCGAAGAACATCGTCATCGCGACCGGCTCGCGTCCACTCGAGATCCCCGGCTTCAAGATCGATCAGAAGCGCGTGATCGACTCGACAGGCGCCCTCGCGCTCGACGCCGTCCCACCGCGCATGATCGTGATCGGCGGCGGCTACATCGGCCTCGAGCTCGGCATGGTCTACGCGAAGTTCGGCAGCAAGGTCACCGTCGTCGAGGCGATGCCCCGCCTGCTCGGCACGATGGACAAGGACTGCGTCGGCGTCGTCGAGCGCAAGCTCAAGAAGATGGGCGTCGAGGTCATGCTCTCCACCAAGGCGAAGTCCTTCGAGGACAAGGGCGACCGCGCCGTCCTCACCGTCGAGCTCGCCGACGGCAAGACCGCCACGATCGACACCGACAAGATCCTGATGTCGATCGGCCGCCGCCCGAACAGCGAAAACCTCGGCCTCGACACGCTCGGCGTGAAGGTCGAGAAGGGCTTCATCCAGGTCGACGACCACATGCGCACCAACGTCGGCGGCATCTACGCGATCGGCGACGTCGTCGGCGGCATGATGCTCGCGCACAAAGCGACCAAGGAAGGCGAAGTCGTCGCCGAGGTCATCGCGGGCCACAAGGCCGCGTTCGACGTGCGCACCATCCCCGCCGTCGTGTTCACGGATCCCGAGATCGCGACCACCGGCCTCACCGAGGACGAAGCCAAAGCCAAGGGCCACGCAACGCTCAAGGTCGGCAAGTTCCCCTTCGCCGCGCTCGGCCGCGCCCTCTCCGTCAATGACACCGATGGCTTCGTCAAGGTGATCGCCGACGGCAAGACCGGCGAGCTGCTCGGCGTGCACATCGTCGGCAACGGCGCGAGCGACCTCATCTCCGAGGCCGCCCTCGCGATCGAGATGGGTGCAGTTGCCGAGGACCTGCGTCTCACGATCCACCCGCACCCGACGCTGTCGGAAGCCATGATGGAAGCGGCCGCGGTCGCTCTCGGCGAAGCGATTCACGTCATCAATCGGTGATGACTCGCGCCGCGCTCGTTCGAGCGGACCCCGCAGCGAGGGCAAGGCCTGTGAGCGGCGGCGAAGAGCCCGGTGAGCTGGCGCGACCCCACGCGTTGGACACAATGGGGCGCCAGGTCACGGGGCGGGCCGCCGGTCACAGGCTGCCGCGCGTTCTGCAACGACGTTCGTTGTCTCGACTCGTGACCGCACGGGTTCTCGCGAGCGCTCGCGACTACGCTCCGAAAACCGAAAACCAAAATTTAAATCAGGGAAGGAGCGACGCGAGCGAGGGCAAGGCCTGTGAGCGGCGGCGAAAAGCCCGGTGAGCTGGCGCGATCCCGCGAAGTCGAACCAACGGGGCGCCAGGTCACGGGGCGGGCCGCCGGTCACAGGCAGCCACGCGCTCTGCAGTGTGGTCGGCTACGGCGCCGGCGATCGTGCGAGCACTCGGCTCGCGTTCACGATCTCCATCGCCGCGAGAAGCGTTGTTGATGCCGTCACACGGCGTCACTCGTCGGATCTTTTGGACGACTGCGTAGGCCGGGTCGCGCTCGAGCCCGACCGCGAACGAGCTGCTTGCGCGATCGCGGGCGCCGTAGCCAACGGCATTGCAGAGCGCGTGGCTGCCTGTGACCGTCGGCCCGCCCCGTGACCTGGCGCCTCATCGTGTCCAACGCATGGGGTCGCGCCAGCTCACCGGGCTTTTCGCCGCCGCTCACAGGCCCTGCCCTCGCTCGCGTCGCTCCTTCCCTGATTTAATTTTTGGTTTTTGGTTTTCGGAGCGCACGCGCGAGCGCTCGTGAGAACCCGCGCGGTCATGAGTCAAGAGAACGAGCGGCGTTGCAGAACGCGCGCACCTGTGACCGGCGGCCCGCCCCGTGACCTGGCGCCGCAATGTGCCTGATGCGCTGGCTCGCGCCAGCTCACCGGGCTTTTCGCCGCCGCTCACAGGTCTGCCCTCGCTCGCGGCTCCGCTCTCGGTTTCAAAGCACTCGCGATCGCCGGAGACGCAATTCATTTTTGGCGTCACCCCGACGGACTAAATCGATTGAATGTCGTTTCGTAAAATATCGGCGAAATGCGTTGCAACGCGCATGTGCGACCGGGAGCCTTCCTGACAAATCGGACCGGCAGCCTTCCTGACACTCGTAATCAGGATCACCCGTCGGTAGACCGGCTGCCTTCCTGACGACAGACCGGGTTCGTTCCTGACATCGCCGAG
>JALZOJ010000090.1 GCA_030857175.1 Myxococcota bacterium | reverse complement strand
ACGGCGTCGTCGAGATCGATGGCGCCTCGGTCTGGGGCTCGCACGCCGAACGAACGCGCGCACGCGCCGCGCTCGGCTACGTCCCCGAAGCCGCCGATCCGCCGGGCTTCATGACGGGCGCGGAGCTGTGGGCGCTCTGCGCGGCCGCACGCCGCTGCGATCCGCCCACCGCCGCGCTCCGCGATGCACTCGGTCTCGACGAGCTCGCCGACAAGCCGCTCGACAAGCTCTCGCTCGGGCAACGCCGGCGCGCCTGCCTCGGTGCCGCGTTTGTCGGACCACCAAAGCTGCTCGTGCTCGACGAGCCGGATAATGGTCTCGACGTGAAGCACCTCGGGCGGCTGATCGAGCTGATGAAGGCGCACGCCGCAGCGGGCGGCGCATGCATCCTCGCGTCGCACGATGATGCGCTGCTCGATGCGCTCGCAGCACGCCGCTTCGCGCTGTAGCGCGCGGTCCATTTCGCGCCCGCTGCCGCGCTCTGCGCTACCCGAAGCGCGGACGCTGGACGAGATCACGACCACGCGCGCGCCCGGCGGGACGGGTGGGCCCCGTCGCGCGGCGCCCGAGTGCTCGCGATCTCCTCATCGTCTCGCGCGTCGACGAGTAACGCGAGCGCTCGCTGGTGCGTGAAATGTCCGGCGCCCACCGGCAAGACGCGCGCGAAAAGGAGCAGGGCACAAGTTGCACAAGTTCTGTCCGAATGCCGGACGCAACTTGTGCCTGACCCCTTACTCGCTCCAATTACCTGTCCGGCTCGTCCGACTGGTCCGACACAATTACCTGTCCGGCTTGTCCGACTGGTCCGACACAATTACCTGTCCGGCTTGTCCGACTGGTCCGACACAATTACCTGTCCGGCTTGTCCTGGTCCGACACAATTACATCCGCTGGACGCCATTCCGAAGCGCGCAGAAACGCGAAGAGCCCGAACGATGGGATCGTTCGAGCTCGATGGTTCAGCGTGTCGGTCGAGAGACGCGAATCAGGCGGCGGTTCGACGCGAATCAGGCGGCGGTCGCAGTGACGGCGTCGGTCGGGTAGACCGCGACGCGCATGCGCGACTTGCCGTGGCGCTCGAACTTCACGACGCCGGTCACCTTCGCGAACAGCGTGAAGTCGCGGCCGATGCCGACGTTCTGTCCCGCGTGAAACTTGGTGCCGACCTGGCGAACGAGAATGCTGCCCGCCGAGACCTGCTCGCCGGCGAAGCGCTTCACGCCGCGCATCTTCGGCAGCGAGTCGCGGCCGTTGCGAGTGGAGCCTTGTCCTTTTTTGTGTGCCATGACGCTTGGTCCTGCTTGGGCCTTAGCCCGAGATGTCCGCGATCTTCACCGCGGTGTAGTTCTGGCGATGGCCGTTGCGTCGAACGTAGTTCTTGCGACGGCGGAACTTGAAGACGACGAGCTTCTCGCCGCGGCCTTGTTCCACGATCTGACCGGTGACCTTGGCGCCCGCAACGATCGGCTTGCCGATGTTGACGTTGCCGCCGTCGCCGGCAGAGACGAGGAGCACCTGGTCGAATACGACCTGCGCGCCTTCATCGCCGGGCAAGGTCTCGACCACGATGGTCTTACCGGGCTCGACTCGATACTGCTTTCCACCCGTTTGAATCACGGCGTACATGACATGCTCTCCACAAAAACGCTTTCGGAATCGCGGACTTTACGGATCTCGCGGCGTTCGTCAAGCGCGGTGAGCAGGCGTGCTGGATCGGCAAGGAGATCAGCCGCTTAGCGGCCCAGCTTTTTGCGGAGCAAATCGCTCGTGAGCACTGGATTCGCGCGACCTTGCGTCTCCTTGAGGACCTGGCCGACGAAGAAGCCGAACAGCTGGTCCTTGCCGGCGCGGTAGGACTCGGCCTGTTTCGGGTTCGCTTCGACGACCTTGTCGACGACCGCGGAGAGGACGTTCTCGTCGGAGATCTGGCGAACGCCTTTCCGTTCGACGACGTCGAGTGGCGCTTCGCCGGTCTTGTAGACCTCGGCGAAGACCTCCTTGCCGATCTTGCCGCTGATCGTGCCGTTCTCGACGAGCTCGACGAGGGCGGACAGCGAGGAGGGTTGCATCGGTGACTCTTCGATCGTCTTGCCGTCGGCGTTCAGCGCGCCGAGGAGCTCGGTCAGCATCCAGTTCGCGAGCGTGCGCCCGCTCGTATCGCCGGGATGTGAGGTGACGACCGAATCGAAGTAGTCCGCGAGGGCACGATCGGAGACGAGGAGTCGCGCGTCGTCGGCGGCGAGGCCGTGCAGTTTCTGGTAGCGCTCGAACCGCGCGGCCGGCAGCTCGGGGAGCGAGCGCAGGATGTTTCCCATCATCGGCCCGTCGACGACGAGGGGAGGCAGGTCGGGGTCGGGAAAATAGCGGTAGTCGTTCGCTTCCTCTTTCGAGCGCATCGACGCGGACTGCCCGAGGTTCGCGTCCCACAGGCGGGTCTCGCGGGTGACGCGACCGCCTGCTTCGACGATGCGGATCTGCCGGAGGATCTCGTTCTCGATCGCGTTCTGGACGAATCGAAACGAGTTGATGTTCTTCAGCTCGGTGCGCGTGCCGAGGCGGTCTTCACCGCGGATCCGCACGGACACGTTCGCATCGCAGCGGAGCTGACCCTTCTCCATGTCGGCTTCGCTGATGTCGAGCCAGCGCACGAGGCGGTGGAGCGAGCGCATCAGGTCGGCGGCGTCGGCGGCGCTGTGAATCTCGGGCGAGGTGACGACCTCGACGAGCGGCACGCCCGCGCGGTTGAGATCGACATGCGAGAACGCACCGACGTGGGTGTTCTTGCCCGCGTCCTCCTCGAGGTGGATGCGCTGCAGCTTGACGCGTTTCACCGCACCGTCGGAGATGATGTCGATGTGGCCGTTCTCGCAGAGCGGCTCGTCGAACTGCGAGATCTGGTAGCCCTTCGGCAGATCCGGATAGAAGTAGTGCTTGCGCGCGAACCGCGAGCGCGCGCGGATCTGCGATTCGGTCGCGACGCCGAGGCGCAGCGCCAGCTCGAGCGCGGCCTTGTTGAAGACGGGCAGCGTGCCGGGCATGCCGAGCACGAGCGGGTCGGTCAGCGAGTTCGGCGGCGCACCGAACTCGCACGCGCTCGGCGAAAACGCCTTCGACTTCGTCTTGAGCTGCACGTGGATCTCGAGCCCGATCACCGGCTCCCACGTCTCGAGCATGCGCTCGAGCTCGGTCGTCATGGTGCCGGCCTCTTGTCGCCGAGCCCGACCGCGGCTTCGATCGCCGCGCCCGCGCGGAGGAGCGTCACTTCGTCGAGCGGCTTGCCGAGGAGCTGCACGCCGACGGGCAGGTTCTGGTCGGTCAGGCCACATGGCACGCTGATGCCCGGCAGGCCCGCGAGGTTGCACGACAGCGTGAAGATGTCGCCGAGGTACATCTCGAGCGGCGTCGCGCGCGAGCCGAGCTCGAACGCGGCGGTCGGCGTCGTCGGCGTGAGCACGACGTCGCAGAACCGGAATGCCTTGTCGAAGTCGCGCTTGATGAGCGTGCGAATCTGCTGCGCCTTCTTGTAGTACGCGTCGTAGTAGCCGGAGCGCAGCGCGTACGTGCCGAGCATGATGCGCCGCTTGACCTCGGGCCCGAAGCCTTCGCCGCGCGTCTTGCAGTAGAGGTCGAACAGGTCCTTCGCATCGGCGCGCTTGCCGTAGCGAACGCCGTCGTAGCGCGACAGGTTCGACGACGCCTCGGCCGGCGCGACGATGTAGTACGCCGGCAGCGCGAGCGAGGTGTGCGGCAGGTTGATGTCGACGGTCGATGCGCCCTTCTCGACGAGCGCAGCGACGGCGCGCTCGATCGCGGCACGGACTTGCGGATCGATGTCGCCACCGAAGTACTCCGCCGGGATGCCGATGCGCAGGCCCTTGACGTCTCCGGCGAGGGCTTCGCGAAAGTTCGGCACCGGCTCGGAGAGCGACGTCGCGTCCTTCGCGTCGTGCCCGCAGATCACCTGCATCATCGCGACGGCGTCCGCGACCGTGCGCGTGATCGGCCCGACCTGATCGAGCGACGACGCGAACGCGACGACGCCCCACCGCGACACGCGCCCGTACGTCGGCTTCATGCCAACGGTGCCGCAGAACGCTGCGGGCTGACGAATCGAGCCGCCGGTGTCGGTGCCGAGGCTGCCGACGCACATGCCGGCCGCGACGGCGACCGCGCTGCCGCCCGAGCTGCCGCCCGGCACGCGTGTGGTGTCCCACGGGTTCTTGGTCGGCTTGTAGGCCGAACGCTCCGTCGACGAGCCCATGCCGAACTCGTCCATGTTCGTCTTGCCGAGGATGATCGCGCCGGCGGCGCGCAGCTTCGTGACGACCGTCGCGTCGTACGGCGGAATCCAGCCGTCGAGGATCTTGGAGGCGGCGGTCGTGACGACGCCGCGCGTGACGAGGTTGTCCTTGAGCGCGATCGGAACGCCGACGAGCGCGCCGAGCGGCTGACCATCCTTGCGCTTCTGATCGATGACGGCGGCCTGGCCGAGCGCGCCGGCCTTGTCGATCGCGAGGTACGCGCCGAGCTTGTCGTCGAGCTTGCCGATCCGCTCGAGCGTGGACTCGACGAGCGCGGTCGCGGTGATCTCTCCGCTGACGATGTTGCGAACGGTCTCCGCGATCGACCAGTACGCAGGCGCGGTCATGACTCGCCGCCCGGGATGATCGCGGGCACGACGAACAGATCGCCCTCGCGCTTCGGCGCGCCGAACAGCGCCTCGTTCGCGGGCATCGACGGCGCCGGCTCGTCCTCGCGCAGCAGCATGTCCTTGGGAACCGCGTGTGTCATCGGCGGCACATCCGTCGTGTCGACCTGCGCGATCGCGCTGAAGTGCTCGAGGATCGCTCCCAGCTCGGACTGCATGCGCTCGATCTCGTCGGGCGCGAGCGCGATCCGCGCCAGCAGTGCGATTTCCTCGACCTCCTTGCGTTCGAGTGCCATCGGTTGGTCGTCAGTCGGGTGCGTGGAGAGGAAGTGGCTGTAGCTCGGGCTTGCCGCCGCTCATCCGGCTCGCGAGCTCGGCGCCCATGCGGAGGTAGTCGTCGGCGATCTTGCCCGCGCCATTGACGTCACCGCCTTCGATCGCGGTGATCAGGTCGCGGTGGTGCTTGCGTACGGTGTCGCCGGGCGCCGCGAGGTTCGCGAGCAGCGGCATGAAGCCGCGCACGCCGTCGCGAACGGTGTTGATGAGCAGCAGCATGACCTGGTTCCCCGACATCTGCGCGATCGCGACGTAGAAGTCGAAATCGAGATCGAACAGCTCGAGCGCGCCGGTCACCGTGTCCGCGCGATCCGCGAGCACGCGCAGCTTGCCGAGCCCATCGCCGTCTTTTTGCGAGCGACCTGCGGCGAGCCGCGCGATCTCGCGGCCGAAGATCCGCCGGAACTCGAGGAGGTCGCGAATCAGCTCGGGCTTGCCACCCGCGAGCGGCAAGAGGTGCTGCACGAGCTCGATGCCGCCGGTCTCCATGAAGTTCTGGACCCGGGTGCCATCGCCCTGGCGGATCCGCACGAGGCCGAGGTGCTCGAGCTTCTTGAGTGCCTCGCGCAGCGACGCACGGTTGACACGCAGGCGCTTCGACAGCTCGCGCTCCGGCGGGAGCTTCGACCCCGGCGGGTACTGGCCGCCGAGGATGAGCCCACGAAGTTGCTCGGCAACTTCCTCGGCAACGCGTTGCTTCTCCACCGGCTTGAGCATCCGCTCATGCGAGCCTACCTCAGCGACCCCACTCGTAACAGGCTTGAGGGTGCATTGCGCTGCGTGATACGGGTCGTTTCCTGTGACCCCTGCCCTGATCGTCCTCGACGAAGGCAAGCCCTACGACCTCTTCGACGTGCTCGAGATCGAGGGCGAGCTCGCGCGCGTGCGGTCGCCATTTCTGTTCGAGATCGGCGAGGAGCTGAGCGTCCGCATCGAGAGGGACGGCGAGGTCTTCGAGGCACAGGCCCGGGTGCGCGGGCACGTCGGCCCGGCCGAGATGCGGATCACCGAGCTCGAGCTCTCCGAGCAGACGGCGCCGCGCCGCATGGTGACGGGCTAGTGCTGGTCGCCGAGCTCGACGAGGTCGTCTACGATCTAGAGATCGACGGCGAGCTCGTGCGCCGCCAGCTCCACCGCCAGGTCTGGGAGCAGCGCGGCTGGGCGACCGTCGCGATCGTCTATCAGGAGCGCGATCGCGAGGGCGAGTGGAAGCCGGCGAAGCTCGCGCTGATCCGCCTGCAGAAGGTCCGCGAGGCGTGGAAGAAGCACGCGGCGCTCACGCTCGACGGGGACGCTGCGCTCGCACTCTCGGGCTCGATCGAGAGCTGGCGCTCAGCGCTTGCGGCCGAATAGCCCGCCGCCACCGGAGGGCTTGGGTCCCTGGAGGCGGGCCTCGATCGCGCGGATCTCGGCCTGTGCCTCGGCATGGTAGGGCTTGTCGAAGAGGAGGTCGCGGAACAGATCGAGCGCCTCCTTGTCGTTGCCGAGCATGCGGTGCACGCGGCCGAGGTAGAAGCGCGGGTTGATCGCCTTCGGCGAGCGCTTGATCGATTTCTCCAGCGTCGCGCGAGTCTGGCGTGCGACCGCATTCTTGTCGGTCGCCGCACAGAACAACGCCCATGCGTGCAGGGCGGTGAAGTCGGGCTCGTCGGGGTTGAGCTCGACGGCGCGCTTCAGCTCCACGATCGCGGTCTCGATGTCATCGCGCTTCAGCGCCAGCTCGCCCTTCTTGTACGACTCCTCGGCCTCGAAGATCCGGTTGGCCATCTCCTCGGCCTTCGCTTGCTCCTCACGCTGCGCGGACTCCCCGCCGCGACCGAGGAGCGCGTCGTACTCCGCGCGACGCTTGCTGTCGGAGAGGATCGAGAAGGCGGTGTTGAGCTGCGCGAACACCTTGTGCGCGACGTGAAGCTCGTCGGGGATGTTGAGCGCGGCGAGGCGATCGGGATGCAGCTGCCGCGCGTAGTCGAAGTACACCTTGCGAATCTCGTCGCCTGACGCGTTCGCCGCGATTCCGAGGAGGGCGTAGTGATCGGCGCCGTGATCCATGTGCGCCGCGCGATCGGCGATCAGCGCCTGGACTTCCGGAACTTGAAGAGCGGGCGACCGCGTCGTCGAGCGGGCACGCGGACCGGTGACCGTGCGTGACGTTTTCGGCGTCGCCGTCGGCATGGCCGTGCGCACCGAGCCGCGCGGCGGCGTCAGCGTGCGCGTGGTTGCTGGGCCCGTGCGCGGCGGTGGTGTCGTCGGGCGCGAGGTCAGAGGTGGCGTCGTCGTGCGCGAGCTCGGCGCAGTCGCCGCGCGCGGTGCCGTCGTCGCCGTGCGAGACACCGTCGGTGGCAGGGTGGTCGTCCGCGAGACGCCCGGATTCAAGCCGCTCACGTTGCGCGAGACGCCCGGATCCGATCCACTGCCGGTGCGCTGGACGCCGGGCTCTGTCTTCGCTCGCGGGTAGCGCGCGTCGCCGGACTCGTACTGCATGGATGGGATGCCGACGACGTCGTTGCCGGCCGGTGGCGTGGTCGCGGCGCGGCGTGCGTTCGCGGGCGGCATCGTGTTGCCGGCCGCACCCATCGGACGGTTCGCGTCGACCGGCGTCTGCGTCGTGTTCGGCGGCGGCGCGGTACCGCCGCTGCGCCGCAGGCCCGGGCGATATGCGACCAGCGGCTGCGCGGTGGAACGCTTCTCGCGCGGCGGTGTGGTCGGTGGTTGCGGGGCGGGCGCCGCTTGTGCGGGCTGCGTGATCGGCGGCTGCGAGCCGGTGCTGCGCTTGATGCCGGGATCCGTGGTGCGCATCGTCGCGGGTGGCGGCTTCGTCGTCTGGCCGCGCGTCTGCTCGACATTGCACGCGCTCGCGGAACACAACGCGTACAACGTGGCGCGCACGCTACGGCCGTCGATGCCGATGATCGCCTCGAGCTCGCCGAGCGAAGCGCCGTTCATCAGCCCGTCGATGATCGGGCGCTCGGCGTCGGTGAACCCGAACTGCGGCAGGTCCTCGAAGGCCTCGGGCTTGAGGCGGAACCACGTGCCGAACAGGCCGAGCTCGGCGGCGAGCCTCGCCTCCGACAGGTTCTGGCGCGCACCGAGATAGATGATGGCGCGGACGTCGAGCTCGCTGCCCGCGACGGGGTTCAGCGTGATCTCGTCGCTGACGAAGAAGTCGGCCTTGTCGATCGAGAACGTGCGCGCGGCGCGCTGGGCGATCGTGCGCCGGCGCAGTCGCATCGCCTGGTCGAAGCCGAGGCGCAGGTGATCGGAGATGACCTCGATCTCGTCGCGGTCGGCCTGGGCCGCCTGGATGCGCGCGAGCTCGGCGACCTGCGTGGTCGAGATCAACCCGCCGGTGAGCGCGACGCGCACGGCGGCATCGGACGCGACCGGCGACGACGCCCCGACGACGGCGCCGTTCGCGAACGCGATGTCGTACGTCTTGCCGTCGAACGCGATCATCGTGAGCTGACCGGTCAGGCCCCGCATGCCGAGCGCGGCGAGGGTCCGACCCCAGGGCCGGTCGAAAACGGTGCCGCGGGCCAGCTCGGCCACTAGCGCCGTCTCCATAGCTTACGGGCCACGTACGCGATCGCCGCGATCACGACGATGACCACGACGACAGCGACCACCGTCTTGTTCCCTTCAGCGTATCCCCACATCGCTGGTCTTGGGATTCTGGAAGCCCGGCGCGCGCGAGTCAACGGCGGTTCTGGGATACAATTGATGTGCGATGAGCACGTCGTTCCCGCTCGACGGGATGAGGGTTCGATTTGCGGGTGCCACGAACATCGGGCGCAAGCGCGATCATAACGAGGACTCGATCTCTCTTCCTGAGACCGAACGTCTCTGCATCGTTGCAGATGGCATGGGAGGGCACGCGTCGGGAGAAGTCGCAAGTCGACTCGCCGTCGAGCTGATCAACGATCACTTCAACGAGACCGGCAAACAGCAGACGCTGACGTGGCCCTACAAGGTCGACCGAGATCTCCGCACCCACGTCAACCGCATGGTGACCGGCATCATGCTTGCCAATCTCGAGATTTGGGAACGCTCGCAGCGGGAGTCACGCTTCAAGGGCATGGGCACCACCTGCGTCGCGGTCTACTTCCTCGACGATGCGCTGATCATCGGGCACGTCGGCGATTCGCGTTGCTATCGCGCGCGAAACACCGAGCTGCTCCAGCTCACCGAGGATCACTCGCTGATCAACGACTACATCCGCATGAAGCGGGTCACGCCCGAAGAAGCGGAGAACTGGCCGCACAAGAACGTCATCGTTCGCGCGCTCGGCATGAAAGAGTCCGTGCAGGTGGACATCATGACCGAGAAGCCGCAGGTCGGAGACACGTACGTCATCTGCTCCGATGGCCTCACCGGCATGATCAAGGACGATCAGATGCAGCACATCCTGATGATGGAGCGCGATCTCGATCGCTGCGTCGACCGGCTGGTCACCGCGGCGAACGAAGAGGGTGGCGTCGACAACATCTCCGTCGTGCTCGCGCGCATCGAGGCCGCATGAAGTGGCTCCTCGTGCTCGCGCTCGTCGCCGGCTGCAAGAAGAAGGCAGCCGAGCCGCCGCCTCCGGTCAACAACGAGCCCCCGATCCCCGCCGCCGAGCTCCAGCGCGGCGAGGACGCGTGCAAGGCGTACATCGACAAGGCGTGCAAGTGCGCCGAGACGGTGCCCGCGGCGAAGCCGAAGTGCGATGCGGCGCAGGCGTTCCCGGCGGTGCTGAAGATGAGCACCGAGCTGACGATGTCGAAGGACTCGGTGGCCAAGGACGTCAAGCAAGGGGCAATGACGATCCGCAAGACCGTCGCCGAGTGCATCCAAGAGACCGCGCAGCTTCCGACGCTCGGCTGTAACTAGTCGTCCGAAACCGCCGGACACCCTGACACCTGCGTCATGGGGAGCGGCTGCAAATCATCGCTCGACGGGATCGTGGCGACGACGAAACACGGAGTTCCGCCGGCAGCGTGTCCGCCCCCGGACAAATTCGCCGGCTTCGCGGGATAATTTCGTCGGACATATTTATTTCTTCACACTGCTCGTGTCCGGCTGTCCGACTGAATCGATCCGACGTTCGCTTCCCAGTTCTGGCCGTCGAACGGTGTGATCGTCCAGTACGAGAGCGGGACGTCGAGGCAACGCGCGTTGACGTCCCACGCGTCGGGATGCGAGCGCGGGCGATAGAAGGGATGCGCGCCGCACGTGCCGCAGAAGTGATGCTTCGCGGTGTGCGTGCCGAACGTGTAGGTCGCGGGCGCGCCGGCGACGAGCGTGAATGCGGACTCGGGGACGATCAGATGAAGGAGGCCCTTCTTCGCGCAGATCGAGCAATTGCAGTCGAGGACTTCGCGCTGGTCCGTCTCGACGCGAAATCGAATCGCGCCGCAGTGACAGCTGCCCTCGTAGATCACTGGACGACGCCGCCCGACGACCAGACGACCGCCTTCGTGAGCGACTGCGTGACGTGCGCGCCATCGCCGACGACGACGTCGGGACCGATCGTGATGTTCGGGCCGATGATCGCGTGGGCGCCGATGCGAACGGGCTCGACGATCGTCGCGGTCGGGTGAATGCGCGCGGTGGGGTCGACGCCGACGAGTCGGCCGGGCGGGTGTCGCAGCGGCGTGCCGTGCAAGAGGGCCCAGTTGGACTCGAGGTATCGCGACGGCGTCGAGTGCTCGGCGAAGTAGCCGTGCGGGTGCTCGTAGGCAGCGAGGCGTTCGCCGGCGCGCAGCCATGGCAGGTAGCCCTGGCGGATCGAGTCGCTCTCGCCGTCGGGGAGGCGGGCCATCACCGACGGGCGTGTGACGTGGACGCCGCAGAACATGTGCTCGCCGTCGCCGAGAATGTCGACGATCTTGAGGCCGCGCTCGTCGGAGACGACGTTCACAGCCCCCCACGCTTTGGCGTCGGGGACGCGGCGCACGACCATCATGCCCAGGATGTCCGGGGTGGCGCGGTAGTGCGCGACGAGGTCGGTGAAGTCGACGTCAAAGATGAGCTTGCCGTTCGCGGAGATGAATGGCTCGTCGCGCCCGTCGGGATCGAGCAGGTGCAGCGCGTGCTTGAGGCCGCCGCCCGTGCCGAGGAGCTTGTCCTCGTGGATGTACTGGATGCGCGCGCCGAAGCGGCGGCCGTCGCCGATCTCGCGCTGGATCAAGTCTGCGAGGTGATGCGTGTTGATGACGAGATCGCGGATGCCGTGCGCGACGAGGTTCGAGATCCCGTAGGCGAGGATCGGGATGCCGCAGACGGGGAGCATCGGTTTGGGACGCTCCTGGGCAAGATTGCCGAGCCGGGTCGAGAGGCCGGCGCAGAGCAGCATCGCGCGCATCGCGCCGCATATTCGCAGAGCTGCGCGGCGACTGCTACGTTCGAGCGGTGCGTGTCGGACCGCTAGAGCGATCGGACCTCGCCGAGGCAGAGCTCGTGCTCGCCGATTCGTGTGCGTTCGATCGCGCGACCGAGGTCGCGGAAGAGAAGTTGTTCGAGCCCGGGCCCGCGGGACCCGCGCGCGCGTTCGGTGCGTGGGACGCGAGCAATCGGCTCGTCGGCGTCGCCGCGATCGCGAGCAAGTGGCTGCGGGTGATCGCGGTCGTGCCACCGTCGCGCGGGCACGGTGCGGGGAGCGGGCTGCTCGCGGCATGCGAGGCCGCGGCGCGGGATGCGGGCGAGCAGGCGCTGCGCACGCTCGATCAGCCGGGCAACTACCTCGCGCCCGGCATCGACGTGCGCAACACGTATCTGGTCGGGTGGCTCGAGCGCCGCGGCTGGGCGTGTCACGGCGAGCCGCGCACGAACGTGCTGATCGAGGTCCGGAACAATCCCAGGATCTCCGCGGCGCGCGCCGAGGCGCTCGCGGCGGCCGCGCGGGCACGCGGTTACGAGATCCGGCGCGCGCGACCCGACGAGCTGCCGCTCCTCGACGCGGTGAAGAGCGAGTTCGGCGGCGCGTGGCCGTTCGAGCTCGAGCGCGCGCTCGGTTTCGAATCGCCGGGGGTGCATGTCGCGCTCGAGAACGGTGCGTACTGCGCGTTCGCCGCGCACGACGGCAACAACCGCGGGCTCGGTTGGTTCGGGCCGACCGGCACGTGGCCTGCGCATCGCGGCAAGGGGCTCGGCGAGGTGCTGCTGCTCGCATGTCTCGTCGATGTCGCCGATCACCACCCGCGATGCGAGGTCGCGTGGATCGGACCGCGGCCGTTCTACGAGAAGGTCGCCGGCATCGCAGACGAGCGGCGCTTTGTCGTGCTCGTGAAGCAGCTCAGCTGACGGGCGGCGGTCCGTACGAGAGTGCGAACCAGCTGGCGACCGGTGTCGCGGACCAGCCAACGTTGTAGAGCCGCGGATAGATCACGCGCGGCTCTTCCTTCTCGATCGCCATCATGATCTTGCGTGCGAGCTCGCTCGGATCGCCGGTCGGCGCGAACCGACCGAACAACCCACCGCCGCCGTACGCATCGCGCGCGCCCTGCTCGAGCGCGGACTTCACGGGACCCGGATACACGGTGACGACGCGGATTCCGTACGCCGCGAGATCCGCGCGTGCGATCTCGGAGGCCATCGCGAGCCCGGCCTTCGACGCGCCGTAGTACGCGCAGCCCTTGAGCGGGACCTTGCCCGCCATGCTCGCGACGTTCACGATCACGCCGCGGCCGATGTCGATCATGTGCGGCAGCACGAGATCCTGCAGCCGTAGCGGCGCGATCAGATCGATCAGCATCAGATCGTGCGCGTCCTCCCAGTTCCACGACGAGATCTGCTGCACGCGCATGATGCCCGCGCAGTTCACGAGCCCGTCGAGCGGCGCGTACGCACCGATCTGCTCGACCACACGCGGCAGCGCGGCGATGTCGCGCAGGTCCGCGCGATGTGTCGTCGCATTCCCGAGCTCGCCGGCGAGCGCCTTCATCGCTTCGTCGTCGCGATCGAGCAGCGCGAGTCGCGCCTCGGGCCACGCCGCACGCATCGCCCTCGCCAAGGCCCCGCCGATCGCGCCGGCCGCGCCGGTCACGAGCACGTGCTTCACGACAGCCTCGCGTCCAATCCAAACCACAGGACGAGCGTCTTCTCGCGCGCCGACTTCCACATCGCCGGGCCGAGGAACAAGCCGGGCGATACCTCGCGAATCTCGTCGTGAATGTGCCGGATGTAGCTCGGGTTCACGTCGAGGTCGTAGTCGAGGATGAGCGTCGGCTTGCCGTCGATCGCCGACGGTCCGAACAGCGTCTCGAATGGAAACAGATTCTGCCGCCCGAGCGCGCGTGGCACGAACACGCGATTGTGTCCGACGCCGCGGGTCTCGCTCGACGCCTGGAACGTCTTGCCCTCCCACATGAACGAGCGCGAACGCGCCCAGTTCCTGAGCGGCTTCGCGAGCAGGCCCGGCAGTCCGCGCACGGTGAGCATGCGCCCGACGAGCGCGCCATCCGCGGCTTGCATCGTCGTGCTCACGCGAGCGCCGCGATACAGCGCGTCGAGCTCGTCGAGGCTGCGCGATGCGAGCGCGTCGAGGTTGAGGTTGAGGTGCGCAGTGTTTGCCGCGCGAACTGCCGGGGTGCTGGTGCTGATTCGATCGGGTTGCATGACTCGTTCATCCTTTCGTACGTGACGTTTTCTTCAAAACGTTGGGCTCGATGAGGCGCCAACACACGGCCCCGGCTTGCGCGAGCCGCTTGTCGTCGAGCGCGAGGTAGCCAAGCCGGTTGGCCTTGACGAGGCCGACAAACGCGCCCCACAGGAGCGCGATCAACATATCGACGGGCGCCGTCGCGTCCCGCGTGTGCAGACGCTTGCCTGCCATCCACAGCGGCATCAGCACGGACAGCTCGAGCTGCCGGCTCTTCACATCGAGGTACTCGACGTGGTCCTGCATCTCGAGGAACCGAAACGCCTCGGGTTCGCTCCGCGCGAACGCACCAAGCCGCGCCCAGATCGCATCGAACCACCCGCGCGCGCTGCGTGGCTCGGTCAGATTCGGCTCCACCAGGTTGTCCATCACCGCCGTGCGTAGCCGGATCTTGGCGTCGCGGTACACCTCGTTGACGAGCGCCTCCTTGTTCGCGAAGTAGCGATACAAGGTCCCCGTCCCGACGCCCGCGGCCTCGGCGACATCCGGCACCGCCGTCCCGTGATAGCCCTTCTTCGCGAACACGCGCAGGGCCGAGTCGAGAATGATGCGCCGCTTGTCGTCGACGAGCGGCCGTCCGCGCCCCCGCTTCTCCGCGGTGTCGGCATTCCGCTTCTCGACGGCATTCCGCCTCTCGACAGCACCCCGCTTCTCAACGGCGCCGGCACGTTTCGCCCTGCCGGTTCGATTTGCGGAGTGAACGTTCATTCCGTAATTCAATACGACGAGCAGCCGGCCGCGTCAACCACGAATGTGTGCGAGCCGGGAGCGAGTAAACCGCGCCCCCGGAAATCGTGTCGGACCACTCGGACAGCCGGACGTGGAAATTGTGTCGGACTTCTCGGACTGCCGGACGCGGAAATTGTGTCGGACTTCTCGGACTGCCGGACGCGGAAATTGTGTCGGACTTCTCGGACTGCCGGACGCGGAAATTGTGTCGGACCACTCGGACAAAATTGTGTCGGACCACTCGGACAGCCGGACGCGGAAATTGTGTCGGACTACTCGGACGGCCGGACACGAAATTGTGTCGGACCACTCGGACAACCGGACGCGCGTAGCGGCCCGGCATCAGTCCGGGACTACGGCGTTCGCAGGAGCAGAAGATATTCGACGTTGCCGGCCGGTCCGGTGATCGGCGACTCGACGTCGTCTCCGGCCACGAAGGCGTTCTCCGCGGCCCACGTCCGGACCTTGTCGACAGCGCTCCGACGCACCGCCTCGTCGCGCACGACGCCGCCCTTGCTTATCTGTGTCCGACCGACCTCGAACTGGGGCTTCACGAGCGCGATGATCGGCTTGCCCGAGCCGCGCAACAGCTCAGCGGTCTTCGGCAGCACGAGGTGCAGCGAGATAAACGAGACGTCGATCACCGCGAGGTCGCATGGCTCGGGGACCTTCGCGACGTCGAGGTTGCGTACGTTCTCGCGCTCGAGCACGACGACGCGCGCGTCACTGCGCAGCGACCACGCGAGCTGACCGTACCCGACGTCGATCGCGTAGACCTTCGCCGCACCGCGCTCGAGCAGCACCTCGGTGAAGCCGCCCGTCGACGCGCCGATGTCGAGGCACGTCATGCCCGCCGGATCGATCGCGAACGTGTCGAGGCCCTTCACGAGCTTGAGCGCGCCCCGCGAGACGTAGGGGTGCTCTTCTTCCTTGAGCGCGATCTCGATGGCGGGATCGAGCATCGTGCCCGGCTTGCTCTCGGGCTGCCCGCGCACGAGCACCGCGCCACTCATCACGAGAGAGCGCGCTCGCTCGAGACTCGCGACGAGTCCGCGATTGACGAGCAGCTGGTCGAGGCGCTCCTTCGGCACGGCCGTGATTTAGCATGGTTGCGATGGCGTCTTGACAAATAGCACGACCGTTCTATCTTGAGCTCGTGGCCAAAGGCGAAGAAACCAGACAGGCGATCCTCTCGCGAGCCTTCGAGCTCGCGAACGTGGTCGGCGTGTCGGCTCTCTCGATCGGCCGCCTCGCAGAAGCGACCGGCCTCTCGAAGAGCGGGCTGTTCGCGCACTTCGGATCGAAGGAGGCGCTCGAGGTCGCCGTCGTCGAAGAGGCCGCGCGGCAGTTCGTTCAGGAAGTCATGGTGCCCGCGCTGCGTCAGCCGCGTGGCGAGCCGCGCGTCCGGGCCCTGTTCGAGCAATGGCTCGCGTGGGGCGTACGGCCGGGAGGCTGTTTCTTCGTCGGTGCGACCGCCGAGCTCGACGACCGGCCGGGCCCGCCGCGCGACAAGCTGGTCCAGACCTGCAAGGACTGGATCGACGCGATCGCGACCGCTGCGCGCATCGCGGTCACGGAAGGTCACTTCCGCGCCGACCTCGAGCCCGAGCAGTTCGCCTTCGAGCTCTACGGCATCATGATGGCCTGCCATACGTTCGGCCGCTTTCTTCGTGAACCCGACGCGCTCGCTCGTTCGAAGAGCGCGTTCGAACGCCTTCTCGCAGCGGCGCATCGCCGCACTCACTAACGCCAGCCATTTCAGGAGATCCCATGATGCAGTCATCGACGACGCCCCGAAATAGCACGACCGTTCGTTCTGAAACGGCGGTCCGCCTCACCCGCGCTGCGCTCCAGGCAGCGTTCATCGTCTCCGAGGGACTCGGTTCGAGCCTCGCCGAACGACTGTTCACAACGCCGCGACGCCATCCGCGTCCGGACCGCGAGCGCGTCATCCTCGCGAGCGGCGTCCGGTTCGACATCGACGTCGTTCTTCGTTCACCGCGCTGGGCCGGCCGCTCGACCAAGGTCGCCGCCTGGCGCTGGGGCATCGGCCCGACCGTGCTCCTCGTCCATGGCTGGGAAGGCCGCGGCTCGCAGCTCGGCGCGCTCGTCCGGCCGCTCGTCGAAGCGGGCCTCTCGGTCGTGACGTTCGATGCGCCGGCACACGGCGACTCGCCCGGCAGCCGTCTCTACCTGACGGATCACGCCGACGCGGTCGCAGACGTCGTCGACGCGATCGGTCCCGTGCACGCGATCGTCGCGCACTCGTTCGGGGCCGCCGCCGTCCTGCTCGCGCACGCGAGGCACGGCGTCGATGCGCCGCGCAACGTGATGCTCGCACCGAACGTGTTGATCGACGACGCGGTCACGAAGTTCGCGCGGGCCGTCGCGCTCGACGATCGCGATCGCTCGAGCTTCGAGCGTCATTTGATCGGCGCGAGTGGTGTCCCGATCGAAGCGCTCGACGTCGAGCGGCTTGCCGGTCCGCGTGACGCAGCGCTCTTGGTCATCCACGACCGCGACGATCGCGAGGTCTCCGTGAAGCACGGCGATCGGTTGGCGAAGACGTGGCCCAACGCACAGCTCGTCCTCACGTCCGCGCTCGGTCACCGACGGATCCTGAGGGATGACCAAGTCATCGCGAACGTCGTCGGCTTCGTGCGCGAAGGTCTGCCACTGCCGGCATCGGACCTCGTGCGCGAGATCGACCGGCTGTTGACCTGACATTCACTTGCACAAGCCATGTGGGTGCGGGTCGGCCTCGGATGAGGAAGACGCGGTTCTCATCCGCTGGTGTATCGTCCTCGGTAGTAGGGGGCACGATGCGCTCGACGATTCTCGCGCTCGTTTCGATATCTGCGCTCGCTAGTTGTGGTGACAACTTCGTCCCGGGTCTCGTTGTCGAGACGCAGGTCTCGAAGACCACGATCGCGGCCGGCGAACGGATCAACGCGCGCTGCGCGGTACTCGATCACCTCGGCGATCCCGCACTCGACGAAGCCGGTCAGCCACTGACGGCGACGACCGAGCTCGTGATCAGCTACCAGCATCAGGACTCGTTCGGAAAAGACGACGAGGACCAGGTGATCGCGGTGCGCGCGGGTACCGCCTCGGTCCGCTGCGCCGCGCCCGCGCTTGGCCTGCTCGATCGCGATCCGGAGACGATCGAGATCATCGCCGGCCCCGCGTTCCGCGTCGTCACGCAGCTCGAGAAGGAGACGACGATCGCGGGCGTTCCCGTCAACGTGGCGTGCCTCGCGTTCGACGCGTTCGACAACCCGGTCTCCGGCTTCGCACAATCCGTCGCACTCTCGCCATTCGGCGCGGGCACGGCGGTCACCTCGAACACCGTGCGCGCGAACTTCGTCGGCGAGTACGAAGCCTCCTGCATCGTGCAGGGTGCGGCCGAGGTCGAGGAAGACTACTTGCTCGTCCTCCCAGCGTTGCCCGCCTCGATCGTCGTCGCGCTCAGCCCCGAACGTACGGTCTACGCGGTCAGCGATCAGGTCACGCTCATCGCCGAGACGCACGACGAGTTCGGCAACCGCGTCGACGACACGACGTTCGCGTACACGTCCTCGCCGAACGTGCCGTCGCCGTCGGAAGCGCGCTACGCGTTCGCACAGGACGGCCAGTTCACGCTGATCGCGACGGTCACGTCGCCGACCAAGGACAACGTGCCGCTCAGCGCGTCGAAGCTGGTATTCGTGAACTCGTCGGGGCCGGCGATCGAGTGCATGCGCGTCGACGCACCGACGCAACCGAGCGAAGCGTACATGGTGCAGCGCGGCCCGAGCACGGTCGTGTTCCCGGTGCGCGTCACCGACGCGTTCGCCGTGCAGTCCGTGAAGATCAACAACGTCCTTGCCGCGCTCAACACGAACACCGGCAACTACGAGCGCGGCGTGCCGTTCGGCTTCGGCATGAACTTCGTCGACGTCGTCGCGACCGATCAATTCGGCAAGGAGAACAGCACGACGTGCTTCGTGCTCGCCGGCGAGTTCTTCACGCCCGAGACGAACCACATGGGCGGCGCGCTCGGCCTACGCCTCGATCCGGACGCGATCGGCGACGCACAACCCACCGGCCTCAACAGCCTCAACGACATCTTCCACACCGTGCTCTCGAGCCCCGCGCTTCGCACGCTCGTCGACCAAGGCCTCTCCGGCGCGAACCCGATCAACGACGGCAGCTGCGGCGTCTTCGCGTGCGAGCCCGACGTCAACTACAACGCAAACTCGATCACCTGGAACCAGCCGACGACGACGATGACGCTGATCCCCGGCGGCCTGCGCGCGAGCGTCACGCTGCCGAACGTGCGACTCACCGTGCGCGCGTGCGGCACGACCTGCTGCATCGGCGGCTCGACGATCGCCGTCACCGCGAGCTCGATCAACGCGGTCGTCGACTTCAGCCTCTCGCTGCAAGGCGGCGTGATGCGCGCCGGCGTGATCGGCAGCCCGAACGTCACCGTCGGCTCGGTCAACTTGAATGGCTCGGGCTTCTGCGGCTTCGTGATCAACCTCGTGCAGAGCTTCTTCACGGGCACCGTTCGCAACGCCGTGCGCGACGCGCTCACGAGCTTCATCAACAGCGACGTCGGCCCACTCCTCGACCAGCTCGTCTCGAGCCTCGACATCACGACGCTCGCGCAGTCGTTCGCGGTGCCCAGGCTCGACGGCTCGGGCACGCTCCAGCTCGGCTTCGGTCTCAACTTCTCGACGCTCGACATAACCACCTCGCGCGCGCTGCTCGGCATCGGCACGCGGTTCTCGCCGGGAACGATCGCGCACAACCGCGCGAGCCTCGGTGTCGCGAGACGAACACCGAATCCGCTGCTCGATCCACCGGGCACGAGCGGCACGCGCCCCGTCGGCATCTCGTTCTACGAGGGCGCGCTCAACCAGGTGCTGCACGCGCTGTGGCGCGGCGGCTTCTTCCAGGCGAACCTCGCCCTCGGCGCGGGCACGGCGACGATCGACGGCCGCTTGCCACCGGTCGCGCAGATCACGAACGGCAACACCGCGCAGCTCATGCTCGGTGGCATCGCCGCGACGATCACGATCCCGGGCGTCATCAACCAGCCGCTGCCGATCCTGTTCGGCGGCCGCGCGTCTGCGACGGTCACGCTCGTTGGCGACACGCTCCAGTTCGGGAACCTGACGCTGAGCCAGCTGTTCGTCTCGTTCCAGGCGTCGCTGACGCAGAACCAGCGAACGGCCATGGCCGACTTCCTCACCGACGTCCTGCAAGATGTCCTCGCCGACGCGATCAACGACGGCCTCCCGGCATTCCCGATTCCGTCGTTCTCGCTGCCGGCGAGCGTCTCGCAGTTCGGTCTGCCGCCGGGCGCGGAGCTCGGCATCGTCGGTCCGACACTCTCGACATCCGGCTCGCACTACGTGCTGACCGGCGGCTTTGGAGTTCGAAACTAATGCGGCCATCGCTCCTCCTCCCGTTCCTCGTCGCGTGCGGCTCCGACGGTCCGGGCCCGCTCGAGCCCGGCGAGCTCACGCTCGAGATCACGACGCCAAAGGTCGGCGCAGAGCTCCTCTCGGCCGAGTTCCCAACGATCACCGTCGAGGGCCGCATCGAGACGACGAACCCCGCGTACGGCATCCTGCAGGTCTTCGTGAACGGCACGCAGGTCGAGATCCGAGACGGTCAGTTCACCGCCGAGATCGATCCCGAGCCCGGCATCAACCACGTCGCCGTGGAGGCCAACGACGGCTTCGGTCTCGTCGTCGCGCGCGAGCTCGACGTGCTCTGGGCTCCCGCATACCTGCCACCGATCGCGGGCACGACCGGCTTCGATCTCGAGGGCGCACTCGAGCTCCGCCTCGGCCAGCGGTTCTTCGACTCGCGCTTGTTCGGCACCACCCTCGATCTCACGACCGATCCGGTCGTCGCGACCGACCTCGCATCCGCGCTCGAGCTCATCCTGTGGCACGTCGATCTCGCCTCGCTCCTCCCCGCCGGCGGCATCACGTTCGGCAGCGGCAGCTCGCAGCTGAACATCCAGATCCCCGGGGCGGATCCATCGCAGGTCATCGTGGACGCGCGCGTGATCCACTCGCCGACCAAGGCGATCGAGCTCTCGATCGATCTCAACGGCGTCTTCCTCTCGATGGACGGCACGTTCGTGTTCGGAAATCGCACGCTCGTCATCGACGGCGGTATCGCGGCCGACATGCACGCGTCCGCACGCCTCACCCTCGGCACCGCGGCCGACGGCTCGATCGACGTCGGCGTCACCAACGTCTCGGCCGTCGTCGGTCCGCTCGTCCCGGCGTTCACCGGTCCCGACGGTGACGAGCTCGACGCGTTCATCACGATCGGCGGCAACGACTTCCGCCTCCTCGTCGAAGGCCTCATCGAGGAAGAGCTGATCCCGACGTTCACGGACAAGGTGCCACCACTCCTCGAGCAGCTGCTCGGCGCGGCGGACACGCTCCTCGACGACGTCAACTTCGTGCTCGACCCCAAGCTCGGCACGCCGATCACGCTCATGCTCGACGGCAAGATCGGCGCGCTCGACGCCATGGCCGGCGCTCCGATCGGCAACTCGCCCGGTCACGTCACCGTCCGGCAGGACCTCGCGATTCGCACGTCGGGCACGGCGGTCCATACCTCGTCGCGCGGCGCTGCGCGCATCGACGAAACTCCGACGCGCCCGAGCGCGAACGCCGCCGCGGTGCAGCTCAATCTGCGCCAGGACTTCTTGAATGCGCTCCTTCACTCGCTGTGGAACGCCGGCCTCCTCGAAGGTACCGCGACGTTCGGTGGCCTCTCGGCGACGGTGAGCGCGAAGCTGCCTCCGGTCGTGCGGCCGACGCCTCCGTCGTCCTCGTGCAAGATCGACGGCGAGCGTTGCGACGTGATCCTGCAGCTCGGTCAGCTCGACGTCGGTCTCGGCGACTTCGAGCAATCGTTTGGCGTCAACGCGACCGCTGGCGCACGCATCATCGTCGACGGGAACACGGTCTCGCTCAAGATCTCGTCGACGCCGGAGCTGCGCGTGTGGGAGACGTCCGCGAAGGACGGCATCCTCACGCCGATCGCGGTGCGCGACCTGATCGCGAACGTCGTGTGGCCCGAGCTGTTCGGTGCGATCGGCGACAACCTCAGCATCACGCTGCCCATCCCAGATCTCGCGGCGCTCGGCCTCGACGATCTCGCGCCCGGCCTCGCGAATGCGAAGCTCGATCTGCTGATGCGCCAGCGTCCCACGGTGACCGAGGGCTACCTCGGGCTCGGCGCGGATCTCGAGCTCGAGACGCCGCCACCGCCGCCGTAGTCACGAGATCGGCTATCACTCGGGCGTGGAAGAACGAATCGAAGACATCGAGGTCAAGCTCGCGTACCA
>JALZOJ010000168.1 GCA_030857175.1 Myxococcota bacterium | reverse complement strand
TCGTCGACGCGACCCATGATCCAGAAGTAGCCGTCCTCGTCCTTGCGCGCGCCATCGCCCGCGAAGTAGCAGTCCTTGATCTCGCCGAAGTACGTCTTCTGAAACCGCTCGTGGTCGCCGAAGATCGTGCGCAGCATCGACGGCCACGGCTTCCTGACGACGAGGAAGCCGCCCTCGTTCGCCTTGCACGGCGTGCCGTCGCGCTGCACGACGTCCGCGGCGATGCCGGGCAACGGCCGGGTCGCGCTGCCGGGCTTCGTCGGTGTCGCGCCGGGCAGCGGCGAGATCATGATCGCGCCGGTCTCGGTCTGCCACCACGTGTCGACGATCGGGCAGCGATCGCCGCCGATCGTGCGGCGGTACCACATCCAGGCCTCGGGATTGATCGGCTCGCCGACGCTGCCGAGCAACCGCAATGATGACAGGTCGTGCTTCTGTGGCCACTCGTCGCCCCAGCGCATGAACGCGCGGACCGCCGTCGGTGCCGTGTAGAACACGGTGACGCCCCACTTCTCGATGATCTGCCAGAACCGATCGGGCCCCGGCTGATTCGGCGCGCCTTCGTACATCACGACCGTCGCGCCGTTCGCGAGTGGGCCATAGACGACGTAGCTGTGACCGGTCACCCAGCCGATGTCGGCGGTGCACCAGAACACGTCGTCGTCGCGGAGGTCGAAGACCATCTTCGTCGTGTATGCCGCGCCCGTCAGATAGCCGCCGGTCGTGTGCAGGATGCCTTTCGGCTTGCCGGTCGTGCCGCTCGTGTAGAGCGTGAACAGCGTGTGCTCGCTGTCGAACGCCTTCGCCTCGTGCTTCGGAGACGCCTTGTCGACGGTCTCGTGCCACCAGACATCGCGCTTGTCGTCCCACGCGAACGTGCAGTCGCAGCGGTTCACGACAAGCACCTTCGAGACATTGGTGCCGACCAGCGCCTTGTCGACGTTCTCCTTCAGCGGCACCACCTGTCCGCGCCGCCACCCACCATCCGCCGTGATCACCATCTTCGCCTTCGCGTCGACGATGCGATCGCGGAGCGCCTCCGCCGAGAACCCGCCGAACACGACCGTGTGCGCCGCTCCGATGCGCGCGCACGCGAGCATCGCGATCGCGGCCTCGGGAATCATCGGCATGTAGATCGCGACGAAGTCACCCTCGCGAATGCCCATCTCGGTCAGCGCGTTCGCCGCCTTGCAGACCTCGCGATGCAGCTGGCCGTACGTCAGCACGCGCGTATCGCCGGGCTCGCCCTCGAACAGGATCGCCGCCTTGTTCTTGCGCCACGATGCCGCGTGCCGATCCAGGCAGCTCGCGGTCACGTTCAGCTTACCGCCGACGAACCACTTCGCATCCGGCGCATTCCACTCGAGCACCTTCTTCCACGGCGCCGCCCACTCGAGCTCGCTCGCGACCTCGGCCCAGAACGCCTCGGGCTCGCGCGCCGCGCGCTCGTACATCGCCTCGTAGTCGACGAGGTTCTGCACGCGCGCCTTCTTCGAAAATTCGGCAGGCGGCGGAAACGAACGCTTCTCGTTGAGAACCGACTCGATCGACGTGTTCGACATCTCTGCCTCCTTACACGATCGCGATCGCGTCGATCTCGACGCGGGCATCCCTTGGCAACCGGACCGCCTGCACGGTCGCGCGCGCCGGCGGGTCGCTCGTGAAGCGCTCGCCATACGCCGCATTCACGGCCGCAAAATCATCCATGTCCGCGAGGAAGATCGTCGTCCGCACCACGTGCGCGAACGTCGCCCCGGCCGCCGCCAGCACCGCCCCGAGGTTCGCGAGTGCCTGCTGCGTCTGGGCGGTGATGTCGCCGTCGACCAGCGCCCCGGTCTCGGGATCGAGCGGGACCTGACCGCTGCAGAACACCATCTTCTTCCCGTCCCCGATCGGGACCACGACGGCTTGCGAGTACGGCCCGATCGCCGCGGGAGCCTGCGAGGTACGGACGATGCTGCGCTGCATGCCGCTGTCCTAACACGTGGCGGAATCCTGCTCCCATGATGCGCAGGTGAGAAACCGCCCTTGACGGCGGCCGTCCCGGGCGGTAATTCAATGTCGCTCTTGGGCGCTTAACTCAGCGGGAGAGTGGGTGCTTCACACGCACCAAGTCGCAGGTTC
>JALZOJ010000089.1 GCA_030857175.1 Myxococcota bacterium | reverse complement strand
TCTCTGTGTCAAAAAGATCGGGAACACGCGATGCCCGTGAGTGACGCCCGTGCGTGATGGCTCGCAGAGCACGCCTCGCTCGGAGGTGCGGCGAAGATCTGCGGGCTCAGACGCCGCCGGACTTGCGGGCCACGCGACGGCCCTTCCGCTCACAGATCTTGGCGCCGTCGTAGACCGGCACATGGCGCGCCCAGGCATGGGACCCACGCGAGCCTGACATGCCCAGGAACCAGCCCTTCTTGCCCACGAAGAAGTCGATCTGGTGGCCCTTGATGCCGCCACCCGTGTCATCTGCCACGACGCAGCCGTCATGGACGAAGCCGCCGAACGGGGCGCGACCTGGCATGACCCGGCCTTCGAGCAGGGGGACGTAAAGGAGAGAGCCGAGCTTGACGAGCTTCGGGTCGACCGCGACGGTGCGGAACGGTTGGAGGGGGCGGCCGGAACCAGCGGTGCCCCACTGGTGCTCGATGACCTTGAAGCAGGGGGATGTGCCACAACCGCAGTGACCCCAGACATTGAGGACGCGGCCGTCCTTGAGCTTGCCGGTGCCTTGGACCTTGAGCTGGTGGGCGAACTCGCGCGTGACCTCGGCGATCGGCTCGCAGTTCTGCTTGGCGTAGATGGTCACCATCTCGGGCATCGTGACCGCCGCGAGGTCGGCCGGGTTGGAGTCGGAGGTGTCGGCCGAGGCGTCGGCTTGATTGTCGTTCGCCGGCGGCTTCTTGGCCTTGGGCTTCGCCCGCGCGACCTCTTCTTCGCTAGTGACGTAGTAGAAGGTGATGTTGAAGAGCCCGAGCTTCTTGGGACCTTCGTCGACCTTGGGCTTGGCCGGCTCGACGACCGCGACTTGCGGTGCGGGCTGCTCCGAGGCGTCGCTGGCTTGGGCCTGGCACCCGAACGCCAGGACGATCGGAGCGATCATGGCGCCCTGGATCCCGTGAACGAACTGGGCGACCAGATCTGCGAGATATCCGGCGCCGGCCTTGGCCATCTCACCGATGGTGCCGAGCAGGCTTTGTTCGCGAACAACCGGGTCCGACACGGGCTCGACAAGTCTAGCCTCGATCGTCGACGGCCCCGGTCACCCGATCGGGAAAACTCACTGATCTCTACGTACGGCAATCCGGAGAAGGCGCTTCAATAAGCGCTAGAAGCGGCACTGCAGCGTGACGTTGATTCCGAGCTGGTTGAACTCGCCGAAGACGTACTTGAAGTTCGACGTCTCGGGGTCCTCGCCCTCGCGCTCGTAACGCGATTGGTTTCCGTCATAGCTGTAGAAGACCTCCGCGACGGTCGTGAAGATCTTTCCGAAGTCGATCTTCGCGGTCGCCTTCGCCGCGAACTGCGGCACCGCCTCTTCGCCTTCCGGAAGGATGGTGATGAGCGTGTCGATGTTGTTGTTGCGGATGACGGCGGTCGACTTCGCGGTGGCGGTGATGTCGCCCGGGATGCCCTTCTCGGAGGTGAGGGTCGCGGGCTTCTCGACACCAACGATGAGGCCGAGCGTCAGCCAGTCGTCCCAGTTACGGTCGACGCCGACGGCGGCGAACAGGTTCGGGCTCGTCTTGTACTCGGAGGGGAAGTCCGAGTACGGCGGGAGGCTCGGCTGCGAGTGCAGGATGAACGCGAGGTCGCGGAACGAGAGGTCGGCGCGCAGGCGGATGCGGTCGAGCTTCACGCGGATGTTGACGTCGCCCGCGTAGCCTTTCTGGATGACCGTGTCGCCGATCTTGCCCGGGTCCTTGAGGGTCTGGCCGAGCATGGTGAATTCCGCGGTCGCGAGCCACGAGAGACCGCCCGGGTACTTCTCCGGGTTGAACAGCGGGCTGACACGTTCGCCGTTGTACTTGTAGAGGCGGTAGTCGACCGAGGAGCGGACGGGCATGCCGTCGTGGATCGAGACCTGCGCCGAGGCGCCGAACAGCTGGACCTTCTCGGTCTGGACGTCCTGAAGCTCGTTGTAGCCGCGATCGAAGTAGCCACCGTTGACCTCGACGCGCACGTTCGGCGCCGGGTCGATGCCGACGCCCGCGAGCGCCGCGATGTGACCCTTGAGCTCGCCGTCGTTCGGATCGACCAGCGTGCCGGACTTCGCGCCGACGAACGCGTAGAAGCCCTTGGTGTCGTACTGCAGCTTGACGCCCGGCGTGGAGGAGCGGGACCGGCGGTACTCCGGCGAGCCACCCCACGAGAGGCGGTAGGAGTAGCCGAGGCGGAAGCGGTCGGAGGAGACCGGGAACGCCGTCAGCGAGATGCGCGTCGGGTCCTTGTGCGTCGGGTCTTTCCAGTTCGACACGACGATGTACGTGCCGGCGTCGGCCAGCGCGATGTTGGTCTCCGAGAGCTCCTGGATGCGGAGGACGAACGCGCCCTCGGCCTGCAGGTGACCCTTGCTGTAGCTGCGATACGCGATGGCGTGGTTCAGCGTCTCGAAGCCCGAGAACCGGGTGTCGTAGTTGTCGAAGAACAACACGCCCAGCGAGTTCGGGACGCCGAAGCGCCAGCCCGGCGCGCTCGGGATCGTTTCGCCCGGCTTCGCGAGGATGTTCTCGTGCGTGAGCGTGAACGCGAGGCGGGTGTCCATGAACCCGCTCGAGCCGGTGAGGTCGGCGTCCTTGTCGGCCGTGGCCGGGGGCGTCTCCTTCTCCTGCTGTTCCTTCGCCGCCTTGTCGGCGGCCTCCTTTGCAGCGCGCTCCGTCAGGATCCGGGCGACCTCGCGATCGACCAGCTCCTTGATCTTGTCTTCATCGATCGCGGGTGCAGGCTGCGTCTGCGGGTTTTCCGTAGTCGGTTGCTGGGCAGACGCCAGCACAGGGGCGGCCACCACCGCCATCACGATCAATCGAGTCTTCACGGTGCCTCTTATTGCGTTTGCAGATCGTCTTTGCCGCGCGGGTACACGATCCAGACGTTGAACGAACCGATGTTCACTGGACGAACGATGCCGATCACTTTGGGGAGCGTCTTGCCGACGAGCGTGCGCGGGTCAGTCGTGAAGTCCGTGCCCGCGGTGATCAGGTTGATCACCTGGTTCGACTTCCCGCAATCATCCGCGGGCGGCACGTCCGGGGGAACGTCTGCCGGATCGATCGACCACTGCTTGTACTTCGTGTAGACGCCATCGGGCCCGTCATCGAGCGGGCAGACCTTGGCGTTGCGGATGTCGATCGCGCCCGCCTCGTGGCGCTCGAAGTTGATCTGGGCGGCGCCGGTGAACCACGTCGACTCGAACAGCGGCACCGGCGTCGGCATCAGCGCGCGGTTGACGTATGGAGGGACATCGCGGTTCGGCGCCGAGATGAACGTGCGCGGAAAGCCGATCTCGGTGAGCCCGTTGAACTCGGTCACACCGCCGGCGAAGCTCTCGATCACCTCGCCCTCGACGATCGGCCTGCCGTACTGATCGCGCGGCGAGCTGAACGTGAACACCATCACGTGGTCGTAATTACCCGCGGTGCACGGTGGCGTTGGCTCCGCACCACCGGTCGCGCAACTCACGTCGGAGACCGTATAGCCCTGCGCGAAGACACTGGTCACGACGAGCACGCCCGTGCCGGGCGTTCGCGACCCACCAACACGGACCTGCTTGTCCTCGAGCGGCGAGTCCGAGAGGGCGTTGACGGCAGCCTCGTCGCGCGGCTGTTGTAAATCCCGGATGAATGGATCGCGATACCAGAGCGTGGGCGACGTGCCACTGACCTCGCCGTATTGATAGTCCGGTCCGAGCCCGGTGCCGTTGTCGAACCAGACCGTCGTCGGACCGAACGTGTCGAGCAGATCGAACGACACGTTGTTCGCGACGCCGCCGGTCATCGCGACGGTCTTGATCGGCATGCTCTCGAGCGAGGGCGTCAACGTCCCGAGGTACTGGGCGTAGATGCGGATGTCGGCGTTGAACGAAGTGTCGAGGTTGCCCGCGGCATCCTTCGCGCGCAGGTTCACGACGATCGTGCGCTCCGTGTCGAGGCGATTGTTGACGGTGCCGGGGTTGGCCGGCGTCACCATCTCGACCTCGATCGATTGCGTTCCCGTGAGCGCGTCCCGGTTTTCGGTGCACGCGGCGAGCAGCATGAAGAGTGCGACGCGTTTCATTCAAACACCGGGCGGATGCGGCCATCGTGCGCTTCGATGGTCGAGTCCAAGCAAGAGATGTTTCCGAACTTCGTCGTCACCGGCATGGTGCCGTCGATCGTCTCGGTCGTGCACTTTCGGCGCTGGTTCAAGAACACGCGCAGACCGTCGCGCAGCGACACGCCGGTGTCTTGCTTCGACGTGTTGCGCTTGAGCGCATCGAAGCCCGAGCCACCGGCCGCGATGTAGTCGTTGACCGCGACGCGATAGAGCGCGCTGCTCACGAGCGGCGCGCACTTGCTGTAATCGATCGGGCCATCGGGGTTGGCGCCGCGGCAGCGGTCACCGATGGCGATGTTCTTCGCGCACGCGCCGTCGATGGTGCCGTCGCCGTCGCAGTCGCCGCGGCACACCATGTCGAACGCGATGCCCGAGACCTGCGCCTGCGTACGGCAACCGCGGCCAGCGCTGCGACGCGCGACGAAGTTGAGCGTCTCCTTGACCTCGTCGCCCGAGAGGTACATCACGGTGATCGAGTTCTCGAACGGGAACACGTTGTACATCTGCTCGACGGTCAGCGGGCCCTGCTCGAAGTCCGCGCGAATGCCGAGCGAGTTCGTGATCGCGAACTCGGCCTGCACGGCCTCTTGCAGCTGCATCGACCGCGCGACCAGGTTGCCGAGCTGCGAGTCGCCGCCCGATGCATCGGTGCGCGTGATCTTGGCTCTCGTGTCCGGCATCGTGTTCGGCGGCGCCGGGTTGATGTACGCGAACACGCCGTCGAGATCGATCTCCTGGGCGATCTTGACCGAATACGGCCACATCAAGTTGGCGACTTCCGGATCCTCGGGGATGCACGGCTGGCCGCTGCACAGCTTCGAGTCGACCGGAATGTTGTCGTACGAGAATGACGTGATGCGGCTCCGCATCGACGGCACCGCGTTGTTCGGGCCGACGCGCACGACGACATCGAGGCGACCGACGAACTTCGCGAACGCGCCCGAGTGCACGAGGATCGTCTGGTGACCCTCGTCGTCATTCGGGATGAGCTTCGGCGGATCGGTGACGATGTGGAGGTGGCCGCCGAGGATCAGGTCGACGCCGGAGAGCGTCGAGCGCTGAAACTCCTGGTTCGGATCGTCGACCTGTGACGCGGTGAGGTCTTCATCCTCGTCGAGGCCGAGGTGGCTGACGACGACGACGACATCGACGACGGGACGCAGGATGCGCACCCATTGCTCGAGCGCTTGCTCGTCCGCGAGCGGACGGAAGCCGAGCGAGTTGCCGCCTTCATAGATCGAGGTGATCGTGGAGACGTTGCCCATGCCGATCACGGCCACGCGCAGGCCCTTCACGTTGTAGAGCATGAACGGCGGCACGACATCGCGAAGCGAGCGCCCCGACGAGTCTACCGCGCCGGCGGGCGGGTCATCCCACGCGTAGTTCGCAGCGAGCAGCGGATACGACGCCCAGTTGTCGATCTGCTGGAACAGGTTCTTCGCGCCGAGATCGAACTCGTGGTTGCCGATCACCGCGCCGTCCATGCCCGACAGGGACAGCGCGCGCATCTCGGCTTCGCCCTTGAACATGTTGAAGACCGGCGCGCCCTGAAAGCAGTCGCCCGAGTCGAGCCACAGCGAGCGGTTCGTGCTCGCGCGGATCCGCTTCGCGATGGTCGCGATGCGAGCGATGCCGCCGTACGGAGCAACTTGAAGTCCGTCCGCACGATCGAACGTGTTCGGGACGAAGGTGTACGGGAACAGTCGCGAGTGGATGTCCGACGTATGGATGAACGTCAGACGGATGTCTTGCCCGACGAGGTTCGGTTGTTCTTGCTGAACCGTACAGCCGGCGACGAACACCACCGCGGCCGTGGCCAGGCGAGTAAGCATGGTGAGCGGTGATAACCGACTGCGATGGTTTTCAGCAAGTGCTGAAAACCATGGCCTTGAGCATCTGTGCTCTACTTCGCGCGCATGCCACGCGCCAAGATCGTCTGTACCCTCGGGCCAGCCTCCGCCTCGCCTGAGAAGATCGGCGAGTTGATCGACGCGGGGATGAATGTCGCGCGCCTGAATTTTTCGCACGGCACGCACGAAGACCACGCAAAGGTGTTGCTGAATGTTCGCAGTGAAGCGGACAAGCGCGGCAAGGCCGTCGCGGTGCTGCTCGATCTGCAGGGTCCGAAGATCCGTGTCGGAAAATTCGCCAACGGCCAGATCGAGCTGAAGCCCGGGGCCGAGTTCACGATCACGATCGACCAGTGCGTCGGCGACGAGAAGCGCTGCTCGACGACGTATTCGCTCCTGCCGAAGGACGTGAAGATCGGCGATCACATCCTGCTCGACGACGGCTACCTCACGCTCGCGGTGACCGGCGTCAGCGATCACGATGTCAAGACCGTCGTCGTCGCCGGCGGCATGCTCAAGAACAACAAGGGCATCAACCTGCCCGGTGTCGAGGTCAGCGCCCCCGCGCTCTCGGAGAAGGACCGCACCGATATCGGCTTCGGGCTGCGCTTCGGCGTCGACTACGTCGCGCTGTCGTTCGTGCGGCGACCCGAAGATCTGTTCGAAGCGAAGCGCCTGCTCACGGCTGATCAGGTGTCGATCCCGGTGATCGCGAAGATCGAGAAGCCGCAGGCACTCGAGCGGCTCGGCGAGATCATCGATGCCGCGGACGGCGTGATGGTCGCGCGCGGCGATCTCGGCGTCGAGCTCGGTCCGGAAAAGGTCCCGCTCTGGCAGAAGCGCATCATCGAGGAGACCAACAAGCGCGGAAAGATCGTGATCACCGCGACGCAGATGCTCGAGTCGATGATCACGCAGCCGCGGCCCACACGCGCGGAGGCGAGCGACGTCGCGAACGCGGTGCTCGACGCAACCGATGCGCTGATGCTGTCGGGCGAGACCGCGAGTGGCTTGCACCCGACCGAAGCGGTGCGCACGATGGCGCGCATCATCGAAGAGATCGAGCGTAGCGAGTACTACCGCGCGAACACCGAGGCGCCGGTCATCAACCTCGTGAACTCGACGAACGCGATCGCACACGCGGCGATGACCGCCGCGCGCTCGATGAAGCTGAAGACGATCGTCGTGCTCTCGCACTCGGGCGGCGCCGCGCGCCTCGTCTCGGAGTACCGGCCCGAGGCGAACATCATCTGTATGACGACGAACGAGGTCACGTTCCGCCGCCTCGCGCTCGTATGGGGCGTCACTCCCGTGATGATCGGACCTGCCGCAACGACCGAGGAGCTACTCGATCGAGTCGAAGGAACTCTGATCGAACGCAACCTGGCAACGCCCGGCGAAAACGTTTTGATCACGATGGCCGTGCCGGTGGGCGCGGGTCTTCAGACCAACGTCTTGAAGATCCACCAGATCCAACACTGACCGGCCGAGGCGCCGATCCCTGGTCTACAACGCACCTCGTCGCGGTAGGCCAAATCCCACACGTTGCAAGAGGTTGAGCGTGGCCCGGGCGCACGCTACGATTTGGATTCGGGTGTCAAAGGGTCGTCCAGCCACCGATACGGGCATCAGTATCGGCCAGGTTTTCCTGGGCAAATATCGCGTCGAACAGCTCCTTGGCCAGGGCGGCATGGGCATCGTCGCGCGATGCACGCACCTCGCTCTGAACGAGCAGGTCGCCGTGAAGATGTTGCGCGCCGACGTCCTCTCGGATGACGACGCGACCGCGCGGTTCATGCGCGAAGCGCAAGCGGCCGTGAAGCTGCGCAGCGAATACGTCGCACGCGTCTCGGACGTCGGTACGTTCGAGAACGGCGTCCCGTACATGGTGATGGAGTACCTCGACGGCCAGGACCTCGGGGTGCTGCTCGAAGAGCAAGGCTCGGTCGCCGCGCAGTGGGCGACAGATCTGATGCTGCAAGCAGCGGAAGCGCTCGCGGAGGCGCACTCGATCAACATCGTGCACCGCGACGTGAAGCCGACGAACCTGTTCGTCACGTGGCGTCCCGATGGAACGTCGCTGATCAAGGTCCTCGACTTCGGCATCTCGAAGTCGCCGATGGGCACGGACATGCAGCTGACGCAGACGCAGTCGCTGCTCGGCACGCCCGCGTATATGTCGCCGGAGCAGATGCGCTCGGCGCGCCTCGTCGATCAGCGCACGGACATCTGGTCGCTCGGCACCGTGCTGTACGAGCTGCTCGAAGGTCACCGTCCGTTCGAGGCCGACAGCTTCTCCGAGATGTGCGTGAAGGTCGCCGTCGACGAGCCGGAGCCGATGGTCAACGCGCCGCCCGGTCTGCAGCAGGTCGTGCTGCGTTGCCTCGCGAAGTCACCGGACCAGCGCTACGCGAACATGGCGGAGCTCGGTCGTGATCTGATTCCGTTCGCGCGCGATGAGCACGCAGCGCAGAAGATGGTCGAGCGCATGGTCCGCATGCTCGGCCGTCAAACCCCGAGCCCCTCGTGGGAAGGCCCGATCACGAACACCGCGCTCAGAACGCCGGTGCCCGGTCAGGTCCGCGACTTCAAGAGCGGACCGATCGCGCGCGCGCAATCGCCCGTCGCGTGGCATGCCGGTTCGGATCCGACGGCCGTGCCGCTCGATATCGGGACGCTGCGCGAACCGTCGGCGGCTGCGGTGGCGCCGATCGATGTCACGAAGAAGCAAAGCCGCTCGGGGCTCACGATCGCCGTCGTCGCCTCGGTGTCGCTCGCGATCGCCGCCGCCGTGATGTTCTACTTCAAGCAGGGTGATGAGCCCGCGACGAATGTGACCTCGCCGGCCGCCGCGCCCGTCGAGACGAAGCCTGCCGCTCCACCACCTATCGAGACACTGACCGCTCCAAAGCCAGACGACAAACCTGCGGCCGCCGCGGCAGAAGTCCCGAAGCCCGCCGACGAGATCAAGAAGCCCGAGCCCACACCGCCGTCGGTCAAGAAGCCCGGCAACAAGAAGCCGAAACCAGCGGTCGCGAAGAAGCAGGCCGACAAGCAGATCGAGAAGGCGAAACCTCCGAAGGACGAGCTCGCCAAGCCGGTGCCGCCGGCCGTCGCACCGCCACCGACGCCGACGCCGACCAAGCGGGACGTCTACGCCACGCCGCGCGCCGAGAAGTGATGATACGATCCCATTGTGGGGATACTTCGCAACGCGCTCGTCGTGTTGACACTGTTTGTCGCGCACGCGCACGCTGAGGTCGACATCAAGGAGGCTGACCGGTTGTTCGCAGTGGGTCTGTCGCTACGCGATACGAACCGCGAACAGTCGTGCAAATACTTCCACCAGTCGCTCGAGAAGAACCCGAACGCGATCGGCACGCTGATGAACGTCGCGCTCTGCGACGAGCTGCTCGGCAAGATCGCCTCGGCATACGCACGGTTCTCGGAGGCACGTGACCGTGCGAAGGAAGGCAACCTCCCCGACTACATCGAGGAAGCCGAAGCGCACATCAGCACGCTCAAGGTCGACCTGCCACACGTCACGATCACGTTCCTCGGTGAGCGGCCGAAGGGCACACGCGTGCTGATCGGCGACATCATCGTCTCGAGCACGCAGCTCGACGAGAAATCCCTCGTCGCGGTCGATCCAGGCGAGCTCGTGATCGTCGTCAGCGCGCCGGGACGGCTCGCGTACGAGACACGCATGATGATCGGCAAGAAAGAGACGAAGCCGATCGAGGTGCCCGAGCTAAAGAAGGGCGTGACGGTGAAGGGCTCGTCGCGCAAGTCGATCGGGATCATCACCACGGCCGCCGGCGGTGGCCTCTTGATCACGGGCCAGGTGCTGGCGCTCGTCGCGCGCAGCAAGTATCGCGAGTTCAAGAAGGCGCCGTTCTGCGACGCGATGGACATCTGCGAGGCGGAAGCGCAGGCGGAGATCGAAAAGGCGATCACGCTCGGCAACGTCGGGACGGTCGTCAGCGTCGTGGGGCTCGCGGCGGCCGGCATCGGTGTCTACCTGTGGCTCAGCGCGCCGAGTGAGCCAACCGAGAAGCGACTCACGTTCGTTCCGAATGTGACGCCGGAGAGCGCGGGGATCACGGCCATCGGGAGGTTCTGATGCACCGGCCACTCCTCGTGCTGTGCGTGATCGCCGGGACCGCTGCCGCGCAGGCGCCGAAGCCGAACCAGGCCGAAGCGGACAAGTACTTCGCGGAAGGCCGCGACCTACTCGTGAACAAGAACGACGCGGCTGCCGCGTGCGTGGCGTTCGAGAAGGCGATCGAGCTCGACCCGACCGCACCAGGCGTGATGCTGAACCTCGGCCTCTGCTACGAGGTGCAGGGCAAGTACGCCATGTCGCTCCACTGGTTTCGCAAGGCCGCCAACGCCGCCGCCGAAGCGCAGCCGCCACTCCCCGAATACGAAGCCGAAGCGAAGCTGCACACCGGCCCACTCGCGAGCAAGGTCGCGATCACGCAGCTCCGCAACGTCCCGCCGGATGCGCGCGTCAGCATCGATGGCCGCGCCGTGCCGCGCGCCGAGTTCGCACGCCTCGAGGTCGACGTCGACTCGGTGATCGAAGTGCGCGCGCCCGGCAAGCGAGCGTTCCGACAAAAGGTCGAGGTCACGGGTACGTCCGGAAAAGAGATCGTCGTCGTGATGCAGGACGAGATCGTGAGCGATCCGGGCAAGGGCCGCCGCCGCCTCGCGTACGTCGTCGGCGCCGGTGGTGTCGTGCTCTGGGGCGCCTCGCTCGCGTACGGGCTCGTCGTTCGCAGCCGTTACGAGGACACGATGGACGAGCACTACCAGGGCGCGGGCGGCTTCAAGGATGCCAAGTCCGACCTGCAGTGGAAGGCGACCAGCGTGTTCGTCGCGGGGAGCGCGGCGATCGGGGCCGCGATCTATCTCTACGTGACCGCGCCGAAGTATCGCGATGGCGACCAGGCGCGTATCACGCCGGTGCTCGCGCCCGATCACGTCGGCTTCGGCTACGGCGGCACGTTCTGAGTCACCGGCGCAAGTGCTTCGAGATGCGCATTGCCATCTCGAGCGCTTGTTCGTAGTTGAGGCGAGGATCGACGCGCGACTTGTACGCGCGCTCGAGATCCACCTCGGAGAGTCCACGCGCACCACCGACGCACTCGGTGACATCTTCGCCGGTGAGCTCGACGTGCACGCCGCCGAGGCGCGAGTCGAGCTGCGCGTGTAGCTCGAATGACTGCTCGAGCTCCGACAGGATGTTGTCGAAGCGACGCGTCTTGATGCCGCCCGGCGTCGTCTCGGTGTTGCCGTGCATCGGATCGCAGACCCAGAGCACGGTGCGGCCGGCCGCGCGCACGGCCTCGACGAGCGCCGGCAGCTTCGCGGTGACATTCGTCGCGCCCATGCGGTGAATGAGCGTGATCTTGCCGGGCACGTGCTGCGGATCGAGCGCGTCGAGGAGGCCGACGAGCCACTCGGTGGTCATCGCCGGACCGATCTTGATGCCGAGCGGATTCTCGATGCCGCGGTGGAACTCGACGTGCGCGCCATCGAGGTGCGCCGTACGCATGCCGATCCACGGGAAGTGCGTCGACAGGTTGTACCAACCGTCACGACGCGGGACCTGACGCGTCTGCGCTTGCTCGTACGGCAGCGCGAGCGCCTCGTGACTCGTGTAGATCTCGACGCGGCGAAGCACTTCGGACTCGACGCCGGTGATCGCGGAGACGAAGTCGAGCGACTCGCGAATCGCATTGACGATCGTGTGATAGTGCTCCGCGTTCGGCGTGCCCTTCGCGAACGAGACGTCCCAGTACTCCGGGTGGTGAAGGTCCGCGAAGCCACCGTCGACGAGCGCGCGAATGAAGTTGAGCGTGAGCCCGGCGCGCTCGTAGGCGCGCAGCATCAGCGACGGATCGGGGTTGCGATCGTCGGCGGTGAAGCCGTCGCGATTGATGATGTCGCCGCGATAGGCGGGCAGCGTGACGTCGCCGCGCTTCTCGGTGTCCGCGCTGCGCGGCTTCGCGTATTGCCCGGCGATGCGGCCGACGCGGATCACGTTCTTGCGCGTGCCATGCACGAGCACCAGCGACATCTGGAGCAGGATCTTGAGCTTCGCGGCGATCGGCTCCGCGCGGCAATCGTCGAAGCTCTCGGCGCAGTCGCCGCCTTGCAGGAGAAACGCATCGCCGCGTGCAGCGCGCGCGAGCTGCGTGCGCAGCTTCTCGACCTCCCACGACGTGACGAGCGGCGGCAAGCGCCCCATCTCGTCGACGGTACGCGCGAGCGCCGCCGGATCACCGTAGCTCGCTTGCTGCTGCGCGATCCGTGACTGCCAGGACGTTGGTGACCAGCTCATTCTTCGGGCTCCGTGTCGCGCTTCGTGGGCGTGCTGCTCTTCTGGCACGTGACCGGGCGCTCGCCTTCATAGTCCATGCGCTTCTTCGTCGGCGAGAAGTAGTCCTTCGGATCGATCGTGCCCTTCCTCTTCTTGAGCACCTCGACCATCGCGTCGCGGATGATCACCTCGGTCAGCTTGACCGAGCCCTCGGGCAACTTCAGCCGCCCGATCAGGCCGTCACCGCCGGATGCGAGGAAGTCGCTCGTCGCGACCTTGTACGACTTGTTCTCGTCGAGCGGCTTGCCACCGACGGCGATCGCGAGGTCGAGCTTGCTGTTCTTGCAGCGCGCCTTCGCCGTCAGGCCTCCCCAAGACAAGATCGCGCCGCCGCGCTGGAGGTTCGTCGAGACCAGCTTGCGCAGGTGCGAGCCCTTGAGGTCGACGACCGCGAACCGGTTGTCGAACGGCATCGCCTCGAAGACCTGACCGTACGTGAGCGGGCCGGCGGGAATATCCGCGCGCAGACCGCCGCCGTTCGTCATCGCGATCTGCGCCTCGGGCCGCGCAGCGATCATGAGATCCGTGAACAGATTTCCTTGTGCGCTCTCGGTGCCGTACGACTTCGTGATCGTCGCGGCGACGGTGATGCCGAGCTTCTCGACGCGTCGCGCACCGGCTTTCGCGAGCGCCTCGTCGACGATCGACTTGATCGCAGCATCGGCGACCACGGGCGCACCCTCGTACTCCGCAAGGACCTTGCACTCCGAGGCAAGGATCAGCGTGCTGCCCTCGTCGCCGGTGCATAGCAGCTGCGGCTTGTGGATCTTGTACGACGTGACGTGACCGTCGGGTGCGATCCTCAAATCCACGCGGCCGAACGCGCGACCTTGCGCGTACGACTCGATCACGACGATGTCGGAGATGCGATGCGCGATCGTCGAGTGCGTGTGGCCCGCGACGAACACGTCGACGGAGCCCTTCGGCAGATCGCGGATCACATGGAAGAGCTCTTCGTTGGTGTCGCACGACGAGATGTCGTTCGGCTTGTCGAGGTTCGAGCACTTGCTGCCGATGTGCGCGGTGACGAAGATGAGCTGCGCGCCTTTCTCGCGAAGCAGCTTCGCTTCGTCGGCGATCGCCTGTGCGGGCGGCGAGATCTCGAGGCCGGCGAAGTTCGCGGCCATCGTCGTGAACGGCGTCGCCTCGGTGCTCGCGCCGATCACGCCGATCTTGACGTTCGCGACCTCGACGAGCGTCGAGGCCGGCATGTTCGGCCACTTGATCCGCGCCCCGCTCTGCTTGTCGATGATGTTCGCCGACACGAACGGAAACTTCGCTTCCGACGCGCGTGCCTTGAGCGCACCACGCGCATCGTCCTCGACACTCGCCGCGGTCACCGCGGGACCAACCGGCCCGAAGTCGAACTCGTGATTGCCGACGGCGGCGGCCGTATAGCCGAGCTGGTTGTACGCGCGCACGACGTCCGCACCCTCGGAGAGGTTCGACTCGAGCGTGCCCTGGAACATGTCGCCGGCGTCGAGCAGCACCACGCCGCCGCCGTCCTTTGCACGCGCCGCGCGAACGTTCGCGATGTAGCCGCCGAGGATCGGCAAGCGCTCGAGCGCGCCGTGCAGATCGTTCGTCCCGATGAGCGTGATCGTGACAGCGCCTGGCTTCTCCTTCGGCGGAAGGCGAGGTCCCGGGTCCTTCTTCTTCGTCGGTGGCTGCGAGCAAGCAACACACAACACCGCGATCAACAGCGAGCGAAACATGGCGGCCACTCTATCACTCAGCTTGGTCGTCATCGTCCGCCGCCTCGAGCTTGCGTGACATCTCGAGCAACGACTGTTCGCGCTCGATCGAGACCGCTTCGGCGCGCGCATCGCCCGCGACGGGATCGAGCAGGATCTCGAGCGCGGTCGTGCCGTCTGCGTTCACCACCACGAACGCCTTGCCGCCGTTCTGCAGCTGACACTGCACGCGCTCGCCGGCCGCGAGGCTGCGAATGCGTGCGCCACATCGCGCGACCTGTGGCGCCCCGAGGTCCGCGAGCGCCTCGCGCAGATACGCTTCGATGTCATCGGCGAGCACGAGCGCGCCGTCGAGTCGCCACGCGAGCTCGCCACCTCGCACGTTCATCCGCAGCGGCACCTGTGATGCGTCTGGAAGCGTCGCGCGGCACCGCGGCGGGATCCACACACACCGCACACGCACTGGCACTCGCACGCGCTCGCCAAGCTCCCGCTCGATCGCGCTCTCGATGCGCGAAGACTCGCGTGGTTGCGACCTCGCTGGTTCGCCTCCGCACGCTGCTGTGACAAGAACGATCAGTGTGGCAACTCGCCCCACGGACACAGTTCGTAACATGCCCTCCTTACAATAGAACTTCCTCCTGGCGTGCAGCGTGTTCGCTGAATAATTCGCGGTAGGCTCCGTCCCAAGCTCCTTTCTTCTGGAGGATTTGATGCGCGCATCTCTGTATCGATGGCTGTTGCCGATCGGGCTCGCGGCTGCGTCCCTGATCGGCACCGTCGAAACTGCTTCGGCACAACCTACTGTTCGCGATCATCGTCGGCCTTCCGCCAACGATGGTCCTCGCGAGGCGCCTCCGCCGATTCGCGAGGAGCGCGTTCGCCCCAAAGGCCGCGGCTGGACCTGGGTCTCCGGCTTCTGGGACTGGAGAGGCGGTCGCTGGGAATGGACCGCTGGTCGCTGGGAGCGGTCTCGCCAGGGTCGCCGCTGGCGCTCGCACAACTGGGAGCTGCGCAACGGCGTCTACGTTCGCATCGATGGTGACTGGATCGACGACCGTCCGAACCAGGCCCCGCCCGCGCCGCGCGAAGAGCGATTCGAATCTCGCCGCGGCTTAACCTGGGTTCCGGGTCACTGGGACTGGGAGAACGGCCAGTACGTCTGGACCGAGGGCCGGTACGAGCGTGAACGGCGCGGCAAGCGCTTCCGCAATGCCCGCTGGGAGCTGAGGGACGGCGAATGGGTTCGTGTCGACGGCTCGTGGGACGACGCTCCACAGTACCCGACCGAAGCACCACCGCCGCCACGCGAAGAACGCTTCACACCGAGGCGCGGCTTCGTCTGGGTTCGCGGCCAATACGAGTGGCGCAACGGCCAATACCAGTGGGTGAACGGTCACTGGGAGCGTGAACGTACGAACGAGCGTTGGATGGACGGTCGTTGGGAGTACACCGACAATCGTTGGATCTGGATCGAAGGCAAATGGGATCGCAACGGCTATGTGTGGGCCGACGGAAAAACGTATCCGTGGCCAGAGTATCCGCCCGAAGGGCCTCCCGCTCCTCGACAGGAGACCGCGCAGTACGCACCCGGCAAGGCTTGGGGGCCGGGGCGGTACGTCTGGCGTGAAGGAAAGTACACGTGGTCGCCGGGAAGTCTGATCGATGCCCGCCCCGGCTATCGCTTCGTTCCGGGAAGTTGGGATCTACGCGCAAACGGCAAGTGGACCTGGAACAACGAGTCGTGGGTCGCCGACCACGCGCATCCGTCGCGGCCGCCGAGCGGCGGTAACCCGCCACCGCATAGCGGTCCGACGCAACCGCCACCCGCCCCGCGCGGCGAGAACCCGGGCACGAAGGGTGGCTTCGTGTGGATCCGCGGTCACTACGAGTGGCGCGGTAACCAGTACGAGTGGATCGACGGCCACTGGGAGCGCGAGCGTGCGCGCCAGCGCTGGGTCGACGGACGCTGGGAGCTGCGTGGCGGCGTCTACGTCTGGTCGCAGGGCTACTGGCAGTAACGCGATCGACGGCTGCTGAAAGAACCGCCACGCCTCGTGCGTGGCGGTTCCAGTTTCGGCGCTAGAAATGTCGGCGGAACAGCGGCACGCGAACTTCGACGCCGCGCTCGCCACGATACGACGCCGGGACCATCTCCATCTCCGGCAGCTCGAGATGCATCCTGTTGCCGGCGATCGTGAGATCAATGCGCGCGTTGATCTGCGCCTTGCCGTCGTAGAACCGCACGTCAGACGCGAGCGTGAACTCGAGGAAGCGCGCATCCCCGCCACCGATGCGCACGAACGCGCGGCGACGGCGGCCGTCGAACGACATCGCGAGGACGTCGTGCGAGAGCGCGTTCATGTGCTGGCCCATCAAGTTGCCGAGCTCGGTGAGCTGATCGGTGATCTGATCGGAGAGCTTGAGCTGACGGCCCTCGGGCACGCGCGGCCAGAGCCGGTCGTAGAGCTGGTTATCGGCCGACGCCGGTGGCGCGGTCAGCGCGAGCGCGAGCAGTGCAGCAATGCCTCCGAAGCGCACGAACGCATGGTCTCAAGGTGAGAGCGGGCGTTCTGTGAGCACGGCTACCAACCACGTGCTAAAGCACGCCCATGAAGCGCGGACTCGCTCTGGTCGTGATGATGGTCTCGCTTGTTGGCACTTCGTGTCGCAAGACGGAGAGGAGCCCCGAGAAAGTACCGGCGCCACCACCGGCAAAAGTCGAGGGAAGTGGCAGCAGCGGCAGCGCAGCGGCGGCGCCTGATCCGTGGAAGCAAGAAGCGTCGAAGAAGGATCCGCTCAAGGCGATCTTCTTCTGGACGATCGAGAAGGACGGCAAGGCGACGTACCTGCTCGGCACCATGCACATGGGTATCGAGCCCGAGACGCGGCTCCCGCAGATCGTGTGGGACAAGCTCGACGCGGCGAAGACGTTCGCGATGGAAGCGGACCTCTCGGACCCGAAGCTCGGCGCCACGATGATTCGCACGAGCGGCTCGCTCGAGGATGATCTCGGCAAAGAGTACTGGGCCAAGCTCGAGAAGGCGCTCGGCCCGCAGATGGCTGCGCAGATGAGCCAGATGACGCCGATGGGTGCGGCCGCGATGATGGCGCTAAAGGATCTGCCGAAGACCGCGCCGATGGACGGCGTGCTGCTCGGCCGCGCGATCAATCAGAAGAAGGCGATCGTGTATCTCGAGGAGGGCGCGCTGCAGGCGCAGATCCTCGCGAAGCACATGGGCGTGAAGGCGCTCAAGATGATGATCGACAACTACGAGAAAGGCGCCGCGCAGACCAAGGCGATGCTCGACGCGTACTCGGCCGGTGATCCCGACGCGATCCTCAAGATCACCGACGATCAGAAGGTGGACTCGATGAAACACGGCTTCACGAAGGCCGAGTACGACGAGCAGATGGAGGACATCCTCTACAAGCGCAACGCATCGTGGATCGAGGCGATCGAGAAGATGCACACCGAGGGCAATGCCTTCGTTGCCGTCGGTGCGCTCCACCTGATCGGTCCCCGCAGCGTCCTCGAGATGCTCGAGAAGAAGGGCTACAAGGTCACGCGCCTGACCCCGTGAGCTAACGAAGAAACTTGGTCACGGCCGCGAGCACGGTCATCGGAATCTCGTGGCCGCCGACGAACTCGTGCCAGTCGACGTGTGCACCGGCCGCGCGCAGCTTGTCGCGCATGACCTCGGCGACGCCGAACGGCAACAGCCCATCTCCGCGGCCGTGTGACTGCATCACGGGCACGCCCGAAAGCTTCGGCATTCGCGGTCCCCACTCGGACTCGGCGAGCAGCGTGCCGCTCATGAGGATCAACGCGTCGGGCGTCTTCTCGCGATGGAGCGCGACATCGAGCGAGAGCATCGCGCCCTGCGAGAACCCGCCGAGCACGAGCTTGCTCGTCGGCAACCGCGACTCGATCTGATCGAGCATGCGCAACACCTGCGTGCGCGCTGCCGGCAAGCCGTCTGGGATCTCGTCGCGGCGGTCGCGCGGTAGTCCCCGCCGCAGCTCCTCCTCGAGGCGGACGAGATCAAGCAGCCACCACGCGCGGGAATCGCCGTAGAGGCCGCCGAGCTCGAGCGGTGCCTCGGGGAATATGAACCGCACGGGCGCATCGATCGCGTCGGCGAGCGAGACCAGGTCGTCGCCCGGCGCGCCGAACCCGTGCAGCAAGACGACGGTGATGGGATCTGGGGACTTCGATCGATCGACGATGCGGGCCGTCAGGCCCGCGAGATCCATCCTTGTCACGAGCCGAGCTTACACCCCAGCCGGGCCGCCCGAGCCGCGGTCGGCGACCGGCGTATCGCGCGTGTCGCTCGGGTGCGGGGCGAGGTCCTGCTCGTCAAGGATGTCGAGCTCGCGCTCCGGCTCCGCGCCGTATTCGGCCGCGCTCGTCTCGAGCGCCTCGATCCAGTTCTGCCCCTCGTCCATGGCGATGAGATCGTCGGGAAGCACGTTGTCGACCGAGCGGGGCGTGTGCACGCCGTAGAGCTCGCCCGTCTCGTCCATCGACACCGTGGCCGCATCGATCGTCGGCATCGTCGACGTGTCGAGGTCCATGGACTCGTCGAGCTCGGACTCGAGCATCGCCATGTCCTGGGCCGCCTCGGCGTCCGCGATGTCGACCGCGTCGAGGTCGAGGTCGTCGACCTGGATGCTGGCCATATCCTCGAAGGTCTGGACGGGGTCGCGCGGGTCGGGCGCGAAGTCCGCCGCCTCGAAGCTGTCGCGGCCGGTGCCGCCCGGTTTGGTCTTCGGACGGAAAAAGCGTTGTGCTGCCCACGCAGCCGTCCCGCCGAGCACGAGCAACTTGGAGAAGGTGAGGATGCGCATGCACGCACTAGGAGCACACCGCATGCCGAGCGCAGCTGCGATATCTTTGGACGGTGGGTGAACCGTTTTCTCCAACGCGGCGGGACTGGCTGCGCATCGTCGGTGCGGGCACCGCAACGATCGCGATCGGTTGCGGCGACAACGGGGCGGGCAATGACGTGGCCGCCGCGATCTTCGAGCCGACCCATAGTGGCTTTCTCGTCGCGGTGTGGGCGCGCACTGCGCGCGAGGCCACGATCGCGATCGGCAACGAAGGCATGGTTCGAACGCAGAAGCTCGCGCTCGCGGTCAGCGGCTCGAGTGCCGTTGACATCACCGACCTCGATGCCGATACCTCCTATGACGTCGTCGTGATCATCGATGGCGCGCAGCTCGGACCGCATCGTGTGCGAACCGCGCCGCGCGATGACGACACGCGTGCGATCCGGCTCGCGGTCACGGCCGATGTCGACCCGAACCCGGAGTTCGACAGCGACCTCGTCGAGCATGTCATCGCGGCCAAGCCCGACCTGCTCGTCACCCTCGGGGACTTCCCATACACGGACAACGGGCCGCCCGCGATGACGGTGGCTGACTATCGGGAGCGTCACATCGAGACGCGAGTGTTCCCCCGCGTACGTTCGCTGCTCGAGGCGATGCCCGTGCGTGCGATCTACGACGATCACGAATTTCGAAATGACTGGGACACGACGCGTGCCGCGAACGAGGCCGCGCGGTACGCGGCCGCGATCCAGACCTGGGACGAATTCTTTCCGCTGCGCGATACCGCGGGCGAGGTCCGCTATCGCAAGTTTCGCCACGGCGCGAACGTCGAGTGCTTCCTGCTCGACTGCCGGCGGTTTCGCAGCCAGAACGACGCACCCGACGTCGCCGGCAAGACGATGCTCGGCGACACCCAGCGGCAGTGGCTGTTCGAGTCACTCGCGGCCAGCACGGCGACGTTCAAGCTCGTGCTGACGTCGGTGCCGCTCGACTTCGCGCCGCCCGACAGCTGGACCGGCTTCGTGACCGAGCGTGCTCAGCTGTTCGAGGCCGTCGTCGATCTCCCGGGCGTGCTGTTCGTCAGCGCGGACCAGCACTACTTCGCGGCGCATCGTCACGCGTTCGGGATCCGCGAGTTTCAAGTCGGCCCGCTGTGCCGCGGGCTCGGCACGTTCGGTGCGATCGGACCGGGCGTGCTGTTTCGCGACCAGCGCTACAACGTCGGGCTCGTCGATATCGAGCGCGAAACGCTCACCGTCACGGGTCTTGGCCCGGGCGGCGACAAGTTCTACAGCGAGATGTTCACGCCGGCGGACCTGACGGCCCGCCGCTAGAAGCCGCAGATGTAGTTCGCGGCCTGCGCCGGGTAGTAATAGAGATCGGTGAAGCACATCTCGTCGTCGGAGGACTCACCGAACCCGACCGTCGCGCCCGTCGTGTTGTTGAACGTGCAGTAGGTCGTCAGCGTGTCCGTCGGCCTCAGCTCGACGAGCTGCTGCGTGTGGTGGAACTTCTGCGACTCGAAGTCGTACGGGATGTCCTGCAGCACGATGTCGGGCGAGCCGCTGCGCGTGATCACGGACTTCATGTGCTTTCCGAGCTTGTGCATGTGCTGCGAGAGCGCGAACACCTGGATCGGCGTGCTCGTGATCCGCGAGATCTGGCACGCGCCCGACTGCGTCGAGGTGCCGGTCGGAACGTTGAGGCCGATCGTGGGACCGGCGAGCACGAGCTCCGCGAAGTTCTTGAGCTCGCCGGCGGCGGCCGGCTTGACGAGCGCGCCCGACCTGCCGGAGAGCGGCGCGTCGGTCGCGTTGTAGAGGTGGAGGTTGAGCAGGAGGCGCGTGCCCTTCGTCAACCGGAGCCCGATGCCCGCGGGGAACTCGAAGTCGGGCGCGCCGACGCCCGAGCCGTAGATCATGGACGTGCCGTTCGTCGATACGGTGCAGCGCTGCGTGCCGTCGGCGGGCGTGGCGCTCGTGAACTTCGTCAGCACCGTGTGGTGTGTGCCCGGAGGTGCGAGCGGGCGGAAGGCCTTGACGTCGATGTCGGCGGGCACCGTGACGTAGACGCAGAAGTAGCCCTCTTCGCCGGGGGCCAGCGACCAGTCGCCTTCCATCAGCCGCACCCAGCCTTCGGGATCGGGTGGCGGGCCATCCGGCATGGGCGGCACGGTCTCGCCGCCTCCGCCGCAAGCAACCACCACGGCAAGGGCAAAGGCGCGCGCGAGCTGCATGGGAAAGACGTTGCCACCGCGCCTTTGGCGGCACAATCGAGATCGAAACCGGGGAGTCCGATAAACTGGGTCACGGTGTCGTCGGGCCGGCCCTATCTCGCAGCGTTCGCGAGCCTGCATTCGATCGCCGATCCGGACGAGCGGCGTCGCGTGGCGCGTCAGGGCCTCGCAGTGATCGCGCAGATCGCCGAGCGCGAGCCTGCACCCCTCGAGGGCGTCGCGCCCGAGCAGCTGCTGCTCGCGGTGCGGACCGCGCTCGGCGACGGCATCCTCGCGGACCTCGCGTGGATGTCACCGTCGGCGGGGGCGATCGCGCTGTTCGAGCTCGCGCAGGCGCTGCCCGCCGGCTCGGAGCGTCGCGAGCTCGGCCGTCGTGTGTTGACGCAGCTGCGGGACGCGGACCGCGACACGTTCGTGCGGCTGATCGTGGCGCTCGCGCGCTCGTCCCCGAAGCTGCTCTCGACGAAGAGCGGCGCGTTCAACATCGACGCCTTGCGCGCGCGCACCGAGGTCGTGCTCGCGGCGCCGCTGACCGCACCCGGCTCCATCGGCGAGCTCGCACTCGCACTCCTCGCGCAGCCGATGCTCGCGGCGAGCTGGGTCGAGGTGCCGGCGACAGGCTCGCTGCCGGGGCGTCGGCTCGCCGCGCGCATCCTCGCGCACGGCGCTCGCGAAGCGGTGCGGCGTCACGACGGTGGCGATCGCGGTGGCGCGGCAGTGCTGGCGCGCGCGGGACTGCGCGATGCGCTCGCGCGCTTGCTCGGCGATCGCGAAGCGCTCGTCTGGCGGTTCGCGGGCATCGCGCGCGGCCTCCTCGCGCACGTCGATCCGGATCTCGCGGCCGACATCGATCGCGAGCTCAAGCCGACCGCGTCGTCGACGCAGTTCCGGCGCGCAGCGGCCTCGGCCGCCGCCGCACTCGAGCGCGGCGGCGCGGCGAACCGGTGGGCGCCGATC
>JALZOJ010000030.1:0-100000 GCA_030857175.1 Myxococcota bacterium | reverse complement strand
TCGCCTTCGAGCACCACGCAGCCGCAAGTCGCTAGCGCGATTTCTTCGGTGGTGCGGCCGCCGTCGATGCGGCGACCCCCGATGGCGACTTCTTCACAGCGGCCGATTTCGATGCGGACTGCTTCACGGTCGGTCGTTTCGACGGAGCTCCGCGACGAGCCGATCCCGCGCACCGCTCCGCGTCGCTCGAGATCGCGAGGCCGTTACCGGCGACGACGCACGATCCACATCAAGACGATCGCGAACAGCCACGACCACGACGAGCCCCGGTTCGAGAGGTCGCAGCCACAGCCGGTAGCGGGATCGCCAGTGCCGCCGCCGTCGGGCGTCGTGCCGGCGTCGCCACCCGCGGTCGCACCATCGCCCGTGACAGGTGCGCAGGGATCGGCACTCGGGCTGCCGTTCCACGTGCCTGGCGTCGCGAGCGCGTAGAGGTTGTGCAGCAGCATGTAGTCGAGACCGTGGTAGCGGATGCCCTGACAGCCGGGCGGGCCGACGTACGCCTGGTCCTTGCCGCGGATGTACCGGTTGTGGGTCGTGAAACCGTGCGGCGCGGCGACGGGGCCGGGACACGCGGGTTCGCCGTTAGATGGGAGCTCGTCGAGTTGCGTGCGTGCGCGACCATTGACCGCAGGTGCCGTCATGCAGAAGCCCGGGCTCGCCGGATGGAGCACGCGGTGGAGGAGCGGGTACACGGGCCAGTCCTGTTTTTCGGTGAGGGTGGCGAGCACCTGTGGCGTGTCGGTGCCGTAGCCGTCGCCGACGGCCATGATCGCCATCGCCATGTGGAGATTGTCCGCGTCGTTGTACGTCGGGTTCGTTGGCTGCCGGAGCGTGTTCCAGGCGTTCATGAAGATTCCGGACGTCGTCGGCATCAGTGCGCCGGCCGTCACGTACTTCGCAGCGAGCGTCTCGCCGTAGGAGAACCCGATCGCGTTCTCGCCGCGGTTGACGGCGCGGTTGCCGCACGCGGGATTGCGGATGATCCAATCGCTCTTCGCAAAGTGCTGCGCGATCCGGTGCGCCTGCTGGATCGCCCACGCGCGTAGCGGCTTGTTCTGGACGACGACGTTCGCGGGCACGAGCGCGACGACCAACGCGAGGCCGTGCTGCACGTGATAAATCTGATCCTGACTCTCTTCCTTGTTCGTCAGGGTCGGGTCGATGAAGTCGGACTCGATCGTCGTGATGCCGGGGAACTTCGTGGTGAAGCTCGCGGGCACGTCATCGCGCAGGAAAAAACCATTGAGCGCGGTCGTGGTGGAGCACGGTGCGGGAAAAGCTGCGTCCGCGGTGTTGTCGAGTCGCTCGAGCGCGAGCAGCGCGTAGTAGAGCTCGTTCCGCGTCCGCTCGAGCTGTGCCGCATCGCCGGCGCCGGGGAACTGCGCCGGCTTCGTCAGCATGTGGTGCTCGGATGCGAGGACACCGAGATAGAAGCCCAGGGCGATCGTTCCATCGCCCCACTTCATCCGGCCTTCAGCGTCCATGCGCTCGGGCGCTGGCTGGCTCTGTCCCTGATCCGGACCGACGCTGGTGAACTCGGTGACGAGGCGCGCTCTGAGTCGGCGGTACTTGTCGAGGTTCTGCGCGGTGGTGTCGGCGCGAGCGACGCCCGCACCAACCGTGACGATCATCAGGGCGGTTGCGACGGCTGCGCCACGGCGCGGGAGAGCGTGCATGCGCCCTGGATGCCCGGCGCCTCTCTCAAAAGCAACGCTGGGTCGGCGGCGCCACGAGATCGTTACAGCGGTGACTTCTCTATGCAATCTCAGCGACCGGGCCAAGAAATGGGTCATCGGGACCCGGCTACGAGCCTAGCCGGCAAGGTCTGACTTCCATTCCGAGCCGCCCAAGATCGCGAAAGGGGCCGCGTTCGGCTGGTCTGTGCCCTGCAGCACCAGTCCTGATTCGATTGCTTCACTTACCGGCACGCGCCGCCGGCGGGAGTTGCCATGGCCCAAGAGAACACTGCGATCAACAACCTGATCCATCTCGTCACCGCGCCCAAGCTGCGCGAGCGCGAGGTCGACCGCGAGTCGGTGGAGGATCTGTTCTGGGCACGCAATCAAGTGAACCTGCGCGGCCAGCGAGCGCTCGAGACATCGGCGCCGATGCCGATCGTCCACGCACATGCGGGCGCGCCGTCACCCGTGATGACGATGCCGATGGGCTCGATGGGCTCGATGAGCTCGAGCTCGGTGGGCTCGATGAGCAACCCGCTGCCGATGAACGATCAGTCGCGGTCGATGTCTCAGTCACTCGCGACGGGATCGGCCGCAGCGGCACCCCGCCCGCTTCCGACGCCCACGTTTCCCGAGCCCACGCTTCCGACGCCCATGCTTCCGACGCCCATGCTCACGCTTCCGATGGGTGGAGCGAGACACGCGCAGCCTGCGCAGATCCCGGCGTCCGCGGGCTACATGCTGACGGCGACACCAAGCGGCGGAATGCCCACGGCGCAAGCGACACCCGGCGCACTTCACGCGGCGCGCGTTGCGGCGACCCGTGCAACAGCGGCGAAAGGTGGACCTGCAGCGCGGGCGGCGGCGGCCCGTGCGGCCGCGGCGCGATCGCTCGCGGCGCAAGGCGCATCCGTGTCGACCCTGCAGCAGCAGATGCCGTCGGCCGCAGCGCGTGCGATCGCGGCGCAAGCAGTCGTCAACGGAACACCGGCGAATGGCGCGACCGTGCGCGGCGTGATGCCGATCCCTCGCGACTACGAAGACGACGCGGCGACGATTCGCGTCGATAGCTGGATTCCGCCCGAAGGCGCGCGGGTGCAGGCCCAGATGCAGGCGGCGCAGATGCAGGCGCCGACGATGCAACGCCCGATGGCGCACTCGATCGCACCCGGGGCCATCGCGCTCGCGCCGGTCGCACACTATCCAAGAGGACAATTTGCCGTCGCGCCGCTCACCGATCCAACCGTGCGCGTGACGCCGCTCGAGATCGAGCTGCCGAGCAAGCAGCGCTCGTTCGCGATCGAGCTCCTGACGACCGTGAAGCGCTTCGCCGCGCCGCTCGCGGTGTTGATGGTCGTCGCCGTCTTTTTGGGCGGCTACCTCGCGTTCGATGGACAAGGTGGCAAGGCACGTCGAGTGACAGCCGCAGCCGTGCCGGCACCGGAAGATCCCGCCACGGTCGCGAGCCGCGCCGCGGCAGAGGAAACGGCAGTCGTCGCAGCGCCAACCGTTGCAGTGCCGACCGTCGCATCGCCGACCGTGACGCCGATCATCGAGCCGAACAGCGTGTCCGCCGTGATCGCGAGCAAGCTCGCCGAAGCACGCGCCGCGGAGTCGATGGAGCTGGCGAAGGGTGCCGTCGTCGTCGACGAGGATGCCGCCGACGAGGCGCCCGAGATCGAGATGGAGGCCGTCGAGCTCACGAAGACCAAGCGCACTGCGCGGTCGGGAAAGAGCAGCAAGAGCCGCAAGCGCCTGGCGGCCGTGAGCGAGTCGAAGCGCGCGTCGAAGGCCGAGAAGATCGCGAAGGCCGAGAAGGTCGAGAAGGCCGAGAAGAATGCGAAGGCCAAGAAGACCAAGCCCGAGGCGGAGGACAAGGACAAGTCGATCGCGGAAGCGGCGTTGCCTGCGAACGTGGCGAACAAGACGGACAACGCGACCGGCAAGATCTCGGTCACGAGCAACGTGCCCGCGATGATCTATCTCGATGGCCGCTCGACGCAGATGATGACGCCGAAGAAGTTCGCGGTGCCCGCGGGCAAGCACAAGATCACGCTACTCGAGCCGACGTCGAAGAAGGCGAAGACGCAGGACATCGAAGTCGCCGCCGGCAAGACCGCGACGGTCGACAAGCAGTTCTAGCGAGCACGCACGTCCGACGCGGCGCACGCAAATCGCAACGTGCGCGCGCTACTTCCGAGGCCGCGGGATGCCGTAGCGATCGAGGCGATTCAAGAGCACGCGCCGCGTGATGCCGAGCAGGGTGGCCGTGCGCGTTTGATTGCCGGCGCACTCGTCGAGTGCGGCGACGATGCGATCGCGCTCCATCTGCTCGACGTCGTCCTTGAGATTGGCGTGCGCCGCAGCGGCCGCTGGAATCGGGGGCGGCTTCGTCGGCAGCGTACGTGCGCGGGACGGGCGCTCGCCCGCTTCGTCGGCGAGCACGAGTGGGAGGGGACGCTCGGGCGTGGAGGCGCTGAGCGTGCGGCCCATGCGCTCGAGCGGGAGGTGCGATTCGCTGATGATGTCGCCCTGCGTGAGGAGGACCGCGCGATGCATGATGTTTCGCAGCTCGCGGATGTTGCCCGGCCAGGCGTAGGACTGGAGTGCGGCGAGCGCGGAGGGGTCGAGGCGCGGGTTGGTGCGGCGTGACATCTGCTCGCACATGCTCGCGATGAAGGCGGTGGCGAGCGGGCCGATCTCGGCGGTGCGTTCGCGCAACGGCGGGATGTCGAGCGGGAAGACGTTGAGCCGGAAGAACAGATCCTGGCGAAAGCGGCCGGCGGCGACCTCCTGCTCGAGCTCGCGGTTGGTCGCGGCGATGATGCGCGCGTCGACGACGGTGGGTGTGCGCGCGCCGAGACGCAGGACCTTGCGCTCCTCGAGGACGCGCAGGAGCTTCACCTGTGTAGAGAGTGGGATCTCGCCGACCTCGTCGAGGAAGATGGTGCCGCCTTGAGCGGACTCGAAGTGGCCGGCCTTCGCTTTGTCGGCGCCGGTGAAGGCGCCGCGCTCGTGGCCGAACAGCTCGCTTTCGAGGAGGCCTTCGGGGAGCGCGGCGCAGTTGATGCGAACGAGCGGGCCTTTGGCGCGGCGGGACTTCTGATGCAGCGTATCGGCAATGACTTCCTTGCCGACGCCGGTCTCGCCGAGAAGGAGGACCGTGACGTCACTCGGCGCGACGCGATCGATCAGCTGGTGAAGCGCGAGCATCTGCGGGTCACGCACGATGATCTGGTGCGGGAGATCGATCTCGGGTGTGCCGCCTTTCGCCGCGCGGGCGAGGAGGGCGTCGCCGGAGCGCCCGTCGCGCGGGTAGAGCGCGTGGCCAACCTCGACGCTCATGCCGCGCAGCTTGAACTGCTCCTCGAGACGGCCGACGAGGTCTTCGACATCAGCGGCGGCGGCGGGGCACATGAGGACGTCGTACTCGCCGGCTTCGTCGGCGGCGATGACGTCGCCGGCGCGCGTCTCGTTCGCGAGGATGTCCTCGGCGATGTGCTGCGGGCCCGCGTTCGGCCGCGCGTTGACGAGCTGCTTGTCGATGTCGATCGTGGCGGTCGGCGTGGTGGCGCCGGTGAGGCGGATGCGGACGAGTGCGAACGTGCGCTTCTCGCGCGCGGCGCGGGCGCACTCCTCCTCGACCCGCTCCTCGAACAGCGCGCGTGGCCAGATGCGTCGCGGACGGCCGCGCGTCGGCCGCGCCTGGAACATCAGCATCACGGTGCCGAGCATGACGATGGCGCCCGAGACGAGCCGCACTCGCTCGCCGCGCTCGAGCTGGCGTTCGCTCGCGGCGATCTCACGCGGGTCGAGATCCGGCGTCCACTGCGCGGGCTCGCGAACGCGCGTGCCGTTCGTGCTGCCGAGGTCTTCGATCGAGATGTCGTCAGCGCCAAAGTGAATGACCGCGTGCTCGCGCGACATCGACGGGTCGTTGATCGAGACGTCGTTGTCGTCGGAGCGCCCGAGCGTGACCTTCTGTTTTGGCGGCAGCGTGTACGCGCCGAACGCGGTCTCGCCGACCGCGACCAAGACGCCGCCGCCACCGCTACCGTGCTGCTGTTGGGGAGGCTTCGCCGGCATCCGTTCAGGTCCAGATTGTACCGATCGGTTCAAACGGGACAGGTGCTGCGTACGCAGAATGCGGGATTCCGAGCAGATAGCGGAGGCACGAACGTTGCCTATGTACAGCTGCGGAGGTTAGCCCATGCGTTTTCTCGTCCTCGCTGTCTTTGTTTCGTTTGCCGCGTTCGCCTGCCAATCCTCGCCCGAGCACGTGAGTGCGTACTCCGGCGAAGTGTGCACCCCGAACGGCACGTACATGCCGAAGCCGAAGAAGAACACGAACGATAAGTGCCAAGGCACGTCGAACGGCGACAACTGCGACGACCTGAGCAGCGGCAAGGTCGACTGCATTGGCGACGGCAACAGCGGCCAAGGCGACGACAAGAAGCACAACTGCATGTTCCCGCAGCCCGGCTGCGACGAGAACGGTTGCTGCGACGAGGACGTCGTCGAGGATCCGGATGATGATGACGACGACGACGACGATGGCGATGACGACGGCGACGGCGATGGTGGTGGTGGTGGCGAACCGCCGCCCCCGCCGCCGACCGACCCCGTCCTGACCTAAGCTCGCTGCGTGGCAGCACGCGGCCGGTCGATCGCAGCGCCCCGCAGGGGCGCGCGGTGATAAGCGATGCGTCGCTCGACGGACCCGCGCTGCTCGATGCGCTCCTCGATGCTTGGCGCGCGTCGCCGGCGGTGGAGCTGGCCGAGCTCGTCGAGCGCGTCGGTGTTCGCTGCGCACCCGCCGGGAAGCTGGCGAAGCGCGATGCAGGCCGCGACTGGAAACAGCGTGTTGCGGGTCGCGATGCCGTCGAGCTCGGTCGCTTGCTCGCGGAGGTGACGGCGTCGTCGATGTATCAGGCGAAGTCACGGCTCGCGTCGCTCGCGACGTGGCCCGCGGATCCGCGCATTCCAGCGGCGTGTGCGCGGTGGCTCGGCGAGCCGCCGTTCGCGGGCCAGCAGTCGCGGCCGTTCTGGACGCTCGTCATCAAGACACTCGACGAGCGGCCCGACCCGCGGGCACTCGTCGCGCTGCGTGCGTTACGAGGCAAGGTGGCAGCGGCGTTCGGCCGCGCGATGGGATCGATCGGACCCTCGCTCGACACCAAGCTCGAGGTGCTGATCGTGTCGCTCGAGGCACGCGTGACGGCGCCGCAACTGCCGGCGGCCGAGCGTGCGGCGTGTGCCGAGATCCGCGCGCGCCTCGATCAGAGCGAGCCCGCTCGGCCTGCCGCGCACGCGACCGACGAGGAGCTCCTGCGCGCGATCGCCGAGCAGCCCGACGACGACGGTGTTCGCCTGGTCTACGCAGACTGGCTGCAAGAGCGCGGCGATCCGCGCGGCGAGTTCATCGCGCTCCAGCTCGCGAAGCGCAATCGCGAGCCATCGGCGGAGCAAGAGCGGCGCGAAGCGGCGCTGTGGTCGAAGCATCACGCGAAGTGGCTCGGCGACATGGCGCGCTACATCAAGATGTCGGACTGCACGTTCGAGCGTGGCTTCCTCGTGCGCTGCATCGTGCAGTACCGCGCCGCGCGAGATCGCGACCGCGCGGTGGGTGCCGCGGGTTGGGCAACGGTCGAATCGGTCACGAACGGCGACGCGCTCCTGCTCCATCCGGTGATGCGCTCGCTGCGCGAAGTGCGTGGCGTCAGCACGCGGACAGCGATCGCGCTCGCGACCACGCCACCCGCGCGCGGCATCGAGACGTTGCACGTGAACGCGTACGGATACATGGAGACGGTCTACGAGCTCGGCGGTGTACTCGCGACGACGCAGACGCTCCCCGCGTTGCGCGTGCTCGAGCTCTCGGTCGCTCGCGAGGAGGACGTGCTCGGCGCTGCGCGCGCGATCCAGGCGTCCCCGCTCGGCGCACAGCTCGCGCGATTCACGATCTCGCTCCATGGCGAACCGCTCGATGCATCGACGCGAGACGTGACGCTGATCGCCACGCTCGCGGGCGGGCCCGGTGCAAGGAAGCTCGTCGTCGAGGCGAACTATCGCCAGAGCCGCTGGCAGTACGCGTTCGAGCGCGACGGTGACGGTTATCGGCGGCTGCGGGTCGCGCGAGCTCACGACACCGCCAGCGTGCACGGCCACAGCAGCGAGCACGACCACATGCTCGAAGTGATTCGAGCGCTGCCGCGCGATCTCCTCCTCGAGCTGCGGTTCGAGCATATTCCCGACGAGCGTGCACGCACGCGGCTCCGCGAAGCTGCATTCGCACAGCGACGGCTCCCAGAGATTCAGTTCGTGGACGACGCGCACTAGTATCGGCGCATGGCCGCGACCGATCCGGCGAGCACGAAGAACCTCGGCCTCGCGGCCGCGGCGCTCGCGGATCTCGACGCGAAGCACGCACGAAATGCGATCGGCGCACGCGCGGAGACGCTCGATAACCCCGTCGCGAAGGAGGTCTTCGCCGAGGCGCTCACGCGGCTCGACGCGCAGCACGGACCGCCGGCCGCCGCGGCACGCATGATCTGGTTGTTCGGGCGCAAATCGTCCACGGAGCAGGCGCTCGGCAACGAGACCGACAACGTGTTCGTCGAGCGTGCGATCGCGCGGACGAAGAACACCGAGCTCGGGGTCGTGTACGAAGCCGACGACTCTGCACCAAAGGACTGACGTATGATCGAGGCGTGCGCGTCCTGCTCCTCGACACGATCGTGCGCGCGGGTTGCGAGCAGATCGACGCGTACAACCAGTCGACGATGATGGCCGCCGTGAGCTGGCTTGATAAGGTCAGCCCGTGACCGAAGAAGCGGACGACCGCACGCTCCTCGAGGCGTGGCGCGCCGGCGATCGCGAGCGCGGCAATCAGCTGTTCCGCCGGCACATCCGCAGCGTGTCTCGGTTCTTCCGCACGAAGATCCCGGATGCGGCCGAGGACCTGACGCAGCAGACGTTCCTCGCGATCGCGCAGCTCGATCCGGCGCGGCTCGGCGACGCACCGTTTCGCGCGTACCTGTTCGGCGTGGCGCGCAACCAGCTGCTGATGCACCTGCGCGCGAAGATGCGCGCAGACAAGCGCTTCGATCCGCTGACGTGGTCAGCGCCCGACGCCGGCGCGAGCCCGGTGAAGCTCGTCGCGCGACAGCAGCAACAGAGCCTGTTGGCGACGGCGCTGCAGGCCTTGCCCGTCGACTACCAGATCGCACTCGAGCTGTTCTACTTCGAGTCGATGCCGATCGCCGAGATCGCGGCGGCGCTCGAGCGGCCGGTCGGCACGATCAAGAGCCTGTTGTCTCGCGGCCGCGACCTGTTGCGCGAGCGCATCGAGACAATGGCCGGTTCCGAAGAGTTGCTCGCGAGCGTGGTGGGCGAGCTCGACAAGTGGCTCGGCACGTTGCCCGCGGCGATGAGCGATGACGAGGCCTGAGCTCGAGGATACCGTCTCGTTCGGCGAGGCCGCCGCGATCGGTCGCATCGAGCGCGCGCTGTTCGGCGGCGACGGCGACGCCGAGCTCGTTCGCGTCGGGCGCTACGAGATCATCGAGCGGATCGGTGCGGGTGCATTCGGGCGCGTGTATCGCGCGAAGGATCCGCAGCTCGATCGCACGATCGCGCTCAAGGTGCTCGATGTCGACCGCGGCATCCCGAACGACGACCTGCTCGGCGAGGCGAAGGTGATGGCGACGATCGGCCACCCGAACGTCGCGGCAATCTTCGACGCCGGCGTGCTCGCAGACACGTCGCGCGTGTTCATCGCGATGGAGCTCGTCGTCGGGCGCAACCTGCGCGAGTGGCTCGGCACGCCACGCACGGTGCAGGCGATCGCCTTTGTGATGCGGCAGGTCGGGCAGGGGCTCGCGGCGGCGCACGCCGCGGGCATCGTGCATCGCGACGTCAAGCCGGAGAACGTGCTCGTCGGCGATGACGGGCGCGTGCGCGTCGTCGACTTCGGACTCGCGCGTGTGACGGCGGGGCGCGTCGATCAGGATGCGTCGGTGACGTCGACACGCACGGGAACGATCGCAGGAACGCCGGCGTACATGGCGCCCGAGCTCTTCGAGGGCGCGCCGGCGAGCGCCGCGTCGGATCAGTTCGCGTTCTGCGCGACGATGTGGGAAGCGCTCTATGCCGCACGGCCGTACGGCGGCAATTCCGTCGAGGCGCTGCGTCAGGCGCATGGCCGGCCGCTGCCCGATCCGCCGAGGAGGCCACGCGTGCCGCGGCCGATCACGCGCGCCCTCGAGCGCGGACTGTCGCGCGACCCGGCGGCGCGGTTCTCGTCGATGGCGGCCGTGCTCGGCGAATTCGATCGCGCGCGCTCGCGGCGGCGGCTGCTGATCGCCGCGCTCGTCGGGACGGCAGCACTCGGTGCGGGTGCCGGCGTCGTGATCGCGCGGCGCGCACAGGATGCGGCACCGTCGTGCGGGCGGCCGACGGCGGAGCTCGGGTGGGATGCGCAACGCAAGGCGGCGATCGAGCAGGCGTTCAAGGCGACCGGCGATCCACGTGCGGCCCCGACGTTCGCGCGCGTGACGGAGCTGCTCGACACGGCGACGAAGACCTGGCTCGACACGCACGTCGATGCATGCGCGGCGACGCACGTGCGGCACGAGCAGTCGGCCGGACTGCTCGACCGACGCATGGCGTGTTTGCGCGACTGGAAGCGGCGGTTCGTCGCGCTCACCGACGGCTTCGCGAACGCGACGCCCGTGATGGTCGGCATCGCGACGCGCGCGGTCGCCGAGTTGCCGCCGGTCTCGCGGTGCAGCGATGTCGTCGAGCTCGAGGCAGGACCACCGCGCCCGGACGATCCGCGACTCGACGCGCTCGACGACGAGCTCGCTGCCGCGCGCGTGCAGCTGATCGCGGGCGAGGCAGCCGACGTGCTGGGAATTGGCGAGAAGGTCATCACGGAGGCGACCGCGATCGGATACGAGCCGACGCTGATCAACGCGCTGCTCTGGAAGGCCGAGGCGCTGACGGTGCTCGGTAGGTACGACGAGGCGCGCGCGGTCGCGAAGCAGTGCTTCGATCTCGCGCTCGGTATTCGCGATCACCGCACGGCTTCGATCGCCTCGGCGACGATCGCGTTCGTCGGTGCGTTCGATTCGTCGAAGGCGACCGAGTCACTGGACTGGGTCAAGACCGGAGAGTCGCTGCGCGCGAAGCTCGAGTTTGCCGACGACATCGCCGGCAAGCTCGCGCACGTCGAGGGCAATATCCATCTGACCGCAGCAAATCCCGCGCACGCGAAGCCGGCGCTCGAGCGCGCGGCCGCCGCCTGGAAGCGACTCGATCCCGCGCATCCGAACCTCGGCCCGACGCTCGCGATGCTCGGCATCGCGGAGATGAACCTCGGCAACATGGCGGCCGCGGACACGCACCTCGGTGAAGCGACGCACCTCGCCGAGCGTGACCTCGGGCCGAATCATCCCGAGCTCGCGGCGGGCTTGATCAATCTCGGTCTCGTGAAGAGCGCGCTCGGCAAGTTCACCGAGGCGGCCGAGGTGATGGATCGCGGTATGGCGCTGCAAGTGGCGGCACTCGGCGAGCAGCATCCGCTCGTCGGATACGCGCGGCTCAACCGCGGTCAGCTCGCGGTCGCGCTCGGCGACAACGCACGTGCGGACAAGGAGCTCGCCGGCGCGCGCGAGATCCTCGACGCGACGTACGGTCCCGCACACGCGGTGTCGGTGACGGTCGCGCTCGCGACCGGCGAGCACTACGCGCGCACGGGCCGTGGCGATCTCGCACGCGAGGCCGCGAATCGTGCGCTCGCCGCGACGAACGCGATCGACGCCGCGCCTCGCGCACTCGCCTTTGCCACGCTCGCACTCGCCGAGTCGGTGCGTGGTGATCGCGCCGCGACGCGTGCGGCCGTGACGGAAGCACGCGCGAGCCTTTCCGCGGCAGGGACCGCGACGGGGCCGCAACGCCAGATCTCGCTCGACCTCGTCGGCGAGGCGCTGCTCGCGATCGGTGACAAGGCCGGCGCCATCGAGGCGCTGCGCGCGGCCGAGGCGCAGACCGATGGCCCGCCCGATGTGCTGCGACGTGGCCGGATTCGCGCCGCCCTCGAGCGAGCGCAGAAGCCTGCGAAATAGCGCGCGTTCGATCGCGTGCAACCTTCAGCTCGGGTGCGGCAACTCCCCGAACAGGAGGATTCATGTACCGCATTGTTTTGTTGCTCGTGCTCGCACTCTCGTTCGGCTGCAAGAAGGACAACTCGACCACCGGCCAGCCCGCGCAAGAGGCGATGGGTCTCTACGCGAAGGGCTTCAACGCGCTGATCGGCGATCCGAAGCAGATGATCACCGAGTACTTCGATCGGCTACCCGACGGACCCCAGCCCGGAACGAAGCCGAGCTTGTTCCCACGCCAGAACTTCGGCGCGTCGAAGATCACCGAAGCGCGCGAGGCGTTCGTCGCCGCGAAGAAGGCGGCGCCGCCCTCGCTCGCGAACCTCGCCGCGCCGGCGGAGGAAGCGCTCGTCGCGATCGACAAGATCGCCGTCGCGTTCACGGCCGCGCAGAAGTACTACGAGGCCGAGAACTACAAGGACGACAACTTCGCGAAGGGCAAGGAGCTGCACCAGCAGATGGTCGCGGCGGCCGCGCAGTATCGAGCCGCCGTGAACAAGCTCGAGGACGGGCTCTCGGTGATCGAGGATCAGCAAGCGGCGACGGAGCTCGCGAAGCACGAGAGCGCGCACGGCTACAGCTACATGTTCCGCTTCTACAACATCGAGGCGAAGAAGTTCCTGAGCGCGGTCGAGCGCGCGCAGACGCCCGAGCAGCGCGGCGCCCTCCCGGCCGCGTTCCAGAAGATCGCCGCCGCCGACGAGGAGCTCGGCAAGTTCGTCGCGGCGAAGGGTGCGAAGGTCAACGGCGCGTTCAAGTCGTACGCGGGGATGGCGAGCTCGTATCAGGCGACGGCCGTGAAGATCCTGCGCCTCGTCAAGGACAACCAGGATCCCTCGGCGGAGATGGATGCGCTGGTGCGGAACTACAACAGCCTCGTGACGATGGCGAACTCGCTCTATCAGCTCGAGGACGCGAACGCGCTGAACTGACCCGCGGCTCACCACTCGCCGTCGTCGACGAGCTTCCCCGTCCACGGCAGCTTCTTGACGTTGAGCTTCTGCTGCTCGAGTTGCTCGATGGACTTCACGCCCGCGAGCTTCGAGGTCGGCGCGATCGTCTTCGCGCCTTCGTCGTAGAGCGAGAACCACGGCAAGCCGGCGTCGATGTACGACTGCGCGCTGACCGGCGACGGCGGCGGCGCTTCGCCCGTGATCTGGTGCCACATCTCGCTGTTGACGATATGCACGAACACACGCGTCGACGCGGACGGATCCCAGGTGTCGATGCCGTGCGGATCCGGATACACGTTCTGCTCCATCGTCCCGCCGGCGCCGAGGCCCATCGCGGACGACTCGCACTCGAGCGCGCAGCAGTCGTCCATCGCAACAGCAGCGGCGCTGCGCGAGCGGCGTTCCATGCGTGCGATGCGGCCGGGCTTCGGCGCGAATGCCTGCAGCTGGATGCCGCCGTGCTCCTCCTTGCCGGTGATCTGCGCCTCGACGGTGAGGCCCTTGCCGAGTGGCATCGCGACGAACTGGCGAATCGTGCCCTTGCCCGACGCGATGCCGTCGAGCCACGGCTGCGTGCCGGTCACGACATAGTTCTGCGGATCCGCGCGCAGGTGGTCGCTCCACGGTTCGCCGCTGACCGCGCACACCTTGCCGATGCCGATCTGCAGCGCGTGCTCGCTCCCACCGAACGACAGCCACATCGCTTCGCGCTGATACATCGGCAAGAGCACGCCACCGCGCTTCGCCCACGCGGCGGGCACGCGATGCGCGTAGTCGCGCACGTGCCGGAGCGGGAACTCGCCGAGCCCGGGCGGCAGTGGATACGCACGGCCGTCGTCGGGGATGCGCAGCGTGCGCTGGAAGCTGATGGTGACGGTGCCTTGGTTGGCGGGGCGGAGCTCGAGGCGGCTTTGATTGATCGTGATCGTCATGCCCTTCTCGACGACCGGCTCGCGGACGCGTCACGCGCAGAAATCGTTGTGGTGCGAAGCCGCTGAATTTGCGCGTGAATTCAGGGAGTGCGCCGGGACCACGTGACAAGTTCCCCGTTCGTTCGTCTGATCGCTTGATGGACCCGGCGCAGCTCGTTCGCATGTACGCGGCCGACGTGTTCGCGCTTTGCCGCGCGATGGTGCGTGACACCGCGCTCGCCGAGGATCTCGCGCAGGACACGTTCGCGCGTGCGTTCGCCGCGCTCGATGGCTATCGCGGGGAAGCCTCGCCGCGCACGTGGCTCCTCAAGATCGCGCGCAATCGCTGTCTCGATCATCTCGATCGCGCGAAGCGCGCGCCATGGGGCCGCGATCCGGATCCCGAGCCCGACGATCACGTGATGGATCAACCGGCGCCGTACGATCTGCTCGCGAATCGCGACGATGCCGAACGCGCGATGAACGTGCTCGCGGAGACCGAGCGCGCGCTCGTGGTGCTGCACTACGGGCACGGCGTCGGGTACCCGGAGCTCGCGGACTCGTTCGGCCTCGCGCAGGGCGCGGTGCGCATGCGGATGTCGCGCGCACTCGCGAAGATGCGCGCGGCGCTCGTCGCCGACATGGATGACCTCGCGGTCGAGAGCTCGGCGGCGCTCGACGAGTGCGAGGCCGGCGCCGCCGCGTACGAGCGAGCCCCGGTGCGTCGTTCGACCCGCGCGCGTGCGGAGTCCGAGGTGCCGCGGTTCCCCGCGATCTTCGACGCGCCGCCGCCGAGCTTGCTGGCAAAGCTCGACGCGCTCGTACGCCGCTGAGCTACCATCGGCGCGATGATCGCGATCACGCGCGAGGTGCCCGCCAGCTTCGTGCGCGCGCTCTCGATGACACCGTCGGCGATCGACGTGTCGCTCGCACGCGAACACCACGTGGCCTACGCAGCTGCGCTCCGTGCATGCGGTGCAAAGGTGACCATCGTCGCAGCCGACGAGGCGTGCCCGGACTGCTGCTTCGTCGAGGACACCGCGGTGATCGTCGGTGACCGCGCACTGATCACGCGGCCGGGAGCGCCGTCACGGCGCGCGGAGACGCCCGCGATCGCCGATGCGTTGCGCCCGCACGTCGAGCTGTTTGCGATGGACGATCCGGCGACGCTCGACGGTGGCGATTGCATGCGCGTCGGCGACACGATCTATGTCGGGCGATCCCAGCGCACGAACGCGGCGGGTATCGCGCGCCTCGCCGAGGTGTTCGGCCCCATGGCCGGCAGCCGAGCCAAGATCGTGCCGATCGACATGCCGCCGGGCGTTCTTCACCTCAAGTGCGTGTGTTCGCCGCTCGACGACGAGCGCATCCTCCTCGCCGACGATTCGATCCCGGCATCGCAGTTCGACGCGCTCGTGATTCGCGTGCCGGCGAGCGAGACGTATGCAGCGAACGCCGTCGCGATCGGGACGCACGTGATCGTCGCCGACGGATTTCCGCGCACGCACGAGGCGCTCGCGAGCGCCGGCTTCACGCTGCATCCGGTGCCGACCTCGGAGGTCCGCAGAGCGGACGGCTCGCTTACTTGCCAGTCTTTGATCGTCGCCCGATCGTGAACGCGCTGATCCCGCGCGACAAGAACTAGTCGAGGCGACGCGACGCGCCGCCGAGGATTTGCGCGTCCGGGTCATCGAGCGCAGCGAGTGGATACCCGGTGCAGCGCTCGTACGCGTCCGCGAGGGCGGCACCGTCGTCGGCGTCGAGCTCGACGCGATGGTTTCCGCCGTCGAGCAAAAGCTGGAGCTGGTAGCCATCTCCGTGCGGCCGCCAGGCGTCGACGACGCCGACGAGAGCGTAGTGAAGCCAGCGGTCGAGGAAGTCGTCGTCGAGCGCATCTCCCCACGAGGCGAACATCAGCGTCTTGACCGGCGACGTCTCCATTCGCTCGCGGCGCTGGATCTCGGCGACCGCTCCCTCGAACGCGCCGTCGTCGGGGTGCACGGCGGCGGTGTGCTCGGTGCCTTCGCCGACGACGACGACGAGCGTGCGGTCGCCATCGGCGAGCTCGACGATCGCGTACCCGATCGGCGGCCCCCATTCGTTGCGCGGGTCGTAGCGGAGCGCGGCGCCAAACCGCGCAGCGTGCGCGATGAAACGCGCCAGGGCCGCTGTCAGCGAGAGCCACACCGCCTTGCCGCACACGTACCGCCGGAACACGTAGTCCTGCTTCGGACGAAAGCCTTCGCGGTCGATCTCGACGAGGTTCACGACGCGGAACAGCTGCGCGACCGCGCGCTCGAGCTCGCCTTGCGACTCGAAGCGCACCCAGACGGTACCGTCGTACGTCCGCACGCGCCGCGTTGTAGCACCGGCAGGCCGAAACGATTACGGGACGAGGCCGAAGAACACGGCGGCCCAGTACGCGCCGTAGACGCCGCCGGTGTTCGTCCAGTCTTGCTTGCACGTCGGGTCGGTGACGTGGCTGCAGTCGGCGGCGACCTGGCTCGGATATGGATCCGCGCCGCCCTCGGTCGTGCCGGTACCCGGCTTGACCGGTGAGCCGTGGCCGAGCTCGGGCATGAGCACCGTCGCGACCGCGGCCTTGCCGTTCTGCGCGTAGACCTTGTACGCGTAGCCGCCGAGCTGCGTCGGGGCGCCGAGCGCGGCGTTGTCGGGCGTTTGATCGATGCCGAGCGCGCCGGTCCACTGCTTCATCGCGTCGTCGAGGTTCACCGGTTTAACGGCCTGGTCGAGGCCGCCGTGGAAGACCATCAAGCGCGGCTTGCGCGTGGTCGCGTCGTTCCAGTGCGTCGGGTAAGACGCCTTGAGGTCGGCACCGTCGGGGACGTGGTAGCCGACGGGGCGCGTCCAGTCCTGCTGCTTGTTGCTGTCGGTGCACTTGAGGTCGCAGTCGGTCGGTCCGCCGGAGAACGAGGCACCGGCGGCGAAGATGTCGGGGAAGCAGGCGAGCATCAACGTCGTCATGTAGCCACCGGCGGAGAGGCCAGTGATGAAGATGCGATTGGGGTCGATGTCGTGCGCGGCCTTCATGCGCGCGACGACGTCCTGGATCGGCTTGTAGTGCTGGTTGAAGCTCGTGCGCGTCCAGTCGCCGAAGTCCTTCCACCACTTCCACGCGCCGGGGCGGCCACCCGCATTGACGACGTCGTTGTTCACTTGCGGGAACACGACGTAGAAGCGGTACTTCGCCGCGAGCTTGTCCCACTCGGTCGTGAGGCGGTACTCGTCGGCCGTTTGCGTGTAGCCGTGCAACGCGACGACGAGCGCGGCGGGCTGGCCGGTCTTGCCTTCCATGCCCGTCGGCGAGCACTCGAGCACCTTCGCGATGCCGCTCACGCCGGTCGCCTCGATGCACGTGATCCCCTGCGTGGTGCCACCATCGGCGCCACCGCCGCCGCCACCGCCGCCACCGCCGCCACCTCCGCCGGTGTCATCGCCGCCGGGTTCATCGTCGGGGCGCGAGCCACCGAGCGAGCAGCCGACGAGCAGGATGACGACGAACAAGAGACCGCGCATGGGGAGCACGCGAGCACGGAGCGTGCCGCGATCCGCGCGACACAATTCACGGCGTTCGAAGAGGCGTGAGGCTTCTGCCTGTTGGCTGCATGCGACGATCGTCGTGTGAGCTACACCGGATGGCACGAGCGTGTTCAGAACAGCTCGCCCTGCGCCGGATTGCCGAGCGGTGCGATGCAGCGCTCGTCGTCGTGCGTCATGTCGTTGACCCAGCTCGAGACCGCGTCGACGCGCCACTGCACGTCCTCGACGATCATCGGCATCGTCGGCGTCACGCGCGCCGCGTCGCCGGTCGCGCGCACGGTCACGATCGCGAAGCTCGCGACGTGATCATCGCCGGTCGCCGACAACCCGACGAAGTGCACGCGACCCGCATGGATCCAGTACGGGATGCGCTTTCCTTTCACCTTGCGCCACGCGAAGAAGCCGTCGGCCGGCACGAGCACGCGCTGCGCCTTGCGAAGCTGCGGCGTCGCGTCCAGCGCATCGTGTGGCGCCTCGTACGTCATCGGTCCGCGCTTGCCGCCGTGACCGCGCCACGGCGCGAGGAGTCCCCAGCGCTGCGACTGGTTCACGCCATCGACGATCACCGTCGCGGTCTGCCCGCGCGCGATGTTGTATCGGGGCGTTAGCGCGTACCGCTCGCACATCCTGGCCACGGCGTAGCACGCAGCGGGAAATTCGCCGCCGGGCGCGATGGTTCTGACGGTATGCAGCGGATCGAGGGGCTAGGCTAACGAGGTGCGCTGGCTCATCGTCGTCGGACTGTTCGTCGGCGCACTCGTGTGGCTCTGGCAGAGCACACGAGAAGCGCCGATGACGGCGGAGCGCGACGCAGCGCAGCCGGCATCACCGGTGACGACGACGAAGCGCCGCACCCTGACACCGACGGCGCCCGTCGCGCGCCTCACGCTGCCACCGCGCGAGGGCACGTTCGACGCGGCCTCGCATCACACCGCGGACCCGTGCACCGCGCTCTCGGAGCCGATCATTCCGGCGACGTTCGAGCAGACGACGGCGGCGGGCATCACGATCGCGTGGGATCCGACGAAAGCGCCGGGCCCGTACGACGCGCCGTTTCGTCCCGTCTCGCTCGCGTACACCGTCGCGGGCCTGCTGGAAGAAGCGGCGCAGCTCACCGGAACGGATCGGCGCGAGCGCCTCGCCGTGATCGTCGACGCGTCGTCGGAAGACTTTCTCGCGCGCACGAAAGCACCGACGTGGGCCGGCGGGCTCTACGACGGTTCGGCGGTCCACCTGCCGCCGTATGCGCGGGCGGACTTCGGCGTGGCCATGACGTCACTGCGACACGAGGTGATGCACGCGCAGATGCATGCGGTCGTTGGCTGCACGCCGTTCTGGTTCAACGAAGGGCTCGCGAACTACTTCGCCGGTGCGACGCCGACGAAGGAGTGGGTCGCGATGGCGCGCACGGGTGAGCCGTTCGATCTGACGACGCTGCGCGAGCCGGCGATTCACGACGTCAAGGCGCAGAACGCACACCGCATGTACGCGGTCTCGACCGCGATGCTGCTCTACATCGTGCATCGCGCCGGTGAGGTCGGGATCCGCGAGGCAGTCCGCAGCGCGCAATCGGCGCCGACGATTCCCGCGGCGCTCGACCTGTGGACGCGGATGGCCCCGAACGTCGAGTACCGCATGGTGCTCGACTCGCTCGCGCTGAGGATCTTCGGCGTGCCCCGTGGGCCCGAGCTCGACGTGATGCTCGAGAGCCCGCTGTGCTGCCTCAACATGCGAAGCCCCGCGGACCTCACGTGCCGGCCGCCGAACCCGGAGAAGCCCCGCGAGATCTGTCGCCGCTGGTAGCGTTCACAACAGCGAGAGCAGCGCGGCGCCGAGCACGAACGCGCTCGCGCCGGCGATCGCGGAGAATACGAGGACCCAGATCGGAACCCCGCTGTCGCGCCGTTGCGGTTCTGGCACGACCACGGTCGTGCTGCTCGGCCTCGGGATGGCGTGCTGGATCGCGAACATGCTCGGACTCGCGAACATGCTCGGACTCGATGATGTCTTGAGCTCGACGGGAGCCGGCGCACCTGGCAACTCGTCGAACCAGTTGTGTGACTGAGATTCGATCTGTTTCTCCATGACCCTCGCAATTCCGGACGAACGGCGGAGGCTCGCGGTCGCACCAAATTGTCAGGTTTTTTGCCGGCTCTCAGTCGCGCAAGGGCTTGCCGGTGCGGCACGCGTCGGCGAGCGCTCTCCACGTCGCTTCCGAACCGGTGCCGCTCACGTAGTTGATGAACGCGAACAGCGAGACCCCGTGCACGCGCTCGCAGCGGTCGAGCGCGGCCGCGCGGCGCGGGTCGGCATCGCGCGTCGGCTTCTCGATGATCGCGGCGAGCTTCTGCACGTCGGTCTCGGTCTGCTTCACGGCGAGGAAGGCGCGGGTCGCCTTGGCCCACGCGGCGACGTTCGCCTTCGATGGCGCGCTCGGATCGCGGAGTCGCGCGAGCAGCAGCGTGATCGCCCAGTCTCGCGGCATCGCCTTCGCGGCCTTCGCGATCCGCTGCGTCTGCTCGGCGGTCACGGCCTCGAGGAGCGCAGGCTCGTCGAGCAGAAACATCATCGCTTCCTCGGTGACGCCACGGTGCTTGCTGGTGATCGCATCGACGACGACCGCGACGCGGGCAGCGGAATCGGTCGCCTGCGCCCACTGGTCGAGCACCGGTGCCCACGCCGCGGGCTCACGCAGGTGACCGTCGTGCGCGCCGACCGTGAAGCCGTTCGCGCCGAGCAGCACGAGGGCGTCGGTACCGAGCACGTAGCTCGCGCGACACTCGGTCTCCGATTCCTTCGCGATGATGAGCTTCGTCTTCGCTCCCTTGAGCACGCGCGTGACCGAGAGCTCGACATCGCCGGCGACGATGCGCTTCGGCGAGTTGCTGGGCGTCTTGCGCACGTTCACGAGCGCGACAGTCTCGGCGCGATCGAACAGCTCGAACGGCGTCTGGTGACGCTTGGAGCAGGCCTCGCTCGGCGTGGGCCGGACGAGCAAGAGGAAGGCGAAGACGACAAACCGCATGCACATGAACGATCTATGTCAGCGAGATGAATCCAGGTATCGCGATTGGGGGTCGGGCCGTGTGATCCTGGCACCTTACGCCGGTAGGCTCGGCACATGGACGCATCGTTCGAGGCCGCGATCCTCGAGAATCCCGATGACGATGCGCCCTACCTCGTCTACGCCGACTACTTGATGGCGCAGGGCGATCCGCGCGGCGAGCTGATCGTGATGCAGCACGACGCCGACGAAGCGGACGGGCCGCGCAAGACGGCGCTCAGACGCGCCGTGAACACGCACCTCGGCAAGCACGCGGCCCACTTCCTCGGTCCGCTCGCGTCGTTTCAGAATGGCCGCTACAAGCTCTTGTGGCGTTACGGCTACGTGCGCCGCCTCGAGTTGCAGTGGAACGACAATGGCCACTGGCCGCACACGAAGCAGGCGTTCGAAGAGCTCGCCGCCATCCTTCGACACGCGAGCTTTCAGTTCGTCGTCGATCTGCAGCTCGGACCGATTCGCGATCGCTATGGCGACGTGCAGTTTCAGGAGACGATCGATCTGATCGCAGACCTCGGCCGTCCCGCCGCACTGCGCCTGCTCGACCTCGGTATCGAGGGTGGCTATCTCCTCGACACGGCGTTCGGTGAAATGTCGGAGCTGGTGAGGGCCTTTCCCAAGCTGCGAAGAATCCGCCTGCGCGAGCGCCGCTCCGATGATCCGAGACCTGACGACCCGCTTCAGGAGATGATGATCAAGCGGAGTCGCACATGAAGACGCTGCTCGTCCTCGCATTGCTCTCGGCCCCGGCGACCGCCGGCGTCGTGAACGTCTCCACACCGGCGGAGCTCGCGACCGCGATCGGCGCCGCTGCACCCGGCGACGAGATCGTGCTCGCTGCCGGAACGTATCGGTTGAACGGTGCGAGCTGCGCGGCGGCCGGCACCGAAGCACACCCGATCATCGTGCGCGCGGCGACGCCCCTCGCGGCGATCGTCGAGCTCGATGGCGTCGAGGGCTTTCGCGTGACCGGCGCGCACTGGCACTTCGAAGGCCTCGACGTGCGCGGCGTGTGTGCGAGCGATCCGACCTGCGAGCACGCGTTTCACGTCAGCGGCGCGGCGCACGGCTTCGTGCTGCGGGGCTCGCGTGTCGTCGACTTCAACGCGCAGCTCAAGGTCAACGCGTCGATGGTCGGTGGCACGATGGTCGCGCCCGATCGCGGCCTCATCGAATACAACGAGGTCGGCGATACGCGAGGGCGCAACACGAGCAACCCCGTCACGAAGCTCAACATCGACACCGGCGACGACTGGGTCGTGCGCGGCAACTACCTGCACGACGCGCAGAAGATCATGGGCGACGGCGTCAGCTACGCCGCGTTTCTCAAGAGCGGCGGCAAGCGCGGCGTGTTCGAGCGCAACCTCGTCCTGTGCTCACGCGTGACGACGGGCGGCACGCGCATCGGACTCTCGCTTGGCGGCGGCGGTACGGGGCCGCAGTTCTGCGCACCGGCGTACGACGCGAACGTGCCGTGCAGCGTCGAGCACGACGGCGGCGTGATCCGCAACAACATCATCGCGAACTGCTCCGACGTCGGCATCTACTTGAACCGCGCGAAGGACACGCGCGTTCTGTACAACACGCTGATCGGAACGGCGGGCATCGACTTCCGGTTCGCGACGACGACCGGCGAGGCCGTCGGCAACCTGTTGACCGGCATGATCCGCCCGCGTGACGGCGGCACCGTGACCGCGAGCGCGAACATGTCGAGCATCGCGGTCACCACGTTCACGAGTTGGTACCGCGCGCCGCTCACCGGCGACCTCGCGACGGTCGGCGATGTGCGCGGGCTCGTCGGTGCGGGGCCGGCGCGCGCCGACGTCCCGAACGACTACTGCGCGGTGCTCCGCCCGGCGGGCATGGCGACGCTCGGCGCGATCGAGCATTCGGTGGGTACGTGCGATACGACGCGTCCGCCCGTCGGACCAGATCCCGTTGGTGGTGACGACGCACCAAGCGGCGACGATGCCGGCGGAGGCGGTGGCGGTGGCGGAGACAGCGGCGGTTGCTGCCAGGCGCAGCCGACGCCCGATTGGCTCGCGCTCGTGCTCGTCCTCTGCGTCGTGATGAGGCGACCGCGATCGCGCGCTCGTGTCGCTACGGCCGGTCGAGGCCCTCTCTGAACCTACTTTCCTCGGTGCGCGCCGGGGTCCATCCGTGTTATCGCGGGCGGAACATGAAGCTGTGCATCGGTCTTGTACTCGCGGTGGCGGCGTGTGGTGGTGGTGGCGACGACGGACCTTCGTTCTCGGACGAGCATCCGAGGATCTACTTGCAGGCGCACAAGGAGCGCTTGACGGCTGCATTCGCCGCCAATGGACCCGCGGCCGCCCGCTTCAAGACGGCGGTGGATCGGTGGGTGTCCGGTGCCGATGCGTTTCCCGCGTGGCACGCGGCGCTCGTCGGCCAGCTCACGGGTGACAGCAAGTATTGCGCGGCGGCAGTCACGGCGATCGACAAGCAGGTACGCGACGCCGAGTCGGAGATCGCGAACGGCAACACGCCGTACGTCGCGAGCGACAGCTACCTCGAGGCCGGCGAGCTGATCGGTGACCTCGCGCTCGTCTACGACTGGTGTCACGACGCCGTCGGCGATCGGCGCCAAGCGTGGCTTTCGTACGCGCACCAGACCGTGTGGAATGTCTGGAACTACGAGCAAGCGACGTGGGGCGGTCGCGCTGAGCCGTGGAGCGGGTGGGGCGTTGACGATCCGTACAACAACTATCACTACTCGTTCTTGCGCGCGACGATGCTGCTCGGCCTCGCCGCGCATGGCGAGCTCGACGGCATGGACGACTGGCGCACGTTCTTCCACGACGCGCGCATGGTCGGCGGTCTCATCCCTGCGTTCGAGGCGGACCTCGTCGGCGGCGGCTCGCGCGAAGGCACCGGCTACGGCGTCGCGATGAAGACGCTGTTCGAGCTCTACGATCTGTGGGAAGGCTCGACGGGCGAGTCGCTCGCTTCGCGCACGGGCCACACGAAGGCGTCGATGGTCGCGTTCATGCACTCGGTCGTGCCGACGCTGGATCGCATCGCGCCCACCGGCGATCACTCGCGCGACTCGAGCGCGTTGCTCTTCGATTATCACCGCAACTATCTGCAGGAGCTCGTGCACCTGTTCCCCGAAGACGCCAACGCCGGCCGCGCGCAGAGTCTGCTCGCCGCCTCGTCGGTGCCGGAGATGGAGCACAACTTCATGCGCGTCTACGACTTCCTCTACGCGAACGAGGCCGTCGCCGCGAAGCCGCTCGCCGAGATGCCGACCGCGTATCACGCGCCGGGCACGGGCCAGCTGTACGCGCGCTCGAGCTGGGACAAGACGGCGACGTGGGTCAACCTGATCGCCGGTCCCTACGACCAATCGCACGCGCACCAGGATCAGGGCGCGCTGATGCTCTACAAGGGCGGCTGGCTCGCATACGACGCGAACGTCGACTCGCACTCGGGGCTGCGCCAGGAGCCCGAGTCGCACGGCCTCGTGCGCATCGTCAACAACGGTCAGACCGTCGAGCAGCGCACCGGCACGAATTCATCGCTCGTCGCGCTGCATCGCGGTTCCAACTGGCTGCACGCGTCTGCGGATCTCACGCCCGCGTACAAGGGCTCGACCACGGTCACGAAGGTCCAGCGCGAGCTCGTGTTCATCCAGCCCGACATCGTCGTGGTCTACGATCGCGTGACGTCGAAGGCCGGCAGCGAGCAGGTCTGGCAGCTCGTCTCGCCCGCACGCCCGACGATCGCGGGCGCCCGCGCGACGCTCACGGCCTCGGGCCACACCCTCGCAATCGATCGCATCGCGCCCGCGTCGGCGACGTCGTCGGTGCACGAATTCTCGACGGACAGCGACTTTAACACCGGCTTTCGACTCGACACCAAGCTCGCCGGCGGTGACCAGCGCCTGCTCCACGTCCTCTCGATCGACGGTGCGGCGACGAGCCTCACGCCCGAGACCGACGGCGTGACGATCGCGCTTGCGGGCGGCGGCACCGCGGTCGTGCGGTTCAACCGCGACGCGGTCGGCGGCACGCTCACGATCGGCGGCTCGACGACGACGCTCGGGGCGGGTCTCGATCCGCTGTGACACGCGCGTGAACCGCAGAGAATAGGTCGTCAGCGTTTCTTCTTGGCCTTCGCCTTGGCCTTCGCTTTTGGCTTCGCCTTGGGCTTCGCTACGGGCTTGGCCTTCGACTTCGCCGCCTTCGCCTTTGGCTTTGCCTTCGCTGCCTTCGCCTTTGGCTTGGCCCTGGCCTTGGCCTTGGCCTTGGCCGTTGGCTTCGCCTTCACTTTGGCGGCGGCCTTCGGCGTCACCGGCGTGGTGATCGCGGCCGGCCGCGTCTCGGCTGGCTCTGTCGTCGGCGCCGCGATCATCCAGCCATTCGCGTCGGCGAGGCCGTGCAGGCGATCGAGCAACTCCGGCTCGTCGGCGACGAGCGCGACACCGCCCTTGTGGATCAGCGCGCCCAGGAGCATCGCGTTGCAGGCATCGCTGAGATCGTCATACGCGGTCGTCTGCATCTCGACGCCTTGCTGTGCGATCGCGGCCACGACTTGCCCTTCAAACGCGGCCGCGCTCGGGCCCGCGAGGATCACATCGGCGCAGCCCGCGTCGAGCAGCGGAACCAGCACGGCGAGGGTCGCGGGGAGCCGCGTGACCTCGAAGCACGGGACGAGCGCCGTGAACCGAGCTGGCAAGTCTGCAAGCTCGGTGCGGTCGAGCGGGCGCACGGTCAGCGGAATCGATCCGAGCTGAAAATCCACGGGGTGTGACGTCACCATCACGACATCGTCGCAGAGATCGCGAAAATTCGCCGTCGGGATGGCGCCGGACTACACGACCGGCTTGCAGTCGTCGGCGTCGGCCCACACGGTCTCGCCAGTCTCGTCGTCCTTCACGCCCGCGCGCATGCCTTCGCCGAACTTGTTCTGCCCGAGCCAGAACACCGTGCCGGTGCCGCTGTGCCGGCCCTTCGACCATTGGACCTTGGTGCCCTTCTCCAGCCCGTCGGTCTTCGCGGGCGGCTCGGGAGCGGTCTGCTTCGCGGCTTTCGCCTTCGGTACGGCCTTGGCCTTCAGCGCCGCGGCGATGAAGCTGTCCGCTTCGTCACCGGCTTTGTCGTCGGCTTCGTCGTCGGAGTCGTCACGGCCCGTGTCCACGACGGCGGTGGCTTTCACGTCGGCGACGTTCGCCCACAGCGTCTCGTCCTCGTCGGTCTTGATGCCGCAGCGCGCGCCGTTGTTGCCATCGCCGAGCCAGAACACGGTGCCTTCGCGCAGGCGGTTCGCGCCCTTGTGGATCTTCACGCGCATGCCCTTCACGATCTTGCCGCCGTCCGAGGTCGCCTCGTCGACGCTCTCGGCCTTCTCGCGCGTCGTCGCGTGATCGACAGCGTAGAGGATCTCGCTCGCAGTGACCGGGTGGATCGTCTTGAACGCGACCTGCTTCCCGCTGCGCGTGATCGTGATCTGGCCGATCGTCCCGCCCTCGACCTCCGCGTTCGCGAGGACGCCGTCGCGACGGAACAGCTTCGTCCAGCCGGTCGTCGCCGGTCCGCCGCCGTCCTGGTCCTCGAGCGTCGGATCCCAGTCGAATGTTTGCTCGAACGTGCGAAGCCGGTCGAAGCTGGCGCTGCGCAGCTTGAAGCGTGTGATCGAGACGCCCTCGTCGGTATCGCGCAGCTCGTGCACCGGGCGATCGAGCTGCTGAAACAACGGCGTGAGCTCCTCGTCGTCGAACACCTCGCCCCACTCCTTGAGCACGCCGCGTCGCTCGTCGGCCGCGATCTCCGCCGGGTGCAGCACGCCGATCATCGCGCCGTCGAGCTCGACAGCATCGCCGCCTGCATCGAGCGCGTTGTCGCTCGCGTCGATGCGAAACGTGGTCTCGATGTCCACGCCCTCGTAGCTCGCCCACAAGAGGCGGCGTGTGAGCGGCGCGATCACCGGGTGGCGGACGAAGTAGTGGACGAAGTCGCGGTGCGGAATGCGCCGGCCATCGATCATGTGCGCCTGTAGTCGGCGGATCGCGGCGTCGCGGATGCGCGAGCGCGGGTCGTGCACCTCGACCTTCGCTGCGCTGCGCGTCGCGCGTTTCTTCGTCTCGACGACAGCGGGCGGAACCGAGCGATCGAGCAGGCGATCGAGGTCCATGTTGCGCTCGTTTGCGACGCGCCCGAGCACCTGCGCGGCGTCCTCGCGACGTGGCCGGTTGAGCGCCGGATCGCTCACCATCGCGTAGAGCTCCCAGATCGCCATGCCACTGCGGAGCCGCCCAAAGATCTCGGCGCCCTGCACCGCGCGCGCGTGCGACCACTCGCCGAGGTGGCTCGCGACCCATGCGACCGCACCGTCGCCGCCGATCCGGCCGATCGCCTGGAAGCCCCAGCGCATGTTCGTCGGTGCGCCCGCGAGGATGAACTGTTGCCCGAGCGCGATCGCGAACTTGTCGAGTGACTCGGGCGTGAACGAGCGGTGGAGCGCCGCGACCATGCCGACCTCGCGACGCTTCTCGATCTCGAGCCGCAGCCCCAGCAAGATGTGCTCGGGTCCGACGCCGTCGGTCTGGATGTCGGGCAGTGCGACGAGCGGCGGCAGCTTGTCAGCGTCGTATTTGATCTCCTGCGCGCGCTGCTCCGAGAGCAGCCTCAAGACCCGCTGCCACTCGACATCGAGCGAGCGGTTGAGGCGAGGGAACAGCGTCAGCAGCTCGGGTGCAGCCGCATCGACGTCCCAGTTGCCGCCGATCCGCAGCTCGGTGAGGGTCGCGGGTTGCTTCGTCTCCTTCAGCAGCTTCACGACGGCTTTGGCGTCGATGCCCTTCGCCTGCGCGAACGCGATCGAGCGAACGAACCGTCCCGACGGATGCGCGAGCAACGCGCGCAGCGCCGCGACCGGCTTCTCACCGTCCTTGTCGGCGGCGAGCCGCACGTTCTTCACGAAGCCGAGGTACCAGCCCACGCTCATCTCGCCGCCGAGCTCGCCGAGCAGGACTTCGTCGTGCCGCGCGAGCAGCTCGGTCACGCGCTGCGCGATCTGCTTGTCGGTCGGGTCGCGGAGCGCCGCGGCTTGCATCGCGATGAGCTCGCCGCGCGGATCGTCCTCGGTCTGGAGCCAGTCCGCGTAGACCAGGTAGGCGTCCTCGTCGTCGGGATCCTTCTCGATCGCCGCCTCGAGCTGTGGGTTCGTCGCCACGCCGCGAACATACCTCCTTGTCGCCGAAGCTCGGTGGCGACGTGATACGAACGGCGCCATGATCTCGCTGCGAAGCGCTATTTCGGAGCGATGGTGAAGCGCGCGCTCGCCATCGCGCTCGTCGTCGCGTGCGGCTCGTCGTCGTCGAACCGGCGCGATGCAGGCCCGGTCTCGAACGCGGTCGATTCGGCGCGCTTCCTCGCGGACCTCACGACGATCAGCGCGCCACGCCCGCCGGCTTCGCCGCACTGGCAGACGGTTCAGGATCTGTGCGCAGCGCGATTCGAAGCACTCGGCTTCACGGTCGAGCGTCATCAGTACGCGACGGGCGTCAACGTGATCGGCACCCGCACCGGCACGCGGCTGCCCGCCGAGCGCCTGCTGGTGTCCGCGCACTACGACAGCGTCAACGCGTGCGCAGGCGCCGACGACAACGCGACGGGTGTCGCCGCCACGCTCGAAGCCGCGCGCGTCCTCTCGCTCTCGCCGCACGATCGCACGCTCGTCGTCGCGTGCTGGGACGAAGAAGAGCGCGGCCTGATCGGCTCGCGCGCTTACGCCACGCGCGCGAAGGCCGCGGGCGATCGCGTTACCGGTCACTTCGTGTTCGAGATGATCGGCTATCGCAGCACCGCGCCGAATTCGCAGCGCACGGATCCGAACCTCGACGCCGCGTTCCCCGCGCAGACGGCCGAGATCGCGGCGAACGAGTACCGCGGGGACTTCATCCTGCTGATCCACGACACCGGCTCCGCCGCGCTTGCCGCCGATTTCGACGCCCAGGCCACCGCGCTCGCGCTCCCCGCGATCGCACTTCCGGTCTCTGACGCGCTCAAGCTCGCGCCAGCCGCGTCGGGCTTGCGCCGCTCCGACCACGCGCCGTTCTGGGAGCAAGGCTATCCGTCGATCCAGCTGACGGACACCGCGAACTTCCGCAATCCGCACTATCACTGCGCTGGTGGTGAGGACGCACTCGCGGACATCGACGTCGAGTTCGCGACACTCATCATCAAGGCCACCGTCGGTGCGACGGCCGCCGCGCTCGACGCGAAGTAACGTAACAATCCGCCGGTTGTTGTCGTCGCGTGCGCGCGTCTAGCTTGGGTCGTGTTTCTCGGCGCGCTGGTTGCGATCACACTCACCATCACGTGGTGGTTGATCTGCTCGCGCCTCCCGCGCATCGGCGTCCTCGGTAGCGGCGCGGCGCTCATCTTCTTCACGGTCGGTCTGTTTCGCGCGCGCAACGCGCCGCCGATCGTCGACCCGGCGGTGCCGTCGGAGCTCGGCGACTTGCTCACGACGTGCTGGTGGATGGCGCCGCTCCTCGTCGCCGCGATCGGGCTCGCGATCGCGGTGACTCGCTGGACCGAAGCGCGCTGAATTGTCAGCACCCGATTACAGGTCGCACCTATTTACTCACGTCGCGGATCGTCATCACCCGGTGACTGGTCGCAGCCTTTAGAAGCGCCAGAAGTACGAGAACGATCCGCCGCGTTTCGTCTTCGCGAACGTGCCGCGCTTCGCCTCGGCCACGACGCACGAGGCGAGGGCCTGATCGGGCGTGCTCTTCACGGTCACGCCCGAGACGGTGCCCTCGGGCGTGACCTTCACGGAGACGGTGACATCGCCCTTTGCCGAGGACGAGCCGCCGCAGTTCTGCGCCTTGATTGTCGCGATGCCTCTCGCGAGCGCGTTGCGATCGAGGTTGTCGGGGAGGGTCGTTGTCGTGGCCGGCGTGCTCCGGGTATCGCGCGGCCTATGCACCTCGCAGCACGTCTTGGCGTAGTTGCTGAACGCGCACGAGACGTCGGTGCACTGGTCTTCCTTGGTCGCGACGGGGTCGAGGGACTTCGCCGTCGGCGTCGGTCTCGGCGTGCGTGATGTCGCACGACTCTTCTGCGGTGCGGGCGCTGGCGTTTGTGCGACCGGCGCCGGTGCAGGTGCGGGCTCGATGACCGCGGGTGCGGGCGTGGGCGCAGGTGCCGGCGCTGGCGGTGGTGCGACGACGACCGGTGGTGCGGGCGCGACGGCTGCTTGCGCCGTGCCGCCATCGCGCGTCAGCACGACGATGAGAATGATCGCGAGCGTCGCGATCATCGCGAGCATCGCGACGAGTGCAACGAGGAGCCGCCGGTCGAGGCCGTGACTTCTCGTCGGCACGAGCACGATCGGGTCGGCGAGACCGATCGGTGCGTAGACCGGAAGATTGGCCATCGAGTCGGCCGCCGCGACCGGTCTCGCGCTCGCCGACGGTTGCGCCCACGTGCTCGCGAGCGCGCGAATATCGATCAAGCCGGAGCCTTCTTCCGCGGGTGCGCCAGCCGACGACGCGGTCGACGTCTGTGGCTTGGGCTGCGGCTTCGATGCGAGCTGCGCGAGGTTGCCCAGCGTGAACAGCACCGAGGTTTCGTTTCGCTCGTTGCGCAACCGTGTCGCCTCGACAGCGTTGACACTCGGCGGCGCGGTCGGTTGCGCGCGCAGCTCGTCGAGTGTGCCGAGCGCCACCCAGTCGGGCATGCCTTCGCGCCACATGAACGTCTCGTCGTCGAGCTCCCCGGCCTCGCGCCGCCTCACGATCTCGTCGCGGTCGAACGGACCGAGCTGATCACCGTCGACGACGGCGTGCCACTCGCCGCTCGACGCCGTTGGGGGCGTGACCTCGATCGTCGCCGGGGCCGCTGTCACCCCGCGCACGATGATGACGTGACTGCACTTCTTGCAGCGGATCTTGAAGACCTTGCCGGCGACGCGGTCGTCGGCGATCGAATACTTGGCACTACACGAATCACACGTGAGCTTCATGACGCGCACCTCGTTGGAACGCACCGCCCGCGCCGCGCGGACATTCGCGCTGCGTGTTCGGAGATGCACATCGGACACGTGACTCCGATCGACCTTGGAAGTTTCTTCGTGCCCGCGTATCTCCGCGAAAGATGCAACGATGAACACCATGACGTGTCGACTCCGCGTGCGTGCGGCTGTGCTGGTGGTGCTGGGTGCTGTTGCATGCGAGTCGGCGAAGCCCGCACCTCCGTCACCACCCGCGGTCATCGCGAGCACTGATGCGGCTGGGCCTGCTGCGGCGCCGATCAAAGCAGCGAGCGCGGTCGACCTCGGCGTCGTCGGAGTATCAGGCCGCTATGGGACAGGCGTTCGCATGATGCTCCTCGCCGGGGAGTACGTGTACATCTCGACGCTCGGCGACGACGGCATCGTCACGATTCGCCGCGTGCCACGCGCGGGTGGCGCCGCCGAGACGCTCGCATCGATCCCGCGCGGCGAGGGCACCGTGCAGGGACATCGAAACATGGCGCTGCTCGGCGACGATCTGATCGTCACCGCCTCGTCGAACGCCTCGAGCTTCGCGCGCAGCCGTGCACCGCTCTACAAGGTCCAGGGCGGCAAGCTGCGCCCATTCACGCTCGCCCCGCCGAAGACGCTCGCGAGCACCGGCCTCACCGCGCACGACGGCAAGCTCTACTGGACGGCCGCGAACACGACTGGTTCGGGCGCGGTGATGGAGACCACCGCCGCGGGCGTCACGCGAACGATCCTCTGCGAAGCGCACGGGCCATACGGCTGCGAGCACCACGTGATCAACGGAACGCCGGCCGTTGCGACCGACGGCTCCGCGCTGTGGCTGCTCGGTGCACAGGCGACGAAGCTGCCAGCACCGTGTCCGGACTGCACGGAGCCGACGACGGTCGTCGGCGGCGTGCACGTGCTCTGCATGCCGACGCCCGCCGCAGAACCACCCGCGACCTGCAAGCCGGCGCCAACGCTCGTCAAGCTCGACGACGGCAGCAAGCTCGCGCTGCCTCGCATCGGTGACGACCTGCAGCTCGCGGCCGGTCGCTACTATCACATTCCGGACGACAACCTGGTTCGCCGCGCGAAGCTCGACGGCCCGGATCAGGTGTTCGCGCCGAACGCCGAGATGTTCGCTGCGGATGATCGCGGCGTCGTGTGGGTCGGCGCGGATCAGCACCTGTGGTCTGCGCCGCACTGATCGCGGTCAGCTCCCGTTAGTCGTGGCCAGGGAGTGTCGCGCCTTTTCCCTACGAACTACGATCATGCGATTGCGCGGCTGGATCCTGCTCGCGGTGCTCGCGATTGCGCTGCTCTTCCTCGTCGGTCGCGAGCATTCGACGCCGCCGGCTGCGACGGGGAAGCCGGTGCAACCGCCTGCACAACCGTCGCCGCAACCGACTGCGCAGCCAGCTGCACAGCAACAACCCTCGACGGCGACCCTGGCCGCGGCGCGTACCGCCGATCTGTCACAGCTGCGGCTGCGGCTCGAGGCCGCGCGCGTGATGGCCGCGGCACGCGCGCGCGTGCTCACGGAGATGCCGATCGGTCAGCGACCGCCGATGAGCTCCAACGAGATCGAAGACGCGCTCACCGAATCGATGAAGCAAATGATGAGCTGCTGGCCTTACAAGAAGGGCGAGGGCGCCCGGGTCGACCTCGTGTTCGTGCTGCTCAGCGATCCCGAGCTCGGGCTGTTCGTCGATACACCGCCGTCGCTCGACGAGAACACCAACAAGCCGTTCGACCCGACGATCGACGATTGCATTCGCGACGTGATCGACGGACTCGAGCTACCGGGCACGCGCGTGTTCGCGAAGACGACCGAGCACTGGCACTTCGACTTCGACAACGACCTGCCGTAGCGCTGGGCAACTTGCCAAGCGCCATTGGGCAACTTGCCCAACCTGCATCGACCGACATCGCGCGATCGCACGGTTAGCGCGGGCACGGCGCCTGCTGATGTGCCGCGCATGCTCAAACCGCTGCTTCTGATCCTCTGTCTCCTCGTCCCCGTCGTCGCCTCGGCCGACGACAAGCCCGAACACCCCGAGATGTGGATGTTCGACTCGAAGCCGATCACGGCGACCTCGCCCTCGAAAGGCAAGGACACGTTCAAGATCACCGATCGCATCTACGCCCGCGTGTTCTACGACCGCCCGATCAAGGAGGTCTTCGGCCTCACGCCCGAGCGCTACCAGGTCAAGGTCTATCAAAAGCAGGTGTCGAGCGGCAGCACGTACGATCAAGTGGAGATGTGGATCGGAAAGAAGGACTTCGACAACAAGTGGCTCGACATCGAGATCCTTCCGGATCCGGCGACCGCGAAGACGAAGTTCGGCGAGTACGGCAGGCCGTTCCACTGGACCTGGGTGCACGCCAAAGACCTCAAGGGCAAGCAGCAAGTTTACTACTCGATGATGTCGGGCGACGACAAGGAGCAGGACAAGCGCTCGGCGATCATCACGATCGACTTCACGGGCCTCGACGCCGAGACGTTGAAGAAGGATGCCGAGGCCGTCGCCGCGGCCGGCAACAAGGCGTTCAGCGCGAACTTCGGTCTGCCGAAGCCCGGCGGCATGCACTCGGCCGCGCTCGCGAAGCAGGCCGAAGCGATGACGAAGAAGAGCAACCGCGACCTCACGCGCGTCAAGGTTGTCTTCACCGGCGACGACTGGGAGGTCGAGCGCAACGACCTGACCGGGCGCATCCTCGGCCGCTATGCGTCCGCCAAGGTCGTGCTGCAGGAGAAGAACGGGCCGTGCCTCCTCGACGACGGGCTGATTCGCCAGCAGTACATCGGCGGCAAGTTCCGTGCGCCGGGCGAATGGGCCAACACGGCGTCGACGCCGCAAGAGATCGATTGCGGCAAGGCGTTCAAGTAACGTCATGCGGTGTCCGACGACAGCACCCTGACAACGAGCGATCCGCCCGCTGCGATGCCGTCGTTGTTGGTCCTCGTGTTGTCGTCGGCGCAGGCGCCGATCCGCAGCGAGTCGCTGCCCGCGCGCGGCGTAGTCTCGGTTGGGCGGAGCAGCGAGTGTGGCATCGTGATCGACGATCCTTCGCTCTCGCGGCGGCACGCGACGCTGCGTGTGCCCGAGCTCGCGATCGTGGACCATGGCAGTCGCAACGGAACCTGGATCGGCGACACGCGCATCGAGCCCGAGGTCGAGACCACGGTCGCGCTCGGCAGGCCGTTTCGCCTTGGTCACGTGACGGCGGTCGTGGTGCGCGTCGGTTCGGTCGACCGCGGCGTGCTGCGCCAGCTCGACGCGCAGCTCGAGCACGTGCGGCGCGAACGCAAGCCGGCGCTCGTCGTGCGTGCCGCAGCGCCGCCGCCGTGGGCTGCGCGTGCGCGCGTGCTTGCCCACACGGACGAGCTGTGGCTCGCGATCGTGACGGGCGACGTGGATGATCTCGACACGAGAGCCGTCGGCATCGCGATGTTTCCGGCGGCGGGTGACACGGCGAGCGAGCTCTACCTGGCCGCCGAGCGCGATCGCGCGCGCAAGTCGTCGCAAGTGCCGAGCGCGATCGACGCGGTCTATGCGCTCGCGGAGCGGATCGCGCAGAGCGGCGCGAGCGTGCTGATCTCCGGCGAGACTGGCGTCGGCAAGGAGGTGCTCGCGGAGCTCGTGCATCGCCGGTCCCCACGCGCGGAGCGGCCGCTCGTGAAGGTCAACTGCGCAGCGATCACGCCGAGCCTGTTCGAGAGCCAGATGTTCGGGCACGAGAAGGGTGCGTTCACCGGTGCGGTCGAGATGCAGCGCGGTCTCATCGAGACTGCCGACACGGGCACGCTGTTCCTCGACGAGGTGGCGGAGCTGCCGCTCGAGCTCCAGGCGAAGCTCTTGCGCGTGATCGAGGATCGAATCGTCACGCGTGTCGGCGCCGTGCAGGGGCAGAAGGTCGACGTGAGGTTCATCGCCGCGAGCAACGAGCAACTCCGGCAGTGCGTCGACGCGGGGAGGTTTCGCGCGGATCTGTACTATCGGCTCGCCGCGGTCACGCTCGAGATCCCGCCGCTGCGCGAGCGCGTCAGCGAGATCGAGCCGCTCGCCGAGTTGTTCGCGATGCGCGCCGCGGAGAGCACGCGCAGCGGTGAGTCGCCTGCGTTCAGCGCCGCCGCGCGCGAGCGCCTGCGCGCCTACGCGTGGCCGGGCAACATCCGCCAGTTGCGAAACGTCGTCGAGCGCGCGGTGATGCTGTGCGAGGGGCCGGTGATCGAGCCTGCGCAGCTCGTGTTCGACGAGCCCCCGCGGCCCGCCGCACCGGAGTCCGTCGTCGATCGTCCGCTCGACGCGAGCGTGCCCGACGATCTACTGGCGGCGCTCGCGCAGTGCGCGGGCAATCAGACGCGCGCGGCGCGCATGCTCGGGATCTCGCGCAACACGCTGCTCGCTCGCCTCGACCAGTTCAACTTGCCACGTCCTCGCAAGAAGGGTTGAAGCCGCTCGGCAGGCGGGCGATCGTTGCCGAGTTGGAGCGCACGCACAAGGACGAGACCGCGCCGACGGTGCCGAGCGATACGTCGGACGTCACCGCGTTCGAGGGCGACAAGGTCGGGCGCTACTTGCTGCTTCGCCAGATCGGTAGCGGCGCGATGGGTCGCGTGTTCGCCGGCTTCGATCCCGAGCTAGCGCGGCGTGTCGCCGTCAAGCTCGTCGCCGATGGCAGCCACACGCTCGCGCGCTATCTCCGCAGCGAGGGCCGCATGCTCGCGACCCTCTCCCATCCGAACATCGTGCCGGTGTTCGATGTCGGCGAAGAGGGCGATCGCGCGTTCATCGTCATGGAGCTGGTCGATGGCACCTCGCTCTCGGAGTGGCTCGAGGCCGCACCGCGCACGCGACGCGAGATCGTTCGCGCCTGGTGTGATGCGGGACGCGGGCTCGCCGCCGCGCACGCGGCGGGTGTGATCCATCGCGACTTCAAGGCGAGCAACGTCCTCATCGCGAACGATGGTCACGTGCGCGTTGCCGACTTCGGGCTCGCTCGCGAATCCGATGCGTCCACAGCGCATCCCGTCGAGGGCACGCGTGGGTACATGGCACCCGAGGCGTTCGAGAGCGGCGTCGCGACCGAGGCCGTCGATCAGTACGCGTTCTGCGTGTCGCTGTATCACGCGCTCACCGGTGTCTATCCCGCAGCAAATATCGAGCGCGATCGCCTCCCGGGCCGCGTCCGCAAGGTGATCGAGCGCGGCCTCTCGATGGACCCCGCGGCGCGCTGGCCGTCGATGAGCGTCGTCGTTACCGAGCTCGAGCGCGCGATGCGGCTCCCGCGGGTTGTTTGGGTCGCAGCAGCCGTGATGCTCGTCGCTGCGCTCGGTGGCGTCGGACTCTGGCTCGCTCGCCGCGAGGAGGCGGGCGCATGCGAGATCGCGGGTGACCTCGTGGCGCGCGAGCTACCCGTCGCGACGCGCACGCGCCTCTTCGATGCGATGCGCCAGGTCCCTGGCCCGCATGCGGCGGAGCTCGCGAGTCGCGTCGAGAGTCTGCTCGGTGGCGCGCTCGGCGCGTGGTCGAGCGCGTACGAGCAGGGCTGCCATTCGCCGGCGCGCGCGCGGTGCTTGCAGAGCCGGCTCGCGGAGCTCGGGGCGATCATCGCCGACGCCGTGGCTGAACAAGACGACGCCCTCCTCGATGTCGCGATCCAGCTCTCGCGGTGGACGGGAGAGCTGCCCTCGTGCGCGACGCAGACAACCGTCGTCGACGAATCGCGCGAATACCAGCACGCGATGGCACGTAGCCTCGTGCTGTCGCGGCTCGGCCGGGGCACCGAAGCGATCGCCGCGGCGGAGCGCGCGGTCGCTGCGGCACGCGATCCGCGAGCGAAGCTGCGTGCGCAGATCCGGCGCTTCGATCTCGATCCGTCCACGAAGATCGACCGCTACGTGCAGCTCGCGACCGACGCGCAGGCGCTCGGCGACGACGACCTCCTCGCGAAGCTCGCGCTCGCCGCCGTCGAGACCTGCCTTCGCGAGACGGTTCCGACCTGCGCGCAGGAGTGGCTCGACCGCAGCGGCGCGGCGATCGCTCGCATGCCGGTCGAGACCACCGCGGAGCTGCGCGCGAAGCTCTCGGGTATGCGAGGTGATGTCGCCGCACGTGACGGCAACGTCACGACTGCGGCTGCGATGTACCAGGACGAGCTCCGCGGCATCGAAGCGGTTCGCGGCGACAAGGCGTTCGACTTGTTGCCGCCGCTGAGCGGGCTCGCGAACGTGCTCATCACCTTGCGCCGGTACGACGAAGCGGTCGCGTACGCGCAAAGGGCCGATGCGATCGCGGTTCACTGGCTCGGCGAGCATCACCCGTTTCGCGCAACCGCTCTCGCGCAGCTCGGCGCCGCCAAGATCAAGAAGGGCGAGACGCAGGCGGGCATCATCGAGCTCGAGCGCGCGCTCGCGCTGCGCATCCAGTTCGAAGGCGAGGACTCGCCGAAGCTCGCGAGCATGTACAACAACCTCGCAGCGGCCTATCACCAGAAAAACAACCTGACCTCGGCACTCACGCTCGTGGATCGCGCGCTCGCGCTGTATGTGAAGAGCGCGAGCGGAGAGGAAGGACGCCAGCTGCAGATGATGCGTAATGGCGCGACGCTCGCGGGCCTGCTCTCGCGCCCCGACGCCCGCGCGCGCATCGACGCCGCGATCGCGCTCGCGAAGACACGGCTCCCCGAGAGTCATCCGGACTGGGCGCAGCTCTATCAGACGCGCGGCACGATCGCGCTTCGCACGAACGACCTCGTCACCGCAGACGCCGCGCTCGCCGAGGCGGCGACGCGCCTCGAGGCGCTCGGCGATCGCGCGCAGACCGAGCACGCGCTCGTTCGCGGCTTCCAGACGCTGCTCGCGATCAAGCGGCGTCAGCCCATCGTCGCTGCGCAACATCTCGAGCGCGCGCAGAAGCTCGCGGTCGCGATCACGCCCGAGCGCCGCGCGTGGATCCAGTTGCTCGCCGTCCAGCTCGCGCTGGTCCGCAACGACGACAAGCGCGCGAGAGAGCAGCTCGCCGAGCTGGCGCCGTTCCTCGAGAACGCATCCGACCCGCGCCTCCTCGCGCTCTATCACATGCTCGCCGCCGAGCTCGCGAAGCGCGCCCGCGACACGCTGACCGCGAGCACCGAAAAGCAACGCGCGCTCGATGCACTCCACGCCGCCGAGATCGCTGCCGATGCCATCTACCAAGACTGCGTCGTCTGCACGCCTACAATTCCCGGGAAATGAGGGCAGCTACGGTCGCTCGCGGCGAATCCTCCCGCACGACTTTCTCTCAATCTTGCGACAACGACATCACGTCGACATCACCGCGACGTTGTAACCGTTTCTTCATCCCTCCCGACGGCCGCTCCATATCATGGTGGGTGGCATGTCGCGCGTGCACGAACACAAGCCCGGCTCCACGCGAGTCGAGGAGCTCGAGGGGAATGCGGCCGCGCCGGGACGCTCGACGCTCGCTTCGTCGGAACCCGGTGTGGAGCGTCCGCGGCTCCCGCGACTGCAGCTCGGCAGCGTGGGCGAAGGGCTTCCGACGCCGCAGCGCACGAAGTTCGAGCAGTCGCTGAAGACCGATCTGTCGAGCGTTCGCGTGCACACGGGCGAAGCGGCCGATGCAGCGGCGAAGGAGCAAGGCGCGCGCGCGTTCGCAGTCGGCCAGGACATCGTCTTCGGCGAAGGCCAATACGAGCCGGGCACTAATGCAGGCGACCAGCTGCTCGCGCACGAGGTCGCGCACACGGTCCAGCAGTCGGGCTCGTCGTCGAGTGGAGACGTCGCCACCACGCAGCCGGGCGACGCAGTCGAGCGCAACGCGGATGTCGCGGCGAGCGCGATGGTCGCGGGCCAAGCGGCGGAAGTGTCCTCGGCGCCGACCGCGATCGCGCGCAAGCGTCTCGACGAGGACGTCGCGCCCGAGCCAGCCGCGGCACCCGATGGCGAGAAGACGGCCGACGGTGCGAGCACCGAAGGAAAACCGAAACAGGGCGACGAAGAGATCGGCGAGCTCAGCGCGGAGCGCGTCGGCCAAGAAGAGGAAGAAGGCACCGAACCGATCAGCCCGATCCCCGACACCGAGGGCGGCAAGGCAGAGATCGCGAGCCAGGCCCAGGCGCTGCCTCCCGAGGGCGGCGCCGAGGAGCTTGTGGGCGGCGCGCAAGCGGAAGCCGGAGGAGGTGGCGGCGGTGGTGAAGAGGTCGCCCTCAGCGCCGAGCTGCAAGAGTCGATCGGCGTGGCACAGGCCGACGCGAAGGCCGCATCCGATGAAGCGCAGGCCGAGGCCGCCGCGTTCAAGGCCGAGATGGCGGCGGAGCGCGATCGGTTCGACGCGCAGCAGAACGCACTGACACACGAGCAGCTGAAGAGCATGAGTCCGGCGGACAAGCGCGCGACGCTCGTCGAGATGGGCTACGACGAGAAGTCCGTCAAGAAGATGAAGGACGCCGAGCTCGAAGGCGTCATCTCCGGGCGAATCGAGACCGAGCAGCGCAAGACGAAGATCCTCGGCATGGATCCCGAGGAGCTCGCGGGCCTGTCGCCCGGTGCGAAGGCGCAATTCCTCGTCGATCTCGGCGTCGACAGGAACGACGTCGACAAGATCGGTCCGGACAAGGCGGCACGCGCGTTCGACGACATCATGCGCGTCGCGCACGTTCCCGGTCAGCACAAGGTCAAGATCAAGGTGAAGGGTGGCCTCCGCGGCAAGAGCTGGGAGGTCTCCGTCAAGGTCGACGCGCAAGGCAGCCCGGAGATCGAAGCGAAGAAGAAGGGCGGCTTCCTCTCCAAGCTCTGGGGTTGGGTGAAGCTCGCGCTGCCGATCATCGCGCTCGTGCTCGCGCCGATCACGGCGGGTGCGTCGCTGATCGCGCTCGCCGTCTATCAGACGGTCACCGCGATCGCGAGCGGCGACTGGCTCGGCGCGATCATCGGCGCAGCCGGCGCGATGGTCGGCCTCGGCGCGATCGCCGGCATCGGCCGCACCGCGCAAGGCGCCGCGACGGCGTTCGGCAAGATCGCCGATGTCGCCGGCAAGGTGCAGAAGGTCGCGCAGGCGGCGCAGGCCTCGATGATCGCGGCGAAGGCGAAGAACGCGGGCTCGCTCCTCGCGGCGCTCTCGGAAGGTGCAGGCGCGTTCGCCGGCTTCGCCGGCAAGCAGGCCGGCAAGTTCGCCGAGACGATGAAGCGGTGGTCCGACAAGCTCGACCGCTGGGCCAAGATCATCCAGGGCGGCGAGAAGCTCACGTCGGGTATCAAGTCGGGCAACGCGGGCACCGCACTCGCGGGCGCGTTCGATGCGGCGGCCGCCGGTGTCAGCAAGAAGAACGAGAACGGCGAGGAGACCAGCTCGAAGGCGAAGGACCTCACGCGCTACGCGAAGTTCGCGTCGTTTGCGGCCGCGGGCCAGAGCGCGGCAAAGCAAGATCCGCCGGGCTTCGGCCAGATCGTCGACGCTGCGATGGGCATCGCCGGTGAGCTCAAGCTGTTCAAGAAGGAAGGTAACGCGGCGAGGATCACGGCCGCCGCGACGAAGCTCGGCATCGCGATCGCGAGCAAAGACCCCGCGCAGCTCGCTGCTGCGGCGCTCGGCCTCGCCGAGTCGATCCACACGGCGAAGCTCAGCGCCGAGGACGACGTCGCGGACGACAAGGACAGCAAGGCCGCGCTGGCCGAGAAGTACGCGCGCGCGAACCGCGTCGTGAACGTCGCGGCGCAGGCGATCAAGGCCGCGAGCAAGAAGCCGCGCCCCGACTACGCGAGCGCGCTCGACGCCGCGACACAGATGGTCGCCGAATTCACCGAAGACAAGCGCCTCGACCAGGCAGCGAAGGTGACGTCGGCGCTGGATCGCTGGACGAAGGCGATCCAGTCCAAGGACGAAAGCGCGATCATCCAGGCCGGCTTCGAATTCGGTCAAGCGGTCCACGGCCTGCGCGGCGCGATCAACGACGAACGCGCGAAGTCGAAGGTCGCGGTGCAGGCGAAGCTCGAGCCGGGCGAGACGCTGACGGAGGAAGCCGCCCCCGAGGTGCCCTCGTTTGACGACACGACGCCGGAGCTCCTGCCGTCGAGGCCGCTCGACCTCGGGCTCGTGGGCGAGATGCCCGCGGTCGACCCCTCGATGCCCACGCCGACCGCGCCGGGCGCCAAGCCCGCGCCGATCGATCCGCGATCACGCGCGAGCACGCCGAACTCGAACTACACCGTGGTCTCGGGCGACACCATCTCGGGGCTCGCACGGCGGTTCGGCACGACGGTCTCGGAGCTGCGTGCGGCGAATCCCCAGCTCGCCGACAAGATCTTCATCGATCAGAAGCTCGTCATCCCGCATTCGGGAGAGACGGTGACCGTGCGCGGCAACGAGCCCGGCGGGACGACACCGGGTAAGGCACCGGTGCCAGGCACGCCCGGATCGAAGCCGCCTGCCGCGCAGGGCCTTCCGGAGATCCCGCGCGAATTCCTGGATGCCGTGAAGCTGTTCGGCGACGTGCTCGGCTACTTCGACGATGCCGTCGCGAAGGCGGCGATCGGCGAGCTCCTCGCCGCGCATCGCCTCGTCACCGGCGTCGCGAAGGATGGCGTCGGCTATGCGGACGCCGTGAATTTGTTGAAGGTCGCGCACTCGGGCGCGAAGCTTCGCGAGGCGTACTTCAAGCAAGTCGAGGGCTGGAAGGTCTCGCCCGACAACCCCAATCGCGCGGACCTCATGAAGCTGCAGCAGCTCACGCGCCAGCTCGGGCGTGTTCTCCGCGCGGCGCAGATTCCGGGCGAAGTGGTCGGCATGGCCGACAACCTCCTCACGGCGTGCGGCTTCTCGACGGACGGCAAGCCGGTGAGCACGGAGCAGCAGCTCCTCGCCGCGAAGGCGCTCCTCGGCCTCGGCAGTCTCTACAAGGACATCAAGTGGCTGCTCGAGGTCGGCACCGCCCTCGAGGCGCGCTACCTCGGAACCGAGATCGCCGCGACGATGAACGCGATCCGCAACGCCGCCGCGAATATCGGCGATGACGTCGCGACGCAGGCGATGAAGCACCTGACGCCCATCCTCCGGAAGGCGCAGGGCAAGGCGCTGAACCTCGCGGGTCGCGGCATCGTCGAGGCGTTCAGCTGGTTCGGCACCGAGCTACGCCAGGCTTCGACGCGCGCGCTGATCCGCAAGGGCGTCGAGAATGTCGGCTGGAACATCCTCAAGGCGCTCAAGGTGGCCGGCGGGCCCGGGGCAGCGATCGTGATCGAGTACCAGATGCTGCAGGCGCGGTTCATCGCCGACCTCTGGGAGCAAGCGAACGCCGGCATCTCGAACTGGGTGAGCCAGGGCCTGTTCGGCCGCATGTTCCTCACCGTGAAGCGGGACGTGATGGCGAAGTCGCGCAATTCCTCGGCGCTGTTCGACTCGCTGTTCCACCACACGAGTGGCGAATACTTCCTCCGCAACGGCGAGTTTCGCATTCGCGGCGAGTGGCTGCCGTTCGCGCGGCAACAGTTCAACAGTCGAACGACGCTCGGCATATTGCAGCCGTCGTCGCTGCGCAAGCTGCAGGACCAGTCGATGACCGCGGACCCGGGTCCGCTCCTTCATCAGATCATCGCGACGTCGGCGATGGAGACCGGCATGCCGTTCGGCATGGTCGAGTCGAGCGTGACCGAGGTCGTTGCATCGATCGGCGCCGCGTATCTCGACAAGGTCTATCGAGACGCGTTCGATCGCAATCCGCCGGGCTAGGTCGACGGCCGAATCTATCTTGTCGATGGTGCACGAGCGCCGGCTACGGTCGCGCCCATGTTTCGCACCCTCCTTCTCGTGGCCCTGTTCTCGACCGTCGCTGCCGCAGATTCCTCGCCAGCCGCGATCAAGAACGACTACTCGAACCTCTGCAACGCGCTCGAACGGTCCGGCGCGAGCAAGGAGAAGGACGTCAACCGCAGGGCGGAGCTGATCGCGAAGTACCTCCGCACGGCGCTGAAGACTCCCGAGGTGAAGACCTTCTTCCGAAACCTCGGGGACGGCAGGCTCGCGCCCGACGAGAAGGGACCCGCGCTTAAAAAAGCGGCGAGTGACGCCGGCTACAAAGGCAAGTGCCCGATCGCAGAGGGCTGACTCAGGTCTTCACGCGCGCGACCGCGACGAGCGACGTCAGCGGGAACACGAGCTGATCGCCATCGACGAATGGCGCGAGCGCGGCGACGCCCTCCGCGATCACGGTCTCGGCGACGGGCTCGTTTCGAGCGAGCATCAACGCGGCCCACCGCGCGGGCTCTGCGATGCGCACCTGGCGGGTGACGCGCTCGACGTTGACGGCGAAGAACTTCGCGTCGACGAGCAGCTTGTTCAACGCCGCCGCGTCACCGAGCGAAAACGTCTCGCCGAACAGCGGCGTGTCCGTGTGCCGCTTCGCGACGGTATCGAGCGCGGCGTACGGACCCTGCTCTTCGATCGCGCACCACGTCGCGATCACGGCGCGGCCACCGGGCGCGGTCACGCGGCGCATCTCGCGGGCGGCGAGGGCGCGATCGGTGGTGAACTGGAGGCCCTGCTGGCAGGTGACGAGATCGAACGCGGGCTGGCGAAACGGAAGCGCCTCGGCGGTGCCCTCCATCCACTTCACCGACACGCCTTCGTCGGTGGCGCGCAGCTTCGCGCGCGCGAGTCGATCGGCCGCGATGTCGAGACCGGTCACGGCCGCGCCGCGCGCCGCGATCCGACACGCGACGATGCCGGTGCCGCAGCACGCGTCGAGCACGCGATCGCCGTTCCACACCTGCGCGCGATTGATCAGCTCGCGCGACCACGGCTCGAAGATGGCGGGGACGAGATACGAGTCGTACGTCTCGGCATCGACCATCGGTGCATCGTACAGCGAGCGGTTCGTGGCATGGTCGGCCCATGCCCGCGCTGGCCTCGATTCCCACGATCCTCGATGTCGATGTCATCCGCGGGGTGAGCGCGACCGGCGCTGCGCTGGACCTCGTGATCGAGATTCCACACGGCGCCACGCGCACCGAGGACTTCACCTCGCTCGCCGCGCGCCTGACCAGCCCGTTGCCCGACAACCTCGTCGACTTCTTTCACGTCAACACCGACGCCGGTGCACCCGAGCTCGCCATCGCGACCGCGCGGCGGTTCGTCGAGGCCGAGCCCACGCGCGCCGTCGCGATCTTGCGCTGCCGGATCCCGCGGACGTTCATCGACTGCAACCGGCGCGTCGATGCCTCGCCCGAGGACTTCAAGGCCGGCAAGGTCAGCCCCGGTCTCATGCCATGGATCACCGAGCGCGCGGATCGCGCGTTGCTGCGTGCCGCGTACGACCTCTATACAAAAGCGGTCAAGGCCGCGACTCTGCAGCTCGCGACCGATGGCGCGATGGTCCTCTTGCACACCTACGCACCGCGCACCGTCGACGTCGAGGTCGACCTCCAGATCGTCGAGAGCCTGCGCGCCGCGTATCAGCCCGAGACGGTCGAGCGCTGGCCGATGCGCCCCGAGCTCGACGTCATCGGCAAGGGGCTCGACGGCACCAGCTTCGCGCCCGCCGCCGTCGTCGACGCGCTGCGGGAAGCGCTGGGAGACCTGACCCTCGCCGACAGCGCCACCTATCCGCTGCACTCGAGCACCATGGCCTGGGATCACGTGATGGCGCACCCCGGCCGTACGCTGTGCCTCGAGGTCCGCCGCGACCTCCTGGCCGATCCGTTCGAGCCCTTTGCCCAGATGACAATCTCTCAGGCAAAGGTCGAACGCATCGCGGTTCCCCTCGCGACAGCGCTACGTCGCTGGTGGTAGATCGTCGTCGTGAACGTGCTCTTCGTCGCGTCCGAGATGGCGCCCTTCGCCAAGACGGGTGGCCTGGCGGACGTGATGGCGGCGCTGCCGGCGTATCTGCATCGCGCAGGGCACGACGTTCGCGTGGTGCTGCCGCTCTACGACAGGGTCGACACGTCGAAGGCGACGTTCCAGGCGATCATGGACTTCGAGCTGCCACTCGGCTCGCACCGGTACCAGCTCAAGATCTTCCAGGTCGGCACCGCGCCGCGGGTGTACTTCATCCACTGCCCGGCGCTCTATGCACGCGGGCGGCTCTACACGAGCGATCCCGACGAGCACCGCCGCTTCCTCGCGCTGTCGTACGCGGCGATGGTGATCTGCCAGCGGCTCGACTTCGCGCCCGACATCCTCCACGCGCACGACTGGCAGGCGTCGCTGCTACCGATGATCGTGAAGACCGTGTTCGCGAAGGACCCGCGCTTCGCGAAGACGCGCTCGCTGCTCACGATTCATAATCTTATGTACCAGGGCAGCTTTCCTGTCGTGATCGGGCCCGATACGAACCTCACGGCGGTCGCGCACCTATTTCATCAGGATCTGATGAAGGCCGGGCGCGTGAACTTTCTCCTGCAGGGCATCCTCTACGCCGACGGCGTCAGCACCGTCAGCCCGACGTACGCGCAGGAGATCCAGACCGAAAAACACGGCGGCGGCCTCGACGGCTTCTTGCGCGCGCGCTCGTCGACTGTCGTCGGGATCCTGAACGGCGTCGACTACGCCGAGTGGTCCCCGGAGACCGACCGCGAGATACCGCACCACTACAGCGCGCAGGATCTCGCGGGCAAGGAGCGCTGCAAGGAGCATCTGCTCACGAGCCTCGGGCTGCCGTACATCAAGGGTGTGCCGGTGCTCGGCATCGTGTCGCGGCTCGTCGGGCAGAAGGGCTTCAAGCTGCTCGATCCGGCGATGTTCGAGCTGCTCCGCAAGCACGGCTTCCAGCTCGTCGTCCTCGGCAGCGGCGAGCCGGCGCTCGAGGACATGTTCACGCGCATGCAGCGCCAGTTCCCGCGGCAGGTCTGCTTCTACCAGGGCTTCAAGAATGACCTCGCGCACCTGATCGAAGCCGGCGCCGACATGTTCCTGATGCCCTCGGTCTACGAGCCGTGCGGCTTAAACCAGCTCTACAGCCTGCGCTACGGTACCGTGCCGATCGTGCACCGCACCGGCGGCCTCGCCGACACCGTCACGCAGAGCACGGGCTTTTCGTTCGCGCATCACGACGACGCGGGGCTGCGCTGGGCGGTCCAGGCAGCGCTCTCGGCATATCGCGATCCGGCCCAGTGGAGCCGGCTCGTTCAAAACGGGATGGCCCAGGACTTCTCCTGGGAGGCCCAAGGCAAGCTCTACGAGCTACTCTATGCGCGGCTCGCGTCGCTGGGACGTTGAACATGGTGCACATCGTCTTCATCGAACCGCGGTTCCCTGCGAACCAGAAACAGTTCATCAAGGGGCTCGCCGAGATCGGCGCGACGATCAGCGCGATCGGCGAAGGCTCCAAGGACTCGCTCGACGACGAGCTTCGCCACTGGCTCACGCACTACGAGCAAGTCACGAACGTCTGCGACGAAGCGCAGGTCCTCTCTGCCGTGCGCTTCCTCCAGCGGCACAAACACGTCGACCGACTCGAGGCGACCGTCGAGGCGCACATCATGCCGTGCGCACACGTGCGCGAGAAGGCCGGCATTCCGGGCACGACGACGCGGACCGCGTATCTGTGTCGCGACAAGCCGGCGATGAAGCAGGTGCTCCGCGAGGGGGGCGTGCCGTGCGCGGAGTCGACCGCAGCGGACTCGGAAGCCGAGGTCCGCGCGTTCATCGAGCGCGTTGGCTATCCGGTGATCTTGAAGCCGCGCGATGGTGCGGGCGCGTCGGGCGCGGCGCGCGTCGATCACGATCGCGAGCTCGAGCCCGCACTGCGCGCGCTCGGGCCGGGACGATCGATCGCCGTCGAGGAATTCATTGAAGGCCACGAGGGCTTCTTTGACACGTTGACGCTGCGCGGCGAGGTCGTGCACCAGTTCGCGACGCACTACTACCCGAACGTGCTCGAGGCGATGCGCACGCGGTGGATCTCGCCGCAGTTCATCGCGACGAACCGCATCGACACCCCGGGCTACGACGAGGTCAAGGCGATGGCGCAGCGTGTGGTCACGCTGCTCGGCATCGAAACCTCGGCGACACACATGGAGTGGTTCGCGGGACCCAAGGGACTCAAGTTCTCCGAGATCGGTTGTCGTCCGCCCGGCGTGCGCGCGTGGGACCTCTACAACGTCGCGAACGACATGGACCTCTATCGCGAGTGGGCGATGCTGATCGCGGCCGGCAAGCCGAGCCAATACGCGTCGCGGCGGCTGTCTGCCGGCATCATCGCGCTGCGGCCCGATCGCGACGGGCGGATCACGCACTACGACGGGCTCGCCGCGGTGCGCGAAGCTTTCGGCGCGAACCTTATCGACTGGCACCTGCCCCCGGAGGGCACGCCCACGCAGGGCGTCGAGGCCGGCTACATGGCGAACGCGTGGGTCCGTCTCAAGCACGAGGACTACGATCACCTCCGCCACATGCTCGACGTCGTCGGGCAGACGGTAAAGGTCCGGGCGAGTTGACGGCACCGGTTGTACTGCTCGGTCCGCAGGGGACAGCCCCCGACGTCGGCAGCGTTCTCGCAGAGCTCGGCGTGCGCGGCAAGGTCGCGCTCGTGCGCGCCGGGTATCAGGAGCGCGAGTCCGAAGATGCCGCGATGATCGCGACGCTCGGCGTTCCCTGTGTGAACTTGCGGCTGCACGCGCGCAGCGTCGAGGTCTTCCGCGACGACACCGAGCTCACGGTCGCGTACTCGGCGCGGCAGCAGCGGCTCCGTCACATCCAGGCGTTCTATCGCGTGCGCCTCGAGAAGATCGACGACGCCGCGAAGACGATCTCCGTCCGCTACGTCGAGCCCGAGCTCCTCGAGATGGAGGAGAAGGTCTCCGTCGATCAGTATCGCCACATCGATGCGGATCACATCGAGCGCTGCAATGTCGTGCGCTCCGTGTTCGACACGACGTGGCGCTTCGTCGACCGGCCGGTCATCGCGCGTCATCGTGCCGAGCTGCGCCGCGAGCTCGAGACCGCAAACGCGCTCGTGATCGCGGGCGGTCACGTCGCATCGCTGCTCAACCGGCTCGCGATGTTCGACGTGCTCGAGCTCGCCGCGGGCAAGCCGATCATCGCGTGGTCGGCGGGCGCGATGGTGCTCACCGAGCGCATCGTCCTGTTCCACGACTATCCGCCGTACGGCTCGGATATCGCGCAGGTGCTCGATGCGGGCTTCGCGCTCGCACCGGGCCTCGTGGTGTTGCCCGACCCGCATCGTCGCGTGAACTTCAAGGCGCGAGCCGGCATCCAGCGGTTCGCGCGGCGGATGGCGCCCGCGACGTGCGTCGCGATGGATCACGGTGCGCGCGTCGTGTTCGAGGACGGCAAGATCGTGCGCGCCAACGGCGTGCAGCTCACGACCACCGGCGAGGTCGATCACAACTGGGACGGTTCGCCGGGGCGGTTCTCGAGCCCGTTCTTGCGTGGAGTCCCGCTGTGAAGGGCGCGTCGATCATCGCGCTCGAGACCACGCCGCGCACCCGCGAGGACGTCGACGCGTTCTTCACCAACCACAAGTTTCCGATCGTCGAAGGGAACTTCATCACGTTCGTGTGGCGCGGCGAGGCCGAGGCCGTGCACCTCAAGCACTGGGTGTTCGGTCTGCCGTCGTCGCAGCAGCTCGCGCGCGTCGAGAACACCGAGGTCTGGTACCTCACGCTGCAGCTGCCACCGGGCTCGCGCGTCGAGTACAAGCTCGAGGTCGTCCGCGGCGGTCACGGCGAGTGGATGCAGGATCCGCTCAACCACAACACCGCGCGCGATCCGTTCGGCGGGAACTCGGTCGCGCATGGCACCGGCTACGAGATTCCGAGCTGGACCCATCGCGACGAGACGGCCGCAAAGGGCCATCGCGACGAGATCTGGATCGACTCGAAGACGTTCGGCCGGCGCGGCTTCGGCCTCTACGTACCGGCGCGCTTTCTGCGCAGCCGGCACTATCCGCTGCTGATCGTGCACGACGGGCACGACTACCTCCGCTACGCCTCGATGGGCACGATCCTCGACAACCTGATCGATCGGCTCGAGATCTCCGATGCGATCGTCGTGTTCACGAGCTCGCCCAACCGGCTGCACGAGTACGCCGATGACGAACGCCATGCGAGGTTCATCACCGAGGAGCTGGTGCCGTTCGTCGAGCGCCTGTTCCCGATCGACCCGCAACCCCAGAGCCGGTGCCTGATGGGCGCGAGCTTCGGCGCCGTGGCCGCGCTGTCGACGGCGAGCCGCTATCCCGGGTACTTCGGGCGGCTGCTGCTGCAGTCGGGCTCGTTCGCGTTCACCGACATCGGGGACCGCAACCATCGTGGCCCGCTGTTCGATCCGGTCGTCGCGTTCATGAACCGGTTTCGCGCGGACCCGGCGGCCGTCTCCGAGCGCGTTTACGTGAGCTGCGGCATGTACGAGTCGCTGATCTACGAGAACCGTTCGCTGGTCCCGCTGTTGCTCTCGACGGGCATGGACGTGCGCTATGTCGAAGCGCGCGATGGTCACAACTGGGAGAACTGGCGAGACCGCTTACGCGACGGATTGTCGTGGCTGATGCCCGGTCCGTTTCTTCACGTCTACGAGTAGGCTCGGGAGGATTCATGACCGTCACGCGCAAGATCGGTTTGTCTCTGGGTGCGGATATCTGCTGGCCGCTCTGCTACGAGCAGATCGTCGACAAGCTCGCGCTCGCGATTCCCTGGCAAGGCGACACCGTGAACATCGCGGTCGAGCGCGTCACGATCGAGCCGTTCGATCTGCAACAGCCGTGTCAGTACGACGTCGTGCTCGACCGGTTGACGCACTGGTATCACACGAGTCGCGAGTGGATCAAAAAAGCGATCCTGATGGACGGGCTCTACGTCCTCAACAATCCGTGGGCCGTGCAGTCGATGGAGAAGCACACGTCGTACTGCGCGATGATGAAGCTCGGGATGCCAATTCCCACGACGTGGATGATCCCGCCGAAGTCGTACGAGCCGACGCCGGATCTCGCACCGACGCTCAAGAGCTACGCGAAGCTGTTCGACCTCGGCGCGATCGGAAATGCGATCGGCTACCCGATGTTCATGAAGCCGTACGACGGCGGCGGCTGGCGCGCGGTCAGCCGCGTCGCGGACGAGAGCCAGCTGCGCAAGCGGTACGAGGAGAGCGGCAAGGGCGTGATGCACCTGCAGGCCGCGGTCAATCCGTTCGATAGCTTCGTGCGCTGCATCGGCCTCGGCCCGCAGACGCACCTCGTGAAGTACGAACCCGACGAGCCGCTGCACGATCGCTACTCGCAGGCGCAGAACTTCGTCTCCGCCGACGAGGCGAAGCTCCTCGAGGACACCACGCTCACGATCAACGCGTTTTTCGGCTGGGACTTCAACTCGTGCGAGTCGCTGCGCAAGAACGGCGTGTGGCACCCGATCGACTTCGCGAATCCGTGCCCGGACTCGCAGGTCACATCGCTGCATCGCCACTTCCCGTGGCTCGTGAAGGCGAACATCCGGTGGTCGGTGTTCTGCGCGGTGACGAAGAAGCCGATGCGCAAGACGCTCGACTGGGAGCCGTTCTTCGCGGTCGATCCCGAGCTGCCGTATCGCGAACGGCTCTCCGCGTACGCGAAGATCGCGGCCGAGCGCTTCGAGACCGCGCGCTTCGAGGAGTTCTGCGCGAAGCACCTGCCACACCTCGACGAGGTCGCGTGGGAGTTCTTCGGCACGGAGGCGGCGAAGTCGGCGTTCCGCGCGAAGGTCTCGGCGCTGTTTCCCAAGCACGAGGTCGAGCAGTTCACCGAGCTATTCTGGCGACGCGTCCAGGCGTGGCGCGCGGACTCGCAGCCGAGCGTGGCGTGATGGGCGAGCGCGGCGACAAGATCATCGCGCGCTGGCGAAGCGAGCGCGTCGAGCGCGAGGTCACGCTCGTGCGCTGGGGATCGATGGGCCAACCCGTCATCTTGTTCCCGACGGCGGGTGGCGACGCCGAGGAGATCGAGCGGTTCCACCTGATCGATGCGCTCGCACCGCTCCTCGACGCCGGCAGGATCAAGATCTACTCGTGCGACAGCGTCGCCGGGCGTGCCCTGCTCGCGCGCGAGGGGTCGGCACGCCACCAGATGTGGCTGCAGAACCAGTTCCATCACTATATCCGTCACGAGGTCGCGCCGGCGATCCGCGCCGACTGCAAGACCGAGGACATGGACATCTGGGCCACCGGCGCCTCGATCGGTGCGTTTCACGCGGCGGCGGTCGTGTGCCGGTTTCCGGACGTGTTCACGCGGGCGCTCGCGATGAGCGGCACGTACGATCTGCGCCGGTTCTATGACGCGCAACCTCACGATTTCTCCGACGACTTCTGGGTCTCGTCCCCGCTGCACTTCGTGCCGACCCTCGGCGGCCGGCACCTCGAGGTGCTCCAGTCGCGGTTCATCCTGATCGCGTCGGGGGAGGGGCGGGCCGAGGACATCGGCGAGTCGTGGAACCTCGCGAACGTGCTGGGCCGGCAAGGCATCCCGAACCGAGTCGACTCGTGGGGGCCCGATTGGCACCACGATTGGGTGACATGGCGCCAGAAGTTGCCGCAGATTCTCGACGCGTGGACGCGGGAGCCAAAGGGATGACGACCAGGTCGCACAAAGATGTCGACGGCAGCGGAAAGCTCGACGCCGAGCGGCAGCGCGAGTTCATGGGCGCGATCCTCGCGGATCTGCGCGCACTCGAGCGCATGATCAAGGAGAAGCGGTTCGACGCGGGCGTGCGACGGATCGGTGCCGAGCAGGAGATGTTCCTGATCGACGATCAGTGGCGTCCCGCGCGCGGCGTCTTGCAGGTGCTCGACAAGCTGCGCGGCGATCCGCACTACACGACCGAGCTCGGCCAGTTCCAGATCGAGGCGAACTGCGATCCGCAGGAGCTCTCCGGCGACGGCCTCTCGCGCATGCACCGTCAGCTCGACGACCTGGTGGACCGCGCGAACGCGGCGGCCGGCGAGGTCGGCATGCGCGCCGTCTTGATGGGCGTCTTGCCGACGATGCGCAAGTCCGATCTCGGCCTCGACAACATGACGCCGAGCGCGCGCTACATGCACCTCAACAAGGTGATCACCGCGCTTCGCGGCGGTCGCTTCGAGTTCTCGATCAAGGGACTCGACGAGCTGATCGTCGATCACGACTCGGTGATGCTCGAGGCGTGCAACTCGAGCTTTCAGGTTCACCTGCAGGTCACGCCGGAGGAGTTCCCGCGCTACTACAACATCGCGCAGGTCCTCCTCGGTCCCGTGATGTCGATCGCCGCGAACTCGCCGATCGTGTTCGGTCGGCGGCTCTGGGCCGAGACGCGGATCGCGCTGTTCCGGCAAGCCGTCGACAGCCGCAACAAGTCCGCCCGCCAGACCGAGGCGCGCGTTAGCTTCGGGACGCGCTGGGTCCGGCAATCTGTCGTCGAAATCTTCCGCGAAGACATCGCGCGGTTTCGTGCGCTCGTCAGTGCTGACCTCGACGAGGATCCGATGGCGATGCTCGATCGCGGCGAGATTCCGCAGCTCAAGGCGCTGCGTCTCCACAACGGATCGATCTATCGCTGGAATCGCGCCTGCTTCGGGATCACCGGCGACAAGCCGCACCTCCGGATCGAGAACCGCGTGTTCCCCGCCGGGCCGAGCACGATCGATCAGATGGCGAACGCCGCGTTCTGGTGCGGCCTCATGGTCGAGATCGGCGCGCGCGAAGAGGACATCACGAAGCGGATCGATCACGACCAGGCTGCGTCGAACTTCTACACGGCCGCGCGTGAAGGGGTCGGTTCGCACTTCACGTGGCTCGACGGTCACGAGATCTCAGCGCGCGAGCTCGTGCTCGAGCGCCTGCTACCGCTCGCGCAGGCCGGCCTGCGCCGCCAGGGCATCGCCGAGGAAGACATCACGAAGTACCTCGCCGTCGTCGACGAGCGCGTGCGCACCGGGCGCACGGGTGCGCGCTGGCAGCTGGCTTCGTGGAACTCGCTGCGCGATCGGTCCACGCCCATCGAGCGAGCGAACGCACTGGTCGCCGCGACCATTCAGCGTCAGGCCACGCGACGCCCGGTCGCCGAGTGGGAGCGCGCGCGGCTCGACGAAGCCACCACGAGCAAGGGCAACTACGCACGCGTCGAGAACTACATGGCGACGGATCTGTTCACGGTGCACGCCGACGATCCGGTCGAGATGGCCGCGAACCTCATGGTCTGGGAGCGCATCCGTCACGTCGCCGTCGAGGATCACGATCACCGCCTGGTCGGGCTCATCACACAGCGCGCCGTACTCCGCTTTGTCCTCGGTGGCGGCTCGACGCTGCGCACGCCGATCTCGGAGGTCATGAAGCGCGACGTCGCCACGGTGCGTGCCGACACACCGACACTCGATGCGCTGCGCATGATGCGGCAGCTCCGGCTCGGCTGCTTGCCGGTCGTCGATGGCGACAAGCTCGTCGGCATCGTGACCGAAGGCGACCTGCTCGAGATCGCGTCGAAGATGCTCGAGCAGCAACTCGGCACCGGCGATGGGAAGCCCGTCGAGTACCCGGACTCGTACTACGATACGAGCCAGCCGTACGTGAAGCCCGATCTCGAGAAGGCCGAGAAGACCGACAAGGTCGACAAGGTCGAGCCCGCGGATCACTCCGCGTAGAGGTGGACCTGCGTCGCGACGATGTCGGCGAGCTTGCACGCCGTCGACCAGTCGGGGTGCCGCAGCAAGATGTAGCCGTCGGAGAGCAGCGTGTGCTTCCAGTTGCGGCGCGGTGTGCCGATCGGCAACAGCTTTGACTCGACGACGTGCTCGCCGTACTGGCGCATGAACTCGTCGAGCCCGGTGATGCGTGTGATGCGGCCCTGGCCCTTTGCGCGCTTGAAGATGATCGCGGCGTTGTACTTGCGGCGCGTCGGCGCTTCGAACGTGTTCCAGCAGACGACGCGCGCCCACTCGCGGAACAGATCGATGTCGCAGGTGTAGTTCATCTGGTCGACGAGGCATGCGCCGCCGGGGCGGCAACCGATCTCGCCGAACACGACCTCGCCGCTCGGCTTGCGGAACCACTCCATGTGCGTGAAGCCGTCGCCCATGCCGAGCGCGCCGAGCACTTGTTCACCGAGGCGAATCCCGTCGGCGAGCGCCGGCTGCGCCATGTCGCGCACCGTCACGATCACGGGGCTGATCCACTCCGTCGAGCGCGCGATCAGCGGCTTCGGCAGGTAGTGCGCGACATTCGCGAACGCCGGCTTGCCGCCGATACACACGGTGTCGTACGTGAGCTCGTCGCCCTCGATGAATTCCTCGAGGCTTGCTTCACCGATGTGGTGCATCTTGCCGAGCGTGGCCTCGAGCTCGGCGGCGCTGTGCACTTCATACGTGTCCGCGCTGCCGGCGCCCGAGATCGGCTTCAGCACCAGCGGGTAGCCGAGCCGCGCGGCGCCCTCGCGCGCCTCGGTCGCGGTCGTCACGCGCACGGACCTCGGCACGCGCAGCCCGGCGGCGGCGACGCGCTCCTTCATCAGCTGCTTGTCGCGAAAGCCGTTGACCTGATCGACCGTCATCCCCGGGAGGCCGAACCGCTCGCGCAGCCGCGCCGCGGTGAGCACCATGACCTCCCAGTTGGCGAGCACGCGATCGACCTCGCGGCCGCGCATCCACGCATGCACGCGCTCGACGACGTCGTTCTCGTCGAGGAGCTTGGGAACTTGGAGATAGTCGGCGAGGTGCTGCTTGAGCGAGTGGGGCAGGGACCCGACCGGCTGATCGCCGACGCCATAGACCGACGCCCCGACCTCGGCCAGGCCACGGGTGTATTGCTGCATCTCCGGCGGATAGCTCGGCGCCAGGAAGACCACCTTCATCGCCGGCGATGCTACAACGCGCGGATGCGGAACGTCGTATTCGCTGCTCCGTTCCCGCTCGAGACGACAATGCGGTTCGCGCGGGCGGCTGCCAAGCTGCCGGGCGTGCGCCTCCTCGGTGTCGCGCAGAAGCCACCCACCGGCGAGGATGCCCGGTTATTCGAGGACGTCGTGCAGGTCGAGGACGGGCTCGACACCGATCAGCTGATCGAGGCCGCGCGCGTGCTGATCGGCCGGCACGGCCAGATCCACCGGTTGATCGGCATCCTCGAGCCGCTGCAAGTGCAGCTCGCCCACGCACGGCGCGCGCTCGGCATCGCCGGAACCACGCCCGAGACCGCGGATCTGTTCCGCGACAAGGCGCGGATGAAGGAGGAGCTGCGGCGCCACGGCCTGCCATGCGCACGGCATCGGCTGATCCGTTCGTGGGGCGATGCGGAGTCGTTCGTCGCCGAGGTCGGGTTCCCGCTCGTGCTCAAGCCGCCCGCCGGCATGGGGTGCAAGGCGACCTGGCGGATCAACTCCGTCGACGAGCTTCGCGCGGCGCTCCGCGCACTGCACGCCAGTCCCGAACAGCCGGCGCTCGCCGAGGAGTTTCTGCGTGGCCGCGAGCACAGCTTCGAGACCATCACGATCGGCGGCAAGGTCTGCTTCGAATCGTGCTCGCGCTACTACCCGACGCCGCTCGAGGTGATGGAGACGCCGTGGATCCAGTGGGTGGTCGTGTTCCCGCGCGAGATCGACGGACCCGACTACGCGGATGCGCGCGCGCTCGGTGTTCGTGCGGTCCAGGCACTCGGCCTCGAGACCGGCTTCACGCACATGGAGTGGTTCCGGCGCGATGACGGCTCGCTCGCGATCGGTGAGATCGCCGCGCGTCCGCCCGGCGCGCACATCGTCCTCGCGAACAGCTACGCCTACGACGCGGACATGTACAAGGCATGGGCGCGCGCGACGATCGACGACGCATTCGATGGTCCGTTCGAGCGCAAACACTCCGTCGGTGTTGCGTACCTGCGCGGCGTCGGGCACGGCCGCGTCGTGCGCGTCTCGCGGGTCGAGGAGGCGAGCAAGCGCATCGGCCACCTCGTCGTCGATTCGCGCTTGCCCGCGCTCGGCGCGATGCGGTCCGACAGCTACGAGGGCGACGGCTACGTGATCGTGCGGGATCCGGACGTCGAGGTCGTCAAGGCCGCGATGTCCACCGTGATCGAGACGATCCAGATCGAATATGCCTGACGGTTACTGCGCCGGCGTGACGCAGAGATCGCCGATGGCAGCGCGTACCGACTCGGTGCTGCTCGTGCAGCTCTGGCCGACCTCTGCGATCTTGGCCTCCGTCGCGTTCTGCTCGGCCTTCCAGCTCGCAGCCGCGGTGTCGTAGCTCGCCTGGATCTCGTCGCGCTTGGCCTTCTCCATCTTCTCGCAGTTGACCGCCTGGAAGACAGCCTTCTGGTACGCCTTGCAGCTGTCGGGCGTCCACGATGGCACCGTCGGATCGACGCCCGTCTGGCCGGACATGCCAGACCCAGTGCCAGGGTCGCTGGAGTCTTTCTTGGAACCACCGCAGGCTGCGAGCGCGACGACGAGGACGAGGAGCTTGATCATGAGCGCCCTGATACCGCAGCCGGCTGCCCATCGGGGGCTGGGCCTCCGGTTTTTCTCGCCTCGCGCACGAGTGTGGCAAGCGCGCTCGGTCGCTCAGCGGCGCTGGATCGCGGTCACGCACGGCGGGCTGCCGGCGAGCTCGACGCGCGTCGAGGGGAGGGCCAGGCCGCCGCGTTGAACCTCGATCTCGACGACGGGTGGCACCTCGCGCGGGAGCTCGAAGCACACCGTGCCGTCTTCCTTCGCGACCGCGCGGTGGGCACCCACGCTATACGTGGCCTCGCCGCCCAGCGCGTGACGCGTCCACAGATCGACGAAGCAGAGCGAACCGCCGCGCATCTCGAACTGCGCGAGCGGCGCGACGCCGCGGGACAGCTGCTCGAGCGTCTTGCGTTGACGCTCGACGAGCACGCGCTCGAGGTAGTCGACCGTCCTCGGATCCGAGTAGCGCGCGGCCTCGAGCGCGGCGCGGATCTGCGCGGGCGTGAAGCTCGCGACGACGCGCGCGCCCCACGCCTTGTCGAACCGATCGGCCTTCTCGAACGGAAGCCAACGAACCAGCGGCTTCCAGCTCGTCGGATCGAACCGCTCGCTCTCGATGAACCCCAGGCCTCGGAGATCCGGGAATGGACCGATGGCGTTCCACGGCACCTGCTCGGCTTTTTCTTCGTACGCGAAGCCCGCCTCGAAGGTCCCGTCGATGCGCGCCATCGCGCCGAGCGCCTTTCCAAAATCGAGCAGGTAGTGCACGACGTACCCGCGTGACGAATCGCTGCTGGCGGGGACCCAGACATCGAGCCCATTGGCAGGCTTGAGATCGGTGTGATTCACCCATGCGGCGAGGCTGTAGAACCCGCGCATGTCGCGGCGATCCTCGTGCGGGATTCGATCGTTTTGGTCGCCGGCGCGCGTCCCCAGGTACATGGTGCCGCCGATCGCCTCACCCGGAATGACGCGGCTCGCGACCATGCGATACCGGCCGTCGCTTTCCCGCGCGGCCCGAGCGAGCAGCGCGTCGATGTCTTCGATCTTCACGTCGGCTGCGGCCGAGAGACCGTCGCGCGTCACGTACACGACGTCGTTTTCCGGAACGTTGTAGCCCGCGGCGAACATCAGCCGCTGGACGACGATCTCCGCGCCGGTCTCGACCTCGTCGTGACCCAGCGGATCGAGCTTGAGAAAAAACGCGTCGCCGGCTTCGTCGCGGGCGCGTAGGCCGAGGGCCACGCCCGTCTGCTTCATCCCGATCACGACCCACTTCTGTCCATCGCGCGGTGCGCGATGCTGCGCGGGTCCGCGCCGGATCTCCGCGGCCGAGAGCGGACGAACGGTGTTGCGGTTCGTGAACCACGTCGAGTCGGGCACCTCGTCGAGTGCGGTCACGCCCCGCGCGCGCCTCGGCTCGGTGACGTGACCGAACGAGGTCCACCAGCCGGACACGTGCGTGCCCTTGTTCTCCCGTGGCGTCGGGATCGGACGGCGATCGTCGCTCACCGGCGTCGCCACGGGCTCTTCTGACCGCGAGCAAGCGATCACGAACGCGGTCACGTACACCCAGCGAGACATTGGCCAGAAACTTAGCGAACGGCATGCCACGTTCTCGGATCGGAATTCTGCTGTCGGCTGCGTTCTGGTCGTGCGTGCACACGTGAATGGAACGCGCGCACAGTCGTTAAAGGAGCGTGAGGCACAATCTGCGGAGAGCGCTGCTCGCTCGCGATGGCGTTGTTGCAGCGGAGTTCGTCGTCGACGAGAGCGTCGTGCCCGGCGGCCTGTCCTTCGAGCCCGGCATGCCGACCCACCTGCCGCGATATCGCGTTCACCCCGCGGATGCGACGACGATCTGGTCGACGGTCGTCGGCGGCTACACCGTGGTCGCGGTGGTCATGGGCGACAGCGACGCGATCGAACGCGCGCCCGGCTTCGACGGCGACTGGCCGGGCATGCAGCGCTAAGACAACACGCCGAGCTGATACGCCACCACGGCGCCGAGCGCGAGGACGAGCAGGACCGCGAGCCACGCCCAGCGGCCCCCCGCGCGGCGCTGCACCATCGCGGCGCCGATCGGCATCGCGGCGACACTCTCGCGCCGCCGCTGCGCCATCGCCTCGGAGATCGCGGGCAGCTCGCCGATCACTTCGATCTGGTTGCTCTGGATGATGTCGTGCAGCGCGGAGATGCCGCTGTCCTCGCGCACGGGCGGCCGCTTCTGCGAAAACGCCCACTCGACCCACGAGACGAGCTGCTGATGGCTCAGCATGGTGCCGCCGTAGCTCGCGAGCGCCGCGCGAAACTTCGCCGCGCTCTGCCACCGCCGGTACGGATCGCGCTCGAGCGCGGTCAGCACGATCTGATCGACGCTCGCGGGCACCTCCGGGTTCACGCGCGACGGTGGCGGGATCGGCATCGTGCGCACGCGGTCGAGCGTCTCCGCGTTGTCCGTCGCCTCGAACAACCGCTGCCCGGTGAGCAGCTCGTACATCATCACGCCGAGCGCCCACAGATCGCAGCGCGCATCGAGCTTGCCGCCGGCGATGTACTCGGGCGCGACGTAGTTGAGCTTGCCCTTGATCACGCCCGCCTGGCTCTGCACCGACGACTGCTTGGTCTTCGCGAGCCCGAAGTCGATCAGCTTCACCTGGCCGGACTTCGACACGATCACGTTCGACGGCGACACGTCGCGATGCACGATGCCGAGGTCGAGCCCGATCTCGTTGCGCCGCGTGTGCGCGTGATCGAGCGCATCGCAGAGCTGAGCCGCGATCGCCACCACGACCGGCACGGGGATCTTGCCGACGCTCATCGCGCACTGGAAGTAGAGTTGCTGCAGCGTCGGCCCGGGAACGAACTCGAACGCGATGAAGTACGTGCCGCGCAGGCGGCCGAACTCGTACACGCGCGCGATGCCGGGATGCTGCAGGTGCCTCGCGAGCCGCGCCTCCTCGATGAACGAGTCGACGAGCTCCTTGATGTTCGCGATATGCGGAAACATCCGCTTGAGCGCGACCGGGCTCTTGATCGCGCGCGACCTCGCGAGGTGCACCGACGCCAGGCCGCCGGCACCGAGCTCCTCGAAGATCTCGTAGGATCCGAACCGTTCGCCCACGTCGTTCACGACACCAGCATCGCGAGCGGCTGTCAACCGAGCGGGGGCGGCTCAGGCGCGGTAGTGTCGACGCATGGACTCCCGTCTGGTGATCGCCGGCTTCGCGTGCTTCACGATCGCGTGCGCAGACGAGCAAGCCGAACCCGAGAGCGGCAGCGCGCGGTTCGTCGGACCCTGGCTCGTCGAAGAGACGATGCCACACGCGACGTACGGTGCATCTGCGTACGAGCTACGCGCCGACGGCACGCTCGCGCTGACGTGGGACGCCGGCATCATCGGGATCTCGCAGGGACACGTCCGCAGCCCGGACCGTTCGATCACGTGCGAGTTCGGAGGGACGTGGACGAGCATCGGCGCGCTCCTCGTGATCGATGGCGACTGTTCGGATGGCGTCGCCCGCGCCATCGAGCTCGAGCTCACGAGCTCGCCGTCCTCGAACGCGAGCGGAGCGACCGTCGTGATCCGCGACGTCGGCGAGGAGCCCGGCTGGCAACCACCGCAGTGGGGCTGGGCGCTCCGCAAATGTGCGGACGTCGCGACCTGCCGCACGTCCGGCATCTGACGCTCACATCTTCGGCTGCAGCACCGCGATCGAAGCGCCCTGCGGATCGAGCCAACACGCGAAGCGGCCGACGTTCGGGATATCTTGCGGTGGCACCGTCACCGTCGCGCCGAGCCGGGTCGCGCGCTCGGAGATGCTGTCGCAGTTGTCGACGCCGACGTACGAGAGCCAGAACGAGTGCGGCACCGCCGGCGGCGACTTCATCATGCCGCCCGCCGACGCTTGATCACCCATCACGTTCTTCACGCCCGGACGATCGAGCAGCGTGTAGATCATGCCGCCGCCCATGTCGACGGCGCGCTGCTTCCAGCCGAACACCTTCTCGTAGAACGCGCCGGCCGCCGCCGGATCGGTCGACATCAGCTCGTCCCAGCAGAACGTGAACGGCTTTGGCATCGTCTGCTTCTCGTCATCCTCGCCGCCACGTGCGCTCTTCCACGGTGCGAACACCGCGCCGGTCGGATCGGCGGTGATCGCAAACGTGCCGGCGTTCTCGATCGTTGTCGCCGGCATGTACACCTGACCGCCGGCGCTCGTGATGCTCGAGACCGTCGCCGCGACGTCGTCGACGACGACGTAGCCCATCCAGTTCGACGGTCCCGGCTCGTTCGCGCCCTTCTGCCGGACGCCGCCGATCATCTCGCCACCGGCGCTGATGTGGATGTACGCGTCCTTGTCGTTCGACTCGAGCTTCCAGTTGAAGATCTCGCCGTAGAACCTCTTCGAACCCTCGACGTCCGTCGTGTTCAGATCGTGCCAGACAAAGCGGTGTTTGTTCATGGCGCGAGGCTAACCGGGAGTGGCTCGCCTATTCGACAACCTCGCAAGCGACCGTCACGGTCTCGTTCCCCGCGCGCTCGGCAACCTGAACGGCGAGCTGCGTCTCGGTCTCCTCACACGCGGGATCCACGGCGAGCGTGAAACAGTCTCGGGCGGTCGCGCGATCACACGACGGCAGCTCGACGCGTGCACCGACGTCATCGACGACCTCGACCCGACACGCGGGCTGGAGACCAGGTGCCGAGACATCGAGATCGCTCAGCGCACCGCGAAGGCACCGGCTGCGAGTTGCCGCGCCGCGCGTGACCAGCCCGACCTCGCGCATCGCCCATGACAGCTGACTCTCGCAGATCGAGCTGTGGCTCGCTCTGCCGCCGAACTCGGCCATCAGCGCATTCATGCGAACCGCGGGCGTCGCCCCCGATCCTTCCTTTCCGCCGCCGCCACAGACATCGGCGAGCCGCGGGGTCGTGAAGGTCGTGATCCGCTCGTCGACGATCGCGGTCACGCCGTTTGGCTTGCCGTAGATTCCGGCGACGACCACCTGCGCGGGATTCATCTTGAGCCCCTTGAGGTAGTCGGCGAATCCCGAGACCGACTCCACGTACGGCGAGCTCTCGTCGGGCCTGCAGTTCCGGCGCTCGCCGAATTCGCGGCTTCCCTTTCCGTCGTAGCAACGCACGCCATGCTCGAAGCATCGGTAGCTCGTGACCACCCCTAGCTCGGAGCACGCGTCTCCCTGCTGATCGCCATAGAGCGCCGGGCTCTTCGAGGAGCAATCGTCCTCGTCGGTCACGAACACCACGAGCAGCAGCGCATCCTCGCGCAGAAAGCCTTTGGCGCCCGGCGCGAAGCCCGTGAGCGCCAACCGCGCCGCCTTGAAGGGTTGCTCGAACCCGCACCCGGCGTCTCCGACCCGCGCCATCTTGCCGAACGTCTCCTTCAGCGTTCCCGTGTAATTCCGTTCGCGGCCCGCGGCGCCGGCGACATCACGAATGAACCGCTCACCCTGCAACACGGCCGAGCCGACATGCAACGAGCCACCGGTCTGGCATTGCGTGAGGCCGGAGATCGCAACGCTCGATGACGTGACGGCGATGTGGAGATCGGGGAGCTCGCCCGACGCAGACAGCACGTCGAACATCTCGCTCGACCAGGTGGCGAGCTGCTCTTGCTCGTCCATCATCGACATCGAGTCGTCGATGACGAACAGGATGTCGACGGCCGTGCTCTCGACCGGAAGGACCTGCGCGACGACCCGCGCTTGCGGCTTCGACGACGGTGGCTCCTCGGGAAGGGCTTCACCTTCACAGTACTGCGGGGGAAGCTCGCACGCCGAAGCCATCGTGACCGCGAACAGTCCGACCCACGCATAGCTCGTCATGGACCTACTGGACTCCAGACGCGAGCGTTTGTGATCGGATCGATCACACAGTGAGCGAGTCTGCCGGCGGTCGCCGCAATGAGCCGCCCGTCAGTAAATCGTCACCCCGACGGGCGAGTACGGCCAACACGCCGCCGCCGACGAGCATCACGAGTGCATACGTGAGCACGCTCATGATCGCGTCGGTCGCACCGAGGCCGGTCACCACGACGAGGGTCAGCGCGACGTTGCGGACGAGCGAGATCTCCACGATGGTGACCGTGACGGCGCGGTTAGGTCTCGCGCCGACCACGCGCGGGGCGAGCCATCCGACGATCGCGCTGATGAACGCGAGGACACCCGCGGCGCCGACCACGTGCGCCGAGAGGTTGCGACCGTTCTTGATCGAGAACCAGAGCACGGTGGCGACGAGGAGCAACGCGCCGAGCCGCGAGGCCCACGGCTGCGCCGTGCGAGCGAGGCGCGGCGCGAGGCGGTTGATGACGAGCCCGATCGCGAGCGGCGCCAGCGCCGATGCGGCGACAAACGCGGCCGCGCGGAGCATGTCGGCGGTGCGGGCGTCGAGCACGAGCGTGACGGCGAGCGCGACCACGGTCCCGGCGACGGACAAGACGAGGAACAACGCACCGGCGAGCGATGCGTCGCCGCGGCCGAGGAGCGCGAGCAACGGTCCGATGCCGCCACCGGGCGCCGCCGCGACGAGGAGGAGCCCGACGATGTCGGGTTTGGAGACGAGCGCGGGCATCACGAGCCACGCGATCATCGGAACCACGACGAGATTGCCAGCGAGGGTCGTCCAGGTGACGCGGGTCGCGAGCGCTCGACGGAGCTCAGTGACGTCGGACGCGAGCCCGGCGGCGAGCGTCGATGCGATCGAGAGCGCGATCACGAGAACGGCGCCGACGTTCATGGGTAGAGGCCACCCAGTGCAGCGAATCCCGGCGCGCACGCGTCTTCGAGTGCCGCGCGTTCCGCCCGGGAGAGGTCGTCGACGCTGGCGCGCGCCGACCGCACCGATCCGGCGACGTCATCGACCCATGCGGCGTCGACGCGTCGTGGATCGAGGAAACCGACGAGCCTCGTGATCGCCGGCTTCGGCGTCGCGAGAAAGTCTTCGTAGCGCAGCGTCAGCACGCGGTCCGGCGGCAGCGTCGAGAGCGTCTTCAATCCCTCGATGATCTCGCCGGACCAGTAGTGACCGCACAGGGGGAGCGGCGTGTCGTAGCGGCGAAAGGCCTCGGCGTCGAAGGCTTCGGGAAGGAACGGCGCGAGCTCGTCGGGGACGTCGGCGAGGCAGCTCCGATCGGCGGACTCGAACGGATCGCAGCCGAGGATCTCGGTCAGCTGGAGCGCCACGAGCGCCATGCGAAAGCCGTAGTGCTTGCTCATCGACATCGCGGTGGTGCGGCCGTCGCGCACGATGTGAACGAAACGCGCGTCCGGAAATGCGTCGAGCAGGCGGCGCACGATGCGAAGCGATCCGCCCGAGCGCTCGACCCAGTGCTGCTTGCCGAAGTGCTCGGCGAGCCAAGTGAACAGACGCGCGTAGTGCTGGCCGATCCGCGCGGGTGGCTGGGCGATGATGAAGGTGGAGACTTCGTCGAACAGCGCCTCGGGGGCCGAGGTGAGGTGCGGAAGCGTGGTCTGCAAGATCGCCGGGACGTCGGCGCCGAACCGCGCACCGGCCCGCGATAACACCTCACTCATCGCGACGTCATGGCGGTGCATGAGCGTCTGCTTGGGGTGCGCACCCGCCACGATCGCGTGGACCGCATGCCCGTCGACCTCACCGTCGGGAAACGTCTGCTCGATCCGGCCGCCGAGATCGGTCACGAGGGTGAAGAATTCCGACACGCTCAGGATATCCGGATGCCGCCTGAGGACATCAGACAGCATGGTCGATCCACAGCGGCCGGTCCCGACGATGAACGTCGGCGCGCTCATCGGAATGCCGGGATGCTACGCGCGGCGCGCAGCTGGTCCAGGTACCAGCGGCAGTACGACGAGATCGTCGCGTCGTCGCACGCGAGCTCGTCGGGGTCGCCGAGAACGCCGTCGCTGCGTGTGCGATCGAAGTGCTTGTCGCCGACGATATACGAGCCATAGAAGTCGAGGCGCCGGTTCAGCTGCTCGTCGAGCCAACTCATGCCCTCGCGATCGGCGACGTACTCCGGCTCGTTGAGGCCGACCTCGCGGAAGATCGTGCGGATCACGTCGCCGACCTTCGGCGGGCACGAGTGCGTGAGATGGAAGATGCCCGAGTGTGCATCGGAGAGAGCGATGCACACCGCTTGACGCACGACGCTGTCGACCGGGATGAGGTTGATGCCGAGATCCGGATCGACGCGCATGCGTAGCCGCGTCCGATCGAGCAGCCCGCTCTGCGCGCGACCGACGATGCCCTTGAACTGGAGCACGCCGCGGACGAAGCCATAGAACCCGGAGAACGCGGTCGCGGCGCGCGTGCGGCTGTGGCCGATGACGATCGAGGGGCGCAGGATGCGCGTGTTCATCGACGTGGTCCTCGCGACCAGGTTCTCGGCCGCGCGCTTGCTCTGCTCGTAGATGTTGTTGGTGTTGACCTCCTGGTGAAGCTCCTCGCGGATCAGCCCGGCGTTCTTCCCTGCAACGTACGCCGTGCTCACGTAGTTGAACGTTCGGGTGTGCAACCGCTCCGCGAGCGCGAGCGCGTTCCGCGTCCCTTCGACGTTCGTGCCTTCGATCTCGGCGCGATGCCGGTTCTCGTAGTTAAGGGACGCCGCACAGTGAAAGAACTGGTCGGTCTCGAAGTCGACCTCCTCGACCGCACACTCCGGCTTGGTCACATCACCCGTGAGGACCTGGCAGCGCGCCTCGGCCTCCTCGAGCAATCGGCGGTCGTACGCGTAGGCGTTTGACGCTTGCACGAGCGCCTCGCGGAACCGCTCCTTCGGGCTGCGGCTGCCATTCGGTCGAACGATCACCGCGATGTCACTCGTGGTCTTGTCGAGCAGCTCGAACACCAGCGCCGCGCCGACAAACCCGGTACCGCCCGTTACAACGTGCTTCATGCCGGGGATAGAGACCGGTGCCCGCCATTCGTAACCAAGAAAGTGCGCACCGGTCGTTTTCGGCAAGGTGCGGCACCCGGCCAACGACGACCGCCCAGGCAAGTGACTATGACGATGATGAAGCTCGCGCTCTGCGCAGTCGCCGCGACGGGCTGCATGTCGATCGACGACACGCCACGACCGTGGGTGCCTGCCGGGCAGATCGCGGCGCCGTTCACGCCCGAGCTCGGGACCGGAGCGGCCCCGCCGCCGATTCCGAGCACACTCCGCATCGCGAGCTGGAACGTCGAACGCGCCGCGGATCCGGACGCGATCGCCCGCGAGATCACGAGGTCACCAGTCCTCGCGACCGCCGACGTGATCCTGCTCCAGGAGATCGAGCATCACCCGAGCGAGCCCGGCAGCCGCGCGTCGCGGCTCGCGAGCGCGCTCGGGATGGCGTGGTTCTATGCGCCCGCGCGCGTGGCCGGCGATGGTACGCACGGCGACGCGATCCTCAGCCGCTTCCCGCTGCTGGCGCCGGAGGTCAAGCAGCTGCCACTCGTCGATCAGCCGATCGGTGCGGTCCAGCGCATCGCACAGCGCGCGGTGATCGAGCTCGGCGCGCGCACGCTGACGGTCGTCAATGTCCACCTCGACACGCGGCTGTCGGTCGTCGACCGCGTTCGCCAGCTCCATCCCGCGGTCTCCGACAATCCGCACGACGCGCTCGTCGGTGGTGATCTCAACACGCTGCCGTGGATCTGGGTGGAGACGCTGGTGCCGCTCACCGTGACCGAGGCGATCGTCGGCCAAGATCAAGCGCAGGTGATCGACGACTATCTGCACGCCCTTGGCTACGTCACGCCACTCGTGCGCGACGCCGACACGCACGAAACCCCGATCGACCTGCGCCTCGATGCGCTCTGTCCCCGAGGCTTCACGGTGCAAGGAGCGGGCGTCGACTACGGCGCGACCGGTAGTGACCACTACGCGGTGTGGATCGACATCGCCCTGTAGCGCGGCGACGGACGCTGCGCTTGCCGGCAACTCGAGCCGCGCACTGGCGGCCGCGCTTGCCATCACGCACGCATCGCTGCGCACCGCGATGGGCGTGGTGTGCATGTCGCTGCCTGAACGGCCGTGATGACGTGCGCCAGTTGCCGACCGCGGTCGGCGATGTGTACGCCGCGGGTAACAGCGACGCGTCGGCACGGTGTCTGCTCCATGCGTTGTCATGCAGAAGCTGAAAGCAATTGACCTCGAGACGGTAAGCGGTGGCGTTGACTGGAAACAGGCGCACACGACGGCACGGGCATCTACGAGACCTGGAACAAGTGAGGATCACGATGGCAACGACAACGCTCGAAACAATCACCATGCTCGATGAAGTCCGCGGTGGCGTGAACTGGTCACGCGCACACGAGACCGCGAAGGAATGGGCAGGGCGCGGCGCAGGTGCAGGCCTCGCGGCGGGCGCGGCAATCGGCGGCGCGCGCAACGGCCGCTCGGGTGCGGCGATGGGTGGTGCACTCGGCGCAACCGCGGGTCTTGGTGCGGGCTATGCCGCCGGCCTCACGGCAGGCATCGTGAGCACCTGGAACGAGTGACGCTGTTACTCGCCGAGGCGCGTGTAGCGGAACGTCGCGTCCTTGGCCCACTCCTCGTGAGCGTACTGATCGCGCTCGCGAACCATCTCGTCGTAGTACTGGTTGTCACAGCACGCAGTGCGGAGCGCTTCGGTTGTCGCCGGCGACAGATAGTTCTCCGACAGGTCGAGCTTCTCGAGGTGCTTGAACGCGCCGAAGCTCTCGATCAGCGGGTGCGCGTCGGCGTCGGTCATCGTCCCCTTCGAGAGATCGAGTGTGTTCAGCCGCGCGAGCAACGGCGACTTCGTCAGCGCGCGAACGATGGCGTCCGGAATCTCCGAGTTGCAGAGTGCGAGCCGTTCGAGCTTAGGAAACTCGCGCGCGAGTAGCGCATCGACATCCGCCACCGTCGCATCGGCGCCGTAGCGGTGCGTGCCGAGGTACAGGACAAGCTCGACGAGCGATGGCCACTTTGCCTGCGCGATCGCATGCAGGTTCTCGCGGCCGAGCCCGCCCGTCTCGAGGTGGAGCGACTCGAGCTTCGGCAGGTCGAGCGATCCGCCGAGATCGATCTCGCCCATCTCGATCCGCAGCGTGACGAGGTTGGGAACCGCCGCGAGCAGCGGGCCGAGGTTCCCGGTCTTGGTCCACGACAGCTGGTACCCGGCGCTGTCGATGACGAGGCGGCGCAGTGCCGCGGGCTTCGCGCGCGCGATCGCTGCGACGACGGCATCGTAGCTCGGTTGACCCGAGGCACCGGAGTACCGCTGGTCGTGCTCGACGTGGAGCTCGATCGAGCGCGTGAAGCGCCCGATCGGCGCCGATAGCACCGCATATAACGCGTTCGCGACGTGGCCTTCCTCGTCGAGCCCGGCCATCGTGATCGACTCGAGGAAGCAGTGCTCGTCGAGCGTGTACGAAAACGCGACCGCGATCGGCGTGCGCACCGCATCCTGCCAGCCGGGCAGCCAGGTCTTCCCGGCGAACGCGTCGCCCGAGTGGACGCTCCACGCGTCGCCCCACAGGACGTCGGCGTTCGCATCGGCGAGCGCCTTCGCTTCGTCGGGATTCCCAGCTCGCGCGAGCGCGATGATCTCGCCGCGCACGTCGCCGACTTCCTGCAGCCAGTCGGCATAGACGCTCCACCGACTCGGGTCCTCGATCGCCTCGCACAGCGTTGCCTCGAGCGCGGGGTTCGACTTGACCGCGAACCCGAGCCGCGCCGCCGCCGGCTTTCCGACCTTGTAGCCAAGCTTCAGCTTCTCGGCGACGAGCTCCTCGTAGTCGGCACTGCACGTGTACGCGTCGTCGAACCGCTTCGTCTTGGAGCGCCCGTCGGTCCCGAGCTTGCCCCAGCGCGCCGTGAACGACTTGCCATCAGGCGATTTCTCGATCTCCCAGAAACTCGACGTGTCGGCGTGCTCGTACCGCGGCATCGCGCGAACGTACTACCGGGTCACCTGCTAGGTCGTCGGAATTCCTCGCGAACGATTTCCTGTCAGGTTTGAGGGGGCTCGAAGTACATACCTCGACATGGGAACGATCGCGAAGAGCGACGTCGAGCTGGTCGAAGCCAGCCGCCGCGGCGAACACGAGGCCTTCGGGCATCTGGTCGAGCGGTACCAGGACGTGGTTTGTGCCGTTTCGTATAGCTCCACCGGTGATCAGGGTCTCAGCGAGGACGTCGCGCAGGAGACCTTCATCGCCGCGTGGCGGCAACTCGATCGGCTCCGCGACGTCGTACGGCTGGGGCCCTGGCTGTGCGGCATCGCGCGCAACCTCGGACGCAAGGCGCACAAGCGCCGGCGCCGCGAGGAGATCCTCGATGACAAGTACCTCGCACCTGGCGGGAATCCGTTCGATGCAGCCGTTCGCGGCGACGTCGAACGGGTCGTGCGCGAATCGCTCGCGCGCGTCCCGGAGAATTACCGCGAGGTGCTCGTGCTGTATTACTGCGAGAATCAGTCGGTTCGCGACGTCGCCGTTGCACTCGGTACGAGTGAAACGGCGGTGATGCAACGACTGTCTCGCGGTCGACGGTATCTCGCCGACAGCTTGAGCGAGATCGTCGAGGGTTCACTCCGCAGCAGACGGCCGCGCCGCGATCTCGTGGCGGCCGTGCTCGCTGCGATCGTCTTGATTCCGATCCCTTCCCGTGTCGATGCCTCCCCACCAAAAGGATCGACCACCATGTTGAAATTTGCTGCTGCCGCGTCGGCTGTTGTTGTCGCCGGCACCACTGCCTACTTCGTGTATTCGCACCAGAGTGATTCGTCGCCCGCCGCGACGGTTGCCAAGGCCACCATCTCTCCCGTGCTCCGCTTCGGCGGTGGACAGCTCGGGCTTGCACACGCGCCGTCGCTCGGCCCCACGACCGCACCGCGCGCGATCCTGTCGCGCTCCGTTGCCGAAGCGGACCTTGGCTACTTGCCCGCCGACGCCGACACCGTGATCGGCGTGAACTTCGCACTCGTGCGACAGAGCGCGCTATGGCAGCGGTTCGTAACGCCGGAGCTTCCGCGCCTGGGTGGGCTTCAAGATGTCGAAGCGCTGTGTGGCTTCGATCCCCTCGATGCACTCGGCTCGATCTCGATCGGGCTCAAGGGGCTAGGCGCCGACGACGACACCAGCGTCAGCGGCACGATCGTCGTCCATGGTTTCGAGAAGACCAAGGCGATGACGTGCTTCGACAAGACGAACCTGGACAAGGCCAAAAGGGACGGCGCGAAGATCACGATCGACAACGGCGTCGTGCACCTCAGCGACGCCGAAGCTTCGTTTCATTGGGCCTTCACGTTCATCGACGACACGACCGCACTGATCGTGCTCGGCCCGGACGCTGCGACCAAGGAGGGCGTTGCACGCATCGCCGCCGGCAACGGCACGCTCGCGACCTCGAGCACGTTTGCGGCGACGCTGCGGAACGTCAACACCGACAGCGCGATGTGGCTGATGGTCAGCGCCCAATCGAAGATGCTCGATGACGCCCTCATGGAGGTTCCCACCCTGGCGGATGTGAAGCCCGGCAACTTGTACCTGTCGCTCGGCGTGACCGACTCGCTCGCGCTCGATGCAGGCGTAGGTCTCGGCGCGCCCGCCGCCGTCGCACGCGTGGTTTCGTACATGAAGGCCCAGCTGAGCGAGGGCTTCGCCAAGACGATCGTCGCGAGCTACTTCGACCAGCTCGACGTCTTCGCGGACGGCTCCGACCTCATCGTCAGCCTCGCGATCAGCGGTGACCAGATCGCACAGGTGCTCGCGATGGCGAAGTCATCGGCGAGTGACGTCGTCGGCGAAGCGGAGTGATAGCGCAGCGTTACTTGCGTCGGACTTGCACGCCGTGCGCGTCCGCGGTCTCGACGCCGAGCGAGCTCACGTTCGAGATCGGGACGATCGCGTGGAGCGCTCCATTGGCTCCGCTCTCCGTCACGCGGAAGATGCCGAGGCCCGGAACGCTGCCGACCGACACGTGCGCATCGCCTGACAATGGATTCGGACCGCGCAAGCTTGCGAACACGCGGTTGCCCTGCGGGTTGATGTCGAGCAGGTCGGGCGTGATCTTGGCCGCGCCCGTGGCGGCAAGTGGGATCTCGGTGAGACGAGCGAACGAGGTCGCGTCGTAGGTCGTGATCAGGCCGAGTCCGCGGTCGGCGACCCACAGATGTTCGGCTGAGGCGCCGCGGGCCGGCGTGACGCCGTGGGCGTCGCGATGATCTGCGTCGTCGCTGTCGACCGTCACGGGCGCCGGCGTGTTCACCGGATTCGCGGCGCTGTAGCCACTCGTCGGCAGCGCGTAGACCTCGTACGTGTAGAGGTTCGCCGCGGTCCCGCCACCGGATGTGATGAACAGCGTGTCCTGCACGATCGCGCCGCCGCAGCCGTTGCCGGAGATGTTGGTCCTGTCGTACTCGGCGACGATGCTCATCGGCGTCGTCGTGGGGTCGACGACGAACATGCCGCCGCCTCGCAGCGTCACGACGATCTGGCCGTTCGGCAGCGCCACCGGGCAGATCGGCGCGTTGTCGGGACGAATGCCCGCCGCCTGGCACGGCACGCCATGCGGGGTGAAGCACCCCACGAGATCGAGCGTTGCCGCCGGTTCGTGCACGAACGTGCCAGTCGAGTAGTCGGTGCGGATGCGCTCGAGCAGCTTGCCGTTCTGGTTCGCGACCACGATGTACTGGTCATCGGCGGTCGGGAACGCGGCGTGTGCCTGGCGCGCGCCGCCCGTTCCGGGTTGGGTGCGGAAGCATGCGAGCGGCTGACGAGTCGGGCCGTCGAACAGGACGACGTGACCCGAGGCCACGAACGACAAGATCCCGTGCGAATCAGTCGAGTTGAACACCATCATGTGCGGCCGCACCGGATTCGCACCGGTGCTGGCGTTACACAGCTGCGCCACCGCACCATCGAACGCCACGACATCGCTGGGCGTCGCGCTCGCCGCGTCCGCTCCCATGACGTCTTCGCCGTCGTAGATGTACAGCGTGCCGCCGAACGTCTTGCCCGGGCTGTTCGACTGATCGACGAGCCACACCTCGAAGTTATCGTCGGACGAGCTCAGCGTGCGTCTGGTCTGGTCCTCGTGGGCACTGCAGCCCACCGAGAACGCACAACCCATCGCAGCGAGAAACCAGCCACCCATCACCTTGTCATCGCGCATGCCCGTAGCGGTACGCGTTGCCAAACATGAGGTCAACGTCCGATCGATCTTCTTTTCAACGCCGGAACGGTTCGCCGTTCGCCATCGTGGCAGCATGTGCGCGTGCGTTGGTTGGTGCTCGTCGTTGCGATCGCTGGATGCCGCTGCAAGGAGCGCGCGGCGGAGCCGCCGGCGAAACCACTCGCCGAGGACGCGATGATCGCGCTCCAGCCGCGCTCGATCGGTGAGCTCGGACGCGCTGCAACCGCGCTGCACGTCGACGGCCGCTGGGTCTACTGGATCTCGCTCCGCGGCGTCTACGGTGGATCGGATCGCTTGCACCGCACGAACCTCGACGACGGCCGTTCCGAGGAGGTCGTCGCGAAGCCCGGCATGATCGGCGGCTACGCGATTCACGAGGGCGTGTTCTGGACGCGGCAAGAGGTCCTCGGCGAACGGGTTCAACCCGGCGCTGTCATGAGCTCGCGCACCGGTGCGCTGGTGCGTGGCGGGGATCCCGGCGAGATCGTGCTGGCCAATGGCGTCCTCTACTACGCCGATCGCACGAAGGTGCACCGCCGCGATCTGGCCGGCGGCTCGCGCATGCTCACGACGCTCGCGACGTTTGCGTCCGGACTGGTCGTGCAGGGCGACAGGCTCTACATCGCGACATACGGCGGTGACGACGTCCCCGGCTCGATCGAAACCATGCTGATCAGCGGCGGCGAGCGCCAGCAACTCGCCGAGGTCGACTCGCCGTATCTGCTCGCAGCCTCCGCGCAGCGCATCGCGTGGGCCGCGGGCCCGGAGCTCGCGATCGCACGCAGCGACGGGACGATCACCTCGCGCCGTGCCATCACCTCGGTGCAAGGGCTGCTCGTCGCCGACGACCGTGTCTACTGGATCGATGGCCCCGAAGGCTGCCCGACGTGCAAGTTGATGATGCAGATCGGCGATGCAGAACCGCGCGTGCTCGCGGACCTTCGCGACGCGTCCGATCTCGCGCGCGATGACAAGCACCTCTACTGGAGCGCAGGCGGAAAGCTCTGGACGCTGCCGCTCTGATCTGCGAGATCCCAGGCCCCATCGAAAATCACAGCGCCGCCTCGATCGTGTTGCCGTCCCGACACGAAGGTGCACCACCGTTGCCGCTACATGTCGAAATGGACGATCGTGGGGCTATTGGTGCTCGCCGCGTGCGGAAAGAGCGGGAGTGACACACCAACGCAAGCGCCACCACCGCCAGAGGTGGAGACGAAGCGTCCCGTCGAGATCTCGATCCTGTACGGCAGCGAGAAGAAGACCTGGCTCTCCGAGCAGATCGACGCGTTCAACGCGAGCAGCGCGAAGACGAAGCAAGGTGCTCCCATCCGCGTGACCGGTAAGGCCGTCGGGTCCGGCGAAGCGGTCACCGCGATCCTCGCCGGAACCGAGAAGCCGGTCGTGTTCAGTCCCGCATCGGGGGCGTACATCACGCTGCTCGACCAGACGTGGCTGACCACCGCGAATCACACCAAGCGGCTGACCCGTCCGGGTGAGCCGCTCGTGTTGTCGCCGATCGTCATCGCGATGTGGAAGCCGATGGCCGAAGCGCTCGGCTGGCCAGACAAGGCGATCGGTTGGGCCGACATCCTCCGCGTGAGCGCCGACCCGAAGGGTTGGGGTGCGTTCGGGCGTCCCGAGTGGGGGGAGATGAAGCTCGGGCACACGCATCCCGCGTACTCGAATTCCGGACTGCTCACGATCCTCGCGATCGCGTACGGAGGTGCGAAGACCACGCGCGGCCTGACGGTGAACGACCTGACGAAGGTCGAGCCATTCATCGCGAAGGTCGAGGACGCGATCGTGCACTACGGCAAGTCGACCGGTTTTTTTGCGGACAAGATGGTCGAGCGTGGCCCGAGCTACCTGTCGGCCGCCGTGTTGTACGAGAACCTCGTCATCGAGTCATACGCGAAGTCGCCAACACTTCCGCTCGTCGCCGTGTATCCCGTCGAGGGTACGTTCTGGTCGGATCATCCCTATAGCGTCCTCGACGCCGATTGGGTGACCGCTGACCAGCGCGAAGGCGCGGACCTGTTCCTCGCATTTCTCAAGGGTAAGCCGCAGCAGGAGCGCGCGCTTGCGCTTGGCTTTCGTCCGGTCGATCCGTCGATCAAGATCTCGGCCCCGATCGACGCCGCGCACGGTGTCGACCCGATGCAGCCGCAGACGCTCCTCGAGATCCCGGACGGTCCGACGCTGCAGGCGGTACTCGACGTCTTCGCGAGGACGAAGAAGACCGCCGACATCGTCCTGGTGTTCGACAAGTCGGGCAGCATGAAAGGTCGTCCGCTCGAGGAAGCGAAGCGCGGAGCGAAGGCATTTCTCGCGACGCTCGATGCGCGCGATCAAGTCACGCTGCTGTTCTTCGACGGCAAGGTGTATCCACCGTTCGGTCCGGTGGAGGTCGGGAAAGCGAAAGCGGAGCTCGAATCGCGCATCGACGGAGTCTCCGCCGCCGGTGAAACCGCGCTCTACTCTGCGACAGATACAGCGTACAAGCTGCTCGCGTCGCGGAAGCAAGCGTCGTCCAATCGCATTCGAGCGGCGGTCGTGATGACCGACGGTGTCGACAATCGCTCGACGATCACCGACGCGGATCTGTTGAAAAAGCTGCGCGGCAGCGACGAGGCGCATCGCGTGGCGACCGTGTTCACCATCTCCTACGGTGACGCGGCCACGCAGGCTGTGATGAAGGAGATCGCGTCGGCGGGTGCCGGCTCGTTCTCCGAAGGCAATGTCGATTCGATCATCCAGGTCTATCGCGACCTGGCTTCGTTCTTCTGAGCACCGAGGTCACCATGAAGCAAGCGAGACCCAAAGCAGCGTTCTACGTCGTCGCGCTGACCATCATCGCGCTGGTCGCGTACTTCGCCGTCCGACGATTCAAGTCGACGCCCGCCGACAAGCCCACGGCGGTGCCGACCGTGACGCAATCGCCTCCACCGGGCGAGACTGTCGAGGTCTCGTTCGAGTACTCGACCGAGAAAAAGGACTGGATCGAGGCCGCCGTCCAGAGTTTTCAGACGGCCAATCCGACGATCAAGGTGAAGCTCATCGGCAAAGGCTCCCTCGAGGCTGCACAGGCGATCCTCGATGGAACGGATAAGCCCGTGCTCTGGAGCCCGGCGGACTCGCTGGTCACGAATCTGCTCGCATCGGACTGGCAGACCAAGACCAGCACCGAGCTCTATCCCGTGACCGGTGACCTGGCTCCGCAGCCGCTGCTGCTGACGCCACTCGTGTTTGCGGTGTGGGAAGACCGGGCGAAGCGGCTGCTCGACGCATCTGGTGGTGTGCTGTCGTGGAAGAAGATCCACAAGGCAGTCTCTTCGCCGAAGGGATGGCCCGAGGTCGGTGGAAAGCCGGCATGGGGCTTCGTGAAGCTCGGGCACACGGATCCGAACAAGTCGAACTCGGGAATGCAGGCGATCGTGCTCATGGCGTACGAGTTCTTCAACATCACGACGGGGCTCACTGTCGAGCACATGCTCGACCCGAAGTTCCAGGAGTTCGTGAGGCAGATCGAGGAGGGCGTGCCGCACTTCGAAGCGTCGACCGGCACGTTCATGACCGAGATGATCCGGTTCGGCCCGTCGAAGTACGACATCGCGCTGGTCTACGAGAGCCTCGCGATCAGCCAGCTCGAGAACGCGCAAGGACGGTGGGGCAGCCTCCACATCTACTATCCGTCGACGACGATCTGGAGCGATCATCCTGTCGTCGTGCTGAACGGACCGTGGGTCACGCCGACGCAACGCGCTGCCGCGGACAAGCTCGTCGCTCATCTGCGAAGCACGCCGGTTCAGTCGACGGCACTACGGTTCGGGTTTCGTCCCGCGGATCCAGCCGTGCCGATGAAGAGCAGCGAGGCTACGAATCCGTTCACGAAGATGGCGCAGTACGGACTCTCGCTCGAGCTGCCACCCGCCACGCGACCGCCAGACGGGGCCGTCGTGCGGAACATGCTCATGATGTGGTCGCGCGTCGTGAAGCGGAAGTGACCCTGATCAGTCGGCAAGGTGGCGCGAGAGGCTGAGATCGAGCTGGCTCTGCACGAGGACGATCGCGCTATCGAGATCGGCAGGCGGAAGATCGAGCGCGTCTCGCAAGTGACTCTTCACGCGGCGCAGGATCTTCTCGCGCGCGGCGTCGATCCATCGTGCGCACGTCGCACGATGGACGCGGTGCAGCGGCGCGAGCGCGTCGATGCCGAGACCGTCGAGGTAATGCTGGCGTAGCAGCGTGCGCTCGCGTGGCTCGAGCTCGCCGAGCGCGACGGCGAACGCCGCACGCAGGTCGCCGCGGCAGCGTTCCTTGAGCACGCGCATCGCCGGCGAGTCGGTCGCGTCGGGAACGAGCTCCAGCGGATCGTCCGCGGCCGGTGGTCCGTGCTCGCGCTCGCGACGCTTGAGCGCGAGCTTCGCGGCGATCGCACGGATGTACGCGCGCAGGTCGCCGCGGCCCGAGTAGCGCACGATGCCAATGTCGCCGGCGTCGTTCGGCGAGAACAGTGCGATGCGCACGCGCTGCACGATCTCGTCGTCGTCGGAAGCGGGTAGGCCGAGGCGGGCGAGCAGCGGGCGGACCAGTGCGGGGAGGCCGCCGTCGAGCTCGGCGATCGCGGCCGTGTCGCCGCTTGCACACGCGCCGGCGAGGTAGATGTCCGCGGCACGCGCGGCGGGATCGTGCGCGGCGAGGGCCGCGTCGGCGCGCGCGGCGACGAATGCGCGGATCGCGTCGGTCGGCACGATCGCGGCGTGCGCGCGCGCGCCGTCTGCCATCAGGCGTTCATCCGCGCGCTCCAGGGTTAGAATGCTACTCGAAAAATGTCCGCCGCCGGTGATTGCCTCGACTGCCCGTCCGCGGACGAGCTCGCGGCGTTCGTGGCCGGTGAGCTCGGATCTGCCGACGGCCGTCCGCTGAACGCGCACGTCGATAGCTGCGACGAGTGCCGCCGCGTGGTGTCGGCGCTCGCCGGCGAGCAGCAAGGGGAAGTCGCGGCGAGCACGCGCGTCGCGATCGGCGACCGACTCGGACGCTTCACGCTCATGCGCCGGCTCGGTGAGGGTGCGATGGGCGAGGTGTTCGCGGCGCACGATCCGGAGCTCGATCGCGAGGTCGCGATCAAGCTCCTCCGGATCAGCTCGGAGCGGTTGCGGCGCGAGGCGCGTGCGATGGCGCGGCTGAACCATCCCAACGTCGTCACCGTGTACGAGCTCGGGACCGACGGGGAGCGCGCGTTTTGTGCGATGGAGCTCGTGGATGGCAAGACGCTGCGCGGCTGGCTGGTCACGCCGCGGACGTGGCGCGAGGTGCTCGAGGTCGCCATCGCGGTCGGGCGCGGGCTCGGGGCGGCGCACGCGGCCGGGCTGGTGCATCGCGATGTGAAGCCGGAGAACGTGCTGATCGCGCGCGACGGCCGCACGCTCGTCACCGACTTCGGCCTCGCGAAGCTCGCGCAGGACGAGACGGCCCGCGCGATCACGGCGACCGGTGAGGAGGCCGTCAACGCGATGACCGCGACGGGCGCGATCGTCGGGACGCCGGCGTACATGGCGCCAGAGCAGCTCGCCGGTAAAGGCGTCGACGAGCGCAGCGATCAGTTCTCGTACTGCGTCACGATCTACGAGGCGCTGTTCGACCGGCGCCCGTTCGTCGCGAAGAACGTCGACGAGCTGCACGTGGCGATGCGCGCGGGTCCACCGAAGCTCGCCGACACCCGCAGCGTCCCGGTGCGCGTCGTGCGTGCGCTCGAGCGCGGGCTCGCGTTGGATCCCGCGGCGCGCTGGCCGTCGCTCGACGCGCTGCTCGCCGAGCTCGTGCCGACGCGGCGACGCGGCTGGCTCGTCGCGGGTGCGGGCATCGCGATCGTCGCGGCCGCGGCGGCTGTCTTCATCGCGACGCGACCGGCCGAGCCGAGCATCGCCGACGCGCGCCGCGCCGGCGAGCAACGGATCGCGCAGGCCTGGAGCGCCGCGGCAAGCGATCGGCTGCGCGTCGCGTTCATCGCCACCGGCGCCCCGAATGCCGAGGAGCGGGCGACCGCGCTCGCGAAGGTCCTCGACACGTATCGCGACACCTGGCTGGCGCAGCGCGAGGACGCGTGGTCGGCGACGCACGTCCGCGGCGAGCAATCGGTCGAGCTCCTCGAGAAGCGACTCGACTGCCTCGATCGGCTCGCCGATTCGATGAACGCGCTCGTCACCTTGTTCGCGCAGCCCATCGCGACGGAGATCAAGCGCGCGCCCGAGCTCGCGAATCGGCTCGAGCCTGCCGCTACGTGCAAGAACCTGCATCGCCTGATCGCGAAGTCGTTGGCGCCGACCTCGAAAGCGGGGCAGGAGGCCGGCGTGATGCTGCGCGAGCTCGAGGCGCTGCAGCTGTTCGGCCGGCATGCGGAGGCGCTTCGCCGCGCCGAAGTGCTCGTCGAGCAGACGTCGACACTCGACGATCCGATGCTGCACGCACGCGCGCGCTACAACCTCGGCGTCGCGCAGAGCAACGCGGGAAAGTACGAGCAAGCGGCGGCGACGTTGCGCCTCGCGATACAAGATTCGGCGGCGATCCGCGACCACTACATGGTCGCGTCGGCGTGGCTGCGGCTCGTCTCGCTCGTCGGCCTCGAGCTCGGCAAGCCCGATGCGGCCCAGGAGCTCGAGCCGGCGGCACGTGCGGCGGTCGCGCAGGCGGGCGACGATGCGCGCCAGGTCGCGGAGCTGGCCTTCACGCTCGGGCTCGTCGCGTATGGCCGCGGCGATCTCGCGAAGGCGCGCGATCACATGCGAGAGGCGCGCGCGCGCCGGATCGCGCTGCACGGTGCCGAACATCCGATCGTCGCGAGCACGGAGTCGAACCTCGGCGCCATGTTGATGGGGACGGGCGAGCTCGACGAGGCGACGGTGGTCCTCGACCACGCGCGGGCGGCGACGCTCAAGTCGCTCGGCGACAAGCATCCACTCCTCGCGCAGATCGAGCTCAACCGCTCCAGCGTCGCCGCGCGGCGCGAGGACTGGCCGTCGTCGGAGGCCTCGCTGCGCGTCGCGCTCGGGATCAACCTCGCGGTGCGCGGCCCGGCGCATCCCGAGACGATCAAGGTCCGCACGTTGATCTCGCGTGCACTTCGCGAGCAAGGCAGCTACGCCGAGGCACGTGCGGAGCTCGAGCGCGCGAGCACGAGTCTCGCCGAGTCGCCGCCGACGATGCCCGCGAAGATCGAGCTCGACGTGTCGTTCGCGCGGCTCGGGCTCGCGGAGAAGAAGTGGCGCGATGCGGAAACGCACGCGCGAAAGGCCGTCGACGCGTACGCGGCGATCGACGTCAGTGTCGAGGCGCGTGCCGCGGCGCTCTCCGTCTTCGCGGAAGCCGTCGCAGCACGCGACGCGGGCGAGGCGCTCGTGCTCTACGACCGGGCGCTTGCCCTCGCGAGCACGCAGGCCTCGCGCGATCGCCACGCCGACCGTGAGGTCCTCGCGAAGCTCGCGGAGATCGCACTCGCGGCGAAGCGGCCGGCGGTCGCGCTCGCGTGGTTCGACAAGTGGCCCGACGCGGCGGCGGGTCTCGGCGAGGTGCGCGCGCAGCTCGAGCGACCAAACTCGAAGCGCTGAGCCACGTTGTCGATTTCGTGCGACGGATTGCTCGTACCTGGAACTACCGGGGACGATGCGAAACTCATGCATGTTGGTGCTGCTGCTCTCGGGCTGCAGCATGATCGCGGGCGGTAAGGCGAGCCTCGGCGGCAAGTCGGCTTCAGCGCCGTCGTCCTCCAAGGCGAGCGCGCCCTCCACCGATAACCCTGGCGGCTCGACCGATGTCGGCGAGACACCGGACGAGATCGAAAATCCGCGCAGGCAGACGCTCGAGGGCCTCGCGAAGCGGATCGAGGCGGGCGAGATGTCGATGTACGCGCTCGAGAGCCACCGCGAGCACTCGAAGCTCGCGTTCATGGAGGACCGCTGGCGCGAGCCACCGCAAGACGCGCTCGTCGCGAAGCGCCTCGCACAGCTCGACGCGATCGCGTTCAAGAAGTACCCGCGCGTCGCGGCGAACGTCGGTGACGGCGTCCGCGTGAGCGAGGCCGACGAGGACGCGATCGAGGCGGCGAAGAAGATGATCGCTGCTTGTCAGAGCGTCGCGAGCATTCGCGGCAGCAGCGAGATGGGCAAGGAGCTCGCCGACAAGACCGCGGCTTACGAAAAAGAGATCGCGCGCGTCAAGAAGCTCGACCCGAACGCGTTCCGCTACCTCGGCAAGGACGTCGACATTCCGGCCGACATGCTCTCGTGCGAGCACGGCATCTCCGAGACCGCCGGCTACGCCGAGGATCGCTACATCCCCGAGACCGCGGCATCCGCGCCAACAGAGAAGCAGTGCGCGGCCGTCGACTTCCTGATCGACGGCGTGCAACTCGGCGGCGGCAGATTTGCCCCGTACACGCGCACCGTCGGCGGTCGCCAGGCGATGGAGGCGATGGACTGCAAGAAGCTGGCGAAGAAGAACAAGTTCCCGAAGACGATGACCGCGGCCGTCAAGGAAGTCGCCGAAGAGGTCGGGTTCAAGCTCTCCGAGATGACGGTCGTCGCGAAGGGTGCGCCATACATCGAGGCCGACGACGACGACGGTCGTCTCCATCGCTACCAGATCCTCACGGTGTACTCGAAGAACTTCGAGGCCGCCGGGAACCCGTGCGGCAAGGGCAAGGTGTTCTGCGAGGCAGGCGGCTCGCGCGGCGCCACCGCGTTCAACATGGTCGAGTTCGCGTTCGAGCGCGCGGCTGCGCACGCCGGCAAGGACGCCGACAAGTGCAAGAAGTTCCTCGAAGAGGCGAAGCAGCAGGCCGCGTGGTTCGCGGAGTTTCGCGAGGACTCGATCAAGAACAAGAGCTGGATCAGCGGCGCGACCTACAAGACGAAGAAGGGCGTGAAGCTGCCCGAGAAGGCGTTCGTCGCCGCGTTCGCGGAAAAGGGCAAGGACGCGGAAGAGATGCTCGACAACAAGTTCTGCCGGAAACCGGCGAAGTAAGGAGAATGCAGATGAAGAAGATCCTGTTCGTATCGTTGTGCGTGTTCGCGATGGCGGGCTGCAAGAAGAAGAGCGAGGGCGGCACCGATGAGAGCGCCGCCACCGCGTCGTCGCCCGAGTGCAAGGAGGCCGGCGAGCACGTCCAGGAGCTGATGCTCCAGAAGACGAAGGCCGACGCGCCCGACAGCGAGAAGAGCGCCGCGTTCGGCAAGTCGCGCGCCGCCGCCGACAAGGTCGCCGCCGCGTGCACGAAGGACAAGTGGGGACCGGACGCGATCAACTGCGTGCGGACGACCGACAACTTCGCGGGCTGCGATCTGACGCCCGAGCAGAAGAAGGTCCTGCCCGCGATTTAGGTCAATCATGTCGTTCCGATCACGACACTTCACGAGCCTCGACTGAGCTCGGGACGTCGGCACATTGCCGTGTTTTCGCCGTCGTCATCGGCCAGAGGTGTCGTATCGATCGACGATGCGCTGGCTGATCGTAGTTTCGCTCGCCGCATGTACATCGTCGCACTCGCTGCGCGTGCGTGCGATCGACGGCATCACCGGCCGGCCGCTGCCCGACGAGAAGATCACCGTGAAGACTTTCCTGACCTCGCGCTGGTGCGAGCACGAGGAGCGAACGAAGCCGTGGCCGTTCGGCGTCTCCGAAGGTACGGAACGCAACTCCGACATCAACAACGCGACGTTCAAGAGCGGTCGCGACGGCTGGGTGTCGATCGAGGTCATCGAGTCGACCGGCGTCTGCAATTACCGTACGACCGAGATCGAGCTCTACATCCGTGGGCGAGGCCAACCGCTCGCCCCGGGAACGAAGGCACCGGTCTTCATTCCGGTGTTCCTGACGCGCGCCTCGAACGACTTCGGCGCTCGCACGTTCGTCACGCATCGCGCGAAGGCCGCGTTCGAGCCGATCGACGCGGTACGTTCCGCCTACGGCGAGCGCTTCCTTGGTGACTACGCTCAAGCGGGGACCGCGTTCGCCGCGAATCACGACACGTTCTTGGTCGGCGCAGCCTCCGAGCTCGATGTCGACGCCGACAGAAACGATCCGTTCCTCCGCGTCACGCTCGCGAAGGTCACGCCGTCGCATGACGCGTGGCGGGTGGAGCTCACCGCGCTCGACCTCGACCCGACGGCCGCACGATACGTCGTCCCGCCCGCGTTCGCCGCCCACCGCGCGCAGGTCGAAGTGTGGGCGAAGTCTGCGCTCGACGAGATCGTGCTGCGCGCAGCGACCGTGGCGAAGCTCATCGATCGCGATCACTTCAGCACCAACGAATTCGCGATCCAGACGAGCGTGCAAGGCGAGACCGCCGCCGGACGGTCGACACGCCACGTCCCTTCCACGACGTAGTCGATCTGCGAGATCGAGAGCGTCGAATCGCGCGCAGTGCAGATCCGGTCGGAGCCGCAGTCGAGATGTAGGGCGAGATCCGTGACGATGCCGTCTTCGGTCCAGACGAGCTCGGCATCGATTCGGCGCGCCGTCCACGCAAGCTCTCCGGTGATCGCGACGGGTTCCGCGCCGTCCGCAGGCGTGTGGACCTCTGCCGCGTCAGCGACCGCGCTCCGCTGGCAAGTGGCGGCTACGAGGGGCAACGGGCGAGTCAGCGCAAGACAGGCTCATCCGCGCAGCCAACAGACGCACCGACAAATCCCCAGCCGGCACCGCTGAGGCCCGTGACCTTGATCGTCTGGACTCCAACCGCGTTCACCGTCACGTCCTGGTACGAGTAGTTGCCCTGGCCCGGCGTGTTTGCACCCGCGAGCTTCCCGCCAACGAAGGCGACACCGTCGGGTCCGGGTGAGAGCCCACACACGACCTTCGGCGCGAGCGACGCCGACGTCGCGTCGAGAGTGAACGCCGCGCCGTTCACCGCGAAGGACGCGGTGTCGTCGGTGTTCATCCCCCAAACGCGAACGGACGGGTTTATTTGTGGCTGCGCGAAGGTCACGGTCACTGACATCCCGGCCCCCGACATCCAATACGTAGGATCGATCGGCGCGCATCCGAAGGTCGCGAACCCGCCGCCGGCAAAGCTGAACGAGAGTGTTTGTGGGTTTGCAGTCGTCGCCGCGACATAGGTGCACGGCACGTCTGCGGCATCGGGAGATGCGGCATCCGGCGCTGCATCGGGAGACAGTGGTGCATCCGCCGCTCGCGCGTCGACCTGTTCACGCGGCGTGTTGGAACCGCAGGCGGCCAGAGCGAAGACGAGAGCGGCGAACGAGGAGCGCATCGCGGGGACCATACGCGAAGGACCACGGCCTTGCGCCTCACGTGCGCTGACTACGCTGCGACCAGAGCCACGCGTCGCCGCAGATTCGCGGAATAAGTCGAAACGCTCCTGCAGACCACAGACTTGAACGCCGTCCGGTTCACGCGCACGCCGCGAGCAGCGCAGGCCCCCATTCGGCGATGCGCCACTGACGCACGCCCTCGACGGCGGCGAGCTCGGCCAGCGTCCGCGGGCCGGCGAGCGCGATGCGATCGATCAAGCGCTGCGAGAGGACGACCGAGGGGTCGAGCTGCAACGCGGGTGCTTGCTCGTCGCGCCAGGCGCGTAGCGCGCCGACGCGCCGGTGCACCGCAGCCGAAACTCTCGTGCGCTCACCGGCGTCGCGCGTTGGCAGCTCGCTTTCCGGCAGCTCGAGAGCACGCTCGATCGCCGCGAACACCACGTCGACCTCGTCACGCTGGCGTGGATAGCGTGACAGCGCATCCTCCACGTCCTCGATCGTGATCGGTGAGCGCTCCGCGAGCGCGAGCAGGACATCGGGGCCGACGATCTTGAACGGCGGCCGATCGGCGGCGGCCGCGCGCTCCTCGCGCCACAAATAGAGCTCGCGGAGCACCGCCTGCTGCCGGCGCGGCAGCTTCGCCGAGCCCTTGATCCGCCGGAACTCGTCGGGGCCGGTTCGCTTCGCGGCGGGCGGTAGGCTCGCGAGCGCCGCGAACTCCTCCCGCGCCCACTCGGTGCGGCCGGCTTCCGCGAGACGTTGCGTGAGCAAGGCGGCGAGGTCCATCAGGTGCGCGACGTCGGCCAGCGCGTACGCCTCCTGCCTCGCGGTCAGGGGACGCTTCGACCAGTCATCCTTCTGACTGCCCTTGCTGAGCTCGATGCCGAGCTCGTTGCGCACCATCGCCTGCAGGCCCACCTCGGTGTCACCGAGCAGTCGCGCCGCGATCCCGGTGTCGAACATGGTGCGGAACGAGAAACCGAAGTCGCGGCGCATCGACGTCACGTCGTTGTCGCCACCGTGCACCACCTTGAGCACCGAGGGGTCTGCGAGGATCGGCGCGAGCGGCGAGAGATCGCGGACCGCCAGCGGATCGATCAGGCACGATCCGCCGCGAAACGCGGTCAGCTGGATCAGGCAGACCTTCTCCGTGTAGTGGTGAAGGCTATCAGCCTCGGTGTCGATGCCGATCGCGCTGCATCCAGCGAGCTCGTCGACGAGGTCCTCGAGCGCAGCGTCCGTGCGTATCCAGCGGGTCACGCCGCACCATAGCAGCGCTCAGTCGCAGACGAAGGCGTCGAGCCACCCCTCCGCGGGGGCGCGGCGGATCACGCCGCCGAGGTCGAACAGCGCGAGCTCTTCGATCCCCGCCGCACGAGCAAGCGCCACATCTCGCGAGAGCTCGCGTGGATCGCGATAGCCGATCTCGTCGCCAAACGCCCCGGCTCCGACGGTGCCGAGTGACAGGGCTGCCTTCGCGCCGAACCGCGCGTGCGTCATGCGTGCGGTGATCGCGAACAGGCGCTCTGCGCGAGCGCGGTTGACGAGCCCACGCGACCAGCCCTCGTAGAGAGACGTGTACGCCATCACGCTGTGGCGATCGACATCGAGCACGGTGGCCGGCGTGCCGAGGATTCGCTGCAGCCACTGACCGCGCCACTCGAGCGCGAGCAGGGGTAGCACCGCGGTCGTGATCCGGCGGTCGACACGCCAGCGAGCCACCGCGGCGATCAGCGAATCGCGCGCCTGACGATACGTGTGTGGCAGAGGCGTCTGGCGCCACGTCGGATCACCAGACTTCCAGCGCGCGAGCAGATGCAGTGGTGGCTCGAGATCGATCGCGAGCTCCTCGGCGAATGGCACGACGCGGAGTAGCTCGTCGGTGAACGCGATGAACGCGCGCGCCGAGGATGCGCTCGCCCAGCGACCGTCCTCATCCGCGAGCATCGGCCACAAGGCGACGAAGACGCCGGCACCCTGGAAGTGCCGGACGACGTCGCCGACCTCCGCGATCTGCCACGGGCGGACTGCAAGCAGCAGATCGAGGTGATAGCGCGCCACGAGCTCGGTCACGTACGGGTGCGTGAGCTCCGCGAACGGCAGCGTCTCGCACCACACACGACGTCGCACGCGCGGATAGTATCCCTCTGCATGAAGGTTCTCTATGGCGTGACCGGCGAGGGAATGGGCCACGCGATGCGCTCGCGCGTCGTGATCGAGCATCTGCTCGCGAGGGGGCACGTCGTCGAGATCATGGCGTCGGGACGCGCCGCGAGCTTCCTCGGCAAGCGCTTCGAGGGCGTCAACACGATCCACGGCCTGCACATGATTCTCGAGGAGAACCGCGTGCGGAAGGGCAAGACGCTGTGGTCGAACGTCTTGAATGGCGCACTCGGCGTCCCCCGGAACATCTCGGCATATTTCGATCTGATCGCCGACTTCGAGCCCGAGGTCGTGATCAGCGACTTCGAGTCCTGGTCGTACTTCTACGGCAGGAACCATCGGCTGCCGATCCTCTCGATCGACAACATGCAGGTGATCCATCGCTGCGAGCTACCGCAGGAGATCATCGAGGGGAACGAGGTCGCGTTCCAGCTCACGAAGGCGTTCGTCAAGACCAAGCTCCCCTCGTGCGATGCCTACTACATCACCTCGTTCTTCCGGCCGCCGCCACGCAAGGAGCATACGTATCTGTTCCCGCCGATCCTGCGCCCCGAGATCCTCGCGGCCACGCCGGAACCTGGCGAGCACCTCCTGATCTATCAATCCGGCGCGAACGAGGCGCTCCAAGCGGCGCTGGCCGAGACCCAGATCGAGTGTCGGATCTACGGCATGCGCGCGAACCTGACCGAGGAAACCGACCAAGGCAACTTGCGGTTCATGCCATTCAGCGAGGACCGCTTCATCTCGGATCTCGCGACCTGCCGTGCGGTGATCGCCGGCGGCGGCTTCACGCTGATGGGCGAAGCCGTGTTTCACGGCAAGCCGATGCTCGCGGTTCCACTCGCGGGTCAGTTCGAGCAGATGCTCAACGCGCGTTATCTCGAGCGCGAGGGCTTCGGCATGTGGGCCGCGGATCTCGATGACACCGCCGTGATTCCGCGGTTCCTCGAGCGCACGCCCGAGTGTGCGCGCAAGCTCGCGACGTACAAGCAGGACGGCAACACCGAGATCCTCGACGCCGTCGACGAGTTCCTCCATCGCGCTGCGACCGAGCCCCGGTGATCAGCGGAACGTCAGCGTGACGTCGTAACCGCCGCGGCCGTACAGGTGAATGTCCGCAAACTGGCCGGCTGGCACGGGCACACGGAAGGGCGAGCAAGTCACGTCGCCGTCGTAGATCGCCTTGCCATGATGGTTCGCGATCCGGACCGACAGGGATGACGAGTCGCACGGCGCGGCGAAGGTCACGACGAGCAGGCGCGTCGCGCTGGCGGGATTGTTCGCCCGCAGGTCGAGCGCGCTCGAGCGACCGCCGCGCGGCACGTTGAGCGTGCCTTGCTGCCGCAGCTCCCACGTCACTTCGTGATCGGGTGTGAACGGAAGCGCGAGCGCGAGCCCTAGCGCGCACGCGAGTGGGATCGGGGCAAGATCGAGCAGCGTGGTCGTCATGGCAACAGCCTCCACACGCGCAGGGTTCCGGCGTTGTTCTCGCCGAGCGTGAAGAATCGCGCGGTGTCGAATGGATCGGCGACAACTGCGAGCACTTCGCCCTGCGCTGCGTCGATGCCGGCGACCGGTTCGGCCCCGTCCCAGACGCGGAGCGCGCCGCGGTAACGGCTTGCGGTGACCACGCGTTCACCGACGAACGCTGCCGCGGCGTCGAACCCTTCGGGATCGGCGCGCAGCTTGGCCCGGAGCTCCCCGGTCTCGCGATCCCACCGCGCGACCACACCATCGCGACCGGCGGTCAGGATCTCGGTCGACGAGAACGTCGCCGAGGTGACGTCGGTCGCCGCGAGGTCATGGCGGAGCTTGCCGTCGGACAGCCGCCAGACTCGCACGCGGCCGCCGCAGATCGCGAGCACGTCCGAGCCGGCGGTCGACGCCGCCACCGCGATCGCGTCGACGGCGCATGCGCGCCCCGCCGCCAGGGTCGCGCGGCGCGTGCCGGTCCGCGCATCCCACAGCGTGACGACACCGGTGGATCCGGCGGTGATCACGGTGGCGCCAGCAAAGGTGGCGGCGGTGATCGGATAGCCGGCCTCGAGCACGCGCAGGGTCGTGCCGGTCTCGGCGTCGACGAGTCGCGCGGTGCCGTCGTGGCTCGCGCTCAACAAGCCCTCGGAGGTCAGTTCGAGCGCGCTGATCAAACCCTCGTGATCGGTGAGCCGCAGCGTGCGGCGGTGGGTCTGCGTGCTCCATAGCTGGACGGCGCCGTCACCGTCCCCGGTTGCGAGCCACTCACCGTCGGACGCGAGCGCGAGTGCGGTCACGGCGCTCGGGTGGGCAAGCGATGCGAGCAACTTGCCGGTCTCGCGATCCCAGAGCTTCGCGGTCTCGTCGCGTTCGGCGGGACGCGCGCTCGCGGTCGCGAAGTAGCGGCGATCGGCGCGCGCGAACGCGAGGCTCGTGATGGCGCCGTGGTGCCCACCGAGAAGCCCGACGCGCTCGCGCGACGCGACGTCCCACAGCGACGTCGGCTCGAACCACTGCGACGTTGCGAGCAGCCTGCCGTCGGGCGAGGGTGCGCCGTGGTCGCGCTCGCCGGTGAGCGCGAGCGTCATCACCAGCTCGCCGGTGCGGGTGTCCCAGAGCTTGACGCCGTGTCCGCCGGTGACGAGGCGCGTCCCGCTGGCGTCGAACTGCACCTGCGCGGCTTGGGCGTGGTCGAGCTCGCGCGTTTGCACACCGGTCTCGAGGTCGTACAGCAGCACGCCACGGCGCTCACCCTCGCGCTCGAGCAGGATCACCGCCGCGGCCGGACGATCGGGCGCGAAGTCGACGTAGATCCCGTAGTACGGCAGCGCGATCTCTACTTGCTGTCGGAAGCTGCCGGCGTCCCAGCGCCGGAGGTGGCGGCTGGTCGCGGTGACGATCGCACCGCCGACGAACCGTACGTGGTGAACGGTCTCGTCATGCGGCAGCGACGCGACGAGCGCACCCGTCTTCGCGTCCCAGATCTCGACGACGCTTTCGTAGCTGGCGACCGCGACGAGCGCACCGTCGGGCGACCACGCAGCGTCGAACGGGTTTTGGGTGGGTAGCGTGATCGCGTTGTCCGTCGCCGGTGTCCAGATCTCCACCTGCTCGCCATGGATCAACAAGCGGTCGCCTGCCGGCGAGAACGCTGCTGCGAACGCCTCACCGTCGCGCTGGTGCTCGACCTTGCCGGTGCGCGCGTCGATCACGCGGACGGTGCCGTGGACCGCGGCCAGCCGGATGCCGTCGGGGGAGAACGCGTAGCCACCTCCGCCGTACCGCCCGCCGAGCAGCTGATACAGCGAGCGGCCCGTGCGCACGTCCCAGACGGTCGCCGCCTCCAAAGCGTCGGTGAGCAACAGGGTGCCGTCGGGCGAGAACGTCGAGCGTTCGACGCCGCGGGCACCGCCGTCGTTGGCGTAGACAGGCTCGATGCGGATCGATCGCGAGCTCGAGCAAACACCCGCGGCAACGAGACCAAGTGCAGCGAGGAGGATCGCCCCTCGCTGCGACGCGAAGACTCCGTCCATGATTGCGAACGTGCCAGAGATCGCGCGGGACGCAATCCAATTTTCGTTCAGCGCAGGAGCGCCGCGACGATCACGCCGATCACGAGGAGCAAGACGCCACACGCGATGACGAGCGTGCGTGGATTCCAGCGCGCCGCCGCTGGAAAGCTCGGCGTCGACGTCATCACCGGTGGGAGCGAGACGACGGGCAACGGAATCACCGGCGTCATCACCTTCACACGCGGGCGCTTCTCCTCGAACGCCGCGGTGATCCACTGGATGACCGCTTGGTTGTCGGCGGCATCGGCGCGCGTAGAGACATGCGACTGGATCTGCGTGCGCAGCGATGCGGCGGAGGAGCAGCGTTGACGCGGATCACGCTCGAGCGCGGTCATCACGATGTTATCGATCGCGGGTGAAACTTCTGGATTGCCCAGCGAGGGGCGCGGGATCGGTAGCTCGCGAACGCGCGAGACCGTGTCGAAGGCGTTTGCACCGTCGAACAACCGGCGACCGGTGAGGAGCTCGTACATGATGATGCCGACGGCCCATAGATCGGCGCGGTGATCGATCGAGCCGCGCGTGTACTCCGGCGCGACATACCCGAGCTTGCCCTTGATGATGCCGGCCGTGCTGGGCTCGGTGGCAACGGTCGCTTTCGCGAGTCCGAAGTCGACCAGCTTCAGGACTCCCTGCGGATTGATGATGAGGTTCGACGGTGTCACGTCGCGGTGGATGATCTTCAGTGGCTGACCGTGCTCGTCGCAGCGCTTGTGTGCGTAGTCGAGCGCATCGCAGAGCTGGCCCGCGAGATTCAGGACGATCGGCACCGGCACCGGGCCGACCGTGGCGGCGCAGTGATCGATGAGCGACTTGACGGTCGAGCCTTCGATGTACTCCATCGCGATGAAGTACGTCCCGAACACGCGACCCGAGTCGTACGTCTCTGGGATGTTGGGGTGGTGGAGGTAGCGCAGCAGTCGCGCCTCGTCGAGAAACAGGCCGACGTTCTTCTTGTCGAGTGTCGGTGTCAGCCGCTTGAGCGCGATTTGTTTGATGCCTGCCGGCGTGTCTTGTTCCGCTCGATGGACGGTGGCCATGCCGCCCTCGCCGAGCTGTTCGTAGACCCGGTAGGGTCCGTATCGCTCGGGTTCCACGGGTCTCAGCTTATCTCAAACGCTTGAGGTCTCGGCTTCGCGCGAGAAGAGAACCTCCCAGCGCGAGCGCGAGCGATAGGAACCCGAGTGTCAGGAGCGTCTCGCGGGCATACGGAAACAAGCCCGACAGACCCGAGCCCGATTGACGCGCGAGCACGAGCTGCGCGATCGCCGTCTGTCCCTTGGCGCCCAGAGGCGTTCGCTCGACCAGCCACGTCTCGCCATCGAGCGCCACCTCGGAGATGCCTGCGTCGCTGACACGCGGGACGAGCGAGGGAGGCACCGTGCCTTCCGCGCGACCATCGGGCGCGACCACCGACAGCCGGGTGCCTTCGCCGACGCCGACGTCTTCGAGCAGGCGCGACGCATCCAGCAGCAACACGAACAATGCGCGCGGCTGATCGCCGATCCGCTTCGTGCGCGCGAACATCACGAACATGCGTGGCGACGGCTGATCGCCGAGCAAGCCCGACTTGATGACCGTTGGATCGTCGTCGTTGAGCACCCCGAGATATGCGTCCTCGTTCCGAGCGTCGTACGCGGATGCGATCGCGGGAATCGCTGCGATGTCATTACCCCACGTGTTCGGGCTCGCCGTGTCGAAGATGAGACGCCCTTTCTGATCGGCGATCGCCAACAAGTCGCCTTTGCGCGTGCGCGCGAGCGCGAGCCAGTCCGCACTGCGAAAGTTTTCGTGAACGCGCTCGAGCCGCTCGCGATCGCCGGCTTCGTCGCCTAGCCCGAAATCGGCGAGGTCGTGCGTCCCGACGATCTCTTGCATCGCGGGGAGCCGGTAGAGCGAGTCCGACTGCGCCACGAACGTATCGGTGCGCAGCGCGAGCAAGCGATCGAGCTGTGTCCGCGCCGACGTGAAGCTCTCCCGCGTGACGGCACGCGTGCGCTCGCGCAGGATCGAGTCCGACACGAACCCGACCGTGACGAGCGCGAACATCATGAGCGCTCCGATCGCGATGCGCCGGGGACGACGACCTCGGTCGCGCCCGAGGGCACGTAACAGATCCGCCATCGTGGCGAAGCGATCGCCCGGCTTCGTCGACATGGCACGAAGCAGGAGCGATCGCAGCGAGGACGGCACCCGCGACGAGGGCGCGGCATCCACGCGGCCGTTCATCACCGAATCCGCGAGCTCGTCACGCGTCGAGCCCGAGAAGGGCCGCTTGCCGTAGAGCGCCTCGTAGAGTGCGACCGCGAAGCTGAACTGATCCGTTCGAGGGTCGGCGTTGCCGCCCGCGTGTTGCTCGGGCGCCATGTACGACGGCGTGCCGACGATCGGGCGCGTCGCACCTTCAAAACTGCTCTCCGAAAGCTCCAGGTCCTCGACGCGATGATCGTAGGCGAGGCCGAAGTCCGTCACGCGCGCGCGACCGTCGTTGCCAACGAGCACGTTGTCCGGTTTGAAGTCGCGATGCACGATGCCCGCGTCGTGCGCCGCGATCAGTCCGCGTCCCGCCGCGACGAACATCTCCAGGATCTCGGCCACCGTTCGCGGCGTGGCACGAAGCCAGGCTCGCAGGTTCCCGCCGTTGATTCGCTCCATCGCGACGAACACTTGGTCGCCGAGCGTTCCGACGTCGTGCACGTTGACGACGTTTGGGTGCGAGATGCGCGCCATCGCCTGCGCCTCGCGTGCGATCCGCTGCGCTGCGTCCGGGTTCGAGCGCGCGAATTCGGAGCGCAGCACCTTGATCGCGACATCACGATCGAGATCTGGATCCCGCGCCGCGTACACGACGCCCATCCCGCCCATGCCAAGCCGTTCGCCGATCACGTAACGACCGACCTTCGTCCCCTGCGTGAGCTGCACACGCGAAGGGCGATGCAGCACGCCCGAGGTCGGCGCGAGCGCGGTGTCCTCGAGCGCCTCCGGCGGAACACTGTGCTCGGTTGAAATGTTCCCCGGCGATCGTCGCTCCGCGCTCGCCGCGCGCGTGAGCATCGCGACGGTGGAGCGGCAGTCGTCGCATTCGTCCACGTGGTTCTCGATCGCGAGTCGCTCGTCGGGCGAGAGCGCATCTTCGACGAAGCGGGTCAGCGCATCCGCCGACGGGCAGGCAGTCGGCGCATCCGCGGCGGCACTCATGTGATACTCGCGCGGTGTCCGACCTCGCGGTCGCCTTCATGGATACGCGCCGGGAGCCTCTCGACAGCGTCGATGTTGCCGCGCTCGCACGCACGCTCGACGAAACGGTCGCGGCGGCGCGGAAGGCGTGGCCTCAGATCAACGTCGATCCCGTCGCGTGGATCCGCGCGCTCGCCGCGCTGTCGTCGAATCCATTCGAGCCCGCGCGTCCGCTTGGCTCGATCATTCCCGAGGACCACTACCTCGCGTTCGCATGTGCGGGCGGGGACGCTGCCGCGATCGCCGCGTGCAATGCCATCCTCGTGCGCGAGGCCGGCTTCGCTGCCGACGGTACGCGCATGCACGCTTCCGTTCGTGACGAAGCAACGCAGGTCGTTCGCGAGGTGATGTTCGTCGCGCGCGGCGATCGTCCACCCGCAATCGCCGACTACGCCGGTCGTGGCGCGCTGCGCAGCTGGCTGCGCGTGTCGGTGTCGCGCGAGCTCGTGCGCATCGCGAAGGCGCAAAACCGCGCGGTCCCGCTCGAGGAGCACCTCGTCGCGGACACCGGCTTCGGTGACGATCCGGCACTCGAAGAGCTGAAGGCGAAGTACCGCGCCCAGCTCGCCGACGCATTCCGCACCGCACTCACGAAGTTGCCGGCCCGCGATCGGACGCTCCTGCGCTACCAGCTCGTCGACGGGCTCACGATCGACGAGATCGGTTCCATCTACAAAGTGCACCGCGCAACGGCGGCGCGCTGGATCGCGCAGATCCGCGACGATCTCGTCGAGCGCACACGGGCGATGATGGCCGAGGCCCTGGGCGTCGACACCGCCGAGGCTGCCAGCATCGTGCGTCTCGTGCAGAGCCAGCTCGACGTCAGCGTGATCCGGCATCTGCAGCCGAAGAAGCGCTGAGCTCACCGCACATCTCCCGGGTTGTAGATCGTGCTGGGACGATAGGTCTCGCCGTACTTGTTGCGGTGCTTGAAGTCACGCGGGACTTCGTTCAGTTGCAGCTTGATCTCGGTGGTCGCTCCGTCGGCAACGACGACCTTCGCGCTCGTCGGCCGCTCGGCTCGACGGCTGTACACGAACACCGTCCATGTGCCCGCCGGCACGCCCTTGATCTCGAACGTACCGGTCGCATCCGCAAGCGTGTGCTTCGTATTCGGCAGCACGACGAGCGTCGCCGACATTTCCGGGTGGATGTTGCAGAAGATGTCGATCACGCCCGGTTTCGGAAACTTCCTGGTGCGCGTCGCGTTCTGCGGATAGCTGCCAACATCGAACACGCGTTCGCTCGTCGGCGAGAACACGTTGTGAAGGAACGGATCGCCATTCGGGAAGCTCACCGTACCGCCGGCAGTCGCGACGATCAGATCCGGGGTAAACTTCTTGTTCACCTGCTTCACGACGATCGCCGTGCTCGGTGGCGCCTCGCTGAATCCGACGACGTACACGAGCACCGCACCCGACGGCACATCCTTGCCGCGCGTCACCTCGACCACCCCGCGCACGACGCCATCCGCGCTCGCCGGGGCGGCGGCACACAGCACGGCAATGACGGCGAGCGCACGCACGATCACAAGGCGGCACCGAACGTGATGCGTGGCGCGTCGCGGATTCCGAGGATGCCGACGCCGTACGTGGCAGCGCCCCAGAAGCGGCCACTCGTCAGCGATACGGTCGGACCGACGACCCACCACGCCGAGTCTTCGCCGACGACCGGAACCTCGGCATAGGTCTCCACACCGATTCGAAAGTCCTGGACGACTCGCACGCTGACGCCGCCGCTCGGTCGGAGCTCGACCTCCTCGTCCTCCGGCAGCCGGATCGCGATCACGCCGAGATCCGCCGCAACGTGCACGCGTCCGCTCGTGTAGCTCGCGATGACATCGGCCTCGCCGCGGATGCCTGCGCGTTCTTCGATCAACCGCTTCACACCGATGCGGAACTTCGTCGCGAACGGTCCCGCGTCGATCGGATCGGGAGACTGGGGTCGGTACCGTAGCTCGCCGCCCCAGCGCGTGAACCGCACGTCGGGTTCCTCGACATCCGATTTCTCGAACTGCGCCTCGGTGGTGATTCCGATCTCCCAGTGCGGGCTGAGCGCGAACAGAAGCCCCCACCAGAACGCGGTCTCATCCTTGTTCGTGTCGCCCTCCTTGTTCTCTTCGAGGATCCACCACTCGAGCTCGGTGCCGCGCTCGGGGATCACGTCGGTGCCGTAGCTCCAGCCGAAGTGCGTGCGGCCGGCGTGGGCGGTCGCACCACCAAGTAGCAACGCGAGGAGACCAGCAGCGATGCGGTGCATACGTCCTCTATACATCGGTTGGCCGCAGGAGGAGCGCCTCGCGAACAGTCGCACCGAATTCGACCGCGCTATGCTCGATCCCATGAATCGACGTGAAGTTCTCGGCTCCATCGCCGGCACCGTCCTCGCGACCACGGCGATCGCACACGCGCAACCGAAGAAACTGCCGGCGCCTGGCTTCACGCCGCTCGCCGCAGGCACGAACAAGGTCGTTCCGCTTTCGTTCAATCCGTCGAAGCTGCCCGGTCTCTCGGAGAAGCTGCTGACGTCGCACCACCAGAACAACTACGGCGGTGCCGTGAAGAACCTCAACGCCGTCGAGCTCGAGCTCGACAAGGTCACGAAAGACACGCCGGGCTTTCAGGTGGGCTCGCTCCGAGAGCGCGAGCTGACGTACGCGAACTCGGTGTACCTGCACGAGTCCTACTTCGAGAATCTCGGAGGCAACGGCAAGTCCGCGGGCGACTTCGCGAAGGCGCTCGACAAGCAGTTCGGATCGGCAGCGCGCTGGGAAGAGCTCGTGCGCGCCACGGCGATGTCGCTCGGCGGCGGTTCCGGCTGGGTCGTGATCGCGCTGTCAGGACGCACGAACGATCTGCGCATCGTCGGCACCGGCGGCCACTCGCAAGCGCTCGCGGCGGGAACGCCGATCTTCGTGCTCGACATGTTCGAGCACGCGTACGCGATCGACTACGGCAGCGCGCACGCGAAGTACATCGACGCGTTCTTCGCAAACCTCAACTGGGCCGCGCTCGACAAGCGCTGGCAGGCTGCGCGCGCGAAGAAGTAATCGCTGTTTCAGGCGACATCCCGCGCGCTTACGCAGCGAGCGGTCGATTGTCGTGCGACCGAGTCCAGGTCGGTGCTCTTGCGGGCAGCAACCCACAAGGAACCAGACCATGACGACCAAATTTGCGCTCGCCGCCGTTCTCTTCGCTTCTGCATGTGCCAACCAGGAAGCTGCCGATCCACAGCTCACGAAGGACGAGGTCCGTGATCTCGTCGGCAAAGGCGATCACAGCGGTCCCGACTACTGCGAGATCTACGACTGGTACGGCGACGGCATCTGCGACGACTTCTGCAAGAAGCCGGATCCGGACTGCGGCGCGGCGTGCAATGCGACGCCGTCCGCCGACGAGATCCTCGTCGCCGTCGAGGACGGCGGCGCGGCCACCGTCAACGCCAAGACGGGCGCAGCGCGGAAGAAGTTCAGCACCGGGCCCAACGCGTTCGGCGCGCTTTATTCGCGCGACGGTCTGCGCGCGTTCGTCACCGACAAGAGCGCCGGCACGCTATCGGAGATCGATCGCACGACCGGCACGGTGATCTCGAGCATCAACGTCGGTGTCACGCCGCAGCAGCCGGCGATCACGTCGAGCGGACGCATCTACATTCCGCTGTCGACGGGCAACGGCATCGCGGTCGTCGAGGCCGGCACGGCCAAGGGCGCGACGATGATGCTCGCGCGGACGATTCCGGCGGGCGCGGGGAGCAAGCCGCACATCGTGTCGATGTCGCCCGATCAGAAGACGCTGTGGGTCACCGTGCAGGGCGCCGATCCGCGCGTGATGTCGTTCGAGCTCACGTCGGCGGGCGAGGGCGCGATCAAGGACTACCGCTACGACATCGTGCCGCGCGTGATCGCTGCGGCGAGCAGTGGCGCGTATTTCACCGGCCATCATTCGACCGGCATGCACAAGGTCGATCTCGCGACCGGCGCGGTCTCGACGCCGTACATGGACGAGTTCGGCGCTGCGAGCGAAGCGCGCAAGCAGGTCGAGGGCGCGGCGACGACGGCGGACGGCAAGCTCGTCTCGCTCACGCATGAGGGTCGCAAGGCGCTGGTCGTGTTCCAGGTGCAGGGCACGAAGGCCGAGAAGGTGCTCGACGTCGACAACCTCACCGCACCGCCGTACTGGACGAGCCTCGATCCGAACGGCCAGGTCGCGTACGTCTCGATCCCGAACAGCGGAACGGTGCAGGCGTACGGCATCGGCGAGGGCTGCAGCAGCGCGCCGCTGTGGACGGCGACCGTTGGCGGCAAGGTCAAGCGCATGGCCGTGCGCAAGTAAGGAGCCCCATGCGGATGTCGCTGCTCGTGCTCGGGCTCGCAGGCTGTAGCAACCAGCTGAAGGATTCGGGGCAATGCCCGATTCCAACGGCGACGGGCGAGCCCGTCGTGACGAACATTTCCCTGTTCGGACAACCGGCAAATTTCGACGACCTCCAGTACGCGCCCGCACTCGGCAAGGTGCTCGCCGCGCCCGAAGGTGTCGCGCGCATGTACGTCGTCGATCCCGAGACCCTCGCGACGACGATGATCGGCACGAGCGGCGGCACGGCATCGGCCGACGCAGACGAGCGCACGATCTTCACCGTGGATCGCTCGAGCGATCGCGTCGAGGCGTACGACGCGACGACGGGCGAGAAGGTCGCGAGCCTGCCGCTCGGCGCGAATCCCGACTACGTGCGGGTCGTGCCCGGCGGCGGCGAGCTCTGGGTCACCGTGCCGGGACAGGACCGCATCGACGTCATCGCTGTCACCGGTACACCGGCGACGCTCGCGCGCGTCGATTCGATCGCGATTCCGGGCGCGCCCGAAGGACTCACGTTCGGCGACGGTCGCGGCTACACGCAGGCGGGAGGTCGCGTGATCGCGATCGACATCGCACGCAAGCTCGTCGTCGGAGAATGGGACACCGGCTGCGATGCGTCGCATGGCTTCGCGCAGGTCGACGACGGCTACGGCCTCGTGTTCGCCGGCTGCAAGTCATCCGGCGGCGCTGCCGTGCTATCGCGCGAGGGCAAGGAGCTGACCGGCTTCGAGGCCGGCGGCGGCGACGCGATCCTCGCCTACGACAGCACGCGGCATCACTTCTACCTCCGCGGCGATCCGGGCGCGACGCTATCGATGCTGGCCGTCTGCCGTGACGGTGGCATGTCGGTGATGGCGGAGATCCCGATCTCGAACGAAGGCCACGCATCGACCGTCGACGGACGCGGCAACGTCTGGCTCGCGGATGCGGCGGTGGGCGGACTGATCCGCATCAGCGATCCATTCGCGAGCACGGAGTGACATGCGCGCGCTGCTCATCATCGCGCTGCTCGCGGCACCGGCGTATGCGGGGCGCACGTACTTCGGCTGGTTCGGAGGAACCGACGTCCTCGACGAGCGCGCCGTGGAGTTGCAGACGCGGCTCACCGAGCGCAACGACCTCGGCGACACACGGATCCGCGATACGACGCTCTGGGTCGGCCCACAGATCGGGATCACGAAGCAGCTCGAGCTGACGCTGCCGGTCGAGATGATCTGGGCGTCTGCCGTCGGATTCGAGCAGGACTTCGCACTTCGCCGCTATGGGGCGGACCTGCGCTATCGGTTCACCGATCGAGACAAGGCGATCGCGCCACTCGTGATGCTCTCGGTCACGCGCGATGTGGTGCGGCGCGATGTCATTCATGCCGAGCTCGATGCAGCCGTCTCGTACACGTTCGGGCGCATCTACGCGGCTGGCGCGATCGGCGTCGTCGGCGATGTCAACCGCGGGGGCCTGCGTCTGACCGTGCGTCCTGCAGTCGCCGCGAGCGTCGGCATCACCGGCGACCTGCGTGCGGGTGCGGAGCTGCACGCAGAGCTCGAGCGCGACAGCGGCGCTACGAGCTGGATCGTCGCCGGGCCGAGCGCGAGCTGGACGCACGGGCGATTCTGGCTCTCGGCGACGTACGGCATCGGCGTGAAGAACATCAGCAGTGCACCACGTCTGGTCTGGGCGATGGCGTTCTAGCCCGCGTCGATTTCGTCGCGACTTTTCGAACGGCGGTCCTCATGCGGCAAACGATGGTCGGACGTCTCGCGCTCACGCTTGCTGCCATGGCTGCCGCCATCGCGATCATCTGCACCTCGTGGCCCGAGCGAACGCACGCATCGTCCGCTCCGCGAGCAGAACGAAGTGATTCGGTGTTCGCTGACATCCTCCCGCGTGACAGCGCCTTGATCCCCGCGCTGGACGACGCGTATCGCGACCTCGAGCTCGCGATGCGCCCACACGGCTGCGCGGCTTGTCATGCGCCCGATCTCGAGACCGGCGATCGTCGCGAGCGCGTGCGGCACGCCGTCATGTTGCTCGACACGCGACGGATGCTCGAAGTGATGGTCGAGGCGAACCTGATGCCACCCGAGACCGACGAGCACCCGGCCGGCATCGCCGACGAGACGCAGCGTGCCCGCTTGCTCCTTCGCCTGCGAACGTTTCGCGCGCTCGCAGACGCCGCGGTCGCATCCTGGTAATCCCTCATCGACAAGCGAGCGCTACAATCACGAGGTGCCGCGGCCGATTACTTCCGGCGTCCTGTTCGCGATCGCGTCGGCCGTCGCGTTCGGACTCACGACGCCCGTCGTCGCGTGGGCGGGTCATGATGCCGGCCCGCTGACAACGGCCGCGCTGCTCTACGCAGGTGCAGCGGTCGCGGCACTCGCGATGCGCGTCATCCGCAAACCCGTCGGTGGCTCGCTGCGCCGTTCGGATCTCGGGCGCATCGTCGCGATCGCGATCGCCGGTGCTGCGATCGCGCCCGCGTGCCTCGCGTGGGGCCTGTCGAGGGCGGGCGCGACCGGCGGGTCGTTGATCCTCAACTTCGAAGCCGTGCTCACGGTCCTCCTCGCGTGGCTGATCTATCGCGAGTCGCTCGGGCATCGAGTGATCGCCGCCATGCTGCTCATGGCAGCGGCAGGCGTGCTGCTCGTCCTCGACGCATCGCTCGGTTCGTCACCACAACCGTGGGGCATTGCGGCGGTTGCGATCGCGACACTTGCGTGGTCGATCGACAACACGCTCACGCGCCCGCTCGCCGAACGCGATCCCCTTCAAGTCATCGCCGCGAAGGGCGCACTCGGCGCCACGCTCACGGGCTCGCTCGCGATCGTGCGTGGCGAGGTCACGCCGGAGGTCACGACGATCGCGATCCTGCTCGTGTGCGGCGCGACGGGGTATGGCGTCAGCCTGCGCATGTATCTGCACGCGCAGCGACGCATCGGTGCGGCGCGCACCGGATCCGTGTTCGCGTTGGCACCATTCATCGGCGCGGGCATCGCGTGGATCCTCGGCGACCGTGACGCGACGATCCTCACAGCGATCGCCGCAGCGGGCTTCGGTGTTGGTGTCTACCTGCACGCGTCGGAGCAGCACGGGCATACGCACGTGCACGAGCCGACCGACCACGAGCACCCCCATCGTCATGACGATGGTCACCACGATCACGACCACGACCCGCCGTTCGTCGGCGAGCACACCCACCGTCACGCGCATGGACGGTTGGCTCACACGCACGAGCACGCTCCCGACGTGCACCACGATCACACTCACTGAACGAACCAAGACGCGACGCTCGCACCGGCCTCATGGACAGCTCGTGAACCAGGCTTCGAATGCGCCGTTGTTGCAGACGTACAGCGGCGGGCAGCAGCTCGTGCCGTAGACGCACTGCACGCCGTCGACATCGCACGGCCGGTTAATGTTGGGCTCCTTCGCCGGGCAGCCCGCCGGGTTCGGCGGCTGCGTACACCGCTTGACGGGCGGCGTGACCGGCGTCGGGACCACCGGCGTCGGGACCACCGGCGTCGGGACGAACGGCGTCGGGGCGAACGGCGTCGGCTTGGGCTCGGGCCGCGGCGGTATCGGCTTCCGCGTTGGAGTGCGCTTCGGTGCACGCTTCTTCGGAGTCGGCGCCGCATCAGGAACCACGGCCGCAGCATCGATCGGCGCATCCGCGACCGCAGCGTCGACGATCGGTTGCGCCGGCGCCTCGGGCGGCGAATCCTTGCAACCGAAGCGGACAGCCACGACCGCGGCGAGAACCAGGAACGCCATGCATGCAGCGAACGCTTGCCTCATCGCATGTTATCGAATCAGCACGGGCCGCACGCGAAGACGCCCGTCGAGCACATCGTCGCGGGACTCGCGGCAACACCACAGGTGACCACGCACTCAGCGCTGCCAGTGCAGGTCGTTTTGCAATCGCCATCGCACTTGACGCTGCAGTTCGACGAGTCGGCGCACGTGATCCTGCTGGCCGTGCCGACTTGGATCTTGCAGGTCGCACTCGTGTTGCATGCAACGGTGGACATATCGCCGAGCTTGAAATCGCAGTTCGAGCTCGCGGTGCACGTAACGTTGCTGACGTCACCACCGATACCCTTGCACTCGGACGAGTCGTTGCACATGACGGTCAGCGAGTCCGTCGAGTTCCCGTTGCACTTAGCGCTATTGGTGCAGCTCAGCGAGCACGCGGAGTCACCGCATTCCGTCTTGCAGTCGGCACCTGCTGCGCACAAACATGCGGAATCCGTGCACGTGCAGCCAGCCCCGGTGCACGTCGGCGCGGCGTTGTCGCCGCCACCGCCGCAAGCCGTGGCGAACGCGAACAGGATCGAGAAGAGAGCGCAGCTTCCAGTCTTCATAGGTCTAGCCTCCTCGGCCGTTACAGGTCGCTCTCGTAGCGACGTCGAAGTCGCGCAATCGAATGCTGCTATCGTCCGCCACATCGCGCACGCACGCAAACAACGGTTGCGCGCGCAGACGTTGGTGCAGCGCCATCGACATACCGCTGCGCACACCGAGTCTTGACAGCGCAACCAACTCTAAGAGCGATGAT
>JALZOJ010000167.1 GCA_030857175.1 Myxococcota bacterium | reverse complement strand
GTGACAGCGACGCTGCCCGGCGCCGCGAGGATGTTGGCCACGAGCTTCTTGGCCTCGCGCGGACGCCGCATGTGGGGCGCGAGCAGCATGGCGAGTTCGGACTCGGCGTTGGCGCAGACCACCCGGATCACGTCGATGATCATCTTGAGCTTGCCGTCATGGCGGACGAGCTTGCCGGCGAGCTCGGTCTCCTCGATGGGCGCGCGCGGTGGGACCCAGGGCCGAAGGTGTTCGAGATCATGCTGGCGGCCGAGCGCCTCGGCGAGGTCGACCTCCGCCGCCGCATGACGTGGGCTGCCTGGGGCGAAGCGCGCGAGGTCGCGGCGCGCTTCGCCCTCGGCGACGCGCGCGAGCCGCAAGGCGTGGTCGAGGCGACGCCGCGCGGGGTTGGGGATGATCGTGCCTGGCGGATACGACTCGACGCTGCGCCCGTCGAGCTGGTTGATGCCCCAGCGCTCGACGCCGTGCTTGAAGCCGTTCTCCTGCCGCCACCGGTACCAGAGGATCTCGACGAGCCGTGCGGCCGGCAGCTTCGAGTTCGCGAGCAGGTTCACCTGCCGACCATCCTCGGTTCGGATCGCGATCCGCCGGATGCGACCGCGCCCGGCGCCGAGATTGCGCAGCCGACTCTCGTGCAGGCCGACGTGATCGCCCGCGATCGTCGTCGCCGTGAAGGCGGTCGCCGGGAGTTCCGGATACGGCTTGCGTTCGTAGGTCACGAAGTCGAAGCCGGCGTCGCGTAAGTCGGCGAGCGGCTCAGCGAAGGCGCCCGCACGGTCGAAGGCGAGGAGGATCTGGCCGCCCTCGCCGAGGCCATCGCGCAATCGTGCCGCGAGCGGCGGCAGCCACGCCTTGAGGCTGTCGTGTGCTGCGACCGCAACGCGAAATACGGGCCGCCCATCTTCGTCGTGCACGTAGTAGTCGCTCGTGCCCGGCAGCACCCGGCGGTCCTGCATCCGCCACCCCTTTCGCACGACCGCCTGGCCGGTGTACGGGCGCATGTGATTGTCGACGTAGAAGACCGCGGGCCCGTCGTCGCGGTGGACTGCAGCGATCAAGCGCGCGGCCATGCGGGCGTCGAGCGCGGCGCCGCCCTCGGTCTGCTCGAGCAGGCGCCCGAGCAGCTTGCGCACGCCACTTGCGCTCGGCACCCGCTCGGCGCGGAGCAACGTGGGGCCGCTCGGGGTCGCGAGCCGCCGGACCCCTTCGACGACAAACTGGCGGATCGCGAGCGCGCAGATCACCGCATCGAGCGCGATCCGCAGCCCGTCGCGGTGGCGATGCTCGAAGGCCTGCTCTGCCTCGTCGTGAAGCCCGAGCTCGCGCGCGAGGGCGAGCAGCATCCAGCTGCCCACGTGCTGCACCATCTTCGCGCCGCGGATCGGCTGCGCCGCCATCGGCACGATGTCCGCCGCGCGCTCGTCGGGCGGCACGCGATCATCGCCGTCGGCAACGTGGCTCGCCAGCTGCGGCAGTGTCAGTTGCCCTTCCTGCGGCAGCGGCACCGCGACGGGCACCACTGCCGCGGTCGTGAGGAGCGGGCGCTCGTCCTTCCACTGGCGGTAGACCTGCCACACCGTCGAGTACGCCCGCCGATCCTTCCGCGGTTGCTCGCGATGCGCGTGGACCGGCATCTGCCCGGCATCGAACATCGCGCACCACGCGGCGCGCAGCTCCGGGCTCACCTTGGCGTTCTTGCCCTGGCGCACGCCTATCACCGCGCCGAACCCGCGCGTCTCTTCCTTGCGCCGAAGCCGCCGCAGGTACTCACCCCCTACCCCGAACGCTTCCGCGAGTCGCTCCAGGTTGAGCTGCCCGGACTTCGCGAGCGTCACGGCGAGGATGTTCCGCGGGCCGCGATCGTCGTCGGCCTCGTCGAACGTTCCGATCAACGTGCCGCCGATGAAGACGTTCGCGATCGTGCCGTCGACGATGACCGCTCCGTCCGCCGAAAATCGGCGGACCTCGTACCTCGACGTCGGCGGCGACTGCTCCAAACCCAAGGCGAGAGCTTCCATCGCCCGGAGGACAATCGCCAGCCCGCCGAAATTCCCGACGCCCCACGAAAACTCCACCTTCAATCGATCTCTGGAAAGCCGCGCAACCCCGCGGGATCAGATCAGCTGGCGAGCGCCGTTATGAACTCTGG
>JALZOJ010000088.1 GCA_030857175.1 Myxococcota bacterium | reverse complement strand
GATCGCGATGTACTTGCCGTGCCCGGTGACGACGGTGACGGGCCGGACCATCAGCGTCTCGTCGCCCACGCTGAGCGGGCCGTCGGTCTGCGGCACCTCGGCGAAGTCGCCGCTGAGGAGCTCGAGCGGCAACGGTGCGACGATGTCGGTCGCTTCGGCGTCTGGCTGCGCAGCTGCGGCGACGGGCGGTGCACCAGTGATCGCCTTCGTGCGCGCCTTCATGATCGGCGCGTTCGGCTGCACCGGCGTTGACGAAGGCATCGCGTGGCGCTTGAGCGCCGCTTCGGGCACGCGAACGATGCCGGAGGCCGTGCCGTCGAAGTCGATCGACACCTCGAGCTCCTCGGCGGCGTCGACGAGCCACGGCTCTGGCTTCTGGCCGAACATCGCGCGCATGTAATCGGCGAGCACCGTCGACGACGTGCGGATGTGGTTCGCCGTGCAGAACCGCTCGAGCACGGCGCGCATCTCCTCGGCGGTGCGAAACCGATCGTCGCGCTCGTGTGCGAGCGCTTTCATGATGATCGCTTCGAGCTCGCGCGGGAGGCCGGGGCGGATGATCGACGGCGGCGGGATATCGCCGTGGATGATCGCGCTCATCGTCAGGAAGTCGTTCGCCGCCTTGAACAGCCGGCGCACCGTGACGAGCTCGTAGAGCACGATGCCGAGCGAGAAGATGTCGCTGCGCCGATCGACCGGCTGCCCGACGCATTGCTCGGGCGACATGTACGCGACCTTGCCCTTCATCGCGCCCGACTGCGTTTCTTTCCCGCGGTGCGCGGCCTTCGCGATGCCGAAGTCCACGACCTTCACGTTGCCGTCGTAGCCGACGATGATGTTCGCGGGCGAGACGTCGCGATGGACGATCTGGCTCTTGTGCTCGTGCGCGTAGTGGAGCGCCGCCGTCGCCGCGAGCACGATCGTCATCACGTGCTCGATCGGCAGGTACTGCTCGCGCGCGCTCGCGTGCATGAGGATCTTGCGCAGGTCCTCGCCGTGGACCCACTCCATCGCGAAGAAGTACTCGCCCTGCGTCTGACCGATGTCGTGAACGGTCGCGATGTTGTTGTGATGGAGCGATGCCGCGAGCCGCGCTTCATCGAGGAACATCTGCACGAACCGCTGGTCGCGCGCTTGCTCCTTGCGGATGCGCTTGATGGCGACATGGCGCTCGAATCCTTCAATTCCAGTCGCGCGGGCGAGCCAGAGGTCCGCCATCCCGCCAGACGCGAGGTGCCGTACCAGCTGATACCTGCCCAGCTGGGTCTTGGGTGCGTTCGCGGTGGTCACCCCAGAATAGGGTCCGCTACCGAGGAGACCTGGTCAAGCTGTGGGTCGCACACGGGATTGGTCGCCGAAAAAGAAAAACGCCGCGTGTAGGATACGCGGCGCGCGCCCGAGAGCGGGAACGCCCTTCGGGGCGCTCGATCAGCGCTTCGAGAACTGGAAGCGAGCGCGAGCGGCCTTCTGGCCGTACTTCTTACGCTCCTTCTTGCGCGGGTCGCGCGTGACGTAGCCGGCCGCCTTCAGCTTGGGGCGGAGCTCCGAGTCGACCTTCATCAGCGCGCGCGTGATGCCGTGACGGATGGCACCCGCCTGCGACGAGATCCCGCCGCCTTTCACGGTGGCGGTCACGTTGTACTGATCGAGCAGCGCGACCTCTTCGAGCGCCTGGCGGATCACCATGCGCGCGGTCGGGCGCGAGAAGTAGTCTTCGTCGTTGCGGTCGTTGATGACGATCTTGCCGTCGCCAGCCGTGAGCCAAACGCGGGCAACGGCGGTCTTGCGGCGGCCAGTGGCGTAGGTCTTTTGCATCTTCAGTAGTCCTTAGTTCTTCACTTCGAGGACGCGCGGCTTCTGCGCGGTGTGGTCGTGCTCGGCGTTCTTGTAGATCTTGAGCTTCTTGAGGATGCGGCGGCCGAGCGGGCCCTTCGGCAACATGCCCCACACCGCTTCGCGAATCGCGCGCTCGGGGTCGTCGGCGAGGACTTCCTTTGCGAGGCGCGTCTTGATCCCACCGGGATAGAGCGTGTGGTGCTGGTACAGCTTCTTGTCGGGCTTGGTGCCCGTGAGCCGCACGCCGCCGGCGTTGAGGACGATCACGAAATCGCCCATGTCGACGTTGGGGGTGTAGGTGGCCTTGTGCTTGCCGCGAAGGACCATCGCGATGCGCGATGCCATGCGACCGAGCGTGTGGCCGGTTGCATCGATCACGTACCACTCGCGTTGTGCCTCGCCGGCTTCCTTGGTCAGCCACGAGCTCTTTTGGGTCGTCGAAGTCATCATTTGAACCACGGATCTCTGGAGAAGGCGGTTTGTCTACAAGGTTGCGAAAGTACTGTCAAGCCACGCGACAGTGCGGACGGACCATATAGGGCCGAATGACCCGTTGCAAGCGCACTGTCCCTACGTTCAGTGTCAGCACTTCGTGATACCAAAGACGCGTGTCGAGAGTCGGTTTCATTCTCAAGCCAGACAAGACCGAGGCGGGCGCCCTGTTGGAGGACCTCGTCCCGTGGCTCCTCAACATGGGCCATGTGCCCGTGGTGACGACGGAAGATCAGATTGCACCTGCGGGTTGCGAGGTCGTCCCCGAAGCCGAGCTCGGTGAATCGGTCGATCTCGCAGTCGTGCTCGGTGGTGATGGCACCATGCTGCGCGCCGCCCGCGTGGTTGCGGACCACAAAAAGGCGGTCCTCGGGATCAACCTCGGCTCGCTCGGATTTTTGACCGGCTTCTCCACCCAGGAAGCCAAGCCGTCGATCGAGCGCGCCATCGCCGGCAAGCTGCCGCGCGAGGAGCGCATGCGGCTCGCGGTGAAGTTCGTGCGCGCCACCGGCGGGCCGAACGATCTCACCGCCGTGCGCTACGCCCTCAACGACGCGGTCCTTCACCAGGGCGCGATGGCTCGTCTCGTCGAGATCGAGGCGTTCGTTGATGATCAATTCGTCGCCGCCTACCGCGCCGACGGCCTGATCGTCAGCACGCCCACCGGCTCCACCGCGTACAACATGGCCGCGGGCGGTCCCATCGTCGTGCCGGGCCAAAACGCCATGACGCTGACGCCGATCTGCGCGCACGCGCTGACCAACCGGCCGCTCGTGATCCCGGCGAACGCGACCATCCGGCTCGGCCTCGGCGCCGACGTGCGCGGCGTGATGCTCACCGTCGACGCGCAGTGGGCGCACTCGTTCTTGCCCGGCGACTTCGTCGAGATGACGGCCGCCGCATCACCACTCATCCTGTTCCGCTCGCAAAAAGGCTTCTTCGACGTCATGCGCGACAAGCTGCATTGGGGCGCGAAAGGCGGTCGTTAGTCATGCTTCGCCATCTGCGTGTCACGAACTTCGCGATCCTCTCCGATGTCGCGATCGAGCTCGGTGCCGGCATGAACGTGCTCACCGGTGAAACCGGCGCCGGCAAGTCGCTCATCGTCGAGGCCGTCAACCTCCTGCGCGGCGGCCGCGCCTCCGCGGACATCCCGCGCACCGGCGCCGACGAGGCCGTCGTCGAGGCCATCGTCGAGGTACCGCTCGATCTGCGCGCGCGCGTCGCATCCGTCCTCGAGGGCTCCGGCCTCCCGAAGGGCGAGGACGACGAGCACGAGGTCTTCATCCGTCGCGTGATCCAGCGCGGCGGCCGCTCGCGCACGTACGTCAACGGCGCGCTCACCACCGCGGCTCGCCTCGCCGAGCTGGGTGCGCTCCTGATCGATCTCTCCGGCCAGCACCAGCACCAAGGCCTCGTCGATCCCGCCCGCCACCTCGACTTGATCGACGCCTTCGCACGCGGCTCGTCCTCCGTCCAACCCGGCCAACCCGCGGCGCTCCTCGACGCCATGACGGCCGCCTGGACCGAGCTGCGCGCATGCGATGAAGAGCTCGCCGCCCTCGGCGGTGACGAGCGCGAGCGCGATGCGCGTGTCGATTACCTGCGCTACCAGCTCGAGGAGCTCGAGGGCGCCGCGCTCACGCCGGGTGAGGACGTCACCATCGAGGTCGAGCGCGCTCGCCTCGCGTCGGTCGATCACTTGCAGTCTGCGGCGCGAAAGGCCGAGGAGCTGCTCAACGGCGATGGCGATCACGACAGCGCGCGCGACCGCGTCGCCACCGCGGTGCGCGAGCTCGAACGTGCCCTGCGCGTGGATCCGCAGCTCGAGCCCGTCACGCGCCAGTGCCACGAGATCGAGACGCTGATCGATGACGCGTCGGACCAGCTCCGCTCGTACGCCGAGAAGCTCGAGGGCGATCCCGAACGCCTCGCGTATCTCGACGAGCGCCTCGCGTTGATCCGCCGGCTCGTGCGCAAGCACGGCGTGACGTCGGCGTCGTCGTCGTCGCTCGCTTCGTCGTCATCCCCTTCGTCGGCCTTCCCGTGCACGAGCACCTCGAGTCCTGCCACGGGATCGAGTGGTCTGGACGCCGTGCTCGCAAAGGCAGCCGAATTGCGCGCGGAGCTCGACGCGTTGACCTCTCGCGACGATCTGCTCGCGCAGCTCGCATCGCGCCGCTCCAAGGCGGAGTCCGCCGCGGTGTCCGCGGCCACCGCGCTCACCAAGTCGCGCAAGGCGGCCGCACGCAAGCTCGAGAAGGATGTCGCGGCCTCGCTCGCCGAGCTCGGGATGGGCTCCGCGCAGCTCACCGTCGTCGTGGAGTCGCGCGCACTCGGTCCGACGGGCGCCGATCGGATCGAGCTGATGCTCGCCTCGAACAAGGGTGAGGACACGCGCCCGCTCTCCAAGGTCGCGTCGGGTGGTGAGCTCTCGCGCATCATGCTCGCGCTCAAGCTCTCGCTCCGCCGCGCCGACGAGGTCGCGACCTACGTCTTCGACGAGGTCGACACCGGCATCGGTGGTGCCACCGCCCAGGTTGTCGGCGCGCAGATCCGTGCGGTCGCATCGCCACACGCGACGCACGACGCGCCCGATGTCGGCCGCCAGGTCCTGTGCGTGACGCACCTCCCGCAGATCGCGGCGTTCGCGGACCACCACTATCACGTCGAGAAGACCGAGATCGCGGGCCGCACCGAGACACACGTGCGCAAGCTCAACGCCGCCGCGCGCAAGGACGAGCTGGCGCGCATGCTCGGTGGTCACGCAACCTCGAAGGCCCGCGCGCACGCAGCCGAGCTCCTCGCAGAGGCCGCGCGCCCGACGCGCAAGTCCGAGCGCACCTCGCGCGCGTCGTCCTGAGACGCGCGAAGAAGAAGCCGGCCGCGAAGCCAAAGGCAAAGCCGGCTGCGAAGAAGAAGCCGGCCGCGAAGAAGAAGCCGGCTGCGAAGAAAGAAGCCCGCCGCGAAGAAGCGCGCGAAGCCTCAGGCCATGTCCTGGCTCGGCGGGACGCCGAACTTGCGCGCGTACTCACGGCTGAATTGGCTCGCGCTCTCGTATCCAACTTCGAACGCAGCCGTGGTCACGGAAGCTCCCGTCCGCAGGAGTTGTCGTGCCTCGAGCAGGCGAAGCTCTTTCTGGTACTGCAGTGGCGTCGTGGAAGTCGTTTCCTTGAAGTGCTTGTAGAACGACGACGCGCTCATTCCGACTCGGCGCGCGAGGTCCGGAATCGTGATCGGCGAACGAATCTCGCCGCGGATGTGCGCGATGGCGCGCGTGATCGCGCTCGCGTTGCTGTCGTGGCGAATGAGCAGGCGAAGCATTCCGCCAAATGGAGCCATCAGCAGCCGATAGTGGATCTCTCTCGAGGTCAGCGGACCGAGGACCTTGGCGTCCGCAGATGAGTCGGCGAGCGCCAAGTAGCGGCGCAACGCATCGATCAGATCGGGACTCGCGCGATGCGTCTCGGCCGCACGAGCGCGCGTGCTGTCGAGCGCTGACTCTGAAACTTCGTCGTAGAGCTTCCTGATGGCGGCGATGTCCACCTCGAAGACGAGCGCCAAGTACGGAGCCTTCGTGACTTTCGCGGAAACCGGTAGGTCGTGACTCACGAGGAGGCACTCTCCGGGACCGACCGATAAGGTCCGATCACCGATCACGACCTGTTTTCTACCCTGGAGGATCAGGCACAGGACGGGCTCGTACAAGCCCGGCTCGGACGAGCTCGCCGAGTGTTGCTGAAGGAGATGAAGACCAGCCATCGGCTCGCTCACGCCCTTGCAGCGCCACGCTTGTTCGACGAGCTCGTTTAAGTGCATCCGCGGTCATGTTAGACCGATGCGCGCTTCTCTCCTAGCCTCTGTAGAATCAGGCAAGTCGTTCGGAGAAACTGGCAAGGCGCTGCGAGCACCGGCGTCTTAAGGTGTTCGTATGAAGACGCGCACGCTCCCCGGAGATGTCGAGATCCCGTACCTCGGTTTCGGCACGTACCTCATCGGCGCTGACGAAGTTGCCGCAGCGGTGACTACGGCCATTCGTGTCGGCTACCGGCACATCACGACGAAGTGCTGGCCGGCAATCTCGAACGAGAGCAGCGACTCGCCCAGTGGCGCGGGCTCGTCGAGCTGAAGCGGCGCTGCTTTCGACTCTCCACTCTTCGGTAAGGGGCATCAGCGATGAAACTGGTCAATCTCGGATCACAGGGGCTTCGCGTGCCCGCTATCGGTTTGGGCTGCATGGGGATGTCAGAGTTCTACGGCTCCTCTGACGAAGCTCAAAACCTCCGCGTTCTCGATCGGGCTGTCGAGCTCGGTTGCACGTTCTGGGATACGTCCGACATGTACGGACCATTCACCAACGAAGTCTTGCTGTCGAAGGCGCTCGAGGGACGTCGGGACAGGATCACCATGGCGACGAAATTTGGAGTCGCTCGCGGCGAAGACGGCAGCTGGCAGGGCACGAAAGGGAGCGCGGCGTTCGTGAAGGCTTCTTGCGACGCTTCACTGAAGCGCCTGCGAACGGATTACATCGACCTCTACTATCAGCACCGAGTGGACCCCAACACGCCGATCGAGGAGACGGTCGGCGCCATGGCCGAGCTCGTGAAGGCGGGCAAAGTACGTTACATCGGGCTGTCCGAAGCCGATCCGGCGACCATCGCTCGCGCCCACGAGGTGCATCCGATCAGTGCACTTCAGACCGAGTACTCGTTGTGGTCGCGGGACGTCGAGGCGGAGATTCTGCCAACCGTTCGACGACTCGACATCGGCTTCGTCGCTTACAGCCCGATGGGCCGTGGATTCCTGTCGGGGGCGATTCGGTCACGCAGCGATCTCGAACCCGGCGACTTCAGATTGAGCAATCCGCGATTCAGCGAGGAGGCGATCGCGAAGAACAACGGCTTGGTCGATCTCGTGGCAGAAGTCGCGAAAGAGACAGGCGGGACGGCAGCGCAAGTCGCGTTGGCATGGGTCCTGTCGCGCAATGTTCGAATCGCTGCGATACCCGGGACACGGAAAGTGGAACGCCTCGAGGAAAACTGGGCGTCGCAGGATCTCGCCCTCTCGACGGAACACCTGAACCGTCTCGAATCTCTGATCAACGAGGGCGTCGCGGGCACTCGCTACTAACGACTCGTTCATCGACGAACGGACCCGACTCACGAGGTCCGCCAACATTCACCGCTCGGTCTTGCTCTGCACGATGTCGTGCATTGCTGACCATGCGTGCGCCCGGCGTTTGCCGGCGCGCCACGTTCACCCGTCTGCAACCAGGAGCCCTCATGCGCAAGGCATCAAGTATTCTTCTCGCGACCGCACTGCTCGCCGCTTGCACTGACGAAGATCCCCAGCCCGGCATGATCGCGTTGCCAGGTGACGCGTACTACCCCGAGAGCCTTCACGCCGATGCCGACGACACGCTCTACGTCGGCAGCCTCGTCACCGGCCAGGTCGTCGCATTCGCCGACGGCAAGACCGAAGGCACGGTGGTCATCGGAGCCTCGTCGGGCGTCACCGGCGTCGCCGGCGTGTTCATCCGCGGCGACGAGCTGTGGCTGTGCTCGGTCGACACGACATTCCAGCGACCGACCGAGGTGCGCAGCTTCACGCTCGAAGGCGTCGCGCGCGCCACGCACTCGCTCGGCCCGAACCGGTTCTGCAACGACCTCGCGTTCGACGCTGCGGGCGCGCTCTATGTCACCGACTCGTTCAGCGGCACCGTCCTCAGACTCGCACCGGGTGGCGCCGCACTGGAGCCGTGGGTCGAAAATCCCGCGCTCGCGCCGGCGATGCAGGGCGGCTTCGGCCTCGACGGCCTCGCAGTTGTCGGCGGCGCCGTGTTCGTGAACAAGTTCGACACCGGCGGTCTCTTCCGCATCGCGATCGGCGCCGGCGGCGCGGCCGGTCCCGTGCAGCCAATCACCGTCACACCGGCACTGACGGCGCCCGACGGCATGCGCGCGCTCGACGACCGCACGCTGCTCGTCGCCGAGGGCAACGGCAGGCTCACGAAGGTCAGAGTCGACGGCGTCACCGGCACCGGGACGCCGCTCGCCACCGACCTCGACCAGCCGACCGGCGTTACCGTCGCGCGCGGCTCGGCATGGGTCGCCGAGGGTCAGCTCGGTCGCCTGTTCGCGATGCCCCCGCAGGCGCCGAACCTGCCATTCGGGATCCGCCGCGTCGACATGTGAGTCAGCGCCATGCGGACGGTCTTGTCGGGGCCTCACGAGACGAGTCGATCGCCGAGCGCGAGCACGCCGCGAATTCGACCCGTGCGACGAGCAAGCCGCTGCGATCGAACCGTGCCTCGTCGGGGTAGTTCTCCGGCCATGGCGTGATCGCTCGCGTGACGCCCATCGGCGACAACGAGCGCGGAGCGCGTCGTGCAAAGTACGAGCGTACCGTCGGACACGCGCCGCGGATATTCCGCGCACCGGCCCGGGCGAGGCCGTCGTCGAGAGAGAATACAGGTCGCACCAGCCATCAAAAAAATACAGGTCGCACCAGTTCGTGTTCGCGCGCGATGCGACGCGATCAAGCGCATCGATCGGTCGGGATCGCGAGCTCGCATGCGCGCTCGGGATTGCTGAATCCGGCGATGCGCGCTTCTGCATCGCCCTCGCGGATCAAGGCGGCGCCTTCGTCACCACCGACGAGCTCGCCAAGTCGGCGCTTCGTGAGCGCGGCGTACGCGAGGCAGTGGGTGACGTGTGCTTGTTCGAGCGCCTTGCGCGTGGCGACGAGTGCGGCTTCGTGATCGCCCCTCGCGACGGCGACACCGGCATCGAGGAGGGTGATCCCGACCGAAGCGGCGGGGAATGGCAGGAGGCGCAGGCGCGAGATGACCTTGAGGACTTCGCGGCAGAGCGAGGCGTGGAGCGCGTGCTCGCCGCGGCGTTTCGCCGCGTGGGCGCGGGCGAGCAGGAATGTGCCGTAGGCGTGATCGCCTTCGACCCGCATGAGCGGGACGCGGCCGATGAGCGAGCGGTGGAGCTGCTTCCATTCGTCGACGAGGAATGGGTCGTCGATCGAGTCGGTGCCGGTCGCGCGGGCGTAGATGGCGACGCGCGTGCGCGACCACAGGGCCCACATGCGCTGGTTGCCGAACGTGTTCGCGGAGCCCGGCATCCACGAGGCGATGGCGTCGACGACGTCGGCCTTGGCGGTGGCGGGATCGTCGGCACAGAGGTGGCGCACGCCGAAGCGGACGCGGAGCGTGACTTCCTGGAACAGGTCGCCGCGGAAGTGAGCGTCGTGGATGAGCGTGCGCGTGCGGCGCGCGAGGTCGGCGAAGCGGCCGAGGAACTGTTGGGATGCGAGCGCGAAGTGCATCGCGACATCGGTTTCCCACGCGGGGCCGTGACCAGCCGCGTACCACTGCTGCTCGAGCGTGAGGGCGGAGGCGTGGGCCGTGCGGAAGTCGTTGTCGAGCATGAACGCGGCGCCGGTGCGCGCGAGGCCTAGGTACCAGGCCGAGAGCGCGGTGCCGTCTTGCTCGGCGGCGCGAGCGGCGGCATCGAGAAGGGAGGCGGCGCGCTTGCGCCTCCCGAGGAGGGCGGCGCCGATGGTCGCGCCGGTCATGCCGCGCGTGATCTGGAGCGGGGAGCCTTCGGCGAGTGCGAGGCGAGCGGCGCGGCCGGAGAAGTACGCGCCGAGCAGCGAGTCGATCATGCCGAGGCCCGCGCCCATCGACCAGCAGATGTCGGCGTGGAGGGAGCGGCGGTCGCGGCGCGTCCAGCGGCGGAGTGTCGCGCCGCGCATGCGGACCTGATTCCAGAGGATGCCGCCGATCGCGCGGACACGCGTGCGCGGGAGGGACATGTCGACGTGCTCGAGGAGAGAGCGTGCGGTGTCGAGACCTTGCTCGACGCGGCCGCCCATCAGATATCGCTCGGCGGCGCGGCGGAGGAGGTCGAGCTGCTCGGCGCGATCGGTAACGAGCGCGGCGGCGAGCGAGTAGTGGTCTGCGGCCTCGGCGCTGCGGCCGTCATTCGCGAGCGCGATGGCGAGCTCGACGAGGAGCCACTTGCGGCGATCGGAGGAGAGGTTGGGGGCGTCGAGGGCGCGGCGGAACAGCTCCGCGGCTCGGCCGAACGCGAATGCGGCACGCGCGTCGGAGGCGGCGGCGACGAGATACTTGGTAGCGCGCTCGGAGTCGCCGGCCGCTTCGAAGCGGATGAAGAGTGCGTCGGCGGGTGCGTTGGATGATTCGAGGGCAGCGGCGATCGCGAGGTGGAGCGAGCGCTGCTCGTCGGGCGAGCACGCGCCGATGATGGCAGCGCGGATGCGATCGTGGAACGGCTCGATCGCTTCTTGCGGGAGAGGGCCGTGCACGCGCACGAGCTGATCCTTCGTGAGCGATGCGACGTGCGGCTCGGCCTCGGCAGGCGAGAGGCCGACCGCGGCAGAGACGACATGCTGGGCGATCGGTGCGCCTGCGATCACGACCGCGGCGAGCAGACGCTGCGCGATCGGATCGAGCGCTTCGGCGCGATAGCGAATGACGTCGTCGAGCCGCATCGGCCCGCTGCCGTGGCGACGCGCGAGCTCGCGCACGAACAGCGGATGGCCGCCGGTCTCCGCGATGATCGCATCGGCGCGCGACGCGGCGTCGACGGCGACGAGGCGGATCAAGTCCTTGGTGTCCTCTCGTGCGAGGCCGCCGAGCGCGAGGTGACGGACGTCGCGCAAGGTGTGGAGCGCATCGACGTCGTCGGTCGGTCGCTTCGTTGCGATGATGCAGATCGGTGGCGGGTCGTCACCGCCGACGAGCGCCTCGAGGAGAGCGGCGCTGTCCGCATCGGCCCACTGGACATCATCGATCGCGACGATGACAGGCCGGCGGCGACCGAGTCGCGTCATCAGATCGCGCAGCGCGCGGAAGCCGCGGCCGCGACCGTCGTCGGCGGTGGCGAGGAGGCCGGCGTTCTTGAACGCGATGCGCAGCGCGGGGAAGACCGCGACCAGGGCGGCGGCATCGTCGGGCGTGTAGCGCGCGAGCGAGGACTCGCGACGCGTCGAGAGATAGCGCGCGAGATCGTCGATGACACCGTCGAGCGCGTTGAACGGCACGCGCTCGCGCTCGTGACAGCGGCCGTGCAGCACGAGCAGGCCTTGATGCTTGCGCCGCGCTTCGAGCACGAAGCGCTCGACGAGCGTGCTCTTGCCGATGCCGGATTCGCCCTCGACGACGACGCACTCGGTCCGCGTCCGACTCGCCGACAGGATCGCATCGAGCGCAGTGAGCTCGTCGCGCCGCCCGACGAAGATGCGATCGCTGTGACTCGGCGCGCGGGCAGGCGCGTCGTCGTCGATGCCGAGCAGCTCGACGAGCTCCGCCTCGCCGAATCTGCACTGCGGATCGCGCTGCAACAGATTCGAGACGAGGAGGTCGAGATCGTCGGGCACACCGTCGACGAGCTCGCTCGGCCTCGGTGGGGTCGCGTGCTGCTTGAGCTCCAGGAGGTGTTCGGTCGAGAGCTCGGCGAATGGCACCGTGCCGGTGAGTGCCTGGTAGACGAGGATACCGACCGCGTACCAATCCGCCTGCGGTCCGATCATGCCGGCGCGCGCTTGCTCGGGCGCCATGTAGCGCGCGGTCCCGAACAGGAGCTTCTCCTCGAACGCGCGGTGCAGCTCCGCGACGACGCCGAAGTCGAGCAGGACCACGCGGTCGCCGTCGTCGACGAGGATGTTCGACGGCTTCACGTCACGGTGCACCTTGCCCGCCGCGTGAAGCGCGCCGAGCCCGCGCGTCAGCCCTGCGAGCGCGATACGCAGCCGCGCGATCTCGCACCGCGGCGCCGCGATACGCTTCGCGAGCTCTGCACGCGCGCTCGCCTGGCGCCGCACCACCGACGGCGGCGTCTCGACGACCGTGCGGTCGGCGAGGACGTCGGTCGGCGAGTCGGTCGGTATCGAGTCGCGCGACGAGCTCGGCGCGTCGTCGGCGCTCGCGCGCACGTACTCGAGGAAGCGCACGCCGCGGACGAGCTCCATCGTGAAGAACCACACGCCCGCGTTCTCGAACAGCTCGCCGAGCTCGACGAGGTTCGGATGTCGGAGGTCACGCAGCGCGCGGAACTCGTTCTTGAACCGCAGGACGCTCTCGGGCGAGATGCCGCGCAGGGTCTTGAGCGCGACCTCGACACCGCGCTCGCGATCGAACGCGCGATAGACGACGCCCATCCCGCCACGCCCGAGCGTCTCGCGCACGTCGAACCGCCCGGCAATCAGCTCCGTCGCTGCGTCCACTCACGTCGATGATACGCTGCGCCCATGTTCGACGACGAGTACGACGGCCCGCCGTTACACGTCCCGGCAGAAGCGCTGCGCAAGCCGAAAGGTGCGGAGGTCGGCGACGACGGGAAGGTGGCCTGCATCTCGTGCGGCGAGCGCTTCGCGCTGTCGGCCGTCGACATCGTCGGACAGGGCTACCGCTGCGCACCGTGTGGCCATCAAGCGCACGTAGCGTCACTCGATCGCGGCGGCGCGAACGTCGATGCCGGAGCACACCTGTCCCGCGGCGCGCGCGAGGAGCTGCGCACCCAGGCGAAAAATCTCATGATGGGCGGCGGGCTCCTGCTCGTGATCGGCCTCATCATCGTGTTGGTCGGGTTCGCGAGCGGCGGCATCGGCGTGAAGATCGGCTTCATCGTGATGGGCGGCGGCGCGGGCATGCTCGGGATGGGCAGCATGAAGAAGCACGCAGCCGGCGGATGATCAGCCTCGCGCGCCCACCGGCGGCGGAGCTCGTGCGGTTCCTCGACGCGCAACGCGCACTGCCGTTCACGTACGAAGCGGTCGGCCATACGCGGGACGAACAGACGCCGCGCGGCTACGCGATCGATCACAACCGCGTCCGGCTCGGCAGCGGCGCGCAGACGTTCACGTCGGCGCAGGCGCAAGTGCGCGCGTGGCGCATGTTCCCACCCTGGACCGCGATCGCTCCGCTCGCGACGCCGATCGAGGAGGGCCGCGTGCTCGCGGTGCTCGTGAACGCGTTCGGCGTGTGGTTCAAGAACGCCGCGCGCATCGTCTACGTGATCGACGAGCCCGGCCGCTTCGGCTTCGCGTACGGCACGTTGCCGGGTCACGCCGAGCGTGGCGAGGAGCGCTTTCTCGTCGAGCATCTCGCCGATGACAGCGTCTGGTACGACGTGCGCGCGTTCTCGCAGCCGCGCTACTGGGGCGCGCGCCTCGCGTATCCGATCACGCGCATGTTGCAGAAGCGCTTCGGTCGCGACTCGAAGGCGTCGATGCTACGGGCACTTCGCTGAGAGCGCCGGCGTCGCGCTCGCATTGCCATCCGTCGCGACCGACAACGACCACAGATCGTGCGCTTCACCGCAGCGGCCCGACGCGCTGATGCACCACGCGATGTGCTGCAGCACCTTCGCGGCGTTCTCGCGCTGGTCGCCCGATTGCGCCTCGCGTGCCGCGGTCTTCGCCGAACCGATCATGTAGCTGCACCACTCGGTGCGCGGCCCGGCGAGGCGTTTGTCGGCGAACGTCAGGAGCTGCATGCGCATGCGTGCGAGACGCTGATCGACCGTGCCCGCGATCGGGCAGTAGATGTCCTGGTTCGACGCGAGGATCCGCGGATCACCGGGATAGACCTTCGCGACGAGATCCGAGCCGGCCTTGCAGTCGCCGAGCATCATCTTGCAGAAGCCCGCGATCAGGTTGTAGCTCGGCGCCATGCCCTGCGGGATGTCGCTCACGGGCATCGCGACCAGATCGCGGCAGCCACGAACATCGCGGCGCAAGATCGATTGCTGCACGTTCGCGAGCGACTCGGTGAACGCCTGCACGGTGATCGCGGCGCTGGCTGGCGCGGGCGCCGCGGGCGCCGCGCACTTGTCGACGTCCCACTTGTAGCCGGTCGGGTCGAGCTCACTCGCGTTCTTCCACAGGGCTTCGGCGGCGCTGCAATCTCCGTTGTTGCCGATGCACTTCGCGAGGTGGCGCATTACACCGCCGATCAGCACCTTCTCGTTCGGGGCGGTGACCTCGCGTGCGAGCGTCTTCGCCGGTGTCACGAAGCTCTTGCACGCGGCGGAACCCGTCGCGGAGTAGGCTTGCGCCTGCAGGCGCTTGAGCCGCACTTCGTACGGTCCGGTGATCGGACACATCGCGATCGCGTTGAGCTCGCCGTTTGGCTGCGAGCCCATGCCCTCTTGCGCCGCGTTCATGCGCTTGATGCCGCGATCGCACTCGCCGCGGAGCATCTCGCACTGCGCGCGATGCAGCTCGATCTGGTACCCGGTCATCACCGGCACGCTCGTCGGCAGCGCGTTGACCGCGGCGAGGCAGTTCATGCCATCGCGCTTCAGGATCGCGCGACGCGCGGCGGCGAGCCCGAGATCGATCTGCTGCTGCGTCTCGGGCGTGATCGCGGCGGTGCTCGTGACCGCGACCGGCGCGGGTGGGATCGGTTTCGGCCGCGGCATCGTCGAAGGTGGAGGTGCGGGCTGCGGCGGTGCCGGTGCTGCATCGGCCGGCAGCACCGCGACGTGCGCGAGTTGCTCGGGCGCAATGGACGCATCGGGCTCGATCGGCGTGATGATCGCGGGCGCCGGCAACGACGACGCGATCGCCGTATCGTCGCGGCTCATCACGCGCCACACGACGAGGACCGCCGCGATCGCCGCGATCGCGGCGCCACCGGCGATCGCGACGGTGGCCGCCGTGCGACGCCGCGGCTCGGGTGCATGCTCGAGTGGCGCGACGCTGTCGGTCGAGCCGGCGCTCGGTGCGACGCACGCGTCGAGCCCGTCGGCGAGCTTGTCCATGTCGGGAAAGCGATCGTCGCGATCGATCGAGAGGCCGCGCGCCATCACCGCGCAGAGGCGGTCGAGGTCGGCCTCGCGCGGCCTGCGCTGGGCGACGAACTCGATCATCGCCTCGTGCCCGATATCGAGCGGCGGCCGGCGACCCGCGACACTCTCGGCGAGCGCGATGCACAGCGCGTATTGATCCGCACGCGCGTCGGCCGGCTCGCCGAGCCGCTGCTCCGGCGCCATGTACGCGGGCGTGCCGGCGATGTAGCCGGTCTGCGTGATCTGCATCGTGTAGATCTCGCGGCCGGCGAGCTCGGTGGCCGCGAGCGGCGAGGGCGTTGCCGACTTCACGGCGAGCCCGAAGTCGGCGACACGTACGCGGCCGTCGGTGCCGATCAAGAGGTTCGCCGGCTTGATGTCGCGATGGACGAGGCCGGCGTGATGGGCGGCTGCGAGCCCGCGCGCCGCTTGCGCGTACAGCCTCACGAGCGCGCGCCAGTCCGCATTCGCGCCACCGCGCGACGCGAGCGTGTCGCCGATGACGAGCTCGGTCGCGATGAAGACCTCGTCGTCGGTCTCGCCGACGTCGTAGACCGCGAGCACGTTCGGGTGCGTGAGCCGTGCGAGTGCGCGGGCCTCGCGCTTGAGCCGCTCGCGCTCGCGCGTGTCGTCGGAGCGCTCGGGCTTCACGAGCTTGACCGCGATGTCGCGGCGAAGCTGCGGATCCCACGCGGCCCAGACCTCGCCCATGCCGCCACCGCCGATCAGGCGATCGAGCTGATAGCGCCCGACCACACGCGCCCTGGTGCTCGAGCTACTACCGAGCGCGCCGAGCCCCGCGACCACCGCCGCGCAGTGCTCGCACGTGTCGACGTGCGACTCGACGGACATCAGCGACTCGTTGCCGAGCGCGCCTTCGACCATGCGAACGAGCTCGTCCTCGGAAGGACAGCCCTCCGTGCTCACTGCTGCGAGCCCTCGGCGAAGTCCGATTCGGGTGCGCGCAGGATCCGCGAGAGGCTGAGATCGATCCGGCTGTCCGCGGCGCGGACAACACTGTCGAGCGACTCCGGCGCTACGCCCAAAATGTGCGCGCACTCGTTGCGCGTCGACGACACGAGCTCCGCGCGTGCCTGTGCGAGCGTGCGCGCGACCGTCGCGCGGTGGATGTTGTAGGTCGACGCGATCTGATCGAGCGTGAGCTGATCGACGTGTGCGTGCCGGAGAAAGTTGCGCTGCCGCGGCGCGAGCGCGGCGACCGCGTGGGCGAACGCCTGCTTGATCGCGCGGCTGATCTCTTCACGCGAGACATTCGCGGCCAGGTCCGCCCCGAGCGCGGGCAAGCCGAGCATGTCGTCGTCTGCGAGCAGCTCCTCGAGCTTGCGCGCGCGCTCGCTCCGCGCGACATCGACCAGCGCGCGCAGCGCCGTCACCCGCAGCCAGTTCTGCAAGAAGCCAAAGCCGGAGTAGTCCGAGATCCGCGGCGCGCGCCCCGACGTCGCGACGAACAGCTTGATCCGCAGCGTCTGGCGGAGCTCGTCGCCCGTGATCGAGAGCCGCTTGAACCGCGAGAGCACGGCATCGACATCGGAGCGATGCACGCGCTCGAACTCCGCGATCGCGCGGTGGTCGCCGGTCGCGCACCACTGCGCGAGCAGCAAGTCCTCAGCCCGGAACCGCGCGAGCGCCGCCACGGGATCCTTCTGCGTCGCGAGCCGCTCGCCGACCGCGACCGCGAACGCGTCATCCGTGATCGCGTGCGCATCCGGAAACCGGTCGCGCGCTGCCTCGATCGCCGCGGCGATCCGGTCCTCCACCCCACGTTCACCCAGCGCGGCCCGGGCGTCCGGCGCCGCGTCTACCAGCTTGGGCCACCACGCGTTCACGGCCCGGATATATGCCATGCAGGGGCGATGGGCGGCGGAAATCGCGAGGAGGCCGAGCACGCAGGTCCGGACGTGCCGCCCGGCCTACCGTCGCATCAGCCCGACTCGACCGGTTTTCGGGCCTTTTCCCAGCCGGCAATCCCGTCGGGCATCACGTACACGTTCGTGTAACCGAAGTCGTCTCGGGCGCGCCCGGCGCCCGCGTGGCAGCTGTGTCAGCCGGGTCCGGAACAATAGAAGACGAGCGCGGCGCCCTTGTCGGGTGGCAGGTCGCTCGCCTCGAACAGGTGCGGGTTCAGTTGCTTTGCACCCGGGACGTGGCTCCGCTTCCAGCGGCCGGCGCCGTTGTTGTCGAAGACGAAGAAGTCCGGCTGGCCGAGCCGCGCCGCGACTTCGTCGACCGTCAGCTCGGGAATCTCCATTTGTCCGATCGAGCCGCGGGGCTAGCTGACGGGCTTGCGTGCCGGCTGCGTACGACCCGGCGACTTGCGCTTCGTCGACTTCTTCTTGCCCGAGCCCGAGCCCGAGTAGTCGGTCCAGCGGTAGCTCGGCTCGCCCGGCGCCCGGTAGTCGACATGGATGAACCCGCTGGTCGGGTAGATGCCGATGCCCATCCCGCCGGTATCCAGGCTCTCCGCGAACTTGTACATCTCGCGGTCCGAGACGCCCTTGATGCGGATGTCCATCGCCGCCGCATGGTGGTGACGGCTGGAGTTCCGCTCGTTGAAGCGGAGGCCCGAGACCAGGTCGACGCGCTTGCCGCCGAAATGATCGTAGATGCGGGAGAGTTGCTCGTAGAGCGCGGAGTTAACCGCGCGGACCTCGCCGGTCACCCGGCAGCGGAACAGCTCGTCCAGCTTGGCGAGCGACGCTTCGTCGTACGTGCCGTCCGCCTTATAGATGTTGAGCTTCACCTCTTCGGCGAGGTTCTCGGCACGGAGCCAGACCTCACCGGTGGGTTTGGCCAAAGGTTCGGTACGGAGCGTCGACTTGTTCGCGTTGCGGCCCTGGAAGACCGCGACGCGACGGCACTTTCGCTTGCCCTCTTTCGAGGCGCACTGCTTCATCGTGCCCTTGTCGTTGACGCTTCGCTTCGACTTCTTCGCCTCGGCGGATCCTCCGAAGAGGAAGCCGGCGGCGATACAGAGTGTGGCGAGCCAGCGCATCGGGAGGACGAGGCTAGGCCGTGCCCGAGATCTCGATCAAGAAATGACGCCAAACAAAGAACACCCACAGTTAGAAATGTAAAGAGCACCCACTGAACACTCGCCTAGTTCCTTTGTGCTCAAACGATCGCATTTGTCGCCGCTCGACGACACTCCGACGAGCTGCTGTTGTCGTTCAGGTGGGTTCCTTCGCTTCGAGCTTCGGCAGCGCCACTCCCGGCAGACCGATGTGCACGAGCTCGATCCCGATCATCGCCGCGATGTCGAAGATGCGCGCGTCTCGATAGAACTCGCCGTAACAGATGCGAACGACGCCTGCGTTCGCGAGCTGCTTGAAGCAAGACCAGCACGGGCTCGCGGTCACGTAGTTGGTCGCGCCTTCGATCACCACGCCGTTCTTCGCGGCCTGGATGATCGCGTTCGCTTCGGCGTGAATCGTCGCGACGCAGTGGCCTTCCTCCATCATGTGCCCGACGTCCGAGCAGTGCGGCATGCCGCGGATCGAACCGTTGTAGCCGGTCGACAGGATCGTTCGGTTGCGAACGATCACCGCGCCCACGTACTTGCGTGGACACGTGGACCGCGTCGCCACGACCTGCGCGATGCTCATGAAGTACTCGTCCCACGATGCCCGCGGTCGGGTTTCCTCGCTCATGCCGCATCGTCGCCGCGAGGGCAGGGATCTCGCAACGGCTGATGCTATGGTCCGCGTCCGATGTCGGGCCAAGAATCCAAGGCCAAGTACAAAGATACCGTCAACCTTCCGGATACGCCGTTCCCGATGCGTGGTGACCTGACCACGCGCGAGCCCGAGATTCTGAAGAAGTGGACCGAGTCAAAGCTGTACGAGCGCCTTCAAGAGTCGCGCGCTGCCGCGCCGCTGTTCGTCCTGCACGATGGCCCGCCGTACTCGAACGGCCACATCCACTACGGGCACATCCTCAACAAGATCCTCAAGGACCTCGTCGTCAAGTCGCGGACGATGGCGGGCTTTCGCACGCCGTACATCCCGGGCTGGGACACGCACGGCCTGCCGATCGAGCTGGCGGTGGAGCGCGAGCTCGGCGCGAAGCGCAAGGACATGACCTTGGCCGACGTGCGCGGCGCATGCCGCGATTACGCGATGAAGTTCGTCGACATCCAGCGCGAGGAGTTCAAGCGGCTCGGCGTGCTCGGTGACTGGGAACGCCCGTACCTGACGCTCGACCCGTCGTACGAGGCCGCGATCGTGCGCGCACTCGCGAAGTTCACGCGCGACGGCTACCTCTATCGCGGCCTCAAGCCGGTGCACTGGTGCGCGCGCGACATGACGGCGCTCGCCGAGGCCGAGATCGAATATCGCGATCACACGTCGCCGTCGGTCTACGTGAAGATGCCGCTCCGTCGCGAGGACTGGGTCGGGAAGCTCGACCCCAAGCTCGAAGGAAAACAGTTGTCGTTGGTCATCTGGACCACGACGCCTTGGACACTTCCGGCGAACCTCGCCGTGGTCGCGCACCCGAGCCTCGCCTATGTCGCGATGCCAAATCCGAAGAACGACGGCGAGTACCTCGTCGTCGCTCGCGATCTCGCCGTCGCGGTCGCCAAGGCGATCGGCGGCATCCAGGGCATCGGCGACGAGGATCTGACGGCTGCCATCGAGATCTCGCCGGAGCAAATGAAGTCGCTCGAGGGCGCGCACTACGAGCACCCGTTCATCGGGAAAGCGTCGGGTGACCTCGCCTTTCGGCTGTGGTTTGCGGATTACGTGACGGCGGACGCCGGTACAGGGCTCGTGCACACCGCACCGGGCCACGGCGCCGACGACTATCGCACCGGCATGACGGTGGGCTTGCCGACGTACGCGCCGCTCGACGATCGCGCGCGTTATGTCCAGGGCGTGAAGCTCGAGGGCGGCGTTACGGAGATCGATCTCGCGAGCACGAGCGTGTGGGACGCGAACCCGATCATCGTCAAGCACCTCGCCGACACGGGCTTCCTCCTGAACCCGACGACCGACAAGGTCCATCACAGCTATCCGCACTGCTGGCGCTGCAAGCAGCCGATCATCTTCCGCGCGACGAAGCAGTGGTTCATCAAGATGGACCACGCCGAGCTGCGCCAGAAGGCGCTCTCGGAGATCCGAAACACGAAGTGGATCCCGGCGTGGGGCGAAGAACGCATCTACGCGATGATCGAGAACCGTCCGGACTGGGTGCTCTCGCGGCAACGGCTGTGGGGTACGCCGATCCCGACGTTCTATTGCAACGGCTGCACGGCGCCGCACGCGCACGCCGACACGATGGATTACATCGCCGCGATCTTCGAGAAGGAAGGCGCCGACGCGTGGTGGACGCGCAGCGTGACCGAGCTCGTCCCGCCGGGCACCAAGTGCAGCGCGTGTGGCGCGGGGCCCGAGTCATTCGAGCGCGAGAAGGACATCGTCGACGTCTGGTTCGAGTCCGGCGTGTCGTGGCTCGCGATGGCCGCGCGCGATAAGGACCATCAACAGATCGATCTCTATCTCGAAGGCAGCGATCAGCACCGCGGGTGGTTTCACTCGTCGCTGCTCGCGGGCGTCGGCGTGCAGGGCAAGACGCCGTACCAGCAGGTCATCACGCACGGCTTCGTGCTCTCGGAGGAGGGCACGCCGTACTCGAAGAGCGAGCTCGAACGCGCGAAGCAGGAAGGTCGCAAGACCAGCTACGTGCCGCCCGAGGTGATCGCGAAGAAGTACGGCCACGAGATCTTCCGGCTGTGGACCGCGTCGGTCGAGTTCCGCTCCGACATCACGTATTCGCAGACGATCATCGACGGTCTCGCCGAGTGGTATCGCAAGCTGCGCAACACGATGCGGTTCCTGCTCGGGAACCTCAAAGACTTCGACCCGAACACGCACGCGCGCGACGGCGCGAAGCTTGGGATTGATCGCTACATGCTCGCGCGGCTCGATGACACCATCTCTCGTGCGCGCAAGGCGTACGAAGCGTACGAGCTGCACGTCGTGCATCGCTTGCTCGTCGAGCTCGTCACCGTCGACATCTCGGCGATCTACTCCGACGTGACGAAGGATCGGCTGTACTCGGATCCCGTCGACTCGCCGTCGCGGCGCGCGGCGCAAGCGGTGCTCTACGAGTGCCTGCGCGCGGTCACCGGGCTCTATGCACCGGTCCTCGCGTTCACCGCCGAGGACATCTGGCAACACATGCCGAAGCGCGCGGGTGATCCGGACAGCGTGCACCTCACGACGTTCCCGGAGGCCCGCGAGTCCGACGCGAACATCATCGCCGACTTCGCGGTGCTGCTCGCGTGGCGCGAGCGCGTGACGAAGAACCTCGAAGCGTTCCGAGCGCAGAAGAACAAGTCCGTCGACGCACGCATCATCGTGCATCCCTCGGGCTCCGAGCGCGACGTGCTCGCGCGCTACGAGGCCGAGCTCGCCGACCTGTTCATCGTGTCGGCGGTCAGCTTCGGAGAGAAGAGTGACGCGAGCGTCGAGGTCGAGGCGCACCCGGGCCCGCGCTGCGAGCGCTGCTGGAAGCACTTCGAAAAGCTCGCTGCTGATCCGAACGACGTCTGCGAGCGCTGCGCTGCTGCGCTTGCGGGGAGGAAGTAATGGCGGACGAGACCGAAGCGCCCGAGGCGCCTGACACCCGGAAGTGGAAGCTGTTCGCGATCGTCTCGCTGATCTCGCTGATCGCGGATCAAGCGACGAAGATCTGGGCGCGCGCCGCGCTGCCGGTCGAGTGCGGCCCGAGCGGGCAGGGCAACCTCGACGTTGTCGACGCGCTCGTGCAGCGCAGGTGCATCGGCAAGACCGTCAGCTTCATCGAGGGCTTCTGGGAATGGCGGCTGTCGATGAACCCGGGCTCCGCGTTCGGCCTGTTCTCCGGCACGGGCTCGTTCGGACGCATCATGCTGTCCGTCGTCGGCGTCGCCGCGGTCGCCGGCATGTTCTGGATGCTGCGGAAGGCGCGCAGCGATCAACGCGTGCTGCACTGGGCCCTCGCGTTCGTCGCCGGTGGCGCGGTCGGTAACCTGATCGATCGCATTTACTACGGCGTCGTCACCGACATGGTCCTCTGGCGCTACAAGACGACCGAGTGGCCGGTGTTCAACGTCGCCGACGTCGTGCTCGTCGTCGGTGTCGGCCTGATGTTCATCGACATCCAAAAAGAAGGAAAACGCGAGAAGGCGCTGAAGAAGGTGCGGCAGGAGAAGGCAAAGCAGGCCGGCCTCGTGAAGGACCTCACCAAA
>JALZOJ010000127.1 GCA_030857175.1 Myxococcota bacterium | reverse complement strand
ATCCCCGGAGACGCCGACCTCGTTCGCAGCATCGCCGCGAAGCTCTCGGCCGCGGGCCGGGATGCGATCCTCGCCACGCCGGATGGCGAAGGCATGCACGTCGTCTTGTTCCGCGCGCCGGGCTCGACCCTCGATTGCGGCGCCCTGTGGAAGCAGGTCGCGGCACAGACCGGCGGTCGCGGCGGCGGCAAGGCGGAGCGTGCGGAAGGGCGCACGTGTGCGGTCGCGGACTGGTCGGCGTTGATAAGCGCGCTTGTTCCCTGAACATCCGCTCGGAGCCGCCGCGCGCCGACGCGCGGGTGTGTGCGCGCGCGAGCCGCACCGTAGAAGATGCGCACACGACCAATGGGGACGAGATCACAGGGCTCAGTATGTGAGATCAAACTTTTACGCGTTCGTGATCGCGATCCTACGTAGGCCCGACTCTTGAAAAGCTCGGGCCACGATGCCCGGTCCTGAGCTCGCGGAGTCCACCGTCCAAGACGCGCCCGCGAACACGGGACGCATTGTTGGCATCGGTGCCTCCGCCGGCGGGCTCGAATCGCTCGAGCAGTTCTTCGCTGCGATGCCGGCCGACACCGGGATGGCGTTCGTGGTCGTGCAGCATCTGTCGCCGGACTTCAAGAGCCTGATGGACGAGCTGATCGCGCGGCACAGCGAGATGCCCGTGCTCGTCGCCGAAGATGGCATGCCGGTTCGCGCGAATCACATCCACGTGTTGCCGCCGCGCAAGGCGATGATCGTTCGCGATCGGCGCCTCGTGCTCACGGAACGGGAGCCCGGCGCATTCACACTACCGATCGATACGTTCCTGCGCTCGCTCGCGCAAGACGTCGGAGAGCAGGCCGTCGCGATCGTGCTCTCGGGCTCGGGCAGCGATGGCTCGCGCGGCGTCGTCGAGGTCAAGCGCGCGGGCGGGCTCGTCCTCGCCGAGACCGCGGCGAGCGCGAAGTTCGACGGCATGCCGCTCGCGGCCGCCGCGACCGGCACGGTCGATCACGCACACACGCCAGGCGACCTCGCGCGAATCCTGTGCGGCATCAGCCCGTCCGAGCAGCCGACCGAGGTGCCGCTGTCGGAAGACCCGATGCTCGACACGGTGCTGCGCATGCTACGCGACCACTACGGCATCGACTTCTCGCTCTACAAGACGACCACCGTCGGCCGCCGGATCCAGCGCCGCGTCGATCTGCTGCGTCTCGCGTCGCTGCGCGACTACGTCGAGCTGATCCGGCAAGACTCCGACGAGCTGAATTTGCTCTATCAGGATCTCCTGATCGGCGTGACGCAGTTCTTCCGCGATCCGGAGGCGTTCGCGCTCCTCGAGAACGAGGTGATTCCCAAGCTGCTCGACGCTGTCCCACCCGAGGTAGAGCTCCGCATCTGGGTCGCGGCCTGCGCCACGGGCGAGGAGGCGTATTCGCTCGCGATGCTGTTCTGGGAGGCGTTCGCCACCCGCGAGCGGCCCGTGCATCTCAAGATCCTCGCGACCGACGTGCACCAGTCGTCGCTCGAGATGGCGAGCGCGGGAGTCTACGGTGACGATCAGCTCAGACACGTCAGCGCCGCACGCCTGCAACGGTTCTTCACGCGGCGCGCGAGTGGCTACCAGATCTCGCAGGACCTCCGGCAGCTGATCGTGTTCGCGCGGCACAACGTCACCAAGGACGCGCCGTTCACGAAGATGCACTTCATCTCGTGCCGAAATTTCCTCATCTATCTGCAGCCGCAGGCACAGCGCACCGTGCTGTCGCTCTTCCACTTCGGTCTCGTGTCGTCCGGCGTGATGTTCCTCGGCGCGAGCGAGACGCCGGGGGCGCTCGGCGAGGAGTTCGACACCATCGACGAGCACTGGAAGGTGTTCCGCAAGCGGCGCGACGTGCACTTGCTGTCGCAGGTCCGCATGTCGCTCGATCGGACGAGTACACGCCGCGTGACGGCACACATCGATCTGCCGCGATCACACGGGCCCGATCCGCTGATCTTGCAGACGTACGATCAGCTCCTCGATCGCTACATGCCGCCGGGCTTCCTCATCGACGAGGATCGCAACCTGGTCGACACGTTCGCGGGCGCCGAGAAGTTTCTGAAGTTCAAGAAGCGGCGTCCCTCGACGAACATCATCGAGCTACTCGACGAAGAGCTGCGCGCGATCGTCGCCGGAACCATCCAGCGCGCGGTCAAGGAGCGCGTGCCCGTCGCGTATTCGGGCGTGCGCGTCCCGACCGACGAAGGCGAGCTGCGCTGTACGGTCAGCGCAGAGGCGCTGGTTCATCCGCGCACCGGCGCGCAGAACGTGCTCGTGACGTTCGTCGATGCCGACAAGATGCGCGTCCTCCCGCAGACCTCGCCGGCGCCGCTCGTGACGCCTGCCTCGGAAGCGAATCGCGAGCGCATGGATACGCTCGAGGCCGAGCTCGCATACACGCGCGAGACGCTGCAGGCGACGATCGAAGAGCTCGAGACCTCGAACGAGGAGATGCAGGCGACGAACGAAGAGCTCGTCGCCTCGAACGAGGAGCTGCAGAGCACGAACGAGGAGCTTCACTCGGTCAACGAGGAGCTCTACACGGTCAACGCCGAGTACCAGCACAAGATCGTCGAGCTGCGCGAGCTCAACACGGACATGACGCACCTCCTCGAGGGCACCGACGTCGGGACCGTGTTCCTCGACGAGGAGCTACAGATCCGCCGCTACACCTCGCGCATCGCGAGCGTGTTCCGGCTCCAGCCGCAGGACATCGGCCGCCGCATCACGGACTTCTCGCACAACGTGATCCGGCCCCAGCTGATCGAGGACATCGAACGCGTGCGCGACACCGGCGAGCTCGTACAGGACGAGGTGCGCGACCGTCACGGCGTGCCTCACTTCCTGCGCATCCTCCCGTATCGCGTACCGTCGTCGGCGATTGGCAACGAGACGACCAAGATCATCGGCGTCGTGTTGACGCTCACCGACATCAGCGCGCTCGAAGCGGCGCGTGCGCGGCTCGCGCAGCTCTCGGCCATCGTCGAGTCGTCGGACGAGGCGATCGTCGGCAAGTCACTGGACGGCAGAATCCAGACGTGGAATCGCGGCGCCGAGCATCTCTACGGCTACACCGCCGAGGAAGCAGTCGGGCAGCGAGCCTCTGTTCTGCTGAAAGAGGTCGGCGAGGTCGATCCCCTGATCGAGCGCGTGAGGCGCGGTGAGAAGGTCGAGCATGTCCAGGCCTCGCGCCAGCACAAGGACGGGCGCATCATGCAGATCTCGGTCACGATGTCGCCGATTCTCGACGCCGAGGGCAAGCTCGTCGGTGTCTCGTCGATCGGTCGCGACATCACGGCCCTGATCGCGGCGCAGCGCAAGATCGAGAACCTCCTCGAGCAAGCGGAGGAGAATGCGAAACGCCGCGAGCAGTTCATCGCGATGCTCTCGCACGAGCTGCGCAACCCGCTCGCCGCGGTGATGAACGCGACGACGTTGATCAACAAGACGTCCGACCGCGCGATCATCGGGCGGTGTCAGGCGGTGATCGAACGTCAGGCCGCGCACATGAAGCGGCTGCTCGACGACCTGCTCGACGTCACGCGCATCACACGCGGCAAGTTCGAGCTCCGCATGCAGCCGCTCGATCTGCGCGCGCCGATCGACGCCGCGGTCGAGTCGACCGCCCCGCTCTACGCGGACCGTGGCGTGCGGCTCGAGCTCTTTGTCCCGAAGGTGCCGATGCCGGTGCGCGGCGACTCGAGTCGCTTGATGCAGGTCGTCGTAAATCTATTGTCGAACGCGGCGAACTACTCGCCACGTCACAGCACCGTACGCCTCGACGTCAAGCTCGACGAAGGCCACGCCGTGATGTCGTGCATCGACCAGGGCGTCGGTATCGAGGCCGAGATGCAGGAGAAGATCTTCGAGCTGTTCGTGCAGTCGGAGCAGCGCCTCGATCGCTCGCGTGGCGGACTCGGTGTTGGCCTGTCGCTCGCGAAGAACATCGTCGAGCAGCATGGTGGAACGATCGCGGTGCACAGCGATGGCCCGGGCCGCGGCAGCACGTTCGAGATCAAGCTGCCGCTCGACACAGCGCGCCAGCACGCGGTGACCAAAGGCGCGATCGACGGGCTGCGACAGCGGATCGTGGTCGTCGACGACCAGTCGGACTCGCGCGAGATGCTGCGCATGCTGCTCGAGTCGCGCGATCACATCGTGTTCGACGCGCCGGACGGTCCTTCCGCGCTCGAGCTGATCACGCGCGAAAAGCCCGACATCGCGTTCATCGACATCGGCCTGCCGACGATGACGGGCTACGACGTCGCCGAGGAGATCCGCAAACACCCCGATCTCCAGAAAGTGCGGCTCGTCGCGCTTACCGGCTACAGCGCGCCCAAGGATGTCACACGCGCTCGCGATGCAGGCTTCGACGAGCACCTCATCAAGCCGGCCGAGCTCGTGAAGATCGAGGAGATCCTCGCGAAGAAGCAGGTCACGGACTGAGCCAGCGCATCAGCGCGTCGCTGCGAGCGTCGGGCAGGTCGACACCGACCGGACCGTTCGCCTCCTCCGGTCCGTGCCAGTCCGAGCCGCCCGTGCAGACGAGGCCGAGCTGATCCGCGATCGTGATCCAGCGCGAGCGCTCGCGTGGATCGTAGGCGCCGTAGTACGCTTCGAGGCCGGTGAGGCCTTCGGGCTGGAGCCGTTTCAACATCGGCGCGGCGCGCTCGTCGTAGAGGTGCGGATGCGCGAGTGACATCGCCGCGCCGGCGGCGCGACCGGCCGCGAGCGCCTCGACGATCGGTAGCGAGCTGTGCGGCACGTCGACGGGACCGCCGTCGAACAGGTGACGCGAGAACGCGTCCTTCATCGAGCTCGCCGCACCGGCCGCGACCATCGCGCGCGCCAGGTCGGGGCGACCGACGGAGCGGCGGTCCGCTTCGGCCATGAGATTTTCGATGTCGATCTTGATGCCGCGCAGCGCGAGCCGCGCGGCCATCATGCGCAGCCGATTCTTGCGCGCGACACGCACGCTCTCGAGCCGCGCGTCGAGGCTCGCCCAATCACCACCGCGATCGTAGGCGAGCACGTGCACCGTGCGGCCGTTGTCGTCGCACGACATCTCGACCGCCCGGATCGAGCGCGCATTCGCGACGGCGAGACCGGTCGCCGCGCAGGTGTCGTGGTCGGTCAGCGCGAACACGGCCACTCCTCGCTCGGCGGCGCGGGCCGCGACCTTCGTCGCGTCTTCGGTCCCGTCCGAACATGTCGAGTGGCAGTGAAGCTCCCAGCGCATTGCAGGCCTTATAGCAGCTGCCACATGTAGGCACATGGGCATCGATCCGCTCTGCTAGAATCGCATTTGAATGGGATCACCGGGGCCTCACGCGCCGTCACGGCTCGGTCGGTACGAGCTGATGGCGCGTCTCGCGACCGGCGGCATGGGCGAGATCTTTCTCGCACGCCTCGAAGGCGCCGCCGGCTTCGAGAAATTGTTTGTCGTCAAACGAATCCTCCCGCACCTCGCGGACGACGCGCGCTTCCGCGGCATGTTGATCGCCGAGGCGCAGATCGCGTCGAAGATGTCGCACGCGAACATCTGCCAGGTCTACGAGCTCGGCGAGACCGACGGCCAGCTCTACATCGTGATGGAGTACCTCGAGGGCATCACGATGTTGCCGCTACTCCGGCGCTGCTCGAAGGAAAACAATCCGCTCGACTTCGGCTTCGTCGGTGCCGTGATCCAGCAGGCGACGGACGCGCTGCACTACGCGCACGAGCTGCGCGATCGCAACGGCGAGTACATGGGCATCGTGCACCGCGACGTCACGCCGTCGAACATCTTCCTCACGGAGTCTGGTGTCGCGAAGATTCTCGACTTCGGCATCGCGAAGGTGAAGGACGCGACCGCGCATACGCAGACCGGCACGGTCAAAGGCAAATACGCGTACATGGCACCGGAGCAGCTGCGCGGCGCGTCGGTCGATCGCCGGGCAGATGTCTTCGCGCTCGGCGTCGCGACGTACGAGATGCTCGCGCTGCGGCGCTTGTTCCAGCGCAAGACCGACTACCTGACGTTCCGCGCCGTGATGGAGCAGCCGATCCCGGACGTGCGTCGTTACCGTCCCGACGTGCCCGACGTGCTGGCCGAGGCGCTAAACCGCGCGCTCGATCGCGATCCCGATCAGCGCTACGAGACCGCGCGCCTGTTCGGCACCGCGGTCCTCGACGGGCTTGGCAAGCGGCCGTGGACGCAAGGCGAGCTGAGCGACTTCCTCAAGGCGAGCTTTTCCGCCGAGCTCCACCAGCGCACCGCCGAGGTCTCGCAGGCAATCCATCGGACGAAGCCGGGTACTCCCAGCGTCGGTCGCCAGACGATGCCGCTGATCGTGCAGGACGACCCGCCGCTCGACGATGACGAAGACGAGTTTCCGTCGGTCGAGTCGACGCTCTCCGATGCGCCGCCGCTCGAGATGCTGCGCAGAAATGCGAATACCGGGCATCCCGGTGACTTCGTCGGGACCACGCCGCCGCCGTTCGGCGGTGACTCGCGCACCGGCAGCGGTCCGTCGCTGGACGCGCTGCTACCACCGGTGAGCCAGCACAAGCGCTCGATCCTGTGGCCGCTCGTCGCGGTCGCGGCGGTCGGCATCGCGGGCGCCGCGCTGTTCCTCGTCTGGCGGCAGATGCAGCATCAGGGGCCGCCGCCCGTCGTCAACATCACGGCGACGCCGGCGGAGCCGCCACCCGAGCAGCGACCACACGTGGCGGTCGTCCCGCCCGACGCTGCCGAGGCAGCCGAGCCCGTCGACCCGCCGCCGCCGATCGACAAGCCCGTCACGCCGAAGCCACCGCCGGTCGCGCAGCCGAAGAAGTCGCCCTACGACGTCGCGATCCAGCAGCAGCGCTCGAAGATCAACGCGTGCGCGACCGAACACGGCGCCCCCGACGGTCAGGCGCGCGTCGTCATCGAGATCGCGACGAACGGCAAGGCGAAGACGGTCTCGCTCGAGCCGGCACGGCTCAACACGACGCCGCTCGGCGCGTGCATCAAGAACGTGCTCTCGGTCGCGACGTTCCCGACGGCGAAGGAAGAGATGAAGGTCGCCGTCGCTCTCAAGA
>JALZOJ010000166.1 GCA_030857175.1 Myxococcota bacterium | reverse complement strand
CGTCACAACGCGGTCAGGCCTTACGTCGAGCTAGCTGAGGCGGTTTCGCTACCGTCAGCTGTGCGAAATCGCCGCGTTCGGCCAGCCTGCCGAATCCATACGACTTCGCCTTCGACACCCCCCGCTTCGATAAGCCCACCATCAAGGTCCTGCTTCCAGCGGGCCAGCCCAGTCCCGAGATCGATCGCGACGAGCTGGCTCCAGCCGACTCCCGACACGACCTCATAAGAGCGCACATGATCGGTCAGCGTGACGGGACCACTTGTCTGCTTCGTCACCGCACCCTTGCCGGGCGCGAGCTTGAAGCCACCGAGCTTGGAGCCGTTCGTGCGCGCGATCGCGAAGACCTCGGCGCGGCCATCGCGGATCACGCGCACCGAGACCGCGAGATCGTTCCACGCGATGCCCGGCGCGCCAACGCGTCCGGCATACGACGGCGTGATCGCTTGCCAGAGCACGCGTTCCCCTTCGCGCAGCTCCACGAAGTTGCGCTCGCCGCCATCCTCCGCGCGCACGACGAACGAACGCGTCTTGTCGATCGTGATCGTGTCGATGATCGCGCCGGCCTTTGGCTTCGACACGACCATGAACCACGTCGCGAGCGCAGCAGCGGCGATGCCGACCAGCACGATCACCGGTCCGAGCCAGCCGAGCCGCTGCCGCTTCATGCGGCGACCCTAGCACCTACGGCAGGAGCTTGAAGTCGATCTTCTGCACGACGCCCGACTGCGACAATTTGATCGCCTTCGCCTTCTGCGCGTCGTCGACCCCCGGATAGTACGTCGTCGTCGGAACGCCCTTCGTGCCGTACGCGACGAGCGTGTAATCGCCCGCCTGGACGCCGATGAATTCATACGCGCCGGCGCTGTTCGTCGTCGCGAACATGTTGCCCGCGCGCGTCGAGCCCGCGGAGACGAGTGTTATTTGTATCTCGGCGGCGGGCCTGCCATCGAGACCGAGCACGCGCCCGCGCACGCGGCCATTCCAGACGAGCGCGATGTCGCGCGTCACGCACGCGGATGCATCGGCGAGGCTGACGACCTCGTTGGCGTCGAGGGCGACCGTCGCTTTCGGATCGACGACGTCGAGCGTGTACTTGCCCGGCGGCAACTCGAGCTTGTAACGGCCGGTCTTGTCGGTGCGCGCGCGAAACTTCGTGCCGCGCACGCGGATGTCGATGCCGCCGCGCTTGGTCTTCGTGCCCTGCGTGTCCTGCACGGCGACGACACCCTCGAGCATCGCGAGCGTTCGCCTGCCCAACGAGCGCGCATACACCACGTCATCGCGCGCGCGATCGATCGTCTGCGTTCGCCCGCAGAGGCTCGACGACAACCGTCCGCCGCCGCCGCCCGCATAGACGATGTACGTCTTGCCCTTCTGAAACACGGTGCCGCACATCCCGCCGCCCTCGACGATCTCGTTGTCGTTCGGTCCGCCTTTGATCTTCTCGGCGACGGCGAACGTCGCTTCTTGCACGCTGCCCGCTGCCGTCTTCACGTCGGTGACCTTGCCGATGAACACGACGGGCGCGGCCTGCAACGCCTCGCATGGCGGTGGTGGCTCGGCGCAGCTGCACGCGTCGGCGGGTCGTGCCCAGACGAGCACCGCGATCAGCGCGAGCGCGTACTTCACGTATTGCCGACCGGCTTACCGCCGGGCACCGGAATCGAGTGGTCGAAGGGCTTCGGACGCGAGAGCCCGGTCGCGGGCGCGGCTTCCTTCGCGCAGGCGAGGACGCGGCGTCCCGTCGCGAAGAACACGGTGATCTTGCCGGCCTCGACGAGCTCGATGACGCCTTGTCCGAAGCTCGGATGATCGACGCGCTCGCCGACGTCGAACCGCTCGCTCGCGCGGTACGGCCGCGCCGGCTTCGAGAGATCCGCGGCGACCGCCGGTTTCTCGAAACGCTCGACGGGGTCACGCGAGGCGCGAGGCTCCTTGGCGGGTCGCTTGTTCGACGGCAGCTTCGCTTCCGCGGGAGCGCCGTGCGGCGACTTGTAGCGGTGATAGCCGCCACACTGCTTGCACTGAACCTTGACGATCTTGTCGCCGACCTTGGCGACCACCACGTGCCAAACATCGCCGCACTTCGAGCAAAGTGCCTCTACATCAGCTCCGACTCCAGCAGCCATCGAGGTTCGAGCATACCAGCTTGCACGCG
>JALZOJ010000029.1 GCA_030857175.1 Myxococcota bacterium | reverse complement strand
GGGAACGTTCTCGAGACGGAACTTTCCGTCCTCGCCGGAGGTCGCCTGCGCGACGGCGCCGCCCGGCAGCGTGCTGCTGCAGCGATCGCACTCGAGCGTATCGGCGGGCACGCCGGGATCGCTGAGCGGCACGTACACCGTGATGCCGTACAGCGGAAGTGTTCCGTTCGGCGCGAACACGGTGCCGCTCAGGGTCGTCGGGGGTTGACCGATCTTTCCGCAATCAACGACCCGACACTCGAGACCGACGCACGCATCGGGCTTGCCGTTGCCACCGTCCGTGTCGTCGCCGCCTTTACTACTTCCACACGCGGCGAGCGTGATGGCGAAACTGACAGACAAGATGCTGCGCATCGATAAACCTCCACTGGAAAGAATATCGAATGATCGCGAGAAGCGGAAACAAACCGTGCACTGTCTCGTGATGACTTCGTCGTCGGATCACACGCTGGCGACTGTTAACCCGAGCGGTGACGAAACGCGGCAACATCGACGAGAAGGGTGAGGACCCTCACTCAGCGTTGCAACTTGATGTCGAGGTCGATCTGCCCGGTCGCAGGCCACGTCAGGTCCTGGATGTGGGGTTGGTGATCCTTTAGGCGCAACTCGAGCCGCTTTGCCGTGGCCATGTCCAGCCCCTCGAGCTTTGCGGGGGTCCGACCGACCTGGCGACCGTCGAGCCAGACCTCGGCACCGTCGGGCTTGCTGAGGATGCGGAGCTTTCCGGTGACCTGCTTCAGGAGGGCGAGCACGGGAACCTCGCGGCCGGTCTTCGGAATGTTGACGGTGTCGATGTAGGCCGTGTATCGCGCGAGCTCGATGCGGATGTCGTGGCTGGTTCCGACCGTGACGCCCTCGAGGCGGTAGGGAGTCTTCTCGGTAAGCCGCTCGTTGTCGAAGTAGATGTCGGCGCCGGGTGGGTTCGACTCGAACATGATCGAGCCGGTCGTCGGGGTGCCGTCGCGGGTCGCGCGGATGATGAAGAACGTGGCGGCGGCGGCGATCGAGATCGCGATCACGCCGGCGACAATGTATGTGAACCATCGCTTCCGCGCGGCGCCGAGCTTGTAGTGGGACGGTAGCTCGTCGGCCTCGAACAGGCGGAGCTGCCCGGTCAGGGTCATCGGCTGAGGCTGCGGCGCGCCGGATGGCTGGAACTGGTAGAGCGCGCCCGGCGAGACCGGATACGCGGGCTGCGGATACGGCTGCGATGCCTGGTGCATGTACGGCTGCATGTGCGGCGGCTGCATCTGCGGCACGACCGGCGAGCCCGACGGTGGCGTGCGCAGCCCGAGCGGCAGGCCCGACGCGTCGTTGTTGTAAGACGGCTGCATGCCAGGCGTCGCGCTCGGGAACTGCGGCGGTTGCTGCATCTCGGGCTCGTGCGGGCGCGCGATCGGCACCGGCATCGGCTCGCTCGTCTGCTTGTTCACGATCTGCTGCAAGACATTCGGCGAGCCGCTAGGCGGCGTACCGCGGCGCTCGCGTGGTTTGCGGAGCGCGCTCACCGCGGGCGCGTGGATCTTCGCGGCGAGTGCGGGCGGAGGAGGTTGCGCCTTGCCACGCGGCGCTGCCCGCTGCGGAAGCGCGAAGGCCTCGCGAGCGAGCGTCGGTCCCTCATCGTCATCGTCGTGATGGAGGTCGTCTTCGGGCGCCGCATCGTTGCCGACGTCGGTGTCGTGCTCCGACGCCTGCGGCGGACCACTCGTCACGATCGTCGCGTCGACGCCGTCTTCGCCCGCGACGTCCATCATGAAGCCGCCGCCGCGAGGCGGCGCGGAGATCATCGTGCGCTCGCCGATGTTATCCAGGATGTCTTCGTCGACGCTGTCGTGCGTGTCGCCCGAGTCCCACGAGCTCGCGTCGAACCGATCGCCTTGTGGTGTGAGCAGGCCGCTATCCTCGGTGTTTGGATTCGGCGGCGCGGCCGACGCCAGCTGCCGCGTCTCTTCGTTAGCGAGGCGCGGCTTCGATTGCCGCACGGCCGGCTTCACGATCGATGGAATCTTCGGCGCCGCGGGCTTCATCGGCTTCGCGGGCGCCGCGGCCATCAGCGGCACCATGTCCGCGGCGCGCGTCTCCTTCGGCGCTTTCGGCGCGGGCCTCGGCTGCGATGGTTGGATCTTCGCGCCGGGCTGCAGATCCTCGACGCGGAAGATGACGCTGTTCTCGTCGCGCACTTCTTCGCCGGCGCGAAGCAAGTCCGCGTCGGTCAGCGTGTGTGTCGACATCAGGCCATCGCGAAACTCGATGCTCGGAAAGTCCTGCTCGACCGGAATCGATTGCGGATCGCCGACGACCTTCTTGATCAGCTGCGCGATCTTGCCGGCGGTGAACACCGGCGAGTAGCTGTGGAGGAAGCGCTCGAGGTCGGTCGCGAAGTCGCCCGCGCTCTGGTAGCGGTCTTCCTTCTGCTTCGCGAGCGCGTGCATCACGATGCGCTCGAGCTGCGGCGGCACGCCCTTGCGGAGCTTGCTCGGCGGCGCGATGTCCGCCTTGCGCGCCATGTCGAGGAGCTTGTGCAGATCCTCCTCGAGATAGAGCATCTGCCCCGTGATCATCTCGTAGAGCACGATGCCCGCCGAGAAGATGTCGCTGCGGTAGTCGATCTTCTCGCCCAGGGCCTGCTCGGGGCTCATGTAGTAGTACTTGCCCTTGATCACGCCGACCGCGGTCTGGCGCGCTTTCATCGTCGCCTTCGCGATGCCGAAGTCGACGAGCTTCACCTCGCCCGAATAGGACACGAGCACGTTCTGCGGGCTGACGTCGCGGTGAACGATGCCGAGGTTCTTGCCGAAGTTGTCCCTCTTGCGATGCGCGTGATCGAGCGCGCTCGCGACCTCCTTGCCGATGAACGCGCAAACATCGAGCGGCATCTCGATGTCCTGCTCGCTGCCGCGGCGCAGGATCTTGTAGAGATCCGCGCCGTCGACGTACTCCATCGTGATGTAGTAGGTCTCGCCGACGCGACCGAGGTCGAACGTCTGCGCGATGTTGCCGTGCGTGAGCTGCACCGCGATCTTCGCTTCGTCGACGAGCATCTGGATGAACTGCTCGTCCTCCGCGAAGTTCGGATGGATCATCTTGAGGGCGACGTACTTCTCGAACCCGGCGATGCCCTTTGTCTTTGCGAGGTGGATCTCCGCCATTCCTCCAACGGCGATCTGCCGCACCAGTCTGTAAGGCCCGAACTGGCGCTCACCCACCCGCGCTCTCCTCGCGTGGCGGCTGCCCCGCGGCGGTCTCCGGCGTCGGTCCTTGCTTCAGCATCTCCGCGTTGCCGGGATGCACGAACATCCCGACGAGCTGCAGCGGCGACTTCGCACCGCGATGGAACGTGCACACGACCTCGGTCGCGATCCCGTACGCGACGTTCACGACGTAGGTCGCCGCCGCATTCGCGACGAGGTAGAGCCCGAGGCCCGCACCGTACGTCTTGCGATCGATCTGATTCGGTGAGTGGATGCACTTCTCGATATACGAGAGGATCGTGTTCTTCGCGAGGCGCCCGAAGCGATCACGCACCGCGACGGCGAACAGCTCGTCGGTCGCCGCGTATCTGATCGACACCGGCCGCGGCGATCGCGTGTCCTTGCGATCGTGCGGGTCGACCTCGGCGAACATCGGCTTGCCGTTGTCGTCGACGGGCGCGTCGTAGAGCGCGTTCATCAGCAGCTCCTCGCACACCTGTCCGATCGCGCTCCTCACCTGCCGGCGCATCTTCGATTCCTCGGCGAAATCGAGCACGGTCTGGATCGCGCGACCGCGGCCCTCGAAGTCTCGCAGCCTCGCGTAGTGCACCGGTGTCCCCGCGGGCAGGTACTTCTCGACGCCGAAGATGTCGCCGGTGAGCAGCTTCTGCGCCGTGACGAACACGCCGTTGTCGAGCTCGTCACCGACGACGACGTGATTCACGCGCTCGTCGCGCAGATACGTCGTGAGGTCCGCGAGCTTTGCCTGCGGCGTCACGATCGTCACGTGCGCCTTCTCGCGCAGCTTCGGCACGAGCGTGTTGAGCTGCGCGACGTTGCCGTCGGTCGCCGCGAAGAACACGTAGCGATGTGGGATCACCTCGGTCGCGATCGCGTCCGCGCTGCGTACGGCATCCACTTCCGCACCCGCACGCTCGAGGCTCGCGACGATACGGCGCAGTTGATCGAGGTCGCTGGAGATGGCGAGGACGCGCCGTTTCGACAAGATTCCTCGGGGGCTAGCGCAGTCGCACCAGCGTTAGAATCATATCAGTCAAAGGCAGTTTTCCGATCGCGTGCGGCGGCGAACCAGCAGCCGGCCTACCTCGGCATACACTTAAAATCAGTACGCGTACATCGCCGAGAGATAGGCCCGGAAGCCTTCATACGGATTCGGCAGGTACTCGAGGTGCGGCTCGTAATCGCCGATCGCGTCGGCCATGTATGCGTGGGACACGAGCGCGTTGTACGCGGTGAGTCGGACCGAGAGGGACTTGGTCGGCGTGTACTGCATGCCGAGCGAGAGCTCCGCGACCGGCGGGAGGCGATCGAGGACGGCGTCGGTCGAGTCGACGGACGCGCTCGAGGTCGGCTCGCCGTCGGCCGTGTAGCCGAGATCGCGGTACTCGACGAGCCGGTTCGAGTCTTCCGTCGCGCCGGTGACGCGCAGACGTGTGGTCGCGGACAGGCGATTGGAGATGAGCTGGAACACGGTCGCGAGATCGAACCAGTGCTCGGGCAAGTTGCGGAGGGTGCCGCGCTGCGAGTCGACGCCCTTCAGATACGTGTAGCCGAGCTCGATGCGGTGACCGCCCTGGACGTAGAGGCGGCCGAGGAACTCGACGGAGGTGAGCCCGCGCTCGCCGGAGTTGGTGTACTGGCCCGACTGGATCTGGATCAGGTTGTTGACGCGTGTGTAGCTGCCGTCGATGCGGAACGAGAGCTCGCGAACGCGGCGCTGGCCTTTGAAGATACGGGCGTTGATCTCGACCTGGGCGGCGTCGCTGGTCTCGACCTTGAGGTCGGGGTTACCGCCGATCTGCACGCCTTCGCCGTTCGAGGTCAGGTTGTTGAAGACGGGCGGGCGGAAGCCCTGGGCGTAGTTGAGCTTCAAGTGCCAGTCGGGGATGAAGTTCCACACGAACGAACCAGCGACGGTGGTGTTGAGCGGATACGAGATGCCGCTGAGGGATTCGGGCGCGACCTGCAGACGACCACCGAGATCGAAGATGAGCTTCTTGTTCGGGCGCCACTGCGGATTGACGTACGCGCCGACCACGGTGCGCGTCGCCGGGAACGAGAACGTGAGCGGACAGTTCGCGACGTGAACGACGCCGCCCATGCCCCCGTTCGCAGTCGCGTCGTAGATGCGCGGGCAGAGGAGCGGGACGCGATTGAGATCGTACGGTGCCTCCAGCGTCGCGAGCACGCCGTCGCCCTGGCGCGAGCGATCACCGGCCGTGTCGGCGTTCCACTCGCGGAACGCCTCGGCGCCGTAGAGCGTGCGGATCTGGCGTCCGATCTCGACGTCACCGTCGAAGGCGGCGCCGACGCGATAGCTCGTGACCTTCGCGGTCAGCGCGAGGCCGCCCTGGACGAGCGCGCTCGGCGCGAGGACTTGAAGTGGATCGGAGCCGCGCTTGAACTGCTGCGCGTACGTGCGCACGGCGATGCCGGCTTTCTCGTCGGCGAAGCGCGTGCGGTATTCGCCGACGACATAGCGGTCGTGAACGTCGAGCTGGTTGCGGCGGCTCGTGCGCAGCGGATCGGCGCACATCGGATCCGGCACGCCAGCGGGACAGCGTTCGTCCTCGGGGAGCTCGGCGCGCGACGGATTGCCCGAGAATCCGGCCGGCATCATGCGGCTGCCGAACGAGCCCGCGGCCCGCACCTGCAGCGGGCCGAACGTGACCTTCGTGTGAAGATTCACCATCAGCGACCGCATCTGGTCGGAGTCTGCGAGTGGTCCGTAGACGTTTGCGGAGTTCGGTTGCGGCAACGCGTTGTGGAACAGGAGGAGCGGCAGACGCTTCGTTTCGCCTTGGTAGGTTTCAACGCTGCCGTGGCCGAACAGCTTGAGCTTGCCGTCGAGCATGTTGCTCTTGCCGGCCATCACGTACGCGCGCGCCATCTTGCGATCGCCGTTGCCATCGCCGATCGAGCCGCCGACCTCGAAGCCTTCGATGTCCTCGGCATCCTTCGTGATGATGTTCAAGATGCCGAGCAAGGAATTCGAGCCCCAGAGCACGCCGCCCGGGCCGGTGATCATCTCGATGCGCTTGATCAGCTCCATCGGCTGCGTCCGCAGGGTCGCCGGTGTGTTCGTCGCTGGCTCGAACAGCGAGACGCCGTCGTGCAGAAACTGCACGGCTTGCACCTGACCGCGCACGATCGGCATCGGGAACACCGAGTAGAACAGGCCGAAGCGCGACCAGCCCGGGACACCGTCGTAGACCTCGGGGAGGTTCTGGAACTGGCGATCGCGAATCTCGTCGTCGGTGATGACCGTGACGATCGCGGGTGCTTCTTGCACCGTCGTCACGCCCTTCGCGGCGGACTGCACGATGTTCGCGAGGTCGAGTGACTCGTCGACGGCGGGGCCGTCCGTCGTGTCGCTCTGATCGAACACGAGCGTCGGCACTTCGATGTCGGAGACGCCCTGCGCATAGGCGGATGAAGATGCGAGGAGGAGCGCGACGACGATCTTCTTCACGGGGTTGCTCCCGCCTGCTGCGCCTTGATGAAGTCGATGCGCTCGTTCGACTGATCCGTCGGACTCGCGGAGCCGAGCGGACGATCGGAGCCGATGCCAACAGCTTGCAGCTGCTGCACGGTCACGCCTTGCGAGAGGAGGTAGTCGAGGATCGCGCGGGCGCGCTGGTTCGACAGCGTCTTGTCCTTCGCCTTCTGCGCTCGGATCTGTGCGGCGTTCTTCGAAGCCGTGCCGAGCGCGAGGTGGACCTCGACGCGGATCGACAGCTTGCGCGTCTTCATGATCGTCGCGACCTGATCGAGGAGGCGCCTCGCCGGTGCCGTGAGCGTGGCGGTGCCGCGCGCGAACGAGATCGGCTGACCCTTGAGATCGATGCGATCGGCGCGCTCTTCCGGTCCGCTCGTGCCGCGCACGTCGGGGCAGCCGTCGTCGTCGTCGACGCCGTTGACCGTCTCGGGATCGTTCACGCACTTGTCCTTGAGATCCGCGAAGCCGTCGTTGTCGTTGTCGAGATCGGGGCAGCCGTCGTCGTCCTCGAAACCATCGCGGTCTTCGATGTCGTTCGTGCAGCGATCCGCGATGTCGGCAATGCCGTCGTTGTCGTTGTCGGGCTCGGGGCAGCCGTCGTCGTCCTGGAAGCCGTCGCGATCCTCGGGCTCGTCCGCGCAGCGGTCCTTGTCGTCCGCGAGACCGTCGCCGTCGTTGTCGCGATCGGGGCAGCCGTCCTCGTCTTGATGCCCGTCCTTGTCCTCGGCTTCATCGGCGCATGCGTCGACGCTGTCGGGGATGCGATCGCCATCCTTGTCGCCGCGGCCAGGCGTCGAGGCGCCCGCGGGCTGCGGTGCCCACAGAAGGCCGGTCGTGAAGCGCACGTCGTCGCCGCGCGCGCCGAGCTGACCGGTGCCCACCATCACGCTCGCGGTGACATCGGCGGAGACGCGGAAGAATGCGCCGCCGGTCGCGAGCGCCGTCAGGTCACCCGCGTCGGCGTCGCCGAAGTAGTCGCCGCTGCCGATCGACGAGCAGGGATCGCCGTTGTAGCGGCGGCAGCGTCCCCACGCGAGGCTCTCGGGCAGCGGCACGAACAGCTGCGCTTCGGCGGCGATCGCGAGCCGCGGCACGACCTCGTAGACGAAGCCTGCACCGGCGACGAGCTCGCTGCCGACGTCGAGGATCACCCGCGCATCGGCGTCGGTCTCCATCACCGTGTCGTAGCTCTCGAGCACGCTGCGCTCGCGAAACCGTCCTGCGAGGTTCGCGACGAACCGCGTGGCGCTGTACTTCTCGGGGCGCCACTCCATCGCGAGCTTCGGCTCGAACACCATGTTGCGATCGCCGAGCAACAACTCGTCCTCGCCGAACGGCAAGAACATCGACGCGATCGCCGTCACCGCGAGCTGCGGTGCGGACACGATCGCGACCTTGAGCCCGATGCGCGCGTCGAGCGGGCCTGCGAGTTGGTCACCGAGATACGCCTGCTCGTCGCTCTTCGGCGCGGATGCATCGATGTTCGACAGCGGCCGCAGCGCGATCAGGCCCGTCGACGGCCGCAGGATGCCGCCGCCCGACATGTAGCGACCGCGCCTGCCGTAGCCGTCGTCGGTCTTCGCGCGATACGCCGCGGCATTGATGCCGATCGCGACCCGCTCCGTGAGCGTCATGCCGAACGCCATGTCGAGCGTCGCGACGTACTTGAGGATCGGATCCTCGCCGGCGCTGCCGATGCCCGGCACCGCGATATCGACCGGCGACTTCGCGTAGCCGCCGAGGATCTTCAGCGAGAGATCGCGCTTCGGCATGAGCCGCGCGCCTTCGACCGCGAAGATGCCGTTCGCGTCGTAGGAGCTACGGAACAGCGCGCCGTCGACGCCGCTCGTCGGATCTGCGGCGGCAGGTCCGGACAGGACAGCGATGATCGCGAGTGCGCGCTTCACAGGTTGCAGGTCATTCCGGTCGCATTGACGGGACGCAGGATCTGGATGAACACGATGCCGGGGACGGTCTGCGCCGCATGTGACGACCACTTGCACTCGGGAGGCAGTGGCCCCTGCGTGCCGGTGTTCGTCGGGCCCGCGCCGAGCGAGACGTTCGTGACGAGCGCGGTGCCGTTCGCGCCGGTGCCCATCGCGGTGGGGTCGATGCGCTCGCGGGTCGTGTCGGTCGCCACGAAGTAGTGGTCGTCGGCGATCGAGACCGCGCCACCCTTCAGGACCGTGATGCCCGCTTGCGGCTGCTTGCTCGGCGCGCGCTTCGCGCGAAACACCATCGCGTAGATGCCGCCGGCCAGCGACGGACCGCCGCTCATCTGCCACTTCGCCACCGTCGAGAGCGGCACCGTGAATGCCTCGACGTCCTTGGACGCCATGTTCGGCGCCGTGTTCAGGGCGACACCGGTCGCGTTCGTCACGCCCTGCGGGCCGGCCTTCGTCGGATCGATATCGTCCATGCCGAGCGCGATGAACGGCGATGCAGCCGGCGGCGTCACGTCGCTGAGGCGGTAGCGGCCGCAATCGTCGATGTAGAGGTCACCGACGGGGAGCGGCGCCGTCATCGGGTTCATCGCGAACGCGATCGCGTCGTATGCATTGATGCGGATGGCGCACGGACCGGAGGTCGCCGGCATCGCCGGGTTGCAGCGCACGCCCGCGGCCGTCGGGGTCGTGAACACGTCGCCGGTCTCGAAGTCGAACAACTGGCCGCAGATCGTCTGCTTGCCGGCCGAAGGCGTCGGGCATGCGAGCGCGGCACCGCAACCACCACCGCCGGTGCCGATGCACGTGATCACGTTCGTCGACGCGTTGAGGTCTTCCTCGGTCGTCGCTGGATCGCACACCGTCGGCTGGAACTCGGGCACGCACTGATCGCCGACGGCGACCGTGTTCTCGCCGCACTTCGCGGTGTCGATCGTGGTGTCGGAGGGCTGGCACGTCCCGTCGCGCTCGATCGTCCCGTCGCCGCACTCGACTTCCTTGCAACCTGCATGAAGCGAGGCAACTGCGATGGCAATAGCGATAAATCGCATGGGCGCTCCTAGAAGTGGGTGTCGTCTTCGCCGAGGTCTTCGAACACGGCCAGGTCAGCGGTGATGTTGGGCGACGACGGGCTCGTCATGTGAACGTGACGCACGCCGCGCGTCGGCGATCGCGGCCGACCCGACAGGATGAGCGTGCCGAGGTCGTCCTCGACGCCGTCGGTCTGGAAGTAGATCGCGTACTCGTCGGTGCCGCCGAGCGCCTCGTCGACAAAGAACTGCGCGCCGCCGACGGGCGCGAGGTTGATCGGGTTGAGACCGACGACGAAACCGAACGTCGTGCCGTTCAGCGGCGCCGTCAGCACGCGGTCGGTGCCTTCATAGAGCAACGGATCGGCGGCCCACGCGGCCTGACACGCAGCGAGCCGGCGCGCGTTCGACGCGGTGTCGATGCACGTGCGCGGCGGCAGGCCACCGCCGTTACAGTCTGCATCGACGGGCGGATAGTCGCCGGCACTCGCGCTGGTCACGACCTTGATGCCCATGTCGCCGGCAAGCGCGGCGATGTTCTGCATGCGCACGATCGCGGTTGCCGCATCGATGCGCTGCTCCTGCGTCGTGTTCGGTGGCGGATTCGAGATGTCGGTGATGCCGGTGACTTCTTCGACCTTCGCCCGGTACTGCGAGACGTGGAGCCCCGGAAACGGGACGTGCTCGCCGATGTCGATGTAGCAAGGCGACGTCGGATCGATGATCCCGTGCACCTCGAAGCGCTGCAGCTCGAACGTGTTCTCGCGATTCGTCTCTTCCTTGATCGCGTAGAAGCGGTAGTGCGAATTCGTCGGCAACTGATTCGGACGCGGCGTCGCGCCCGCAGGTGTTTGCGCGGGTGTCGCGAACGACATGTCCATCAGGACGTTCGATCCGCGAAACCCGTCGACACAGCCGGATAGCGCGATCAACGCGCATAGATATGTGCAGCGCACCCCAGGGCCCTCGCGCGAATCTTAACGGGGCTGCCATTCGCGTGTCACGGAATCGCCATCACAAGATCTCGGAGTCGCGCCGAGGTAAGGTCCGTTGCGTTGAAGGCGTTGTATCTCCTCATTCTCGCGACGGCCTGCGGTACCAGCGAGTCCAAGGCTCCCGAGTCCGAGCTCCGGGCCCTCCTCTATTGCAACCAGGACTGGGGCAGCTCGCCACACCGGATCAACAACGACGGCAACCCGCGCTGCGAGACGCCGTGCGCCTCGTTCTCGGTGCTCGAGCACCACGGCGGCTGCACGCTCGTCGAGGCGAGTGAGGTCTCGGGCACCACGTGCGACGGTGCGCTCAGCGTCGAGTGGGAAGGCTGGAAGGGTTGCTGCGCGCCGCACGGCAAGGACGCGCTCGGCAACTTCGCGGGCGTGAAGTTCCTCGAGTGTGAGTAGAAGCGAGCCACCAACGTCGAGGCGTCCGATCGCGCTTCGCGGGCTCGCATGGCGCACGCGCGTCCGGGATCGGTCACAGAGCCACAGAGCCACGGAGCAGAGATCTTTTTGGGAAAACCCTCTGCGGCTCTGTGGCTCTGTGACCATGCCGGCTCACGCATGCGCCGCGCGAGCGAACCGCTTACGTGGACTTTGACGGCGCCAAATTCGCGTCGCTAGAGGGTCGCGAGCTCGGTGTCGAGCTGCTTCTCGATCTGCGCCGGCTGCGGGATCTGGCACTCGCCCGACTGCGTCAGCGTCGCTTCCCACTTCCAGTAACCGGGCGGCTTCGGCGGCGCCGGTTCCTTCCGCTTCCAGTACCAGAGCCGCGCCTCGCGAACGCCTGGCGGATACGGCGATGCCGCGCGCGTGTAGTCGTTCGTCCAGAGATAGAAGCGGGGCACGTAGCCCTTGTCTGCGCCGCGCTCGACGATCTGCCGCAGCTTCGGCGGGTCGGACGACAGGAACGCGCGGAGTGCGTCGTACGCGGACTGCGCGCACGCGACGGCCTTGGGGTTCGCGGTGTCGACGTTCGGCGTCGTCTCGCCGGGACCCGTCTCGCCGGCCTTGGGATAGAAGCCCCACAGCACGGCATCGGGATAGTTGATCTCGGCGGTGCCGGCATACGGCCAGTACTCGGCGCCCGTCAGCTCGTAGCCGTTGATCGCGAACGGCGCCATCGGCGCGGGTTTCGGATCTGGTTTCACGTCGGACTTCGACGAGCCACAGGCGACGAGGCACAGGAGCAGCGCGCGCATGGCGCGCACCCTATCAGGCTTGCGGCGGGACGATGCGCGCGGCCGGCAGCTGCTTCGCGTACCGGCGATACGCGCGGCGGCCGAAGATGAAGCCCGGGATGATCAGGATCATCCACGGCAGGAGCGACGTGACGGTGACGACGAGCGTGGTCGCGAAGCTCTGGAGCGCATCGATCGACGCTTGGAAGCCGTTCGCGATCTGATCGCCAATGCCCGGGTCGGGGATGGCGGCGATCGCGGGCGCCTTGGTCGAGATCGAGAGCGTCAGCGTGCTCATCGCGATCTGATCGTTCCACTGGCGCATGCGGCCCTCGTAGCTCTCGATCTCGCCGCGCACGCGTGCGAGCTCGCGCTCGACGGCGAGCAGCGCCTCGACGCCGCTCGACCGATCCGCGGCGAGCTCGAGGAGGCGCTTCTCGAGCGTCTTCGCACTCGCGAGCCGCGCCGCGATGTCGACGTATTGATCGGTGACGTCCTCGGCATTCGTGCTCTCGCTCGAGATCTCGCCGAGCTCGCGCAGCTTCGGCACGAGCGCGCCGAACGCGTCTTGCGGGATACGCAGCACGAGCGTCGCGCTCGAGACCGCGCCCTGGTAGTGCTGCACCTGCGTCGAGTCGACATAGCCGCCCGCCGCCTTGAGGAGCGCGTCGAGCTTGGTGCGCGCGTCGTCGTAGGTCCCGACGACGAGGCTGATCTGTCCGGTGCGGATGACCTTGCGATTCGGATCGACCGCCGGCGCGTTCGCGAACCGGCCGTCGACGTCGGTCGGCTTGGCCGCGGTGGCCTTTTCAGTGGTGGCCGGCGCGGGCATGTCGGCGCTGGCGGCGTCCTTGGACTTACCGCAGCCAAGCGAGAGGGAGGTGACGAGAGCGAGGGTGGCGAGGCGAGTGCGCATGCCCATTCCAACGCTCGTGCTCGCCTTTGGACTCGCACTCTTTCGTCGAGCCGTGTCACCGGCTCGTGACAGGTCTGCGCTGAATCTCCACAACTGTTCGACGAAGCGTGGACATCCCGTGCGCCGGGACTCAGCAGGTGGATGGTTCTACTGGGCAGGAGGTCACTCATGTCGATATCTACGGGGTTGCACCCCGAGCCTGCAGCTCTCGCCCCACCCGTCGAGCACCGCGCCACTGGAATGGCGCTGGCGGTGCTCGGACCTGTCGCGGTCGGCGGCATCGTCGCGGCACGTGCGCACGCGATCACACCCCTGTTATCCACCCCCGCCATCCTGTTCGGCGTGATCGCGGCCACGGCGCCCGCGCTCTACATCGCGCTCGCTGCCACCGGTGACGCGCCGCCCGTCGCGAAGGTCGCGCGCGCGTTTGGCGTCGCGTTCGCCGCGTTCGGCATCGCGATCGCCGGGCTCATCTTGCCGGCCGCATTCCTCGCCGCATCGTCGACGTCGCCGACCACGACGTATGTCGTCGCCACCGGCGTGCTCGGCATCGCCGGCATCCTCTCGCTCGTGCGGTTGTCGCGCGAGCTCGCCTCGCCCGAGCGCGGCCTCATGGCCAGCCTCGTGTTCTTCGTGTGGGCCGCATCGACGGCGGGCGTCGCCGGTCGCTTGTGGATCGACCTCGTGCAGGAGCTCTACCAATGATCGGCGCACTCGAAACTCCGTCGGTGAGCATTCCGCGCTCGCTCGGCACCATCGACCTCCTGCTTCGCGATCGCGAAGTGATGCTCGCGCGCATTCGCGCGGGCACGAACCTCGCCGCGATCCTCAAGGTGATGATCGCGACGATCGCCGTCACGATGGTGATCGTCGGCGCAGCGCTCGGCAGCTATCGCGGTGGCGTGCAGATCGCTTACGCCGCGGTGAAGCTCCCGCTCGTGCTGCTCGGCACCGCCGCGCTGTCGGCGCCAACCCTGACCGCGATCGGCCGCGCTGTCGGTCGACGCTCGAACCTCGTGCAAGACCTCGCGCTCGTGATGTCCGCGCTCGCGTTCGGCGCGCTGATGCTCGTCGCGGGCACGCCGCTGATCTTGTTGGGGCGCGCGATCGATCTCACGTATCACCAGATGATCCTGATGACAGTGAGCATGTTCGGCGTCGCGGGTGTCGCGGCGCTGCACATGATCATTCGCGCTGTCTCCATCGAGAATCTTCGCGACGGCACGCGCGGCTGGCGCACGGCGGTATTCGGTCTCGTGATCGTGTTCGTCACGATCGGTGGGCAGCTGTCGTGGGCACTGCGTCCGTACCTCGTGCGGCCGCGCACACCGGAGGTGCCGTTCGTGCGTGCGATCGAAGGCAGCCTGTTCGACGCGATCACCGGCGCGTTCCAGTCGGCGCGTGGCGTGTACTCGCGTGACGAAGCGCCGCTGCCGGAGCAACGCCAATGAGCCTCGACCTCCTCGGCGTCGGCTACCTCGGCCTCGGCGCGGCCATCGCACTCGTGCTCGCGGTCACGCTGCGCGGTCAGAAGACGAGTGACACGTTGCTCGTCGTCGTCCTGTGGCCCCTGTGGGCACCACTCGTGATCGCGCAGCGTCACTCGCTCGGTGATGACGAGCGCGAGCTGCTCTCGGCGTTGTCGCGCGCGCAGTCGTCACCGCTCGCGCAGGTGTTGCCCGATGCCGAGACCGCGCGCGTGCTCGCCGCGCGGCTGCGCGAGGCGACCGAGCGACTCGGGGAGCTCGACGCGCTGCTGGATCGCCCTGACTTCGACCCGGCCACCGTCGAGACCCGCGTGAAGGAGCTCGCCGCGCGCGGTGCGAATGCGGCGGCGGCGACGGCGCAGCTGCGCGTGCGAACGCTCGGCCAGCTGCGCAGCCTGCGCGTGCGTTACCGCTCGGAGCTCGACGAGGTGCACGAGCTGATCGCGCAGCTCGTCACGCAGGCCGAGCTCGTGCGGCTGCAGCCTTCGATCGCCAAGTCCTCGGCCGATCTGGTCCAGGAGCTGGTCGCTCGCGTCGAAGGTTTAGGTGACCTGTTCGCCTACCAATCTTCCATTGAAGACGGCGAGTTGGAATACAAGAGTGCTCCGGCACGTTGAGGAGAAACATGGCCACCGTCCTCGTCGTCGATGATGACGCGCACATCCGAGAAGTCGCGCGCTTCGCGCTCGCCCGTGCCGGTCATGCGGTCGAGCTCGCGAACGATGGCGTGATCGCCTACGACCGCGTGCAGCGCGGCGGTGTCGACCTCGTCGTGCTCGACGTGCTCATGCCCGAGCTCGACGGGTTCGCGCTGTGTCGCCGCCTGCGCGCGAACGGCCGCGTGCCGATCATGTTCCTGTCGTCGCGTGGCGAGGAGGCAGACCGCGTGCTCGGTCTCGATCTCGGCGCCGATGACTATCTGACCAAGCCGTTCTCACCGCGCGAGCTCGTCGCGCGCGTCGCGGCGGTGCTGCGTCGCGTGGCGCCCGCCGCCGAGAGCGTTCCCGCACCGCAGGCGTTGCTCGTCTGCGGCAGCGTCACGATCGATCGCGATCGCCACGAGATCCGCGTCGACGATGCGCCGCTCACCGCGACCGCGACCGAGCTGCGCCTGCTCGCAACGCTCGTGCAGCATCGCGGCCGCGTGCTCTCGCGTGGCCAGCTGATCGCGACCGTCTACGGAGGAGATCATCACATCAGCGAGCGCACGATCGACACGCACGTGCGCAACCTGCGCGCGAAGCTGGCGGCGGTGAACGCGGACGTGATCGAGACGGTCCATGGCGTCGGTTATCGCTGCAGTTAGGCGAGCGCTGCGCCACGGCGCGCGCATCCGGTATCGCCTGCTCCTCGTGAACGTGATCGTCGCGATCGTGCCGATCGCCGGCATCGTGTTCGCGGAGATGCACGAGGCGCAGCTGCTCCACAGCCTCGAGCGCGACATGATCCATCAAGCGCAGCTCGTGCGCGCGATCGTGATGGCCGAGCCCGCCGTCCCGCTCGCGAAGCGCGAGCACATGCTGAACGTCGCGGCCCGCGACACGCGCACGCGGATTCGCTTGCTCGACACGCAGGGCAACGTCGCCGCGGACTCGCATCGCGGCGGTCCACCCGAGGGCGCCGAGCGTCCCGTCCCGAGGCTGATCGGCGAGTCTCCGAGGCGCGCCCCGTCGGTGCCCGAGCAACTCGAGGTCAAGCAGCGGCGCGAGGTGCAGGCCGCGATCGCCGGCCGCTACGGTGCCGCGACGCGCCTGTGGGAGAACCAGGATCGCGTGTACTTGTTCTCGGCGCTGCCGATCAAGTACGGCGAGAACGTGTCGGGCATCGTCTATGTCACGCGCTCGACGCACGACGTGAAGCTCGAGCTCTACAAGCTGCGCCGCTTCTTGACGCAGATCCTGCTCGCCACGCTCGCGATCACCGCGCTCTTGACCCTGGTGCTCGCGACGACGATCGCGCGCCCGCTCGGCAAGCTCACGCGCCGCGCGCAGCGCATCGCCGCACGGCAAGCCGTCGACGGTGACTCCCTCGGCGAGCGCTCCGACGAGATCGGCCAGCTCGCGCGCGCGGTCGACGCGATGACCGAGGAGCTCGAGCGCCGCGCGAAAGACTCGCGCACGCTCGCCGCCGACATCAGTCACGAGCTCAAGAATCCGCTCGCCGGCATTCGCGGCGCGGCCGAGCTCCTGCGCGATGGCATCGACGATGCGGAGGCCCGCGAACGCTTCCTCGAGATGATCATCGCCGACACCGCGCGCCTCGATCGCATTGTCTCGCGCCTGTTCGAGCTCGCACGCGTCGAGGACGATCGCAGCGCCGCGCTCCCCGTCGATGTCGCGGACCTCGCACACGCCTGCGCCGCTCGACCGTGGCCGGTGCCCGTCACCGTGATGATCGACGGCGCGCCGATCGCGAGCGGCCGCAGCGCGCAGCTCGCCGCCGCGATCGAGAACCTGGTCGCGAACGCGACGCAGTTCGCGGATCCCGAAACGAGCGTGCGCGTCGTGCTCGAGGAGCGTCGCGAATCCGTGCGCGTCACCGTGATGAATCACGGCCCCGCCCTCTCGGCGACCGCGCAGCGCAAGGTGTGGGACCGCTTCTACTCGACGCGCGTCGAGTCCGGCGGCTCGGGCCTCGGCCTCTCGATCGTACGTTCGGTCGCGCTCGCACACGGTGGCACCGTCGGTGTGAGCTGCGAAGACGGTGTCACGTCGTTCTGGTTCGAGATCCGCGCGGCGCGCTAAGATGCGCGCGTGCCCGGCGACGAACGCGAGACCTCCGTCACCGACGACGATCTCGCCGTCGTGTCGGCGAAGCAGAAGCTCGCGACGCTGAAAGACCGCGCCGATTACCTCGATGCGCTACGCATGAACAAGGGCACGGGCGTCGCGCGTGCCGTCGTGCTCGCGGCGGCTGCGAGCTGCGGCGGCATCATGTACGCGTGCAAGCTGTACGTCACCGCGGCCTGGCTGATGTGGTTCCTGGTCGTGCTGTTCGGCATCCTCGGCCTGTCCTTCTTGCTCGCCGCGATCGGCTTCTCGCCGAAGCTCGCGGGCCAGAAGTGGGGCGTCGCGATCGTCGACAAGCGCATGGACGGCGACAAGCCGCGCATCGCGTTTCTTCGCGAGTCCGGCGAGCGTCACGAGCTCACGGTCAGCGATCAGCTGTACAAGCTGCTGCGTCCCGGCGATCTCGGCGTGCTGCACACGACGGGCAATGGACCCGACTACAGCGTCGATTCGTTTCAGCGGCTCTGACTACTCGAGCTTGCCGACATTGTTGAGGCGGATCAGCTTGAGCTCCTTGCCGTCCCAGTAAAAGCCGACGGACGCGTTCGCGGTCGCGCTCTCGACGGAGAAGCCGTAGCAGTCGGCGAGCGGCACCTTGAACTTGTCCGCGAAGTGCGCCGCCTTCTCGGGCTCGAAGACCTCGACGAGCTTGCCCCACTTGCCCTTCGCGGCGAGGACGTCGATGCCCTTCGCGCTGATCTCCTTCAGCTCGATCAGCTTGCCGAATGCGGCTTCGGCACCCCGCGGCCGTTCGTTCGCGGGAAACGCGAAGTACGTGACGGCCTTGTTCCAGTCCTTCGCCTCGAGGGCGGCGAGCACGTCGCGGAGATGCTGGATCGCGGCTTGTTTCGTCGGTGCACCCGCCACGGGCGCTCGCTTGTCGGCCACGGGCGGGGCGGGCTTGGCGGGCTCCATCGTCGCGGGCTTGGCGGGCTCGGCCGGCGTCGGCTTGGCGGGATCGGTCGGCGTCGGCTTGTCGGGCTCGGTCGGCGTCGGCTTCTCGTCATCGACGGGCGCCGGCGCCGGCTTTGCCTCTTCGGGCTTCGCCGCGGGCTTGGTCTCCGTGGTTGCGGGCGCGGGGGCGTCGTCCTTCTTCTTCGAACAACCGGTGAGAAGGATCGCGAGGGCGAGCAGGATGCGCATGCCCCCGTTATATGTCCGGTTGTCGGGTAAGTGGGCGACATCACGCGGCGGGCGTCCGATATGCGCGGCCGTGCAGTTTTTCGGTCCGAAACGGCCTCCGACTTCCACTACAACACGACATGCAAGCAGGTGCTGATCTCGACGCCGCGTTGATCGACGCGAGCCGGAACGGAGACCGCACTGCGTTCGCCCAGATCATCGAGCGCTACCATCGCGCTGTCTACGCCGTCTCGTTCAGCAGCGTTCGCGACCGCACGCTGGCCGATGACATCACGCAAGACACGTTCGTCACAGCGTGGCGGCGGTTCGCCGATCTTCGAGACGCAACCAAGCTCCCCGCGTGGCTCTGCGGGATCGCTCGCAACCTCGGCCGTGATGCGCGCAAGCGCATACGGCGCGAGACCGTGGGAGACCTCGTGGAACCAATCGATTCGATGACTCCTTACGAAGCGCTGAGCGAGGCAGAATCCGAACGCCTCGTCGCGGTGGCCCTGGGTCAGATCCCGGACGTCTACCGCGAGCCGCTGGTGCTGTACTACTACGAAGAACGCTCCGTCGACGACGTTGCCAGATCCCTCGGGATCAGCGCGGCGACGACGAACAAGCGACTCTCTCGTGGACGCCAGTACCTTGCCGAGCGCGTCGCGACGATCGTCGAGGGTGCCATCGTGCGCCGTGGTCCGAGCGCTGCGCTCGTGGCTTCGGTCCTCGCGGTGATCGGGACTCTTGCACCTGCGCATGTCGATGCCTCCCCCGTGAAAGGATCGACCATGAACAAGCTAGGAATTGCTGCTGCCGTGACCGCCGCCGTTGGAGGCGTCGTGTTGATCGTCGCCGTGCCCTCTGATGGCGGTGCCGCGACCACCAAATCGCGTCCGGCCGCCGGCGCGACAGCGAACGAGAAGACCGTCGCCGCGAAGCCGACCGAGCACACCTCGGCATCGTGCGCGACAGACATGATGCGTGCGCTGAGCGCGCCGAAGGCGCCGTCGCTGACGGCGACATCGGGCACGGCCTCGAGCGCGGCCGCCGCGAACGACTGCGCGACGGTCGGTCGCCACCTCGCCGAGCTCGAAGGCGACGCGACGCACGGCCCCGATCACCGTCCCGACGAGGCGCAGTGCGAGGCGTGCGCGAGCGTCTACACGCAGCGCTGCGAGAGCGGCAGCTGGTCGGTCGAGCGTCGCAATTGCACGCTCGCCGCGTCGGACCTGTTCAACGCGCATCTGTGCGCGGGTTCGTCGCCGCCCGTCGCCGCCTCGACCGAGATACCGCCCGCGCTCTCGTGCGCGACGCTCGGGCAGCAGATCACGACGACGGTCAAGAACGGCGGTCTCTACACCGAGATGCCCGACATGCCGGCGCAGATCGAAGCCGCTTGTCAGCTCGGCGACTGGTCGCTCGAGCTGCGCCAGTGCCTCGCGGCGGGAACGACGGTCGACGCGCTGCAGGCGTGCATCGCTCCGCCGGCGCCGTAGCTAATCGTCTTCGCCGGGAACCGGCGCTTCGATGTAGCTCTTCACCGGCGCGTCGCCGACGAAGTCATTGACCCACTGCGCGAGCGTCATGTTTTGCGCCTGGATGTCCGAGCCGACGAAGTTGAACAGCGTCGTGCAGTGGCTGTCGTTGATGCCGCGGTAGTACGGCAGGAAGTAGTAGAGGTTGTCGCGCGTCGCGTACTGCTGCACGAGGAGTTGCGTATCGGCGTCCCACATCCGCATGATCTCTTCCTTCGGCGGGAAGTTGTAGAAGCGCTCGTACGAGTAGAGCGAGAAGTTGTGGTCGCGACGGAAGTACGTCGTCGCGAGGCGATCGCGCGGAAACTCGTCGGCGAGCGCGGTGTTGAGCGAGCCAATGTTGTCGAGCGTGAAGCCCGGCGGCATCTTCGGCATCAGCGAGTCGAGATTCCACGCGCCGCGAATCATCGCGTGCATCGGCTGCGAATAACCCGTCGACTGGAACACCGGACCGGAGTCGTCGATCAGGTAGCCCTTCTCGACGGCGGAGATGCCGCTTCTCAGGAACCGATAGTTGACGAACGCGCCGACGCCGCCGGCGCTGCAACCGGTGACGACCATCTTCGGCACGTGCGTGAAGTTGCCGTCGAGCCACTTCACGACCTCTTGCACGGCATCGTGCCCGTCGTGATGGAACTCGACGTCGGGCGAGCCCTGGTACGTGACGACGTTGTTGCCGGTGTGCACGTCGCCCGTGCAGTACGGCACGTAGATCATGTTCCAGTCGCGCGCCGGGTTGGTGTCGTCGAACCGCGAGAGGAACGGCGAGATGAACGCCGCGAGCTCGTAGTGGTTGTCCTTGAGGCCGTCGACGTTCGCGGCGCCGCGGATGCCGTTCTTGCCGGTGCAGCTGTCGTAGTCCCAGCACGCGCCGCCGGGCTCGAACACGACGACGAGCTTGTCGCTCGTGTTCGAGAAGTTCGCCCAGAACTTGTACTGGCTGTTGTTGCCGCACACGACGCCGGGCGGCTCGATCTTGATCCACGTGTCATACGCGTCGCGCTGCGGGTTCAGCACTTCTTCGGCATCACTGCCCGAGCCACCACACCCGGCGGCGACCACGGCCGCGACAAAACATGACGCCCTCTTCATGTTTCAGACTCTACGCCGATGTGTGGTCCGTCCAATCACAAACGTCCGCGTAGTGAATTCACTAACGACGACCGCGCCGCCCGTGGGCCGCCTCTTATAAGGTGGCGCGTGTTCCGTCGCGCTCTACACAGTCGATGACTGAGGGCAAACGCACCTACGGCAAGACCCTCGCGGCGGCGAAGGAGATCGCCGATCCCGAAGCGCGCGCGCTGTTTCTCGAGACCGAGCTCGATCACGTCGACAAGCCGGCGAAGCTCGTCGAGCCGCTTGCCGTGGCGCTCGCCGCCGCGCACGCCGGTGACGCGTTCGCCGCGAAGCTCGCGGCGATCGCGCGGGCGCATCCAACGCGTCCCGCGCTCCTCGACCTGCTCGGCGCGAAGCTCGTCGCGCACCAGCATCTCGACGACGCGCTCGAGGTCCTGCGGCTCGCTGCCGCCGCCGGTTCCAAGAACGTACGCACCCACGAAGTCCTCGGCCGCATCTTGCTGATCCGCGGGGAGGCGCTCGGCGTGCGCGCCCTCGAACGCGTGCTGGAGCTCGATCCCGATCGCGTTCAGCCGCGCGTCTACATCGCGTCGTGGTTTGTCGAGCGCACGCCGGCTCGCGCGCTCGCGATCCTCGACGGCGTGGATCTCTCGTACGCCTACGAGCTCCGCGCGATGGCGCACGAGGCGCTGGGTCGCCCCGACGACGCAGCCGCTGCATTGGGTGAAGCCCTCGCCGAGTTCGAGAATGACCTCGCGGCACGCTGGAAGCTCGCGAGCTGGCACTGCAGCGAGCGTCGTTACGTGCGCGGGCTCGTGCACGGCCGCGTGCTGTTCGAGCTCCGTACCGAGACACCGCAGAACGAGCTCCTCACGTTCGATCTCGACGAAATCGACAAGACGATCGTGCAGGCATACCGCCACGGCGGCGTGCTCCAGGAGATCGTGCCGTGGGTGTGCGAACGCTTCGCGACTGGAGAGATCGCACCCGGTGTCGGCGCACAGCTGTTCACGGGCCTTCCGACGATCCGGCCTTGCCCCGCACCGGAGATCGCGATTCGTGCCGGCGAGGCGATGGCGCGGGCAGCGCGCGAGCGCGGTGACGAGCACGAAGCAAGAATCTGGCGGGTCCGGATCGCCGGCCTGCGCGCCGATCTCGGCGACATCGCCGCGCTCGAAGCGCTCGCCCACGATGGCCTCGACGACGATCCGCTCGCGTGGGTCCAGCTCGCGGATTCATATCGCAGCGTCCATGCCTACGATGCCGCCAGCGCCGCCGTCGATCGCGCGCTCGAGCTCGACGAGCACTGTGCCGCGGCCTTCATCACGCTGTTCGGCCTCGCGCTCGAAGCCGGGGACCTCGACGCGCTGGACCGCGCATCTCGCGCGATCGCCGAGGCCAAGCCGCTCTGGCACCAAGGTCCCGAGCACCTCGGCCGCACACTCGCGCGCCGCTGCGACCCCGCCGCGGTCGCGCATGCCGAGCGCGGCGCGGCCATTGCTCCGTGGTGCCACAACGCGTGGCTCGCCGTCGGCGAAGCGCAGCTCGTCGCCGGCGATCTCGACGCCGCGCGCGCAGCACTCGTGCGGGTCCAGGAGATCGATCCGGCCGAGCCCGGCGACGACACGTCGATCTTGCAGGCCGCGCTCGAAGGCAAACCCGACGAGCTCGAGCGCGCGCTCGCGGAGCGCTACAAGCACCTCGCGTCGTTACCGTTCCCTGCGTTCGTCGAGAAGCTGCGCGCGACGGCCAAGCCTTAGGACATATGGCCGGCGGCACCTGCACAGCAAGAGCCACACCCGACGCCGCCGGTTTACACGCCGCGCGCTACGCGAAGTCGCGACTTCGCCGTCATATCGGCTTCGAATTTCACCGCGTGCAGCGAGGGCTGCGATGCCGTAGATCTGACGTGTGACGACGCTCCTCAATCTCATCTGGTTCGTGCTCGGCGGCTTCGTGATGGGCATCGGCTGGTGGATCGCCGGCCTGCTCTGCGCGATCAGCATCGTCGGCATCCCGTGGTCGCGCGCGTGCTTCATGTTCGGCGGGCTCTGCTTCTTCCCGTTCGGGCGCGAGGTGATGGATCGCCGCGAGTACACGGGCCGGTCCGATATCGGCACCGGGACGCTCGGTTTCCTCGGCAACGTGATCTGGTTCGTCTTCTGTGGTCTGCCGCTCGCGATCGGTCACGTCGCCTCGGCGGCCGCGAACGCGGTCACGATCATCGGCATCCCGTTCGCGTGGCAGCACCTGAAGCTCGCCCTGTGCGCGCTCGCGCCGATCGGCAAGACCGTCGTCACGAAGGAGGAGGCCGCAGCGGCGCGCCGCCGCAACGGCACCTACTCGCGTCTGTAAGCGGCGAGCAGCACGCCATCGTCGGCCAGCGACGCAACGGCCGTGAGCCGTGCGCGAATGAACGGCTCGGTCGCCTCGATCATCTCCGCACGCTTCGGGTGATCCGCGAAGTGCAGGCGCGACAGCATCTCGGCCGCGTGTCGTGCATCGGTGACGCGCACGGGAATCGCGACGTGCTCGACGCGCGTCTCGAAGCCCGCCGCCTGGAGACGCGCCGCAGCGCTGTCGAGAAGCCACGCGTGATCGGCGCGCGGCAATCCGGCGACGTCGGCCTCGAGGTTGTAGACCTCGACGAGATCGTTGTTCGGCGCCGCTTGCACGATGACGACGCAGCGCCGCGCGACGCGCGCGAGCTCGTCGATGGCGCGCAGCGGATCGTCGCAGTACTGCAGGACCCACGTCGCGATCGCCGCGTCGTTCAGGCGATCGCCCATCGGGAGATCCTCTGCCCTGCCCGCGCGCACCTGGATGCCCGCCGGTACCTTCGCGCGTTGCTCGGCGCTCGGCTCGACGACCGTCACGCGCGCACGCTTGGCGAGCTCCTGCGTCAGAAAGCCCGTACCACCGCCGACGTCGACGATGTCGTTCATGCCGTCGAGTGCGCGCACGATCGCCGCGACCTCGGCGCTCGCGTCGAGCTTGTCGACGAGCTCGACGAACGCCGCGGAATTCAGCTTCTCCGGTCCCCAGAACGCCTGCATGACGCGCCCGCTCGCGCTCACTGATTCGGATCGTCGCGGCTGGCTTTTGGCGAGCGCTCGAACTTGTCCCAGACGTTCACGTTGCCGGTGCCCGACTTGCTGTTGCCTGGCTTGCCCGGGCGCTTGCCGCTGCCCTCGTGCGTCTCGGGCACCGTCGCGGCGACCTTCGACACGAACTCGCGCGGCGCCGGGTCGGGCGTCTGCACCTTGAACCGCAGCGAGCCGCCGTGCTGTGCAAGCGCCGCGTGCTCGTCGCTGGCGAGCTTCGCGAACGACGGACCATCCGTGACGTCACGGCCGCTGATCGACAGCACGACGTAGCCCTCGGCGACGCCCGCTTGCTGGATCGGCCCGCTCGCGAGCGCGGTGACGATCGCGCCGCGCTCGACCTTCGGATAGCGCCACGCGACGAGTGGGAACGCGGGGACGACGGTCGCGCCGAGTGCGCTGCCACTCGCCGTGTACGCGTCGACGAGCTTCGCGAGCTCGGTCGCGCCGATCGTGATCTGCGCGAACGAGAGGTAGCGCTTGCCCGAGCCGCCGTCGAGCTCTTCCCAGTAGCGGCCGGTCGGCGTCGCGGGAATAGCGGATCCGCCCGAGGCGCGCAGCGCGACGGCTACCGCGTGGCGTGCTTCGCGAACATCGCGGCGTGCGCTCGTGAGGTCGGGCGCGCGGTCGAGGTTGTCGAGCTTCGCGCTGCGCGACGACGCGTAGATCGCGGGGACCGCGGCCTTCCACTTCGCGTCGGTCATGCGAACGGCGATCGCGTTCGCGACGGCCTCGTAGGCGGCGTCCGTCGACTCGTCGTCGGCGTCGTCCTGACGCGCGGACAGCGTCGAGATGCCGACGCACGAGATGCCCTTGTCGGGCGTGTCGGTGCACGCGGCGGTGCCCGGCGCGTCGGCGACGATCCACGCGGGACGCGTCTCGGCGCTGCGGTTCACGATCTTACCGGCGGCGCTCGTGCTGTCGTTGCTCTTCGCGAACCGCTGGTACGCGAGGTAACCGCCCGCGACGAGCACGACCGCGAGCAGCGACGCGAGGAACGGCACGACCCACGACGCACGCGGCTGCGCGGCGATCGGAGGCTGCTCCGAAGACTTGAGTGACGGCCGCTTCGGCGCGACCTGCGCGCGCTCGCGCAGCATGCCGATCGACTTCAAGAGCTGAGGATTCACCGCCGGCTTCGGCAGTGCCGGCAGCAGTGCCATCAGCGTCTCGCCGGCGACGCACTGGAGCGCCTGGCTGCACGCCGTGCAGCGCAGCTCCGGCGCGGTCGCGAACTTGAGGACGTCGTAGTGCTCGGCGACATCGATCGTCTGGCCCTGCGTCGTGCCGCAGCTGTTGCACGAGTACGGCAGCGTGAGCGTGACGACCTGTGCCTTTGCACCGAGGTCTTCCTTCGACGCGAGCTTCTCGAGGAACGCGGGCGGTGCGTTCGCGAGATACAAGTTCTCGACGAGCGGCGACGCCATCTGGACGAAGCCGCGCCACTCGGCCGCGCCCGCGGGCTCGATGCGTCCGACCGAGACGAGGTCGACGATCACGGTACCCTCGAGACCTTCGGCGAGCTTCTCCCTGGGGAAGCCACGCTCGAGGTCGCCGACGAGGCGCAGGTATGTCGTCGTGCCATCGATCAGCTTGTCGATGCGCAGCTTGCGATTGAGATCCGAGACGACGTAGTTGAGCTTGCTCGCGAGGAAGTTCGCGACCTCGGGCTCGAGCTCGAACCGCGGCTGGCCGAGCACGTACGAGAAGAACGTCGCGCCGTCTTCGTCGAAGTACATCGCTTCCTTGCACGACGGGCACGGCCGGTCGGCAAGCTTCATCGACTTGAGCGTCTCGAGGTCCTTGTCGACCTGCAGGATCACGCGGTGCTCGGAGTCGCAGTAGTCGCACTTGAACGGTGCGTAGAACGAGAACACGCGCCCGGTACCCGCGAAGTTCGCGACCATGTTGAGCTGGTCGACGACCTTCGGCGCACACTCGATCAACACGACCGAGCGCACCTGCTTCGATGCGGTCGAGATGAAGTCGACCCACTCGCGAATGCCGAACGACGAGATCTTCTTGACCGCGCCGAGATCGACGACGAGCACCTCGCCGGCCGTCGACGTGCCGAGCTTCTTGCCCTCGAACGCCTCGTCGATCGTGCCGATGAACTTGAGGCACGCGATCGCGCCGTCGGCGAACTTCTCGATCGTGAGCTTCGGCGTGTTGCCCTCGGCGGGAATCATGGGCTGAGCCTTGGGTTGTACTGCTTCTTGCGACATCACTCGGGTCGACTCCAGAAATGTAACGAGCGAGCCTGCGTCCTGAGCTCGCGCTGGTTGAGATCCAGCTCGAGCAGCGCAGTCACCTCGGTGTGTCTGCCGCGCGCGACGTCGAAGAACATCGCCGACGACGCGTTGTGGCAGACCATCATCCCCAACCCCGCTCCACCATAAGACTGATCCATCTCGCCGCCCGCGAGCCCGCGCGCGAGACTCTCCACCACATGCTTGCGCTCGAGGCGACCGAACGGGTCGGTCACTTGAAGGACAAGCCGCGAGCCATCCGTTCCCGCGCGCAGCATCGGGCGCTCGCCCGTCTCGAGCGTGATCGCCGCCTTGCGATCACCGGCGTACTTCGGCCGGCCATGTGAATCGATCGGCGCGTCGTACATCGCGTTCATCAGGAGCTCGTGCGCGAGCTCGCCGAACTGATCGCCGACGCGCTTCGGCAGGCCGAGCGTCGCGACGAGCTCGGTCACGCGCGCCGTCGCATCGTCACGATCGGTGGACGACTTCACTTCGATCTCGAATGCCGTAAAGCCCCAGTCGAGATATGCGGGCAACGCGGGCGGCGCGCACGGCGCGAGCAAGCGGCGCGCGACCATCAAGATCTCCCACTCGCGCGGCGCCGACTCGAAGTCGCGCCGACCGAACACGTGCTCGATGCCCGGTGTCTCGACCAGGTAGCGCAGCGAACGCTTGAGTGGCTCCGCGGTCCAGAGCAGGCCGCGCAAACCGCGCCGCGATCGCACCTGCTCCGCCACGAGGTCCGCATCGAACGTGTCCGCACACAGCACGGCCGCGCCGTCGATCACGTTCGCGAGCTGCGCCGGCTCTTCGACATGCGTCACGCTCGCGCCGGTCGCCATGAACAGACGACCGACCTTTCGACCGACGAGCTTGTTCCGCTCCAGGATGACGGCGTGCATCAAAGCGGAATTCCCTCGAAAACCGCACAGTCACCGTACCATGCAGCTGCAAAAACACGGTCGGGTAAGACTGGTGGTCCTGGCTACGGGAGATTCGGGCGGGTACGACACGGGGAGATGTTCTCCGCACCATCTCCAATGCGCTACGCTGGTTCGCTATGAGGGGAGTCGGCATCGCTGGGATTGTTGTCATGGTGGCCGCAGGAATCGCTTCGGCCGAGGCGGAAGCACCGGCGAGTGAAGGCGAATTGCATCAACGCATCGCGACGCAGACGTCGCGAAAGAAGCTTTCTGAATTCCTCGTTCCCCTGGCCAAGAAGGCCGAAAAGAAGAAGGACTGGGCGGCGGCCATCCCCATCTACCAGGCACTCGTCGCCGCACGCGGACCGGCCAGCACCGAGGCCAAACACCTCGCCGCGCTGTGGCAGCGAGCCGGTCAGATCGAGCAAGCGACGCTTGCCTGGATCTCCTACGGCGAGGCGACGAAGGGCGTCGAGCACGACGTCGCGATGCTCGAGATCCAGAAGCTCTCGACGCAGAAGGATCCGCTCGCCGACAAGTTGGTGCTCAAACCATCTGTGCCCGACGCGAGGAAGGCGTTCGCCGCCGGCCGCGCCGCCTTCGCAAAGAAGGCCTACGGCGATGCGCTCGTGCACTTCCATATCGGCGCAGCGCTCGCGCCCGACCTGCCCGGCTTCTTGCGCGAGCTCGGCGCGACCTACGACAAGCTCGGCGCCGCCGCGCAGCGCCGCGAGCTGTATCGCCGCTACCTGGTCGCGCGACCGTTCGGCGCGAACGCGGATGTGATTCGTTCGGAGCTCGCGAAGGAGCAAGACGTCCTCGGAACGCTGATCATCTCGTCGAGCTTTCCGTGCACCGAGATGTGGATCAATCGCCAGCGCATCACCGGCAAGTTGCCCGCGAAAGGCCTCGTCGTCGCGCCCGGCAGCTACAAGGGCCTCTGCTTCAACCCGAAGTACGAGATGGCGCTGTTCGAGTACGCGACCGTCGAGGCGGGCAAGCCGGCCTCGATGTCGTTCGCGTGGGCGATCGTCGAGAACCGCCTCGAGCGGCCGCTCGGTCGCATCGCGCTCGAGAACCCGAAGGCACCCGGCGTGATGATCGACCTCGGGATCACAGCGACGGAGATCGGTGTCGCGGCCGCCTCGGACGGCCGGAAGCTGAAGCTGGTCCTGAAGGACGATTCCGGGATGCGAACGGAAGAGCGACAGGTCGAGATCCGGCCGGGCCAGCGGATCACGATCAAATGGTAGGAAGTGGTAAGGTCGCCGCGCGCTGATGGTGTCCGAGCGACCGTCGCAAGAAGGGAAGTTGTCTCCGGGTGCGCCGAATGATCCGGTGCCCTTCGGCAAGTTCTACTTGCTCGGTCTCATCGCACGCGGCGGCATGGCCGAGGTCTATCGCGCGCGCATGCAGCAAGGTCCGAAGCGACTGCTCGCGGTGAAGGTCATGCGGCCGCAGCTCGCGCGCGAGGCGCGGTTCATCGACATGTTCCATCGCGAGGGCAAGCTCGCCATGATGCTGCGCAATCGCTGCATCGTCGAGACCGTCGAGATCGGCCAGTCCGAAGGCCGGCACTACATCACGATGGAGTACATCGGCGGGCGCGACCTGACGCAGGTGCTGCGGCGCTGCCAGGAGACGCAGCAGCGCATTCCGGTTCCGCACGCCGTGTACATCGCGGCGCGAATCGCCGAGGGCCTGCACTTCGCGCACAACCTCGCGGGGCCGGATGGCCGCCCGCTCAACATCGTCAACCGCGACGTCTCGCCGTCGAACGTCCGGCTCTCGTACGACGGTGACGTCAAGCTCCTCGACTTCGGCATCGCGCAGGCGCTGATGAAGTTCACGAGCGAGATCGGAATCCTCAAGGGCAAGTTCAGCTACATGAGCCCGGAGCAGATCCGCGGCATGCCGCTCGACGCGCGCACGGACGTCTTCTCGGCCGGCATCATCCTTCACGAGATGCTGACGACGGAGAAGCTGTTCCGCGGCGACACCGAGTTCGCGCTGATGGAGAAGGTGCGCAAGGCCGAGGTCCCGCCGCCGTCGAACTTCAACCGGCGCGTGACGCCGGAGCTCGACGCGATCTCGCTCAAGGCGCTCGCGCGCGATGTCGCCGATCGCTATCAGAGCGCCGCGCAGCTCGCGGCCGATCTCGACGCGTTGATCGCGGGCTATCGCTTCGATCCGAAGGAGCTGCGCCAGTTCATGCGCCAGCTGTTCCGCAAGGAGTACGCGAAAGAGATCGAGGACACCCAGACCTCGCTCGAGACCGAGCCCGCGGGAAGCTCGTTCCCGCAGATGAGCATCTCGCATCGGCCACCGACCACGGAGGGCGCGCCGACGACCGCGACGATTCCCATGGCGCGGGCGCCGGTCGCCGAGCCCACCCCGCCACCACCACCAGGCACGCCACCCGACGACGACGGCGACAAGCCACGCGGGTTCTGGGGCTCCTTGTTCAAGAAGCGCAAGTAGCGCAAGCTCTGCGGATGGCCGAGAAGAAGACGCCCGTCGAGCAAACATCCGGGACATCGGATCTCGATGCCGTCGGCTGGATCGCGCACGCGATTCCCGCAGCGCTCGGTGTCGCCGCGCTGATCGCTGCGTTCTTCTCGCAGAAGGCCGGCATCCAGACCACGCTGATGATCTCGCTGCTCGTCGCCGGTGGCCTCTTGATCGCGCTGTCGTACCTTTCACTGACGCGATCGCGTGCGGCGTGGTCGTTCGTGATCTCGCTGTCGATCGTGCTCGCGATCATGACGCTGTTCGGTGCGCCCAAGATCCGGACCCTGGTCGGGATGCACATGGCGCTCGCGCTCGTGATTCCAGCGTTGTTCCTCGCCGCAGCCGTCATGCTGTCGACGCTCGGACCTCGCTACAACAAAAGCTAGAGGCGACCATGTCACAGCTACAACTTGGAGATGATGTTCCCGATTTCACCGCCGAGACGACCGAAGGAACGATCAAGTTCCACGAGTACCTCGGCAACAGTTGGGGCGTGCTGTTCTCGCACCCGAAAGACTTCACGCCGGTCTGCACGACCGAGCTCGGCCGTGTCTCGGCGCTGAAGCCCGAGTTCGACAAGCGCAACGTGAAGGTGATCGGCCTCTCGGTCGATCCCGTCGGCTCGCATCAAGAGTGGGCCAAGGACATCCAGGACACGCAGGGCCACGCGCTCAACTTCCCGCTGATCGCGGACGCCGACAAGAAGGTCGCGAACGCGTACGGCATGATCCATCCAAACGCGAGCGACACGTTCACGGTGCGCTCCGTGTTCGTGATCGGACCCGACAAGAAGCTGAAGCTCTCGCTCACCTACCCCGCGAGCACCGGCCGCAACTTCGACGAGATCCTGCGCGTGATCGATTCGCTGCAGCTCACGGCGAAGCACAAGGTCGCGACGCCGTCGGACTGGAAGCAGGGCGAAGACGTCATCATCGTGCCGTCGGTCAACGACAACGATGCCAAGGCGCTGTTCCCGAACGGCTGGAAGACCGTGCGCCCGTACCTGCGGATCGTCCCGCAGCCCAAGTAACGCTCGGGACGGGCTTACCGCGCGACGACGATGAACTCGCCGTCGGATGCGGGCGACTTCGCATCGACGATGATGTTCACGATCCCGGGCCCGACAGTCGCGGTGACGCTCTTGTCACCGCTCGCGAGGCAGGTCGTGCCCACGCGCAGGTGAATGTCGACGTCGACGGTGCCGCGATCGACGACGAGCACCTCGAGGTTCTGCGCGGCCGGAAGCTGCAGCTTGTAGATGATCGCCTTGCCGGAGGTCGCGCCGCAGAGCGGCGTGGCGTCGCCTTGGTTCGTGTCGGCGAGATCTGCGAGCGGCAGCGTCGCGATGACGGGGTCGTTCACGAGGCCCGTGCCGACACGTGGTGGTGCGGATGCATCGGTGGCGATGCCATCGAGCGCGGCCTTCGCGCGTGCGAGCACCTCGAGTGTGATGAGGTTGCGCAGGTTGTAGCCGTACGCGAGCGCAGCCTGCGTGAGGTGACACGCGCCGGTCGGCGACTTCGATGGATGGATGCCGTCGCCCGACATGCCGCGGTTCGGGATCGCGAGCATGTCGCGGTGATAGTCGACGAATGGCGTCGCGCGGCCCTGCGCGATCGCGCGGACGACGCTGTTGAACAGCGGGATGCGTGCGTCGGCGCCGGGGTCGCCGTCCATGGGCGGGATCGAGGAGAGGATGGGGACGACGCCACGTGTGATCGTCAGATCGACGAGGTTCCACAGGTCGCTGCCGAAATCGTCGAGGGTGCGGCCGGTCCGGACGTCGTTGGTGCCGAACATGATGACGGCGAGCCGCGGATCGACCGCGGTGATCTCGCGATCGAGCGCGCACGGGTTGCCTGCGAGCGGGTCATCGGCCGTCGTGTTGTTGACGGCCGCGTAGCTGACGCGCGCGTACGGCGTCGTGCCGGCGGCGTTGCCCGCCTTGAAGTACGCGAGCGTCGGTGCGAGGTCGGTGTGCGAGCCGAGGTCGACCGTGCCGCCGAAGCAGCGCACGAAGTCATCGGACGCGGTGATGGAGTCGCCGACCTTCGCGAACACGCGCGGTTGGTGCCCGGGCGCGATCGTCTGCAGGCGCTGCGCGACGGCGGTGGTGATCGGCGAGTGACGGCGATCGGCGGGATAGATGATGGGCCCGAGCGGCACCGAGCCGTCGGGGACCGGGATGCCGTCGTACGCGGCATCGACCATCGGCGGCGCATCGTCGCCGGGCGCGGCGTCGGCGGCGGCGTCCCGCGGCGAGGACGAGCACGCGGCGAACAGCAGCAAGATGCCGCCGATCGCGACGACGCCCGCCGGATGACGTTCCGAGGAGAACAAGTTCTTGAGCTTGAGGAACGGCCGCTCGATCAAGCGCCACGAGATCGTGGCGAGAACGACGGCGACGACGAGCTTGACGGGCAACAGCCAGAGCTGTGCGTCGATGCCGGCGCGTGCGGCGAGCGCGGTCACGATCGTGTCCGCCGGGCGATGCAGGAGGTAGAGGCCGAAGCAGAGCTTGCCCAAATACGCGAGCGGTGCGAAGCGCAGCACCGCGGTCTCGTGAGCTCCGCGATACAGCACGACAAGCGCGACGATGCTCGCGCAACCGAACGCGACGACGCTGTAGCCGAGCGTGCGGCCGAGCGGCGTGGTGCGATCGAGGCCGGTGTCGAGCGCGAACAGCGCCGCGACGCAGACGATCGCGGCCGCGCTGCGGACGATGATCTCGCGATACCTCGCGAGATCGATGCGCCGGAAGATGACGGCGAGCAAGCAGCCGACCGCGATCGTGTCGAGCCGGCAGAGCGTGAACAGGTACTGGATACGTTCGCGGTCGGGCGCGACGAGCATCGTGCCGAGGCGAATCAGCGGCGCCGCGATGATCATCGCGACGAGCACGCGCCCGAGCCGCTGCGGCGCGACCATCGCCACGAGCAGCGGGAACGTCAGGTAGAACTGCTCCTCGATCGCGAGTGACCACACCGGCGCGAGCCAGTACGGCACGTCATTGTCGAGCATGCTCTCTGGAATGTTGCCGAGGTGCACGAGGTACCAGATCGGAGATCCGGAATGCTCGCGGAACTCGGCGTTGCCCGAGAACGCGATGAGCACACCACCGACGAACAGGTAGTAGAGCGGAAAGATCCGCAGAATGCGGCGCGCGTAGAAGTTGCGGAAGAAGCCGGGCTCGCCGCGCGTGTCGAGCAAGATCCCCGCGATCAAGAAACCGCTGATCACGAAGAACAGATCGACGCCGATCCAGCCCGCACCTGCCGCGTCTGCCCACACCCCCGTCCCGGAGCGTGGCCAGAACCGATGCACGATGACGAGCAGGATCGCAATGCCGCGCAAGCCGTCGAGCTCGGCGATGAATCCTTTGGCAGGCGAGGGAGCCCCAGAGGAGGCCATGCTCGCGTTCGTGCAGCGGACGTGCCGCTGCATTTACAAGGAGCTCCGCCCGTCTGGGAGTTTCTCGACTGCGCGCTCGCGCACGCCGCGCTTTTTGCGGACTACCGGTTCTGTACCCACTTCGCCATCAGGACGACCGGCAAGAGCTGCTCGATGGAGCCGTTCTTGTTCTGGTTCTTCAGCGAGTCGAGTGCCGACGTGACGCCCGAAAGTGCGGTCTGCAGGCTCGAGCTCGAGCCGCGGCTCGGGCGGCCTGCCGGCGTGGCGGCGGTGAGGGCGAGGTTACCGCCCGTGATGATTTCCAGCGTGTCCGAATCGATGTTCTTCATGGTCTCCAAACCTCCAGCGGTCCGGTGACAACAGCAGTGCACGTGCCAGGGCTTGTCGTCGACAAATCGCCGTGTTGACGCGTGTGGCTCGTCAACTCGAGATCACGATCCGTCTTCTCGAGTGTGCAGCGCCTCGAGATCGATCAAGGGACGTTGACGATCTTGTGGAGCTGCAATGACAGCCTCCATCGCGGACGCGCCTGGATCAGCGCGAGCGTGCGCGCGAGGTGATGCTGATAGCGGTCGTCCATCCACGGCTGGACGAAGTAATGCTCGCATCGCCAGCGTGCGGCGTACGTGTCGAGGACGGCTTCGTCGACGGTGTCGTCGATCACGACCTTGATCTCGTCGGCCGGCAGATGCTCGGCGAGCATCACGCTCGCGGGATGATGCTGCGGCTTGGGCGAGACCGTGAGCCAGTCGACCGGTCCTTGCGGCACGCGTGTGCCGTTCGATTCCATGTGCACGCGAAAGCCCGCGCCGCGCACGGCCGCCGAGAGCGCGGCGTCCCATTGCAGCGTGGGCTCGCCGCCGGTGACGACGACACGGCCGGTGTTGCTCGCGTCGAGCGCGCGCAGCTTCGCGACGATCTCTTCCGCGGACATGCGGACCGCGCCCTCGGGCGAGAAGTCCGTATCGCAGCCCGGGCAGTCGAGGTTGCACGCCGCGAACCGCAAGAACACGACCGCACGTCCGGCGTGCGCGCCCTCGCCTTGCAGCGTGGGCCCGAACATCTCCTTCACCAGATAGCGGCGATCCGACATGACGCGCGGGCAGCGTATAGCGCCTTCGGAATCGTCGTCGAGAGGTTATCGCGTGCTAAGACCGCGTCGTGCGTGGCGTCGTCCTCGTCGTGCTCGTGGCCGCTTGCGAGAGCAAGCCCGAGGTCCCGGCGCAGGCGCCGGCGATCACGGAGAAGCAGGCGCCGCCCAAGGAGTGCACGGACCTCCCGTTCGCGTCGGCGACGCCCGTGCCCGAAGCGTCAGGCGCCGCGTGGCTCGAGGTCGACGGCAAGCCCGCGCTGTTCGTGGTCAGCGACAGCGGCAACCACGGCAAGTACGTCATCGTCGATGCGGACGACGGCACGACGATCGAGGAAGGCACGTTGCCGCTCGGTGAAGGCGCCGGTGACGATCTCGAGGGCATCGCCGCGCGCGGTGGTCTGTTCCACGTCATCTCGTCGCCGGGCTGGGTGCGCTCGTACAAGCGTGCCGACAAGTCGTTCGAGCTCGTCGACGCGCCGTACGCGCTCGGCCCGATCGACATCGCGGACAAGGGCGGCGGCATGGGAGACAAGCCGCCCAAGGGGAGCGGCATGGTGTGCGCCGCGAAGCACACGAACTGCGGCCGCAACTACGAGGGCCTGTGCCTCCTGCCCGACAACGTCGCGCAGAAGCCGAACGCGAGATGCATCGGGTTCGCCGCGTCGAAGGCAGACGGCCACCTCTATTGCATCCAGGAAGATCGCGGCAAGCTCGTCGTCCAGTACCAGAACGCGATCCGCATCGCGCGCCCGGGCGTCGTCGCGGACTGCGCGTTCTCCGACGACGGCACGCTGTACGCGGGCTCCAACCTGTTCGACGCCGGCAGCGTGTACCGCGTCGACGGCTGGAACGACCCGAACACGGCGAAGGTCACGACCGTCGGCGCGCTCGGCATCGGATTTCCCGAAACACTCGCTGTCCGCGGCGACACCTTCTATCGGATGAGTGACACGGGCGTCGCCCCGAGCATGATGCGGAAGCTGCGCTGTCGCTGATCAGAGCTGCGTGCTGTGGTGCTGCATGACGAGGCGCCCCGAACACGTCGCCTGCTGGTTGCTCGATGCCACGATCCACACGGCGCCCGCCTGGAACGTCTTCGCAACGCCCATCGTCACCGGGAACGCACGTTGCGCGGAGATCGGGAAGAAGTAGTTGCCGGTGTTGCCAGCGTTGCCCGGCAGCATCATGCGCGAGCCCGACACGAAGACGTCGTTCGTAGTCGCCGTCTCGCCCGCACCTTGCTCGAAGATGCTGACGAACAGGTCGTCGAACCCCGTCGCAGCGGTGTGGCGGATGATGCACGAGCCCGAGAGCGTGACGAGCGCATAGCCATTCGACGGCGGCGTGTAGTTCACGAGGATGAACGCGGCCGGGACGTTCGTGGCCGACGTGGGGATGTCGATGTTGACGGCACCGTTGGTGACGAAGCCGGCGACACCACCGCCACCCATCATCCCGTCCATACCGTTCATGCCGTTCATGCCGTCTTTGCCGTCTTCGCCGTCTTCGCCCGCACACGCCGCCAACGCCAGAATCGAAACCAAAAGTACTGCCTTCATGCTGCCTCCCCAGGTCTATGGCTGCGCGAACACCGCGCAGTGCACGGAGAATCTCACGGGCCGCGGTCCGAAGGAACGGATCGCGCACTTTGTCGTTGACGAACTGGTATGACCTGTTATGAGATGACCTCATGCCTGTTCGCGCCAAGCTCGATCGCGTCGCAGCGCGACAGCCGTTGTCGTCGGTCGTGTTCGACCAGCTGCTCGATCGGATTGTTGGCGGCGGGTTCCGCGCGGGCGAGGCGCTGCCGTCGGAGCGGCAACTCACCGCGGAGCTCGGCGTGAGCCGGACCGCCGTGCGCGAGGCACTCGCGCGACTCGCGCAGCTGCGGCTCATCCAGATCCGGCACGGCGGTGAGACGCGCGTGCTCGACTTTCGCGTGACCGCGGGCCTCGACCTCCTCCCGTCGCTGCTACGGCGCGCGAACGGGCGAATCTCGGCGGAGGTCGCGCGCTCGGGGTTCGAGATGCGCGCGGCCCTCGGACCCGACATGGCGCGGCTCGCGGCCGAGCGGCGAGACGACCGCGTGGTCGCGGAGCTCGAGCGCTTGCTCGAGGAGATGGCCGCGGCGGATGGCGAGCTCGGTGCGCTGCAACAGCTCAGCCTCGCGTTCTGGACCGTCGTCTCGACGAGCTCGGGCAACATCGCCTATCAGCTCGCATTCAACACGCTGCGCGAATCGATCAAGGACCTGCCCGGGCTCGCGCACGCGCAGGCGGCCGAGCTTCGCGATCTGCGCGGCTATCGCGCGATGGCGGACGCGATTCGCAAGCATGACTCCGCCGCCGCGATGCGAGCCGCGCGCACGCACATCGGCATCGGGCTCGAAGGCATCGCGCAGATGCATCGCAAGCGAGGTGCATCGTGATCGATGCGAACGGAGCACTGCCCGATCGCGTACGTGCATTTCGCGAAGCGCATCGCGCCGCTCACATCGGGCCTCGCTATCGTGGCTGGGTCCACTTCTCGACGACGACGTTCGGCGCGCTCGCCGCGATCGCGTTCGCCGCGTGGCAGGTCGACGCACCGACCGCGCTCGAGCTCGCGATGGTGCCCGTGTACTTCGTGTTCGCGAACATCGTCGAGTATCTCGGCCACCGCGGACCGATGCACCACCGGCGCCCCGGTCTGAAGGCGATCTTCGAGCGCCACAGCCTCCAGCACCACCAGTTCTACACGCACGAAGCGATGGAGGCCGAGTCGCCGCGTGACTTCCAGATGGTGCTGTTCCCGCCGCTCTTGCTGGTGTTCTTCCTCGGCGCCGTCGGGCCGATCGGCGCGTTGATCGGCGTGCTCACGACCGCAAACCTCGGCTGGCTGTTCGTCGCGACCGGCGTCGGCTACTTCCTGTCGTACGAGTGGCTTCACTGGTCGTATCACCAGCCCGCCGGCAGCTGGGTCGGGCGGCGCGCGCTCGTGCGAACGCTACGCGCGCATCATCTGATTCATCACGATCCGCAGCAGATGACGTCCGTGAACTTCAACGTGAACTTTCCGATCGGCGACTGGCTGTTCGGGACGAAGCGCAGCCGCAGTCCGTCGGACGCGGCGTGACCTCGACGACCTTGCCGCGCACGTCGAGCGCGATCTGACAGCAAGCGTCGAACGCGATGCGCAGTTGCGCGCGGCCGCGCTGCACCCGCGACTTCATCCCCGGGAGCGAGATGTTCGACATCTCCGCCGCTTCCTTGATCGTCAGCCCCTCGAGCTCGACGAGCGTGACCGCCTCGCGATACGGCGACGGCAGCCGCGCGACGAAGACCGCGATGCACGCGGCGAGCAGGTGCTCCTGCGTCGGCGTCTCCTCGACGACTGGCGCCGGTGGATCGACCGGCTCCGCGACGGGATGACGCTGCCGCGCGCGGAGGTTGTCGGCGATCGCGTTGCGGGCGATCTGGAACAGCCACGGGGTCAGCCGTTCCTCGTCGCGCAGGCTCGTGAGCCCGCGCTGCATCTTCAAGAAGACGTTCTGCAGCACGTCGTCGACGTCTTGCCGATCCACACGTCTCGCGATGAACGGACGCAGCCGCGCATCGACGTCGTGCCACAGCACCGAATTCACGCGCAGCACCCGGGCTCGCAGCACGCGTCCTTGCCGGGGCGCGTCGCCTCGATCGTCGCCGACGCCACGAACTTCTCGATGCCGGGCAACCACGCGCCCACGATGTTCGCGCTGTGCGGCAACGGATCGACCTTCACGTTCGTGAAGCCGGCCTCGACGAGCATGCGGCGCACGTCGTCGATGTGCGCGGCGCCCGCGATACATCCCGCGAGTGCGGCTGCCTGGTTCTGCAGCACCTCGGGAATCGGCGCGATCGCGACGACATCGGAGAGCGCGATGCGCCCGCCCGGCTTCAGCACGCGAAACGCCTCGCGATAGACGTTCGACTTCTCCGGCGAGAGGTTCACGACGCAGTTCGAGAGGATCGCGTCGACGGTGCCGTCGGCGACCGGCAGGTGCTCGATCTCGCCGAGCCGGAACTCGACGTTCGTTGCCTGCACCTTGTCCGCATTCGCGCGGGCCCGCGAGATCATCTCGGCGGTCATGTCGACGCCGATCACGCGGCCGGTCGGTCCGACCTGCTTCGCCGCGATGAAGCAATCGAAGCCCGCGCCCGAGCCGAGATCGAGGACGGTCTCTCCGGTGCGGAGCGATGCGATCGCCGTGGGGTTGCCGCAACCGAGCCCGAGGTCCGCGCCTTCGGGCGCAGCGCCGCTGTCGTCGGCGGAGTAGCCGAGCGAGGTCGCGGCGGTCCCCGATGCCACGTCGCAACAGTTGGGCGCGCAGCCGCCGCCCTTCGTCGCGACCCTGGCGTAATGCTCTCGAACGATGTCTCTGGTCTGTTCTGCCTTCATGATCTGGGAGACGGTGCATCCCCGAAAAGGACGCAAGCTATGTGCGGAGCGCCTCGAGCCGGCGGCGGATCTCGTCGCGCGCCGTGCGAAATCGCGTGCGTAGCTCCTCGGGCGAAAATCCCTCGCCCGCCGGATCCGGCAGCGGCCAGTGCAGCCGCTGCACCTGGCCGATCCACACCGGGCAGACCTCCTCGGCACACAGCGTGATGACCGTGTCGACGGTCGATGCATCGATGTCGTCGACCGACTTGCTGCGATGCGCCGCGAGGTCGATCCCGAGCTCGGCCATGACCTCGGTCGCGACCGGGTTGACCCGCGAGGGCTTGCTGCCCGCGCTCTGCGCGTCGAAGCCCAGCGATCGCGCCAGGCCTTCGGCCATCTGCGAGCGCGCCGAGTTCGCGACGCACAGAAACAGAAGACGTGTGGACATGCAGATATCGTGATATATGAATCTCGTGCTGTCTACCGCAACCGACGTCGACGTGCGCCCGCTCTCGAAGTTATTCCGCGCCCTCGGGGACGAGACGCGCCTGCGCATCGTCGCCCTGCTCTCGCACGGCGAGCTCTGCGTGTGTCACATCGAGACCGCCCTCGAGGTCTCGCAGCCGAACGCGTCACGCCAGCTCGGCATCCTCAAGATGGCCGGCATCGTCGACAGTCGCCGCGACGGCACCTGGGTCTACTACGACCTCGCCGAACAAACAGATGAATCCGTCGAGCGCGTCCTCGCGGTCCTGACGAAGACCTTCGGTGCCGAGCGCATCCTGCGTGCCGATCACGCGCGCGTGAAGAAGTCCTGCGGTCCCACCTCGTGCAAGTAGATCTCGTCCGCCGGCTCGTCGCGGAGGCGCTCGGCACCGCGCTCCTCGTCGCGGCCGTCGTCGGCTCCGGCATCATGGCCGCGAACCTCGCCGGCGGAAACGTCGCGATCGCGCTGCTCGCGAACACGCTCGCGACCGGCGGCGCGCTCGTCGCACTGATCCTCGCATTCGGTCCGGTCTCGGGCGCGCACTTCAATCCCGTGGTCTCGCTCGCGATGGCGTGGCTCCGCGAGCTCTCGCTCGCCGACGCCGCGCGCTACACGGTCGCGCAGATCGCCGGCGGCATCGCCGGTGCGATCGTCGCGAATCTGATGTTCGACCTGCCCGCGGTCACGTGGTCGCAGACCGCACGAACCGGCGGCGCGCAGCTCCTCAGTGAAGCCGTCGCCGCGTTCGGCCTCGTCGCCGTCATCATCGCGGTCGGCCGTCGGCGCGCGAGCGCGGCACCGTTCGCCGTCGCCGCGTACATCGTCGGCGCGTACTGGTTCACGGCGTCCACGTCGTTCGCGAACCCGGCGGTGACGATCGCGCGCGCGTTCTCCGATACGTTCGCCGGCATCCGGCCCGCAGACATCGGCGGCTTCGTCGGCGCCCAGCTGGTCGGCGCCGCGCTCGCCACGCTCCTGCTCGGCTGGCTCGTCCCGCGGATGCAGGTGTCCGGCGTGTCCGACCTGTCCGACTAAATAATTCGCTGGCGATTTCAGCGGGTTGAGAATCGTGCTTGCCAAGTTCTTTAACGTGTTTAAAGATTAGAACACGTTCAAGATGTCGCTGTTCGAGGAGCACAAGGCCGAGCGAAGAGAGCGCATCATCAGCGCCGCGCGCGAGCTCGTCACCAAACACGGCTACGAGGGGCTGACGATGCGCGACCTCGCCGCCGCGGCACGCGTGTCGGTGCCGACGCTCTACAACCTGTTCGGCAGCAAGGACGCGATCCTCGTGGCCGAGCTCGGGCGCACCGCGGTCGTGATCGCGTCGCGCATCCAGCAGCACGGCACCTTCTTCGCGCGCGGCATGGCGGCGTTCGAAGCCGGCATGGACCAGATCGAGGAACAGCCCGCGTTCTTCCGCGCGGTGATGCACATGTTCCTGACCTCGCCGGAGAGCGGCGACATGCGGCGTCGCAGCGAAGAGGGCTACATCGCGATCATGACGGCGAACCTGCGCGCCGCGGAGCAGGCGGGCCAGTTCGCCGAGTGGGCGGAGCCCGAGGTCGTCGCGCGGCACATGTACGGCCTCTACGTCTCGATCTTTCTCGCGTGGGCGGCGGACGAGCTCGACATGAAGGGCTTCCGCAACGCCGCGCTCTCCGGAATCTGTCACTTGCTCGTCGGCGTGACCCTCGGCGCGTTTCACGACGAGGCGCTCGCTCGACTCAGGAAGCTCTACAAAGAATCGCCGCATCACAAACCCAAGGAGGTTCGTCGCCATGCAGCCAAATCCCGTGCCGGATCCGATGATTGATGGTCTCGCGCTCGCTGTCCCCGCGCCCGGTCACAACCTCCCGCCGGCCGCGTTCACCTCGCGTGACGTGTTCGAGGTCGAGCAGCGCGCGATCTTCGCGAAGAGCTGGATCCACGTCTGCGACCTGCGTGACGTCCCCGCGCCCGGCAGCTTCATGACGGCGCAGATCGGCCGCTCGCCGATCATCATCCTGCGCGATCGCGCGGGCGAGCTACGCGGCTTCCTCAACGCGTGCCGCCACCGCGGCGCGCAGCTCCTCGATGGCAGCGGCACCTGCGACAAGCAGATCAAGTGCCCGTACCACGCGTGGAGCTACGGCCTCGACGGCAAGCTCCTCGGCGTCCCATACCGCGACGAGTTCGACTGCAACTTCGACGAGCTCCGCCTCGTGCCGGTTCGCGTCGGCGTCGTCGGGCCGATGATCTTCGCGTGCATCGACCCGACCGCGCCCGCATTCGAAACCTGGGTCGGCGGGCTCGCCGCGTATGGCACCGCGCTCGAGGCGATGGACTTCGCGTGGGAGAAGACCTACGAGCTCGAGGCGAACTGGAAGATCTTCGTCGAGAATGCGAACGACGGCTACCACGTGCAGTTCGTGCACGACGTCCTCACCGACGCGCTCGTCCCCGACACGGACGTCACCACGCTCGAGCCGCACAGCGCGTACACGTTCGCGAACATCAACCCCGCGTACCTCCCACCCGACAAAGATCCCGCCGACGCAAAGATCCGCTTCGGCCACATCTTCCCGAACCTGATCCCGGTCATCTCGCCCGGGGACTTCACGTACATCCGCGTCGACCCGATCGCCCACGACCGCCTGCGCCTGTTCGTGCGCTCCTACGACACCCCCGAGGCGGCCGATTTCCGCGAGCTCCGCAAGGCCGCGTTCGAGCACACGACGAAGCAGGACATCGCCGTCGTGCTCCGCACGATGCGCGGCCTCTACGCCGAAGGCCTGCCTGCCGGCGTCCACGCCTCGGAGCTCGAGATCCGCATCGGTCACCTCGAGCGCATGTGGGCCGAGGCCATGATCCGAGAAGTGGGCGGATCCGGCGCCGGCAAGCGGCACCTGGCCGTCGCACCCTAAAATTTCTCCTCGGGGACGATGGGCGCTACGATCCGTCCGTGCAGTGCCCGTATTGCAGCGGCGACTCGAGCGTCACCGAGACGCGCGTGACCGCCGACGGCCTGCGCCGCCGCCGCGTCTGCACCGTGTGCAAGCGGCGCTTCACCACCTACGAGAAGCTCGGCGCGCCGGCGCTCAAGGTCGGCAAGCGCGACGGCTCGGTGGAGCCATTCGACACCGAGAAGCTCATCACGTCGCTCCGTCGCGTCTGCGCGCATCGCAACAGCGTCAGCGACGACGATCTCAAGCGCATCGCGCGCGACATCGAGGCCACGCTCATCGACGGCGGACGCAAGTCGATCTCGTGGAGTGACCTCGTGTCACTCGCGCTCGCGCGCCTGCAGAACGTCGACCCGGTCTGCGCGCAGCGCCTCGCGGCGAACTACACGGACGAGACCGGCGAGGTGCGCTTCGATCGCAGCAGTGCCTCGCAACCGCCGCCGCAGCTCGGGCTGCCGCTCACGGACGAGGAGTAAAAAAATCAGCGAGACGGGTGTGGCCCGGGGCCCATTCCGAGCCACACCCTCGATCGAGTCACCACGTCTCGATCGTTCTCGCCGAAGACAAACTGGTTGTGGGCTAGGCCAAGACAGCGATGAACGCCAAGATGGTGAGGATCGCGCTGCTCAGCACGACCGTCGCATCGACGGCCACACGCCTCGCTGGTCGCGCAATGATGACGGTGCGCTCGGAGGCTTCGGTCTCGGGCGGAGGTCCGATGCGCGCCGTGCTCGGACGACGCTTGGACACGCGTCCACGCCGCAGGAGCAGTCGGTCCGTCACCGTCACGAGCTGTTCGAAGTTGATGGCCTCGATTGCGTCGGCATCGTACATGTCACTGCTTGGTGCACGCGGCTTGCCATCTCGAGGTGCTCTGCATTCCGAGGAGATAGCGATTCCTCGACGAGAAATCGCGCTTCTTGGGGGATGCACTCCGTAACCCGCGCATGGCGGCTAGGTCGGTTGCCGTTCGTCCGCACGTCCGCAGTGCGCATGTCCGCACGTGCTCGGGATTGGTCACAGAGCCACAGAGCCACAGAGCCGAGATCAAATGGATGAACACACGGGTGCTCCTCGCCATCGAGCTCGCACAACGACGCGGGCGTGGCGATCGCGCGCGGCGCTGAAGCTGTGACGATACCGCGGCGCGAACATGGTCGGCCGAAGGCCGAAAGAAAGTTCTGCTCTGTGGCTCTGTGGCTCTGTGACCCATCATCTGGAACACGCGTGGCCATGTGCGGAACACGCACCAAGAACACGGCGAGCCCGACCAGCGAACGTCGAAAACGAAAACGAGCACCCCCGGTCGGAGGTGCTCGTTTCGTTCTGCGTCTCTGCCTAGAAGCGGATACGCGCACGGAAGCTGAACGCCGGCTGCGCAGCGACGACCGTCGTCTGCGGCGCCGCGGCCACGACCGTCTGGTTGCGATTCTGCATCGCCATCACGAGCATCAACATCGTCGTCGTGCTCGACGAGCCGCTGTTGTTGTTCTGCTGGGCGAGGCTCGAGATCGAGCTCTGCACCTGCGTGAGCGTCTGGTTGAGCTGGTCGCTCTTGCGCGCACCACCGGCAACGTTCGCGAGAGTCTGGGCGCTGATTTCCTTCATCATGGTGATCCTTTCGGGTTGTGTGCCGAGGGTCAGTGCAGCGCGTGTGCCGAGAGGTCCCTCGTGTTTGATCGCGTGGTTGCCGGCGCAGCTGCGTAAACCGAATGCGACGAAACGAGTCCTCGTGATCACGCCGCCGAAACGAACGAGCCCGCGGGGGGCACCGCGGGCTCGCATCACAAACGGGAACGCGGCTTAGCCGCCTGCTTTTCGTTTCTCCATCATCTGCTGCATCATCTGCATCATCTGTTGACTCTGCGCTTGTCCGCTCGCGGTCATCTGCTGGCCGGCTTCCGCGAGCGTCTTCACGAGGAGCTCGATGCCCTTGATGACTGCGGCGTCCGGTCCCTTGTTCGCGATCAATCGTCCACCGTTGACGGAGGCGAGGTCAGCGGTAGAGAGCGACTGAAAGTCTGTGGGCATCTTCTTCGACATGGCTTCTCCGACGGGCTTAGCAGTTGCGCTTGACGGAGACGTTGATGACCGGCATCGGCGGCGGCGTCATCGGAGGCGCTGCTGCGGCCGCGGGCCCTGCACCGCCGCCACCACCGCCACCCATCATCATCATCATCATCATCATCATCATCGGGTCCATGCCCGACGACTTCTGACCTGCGAGACCTTTGATGGAGTCGGTGATACCGGTGAGCATGGCCGTGAGCTGCGCGTCGTTGCCGCCGGCGCGCGAAGAGACACGCGACGCACCGCCCGAGACCGTCTCGAGGTCTGCAGGATCGATCGACGCGAACATGGGAGCTTTCTTGGACGACATTTGGGCGGATCCTTTGTGGTGAGGAGGCTGGGTGTGGTGACACAGACTTGTTCACGCGATGTGCCAGCGAGCCGGGCGAGGCGGATCAGAGTCTTGCGATCGATCGCGTATCGCGAACGCCCCCAGATCGATGACAGCGGTAGACGATCAGGGAGAGATCGATTCCTCGTCGAGAAAACGCCGAAACAACAAACGGCCCGGATGAACCGGGCCGCTGCGCTAACGATCGTCTTGGCTAGAACTGGATACCGATGTGAGCGGTTCCCGCGACCGTTCCGTCCTTCGCGGCGTACGCGCGTTCCGCGGAGAGATCCGGCGCGTCGAACTCCATCGAGAAGCGGCGGTACTTCAGCTCGCCGCGAACGTAGAGGTTCTTCGGCAGCGGGATGCTGAAGTTGCCGTCGAGCGCCCAGCCGGAGGCGGTGCCGGGTCCCATCCAGTTGATGTCGCTGATCTGACCGTTGTCGGTCACGTAGAGGTACTTCACGCCGAAGCCGACAGTCGCGCGGTCCGTGACGTTGAGGTCGACGTTCGCGCCGGCCCAGAAGTACTTGTACCCGACGTCGGGCACGTCGAGCTCGACGTCTTGCTCGAGGTTGAAGTACTCCTGCGCGTAGCCGGCGTGACCATCGATGTGAACGATGTCGCCGAGCGGCTGGCGGTAGTGCACCGCCGCGTCGAAGCCACCCGAATCGATCTTGTAGTCGGCGACGAAGTCATCGCCCTGCACCGTGGTCGTGCTCGCCGGCGCCTTGTAGAGGTTCACGGAGAAGCCGACGCCCGAGAGCGCGCCGTCCATCTTCTTGAGCGGGAACGGATACACCGATGCCGAGAGCGAGAGGCCCTTCGTGCCGACGCCGAGGAAGTCTTGCGGATCTTCCGAGTCGACGACGAGGCTGCGCGACGCGTAGTACGCGCCCGCGCCGATCTGGAAGCGCGGCGTCGCCTTCGGAACGTGCGTCGGCTTGTTCGGAAGCGGCCACTCGTCGGCCTTGTTTCCGAACAGCTTGACGAGGTCGTTTTGATCTCGCTCGTCCTCGTCGACGGCCGTCGCGACCGTCTCTTCGTCGCGCTCCGCCTTCTCGGGCTTCTCGATCTCGTCCTCGTCCTCGTCCACCGGCGCGCGCTTGGTCTTCTTGACCGGGCGCTCGATCTCTTCTTCTTCCTCGTCGATCTCGACGGCCTTCTTCTTCGACTGTAGCGCGCGCTTCGGCTCGATCTCGGGGAGCCGGCTCGGGCTCGGATCGATGCCCGGCTCGATGTAGTCGAGCACGTCCTCGAGGCCGACGCGCACGAGGCCGAGCGTGTCGCTCGAGAGCCCCGACTTGCCGAACTTGAACGTCAGCGTGTCGAACTCGCGGCCCGTGCTCGCTTCGCGCACGACGATGTTCAGCACCTTGTGGCGGCCTTCGTCCTGGACCCAGCCTTCGACGAGCGCGTCGACGCCGGAGAGCTTCGACGCCTTGCTCCACGTCTGCGGTCCGAACGAGCCCTTCGACGCGCGGCTGCGTGCGTCCTCCCACTTCTTCTTCGTCACGATGTCGTACTGCTCGCCGAGCAGCGAGACAACCGCCGTGCGACCGGAGTCGGCGAGCGAACGCGGACCGTCGAAGTCGAGGATGACGACGCGGCGCGGTTTGGCTTCTGCGGTAGCGGCAGCGGCACAGAGCGCAGCCGCTGTCATTGCGATACGGAGCTTGGTGGTGAACATGGCTGGTCCTGGTGGTGGGGGGCTGGGCTGGAAGCGTTTAGTGGGGGGCGCACCAACACGGGCACGTGGCGTTTTGCGTGTTGGCTTTGTTGTTGATGACGGTCACGGCGCCGCTGGTGACGCAGTGATCGATCTCGTGGCCCGCGCAGTACGGCAGCGCCGTGTTGCCGGTGATCGCGACGGTGGTGCCGATGCCGGCGAGGCGGTTGAACCTGCCGAGCGCCTCGAGCGCGGTGTTGTTCGTCACCGTCAGCGAGCTCGTGATGAACTGGAGGTTCGAGAAGGCATCGAGGTTCTTGAGCGCGTTGTTGCCGTCGATCGTCACGGCACCTTCGACGCGCGTGACCGAGCTCATGACGCCGATGGCCGCGAGCACCGTGTTGCCGCGCAGCACGAAGTCGCCTTTGATCGTCGAGGCGGCGAGGCCGTCGAACGTCGTCAGCTTCGTGTTGCCGCTGATCTCGAGGCGCGTGACCGTCTGCAGCGAGCCGAGGTCGATGCGCGTCGCGCCGGTGTTCGAGATCGTGAGCGCGCCGGTGACCGACGTGAGCTCGTCGAGCGTGATGTCGGTGAGTGCCGCGTTGTCGGTGATCCGCAGCTCGCCCTCGACGGCCGTGATGTACTTGAGACCATCGAGGCTCGCGAGGAGCGGGTTTCCGCGAATGGTGTACGTCGCCGTCAGGTTGTCGGCGTTGTCGACCGGCATGTTCGCGAGGCTCGTGAGCTGCTTGTTGCCGGTGATCGTGACCGCGCCGTAGACAGCGAGCGGCAGCTTGGTGTCGATCGTCTTCAGATTGGTGTCGACGAGCTCGAGGTCGTTGACGCCCTTGAGCGAGCCGAGCTTCGAGAGGCTGCCGATGCCCGGTCCCTCGATGCGCAGCTTCGCGAACAGGTCCCAGCATCCGGTGGGGACTTGCGAGAAGTCGGCGTCCGAGCGGATCGTGATCGGCGTCGTGATCTCCTTGGGGTCTTCACACGACACCGGCGTGCTTCCGTCCTTCTTCGGGCGAGACCCGCCGCCGGGGTCTTCACCGACCTGGCCCATACAGGCCGAAGCGAAAAGCAAAGCAGCGAGCGAGAGTTTGTGGGGGCGGCGCGTGGTGTGGCGCATGGTTGTTTCCTTGATCAAGCGGCGTGCCGTCGGGCTCGTGATGTTGTTGCGGGCGGTTGACACGTGTGCAGCCGGGGTAGGCAGTCGATCCATGTCAACCGAGGGATGCATGACTACTTCTGCTCCGCGACCGGGCGGACGTTGACGCCGTAGTCCTCGAGGAGCGTGCCGCTCAGGTACTGCAGCTGCGCGACGGCCATGTGGTACTCGGCGATCGCGCGGCCGCGGCGGAGGTTCGCTTCGGCGAGCTCGGACTGGCGGCGCATCACGTCGAAGTTCGTGCTGCGCTGCGCCTGGAACTGCGCGCGCTCGGCCTTGACGTTCTCCTCGGCGACGGCGGCGGCCTTCTCGGCGAGGCCGACGCGCACGCGCGAGGTCTTCACGAGCTGCACGGCCTGCACGACCTCGGTGTCGATCTGACGCTGGACGTCGAGGCGCTCGACCTCGACCGTCGCGCGACGCGCGAGTGCAGCCTTGTGCGCATCCTTCGCGGCGCCCGACAGCTCCCATTGGAACGTCAGGCTCGCCATCACCTGGTAACCGTTCGCGCCCGACGCGTTCGAGAACGCGTCATCCGAGGACACGCCAGTACCCATGATGCCCGCCGACAGGTTGAGGTCGAGCTGCGGCAGCATCTGGTTCTTCGCGACGTCGACGTCGACGTTCGCGCTGCGCTTCTTGAGCGCGAGCAGCACGAGACGGCGGTTCGTCTGGCGGCTGCGCTCGAGCATCTCGCCGGCGTCGAACTCCTGTTTGCCGACGGAGAACGGCTCGCCGGGACGAATCACGAGCGAGCGGTCGCTGAGCTCGAGGCCCGCCTTGCGGCGCAGGTCGAGAGACTTCGCTTCGAATTCGGTCTGCGCGCGGAGCTTGGCTTCCTCGCGCGATGCGATCTCGTAGGTCACCGCGTTGAGCGCGCTCGTCGGCGATGCGCCGGCGCGGATCTCTTCGCGGGTCAGCTTCTCCTGGCGCTCCGCGAGATCGAGCGAGTCCATGCGGGTGTCGACCTCGTGGCTCGCGTACGCGAGCTCCCAGTACGCCTTCACGACCTCGAGGACCATCTTCTCCGCCTCGATCTGCGCGCTGATCGTCGCTTCCGAAAACGTCAGGTCGGCTTTGCGCTCCTTGGCGAGCGCGACGTCGCTGCCGATGCCGCGCAACAGCGGCTGCGTGAGCGTGAGGCTCGCCGTCGCTTGATGCGAGGTCGAGAACTCGGCGATGTCCTGCTGGTCGGGCTTCGTCGGATCGATGTTCTCGAGGAGCTCCTTCGAGATCGCGATCTCCTTCTCGGTGCGGTTGATGCCGACCTCGACGCCGATCTTGCCACCGGTCGGCAGTCTGCGACCGAGGCCGAGCGTGCCGTCGACCTTGCGCTCCTCGACGACGTCGAGCAGGTTGACGTCGACATCCCCACCGACGCCGTACTGCGAGTACTGCGCCTTCGCGGTCAGCACCCACGCCTGGTCGATGCGGGCGAACCCTGCATCACCCTTCGCGGCGATGCGCGCGAGCTTCGCGCGCGCCAGGTTCGGCGCGTGGCGAACGGCCACCTCGATGAGGTCCGTCAGCTTGATCGGCACGACGCCGATCGCTTCGGGACCGTCGCTGTCGGGCGTCTCGCCGGGCGCGTTGGCGACGCGCTCCTTGGACCGCTTCTTCTTCTTCTTGGGGCGATCCTCGTCTTCGACGATGTCGCTCTCTTCATCCTCTTCGATCGACTTCGCGGCGCGGCGGCGATCTTCTCCACCAATGGAGCGCTTCGCGACGCGGCTCGCCGACTCCTCGGTTTCTTCGTCTCGATCGCGATCGCGATCACGCTTGCTGCGGCGGTCCGCGTTCGCGGTGGCTGCCGACAGCAAGCTGCCGGCGAGAAGGATGATGAAGGGGCGAGTCATCATGAACGGTGGCTAGAGCAGCAGCCATGCCGTTCCGTAAACCCTCTGTCTACCGAGGGTTCCATCGGTTGCACCCGTGAGGGCTCGACTACCTCGGGTTACGGATCGAATTCCCCACCCCCAACCGTGAAGTGCAAACGCGGAGTTGAGCGTGCTCGATGCGCGCGAATTCCCATCGCGTCACGCGTGGTCTCATCGTTGCACTTTCGGTCCTTCATCATGCGGTACGGCAACCAACAGCCCGAAGCGCCCACGCACCTCGGGTCTCACCACCTGCCTCTGCCGCCGGAATGGCTGCCCGCCGAGGAGCTCGCGATCCACGACGACGATGACGACGGTCCGACGCGCGCTGCCCGCGCACGTGCCGCCGCTGGCTGGACGCCGATCCCGTCGAACGAGGTCTCGATCTCTGGACCCACGCGGCAACCGACCGAGCGCAGCGCGAGCCCCTTGCTCCTCGAGCAACATCACCGGATCGACCGGCCGCACCCCGACGACGTTCGTCGTGAATCGCGCCGGAGCCGATCCTCGCCGTCGACGGAAGACGAGCGTCGCTCGTTCGTCGCGTCGGGAGAGGTCAACACCTCGGCACGCATCGAAGAAGAGCGCCGCGAACGTCGCGCGGCCGACAAGCGTCTGGCCGACGAGCTTCGTGCGGCGCGCGCAGCGGAAGAGCGCAAGTCGTCTCCGTCGGCGAAGTCCGATGATCGCCGCCCGCCTCCTTCGCCTCCGTCGAGCCACGAGAAGTCCGCGTCGGCATCTGCGTCCGCGTCGGCGTCGCAACCGTCTGCGTCTGCACGCGGGTCGGATCCGAACATCGAGGTCGCCAAGCTCGCGCAGGCCCAGCAGGCGGTCGCGATGGCGGCGATGGGTGCGATCGATCCGCTGGCCGTGCCGGTGCCGCCCGAGCTCGGCGGACCGATCTACGGATGGATCCGGCGGCTCGCGCTGCAAGCCGACCTGCTCGGCGCCGACAAGGTGCTGCGCGAGGCGTTCACGGATCTGACCTCGTCGCTATCGGTCGCGATCATCTATCCCGGTGCGGATGGACTGTGGACGCTGGGCCAAGACGACGAGATCCCGAAGGAAGCGACGCCGATCGTCGCCGTGGCGCAAGCGCGCCGCGCGATGGTCTCGTCGCATACCGCGGTGATTCCGGTCGTCACGTCGACGGAGTGCGTCGCGGTGATTCTGTTGACGCGCAATCCCCGCAATCCCGGATTTCATCCGATCGAGCAAGTGGCCGCGATCGCACTCGCGCGCGAGAGCGCCGCGATCCTGCACCACCTCGCCGTCGCGCATCTGCAGAAGGCGTCGGAGATCAAAGCGGATCAAGGCGGGCTGTATCGAGGCGAAGCGCTCGAGGCACATCGCACGCGCGGCAACGAGGGCGTGCCCGTCAACCTGTCGCCGAGCTGGGTGAAGCGGGCGTATCCAACCCTCGTCATCTTCATCCTGCTCGCAGTGTTCGGCTCGATCTTCGTGAAAGTGCCGACGTATAGCTCGGGCATGGGCGTCGTGATGCTGAACGGCGTCTCGATCACCGCGCCAATGGGCGGCACCGTCGACGCGGTGCTCGTGAAACCCGGCCAGCACGTGAAGAAAGGCGCCGTGCTCGTCCGCCTGAACGCCGGCGAGCAGGACGCCGAGCTGCGGCAGGCGACGCGCGACGCCGACGCCGCGACCGTCCTCTACCTGTACGACCAGCAGGACGAGATGACGAAGAAGACGCTGACCCAGGCGCTCAACAAGGTCGATCGCGAGAAGGATCGCGTCGAGTCGCGGCTCGTCCGCGCCAAGCAATCCGGCACCGTCTCGGATATCCGCGTGCGCGTGGGCTCCGCGCTGCAGCCCGGCGACCAGGTGTTGCAGATCGTCGAGCCCGACGCGCAGCCCGAGATCTGGGCGTTCCTACCCGGTAAAGACCGACCGCGTCTCCGCCTCGGGCAAGATCTGCAGGTCGAGATCCTCGGCTACACGAAGGCGCGCGACAAGGCGAAGATCACGTACGTCTCGACGGAGACGATGGGCCCGACGGAAGCGGCGAAGATCGTCGGTACCCAGCTCGCCGATTCGATCAAGCTCCCGCCCGGATCGTATGTCTGGGTCCGCGCGAAGCTACCGAGCAAGACGTTCAAGACGCAGCACAACACCTGGTTCTATCACCACGGCATGCCGGCGAAGACCGAGGTCAAGATCCAGGACAAGCCGTTCCTCGTGACGCTGCTGCCGGCGCTCGAGAAGTACATCCCGGACTGATCTGCACGAACTGCGCAACGCTGAACGCGGGAGTCGAAAGGCCTCGCGTTTCGCGCGTTTCGGCGGCTGGGGGAAATCGAGCCCTCGTATACCGCGGGATGCAGAGCCGACTCTCCACACCCGTGTTTCCGACGACAACTGCGTGATTCGACTCGATCGAGTCCGTGGCACGACGGCTGCTGTTGCCTCGAGTCGACGCAACGCTTCTCGCCCAAGAACGTCGCGCCGCTGCCCTCGCCCTGCTCTCCCACCACGGAGCAAACATGACCAAGTCCCATCAGGAAGTCGTCGAGTCGTGGCCCGCGCTGAAGAAGCTCGGGTTCGTCGGCGGCAAGAAGGCGGTCCCGTTCGTCCAGCAGCTCGAGTGGACGGATTGCGGCGCGGCTTCGCTCTGCATGGTGATGGCCTATCACGGCCGTGAAGTGAAGCTTGCCGAGGTCCGCGAGGCGATGGGCATCGGCCGCGACGGCGTCTCCGCCAAGGCGATCCTGGACACCGCCGAGCGCTACGGCCTGCAGGGCCGCGGCATCAAGGTCGATGTCTCGCAGATCAAGCTGCTGAAGCCCGCGACGATCCTCCACTGGGAGTTCAACCACTTCGTCGTGTTCGACAAGATCATCGGCGACGCGGTGCGTATCAACGACCCGGCGACGGGCGCGCGCGACGTCAAGATCGCCGAGTTCAGCAAGTGCTTCACCGGCGTCGCGATCGAGATGGTTCCGACGGACCGCTTCACGAAGACGAAAGCGGAGAAGGGTCGCCTCAAGCGCTACGTGCGCGAGCTGATGTCCGAGAAGGGTCTGTTCTCGCGCATCATCATCATGTCGCTCGCGATGCGCCTCGTCGGGCTCGCGCTGCCGCTGATGTCCGGCATGTTGATCGACCAGGTCGTGCCGCGCAGCGACTACAACCTCCTGTACGTCTGCCTCGGCGCGATCGCCGGCATGACGGTGTTCAACCTGATCTCCGAGATCGTGCGCTCGTATCTCTTGCTGCACCTGCGCATCGCGCTCGACACCCGGATGACGCTCGGCTTCCTCGACCACATGGTCAGCCTGCCGTTCTCGTTCTTCCAGCGGCGAAGCGCGGGCGACCTCATGATGCGCGTCGAATCGAACGGCACCGTCCGCGAGATCGTGACGAGCAAGTCGATGTCCGCGGTGATCGACGGCCTGTTCGTCCTGCTCTACGCGATCATCATCTTCTACGTCTCGCCGAAGCTCGGCTTGATCACGCTCGCGATGGCCGCCGCCGAAGCGCTCGTCTTCCTCGCCGCGCGCCCGACGTTCCACCGCCTCCTCGCCGCCGACCTCGACAAGCAGGCGAAGGAGAACAGCTACATGATCCAGATGCTCGGCGGCATGGAGACGCTCAAGTGCGCCGGCGCGGAACGCCTCGGCGTCGAGAAGTGGAGCAACCTCTACACCGACGAGCTCAACGTGAAGATGCGCCGCGCCCGTGCGAGCGCGTGGGTCGATAGCATTCGCGGCGCGATCGCGGGGCTCGGCCCGATGCTCATCCTCGCGATCGGCGCGACCGCCGTCATGCGCGGCGAGATGACGCTCGGCATGATGCTCGCGATGAACTCGCTCGCGACGAGCTTGTTCGGCCCCCTGAGCCAGCTCGTCGCGAGCGGCCTCGAGCTCCAGCTCGTGAAGGGCCACATGGATCGCATCGACGACGTCCTGCAGACGCAGCTCGAGCAGGATCGCGACAAGGCGCAGACGCCCCCGCGCCTGCGCGGCGGCATCACGGTCAAGAACATCTCGTTCAAGTATGGCGAGCAAGCGCCGCTCGTCGTCCAGGATGTCTCGGTCGACATCCAGCCGGGCATGGCGGTCGCGCTCGTCGGCCCGAGCGGCTCCGGCAAGTCCACGCTGCTCGCGCTGCTCTCGGGCATGCACAAGCCGCTGACCGGCGAGGTCCTGTACGACGGCCGCTCGCTCCACGAGTACGACCTCCGCGCGGTGCGCCAGCAGATCGGCATCGTGCCGCAGCACCCGTTCATCTTCGGCGGCACGATTCGCGAGAACGTCTCGCTCACGGCGCCCGGCGCCACGCTCGATCGCATCTCGTCCGCGTGCAAGACCTCGTGTCTGCACGACGACATCTCGGCGATGCCGATGGGCTACGACACGGTCGTTTCTGACGGTGGCGGCTCGCTCTCGGGCGGTCAGCGCCAGCGCGTCGCCATTGCCCGCGCCGTCATCCGCAACCCGTCGCTGATGCTGCTCGACGAAGCGACGAGCGCGCTCGACAACTCGACCGAGAAGCGCGTCATCGAGAACCTCGAGCGCCAGCGCTGCACGCGCATCACCGTCGCACACCGCCTCTCCACGATTCGCAACGCGGACCTCATCATCGTGATGGACAAGGGCCGCATCGTCGAGCAGGGGAACCACGAACAACTTCTCGCGAAGGGCGGCCTCTACAGCGTCCTCGTCAAAGCCACCCAAAACAACCCGGAGCCCCAAAATGAAGCGCTTGTTGTCGACCGTGCTGCTCGTAGCGTGCGGAGCACCCGAGCAACCGCCGGTCGTGCCTGATCCGGCCGCCGCGGTGGTGCCCGAGCAGGCCGAGGCTCCGGTCGAGCGTCCCGACTTTCCGGGCGTCGTCACGGCGAAGGAGTCGAAGGGAATTCCCGCGGAGTTCCGCGGCAGCCTCGAGAAGATCTTCGTGCACCAGCGCCAGCGCGTCAAAGCAGGCCAGGTGGTCGCTCGGCTCGACACGACGGACCTCAAGACGGAAGCCGCCGCCCTCCTCGCCCAGGAGCAATCGTCGAACGCACAGGCCGGCGCCGCCTCGGCCACGGCACGTGCCGCCGCCGCCACCGCGAAGACCGAGCGCCGCCTCTACGATCGCGGGTTCCAGTCGCGCAACGCGAACATCACCGCACAGGCGCGCCTCGCCGAAGCGCGCGGACAGATCGGAGCCGCCGGTCAGCAAGCGAAGTCGTCGCGGGTTCGCCGGCTGCAGATCGAGGAGCAGATCAAGAAGGCCGACCACCCCTCTCCGATCGACGGCGTCATCACCGTCATCAAGCAGAAGGAAGGCGACGTCCTCGAGCGCGGCATCCCGATCGCGCGCGTTTTCGACGACAGCGACCTCGTCATCCGATTCGCGGTGCCCAAGGAGTACCGCCAAAGCCTCAAGCTCGGCGGCCGCGTCGAGCTCACCGTCGACGGTGCAACGCAGCCCATCTGGGCCTCGATCATCAGAATCGCCGACGAGGAACCCCCGATCACTTTCTCCGTCGTCACTGCCGATATCGACGACTCGAAACTCCGACCCGACGAGATCCAAGTGGCGAAGGACGGCCGCGTCCGACTCGTGGACGAGCCCCCGACCGCAACGACTGCCAGTGCCCACCAGCCAGCCCAAGCAGGAGCAACCCGATGAGCGTGCTACTTTCCAAAGACCAAGTGTCGACAGGTCACGACCTCGAAACACCCACCTGGGTGACCTCGTTCCAAGGTCTCCCGCGCACCGTCAACGTTCGCCGCTGCCGCCTCGAGGTGGTCGCCGGTCCGGACGTAGGCAAGATCATCGAGCTCGCGAAGCCGACCATCATGATCGGCCGCACGGGCGCGGATCTGAACCTCACGGATCCGAAGGTGTCGGGCCTGCACGCCGAGCTTCGTCTCCAAGCTGACGGCTACCGCGTTCGCGACCTCGGCTCGACGAACGGCACCCACGTCCGTGGCGTCCGCATCGTCGACGGCTTCATCGCCCCGGGCGCGACGATCCAGATCGGCAAGTCCGCCATCGTCTTCGACCCGCTCGACGAGTCGGTCTCCGTCCCGCTGTGGCACGAAGCCCGCCTGCACGCGCTCATCGGCGGCTCGGCCCCGATGCGCCACATGTTCGACATGATCAACCGCTTCGCGCAATCCGACGCGACGGTCCTGATCCAGGGCGAGACCGGCGCCGGCAAGGAAGGCGTCGCCGACGCGATCCACCAGTGCTCGCCGCGCCGCGAAGGCCCGTTCGTCGTGCTCGACTGCTCGGCGATCCCCGAGCAGCTGTTCGAGGACCAGATCTTCGGTCACGAGCAGGGCGCGTTCACCGGCGCCGGCAAGGCGACGATGGGCGTGTTCGAGGCTGCTCACGGCGGCACGCTGTTCCTCGACGAGATCGGCGAGCTCCCGATGGACGTGCAGGCCAAGCTCCTGCGCGCGGTCGAGACGCGCAAGGTCCGCCGCCTCGGCTCGACGAAGGTCGTCGCGTCCGACGTCCGCATCATCGCGGCGACGAACCGCGACCTCGCGACCGAGGTCAACCGCGGCACGTTCCGCTCCGACCTCTTCTACCGCCTCTCGGTCGCGAAGCTCTCCGTCCCCGCGCTCCGCGAGCGCCGCGAAGACATCCCGATGCTCGTCGAGCATTTTCTCCGCCAGCTCACCGCGACGATCGGCAACAAGGACCCGCGCCTCCCGGACGACTTCATCGCACGCGCACAGCGTCACGCGTGGCCGGGCAACGTCCGCGAGCTCCGCAACGCGGTCGAGCGCTCCTGCCTCCTGCCGAACCATCCGCAGCTCGGCTTCGAAGCGCCGCCGAAAAAGGAAGGCGCGTTCGGTGATGTCGATATCGATGTGCCGTTCAAGGTGGCGAAGCAGAAGCTCGTCGACGAGTTCGACCGCCGCTACCTCGAGTCGTTGCTCGAGGCGCACGACAACAACATCTCGGCCGCCGCGCGTGCCGCGGGTATCGAGCGCATGTCGATCTACAAGATGATCCGCCGGCTCGGCCTCGACAAGAACGAGGAGAGCCGGGCGTCCACGGCCGACGAGGACGAGTCCGAGCCAACCGATCAGCGCTAACGAAACGGTTCTGGTTCGGTGATAGGGTCGCGACCCAACCAAGGAGCACGCGATGCAAGCTCTCTCCACTCGAATCGCACGAACGCTACTGGCAATCTCGGTGGTTGTTGCGACAACCGCGGCCGCCGAGCCGAAGAAGACGAAGCACGGCCGGCAGCGACAGACCGTTCAGACCGGCACCGAAGATGCGCCCGCCGCGACGATCGACGCTCCAGCCGAAGCCGAGCTCGAGCGAATGACCAGTCGGTCGACGGCAGGTCTGGTGGCGGTCACGCGCGCCGATGGGACCGTTCAAGTCGATCTCGATGGACGGTTTCAGAGCGTCGCGATCGCAGGTCACCACGGCGTCGGTTGCCACACCGGAAAGACGGCGACAGACACGGCCAAGGCGAGCCGCACCAAGCCGCCGGGTGGATCGAAGGTGCGTGGCAAGAAGCCGGCAACGAAGGCGCCGAACGTTACGCCCGTGGTCCGGTCGACCCTGGAGGTCAGGTAGCCATGCGCCTTTTCGTTGCTTGTGCATTCGCCATTGGTTTGATCGGATTGCCGGGGCTCGCCACCGCGGGTCGCATCCGGATCGTCAACGCAGACGGCCCGAACGAAGGGTTCAACGACCCGACGCCGGCGGCGCCGATCGCGGGTAACCCCGGAACCACGCTCGGTCAACAGCGACTCAATGTGTTCGAGCGCGCGGCCACGATCTGGGGAGCCGCGCTGAACCCGACGAGCGACATCTTCGTGCTCGCCACCATCGATCCGCTCGCTCCCAACGTCTTGGGGTCAGCCGGTCCGACTTCGGTGTTTCGCGACTTTCCCGGCGCCGAATTTCCTGGCACCTGGTACCACTCCGCGCTCGCCGATCAGCTCGCGGGCACCGACCTCAACCCCGGGGCACCGGATATTCGCGCCCGCTTTTCGAGCAACTTCACGTTCTATCTCGGCTTCGACAACAACGAGGGGGCGCTCGTCGATCTGCTCCCGGTCGTGTTGCACGAGCTAGGTCACGGGCTCGGATTCTCCAACCTGGTCGACGAGACGTCCGGAGCTCAATTTCTCGGCGGTCCAGACACGTTCTCGCAGTACACGCTCGACGTCAGCACCGACAAGATGTGGACCGCGATGACCGACGTCGAGCGCAGGATCTCGGCGATCAACTTGCGCAAGGTGTCGTGGAGCGGCATCAACGTCAATCGCAGCGTGCCGCTGGTCCTGTCGTTTGGTGAGCCGGCGGTCGGGGTCGCAGCACCGTCGTCGCTGGGATCGCTGATGTTGGGTCCCGCCGCGTTCGGACCGGCGCTGACTGGCACCGGGGTCAGCGGCCAGTTGGTATACGCGAACGATGGCGTCGCGCCGTTCGGCGATGGCTGCACCGCGCTCACCAACGAGGTTGCCGGCAAGATCGTGTTGATCGATCGAGGCGTGTGCACGTTCACCACCAAGGTGAAGAACGCCCAGCTCGCGGGCGCGATCGGCGTGCTCATCGCCGACACCGTTGCTGGTGGCCCGCCACCAGGGCTTGGAGGGGTCGACCCGACGATCACGATCGTATCGGGCCGGATCACGCTCGCAGATGGCAATCGTCTGAAGACCGCGCTCGCCGCCGGGCCGGTCGGCGTCACGTTGAACCTCGACCTCTCGATCCGCGCCGGCACCGATCGCATCGCAGGCTTGGCGATGTTGGCGGCGCTCGATCCGGTGGCGCCGGGGTCGTCGATCTCGCACTTCGAATCGGTCGCCTTCCGGAATCTGTTGATGGAGCCGGCGATCAACCCCGACCTGACCTCGTCGGTCCAACCGCCGGCAGACCTCACCCTCGATCTGATGGTCGACCTTGGATGGCGCTCGGATGGGGATGGCGTACCCGATGGATCCGACACTTGCCTGAGCTCCGATCGCAGCACCACCGTCGTGATCTCGGGATGCGACTCGGGGGTTGCGAACACGGTCTTCGGCGATGGTTGTCGGATCTCGGACAAAGTCACAGCATGTCGGGCTGGCGCATCGAACCATGGCGCATTCGTGAGCTGCGTAGCCAACCTCGGTAACGAGCTCGGCAAGGCCGGCATCATCACCAGCCAGGAGAAAGGCGCGCTGCAGTCATGCGCCGCCCAGGCTCCCCATTGACCTAGCACTACCACGAGCGCGTGCTCTGTTCAGAGCATCTTGGGGAGCACGGCGAGCACGGTGCCGTCGAGCTCGTAGCCGCCGCCGACGGTCAACGTGCGCGTCTGGTGGCCAGGCGCGGCGATGCTGACGGTCGTGACCTTCGACGAGTACAGGATGAACAGCCCGCTCGGACCGGTCTTGGTCGCGCCGCTCACGACCTCGGGCTGACCGTTGCGCAGCTCGACGTATTCGACCTTCACGCCCGGCGCCGTCGTGACGACGGCATCCGCGACAGGCTTGTTCGGGTTCGTCTCCCAGACCGAGCCGAGGACGAGCGTGCCGGCCTCCTCGTACGCGGCGCCGTTGATGGCGGCGTTCGAGAACACGAACGGGTAGACGGGAATCTCGATCTCGCCGGGGGCCCCGCACAGCGTCGGTGCGCCCTTGTTCACGCAGGTCACGCCCGCGATGCCCTTGCCTTCGTGCGCGACGGTGATGCACGAATCGTTGAACACCGTGTTCGAGAACGAGCCGATCATCGCCGTGCCTGCTGCGAGGAACGCCACCGAGGCACCTGCCTCGAACATCAGCGGCGGGAGCTCGGGGTCGAGGCGGCTCGGGCGAATGTTGCCACCGAATGTCGAGACGGCGTCGGTCACCGCGCGGCAGGCGTGCGTCGGGTCGGCGATCATCGCCGCGATCTCGATCGGACGCGCCTTGTAGGTCTCCTTCGCGGCGCAGCTGATGTTCGGCGTCAGCGGAATCGTCATGCTGCCGCCGTCGAACGTCGCGCCGCCGTAGAAGATGGCCTCGTGATAGTTCGGGGTGTCCTTGCACGAGCCCGCGCGACCGCGAATCTGAATGCCGGCGAGACCCCCGTCGGGGAGGTCGACCGTGAACTTGCCGGCGATCTGGGAGCGGATCCCTTCGAACGTGGTCTGCGGATCGATCTCGACGCACGGGTCGCGATCACCCGTCAGAGAGAGGCGAAAACCGACGTCCATCGGAGCTTCGTCCTCGAGCTCGTGGGCGGCGACGTCGATGGCCGTGACGCACGAGAGATCGAAGTTGGCCGGCATCTCCGGCATCTTGAGAGACATGTCGATGACGGGCTCCGCGCAACCGACGAGCGCCGAGAGTAAAACAACTGCACGCATCAGAACCCCCTGACCGTTTCAGGCTCGCGCGACATGTACTGGTACGTCAGGATGCCGCCACCGACGACGGCGCCGATGCCGACCCACACGTACCAGCGCTCGTACCAGCGCTGACTGCGCTGCTTCTCGACGACCATGATCGTGCTCGGGTCCAGCATGTTGTCGGGATCGAGCGCGGCGGTGATCTTCGCGGTGATCTCCGCGGAGGTCTCGCTACCGTTGAGGATGATCGGCTTCGAGACCTTGATCGCATCGATGTCATAGAGGCGGAACTTGATATTCGAGTCGCTGTTGCTCTCGACGATGAGGTACCGCGTCTGCTTCGTGAGTTTCTCGAGGCGCTTCACCTTCGCGAGGCGCGCTTTGCCCGGCGCGGCGGCCATCGTCGCGTCGACGATCTTCGCGGCGCGGTCGGACTTGCTCTCCTTCACGAGCTCGATCTCGAAGCGCTCGAACTCGTTCTCCTCGACATCGACGAGCTCGGCGTAGGTGTTGAAGCCCTCCGCCGTGACGACGATGAGGTGAACACCAACCGCGATGTCGAGCTTCTCGCCAGCGGCGACGGGCTTGCCACCGTCGACGGTGAGCATCGCGCCCGGGGTCGGGCTCTCGACGCGTAGCTTGCCCACCTCGTCGATCGGGCGCTTCGCCTTCTTCACGAGCTTGCGGATCGTCGGCGACGCGCCGAGCTTGCGATCGGGCTGCCAGGCCGGGTTGAGCCACATCGCCGCGCGGAACTGGCGGATCGCTTCGTCGTTGTTCTCCTGCGCCGCGGCGATCATGCCGCGCCATTCGAAGAGCTGCGCGAGCGCGGGAATCATGTCGCCGCTGCCGGCTGCGCCGAGGATGCGCTCCTCGTTCGCCGTGATGATCTCGAGCGCGGCGTCGTACTCGAGCTTCGCGTACGCCTCGCGGATCGCGTCGATCTCGGCGATCAGGACGTTGCGTCCGTCGAGCGTGGCCTCGAGGCGCTCGTCGAGCTTCGCGAGCATGCCGCGCTGACCGAGCACGCGGCGGAGGCGGTCGATGCCGCCCATGTCAGCGAGGCTGCTCGACGCATTGAGCAGCACCATCTGATCGACATCGACTTCTTCCGTCGGAGTGACGGGCTCTTTCGCGAGCGCGGTGGTGGTCAGAGCGAACAGGGTGATCAGCGAGATGGCTGTGCGCGTCACTCATCCTCCCATTCAACTCGGAGCGGGTACGTCTTCTCGGACTCGATCACGACCGTGAACGTCTGCGTCTGTTTCGTCAGGGCGTTCTTCACACGCACGGTGTGTTTGCCTGGTGGCAGCACGAAGCGCTGTCCCGGTACTTCTCCGGTCTGACTACCCACGGTCACCTGAGCGAACGTGTCACTACCAACGCGCAGGTAGCCGGGCGGGTCTTTGGCTCGGCTGCCGGCCATGGGGCTCTTCGGTTGTGCGTCGACGGTCGAACGCTTCTGCGTCTTCTTCGTCGGCGAAGGGCGGCGCACCTCGTCACTCGGTGTCACTGCTTCTTCGGTCTTCTGCGAATCGTCGGGCGGCGGCGTCGGCGCGTTCACTTGCTCGATCGTTGGTCGGGCGGGCAAGGGAGGCGCAGGCGGTTCTGGTGCGATGGCTTTGCTGAGATCCGAAGCGACAGAAGGCGCGGGCGGCTGAGCTTCCATCTGCACCGGTTGCGAGCTCGGTGCAGCTGGAGAATCAGTCGGCGTGAGCTGGATGACGGCCGCGGCGACCGCGCCGATCAGTGCGGCGATCCCGAGGATCGCGATCGTCCAGCGCGTGTTGCTGCGCTCGCCACCGACGGCGATGCCGGGCAGCGCGCCGGTCGCGGTGTTGCCGCCGATGACGCTGTCGAGCTCGGCGCCGTGCATCGCCTGGTTCGAGAGGCGGAACGGCGGCATCGGCGTCCCGTCGGCGCGCAGCATCGGCGGGAGCTCGAGGAGCGCGGCGCGCAACAGCTCGTCGGAGGGCATCGTCTGCGCGCCCGACTCGGGCACCGGGGGCGGCGTGCCCGTCGCGGAGCGCGACTGCGAGTAGCTCGGGTTGCTGAGGCGGCCTGCCGAGCGACGATGCGGCGTCTGCTCGATCAGCGAGCGCGTGACGATCGTGACCGGACGGTCGGTGATCTGCGTGCGCGGCTGCGAGAGCACGGGCGACTGCACGCTGCACTCGCGAATCGCCTGCGCGAGATCCGATGCGCCCTCGCGGTACTGGTTCGCGAAGCGCTCCTCGACGAGCGCGTCGATCATCGGCTGCATCCGCGCGTAGCGGTCGCGCGGATCGTGCGCGAGTGCGCGCATGCAGATCGCATCGAGGCCCGGCGGAACCGACGGCATCACGACCCGCGGCGGAATCACGCGCATCGGCTCGCTATCGCGCTCTTCGTGCGTGACCTGACGGCCGAACGGATGCGCGCCCGTGATGAGCTCGTAGAGCACGACGCCGAGCGCGAACACGTCGGAGCGCGGCGTGAGCGGCTCGCCACGCGCTTGCTCCGGCGCCATGTACGCCCACTTGCCTTCGACGACGCCGTAACCGCCGCCTTCACGACGCGCGATGCCGAAGTCCGCGACGCGAACTTCGCCCGACGTCGTGAGGAGGAGATTGCTCGGCGAGATGTCGGCGTGAATGATCGCGCCGCCCGGCCGCGAGTGTGCGAACTCGAGACCGGTCGCCGCGGTCTGGACAATATAGGTGGCGGTCCCGATCGAGAGGCCCCGCGTGTTGCGTGCTTTCAACAGCTGGCGAAGGCTCGGACCATCGACGAACTCCATCACGAGGAAGACGTCGTCTCCGTCGCGTGCGAGATCGAGAACGGACACGATGTTGCCGTGCTGCATCCCGACCAGCAGCTTGGCTTCGTGGATCAAGCGTTCGACGAACACGTGATCGGACGCGAGCTCGGGAAGGAGGCGCTTGATGGCGACCGGCTTCTGGAAGCCGTGGTCACCGATCGAGTGCCCGGCGAACACCTCCGCCATGCCACCGCGGCCGAGCAGATCACCGAGCACATAGCGTCCGCCGGCGCGTTTGGCGCCTGAGTGCTCGGTCGAGGGGCGCACCCCTCCTATGGCGGTGGTCCCGGCCACGACCCCTCGTGGTGCAACGTGTGTACCGTCGCCAACAGATCGATCAAGCTGAGGGTTTGGGCGGTGATCGTGATTGGGGGTGTGGGCACCGAGGCAACTGATCGGGGGACCCCCTCTCCCACATGGGGACTGGTTCGCCTGTTCTGCCAGTAAGCGCGAGGGAAGTTTTTTCAGCGCGCCATGATCGGTTACCTCGTGTGGCGCTCACGACGTGCAAGTTCGTACACAATGCGCGCGATGGAGACCCCCTCCCCAGAGAGCCAGCAAATCTTCGCGCCCGGCATCATGGCCGGGAAGGTTGTGATCGTCACGGGCGGCGGATCGGGCATCGGCCTGGCCACGGCGTCGGAGATGAACCAGCTCGGCGCGCGCGTCGTGATCTGCGGCCGCACCGCGGAGAAGCTCGAGATCGCCAAGGCGAACATCGAGGGCAAACATCCCGGCAGCGTGCTCGCGCGGGTCTGCGATATCCGCGAGCCTTCGCAGGTCGAGGAGCTGGTGAAGACGGTCGTGGATATGTATGGCCGCGTCGACGTGCTCGTGAACAACGCCGGCGGTCAGTTTCCGTCGCCCGCGCAGATGATCTCGCCGAACGGATTTCTCGCGGTGATCCGCAACAACCTCGTCGGCACGTTTCACATGTGCCGCGAGGTCGCGAACCAATCGATGATTCCGCAGAAGGGCGGACGCATCGTGAACGTCATCGCGAACATCTATCGCGGCTTTCCCGGCATGGTTCACACCGGTGCAGCGCGCGCCGGTGTCGAGAACATGACGATGACGCTCGCGGTGGAGTGGGCGCAGTTCGGGATCCTCGTGAATGCGATCGCGCCCGGCATCATCAAGTCGTCGGGCACGGCGCAATATCCGCCGCAGCTCCTCGAGCGCGGGATCAAGGAGACGCCGCTCAAGCGCGCCGGGACGTGCTCGGAGGTCGCGGCGTCGATCGTGTTCCTTTCGTCGCCGGCCGCGCAGTTCATCACCGGCGCGACGTTGCGCATGGATGGCGGCCAGGCGCTGTGGGGCCACACCTGGGAGATCCCGTGAACCTCGAGCTCGCAGGGAAGCGCGTTCTCGTCAGCGGCGCGACGCGTGGCATCGGTCGCGCGATCGCAACCTTGTTCGCGAGTGAAGGCGCGCGCGTTGCGGCGGTCGCGCGCGGCGCCGAGGGCCTCGACGCGCTCAAGGCCGAGCTCGCCGGCGAGCACGCGTTCATCGCGGCCGATGTGGCGACGCCCGAAGGCGCGGCGGATGCCGTCGAGGGTTGCTTGCAAGCGCTCGGCGGCATCGACACCGTCGTGTGTGTCGTCGGCAAGTCGTTCGCGCGCGTCGCATCGCAGATGACCGACGATGATCTCATCGCGTCGATCGACATGAACTTGATGTCCGCAGCGCGCGTCGCGCAGCGATCGATCCCGCACCTCACCGCAGCGGGCGGTGGATCGATCACGATGATCGCGTCGATCTGGGGACGCGAAGCGGGCGGCGCGCCCGGCTACAACATCGCGAAGGCGGGCGTGATCGCGATGGCGAAGGCATTCGCGCGCGACTACGCGAAGCAGAACATCCGCGTGAACACGGTCGCGCCCGGCTCGATCTTGTTTCCCGGCGGTGGCTGGGATCTCCGACGAGAGGCCGACCCCGAGGGCAGTGTGGCTTTTGTCGAGCACGAGATCCCGTCCGGTCGCTTCGGCACCGTCGAGGAAGTCGCGAACGTAGTCGCGTTCATCGCGTCGCCGCGCGCGAGCTGGATCACGGGAGCCTGCATCCCCGTCGACGGTGGACAGGGTCGCGCGCTTTAAAAACACTTTTGCGCGGGGAATGCGTGATCCGCCGCACCGGTTGAGGGCGCGCATGAAGGGCAGAGGGATAGCTTTACTCGCGGTTCTCATCGTCGTTGTCGTCGGTGGAATCGTGTTCTGGAAGATGCGCGGCAGCGACAAGCGCGCGACACAGGCGGTGACGCAGGGGAGCGGATCTGCAGTGGCCAAGCCGGCAGGCGCTCCGACCGCGGCGAAGCTCGCACGCGCGAGCGTGACCGTCACCGACGAGAATGGTCCGGTCGCCGACGCGTTCGTTCGCTTCGCGCCGGAGGACGGAGAGATCATCGCGCTGAAGACGGGCGCGGATGGCGTCGCGGTTGCTGACAAGCTCGCCGCCGGTGCGTACGAGATCAGCGCGAGCGCGGCGGGTCACGAGCCGAGCGCGCTGCCGCGGCAAGAGCTTGCGGCCGGTGATGATGCGAAGCTCGCGATCACGCTGAAGGCGGGCGGTCGCTTGCTGAGTGGTGTCGTTACCGACGTGAGCGGCGGACCGATCGCCGGTGCACGCATCGACGCGGCGAAGCTCGGCGCGATGGCGCGACCCGATCGCGCGGTCGCGACAGCGCTGACCGGCGCCGACGGCAAGTATCAAGTCGCGGTCGCCGAAGGACAGCTGCTCGTCGCGGCGCGCAGCGCGGACTACGCGGCGCAGTCGCGCATCGTCGACGTCGGACCGAGCGGCGCGACGGCGGACTTCGCGCTCGTGCCCGGCGGCGTGATCGAAGGCATCGTCGTCGACGAGAAGACACGCGCGCCGGTGCCCGGTGCGATCGTGAACGCGGAGCGTGACAGCGCCGCGATCATCCTCGCGGAGACCGGCGGTGCGGTCGCGATCGCGGGCGCCGATGGAAAGTTCCGCATGACGGGCCTGCGGCCCGGTGCGTACGAGCTCGATGCGGTCGGCGATAGCCGGCGCTCGAAGTCACCGACGATCGTTGGCCTCGGCATCGCCGAACAGGTGACGGACGTCGAGATCCTCGTCGGCAAGAGCCCGACGATCCGGGGGACGGTCGTCGACGAGAGCAACGCGCCGGTCAAGGGCGCGCGCGTGATGGCCATGGGTCCCGGCGGTGGCGAGGACACGAAGGCCGATGACAAGGGCGTGTTCGCGATCGAGGGCCTGCGGCCCGGCAAGTTCATGCTGTTCGGCAGCACGCCGGAGCACATGGGTGATCCGTCGCCGCCGATCGAGGTCAAGGACAAGGACGTCGAGAACGTCGTCGTGCGCGTGCGCAAGGGAGCGAAGATCATCGGGCGCATCGAGCCGCCACAGGCGTGCGACGTCAAGGTCGCGTTCGACATGGATCGAGCGAACCGCGGCGGTCCGATGCGCATGATGCGGATGATGGCGCCGGCGACGAGCGGTCCCGACGGCAAGTTCGAGCTCGGCCCCGTCGAGGAAGGCAAGCAGAAGCTCGACGCGCGCTGCCAGAGCGGCGATCAAGGCAACGTCTCCGTCGACGTCAAGCCGGGCGCGAACGATGTCGTGCTCGCGGTCAAGCCGGGCGGGTCGATCGCGGGCAAGGTTGTCGATGGCGAAGGCAAGCCGGTCGCCGGCGTGAGCGTGATGGCGACGCCGCAAGAAGGCGACGAAGGCACCGTGATCGTCAACGGCGTGGTGACGAGCGGCGTGCAAGCGCTGACGAACGGCGCGGGCGCGTATGAAGCGCGCGGCCTCGCCGCCGGCACGTATCGGATGAGCGCGCTCGATCGCGGTCGCCCGATGAAGATGAAGGGCAAGCAACCGAAGGCCGTGATCGCGGGCGCGGAGAAGAAGACCGGCGTCGACCTCGTGGTCGATCGGCCGAACGGCGTGATCAAGGGCATCGTGACCGGTCCCGACGGCAAGCCACTCGCCGATGCGTGGGTCTCGGTCAGTCAGGACCTCGAGTCGATGATCGAGGACATGGCGAACGGCCGCGACGAGGATGGGCCACGGACCACGATGATGCGGGTCCAGGCGAGCAGCGACGGTGACGGCGGTGGCGTCGGCGGCGCGAGCGCGTTCCCGCCCGCGCTCACCGATGCACAGGGCCGCTTCGAGATCCGGAACCTGCCGAAGGCGAAGTACGAGGTGCTCGCCGAGGCGCAGGCCGGCAAGCTGCGCGGACGGTTGCCGAAGGTCGAGCCCGACGCCGACGTGCAGATCAAGGCGATGGGCGTGACGTCGCTGTCCGGAACGGTGAAGAGCGCCGCCGGCCCGACGCCGCTGTTCACGATCGAGCTCGATGGGCCGACGCGTGCGCAGCGCACGTTCACCGACGGCAAGTTCGAGCTCGGCCGCGTCGATCCCGGAAACTACGTCGTCAAGGTGACCTCGGCCGACGGCAACGCGGAGGCGAAGGTCACGGTCAATCCGGGCCAGCCCGCGAGCGTCGACATCGCGCTCGTCGCGAACGCGGTCGTCGTCGGTACGATCGTCGACGCTGCGGGCAAGCCGATCGCGGGGGTGCCGGTGATCGTGATCGATGACGAGGGTGATGGCGAGCTGCGGATTTCGATGAGCGGACCCCCGCCGACGAGTGGCCTGGACGGAAAATTCCGCGTCGAGCACAAGGCGGGCAAGGGTGTGCTCGTCGTGATGACGCCGCCGTCGCCGGTGCTGAAACGCGGACTCCCGCTCGAGGCAGGCAAGACGCACGACGTCGGCGAAGTGCGCGTCGATCAAGCTGCGCCACCACCGTGATGATACGCTGCGATTAGTGTCCGATCTGATGAGCCGCGAGGGCTTGCGGGTGCTTGTGCCCGCGCTCATCTCGCTCGTGGCGATCGCCGCCGCGACGCTCGTCTGCGATTGGTTCACGGTCGACATCAACGGGACGGAGCTCGCGCGCATCACGCTCGATCTGCGCGAGGCGCACGCGTGCACGAGCAGCGGCGATTGCGCCTCCGTGCCGATGAGCATGATCGAGGGCAGCTTCTACCCGACGCTGGCGACGCTGTCGTTCTGGGCAGGGCTCGCGTTCGCGCTGTTCGTCCTCTATCAAGCCGGCACGCGCGTGCTCGGCGGCATGCCGAACGAGTCGCTGATCAAGGCCGCGCACGGTCTCGGCACGATCGCGATCCTCACTTCGGTGGCCGCCGGCTATCTGTTCGGCCCGAACCTCGATCCGACGCAGGCGATCGGCATCGGATTCGACTTCGATCGCGGCTGGGGGCCGGTCTCGATGTTGATCGGGATCGTGGCCGGCCACGCCGCGCTCTACTACACGCGCGACCGCACGCTCGACGATCGGCCGATCATCCCGACCAAACAGCTGAGGCCGGTGCCGCGCCCGCTCACATCGCCGGGTACGCCCACGCCCGCACCGGGGTCCATCTCGACGCGCGTGCCGCTTCCGATCCAGACGCCGCCGTCGGGCTCGCCGACGGTTCGGCAGAAGGATCCGTCGAAGCCGCCAGCAGTCGGTCGCACGCAAACGCCGACGACACCGCCGCCGATGCGCGCGCTCGCTGATCAGTTCAGGGGCAAGATCCAGTTCGCCCTCGTCACCGGCGACATCACGATCGCCGGTATCGACGCGCGCCGCGAAGACGGTGGCGGCGTGCTCGTGATGTGGCGCGACGTCGTCGGGTTCGTCGTGCGCCGCCTGCCACCCGAGCTCGATGGCCACCCGTTCGTCGACATCGTGTCGACGGCGGGGATGACCTTGCGCTTGCTGCCGTGGTCGAAGGTGATCGGCGAGCATCTCTCGGGCGACGCCGAAGGGCGCGTTCGCTCGTTCCTCAAGATCGTGAAGCCGCGCTGTCCCGAAGCGAAGCTCGATCGCGCGACGCAGTCATTCCTCGACGACACCTCGAAGCTGCCCGCGCAGCTGAAGAACCGCGAGATGCTCGAGAAGCACGATCAAGCGCTCGCGTAAGGACCGACATAACGCGACGACGGGCGGATCAGCCGTCCCGTGCGGCGCTGCTCGAGCACGTGTGCGGACCAACCCGCGACGCGACTGACCGCAAATGTCGGCGCGAACTGCTCGCGCGGCAGGCCGACCGCGTCGAGTAACACGGCCGTGTAGAACTCGACGTTCGCCGCCATCGGGCGGTCGGGCTTGCGCTCGCGCAGGATCTTGCTCGCCGCTGCCTCGACCGCACGTGCGAGCTCGAGGTTTGGTGATGAGAGCGGGCGAACGACCGTCTCGAGCACGGCCGCGCGTGGGTCGCGCACGCGATACACGCGATGCCCCATGCCCATGATGCGGCGCCCTGCCGCGAGCTCCGCGAGTAGCCAGGTCTCGGCGTTTGCGGGCGTGCCGATCGCGTCGAGCATGTCGAGCACCGGTCCGGGCGCACCGCCGTGCAAGGGACCCTTGAGCGCGCCGACGCCGCCGATCAGCGCAGAGATCATGTCGCTCGCCGTCGAGGCGATCACGCGCGTCGTGAACGTCGAGGCGCTCATCGCGTGATCGATGACGGTGACCAGATAGCCGTCGAGCGCCTTGATCGTCGCTGCATCTCCGCCGCCGGTGCTCATGCGCAGATAATCCGCCGCGTGCGAGAGCAACGGATCCGGCGCGATCGGCGCCTGCCCCGTTCGCTTGCGGTTCCACGCAGCGACGAACACCGGCGCCGCGCCGATCGCCGCGAGTGCATCCGCGCGGTCATCGCCTTGCGCCCGCACGTGCGCGAGACCGGTGCGTAGCGCGTCCATGCCGTCGGGGTGATCGAGCGCGTCGCCGAGGCGCGGCACGATCTCCCATGCGGCAGCGCGCGCCGCGCGCGTGTCGACCTCGAACCCGAGCACGCGCGTCGCGGCCTGTTCGAACGTGTGGGTCGCTGCGAGCTGCTCGACGTCGAGCCCGGCGATCACGAGCCGGCCGAGCTCGCCGTCGACATCCGAGATGCTGGTATCCGTGACAACGAGACCTTCGAGACCAGGGTTGGCATTCGTCATGGCCACCTCCTGATGCTTCGAGTAGCGTTCTCGGTATGGTTGATCAACGTAGAATCGACAATCAACCTTTCGTCGACGCCAAGGCAGCCGCGAAGCACCTGGGAATTCAGGTCCGCTCGCTCTACGCGTACGTCAGCCGCGGCCAGGTGCGCAGCGTCCCCGGCGAGGCCGGGCGCCCGCGCCTCTACTCTCTCGATGATCTCGACCGCCTGCGCGTCCGCCGCGATGCGCGCGCGGGCCACGGCGCCGTCGCGGCGGGCGCGCTGCGCTGGGGCGAGCCCGTGCTGGACTCGGCGATCACCGCGATCACGCCGCGCGGTCCCGCATATCGCGGCCACCACGCGATCGAGCTCGTCGGGCGCCCGTTCGAGAACGTCGCCGAGCTCCTGTGGTCGGGCTACTTGCCCGAAGCGCCGATCACGTGGCCTCGCACGACCATTCCGTTCGCGCAGGTGAGCAGGCTCGTCCCCGCGAACGCGAAGCCGCTCGATGTCATGCCGCTCGTCGTCCAGCTCGCATCCCTGGACGCGCGCGGCAAGGACGATCCGCGCCCCGACGCGATCATCGCGCACGCACGCACGTTGATCCCGCTGCTCGCCGCCTCACTCGCCGCAACGCCGGCCGCATACACGCGCGCGCTCGGCGGCGCGAGCGTCGCCGATGTGGTCGCGCGCGCGCTTGGCGTCGACGACACCGCGATCCTCGACACCATCCTCGTCGTGCTCGCCGATCACGAGCTCAACGCGTCGAGCTTCACCGCGCGCGTCGCGGCATCGACCGGCGCGGATCCATACGCTTGCATCGCCGCCGCGCTGGCGACGCTCTCGGGGCCCAAACATGGCACCGCCTCCGAGGAGGTCTCGCGCTTCGCCGACGAGGTCGGCAGTCCCGATGCGGCGAAGGCAGCCGTCCGCGCACTTCGCAAGAAGCAGCAGGAGCCACCCGGCTTCGGTCACCGGATCTATCCGCACGGCGATCCGCGCTGCGCGCCGCTGCTCGACTACGCGCGCGGCTCGAACACGCGCCGCACACGCACGCTCCTCGCGATCGTCGACGCGACCGATGCACACCCGAGCGTCGACGTCGGACTCGCCGCGACGGCCGCCGCGCTCGGACTCGCGCCCGCGGCCGCGTCCGCGCTGTTCGCGGTCGCGCGCAGTGCAGGCTGGATCGCACACGTGCTCGAGCAACGCGCGGCCGGCTTCCTGCTCCGGCCGCGTGCGCGCTACATCGGAGTCGCGGTTACTTGAGCGCGAGGCCGCCGGGCTTGCCCGGATCGTACTCGGCCTTCGAGACCGGCAGTCCGCGAAGCACGAGCGTCAGCACCGTGCCGACGCCGTTCAGGTACGTCTTCGGCAGGAACAGGAAGTAGTTCTTCACCGTGTCCTCCGGCGGTGGTGGCCCGTGCTTCTCCGTTGCCGGATTGCCCGTGCACATCCGCATGCGTTCGCCGGGCTGTAAAACGAAGCCCGGATCGATAATGCCGAGGAGCGACTTCTTCGCAGAACCGCGGCGGCCGACGGTCATCCCGCAGCCTCGCGTGCTGAACGGCTGCTTGCCGTCGTTCTCGAGGATGACCCATTCGGAGTTGAGTTGTTCCGTATTCTCAGCTGCTTTGATCTCGACGAACCGGATCGCCATGGGCCGCAGAGGATACTCGGTCGGGCGTTGCATTCCGACGGAAAGCATCGATAATCGCGGCGATGGCGAAAGAGGTGATCTGCGTGGTGGCCGCCGTGATCGAGCACGAGGGCCGCTATCTGATCACCCAGCGCAACGCGAACGCCGTGCTCCCGCTGCTCTGGGAATTCCCGGGCGGGCGCGTCGAGCCAGGCGAGAGCGAGACGGCCTGCCTCTTGCGTGAGGTCCGGGGCCGCATCGGTGTCGAGGTGCAAATCGGCGCGAAGCTCGGCGAGCACCTGCACGACTACACCGGCTATCAGGTTCACCTGACGATGTACTCCTGCAAGCTCAAGGATGAAGCGCGGCCCTACCCCGCCACGGTCGCCGACCTGCGTTGGGTCACCTCGCGCGAGTTCCTCGACTACGACTTTCCTCCCGCCGACGAGAAGACGATGTCGAAGTTGCTCGGCCTCGTTCGCAATTAATGCGCCTCGGTCTCGCGCTCGCGACCGAGCTCGAGCTCGCCGCGACCTGCGGAACGATCACCGACCGCGGTGATTACCTCGTCGTGCGCACGAACGACCCGAGCTACTACTTCGGCAACATCCTCGTGCTCGCGTCACCGCCGCAGGTCGGCGAGGTCGCGTACTGGACGCGGCGGTTCGCCGACGAATTCCGCGCATCATCTCATTCCGGGGGCGTGCGCCACGTCGCGTTTCGCTGGGACGGCAGCGGCGGCGATCCGGGTGCGCGCGACGAGCTGCGTGCTGCCGGCTTCTCGATCGAGGACCACTGGGTGATGGCGAGCGATCGCGTCGCGCCCGCAGAGGCGAGCTATCCGATCCGCGCGCTCCGTCCCGACGAGATGGAGGCCGCTGCCATCCTCTCATTCGCGATCTCCGACGATCACAGCGACACCTATCGACACTTCTTGAACCGGCGCGCCGCGTGGAAAGCGGACCTCGTGATCGCGAAGCTCGCGACGTTCTGGGGCGCGTTCGACGGCAGCGAGCTCGTCGGCAGCCTCGGCCTCGTGCCGCTGGATCGCGTCGCACGCTACCAGGACGTGCAGACCGCGGCGACGCATCGCAAGCGCGGGATCGCGAGCGCGCTCCTGGCGACCGCGGCCGCCGCCGTCGATGTCGATCGCTACGTGATCGTCGCCGATCCGGAGAGTGACGCGTCGCGGATCTACACGCGCGCGGGGTTCACGGTCATCGAGCGCATGGTGTCCGCGTTCAGCGCACCAGCTTCGCGATGATGATCGTGATCGCGAGCGCCACGCCGATCGCCGCCACGAAGATCACGCCGAGCATCCACGGCGCGATCGCGCGCGCCGGCATCGCGGCCGCCTTCGACCAATCGACATCACCGGAATGCCCGCCGACGGGCGACGCGAGGTTCGCCGCGCGCTGCGCGTCGCTCGGGAACACGGTGGCGCCCGACGCCATCTGTCCGCGCAGCTCGCGGTCCATCACCGGGTAGCTCAGCGGCAGATTGCTCCCCTGCATGATCGGGCGTCCGGCCTGCTGGAGCTGCTGCATCGACTGCCGCGCGAGCTGCTGCGACGACGGCGGAGCCTGGGGTTCCGGCATCTCCATCCCGGCCGCCGCCATCTCCGCTTCCATGTTCATGGTCGTCGGCGCGTTGGGATCGACGATGTCGCCGGCCATCGCCGTCGGCGCGAGCTCGGGCGCCGTGCGGCGATCGGCAGCAGGGCTCGGTCCCGCCGCAGGTGGCGGCGTGTCGGGCTCGGGCTGCGCGATCATCGTCGGGAGATTCGAGAGATCTGGAAACTTTTCCGAGGCAGCCTTCGGCATGCCGGGTGGCGTGATCACGCGGCGCGGTACGTGTGGCGCCGTCGGCGGCGATGGCAACGGCATCGGCCCCGACGGCGGCATCTTGTGCTGCGGCGCCAGGTTCTTGACGAATTCGGGCCGCGGCGTCTCTTTGGTCGGCTGTGACTTGATGTCGAGCTCGGGCTTCGGGGTGTTGCCCGTCGGTGTGCGCGGCACGTTGACGCCGTCGAGCTCGCGTAGCTTCTCGAGCGGGTTCGCTTCGATGCGCGTGCGGTCGGCGGGCATGTCGTCGTCGCCGTCGGCGCGATGCGCGTCGCCGAGATCGTCGATCAGGTTGGACAGGCCGCTCGAGCTGCCGCGCGCGTCGACGATGTCCGCCGTGTCGAGCGTCTGCGACTTCTCTCCGCCGATGACCAGCTTCGCGCCGAGGTCGACGGTCATGTTGCCCTTGTCCTGATCCTTACCGCCCTTGTCTTCCTCTTCGTCCCAGTTGATCGGCTGGATCTCGCGTCCCTGGATCAGCTCGCGCATGCGCGCGCCGTGCTCTTCGAGCTCCTGCGCGAAGTGCTCGTCGAACCAGCGCGAGACGTCGTTCGGGCTCGAGCCTTTGCCGCGGTGATGGAGGTAGCCGACGATCGCGTCGCCAAACGCTTCCGCCGTCGGATAGCGGTTCTCCTTGTCCTTCGCGACCGCCTTCATGATGATCGGGTCGAGCGCCGGATCGATCTCGACGTTCTCCGCCGACGGTGGCTTCACGTGGCACTCGATCACCGCTTGGTACGTCTCGTACGGCGACGGCTTCTTGAACAAGCGCCGGCCCGTCAGCAGCTCGTGCGCGATCACGCCGAGCGCGAACACGTCCGTGCGGCGATCGACGTTCGTCGCCACGCACTGCTCGGGCGACATATAGGCGAACTTGCCCTTGATGGTGCCGGACTGCGTCTTGGTCTCGCGGTGCTCGGCCTTGGCGATGCCGAAGTCGACGACCTTCACCACGCCCTCGAAGCTGATCACGAGGTTCTGCGGCGAGATATCGCGGTGCACGATGTTGAGCGGCTTACCGCCCTGGGTGCGCTCGTGCGCGTAGTGCAGACCGGCGCAGCTCTGCGCGATCATGTTGAGCACCAGCGGCACGGGAATCCGCCCGCCCTGCAGTCGCTCGCCCGCGCGCCGCACGATCATCGCGAGTGACAGGCCCGCGAGGAACTCGAGGACCATGAAGTAGCGGTTCTCGTATTCGCCGAGCTCCATCGTCTGGACGATGTTCGAGTGATCGAGCGCGGCGGCGAGGCGCGCTTCGTCGAGGAACATCTTCACGAACGTCTGATCGTCCGCGAGGTGGTCGTGCAAGCACTTCACGACCACGTACTTCTCGAAGCCCGCGGCACCCGCGATGCGCGCGAGATAGATCTCGGCGGTGCCTCCCAGCGCCAAGAGCGCCAGGATTTCGTACTTACCGAGGCGCTTCCCGAGCAGCGACCCGGCCCCCGCCGGAATGCCCGACATCTCTGCCGAGCATACTACAGCTCCATGATTTCTTTCTCTTTAGCCTTCGCGATGTCATCGACCATCGCGATGTACTTGTCCGTCAGATCTTGAATGTTTTTCTCGCCCTTCTTGCGCTCGTCCTCGGAGATCTGCTTGTCCTTCTCGGCATCTTTGATCATGTCCATCGCATCGCGACGGGAGGAGCGAACGGCAACGCGCGCTTCCTCGGTCTGCTTGCCGACGCTCTTCGCGAGGTCCTTGCGGCGCTCCTGCGTGAGCGGCGGAATCGGCAAGCGCACCTGATCGGCGTCGGAGACCGGGTTGATGCCCAGGTCGCTCGCGCGGATCGCCTTGTCGATCACCTGGATCATGTTCTTCTCCCACGGCTTCACCGTGATGAGACGCGCGTCGACGACTTGGACCGTCGCGACCTGATTCACCGGCGTGGGCGTGCCGTAGTAGTCGACCTTGACGCCGTCGAGCATGGCGGTGTTCGCGCGGCCGGTGCGGATCTTCGAGAGGTCGCGTTTGAAAGACTCGACCGCCTTCTTCATGCCCTCTTCTGTGTCCGTCGTGATGTCGTTGATCATCTGGTTTTGTCCCCGGGCCTCAGGTTGCGAAGCGCGTCTCTTTGTTGTCGTTGACCACGGTGGTCCCAACCGGCTCGCCGCAGACGACGCGCTGGATGTTGCCACGGGTACCCATGTCGAAAACGATGATGCCCATGTCGTTCTCCCAGCAGAGCTGGAACGCGGTGCCGTCCATCACCTTGAGCTGCTGCTCGATCGCATCCTTGAACCGGATGGTGTGGTAGCGCTTCGCGTCGGCGTGCTTGCGCGGGTCCTTGTTGTAGACGCCGTCGGTGCCGTTCTTCGCCATCAGCATGATGTCCGCGCCGATCTCGTTCGCGCGCAGGGCCGCGGCGGTGTCGGTCGTGAAGTACGGGTTGCCGGTGCCGGCGCCGAAGATCACGACGCGCCCCTTCTCGAGGTGACGCATCGCGCGGCGGCGGATGTACGGCTCGGCGAGCTGGGACATCGGGATCGCGGACTGCACGCGGGTGGTGACGCCGCGCTTCTCGATGGCCTGTTGCAGCGACACGGCGTTCATCACCGTCGCGAGCATGCCGACGTAGTCGCCGGTGGCACGGTCCATGCCGCGCGCGGAGACGCCGCGAAAGATGTTGCCGGCCCCGACCACGACGGCGATCTCGCAGCCGAGGTTTGCCACGTCGGCGATCTCCTGCGCCACGACATCGAGGACCTCGGGGTGGATCCCGAAGCCTTGATTTCCCATGAGCGCCTCGCCGGAGATCTTGAGGAGCACACGCTTGTAGGCAGGCTTCGCCATCGAGGCGACCTTAGCGGATTTCGGCGATACTCGGAGTAGATGGGCGGCCAAAAGCCAGAGGACGACGGCGAAGCGTCGACGGTCGCTCATCTCCGCGATCAGACCGTGCCGGCGAGCCGCGACTCGCAGACCGCGCTCGATCTGCAAGTCGGTGGCTCGATCGGTCGCTATCGGCTCGACTCGCGCATCGGCGCGGGAGCGATGGGCGTCGTGTGGTGCGCGCTCGATCCGCAGCTCGATCGGCGGGTCGCGATCAAGGTCTTGCACCCGAACCTCGCGCGCTCGGTGGAGGCATCGAACCGCTTGCTCCGCGAGGCGCGCGCGATGGCGAAGCTCTCGCACCGCGCGGTCGTGACCGTGCACGATGCCGGCGAAGTGGACGGCCGGCTGTTTCTCGCGATGGAGCTCGTCGAGGGCACCACGCTCGGTCAGATGCTGCGCACGCGCACGACCGCGGAGCGGCGCGACTGGCGCCGATGGCTCGACATGGTGCTGACCGCGGGGCGCGGGCTCGAGGCCGCACACGGTGCGGGCGTGCTCCACCGCGACTTCAAGCCCGACAACGTGCTCGTCGATACGAAGGGCCGCGTGTGCGTCGCCGACTTCGGGCTCGCGACGCTCGGCGAAGATCTGTCGCAGCCGATCAGCGAGCGCATGAGCAAGCTGGCGCTCGAGCTGACCACGACCGGCGCGCTGCTCGGCACGCCCGCGTACATGAGCCCGCAGCAGCTGCGGGGTGAAGCGATCGACGCGCGCGCGGACCAGTTCAACTTCTGCGTCACCACCTACGAGGCGCTCTACGGACGGCGCCCGTTCGCGTCGGACGGGACAGGGCTCCAGATCATCGAGTCGCTCGAGGCCTCGATCGAGCGTGGTGAGCTGCTGCCCGCGCCCGTGGACTCCGACGTGCCGGAGCAAGTCCTCGACGTGTTGCGGCTCGGGCTCGCCGCGAAGGCCGAGGACCGGTGGCCGGACATGACGTCGCTGCTCGCGGCGCTCGAGCGCGCGGCGAAGTTGCACAAGCGGCCGACGCGGCACGTGTCCATCCAGGAGCCGCCGCCGCGCTCGCGCTTGTTCATGCTCGTCGGGCTCGGTGCCGGCGCGCTCGCGATCCTCGCGGTCGTCGCGATGGTGCTGATGCGTGAAGAGAAGCCGGCCGCGCGGGCGCATGTCCCGAAGAAGCTCTTCGACGTGCCGCTCAAGACGCGGATCGCCATCACGCCCGATGGCAAGCGGATGGTGCTCGCGAGCGATCGCATCGAGGTGCGCGAGCTCGAAGGCACACGCACGTGGACGAGCTCGCTGCCGGGGCTCAACGACGTCAGCCAGCTCACGGTCACGAACGATCACGTGATGTTCGGGATGCGCGGGCTCCAGAGCGTCCAGCGCTGGCGCTACGCGACCGACAGTCAGTTCGAGTCGGTGCTCGAGAGTCGCGGGGCGTGGGTCGGCCAGACGACGGTGGGGCACTTGTTCTATCGCATCGGCCACGGGGTCTCGATTCATGACGGCACGCGCATCGTTCGCGAGTGGCCCATCCCGAAGATCGCCGAGCTGTTCGTGATCAGCCCGAACAAGGAGCGCGTCGCGATCCTCGAGGCCGACCGGTTCTCGGGCGAGATCGTGGTTCGCGATGCCGCGCGCGACGTCGAGCTCCGGTCGTCGCGCATCGAAAACCCCACGGCACTCGCGTGGCAAGACGACCGGACGCTCTTGTACGCGACGGGCACGACGGAGAACCCGACGATCTTTCGCATGGCCGTCACCGATCGGTTCGGGGTGCCGGAGCGCTTGTACACGCTCGACCGGGGTTGGTTTGGCGAGCTGGCGGCAGCCGGCGGTCGCGTGTACTTCATCGAGATGGCGCCGAAGTCGCGTGCTCGCGTGGTCGATCGCGCGACGCAGTTCACGCGCGAGCTCGATGCCTCCACCGTCGGCGCCGCGATGGCGTGGACGGGCGATGACGAGTTTCTGACGTGGCACCGCACCACGGGGCGCATCGAGCGCCGCACGATCGCCGGCACGCTCGTCCTCACCGAGATCAAGCTCGCCGGTGAGCCCGCGAACGCCACGCTCGCCGGTGACACGGTGATCGCGGCCGTGCGCGGAGCCGGTGGTCGCGCGCTCGTCGCGCACTCGCTCTCGACCGGCAAGCGACTGTGGTCCCACCCTCCATCGACGATGCTCGCGATCCGATGCGCGGACGATCGCCAGCCACCGTGCTTCGCGTTGCGCCACACCGGCGGCGTCGATCAGCTCGTCGCGATCGACCCGACCACCGGCGTGACGAGCACGACGGTCCTCCACCAGGGCGCGATCGAAGACCTCGCCGTGAACGAAGCCGGCGACCGCATCATCCTCGCGATGCGCACGGGGCCGATGTTCGAGCTCTCGACCGACGGGACCGAGCTCGCCAAGTACCCCACGCCGTTCGTGACGGTGCGCAGCGTCTCGTACGACCGCGGCGAAGGCTTCCTCATCGCGGGCACGCTGGTTCGCAACACGTTCCAGGTCGGCCGCTTGGTCGACGGCCAGCTGACGGTGATCGCACACGCCGAGAACGACTTGCTCTCACTCGTGCGGCCGTCGCGCGACGGCAAGCGCGTGCTCGTTCACGCGCGCGTCTATGCGCCCGTCCTGTGGGAGCTACCGCTACCGTGAGCTGCGCGCACCTGGTCGCGATCGAAGCGGGATGCGAGACCGCGTTCACCGTCGACGCATCGCGGGTCACGTTCGGCGCGGGCTGCCTCGCAGAGATCGGCGCACGTGCACGTGCAGCGGGCATCACGCGCGCGGCGCTCGTCACGGATGCGCGACTGCGAACGCTGCCGTGGTTCGACGAGGTCGCATCGTCGCTGCGCGCGGCGGGTGTCGATGCCGTGATCTTCGACGAGGTCGCGATCGAGCCGACCGATGCGTCGTTCGAAGCCGCCGCGCGGTTCGCCTTCGAGGCGCGCGTCGACGGCTACGTCTCGCTCGGCGGCGGCTCCGTCATCGACACCGCGAAGGCGGCGAACCTCTACGCGACCTACCCGGCGCCGCTACGCGTGTACGTCAACGCGCCGGTCGGCGACGCGTGCGCGATTCCCGGCCCGCTCGCGCCGCACATCGCGTGCCCGACGACGTCGGGGACCGGCAGCGAGGTCACCGGCATCGCGATCTTCGACTGGCTCGTGCTCGAGGCCAAGACCGGCATCGCATCGCCGCGGCTGCGCCCGACCGAAGCGCTCGTCGATCCGCGCGTCACTCAGACCTTGCCCGCGCAGGTCGTCGCGGCCTCGGGCATGGACGTGCTCTCGCACGCGCTCGAGTCGTTCACCGCACGGGCGTTCACGTCGCGCCAGGCCGGCGCACGCCCGATGTCGCAAGGCTCGAATCCGTGGAGTGACATCGGCTGCCGCGAGGCGCTGCGCATCCTCGGCACGCATCTCGTCGCTGCGGTGCAGGGTGACGACCACGCGCGCGCGCAGGTGATGTGGGCCGCGACGCTCGCCGGCATCGCGTTCGGAAACTCGGGCGTGCACGTCCCGCATGCGATGGCCTACGCGGTCGCCGGCCGCGTGCGCGACTACCGCCCCGCCGGCTACCCCGACGCGGTCCTCGTCCCGCACGGCGTGGCCGTCGCGGTCAACACGCCGGCGGTGATGCGGCAGCTCGCGCACGCGCGCAACGCCGAAGCTGCGCAGCTCCTCGGCGGTGAGGATCTCGCGACGCGTGTCGTGGAGCTGATGCGCGCGATCGAGATCCCGAACGGCATCGCCGGCGTTGGCTACACGGCCACCGATATTCCGGCGCTCGTCGCAGGCACGTTGCCGCAACAGCGCCTGCTCGCGAATGCGCCGTGCGCGATCGACGAGGCGGTCTTGCACGAGCTCTTCGAGCGCGCGCTCTGCTATTGGTAACCGGTGGAACGTCCCAACCGCGCCGCGTATCCGTACCAGACCGCGATCACGACGCGCTGGAACGACAACGACATCTACGGTCACATCAACAACGTCGCGTACTACGCGTTCTTCGACAGCGCGGCGAACAAGTACCTGATCGCAGAAGGTGGCCTCGACCTCCACGCGGCGACGGTCATCGGTGTCGTCGTCGAGTCGAAGTGCAACTACCACGCGCCGCTCGCGTACCCACAGCCGCTCACGGCCGGCGTGCGCGTCGACAAGCTCGGCAATCGGTCCGTCACCTACGGCGTCGCGATCTTCGGCGATGGCGACCTCGCCGCCGCGCACGGCCACTTCGTGCACGTGTTCGTCGACCGCGCGACGCGCAAGCCCGTCGAGATTCCCGCACAGATGCGTGTTGCGCTCGAGAAGATCAGCTCGAAGCCATGAGCGCGTAGACGGGCAGGTATTTGCCCGACGACGGCGTCTGGTCGTGCCGGAATCCGACGAGCGCGAGGCCCAGGTCCGCGACGACGTCGTAGACGTGGTCGACATCGCTCACGCCCTTCTGCGCCTTCTCGGCGGCGGCGATGATCGACTTCGCTTCTGGCGGCAGCGTGCCTTCGGTCGTGACGCGGCTCGGGCCGTCCTGGCCGTCGTACGTGACCGACCAGCGGACGCGCCCGTCGAAGAACGCCGTCAGCTCCGCCTTCATCGGCGTGTCGTCGGTGTAGAGGTACAGGACCTCGCCGCGGTTCGAGAGCTTCGCGGCGGCGCGACGCGTGACGAGATCCATGAAGTCCCAACCATCGCCGAAGATGACGAGCCAACCGTCGACCTCGAAGCCGTAGAGCCCGGGATCGTAGAGCTCGTCGTTGACCTCGTCGGTGATGCCGAACTTCAGGCGTGCGAGGACATCGGTGCGGTCGCGCCCGCGCATCGCGATCCAGCGGCAACGAAATCCCATCGTCAGCCGCCGAACAGCTTCGCGAGTGAGCCGAGGATGCCGTGGTGATCGTCGGGGCCGTGCTTGACGTCGGCCTTGAATGACTTCGCTTGCTTCATCAGCGAAGCGAGCTCTTCGGGATCGAACCAGATGCCGTGCTCGGCACAGCGGTCGAGCGCGACGGTGCCGAGCGAGACGGCCTGCATCGGCTTGGTGCAGACGGCGCACGCACGCTCGGAATCGCGATCGCGCGGCTGCCACGGGAGGAAGACCATCGCCGAGGTGCGCTCTTGCATCATGCCGACGAGCGCGTCCTCGTGAATCCACGCGCCCGTGCACGTGGGACAGCGTTCGGTGAAGCCCGCCTGCGAGAGCTCGACTTTGCAAACCGGGCAGATCGGCTGAGCCATGCGGATAGAGTAGCCGCTCAGTAGGACTTCGCCCAGACGACGCGCTGCTTGCTCGGCTGCCCGGTGAACGGGCACGTGCCCGCCTCGATCGGGAACTGCGACGCGATCGGGATGCAGCGCACGGTGACGCCGAGGTCGTCCTTGACCTTCGCTTCGAGCGCGGGATCGCCGTTGAAGTGCGTGAGGGCGAAGCCGCCGTGGATCGGCGTCGGATCGTTTTCCTTCGCCGTCTTCGGCGTCGCGAAGTACGCGTAGAACTCGTCCTTCGAGTCGATCTGCTTCATGTGCTCGGTGCGGAACGCGAGCGCACGATTATAGAGCGACGTCTGGATGTCCTCGAGCGTCTTGCCGACGTTCGCGACGAACTCGGCGCGCGGGATGAACGTCGCCTTCTCGTCGCGATCGCGGCGGTTCATCGCGACCGAGTCCTTGTCGATGTCGCGCGGGCCGACCTCGAGGCGGATCGGCGCGCCCTTCTTGATCCACTGCCACTTCTTCTCGGGGCCGCGCAGGTCGCGCGCGTCGACATGCACGCGGATGCGCTCGTCGCCGTAGCGCTGCGCTTCGATGTCGGTCTGCAGCGTCTTGCACCACGCGAGCACGCGCTCGCGGTCCTCGGGCTTCTGGATCACCGGGATGATCACGACCTGCGACGGCGCGAGCTTGGGCGGCATCACCATGCCGTTGTCGTCGGCGTGGGTCATGATCATCGCGCCGATCAGGCGCGTGGAGACGCCCCACGACGTCGTCCACGCGTGCTCGATCGTGCCCTTGTCGTTCTGGAACTTGATCCCCGACGCCTTCGAGAAGTTCTGCCCGAGGAAGTGCGACGTGCCGGCCTGCAGTGCCTTGCGGTCCTGCATCATCGCCTCGATGCAGTACGTCTGCACCGCGCCCGGGAACCGCTCGCCCGCCGTCTTCTCGCCCTGGATGACGGGCATCGCCATGAAGGTCTCGGCGAACTCGGCGTAGACGCCGAGCATCTTCATCGTCTCCTCGACGGCTTCCTCGGAGGTCGCGTGTGCCGTGTGGCCCTCTTGCCAGAGGAACTCCGCGGTGCGCAGGAACAGGCGCGTGCGCATCTCCCAGCGCACGACGTTCGCCCACTGATTGATGAGGAGCGGCAGATCGCGATAGCTCTGCACCCACTTCGCGAAGCTCGCGCCGATGATCGTCTCCGACGTGGGACGCACGACGAGCGGCTCCTCGAGCTCGCCCGTCGGAACCAGCTTGCCGTCGCGCAGCTCGAGGCGATGGTGCGTGACGACCGCGCACTCCTTCGCGAAGCCTTCGACGTGCGCCGCTTCCTTCTCGAGGTAGCTGAGCGGGATGAACAGCGGGAAGTACGCGTTGACGTGACCGGTGGCCTTGAACATGCCGTCGAGGCCGCGCTGGATGCCTTCCCAGAGCGCGTAGCCCCACGGCTTGATGACCATGCAGCCGCGAACATCGGAGTTCTCGGCCATGTCCGCCTGCTTGATGACTTCCTGGTACCAGTCGACGTAGCTCTCCGCGCGCGTCGGGCTGATCGCGGTCTTTGCTGCTTTTGCCTCGTTACTCACGCCGGAGGCATATCACGGGCAATTGTCTTCGACCTGCTCTTTGCCGACGAGCCAGCGCCCGGATTGAAAACGCAGCAGGGGTTCTCGCGCTTTCGTCCGTTCCAGGACCTGTGAAATGGTGCAGGTCGGATCGGTCGTGAGTGGTGTCATGCAGCCCACTTGCTCCGTCTTGACGTCGACGGTGGTGGACACGGTGACCGTGATCGTGCACCCCGTTCCGGCCTGCGTGCGCGCGTGCGAGCGAAACCGGTACTGGGTCGGGCCGCCGCTCGTCAGATCGATCGTGCCGTCCTCGGCGACGGGCGAGAGCACGATCTCGACGAGCTTTGCATCCGCGGCGATGGTCTTCGCGCGCTGCTTCGCGGCGCCGAGATAAGCGCGCCAGTCGAAGCGCCTCGCATCGTAGGTCGCGATCACGGGCTCGGTGCGAGACGCTGCCTTGCAGTCATCGGGGATCAGCGTCCCGCGGACGCTCCACCGATTGTCGCGGTAGTCGATCGGTACGTCTCGCGACGCGAGCTCGGGCTTCTGCGCGTGCAGCTTCTCGCGCACCGCCGCGAGGCTGCAGCGCGGAATGCGAACCGGCGGTCGATCGCAGTCCTCGGCGCCGCCGCTCCCCAAGCCGAACCTGTCATCGACCTGCACGATCACGCGCGCCCTGCAGGTCATGTCGTCGGCCGCGCCGCGGTACTCGAGCTCGAACAGCGCGCCGCCGCTGTACTCGAGACGACCTTGCGGATCGACGATGGGAAAGCGCAGCTGGACGAGCCATGAATCGCGAAGCTTCCGATTCGCGACGTTCTGCGCCTGCCGGAGCTTCGCGCGCCACGGCTCCGATGGATCGATCGGCACGGTCTCCTCGGCGGCGGGAAGCGGCTCGGTGCGCGTCGCCGGCTTGTGAATGACGGGCTGCTCGACGAGGACGGCCCGTGCGTCGACCGGCGCGGCGTCGGTCGACGCATCAGTGGCGATCGCTGCATCGGCGAGCGATGCATCGTGCGCGACCACGACCGCGACCGGCGTCGTCGGGGACGGCGGCGCATCTTCGCGCATCGCGATCAGCACCGCGATGCCCGCAGCGACACCGACGACGACCGGCACCACGAGATGCACGCGCCGCTGCTTCTTCTGTGGCGCGGGCGCCGTCTTCGGCTCCTGGCTCCGTCGCTTCGCTCGCACGGTCGCGGGCGCGGAGGTGACGATCGAGTCGGTCATCGCCGCGGGTGGCAACCACGCGCCGAGCATCGGCTTCCACTGCCCGTCGCCGATCGCCACCGCGACGCGTCGCAACGCCTTGCCCATCGCAGCCGCGTTCTCGAATCGATCGCCGGGCCGCTTCGCGAGCGCGCGCATCACGATCCGTTCGAGCGCTTCCGGGATCTCGGGACGCCATTCACGCGGCGGAATGACAGGCTGCTGGACCTGCGCACGCATGACGTCGAAGTCGGTGCCACCGACAAACGGCCTGCGACCCGCCAGCAGCTCGTACAGGATGAGACCGATCGCGTAGAGGTCGGCCCGACCATCGACCGTGTCGCCGACGACCATCTCGGGCGCCATGTACTCGGGCGTGCCGAGCACGACGCCGGTCTGCGTGCGCATGGACGGCGCGTTCGGTAGCGGCTGCGAGAGCTTCGCGATGCCGAAGTCGAGCAGCTTCGCGTGGCCGTTCGTCGTGACGAGGATGTTGTCGGGCTTGAGGTCGCGATGAACGATGCCGATCGCGTGCGCTGCCGCGAGCCCGGCGAGCACCTCGATCATCACGTGCACGATGCCGCCCATCGGCGACTGCGCCTGCGCGAGCTGGCGCAGCGTTCGTCCCGTGATCAGCTCCATCACGATGAACGGCCGGCCGTCGGGGAGCTCGACGAGGTCGACGATGTTCACGATGTTCTCGTGACGGATCAGATTGACCGCGCGCGCCTCGGCGAAGAACCGGCCGAGGAGATCCTTGTCCTTCGCGAAGCGCTCCGCGATCAGCTTGATCGCGACGCGACTGCCCGAGCTGGGATGCACCGCCGCGTACACGACACCCATGCCGCCCTGCCCGACGACGCGCACGAGCCGATACGCACCGAGGTCGGTCCCGACGAGCGGGTCATCTGTTGGTTCGAGCGCGTTGCCGTCGACGGCGCACCGGCCCTCGAACGGCTCCCAGAGTCCGCATTCGCCACAGACGAATCTTATGGGCACCGATCCTCGAATGACGTCGTCTCCCCGCCCCCACTATTCGCCAGATCACTATCGAAGAACCACTTCTCGTCGAACAGCCACGAAACCTTGGCCACGTGGTCGCCCGGCACGCCGATCGCGAGCGCTTGCTTCCAGACATCGGCGACCTTGCACTTCGGGACGCGCACGAGGTTGGCGTTGCACTCGTCGTTGTCGACGATACGCGCCGTGACCTGCGTCGCCTCGAGCTCCACGTAGATCATGCACGGGCGGTCCACAGGCACGTTGCGCGGCACGTCGACGGGGCGCTTCGAGTGTAGCGGCGAACGAAACCAGTACGAGCCTTCCGCGTCCTTCATCGTCAGATCGGCCACGCCGCTCGCTCGCACCGGAACGAAGTCGAAGCGCGTGAGCTTCGCGTCGGGATACAGCTGTTGCGCGAGCGCGATCGCCTTCGGCAGGTACGCCATCGGATCGACCTTCTTCGCGTTGTAGTCCGCGGGTACCGTGATCTGCTTCTTGGACATCCCTGGCGTCACCGGCGCGGGACTTGTGGGACTCGTCGGCGTCGGCGTCGCGGGTCGGGTCTTCGCCGGGGTCGGCGGGCTCGGCGTCGCGGGCGCCGGCGTCGCCGGTGCGTCTCCCGGCTTCACCTCGGCGATCGGCGCCTCGGTCGCGTCGAGCGTCGCCGGCGTCGCGACGACGTTTGTGGGCTCGGGTGCACGCCGCATCACGAGCACGGTGACGAGCACCGCGATCGCGGCCGTCGCGGCGATGCCGATGATCCACATCAGATTCCCGCGCGTGCTCACCGTCGCGCGCGCCGGCCGGCCCTGGCGCGGCGTCGGCGTGGCGGTCGTCGGTTTGTGCGGCTTCGAGATATGCGTCGACGCGCGACCACCCGTGATGATCGCGCCGCGCGTCGACAGCGAGCGCCAGTCCTCGGGGCGCAGCTCGTTCGACGCGTGCTGCAGCGCCTGCGCCATCGCGAGCGCGCTCTGAAAGCGCTGCGCCGGATTCTTCGCGAGCGCCGTGAGGATCACGCCCTCGAGCGGCGCCGGCAGCTCGGGACGCAGCGCGCGTGGCGACGGCGGCGCGACCTCGAGGTGCATGCGCATGAGATCGAACAGCGTCTCGCCGACGAATGGCACGCGGCCGGTCACCGCCTCGAAGAACACGATGCCGGCGGCGTAGATGTCGGTGCGCGGATCGATCTGGCCCGAGCCGGAGATCTGTTCCGGCGCCATGTACGCCGGCGTTCCGAGGAGCGCCCCCGTTCGCGTACGCGGCGACAGCTGGTTCGAGATGCCCGGCAACAGCTTCGCGATGCCGAAGTCGAGGACCTTCGCGTGACCCTCATTGGTGACGAGCACGTTGTCGGGCTTGAGGTCGCGATGCACGATGCCGATCTGATGTGCGGCCGCGAGCGCGGACAGCACCTCGAGCATCACCTGCACGACGCCGCCGAGCGGCGCACCGCCGGCCTTGACGATCGACGCCAGCGTTGCGCCCTCGATGTACTCCATCACGATGTACGGCCGACCGTCGTCGAGCTTCGCCATGTCGATGACGCTGACGATGCTCTCGTGCCGGATCAGATTGACCGCGCGCGCCTCGGCGAAGAACCGATCGAGGAGGTCGGGGCTCGTCGAGTCCGCGAGGATCTTGATCGCCACGCGGCTGCCGATCGTGGGCTGCACGCCGAGGTAGACGCGACCCATCCCGCCCTCCGCGAGCAGGCGCGCGACGCGGTAGCGCCCGACCTCGCTGCCGACGATCGGGTCTTCGGTCGCCTCGATGGGCTTGCCGTCGCGCGCGCAGTAACCCGCGCGATCGGACCGCTCACCGCATTCGGCGCAGACGTACCTCATTTGCAGTCGTCCGCCCCGTCTTGATAGTGGTCGTTCGACACCCACGCGTAACCGCCGTTGCCGAGCGTGATGTACTCGAGCGGGAACGGATGATGGACGCGCACCGCGAGCATCTTCTGCCACGCGCGCGTGAAGCTGCACTGCGGAAGTCGTACCGGATCCGTGGTGCACGATCCGCGCTCGACGCTCACGGTGATCGACTGCCCGAACGTCACGACGGCAACACAACCCTGGTCCGGAGGTGGATCGATCGTCAGGCGATAGCGCACCCACGCGCCCTGCGTTGTATCGACCACGCCTCCGCTCACGCCTCCGACCCGGATCTCGACGACGCGCGCGGTTTGCACGCCGGGAAGCATACGCGCGATCGTATGCGCGCGTTCGAGCGTGGACGCGAGGGTCAAGTTCGTCTTCGCCGCGCCCAGATCCATCTTCACCACCTGAGACGTCGTCGGGATCTTGGCGAGCTTCGTCGGCTTCGCCTCGGCCACCGGGGCGGGCGCAGTCCTGCGAGGCGCATCGATGCTCGCATCCGCAACGACAAGCGCGATGTTCGCATCGAGTTGCGGCGCGGCGTCGACGGGCGGCGGGGTCACCACGGCGACCGCGGCATCCGGCGGCTTTGTCGGCGTCGAGCCCGAGGACCGCACCAGCACGAAGATCCCGGTGAACGCGGCGAGCGCACCCGCACCGATCGCGATCGGCACGATCGCGCGGCGGCGCGGCTGCATCGGCACGTTGACCGCCGAGATCGCGGGCGGCGTGTCGCGTTGTACGGGCGGTGGCTGCGTGAGCTTGCCGGAGCCACGCGCGCGCATCGGCGTGGTCTTGCGCGATAGATCGAACCACTGGTGATCGGGGAGCTCCGCTGCGGCGTCGTCGAGCGCGGCGGCCATCTCCACCGCCGATTGAAACCGCACGGCGGGCTCCTTCGCGAGCGCACGCATGATCACGCGCTCGAGCACGAGCGGGAGGTCCGGCCGGAACGAGCGTGGCGACGGCGGCTCCTCCTCGAGCTGCGCCCGCATGATGTCGTAGATCGTCGCGCCGCCGAACGGCGGTCGGCCGGTCACCGCGTGAAACAGCACCGCGCCGACCGCGTAGATGTCGCTTCGCGCATCGACGTCGCCCGCACTCGCGATCTGCTCGGGTGCCATGTACGCGGGCGTGCCGAGCAGCGCGCCGGTCACGGTGCGGGCACCGGCGAACAGCTGCTGCTGCGGCGACAGCTTCGCGATGCCGAAGTCGAGCACGCGCGCGTGGCCCTTCGCGGTGACCATGATGTTGTCGGGCTTGAGATCGCGGTGCACGATGCCGATCGCGTGTGCCGCGCCAAGCGCCGACAGCACGTCGAGGAAGACGTGGACGATGCCACCGAGCGGCGCACGCCCGCCGTGCGTCGCTTGCGTGAGCGTCACCCCGTCGACGTGCTCCATCACGATGTACGGGCGCCCGTCGTCGAGCGTCGCGAGACCGAGGACGTTGATGATGTTCTCGTGCGCGATCAAGTTGACGGCTCGCGCCTCGGCGAAGAACCGCTCGACGAGGTCAGCGTCGCGTGCGCACTGCTCCGACAGCACCTTGATCGCGACGCGGCTCCCGATCTCGGGCTGCACGCCGAGGTAGACGCGACCCATGCCACCGCTCGCGATCGCACGCGCGATCCGGTAGCGCCCGAGGTCCGCGCCGATCAGCGGATCGTCGGCGACGACGAACGGCTGCGAGTCGCGCGGGCAGAGCCCGGGCCGCTCCGACCGTTCGCCGCATTCCGCGCAGACGTGGTTCAGCAATCGTCCTCGATCCTCGTCGGCGAGGATTTGTCCCGCTTCCATCCCTCCCACATGCCGGTCCACTCGAACTCGTCGATCATCGGGTGCTTTGCCCGGATCTGCGAGAGCGAGCACTTCGGTAGCTCGATCTGCGTCGTCTGCTCGGGACAATCCTTGCTGCGCGTCGCGTCGGCGCGCAGCGCCGTGACCCGGACGCGGATGCATCCGGCCTTCACGCGGAAGACGTAGTACGTGTCCGCCGAGCGAATGAAGATCGAGACGAGCCTGGCGGCGGAGTCGAGCTCGCGCGCCAGCAGCTGGGCCTGCGTCGAGAACGTTCGCAGCTCGAAGTTCTTGGCTTCGTGCTCCGTGAGTGGGCGGCCGGCCTCGGCTCGTTCGGCGCCGTCCGCGAGCGTCGTCGACGGCCAGCTCCCCGGCGCGCAATCGTCGACGATGCCAGTGGGCGGCGTGACATCGGCACCTATCATGACATCCCAGCCCGTCGCATCGAGGCGGAGCCGCGCGATGCGGCGCGAGCTCGCGGGCTGGAGAATCCGCGCCCGCTCGCGAACTTGTTGCGACGTGCAGCGCGGCATCATGATGCCGTCGTGGCACTTGCCCGACACCTGCGTGATCGTGGTGGCCTTCCTCGAGATGCTCACGAGGATGAGGCAGGACTCCGGCGGCAACTTCGGAGCGCCGAACATGTAGGCCGCGCCCGCGCCGTCCTCGAGGCTCACGCGGCCATCGGGCATGACGCCGCTGAGCTCGAGGCCGAGAAACCGCGCGTCGGGGGCACGCTCGCGCGCGCGGGCCTGCGCCGTCGCGACGTGCGCGCGCCAGTCGAAGTCGGTCAGAGATCCAACAACACGCGCCTCGGCGACGACCGCGCCTGCATCGACCTCGACGGCCGCATCGACAGACGCGCGCACAGGCGCTTGGGTCGTGCGTGTCCGCGCGGGCGGCGGCGCTTCGGCGACGAGCGGTTCGACGGTCTCCGCGACCGGTGCGTCGACGACCGGCGCGGAGGCCACGGTGCTCGCCGGCGCGACGACGGCCGGTGCTTCAGCCACGCGGTCGCTCGTGTCGATCGCACGCGTCGCGATCACACCACCGGCGATCGCAGCCGTGGCCGCACCAGCGAGCAGCCACACACGTGTGCGACCCGGGCGCTTAGTCGCCAGCTTCGCGCGCGGCCGCTCCGCGACGGTCGCGAGCGTCGGAGGCCTCTGCGCGTCGGATGGCTCGAGCGGCGCCGCGATGCTCGGCGGCTTCGGTGACGTCAAGCGGCCGTCGGGCACGACCGGTCGCCACTCGTCGTGCGGGATCTGCGACGACGCGTGACGGAGCGCGCTCGCCATCGTGCGTGCCGACGAGAACCGCTGCTTGGGATTCTTCTCGAGCGCGCGAGCGATGATGTCGTCGAGACCTCGCGGGAGCGCCGGCCGCAGCGAGCGCACGCGCGGTGGCGGGCGCCCGACGTGCGCGCGCATCAGCTCGAAGTCGGTGGGCGCGTCGAACGGGCGTTGACCCGCGAGCGCTTCGAACAGCACGACACCGACGGCGTAGAGATCGGTGCGCGCATCCGCGCTGCCGTCGGTGATTTGCTCCGGTGCCATGTATTCGGGCGTCCCGAGGACGACACCGGTCTGCGTGCGCGCGATCGCGTTCGCGCCGGTCAGCTTCGCGATGCCGAAATCGAGGACCTTCGCGCGCCCCTTCGCCGTGACGAAGATGTTGTCGGGCTTGAGGTCGCGATGAACGATGCCCGCGACGTGAGCGGCCGCGAGCGCGGAGAGCACCTCGAGCATCACGTGCACGATGCCGCCGAGCGGTGGCCGCCCTTCATCGAGGAGCGCACGCAGCGTGTGACCGACGAGCCGCTCCATCACGATGTACGGCCGCCCGTCGGGCAACTGCGAGAGATCGTGCACCGTGACGATGTTCTCGTGCGCGATCAAGTTGGCCGCGCGAGCCTCCGCGAAGAAGCGCTCGATCAGCGACGCGTCCGCCGCGAAGCGCTCGGCGATCACCTTGATCGCGACGACAGCGCCCGACTCCGCCTGGACCGCCTCGTACACGCGACCCATCCCGCCTTCGCCGATCACGCGCGTGATGCGATAGCGCCCGAGCTCGCTGCCGAGCAGCGGGTCTTGGATCTTGGCGCTCATCGGCAGTCGTCGTCGAGGCTCAGCACGCCGCCACTCGCGCCGCTGAAGATCCAGCCGTTCTTGTGATACGAGATCCGCGCGCGCTCCGACGTCGTTCCCTGCGCGAGCATCTTCTCCCAGACGCGCGCGAGCGTGCAGCGTGGCGGCGGAATCCCCTCGCCGCAATTCATCCCGCTTCGCTCGATGTACGTCTCGATCTTGTTCGGATGGACATCGATGTGCACGACGCAACCTTCGTCGATGGGTGAGTTGCTCGTGAACCGGAACTCCGCGCCGTGATGCTCGAGCGTGATGTTCGCGACGCCATCGCGCCCGACTCCGCCGACGTCGAACGAGACGAGCTGCGCATCCGCAAACTCCGCGCGCGCGAGCTTCAGCGCTTGCGGCATGAACGCGCGGTAATCGAACCTCTTCGGGTCGTACTTGCCTCGCGACATGCGCGGCCGGCGCTTGATCGGAATCTCGCCGGGCAGCGCGACGTGATCGCGATGCATCTTGTACTCGTCGGCGATCTTCGCCCGCTCTTCCTCGGCGATCGTGGCTAGACGTGGAGGTGGCGGGCCGCTCGGCTGCGCGTCCGCGACGGGCACGGCGCGCGGAAGCTGCTTCGATTTCGATTTCGCCGGCGCGACCTCTGCGTGCTTCGGCTTCGTCGGCGCCGCGGGCGGCGCGGCGTCGACAAGGGCGATCGGTGCCGCATCGACGACAACGACCGGCACGGGCGCGGGCGCCGGCTGGACCTGGCTGACGACCTCCGCGGGACGCTCGTCGTCGCCGCGATGCGCCGCCGTTGCGATGATCGCACCGACGATCCCCGCGACGCACATCCCGAGCGCGACGAGCACGAGTGGCCGGCGCGAGCGCGACGGTACCTTCTTGTTCTCTGCCGAGCGCGGCATGTTGACCGCCGACATCGCGGGTGGCGTGTCGCGATTGCGAATCGTCATCGGCGGCGGCGCCGTCGTCGGCGGGCGGACGCGCGGTGCCGAGCCGCGGGACAGCCGCGCGCTGCGCGTCGACAGCTCGCGCCACTGCGCTTGCGGCAGCTCCGCGGACGCTTGCTCGAGTGCGTTCGCCATCGCGGCCGCAGACTGGAACCGCATCGCCGGCTGCTTCGCGAGCGCGGTGAGGATCACCGCCTCCATCGCTTGTGGAAGATCGTCGCGGAGCGCGCACGGCGACGGCGGCGCGTCCTCGAGCTGCGCGCGCATCATGTCGAACAGCGTCGCGTTGGTGAACGGCACGCGTCCCGTCACCGCTTCGAACAGCACGACGCCCGCGCCGTAGACGTCGCTGCGCCCGTCGACCTCGCCCTTGCCGCTGATCTGCTCCGGCGCCATGTACGCCGGCGTTCCGAGCAGCGCGCCGGTCTCGGTGCGCGCGCCGACCTGCGAGCGAAGCGCGGGCGCGAGCTTCGCGATGCCGAAGTCGAGCACCTTCGCGTGACCCTTGCCGGTGATCAAGATGTTGTCGGGCTTGAGATCGCGATGAACGATGCCGATCGCGTGCGCGGCTTCGAGCGCCGACAGCACGTCGCTGAACACCTGCACGATGCCGCCGAGCGGCGCGCGCCCACCCTTGATCACTCTGCCGAGCGTGACGCCCTCGATGTACTCCATGACGATGAACGGCCGCCCGTCGGGCAGCTTCGCCATGTCGATGACGCTCACGATGTTCTCGTGACGGATCAGGTTCACCGCGCGAGCCTCGGCGAAGAACCGCTCGACGAGATCGGGCTCGCGCGCGCACTCCTGCGAGAGAATCTTGATCGCGACGCGGCTACCGATCTGCGGCTGCACGCCGAGGTACACGTTGCCCATCCCGCCGCGGCCGATCAGCCGCGCGACGCGGTAGCGCAATACCTCCGTCCCGAGGACGGGATCCGTTGCAACTGCAAGGGGATGCCCATCGGCGGCGCAGTACCCTGCGCGCTCGTACCTCTGTCCGCATTCCGTGCAGACGTGCACTGTAAAAGCGTACTACGCCCGGTGCGCGACGATTGTTCTGCTCGCGAAACACCTACAAGCACGCTGGAATGCCACCAGCTAGTCCGAACACCGCGATCCGCGCGTATTCCGTTCGTGTTCCGCTCGCGTTCATTTAGTCGCCCGCACCAAGCGTGCTTGCCGCGGGCGAAACGTCATCGAGGCGCGTCGCCACAAGATCTCGATCGTGAGTCGGCTGCGTCGCAGGTGCGCGCCGAGCAAAACACCAGCGAACGCGCGAGGGCTCGAACGCACTAGTCGGCGTTCTTCTCCCAGCTGCCGTACATCGGGTTGGGCATGATGAAGTTGGTGTCGCCGAACGCGGCGAAGGCGCTGTCGGGCTGCTTGCGGATCTCCTGCGAGATGCCGGGGAAGTCGAGGATGTTGTCGCCGACGTACATCACGATCGTCGTCGGCGGGAGCCCCGTGCCCTGCCCCATCTTGATCTGATCGAAGCGCGCGTTCTTGTCGCTCGTCGTCGTCTTGCAGAGCATCGCGTCGAACGGGATCGAGTGCGCTGCGAGGTTGTGCTGCGTCTGCGGACACTCGCGACCATCGAGGCGATTCGAGACGAGCACGACCTTGCCGCCGAGCTGCTTCACGCGCGCGATGAATGCGGGCGCGCCTGGAATCGGCAAGGCGGCCTTCTTGTTGACCCACTCGGTCCACGTCGCCGGCGAGTAGCCGAGGCCGAGGTCGGCACGGCCCTTCTGGTACGGGCTGTTGTCGAGCGTGGTCTCGTCGATATCGAGGACGACGCCCCAGCTCGACGGCACGCCCGCGGCGACCTTCGCCTCGAGCTTCTTCGTCGCTTGCGTGTACGCCTGCAGCGAGAGCGCCTTGCGCTCGGCCGCGCGCTGGAACCACTTGATGTCGAGCCCGAGCGGCGCGACCGGCAGCTCCGTGGTGCAGGTGCCGCTGCACGAGAGCTTCACGCGCGCCGCGGCCTCGGCGGGCACGGCCGGGCTCGAGACCTCGACGAGGTAGAAGCCGGGGATCGTGATCTCGAGATCCTTGATCTTGGAGAGCTTGCCGTAGCCCGCATCGTCGTCGGTCGCGAGCGTCTTCGGATAGCTGCCGTCGGAGAGCCGCGGCCCGTAGACCAGGAGCCGCGTGTCGAGGCCGGCGGTCGAGCCCGCGCGCGTGACCTCGAGCGTGACCTTGGTGCCCTCGGCCGCGTAGAAGATGTAACCAGGCCTGGGCGTCGCGGTCGTCAGCTTCGCGTCGACCGAGCCGGGAGCGAGGCGTGCGGTGACCTCGATGCCCTGCGCGCCGTCAGCCTTCTCTTCCTCGTCGTTGATGTCCGCGGCGCCCTCGAGCTCGCCGGCGGCGGTGCACGCGGTGATGACAGCAGCAAACAGGAACGAAGCGAGGATCGCGCGCATAGGTGCCGCCGCTCGTGCAGCAGGCATGCCCTCCGCAGCTCGCGCACGTTCGCTGCGTTACACCTCGAAAGCGCGGCAACTCGAGTTGCCGTGGCAAGCCGCACGGCGCCACTGCAACCGCTTGACCGCGCTACTGCTTCAGCGACTCGACGCGGCGGAACCCGGCGACCGTCAGCGCGTCCTCGACTTCGGCGTTGCCCTGACAGCTGGCCATCGAAGCCGCGAACACGGGCTCGAGACGCTTCGCGTCGTCGTCATGCTCGTGCTCGTAGCGCTCTTTCTCGGCGGGCGTGAGCTTGCCGCGAAGCTCCCAGAGCGCGTCGAGCTCGACGGCGTACTGGGAGCCCCACTTGCGGAGCACCGCGGCGATCTTCGGGCAGTCGTCTTTGACCGCCGTCAGATCCTTTGCGAGCGAATCCATCGCGGCGAGCATCTTGGGGATGCGCGCCTCGAGGTCTTCATACGCAGACTTCTGCGCGGGCTGCTGCTGCTGCGTCGTCGGCTTGTCGGCGGTCTTGCTGCCACCACCACAGGCCAAGAGGACGACGAGCAGCGCTCGCTTCATGCCATGCCGGCTTGCGCGGCAACTTCGGCGGCGAAGTCACCCTTCTTCTTCTCGAGACCCTCGCCCAGCTCGAAGCGAACGAAGCGGCGGATCTTGATGTTCTCGCCGATCTTCGCGATCAGCTCCTGCTGGACCTGATCGATCGTCTTCTCGGCGTCCTTCACCCAAGGTTGATCGAGGAGACAGATCTCCTTCATCCACTTCGAGATCTGACCTTCGACCATCTTCTGCGCGATCGCCTCGGGCTTGCCCGATTCCTTCGCCTTTGCGACGAGCACGGTGCGCTCGCGCTCGATCACGTCCTGATCGACTTCTTCCTTGCGGACGAACTGCGGGTTCATCGCCGCGATCTGCAGCGCGACCTCGCGCGTGAACGTGACGAAGTCGTCGTTGCGTGCGACGAAGTCGGTCTCGCAGTTGATCTCGACGAGCACGCCGATGCGGCCAGCGCCGTGGATGTACGAGACGATCGCGCCTTCGGTGGCCTCGCGGCCGGACTTCTTCGCCGCCTTGGCGAGACCCTTCGCGCGGAGAAAGTCGATCGCCTTGTCCACGTCGCCGCTGACTTCGACCAGCGCCTTCTTGCAGTCGGCCATGCCCGCGCCGGTGCGCTCTCGCAGGTCCTTGATCATCGTTGGAGTAACTTCAGCCACGGCTCACTCCTGATCAGGCGAGGCAGATGCCTCGGGGTTGAACATGCTGCCGCCCGTCGACATCTCGACGCGCGGACCATCGCCGCCCGACGACACGTGGATGACGCGCTCGCCCTGCTGCTCCTCGCGCTCGGCGCCGCGCGTGCGTGCGGTCTCTTTGTGAACCTTGCTGCCGAGGATCGCGGCGTCCGCGATCTTCGAGGCGAACAACTTGATCGCGCGGATCGCGTCGTCGTTGCCGGGGATGACGTAGTCGATCTGATCGGGATCGCAGTTCGTGTCGGTGATCGCGACCACCGGAATCTCGAGCTTGCGCGCCTCGTCGACGGCGATGTGCTCCTTGTGCGGGTCGATCACGAACAGCATGCCGGGCAGCTTGCTCATGCCCTTGATGCCGCCGAGCGACTTGAGGAGCTTGTCGCGATCGCGACGAATCATCACCTGCTCGCGCTTCGTGAGCGCGAACAGCGTGCCGTCCTCTTCCATCTTCTCGAGGCCGCGCAGGCGCTCGAGCGAGCCCTTCACGGTCTTGAAGTTGGTGAGCGTGCCGCCGAGCCAGCGCTGCGTGACGTAGTGCTGGTTCGAACGCGCCGCCTCTTCGACGATCACGTCCTGCGCCTGCTTCTTCGTGCCGACGAACAGGATGGTGTCACCACGCGACGTGGTGTCGACGACCGCCTGGAACGCCTGACGGAACAGCTTGACCGTGTGCTGCAGGTCGATGATGTGGATGCCGTTGCGCGCGCCGAAGATGAATTGCTTCATCTTGGGGTTCCAACGACCCGTGTTGTGTCCGAAGTGCACGCCCGCTTCGAGGAGCGCGCGCATGCTGATGGGGTTCTGCCCAGCAGCTTCTGCCATCGTTTCCATTGTCAGTTCCTTTTCGTTGGAGACCCCCACACCGTCGACGAGAACGGGAAACCTTTCGGCCACGGCCCGTGCTCTCAGATGTGGTTCGTATTGCCTCGAGAATCGAGGAAGGGCGGATCTAGCACGCACCGATGGCAAACAGCAAGTGCGCCGTCCGGCCACTCTCGGTGGAATCCCGAGGAGTTAGTTGAACGTGGCCGAGCCGACGATCGCGGCGGCCGTCGTCCTCCACGTCGGACCGCCATCCTGGCTGTCCTTCATGCTGCCGGCGTAGACCTGGAGCGCGGCTCCGAGACCCCAGTTATTGGAGACCCACCATTCCTTGCCGACCATGAGGCTGACGCCGGGTCCGAAGTCGGACTCGCCGACTTCTCGCCCGTCCTGCTGCACGGTGAGCTGACCCCACGACAGCGTGCCCGAGACGTAGATGTTCGAGGGCTGGATGTAATACGCGATGCCCGCGCCGATCGCGACCACGCCTGCGTTGACGTCCTCGGTGTCGAGGGTCATGCCGCCCATCTTGATCTCGGGATTGACGGCGATGTCGTCGAAGAGCTCGCCGAAGATGATCAGGTTCTCGCTCACGGCGTAGCCGACCGCGATCCCGAAGGCGCCACCGACGCCCGACACGGTGAGGTCCGCGTCTTCGAGGTTCATCGACGTGTACCCGAGCCCCAAGAAGAAACGCAGGTAGAAGCCATCATGACGGTGCGCGTTCGGATCCGCGCCGTACGCTGCCGGCGGCGGGCCGTAGCCCGGCGGCGGTGGCGGCGGCGGCGCTGCGCCCGGTTGAGCGAGGGCCACAGTTGGAACGAGCAAGAGCAGAGCAAGGATCGAGCGCATAGGTGCCTCCACGACGGCGCGCGACCATACGCACTCGGCTGATCGGGAGATAGTCCAAATAGGCTTCAGGGTCGCGACGTCACAGGCCCTGGCAAAAAGCGCCCGTGCTACGACGAGGCGTGGGTGAAGACCTTCGAGCGATCCACTCGTCGACCGAGGAACGCTACTTCCACTGCCGCGGCTGCGGTGCGAAGGGCGAGGTGCAGTTCCGCGCGTGGGGCGACAGCGGCTGGCAGACCGGCGCGCTGATCCTCGAGGTCGAAGCGGACGACGTTCTCGTACGTGCCGAAGAAGATCTGATGGCCGACGCGGATCGCGTGCTGCATTTGATCAAGTGCCCGACGTGCAAGCAGCGCGACCCGGCGTACGTGCGCTGGGTCTACGCGCGCGTCATCGGGTGGTTCGCGCTCGCGGGCTTCTTCGCGTGGGTCGGCAACATCATGGTGCCATACCGCATCACGCTCTACATCACCGCGATCGTGTGCGGGCTCGGCGGCGTCTGGCAGATCACGCGCGAGCGATCGCGATACAAGCGCGCCGCGAGCGCGCGCATCTTGCGGCTCAAGCCGGGCAAACATCCGGGCCTCGCGCAACCCGCATCGATCGCACCGATCGTCACGACCGCGCCACCGCCGATCGCACAGCGCGAAGCCGGTGAGGAACCTGCCTACTTGCGCAAGGACTGATTGTGACTCGCTCGACGAGTCAAGCCGTTGTGCTCGCGCCAGCGTGCGACAATGCCCGCGTGAGGGTGGTCGTCATGATCCTCGTCGTGGCCGGATGCGGGCGCATCGGGTTCGATCCGTCCGGCACGCCCCCGAATGACGGCACCATCGACAGCGACAGCGACAGCAGCGTTGGCAACGAGAACACGGTCCAGCGCGCATGCGTCACGAACGCGGCCTACTCGACGAAGGCCGGGCTCACCAATCGCTATCGCGAAGTCATGACAGTTGTCCCGTGGACCACCGCGCGCGCCAACTGCATGGCCGACGAGGCCCACCTGTGGATCCCTGACACCGTGATGGAAGCGGGCGCGTGGTCCGGCGACTGGGTCGGGATCACGGACGCCGCGAACGAAGGCACGTGGACCACCGTCGAGGGCACGGCGGCGGTGTTCCTGCCGTGGACCCTGGGGCAGCCCGATGGTGGCGGGGCCGAAAACTGCGTGCGCAATGAGGGCACGACGTTCGAGGACCGCGGCTGCGCGGACCTACGCACCTACGTCTGCGAGTGCAGGACCAACTGACGAGCGAGCTCGATGTGATCAGCGCGCGAAGCCGGCGCGCAGCAGCGCATCGGCGGACTTGAGCGCGGTCACGCGCGTCGTCGCGTCGGACCCGAGTGCGGTCACGAGCGCGCCGAACGGCTGCTTCGCCTTGCGGTTCTCGACGAACGACATGCCGAGCTTCTTCACGAGGCCGCCCGGATCGACGCCGGGGAGCTCCATCGGGCCCGGCTTGAGCGACGGCGTTTCGGACCAGCGCGCGACCGCGTGCATGAGCGGCGCTTGCTCGGACCACAGCGTCGTCAGCTCCTGGAGACCGAGCGCGCGGCCGGCGAGCTGTTCGCCGAGCGCGGCGAAGCCGAGCCACGCGAGCCACATCCGCGCGAGCACGGGTGACATCGTCGAGCGCGGCGCGTACTGGCGCGGGCCGTAGAGCTCGTTGAAGCGCATCGACGGCGTCAGCCAGCACCCGTTCGCGAGCGTGGCGGCGGATGGCAGCTGGAACGGTGTGCCGAGGATCGCTTCGAACGCGGCGTTCGCGTGTGCGCGCTCGCTGTCGAACGCGGCGCCGTCGGCTTGTGCGGCCCACGCGGCCTGCGCATCGGCGGCGGCGAACACGGCGCTCGCGATCGCGCGCTCGCTGTCGACGAACGCCTTGCCTTCGGCCTCGGCTTCGCGCGCGGGGAGCTGCGTGCCGACGATCGTCGGATCCTTCACGATCGCGATCTCGGCGGCGACCTCGGCGTGCGTGATGCCGCCTTCATCGACGACGTGGAGCGGACAGATCACGCTGTTGTAGTCGACGACGGTGTAGCTGCCGATGCGGAACACGCGGTTGAACGGGAACAACCGGCACGAGGCGGGCTTCGCGTCGCGACCGTCGTCGACCTCGACCTGGCAGAGGCCGTCGTCCGCGAGGAACCAGCAGCGATCGCGCGGGTTGAATGCGGTGATGGCGTCGCCGCGGCGGCGCAAAAACGCGGTCAGCGCGGGGCGGCGCGCGAGGAGCTGGACGAGCTGGCCCGCGGCGACATCGATGCCGATGCCGTGTCCCTTGCAGCAGGCGCCGCAGCCGCGGCACTCGTACTTGAAGCGCCGATCGGGCCAGGTGAAGTAGATGCGCTCCACGCGCGCGGAGTATGCCGATTTCACGTGCGGGTTTCGCAAGAATCGTCAAGACTGCGCGCCGCCGTCGTCCTACGAGTCCCGAGTACCCGATGCCGATTCCGACCTCGCTCGTGCTCTCCGTGTTGTCCAGGGCGGGATCGTCTGATGACGTCTCGCTCGCGGCCCTCGCGAAGCGCGCGCGGCGCTCGCCGTTCGACCTGCATCGCGCGTTCAAGCGCGTGACCGGCGAGACGACGAAGCGCTACACGATGCGCGTGCGCCTCGACAACGCGGCCGCGCAGCTCGTGCTCGGCGATCGCGCGATCCTCGACATCGCACTCGACAGCGGCTTTTCGAGCCACGAGGTGTTCACGCGCGCGTTCTTGCGCCGCTTCCGCATGTCACCGCGCGCGTATCGCGCACGTGGCCTCGCGGGCGGCAAACAAGTCGCCGCGCGACACGCCGCGGTCGTGCGCGAGGCCGGTCCGTGCATCGGGCTCCACCACATGCCACGCCACGAAAGGACTCAGATCATGTCAGTCACCGTCACTCGCCAAGAGCTCCAGCCCCGCATCGCGCTCGTCATCCGCAAGAAGTGCGCACCGACCGAAGTCGCGCAGACGCTCGGCGAGTGCTTGCCGCGCGTGTTCGCGTGGGCCACGCAGCAGGGTGTCGCGTTTGCGGGCCCGCCGTTCACGCGCTACCTGCCGAGCGGGCCGGGCCTGCTCTCGCTCGAAGCGGGCCTGCCGATCGCGGCGCCGTCGAAGGGCGAAGGCGACATCATCGCGACCGAGCTGCCCGGTGGGCCAGCGGCCGTCGCGATCCACGAAGGCGCGTACGACAAGCTCGCCGAGACGCACGTCGCCGTCGAGCGCTGGATCGAAGCGAACAAGCTCGAGAGCGCGGGCTCGCCGTGGGAGACGTACTTGACGGATCCGGGCGAGACGCCGGACCCGGCCGACTGGCGCACCGAAGTCGTGTATCCGCTGCGCCGCGGGTAGCGCTACTCGTCCTCGTCCTTGTCCTTGCCACGGCGCTCGATGTTCGCCGCGCGGCCGAGCTCCTTGTAGATCCGCGAGACGCGCTCGACCTGGCCCTTCGCCGGGAACCGCTCGTAGAAGCCTTCATCGCGGAACGACTTCGCGAGGTCACTCCACGGCGAGAGCTTGCGCGCCCAGCGCTTCTGGCGCTCGTCCTTGTCGTCGGCGTCGACGGCGGCGAGGTCGGCGGCGACGCGGATCATCGCCTTGATGGTGACCGGGCGCGTGACCATGTAGCCGTCGTGGTTCCAGGCGTCGCCCCACACCTTCTCGGCCGCGCGGAAGAAGTCGCGCACGATCTCGTAGTAGCGCTCGGCCTCGCGCTGCCAGCTCGTCTTCTTCGCGATCTTCTTCCAGTCCGCCGAGGCCCAGCGATGGATCTCGTTGAACAGCTCGGCCTGCAGGATCCACTTCTCCTGCCGTGAGCGACCGCCGAGACGGTTGATCTTGTAGCGGAGCGGCGAGTCGCCCTCGCGATAGAGATGATCGACGACGCGCGCCGCGAACTTCTTGTCGGGCGCCGCCCACGACACCTTCTCGTAGAGGTCGATCAGGTGGGACTTGTTGATGCGCGTCGGCGTCGAGTTGATGATGACGAACATCTCGGTCGCGAAGTCTTCCGACCGACCGTCGAAGATGACGCACGGGACGTGGATCGTCTTGGCATCCTGCGGGCGCTCGCGGCGGAAGAAGTGGAGCGCCGCGAGACGATGCTGGCCGTCGATGATGAGGTACTTGCCGCGCGGCTCCTGCAGATTGCCGACGTTCGTGAAGGGCTTGACCGGATCGAACTTCAGCTTTTCGTCGGTGAACAGCAGCACCGTGCCCGGGATGGGCGGCTGCGATTGCGCCGTCTCGTAGAAGTTCTGGATCTGACTGACCTTCGCCTTCGAGAGCTGGCGCTGGAACGCCGCGTCGGTCGACTCGATCTTCGAGATGAACTTCGCCACCTCGTCCGAATCCTCGATCTCCTCACCCGGCAGGCTCGGAGAGCCCTCCGAATAGAAGCGACTGATGAAGCGAACCTTGTCGAGAACGTCATCGACCGGGTACGCGCAAAAGTAGAAGACGCTGTCCTTCTGCCTGATCTGAGTCGCCAACACGAGGGCATCCTAACGCGACCGACGAGCGGTATGCGAGCGCGCGCGCGCCCTGGCACGACGGGCGACTTCGCTCGATCGACGACGACCCCGACACACGTGCGCTCGCGATCGCCGGTACATGAATTGCTTCGCGCACGCCGCACATGGCGAAGAGTAACGGCAAGGATGCGAAGACGAACGGCAAGACGAACGGCGACGTGCGCGCGCCCGGCGGCGAGCTGCACCAGCGCAGCGCGACCCCGCTGACCACAAACCAGGGCGTCCCGATCGCCGACGACCAGAACACGCTCCGCGTCGGCGCGCGCGGCCCTGCCCTCCTCGAGGACTTTCACTTCCTCGAGAAGATGACGCACTTCGATCATGAACGAATTCCGGAGCGCATCGTTCACGCGCGCGGGTCCGCGGCCCACGGCGTGTTCAAGGCGTACAAGGGTGCTGCGAAGTACACGCGCGCCGCATTCCTCCAGGATGGCGCCGAGACGCCGCTGTTCACGCGGTTCTCGACGGTCGCCGGCGGCGCGGGCTCGGTCGATCTGCCGCGCGACGTTCGCGGCTTCGCGACGAAGTTCTACACGTCGGAGGGCATCTTCGATCTCGTCGGCAACAACATCCCCGTGTTCTTCATCCAGGACGCGATGAAGTTCCCCGACTTCGTGCACTCGGTGAAGATGGAGCCCGACCGCGGCTTTCCGCAGAACGCCTCCGCACACGACACGTTCTGGGATTTCGTCTCGCTCGAGCCCGAGACCCTCCACATGATCATGTGGGCGATGTCCGATCGCGCCATCCCGCGCTCGTACCGGATGATGGAAGGCTTCGGCGTCCACTCGTTCCGTCTCGTCGATGCGAAGGGCAAGGCGACGTTCGTGAAGTGGCACTGGCGGCCGGCGCTCGGCACGCAGTCCGTCGTCTGGGACGAGGCCTGCAAGATCAACGGCGCCGATCAGGACTTCCACCGCCGCGACCTGTTCACCGCGATCCAGGCCGGTGCGTTTCCCGAGTGGGAGCTGTTCATCCAGCCGATCAGCGAAGCCGACATCGACAACTTCGACTTCGACATCCTCGACGCCACCAAGCTCATCCCCGAGGAGCAGGTCCCGCTCGTCGCGGTCGGCAAGATGACGCTGAATCGCTGGCCCGATAACTTCTTCGCCGAGACCGAGCAGTCCGCGTTCCATCCCGGTCACCTCGTGCCCGGCATCGAGTTCTCCGACGATCCGCTGCTCGCCGGCCGCATCTTTTCGTACACCGACACGCAGCTGAAGCGCCTCGGCGGGCCGAACTTCCACGAGATCCCGATCAACCGCCCGAAGTGCCCGATGCAAAACTTCCAACGCGACGGCATGGCGCGTATGGACATCGACAAGGGCCGCGTCAGCTACGAGCCGAACACGCTCCTTCCCGACGGTCCGCGCGAGACGCCGCGCGGGTTCGCGACGTTTCCGCAACCGGTCAGCGGCAACAAGGTCCGCGAGCGCTCCGAGACGTTCTCCGATCACTACAGCCAGGCGCGCATGTTCTTCCGCTCGATGACGCCGACCGAGCAGCGCCACATCGTCGGCGCGTTGGTGTTCGAGCTCGCGAAGGTCGAGACCGTCGCGATCCGCACGAAGATGCTCGGTCACCTCGACATCATCGATCCCGACCTCGGCGCGAAGGTCGCCGACGGTCTCGGCATGGTCGGCATGGCCACGCCGCAGCAACCGGTGCGCACCCCGATCGATCTGCCGCCCTCGCCTGCACTGTCGATCCTCGCGAAGGCGCCCGCGACGCTGCAGGGCCGCAAGATCGGCGCGCTGATCTCAGACGGCTTCGACGAGAAGCTGCTCGCCGCCGTCCGCGCCGCCGCGCAGAAGGAAGGCGCGATGTTCGAGGTCGTCGCACCGAAGGTCGGCCTCGTGACCACGGCGGACGGCAAGAAGATCGTCGCCGATCACATGATCGCCGGCGGGCCGTCCGTGATCTTCGACGCCGTCGTCGTGATCCCGGGCGCGGACTCGGTCGCCAAGCTGGTCGCCATGCCTCCTGCACTCGATTGGGTCAGCGATGCGTTCAATCACTGCAAGGTGATCGGCACGGTCGCCGCCGCGCAGCCACTGCTCGATGCAGCGCGCGTCGCACCCGACGCGGGCGTCATCGATCTCGGCGGCAAGGGCATCGCGAGCTTCATCGAGACGGCGAAGCGCGGCCGCATCTGGGCGCGCGAAGAAGCGCAGGCCGACAAGCCGAAGCCGCCGGCGAAGAAGGCGAAGGCGCCCGAGCCGCCGCCGCCGGCCGCGAAGCCACGCGCGTCCGCTCGTCGATAGGGTCCGGCAATTCAGGTTCCGGGTCCGGCAATTCAGGTTCCGGTTCCGGTTCGCTGTTCCCTATTTGGTCGGGCGCATGTCCGGATCAACGTCCGGCGCCAATAGGGCCCGGCGCCGATGTCCGGACCGCGGCACGAGCAATAGGGAGTAGGGAAC
>JALZOJ010000126.1 GCA_030857175.1 Myxococcota bacterium | reverse complement strand
GCGCCGAGGAGAAAGATCGCGGACAGCTCCAGGCCGGCGGAGCGTGCGCGGCGCGCGGCGAGGGTGTGATCGGCGGCGGTGCTGCCTTTGGCGATCTTCTTCAGCGTGTCGTCGTCGCCGGACTCGGGACCCATGTAGAGGAGGGAGAGGCCGGCTTCGCGGAGCTCGCGGAGCTCGGCGTCGGACTTCGCGAGCACGTTGACCGCGGTCGCGTAGCAGCTGATGCGGCGAAGGCGCGGGAAGAGGCGCTTGCATGCGGCGAGGATTGGCTGCCAGTGCGCGACGTCCATGACGAGTGCGTCGCCGTCGGCGACAAAGACCTTCTCGACGGCGGCGCCAACTTCGCGGCCCGCGCGCTCGAGGTCCTCGAGCGATTCTTCGAGCGGGCGCACGCGGAAGACCGGCTTGTCCCGGTACATGTCGCAATACGTGCAGTGGTTCCACGAGCAGCCGATCGTTGCTTGCAGGATGAGCGCGTCGGCCTCGGAGGGCGGACGGTACAGCTTGCCGACGTAGCGCATGCGTAGATGATAGGCTGCCGCGGTGCCCACAGACGGCGAGCTAGAGCTCTCGTTCTACGACAAGTTTCTGTGGAGCAAAGGCCTCGAGCCGTATCCAGTCCAGGAGCAGGCGATCGGAAAGATCTTCGCCAACGAGAGCGTGCTCGTCACCGTTCCGACGGGGACGGGCAAGACGCTGATGGCGAAGGCGGCGCTGCACAAGGCGATGGGCAAGGGGCAGCGAGCGATCTATACGACGCCGCTGCGCGCGCTCACCGAGGAGAAGTTCCGCGAGCTGTCGGCGGATTTCGGAGAGCACAACGTCGGTTTCGCGACCGGCGATTACAAGGTGAACCGCGAGGCGCCGATCCAGGTCGAGGTGGCGGAGATCCTGTGGAACCGGATCGTCGCCGAGAAACACGTGAGCCCGGCGGAGATCGTGGTGATGGACGAGGGCCACTACTTCAATGACCCCGAGCGCGGGTACGTGTGGGAGCAGTCGATCATCGGGCTCGATCCGCGCACGCAGCTCGTGATCCTGTCGGCGACGGTCGGGCACGCCGACAAGTTCTGTCACTGGGTCGAGCTGACGAGGCGCGTGCCGATGGCGCTCGTCGAGTCGCGCGAGCGGAAGGTTCCGCTCGTGCACGAGTTCCGCGAGGAGATGATGATCGACACCGTGCGCGAGCTCGCGCACACCGGCGACGTGCCCGCGATCATCTTCGTGTTCGGCCGCGAGCAGTGCTTCGAGGTCGCGCGCCTCATCAAGTCTTGCCGGCGGTTCACGACCGACGAGGAGAAGGCGAAGGTGGAGGCACTGTGCGACGAGGCGTTGCTGCCGTCGGGTGCGTCCAGGGAGCTGCGGCCGCTGCTGGCGCACGGCATCGGCATCCATCACGCCGGCATCTTGCCGCGCTACAAGCAGCTCGTCGAACAGCTCGCGCTCGAGCGGCTGATCAAGTTCGTGGTCTCGACGGAGACGATCGCCGCCGGCATCAACCTGCCGGCGCGCACCGTCGTGTTTCCGTCGCTGCGCAAGTTCATCAAGCAGCAAGTCCGCCTCGTGACTGCCGCCGAGTACCACCAGATGGCCGGCCGGGCAGGGCGCCCGCAGTTCGACGACCGCGGCCTCGCGATCACGCTCGCGCCCGAAGAGATCGTGAGCGACCTCAAGAAGGAGCTCAAGGACGCGGCGAAGCGCGCCGCGTACGACGAGGGCAAGGTCAAGAAGTCCGTCTACAACAAGGCGAAGAGCGAGGCGCAGCGCAAGAACGACATCGTGTGGACACCGGAGGTTCACCAGGAGCTCGTGAAGGGCGAGCCGGCGGAGCTGCGCAGCAAGACGAAGATCACCGCCGAGCAGGTGCTCGCGATCGGTCTGCCCGATCTCGCGAAGGAGTCACTGACCGATGCCGAGAAGCGCATGGCCGAAGCGGAGGCGTCGCTGCCGCCCTCGATGCGCCTCGACATCGTGACGGTGATCGAGAATCTGTTGCTCGGCGATCGCGAGCGGCGCGAGCTGCACAAGATCCTCGTGCAGCTCGTCGACAACCTCAAAGCGATCGGCGTGATCGACGAGCACGGCAAGCAAGTCTCCGGCGACATGATCCGCCAGCTTCAGGGCATGGACGGTCTGTTCATCTACTACGTGCTGTTCAACCACCAGCTCGATTACGTCGAGCTGCGCCAGCTCGTCGAGTATCTGGTCGATCACGACATCATCCAGCGCCAGCTCGATCGCAAGCTCGAGGACGAGAAGCGCGAGTGGATGCGCGCGAAGCTGCGCGAGATGCGCGACGCGAACCCGCAAGTGTCGTGGGATGACGTCGAGGCGGAGTACGACAAGGCTCATCCGCGCGAGCTGACGAAGATCGAGCAGATCCATCGGGAGTTCGCGTCCAAGGTTCCGCACCCCGAGCTGCACGGCGGCAAGAAGGTGAAGAACACGTGGGCCGTGCTCGAGGACGCGAACCTTGGCTTCCTCGAGTTCGTCGACAAGCATCACCTCCAGCACGAGGAGGGGAATCTGTTCTCGTATCTCATCCGCGTGATGAACTTCGCGCAGAAGCTCCACCAGGCATCGCAGCTGCCCGAGCTCGAAGAGATGGCGGAGCGCGTGCGCAAGCTGCTCGGTCGGATCGACACGCGCCTGCTCGACAAGAACTGGGGCTGACGGCCGCCCGAGATCTCCGGAGTTACCAGCTGCTTATCCTATGGTCGGACCATTCGACCTGTGTTATGGACTCGCCATGACGGTGGCGGAAGGGCAGTCCAAGTACACGGTACAGATTCTCCTGCCCTGTGATGTCTGGCTCGATCCGCACGAGCTGCATCGCCGGCTCTGCGAGTGGCGCCCCGACGTCGAGCACCTCGGCGCGCGCATGCTGTTCGCGATCCCCACCAACGATCTGCCGCTGCTCGTCCACGTGTTCCCGGCGTTCCTCGACACGTACGCGAACGAGCTGTGCGATGCGCTGACCTGGAGCCCCGACTGGCGCTGGGATGATCTCGCGCAGCGCTGCCCCACCTCGATCGCGATCGCGATGGTCGCGCAGCGACCGATCAATCACGCGAGCCTGTTGCTCGCATATCTCGCCGTGCTCGACACGGTGCTGTTCTCGCTCGAACCGCACGTTCGCGACCGCGCGGTGCTGCACTGGATCCCCGCGCAGCAGCTTCTCTCGTTCGAGACCTATCGCATGCTGCGCACCGAGCTCGGGCCATGTGGCCCCGCGGTCAACGTGCGGATTGCCAACGCGACCGGTCGGCCCGGCGAGTTGCTCGCCGACACCATCGGCCTCGCCGAGCTCGGCTTGCCCGATCTTCAGCTCGTGTTCGAGGAGCGCGATCCGGCGGTCGTCGTGCGCGAGCTTCGCGACCTCGTGCGTACGGTGTTCGTCGGCGATCGCCTCGAGTGCAGCTGGAGCGAGGAGTCCGCGCTACTGCCGCCCGCGCGCGACGCGATCACGCTGCATCCCGAGCTTTAGGCCGCGGGATACAGGTATCTTCGCGGCGTGCCGCGGCGACCGTACTGGCGAGGGGAAGGACGCATCCCTCGTCCGCGCGGATGGCTCAAGGCGGCGGCGGCGTGGAGGCGGTTGTCGGCACCGGCGCTGTTCCTGATGTCGTTCGTCGTGTTGATCGCGATCGGCACGCTGGGGCTCATGCTGATCCCCGGGCTCCAGGTCGGCACGAAGCTATCGTTCATCGACTCGCTGTTCACGATGACGAGCGCCTCGTGCATCACCGGGCTCACCGTGACCGACATCTCGGTGCAGTTCACGCGGCTCGGGCAGGCCTGGATCCTGCTGTTCGTCCAGCTCGGCGGCTTCGGCGTGTTGACGCTGTCAACGATGCTGATCGGTGTCCTCGGGAAGCGGCTGTCCCTGCGCTCCGAGATGCTCGCGATGGCGCCCACGCGCCGCGACGATCATACCGAGGTCTGGCAGATCGCGCTCAAGGTCGCGCGCTTCACGATCGTCGTCGAGCTGATCGGCATGGTGGTCTTGTTCGCGCTGTGGTTTCCAAGGTTCGACGCCGACGATGCGGCGTGGCACGCGACGTTTCACGCAATCAGCGCATACTGCAATGCCGGGTTCTCCACGTTCTCCGACAGCCTGATGAGCTTTCGAGAAAGTCCGTCCACGCTGATCGTGGTGTCGCTGCTCGTGATCATTGGCGGCTTTGGGTTCCTGACGTTCGAGGAGCTCTTGCGGTGGTCCCGGACGTTACGTACGCGCCGCGATGGCGTTCGCATTCGCATGAGCGGGACGCACCGGTTGTCGAGTCATACATGGGTCGTCGTCGTGACCACGCTCGTGCTGCTGTTTGGCGGCTGGCTGCTGTTCGCGATCTTCGAGTGGCCGGATGCGCTCGGCACGATGTCGCTCGACGAGAAGCTCGCGAACTCGTGGTTCATGTCGGTGACAGCGCGCAGCTCCGGCTTCAACTCGATCGACTACACGGGAATCGGAAATGACAGCGCGACGCTGACGATGATGTTGATGTTCGTCGGTGGCTCGCCCGGTTCCACGGCGGGCGGCATCAAGACCTCGACGTTTGCGGTGCTTGTCGCCCTCGCGCTGTCGCGCATGCGCGGCCTACGATACGTCGGCGTGAAGGATCGCGCGATTCCAGAGCGCACCATCCAGGCCTCGGTCGCGATCATCCTGTTGTCGATGGTCGTGCTCCTGGCGGCGTTCTTCGTGTTCAGCGCGATCGAGTCGCATGGCTCGAGCACGAACGCGACGCGCCAGCAGTTCCTGCCGGTCGCGTTCGAGACGGTGAGTGCGTTCACGACGACAGGGCTCTCGATGAACCTCACGCCGACGCTCGCCACCGGCTCGAAGCTCGTCATCGTGCCGCTGATGTTCATCGGGCGCGTCGGCTTGCTCTCGTTCTTCGCGGCCGTCACGCTGCGCCGCGGACATCCGCCGTCGTTCCAGCGTCCCGCGCAAGAAGACATCATCGTTGGCTAGTCGGAGGACTCGTGAATCGGTTTGTTGTCATCGGCCTCGGCAATTTCGGAGCGACCCTCGCACGCCGGCTCTACGAGCTCGGCCACGAGGTCGTGGCGGTCGACTCGAACGTCGCGAACGTCGATGCGATCGGTCCGTACGTCACACGTGCGGTCGCGGGCGATGCGACGAACCGCGAGGTGCTCGACGAGGCAGGCGCGGACGGTTCCGACGTCGGCGTCGTCGCGATCGGCGAGAACCTCGGCGCATCGATCCTGTCGCTCCTCGCGCTGCGGGACCTCAAGGTCAAGGAGATCTTCGTGAAGGTCACGTCGGAGGATCACGCGCGGATCGCCGAGGCGCTCGGCGCGACCGACACGATCTTCCCCGAGCGGCAAGCGGCCACGAACCTCGCGTCTCGCATCACGTCGGGCAAGCTCCTGCACTACACCGCGTACGGCGATCAGTTCGCGATCCAGGAGATGGCGGTCCCCGACAGCTGGGCCGGCAAGACGCTCGCGGACCTCAAGCTCCCGGAGAAGCACCACATCCATGTCGTCGCGGTGCACGACATTCTGCGCGACGTTCTCGCGATCCCGCGCGGCGATCAGCCATTGACGCCATCCGACACGCTGCTCGTCGCCGGTGCGCCGGATCAGCTCGCGAAGGTCACGACGCTGCGCTGATCGCGGGACGCCAGCGGCGCGAGAGGTCGACCTCGGCGCGGTACTCGTCGAGCATCTGCGTGCGTTGCGCGGGCGTCCAGCCGAGGATGCCGCCGAGGATGTCGGCGACGCGCCCTGCAACGCACTCGCCCTGATCGCGCGAGACGAGCAGCAGCGGGACGCGCCGTGCGAGTACGTCCTCGACGGTGCGCGCGAGATCGTGGCGCGCGCTGAACTCGATCTCGGCCCAGACGTAGGGCAGCTCGCGATCGAGACGCTCGCCGAGCGCGCGGTCACGGACGATCGCTTCGGCGATGATTGGCGCGCGCGTGCCGTAGACGCCGCACAGGTGCGTCGCGGTGTCGGCATCGAGACCGTGCTGCTCCATCAGGCGGCGGCCGATCAGGGCGACTGCTTCGAGCGATGGATTGTCGAGGCCCGCGGCGCCGGGGAGCGGCCGGTCCTTCGTGGTGGCTTTCTTGATCTCGACGGACTCACCGATCTCGGCGAGTAGGCCGATCGTCTTGTGCACGGCCTCGCGCGCCATCCGGCGATAGGTCGTGAGCTTGCCGCCCGCGATGATGACGAGCCCGTCGTTGCGCGTGAATACCTCGTGCTCGCGCGAGATCTCGGACTCGTCGACGTTTGGCGGCGCGGCGATCAGCGGGCGAAGGCCGGCCCACGTCGAGATCACGTCGTCGGGGGTGAGGTTCGCGCCGGGGAAGTAGCCGTTGCCGCTCGCGCAGAGATAGCGCACGTCCTCGGCGTCGGCGGCGACCTCGTCGGCGCTGCCCGTGAAGTCGGTGTCGGTCGTGCCGAGCACGGTGCGCTCGCGCCACGGAATCGCGAACATCACCCGCTGGTCGACGGGCGAGATCAGCGTGATCGCGCGAGCGAGTGGGAGGCGCTCGCGCGGCAGCACGATGTGCACGCCCTTGGTGCGGCGGAGCAGGGGGCGATCCATCGGGATCTCGAACCGGCGGATCATCTCGTCGGTCCACGCGCCCGCGGCGAGCACCACCGCGCGGCACGTGATGGTGCGAGTCTCCCCGGTCAGGCGATCGCGTACGACGACACCACGAATGCGGCGGTCAGGGTCACGCTCGAAGCGCAGCACCTCGGTGTACGTGTGGCAGGCGGCGCCGAGGTTCACCGCGTCGATCGCATTCTCGAGGACGAGCCGCGCATCGTCGGTCGCGCAATCGTAGTACTCGAGCGCGCCGCGCAGGCCGTCGGGCTTGAGCTGCGGCTCGAGCTCGAGCGCCGCCTTCGTGCCGCGAAACGTGCGGTGGAGCTTCGGCGAGCGGAACAGCGCGAGCGAGTCGTAGATCCACAGGCCCACGTTCATCAGCTCGAGGCCGGGCTTCGCGCCCTTGTAGATCGGAATGATGAACGGCAGCGGGCGCACGAGGTGCGGCGCGACGCGCGTCTGCACGCGGCGCTCGCTGACGGACTCGAACACGAGGCCGATCTCGCCGTGCTCGAGGTAGCGGAGTCCGCCGTGCACGAGCTTGCTCGACTTCG
>JALZOJ010000125.1 GCA_030857175.1 Myxococcota bacterium | reverse complement strand
CCGAACTTCGCGCGCATCGATCTCAACGAGACCATCCGCTCGTCGATGGGGCTCTACCAGGGCGCCGTCCCGATCGAGCCGCATCTGTTCGACAAGCTCCCGCAGCTCGATGCCGACAAGAACCAGATGACGCAGGTCGTGCTCAACCTCATCGAGAACGCGCGTGACGCGATCGGCACGCGCACCAGCGGCAAGATCACGGTCTCCACCAAGCTCGGCGACGCCGGCGACCGTGCGATCCTGATCGTCGAGGACAACGGCCCGGGCGTCCCGCGCGACGTCAAGGAGAAGATCTTCACGCCGTACTTCACGACGAAACACGCGAAGGGCGGCACGGGCCTCGGGCTCGCGATCGTTCACCGCATCGTCGCGGATCACGGCGGCCGCATCGTGCTGAGCGACGTCACCGGCGGTGGCGCGCGCTTCACGATCGAGCTGCCGCTGCGTAACGGCACCGCGCTGCTCGCCTCGCGAATCTAGGGCTTGCAGGCCGACGTCACGCCACCCTTGCAGGCCTTCGCAAAGAACTGCATCGCGCGTGCCTCGTCGCCCTGCTCGCGCAGAAGCAGCCCGAGGTTCACGCATGCCTTGTGCTCGCCGCCGTTACACGCGCGTTCGTACAACGGAAGCGCCTTCGCGAGGTCGCGCTTCGGACCGCGACCGTAACGAATGGCGAGGTTGATACACGCCGGGTCAGAGAGCTTGCAGGCCTTCTCGTAGAGCGCGACCGCCCTCGCGTCGTCCTTGGCGTCCACGCCGCTGCCGCTCTCGTACAGGTAGCCGAGGTCTTGGCACGACCAGGCATGGCCGACGTTGCACCCCAGCGTGAACAGGTGCGCTGCCTCGCGCGGGTTCTGCGCGACGCCCGTGCCGCGGTAGTAGAACCGCCCGAGCTCGTAGCACGCAGACGTGTGCTTTCCCTCGTCGCACGCGCGGCGATGAAACGGCGCCGACTTCGCCTCGTCCTTCGCCGTTCCGACACCGACCTGATGCAACACGCCGGTCTGATAGCAAGCGATCCAGCTCCTCAGCGTGCACGCGCGCGTGTACGTCTCCAGCGCCAGCTTCGGATCCACTTGCTGTTGCAACGCACCGAGGCCGTAGCAGGCGACCTCGTTGTTGCGCTGGCACCCACTCGTCAAGAGCTTCGTTGCCCGCGCGACGTCATGCGGAACAGCGATGCCTTGCGAGAGCAGTAACCCGAACTGCGCGCACGCCTTGTCGTCCTTCTTCTTCTCGCACTTCGTCTCGAGGCTCGCGACCCACTTCTTGATCTCGGGTGTCGCGAGCATCTTGTCCATCTCGTCGCAGGCCGCCTTGTTGCCGGCCGTGCACCGCTCATGCAGCGCGAGCAGCGCGGGGCCCGCGTTCGCTGGCGCGACGGTGATTATGAGGATCGTGACGAGGATGGCCGCGCGCATGTCGATTCAGACGCGGTACCACGTGCGGCAGTCGCACGAATGTAACCAAATCGCATCAGTGCGGCACGACGACGTCGTAGGCGTTGCCGCCGACGCGGTAGTACTTCCATTCGCGATCGAACGTCGCCGCCCCGAACAAGTTCACGACGATGCCCGCAATAACGAGCGCCTTGCCGAGCTTGCCGAGCGGGCGGCCGCCGATCGCGATCAGCATCACGAGGAACACGATGTAGTCGAGGCTGAACCGGTAGCCGAACTGCACCCAGCCCGAGTTCATGTAGAGGAGCGAGGGCAGGGCGACGAGCGCGGTCGTGATCCAGAGCGGGCGATGCAGCGGGTTCTTGTCACGCGGCCAGACGACGTAGAGCAGGAGCGGCGTCGTGATCCACATCGCGAGGCCGTGGCCCGAGACTTGGACCCACGGCGCGCGCGGCAGGAGGTCGGGGAGCAGGGTGAACGCGACCGCGAGGTTGCGCTCGAGATACTGGTAGTGCGCGAGGCCGAACTGTTCGATCTGGATCTGCTGCCGCACCGGACGGAAGTCACCGAGCGCCAAGTAGCTGTGACCGAACTCCGTCGGCGAGCCGAACCGGACGTAGTTGTAGAGCATGCCGATGATCGCGAACGCGAGCACGGGGACGGCGAACCGCACGATGGGCTTCACGAGCGCGCGTCGCATCGCCGCGCGGCCCGCCTTCAGATTCAAGCTGCCCGATGCGCTCGGCTCGGCGGCGGCGACGGACCTCGCGGTCATCCGCCAGACCTCGAACAGAAACAGCGGGAACATGAATGCCATCGAGGTGCGTGTGAGCGCGGCGAGACCGAGCGCGATGCCGGCGATGACGGGGCGGCGCGCTTCGATCGAGGCCCACGCATAGACGAGTGCGAGCGCGACACCGACGACGTGGGCGGTGAACCACACCTTGCCCTGCACCGACGAGAAGAACAGGACGGAGCCGAATGCGAGCATCGCGACGAGCCAGAGGTCGTCTTGCTGCGTGCGCTTCGAGAGGCCGGCCTTGGCGAGGCGGCGTAACACCGAGAACGCGAGCGGCAGGATCAGCGCGGCGACGAGGAGTGTCGGTAACACGTCGTTGGCTTTGCGACCCTGCACGATCGCGCCGGGTAGCATCAGCAGCGATGGGACGGGCGGGAACGAGACGTATGCGGTGTGGCCGATCGTCTGCTTGACCTGCGCGACGTCGATCTCGTCGCCGGCGAGCGTCTTGAAGAAGCGCCGCGTGATGAGGCGGCGGCCTGATGCGCGCGAGCCATCGACGAGCTCGACCTCCTCGACGATCGCCCAGTCGTCGTTCGGCAGCGGCGAGTCGACGTTGACCTGGCCCTGCAGCCACGCGTGCGCCTGGTAGACAAAGTGCGGCGCGCCTGACTGCTTGCCGACGCGGTCCCACGCGAGGGCGCCATAGACGACGAGCCCGATCGCGAACAGCGCGGCGTGGAGACGCACGCCACGACATTACTGCGGTACAAGCGGCGGATGCGAGTACATCTCCTCCTCGTCGCGCTGGCGATCTGCGGCTGTAAAAAGAAGGCATCCGACAAGGCGCCTCCAACACCGAGTGCGCCGACACCGACCTCGACTGCCGAGCTCGATGCGCTATGGGCCCTTGCGCCGGACCAGGCCGTGGTCGGCGTGGTGATCTCGCCGGCCGGGCTCGCCCGGCTCGAAGCCGGTGCGGTCGAGATCAACAAGCTGTTCGCCGTCGCGCCCGAGCTCGCGCCGCTCAAGCAGCAGCTCGACGAGGGGCTGCAGGAGGTTTTCGGTACGACGAATCCGTCGCTCTCGGCCGCGGGCTGGTCCGCGCAGAAGGGCCTCGCGCTGTTCGCGACCGACGGCGAGAAGCCGATCCTGATCCTGCCGGTCGCCGATCGCGACAAGTTCCTTGCCGTCGCGAAGGGCACGAAAGGCAGCGACAGCGACACGATCAAGCGCGCCACCTGCAAGACGATCAAGAACGTCTACGCGTGCTCGCGGTCGCCCGAGCTGTTCGATCGGCTCGGCAAGGGCAACATGACCGAGCAGCTGAAGCTCGCCGGCGCACGCGGCGACATCGAGGTCGCGGCAACCATTCCAGGCGACACGCCGATGACGATCGGCGCGGTCGCGCAGCTCTCTCGCGGCGCAGTTGTCGTGCGCGCCGCGGTCAAGGGCATCCCGGCCGAAGTGAAGGGCTTCCTCGCGAACGTGAAGCCGCGCTCCGATGGTGACAAGAGCGCGGGGTTCGCGGTCGTGAACATCGCGCCCTACCTCGCGACGTTCAAGTCGAAGGTCCCGCCGATGCCGATCGTCCCGGACGTCACGGCAGACGTGGTGGTCCGCGCGCTCGAAGGGCCCGTGACGATGACCATCGAGAACGGCTCGGCGGCGTTCGACATCCGCATCCCGCTCAACGACGGCGCGCCCCTGCAAAAGCTCGTCGAGCAGTGCGACAAGATTCCGAACACCGAGCAGTTCAAGCTCGGCGTCAAGGACGGAGTCTGTCACTCGACGGTACCGGAGATGCAGCTCGAGCTAGACACCTGGGTCGACGGCAAGACGCTGCGCATCGGCAAGAAGGGTGCGCAGAGCACGAACGCACCCGCGCCGCTCTCGGCGGCGGCGAACGAGCTCGCGAATGGCGAGTGGGTGATGGCGATGTTCGGGCGCGGCACGATGCTCGGCGAGATGCCGATGAAGCTGCCGGTCCCGCCCGGCGAGCTCGAGGCGCAAGCGGTCATGGGCCTGCGCGCGTTCGCGATGCTGAACGAGCTCGGGTTCGGCGTGCGCGTCGATGGTGATGTCGTGCGCATCCTCGGCATCGCGCGTACGGCGTGGTCGAATCCCGACGATGTCGTCGCGAAGCTCGTCGCGATCGATCCGAAGGACGTGCTGAACAGCAAGGCGGCTGCGCAAGGCAAGGCGATCGCGGATGCGTCGCCGACTTCGCCGTTCGCGGCCGACTACAAGGCCGGCGTCAGCGGGCTCATGATGCCCGCGGCGATGATCGGCGTGATGGCGGCCGTCGCGATCCCCGCGTACATGGACTACATGAAGAAGAGCAAGCGCACCGAATCGTCGCTCCAGCTCAACAAGCTCCAGAAGAACCTCAAGGTCGCGTTCATGACGAACGCCGAATTCCCGAAGGGCAAGGTCGGTCCGACGCCCGCGAAGTCGTGCTGCGAGTCGCAGGGCAAGTGCGCGCCCGACCCCGCGGCGTGGGCGAACCCGGTGTGGCAGTCGCTCGACTTCCAGATCGACGAGCCGCACCTGTACCGCTACGCGTACGAGTCGGCCGATGGCAAGTCGTTCGTCGCGAAGGCGATCGGGGATCTCGACTGCGACGGCAAGGAAGTCGAATACGTGATGACGGGCACCGTCGACGCGTCGGGAAACCCGTCGGTGACGATCGCGGAGCCGTCGCCCGGCGACGACTGATGGTAGTTTGACAGCGCGGATGTCCAAGCGCTCGATCGCCGCCATCGCGTGTGCGGTGCTGATGCTGGGCATCGCGCTGTGGGAGATCGTGGCGACGCTCGCCGCGGGTGTGCCCGGTGACGAAGCGTGGGCGCGCGCGGCGAAGTTAGTGCGCGATGCGCATCGGCCGGGCGACCTCGTCGTGTTCGCGCCGCGCTGGGTCGATCCGACCGGCCGCATGCATCTCGGTGACTTGATCCCGATCGAGATGGCGGCGCGCATGGACGACGCGCGTTACGCCCGGATCTGGGAGCTCTCGATCCGCGGTGCGCACCGAGACGAGGCGGCCGCCTTCGAGCAGGAAGTCGACGGCATCCTCGTACGTCGCTACGACCGCACGCCGGCGACCGTGCTCGCCGAGGTTCTGCCCTCGCAGCTCGCGCTCGCGGAAGTCGGCTTCGAGCCGCATCGCTGCATTCACGCGTCTGGGCCCGTGAAGGCCACGCTACCGGCGGGCACGCTCGTCGGGTATGCGGGCATCGCTGACATCTTCACGCGCCGCGAGAATCGCGCGGCGGGCAAGCTCGATGTCGAGATCGGCGGCAAGGTGGTCGCGAGCATCGCGCCCGGTGTCGACGACGGCTGGGTGCGCTTCGAGACCAAGATCCCGGCCGGTGAGGTGACGTTCGTCTCGCGGGCGCGCTCCGTGTGCTTTGCCGCCGAGGTGCGCGAGTGATCGCGAAGCGCTACGTCGGCCTGATCCTCGCCGTGATCACGACGGCGCTCGTGCTCGCGAACCAGCACGAGGTCGGGCTCGCGCGCGACGAGATCGTCTACATGCAGAACGGGATGCGATACGCCGACTGGTGGATCGGGCTCGTCAAGCTCGAGCACGGCGTCTCGGAGCAAACCATCACGAAGACGTTCGGCGGGCCCGGCGCGACCGACAACAACCGCGAACACCCGCCGCTGATGAAGACGCTGTTCGGGCTCTCGCACCGGATCGCGCATAAAGGTTTCGGTGTCGACGAGGTCACCGCATTTCGCATCCCGTCGGCGGTGATGCACGGCGTGCTCGTGCTGCTCGTGTTCGCGATGGCATTCTCGATCTGGGGCTTTCTGGAAGCGCTCGTCGCATCGCTCCTGATCATGTTTCTGCCGCGCGCGATGTTTCACGCGTCGCTCGCGTGCTTCGACGCACCGATCATGACGCTGTGGTTCGCGACGATCTATGCGTACTGGCGCGGCCTCGACGGTCGCAAGTGGCCGTGGCAAGCGGGCGTCGTCTTCGGCCTCGCGCTCGCGACGAAGCACAACGCGCTGCTGTTGCCGTTCGCGCTCGGCGTGCACTACGTCGCCGCGGGCGTGATCTCCGCGCGTGACAAGCGCCTGCGTGGCGGCGCGATGCTCGAGGAGATCTTGCTGCACCGATGGCGCGTGATCGTCTCGCTCGCCGTGCTCGGTCCGCTCACGCTGTTCGCGCTGTGGCCGTGGCTGTGGTTCGACACCTACGAGCACGTCAAGCAGTGGCTCGTCTTCCACCTCACGCACGTGCACTACAACTTCGAGTACCTCGGCGCGAACTGGAACGCGCCGCGGTTCCCGTGGCATGTCGCGCTGATCACGACGCTCTACACCGTCCCGGTCGTCACGCTCGCGGGCTCGGTGATCGGCGCGGGCGTATGGATCGCGAACCGTCGCGAGTCGACCGATCGCCTGCGCGCGCCCGCGCTCTTGCTCGCGCTCTCGGCGGCCGCGTCGATCGGACCGTTCTTCCTCGGCACCACGCCGATCTTCGGCGCCGAAAAGCACTGGATGCCCGCGCTCCCGACGCTCTGCATCGCCGCGGGCGTCGGCATCGCATGGTGCGCGCGCACCCTCGGCACCCGATGGCGTCCCGCCGTGCCCGCATTCGTCTCCGTCCTCGTATTCGCGGCAGCCGTCGAGACCGTGACCGCGCAGCCCTACGCACTCACCTGGTACAACGCGCTCGCGGGCGGCGCACCGGGCGGCGCGGATCGCGGCATGAACCGCCAGTTCTGGGGCGTCGCCGCGCGCGGCGCGCTGCCGGTCCTCGCGCAACTCGCGCCGCCAAGCGGCACCGCGCCGGTCTACTCGCACGACGCGTCGCCGGCGTGGGGCTTCTATCAGAAGCTCGGCCTCTTGCCGAAGTCACTGCCCGATGCGGGCCACGAAGAAGCCGGCATCACGCGCAGCAAGCTCGCGATCGTGATCCACGAGCGCCACTTCAACCGGCACGACTACTTGATCTGGAAGTCGTACGGCACGACGAAGCCGATCTACGTGCTGCGCGCGAACGGCGTCCCGATCGTCTC
>JALZOJ010000087.1:15978-22775 GCA_030857175.1 Myxococcota bacterium | reverse complement strand
AGCTCGCGGCCGCCCTGCTCCACCGCCCGACCACGCTGTTCCTCGACGAGCCGACGATCGGCCTCGACGTCGCGATGCAGCTCGCGATCCGCGACTTCGTGCGCAGCTACAACCAGCGCCACGAAGCAACGGTGATCTTGACCTCGCACTACATGGACGACGTCGTCGCGCTGTGCCCGCGGATCATCGTGATCGATCAGGGCAAGTTGATCCACGACGGCGACATGCGCGCGCTCATCAAGGCGATGGATCCCGACAAGCGCGTCTCGTTCACGCTCACCAACGGCGCGGCCGACGTCGATCTCGCGAAGCTCGGCACCGTGCTGTCGCGCGAGGGCCAGCGCATCACGCTGCGCGTCCCGGAGCGCGAGATTCCGTCGGCGGTCGGTCACTTGCTCGGTCCCTTGCACGCCGCGGATCTCGCGATCGAAGATCCGCCGCTCGAAGAGATCCTGCGCGTGATGTTCGGGAAGACCAAAGAGACAGCATGAGACGCACGCTCCGTGCGATTCCCACGCTGCTTCGCGTCGGTGTCGCGGAGACCGTCGCCTATCGCGCCGAGTTCCTGGTCTGGATCCTGACGACGACGCTACCGCTCGTGATGCTCGCGCTCTGGACCTCCGTCGCCGACGAAGCGCCGTTCCGGAACTACACGTCCTCGGACTTCGTCGCGTATTACCTCGCCGGCTTGATCGTGCGGAACCTGACCGGCTCGTGGGTCGCGTGGCAGATCAGCGAGGAGATCCGCATGGGCGCGATGTCGATGCGCCTCTTGCGTCCGATCCATCCGTTCATCGCGTTCTCCGTCAGCCACCTCGCCGCGGTGCCGTTCCGCACGATCGTCGCGCTACCGATCGCACTCGTCCTCTTGCTGAGCTCCGGTGCGAGCGCGCTCACGACCGAGCCGCTGCAGCTCGTGCTCGTGATCCCGTCCCTCGCGCTCGCCTGGCTGATCACGTTCAGCTTCCTGTTCGCGCTCGGTGCGCTCGGCTTTCTGTTCACGAAGACGATGGCGCTGCTGAACCTCTACTTCGGCCTGTTCTCGCTGTTCTCCGGCTACCTGATGCCGATCCCGCTGTTGCCGACCGGGCTGCGCGAGATCGCCGAGTACTCGCCATTCCGCTTCATGTTCTCCGTGCCCGTCGAGCTGATGACCCGCTCGATTGACACGACGGAGCTCGCGTGGCTGATGGCCGGCCAGGTCGCGTGGACGTTCGTGACCCTCGTGACCGCGCTGTGGGTCTGGCGCCGCGGCCTCCGCTACTACGAGGCCGTCGGCGGATGAGGCGCTATCTGCGGCTCGCCGCGGTGCAGGCGCGCATCAGCGCGGCCGCGGGCATGGCGTATCGCTCGGACTTCTTGATCGAAGGCGTGATGACCGTCGCGTGGGCCGCGCTCACGCTCCTGCCGCTCGTCGTGCTCTACGACGGCCGCGATTCCGTCGCCGGCTGGGACGTCTCCGAGGCGCTGATCGTGATGGCCTACTTCATGGCGGTCAAAGCCGTGCTCGAAGGCGTGATCAGTCCGTCGCTGATCGATCTCGTCGAGCGCATCCGCTCCGGCGCGTTCGACTACATCCTGCTGAAACCCGTGGACGCGCAGGCGATGATCTCGGCCTCGCGCTTCGAGCCGTGGAAGATCTTCGACATCCTCGCGGCGATCGGCCTCGCGAGCTACGCCTTCTATCGCCGCGGCGAAGTCCCCGCCCTCTCGAACATCGCGCTCGGCCTCGTCATGTTCGGTGCTGGCGTGCTCGCGATGTACTCGATCTGGATCGTGTTCGCGTCGGCGTCATTCTGGGTCGTGCGCCTCGACAACCTGACGTTCCTGATCGGCGCGATCTTCGACACCGCGCGCTGGCCCGTCCACGTCTTCCGCGGCGTGTGGCGCGTCATCTTCACATTCGTGTTCCCGATCGCGGTGATGACGACGTACCCGGCGATGGCACTCCTCGGCACGCTCGACGCGGAGACCGCACTCGCGACGCTCGGCGGCACAGCGCTGCTCCTCGTCATCAGCCGCCTCGTCTGGCGCACCGCGATCCGCAACTACACGAGCGCGTCGAGCTAGCGCTCTCGCCGGTCTGCGGATTGCGGCCTTCACGCACGGTCTCGGCGCGTCCCCGGCAGCGCACGTTCAGGATCAGCGAGTGCGGTCGCTGTTCGACTTCAGTCACCTCGTCGAGGTGACTGCGTGCGGGCTGCGCGAGGCGACGCAGCTGTTCAGCCGGGGACGCGTCGAAACCGCCGAAGCATTGCTCGGGATCGACGATGTCTGCGATGCGATTCGCGAGCGGCAACGCCCGCGATCTTGCTACTCGTCGTCGTCGACGTCGATATCGATCGTCCAGCCGTTGCCGAGATCGAGATCGATCACGGCGTTCTTGCCCTTGCCCATGTGAACGGGCGGGACTGGCGGGACGGGCGGAATGGGCGGGATGGGCGGCACGACGAAGTGCGGCACATGCACGTGCATGCGATGCATCTTGTGCATCTTGTGCTGCATCTTCTCGTGCATGCGCTGCATCTTGCGCTGCATCTTTTCCTGCACGCGCGCGAGCTTCTCGTGAACGCGGGCGAGCTTGTGCTGCACCTGCGCCTGCACGTGGTGCTGTAGCGCCTGCACGGCGGCGTCGAGCTCTTCCTGATCCCCGTCGTCGTCGTTGTCGTCGTCGTCGTCGTCATGGTCGAAGTCGACATCGACGTCGACATCGATATCCATGTCGAAATCGAAATCGAAGTCGTCGTCGACGTCGTGTGAGATGTGAATCGCCGCTGCCTTGGGCAGCTGCTCGTCGTCGTCATCGCAGGCCTGGGCAGGTGCCGGGTCGCCTCCGAGAAACTTCGAGCCAACGATCAGGCCTGTGATCAGTAGGGTGAGACGCATAAACGCGGAACCTCCGGCCTAGATGACCCGCGAGGCCCGCCCTTGGTGGACGCAGCCCTGCACTTTTCAAGAGAATGTGGCGGCCGTCCCACTACCTTCACGACGTCTGGGTCGATGTCCGCCTCGGATTCCTGAGCATGACGTGTCGTCGGTGGCCGCAAGGCCCTGAAACCTACGAGCTGCGCGGTCTGGCGCACCACTTGCTCGAGCGCCTTGGCCGTGTTCCGAGCGCTCCTCCTGATCACCGCGATCGTCGTCGCCGCCTGCGGCGATCCTGAACCCTGCGAGACCGAGGCACTGACGTCCCGCACGGTCTTGCGCTGCGAGGACGAGCTGCGTGCGCAGGCCGCGCGTCCGCAAGATGCCTCGCTTCCCGGTGCGATCACCGTCAAGACGATCATCGACCGCGCGAATCGAGACGCGCTGACGTTTCAGGACACCACGGCGTACCCGCTACACGGGCGGTTCGCGAGCGAGCACCTCGGCTGGCCACCGGGTGCGCCGTTCGTCGAGCATTACTTCTCGCCGTCGCGGCGATTCTTGCTCGGATCGGTCACGTACTACGAGGAGCCGGCGGTGTTCGTGTACGAGCTCGCTCCTTATGACACGGCGAGCGTCGAGATGATCGCCAAGGCGTACCGCGCGATCGCGGGCGCCACCTACTTCGGCAAACGGCTCGCGTTTCATCCGACCTCCGAGGAGCAACTCGCGATCGCTCGCATGCTGCCCGACGACATCCGTGTGATCACGACCGAGGAGCTGTGGGCCGGCATCACGTACCAGCCGCTCAACCTCGGCGAAACCTACGCGCGCGTCCGCGTGCTCACCGCCGCAGAGCTCGCGACCACGTACGTCAGCCCCCGCGAGATCGCCGTGCTCGATCGCGTGCCGAATGACATCTCCGTCGTTGCCGCGGTCGTCACCGACGAGTTCCAGACTCCGCTCTCGCATGTCAACGTGCTGTCCCAGCAACGCGGGACGCCGAACATGGCGCTCGATGGCGCGGCCGCGCGGTTTGCGCCGTACGAGGGTCGCTGGGTCCGGTTGTCTACGCGTGCGTTCGATTGGGACGTCGCCGAGGTCACCGCCGACGAAGCCGACGCGTGGTGGCAGCTCCATCGTCCCCCGCCGGCCGTGATCCCCGAGCCCGACTACACGGTGACCTCGGTGCTCGACATCGACGCGGTCGGCCTCGACGACATCTCCGCGGTCGGCGGCAAGGCCGCGCACTATGGCGTGCTCCGCGACATCGGTGAGCCCGTCAGGATCCGAGAGGCGATCGCGATCCCCGTCGCGTTCTATCGCCAGTTCCTCGTCGGCAACGGCTTCAACGTCCGTGTCGCGGCGATGCTCGCAGACCCGATGTTCCGCGCGGACGGAAACATCCGCCGCGTGATGCTCGACCAGCTGCGCGCCGACATGCTCGCCGCGCCGGTCAACCCGACAGCGCTCGCAACGATCGAGGCCTACCTGAGCCAGCGCTTTCCGGCGACCCGGATGAAGTTCCGCTCGTCGACGAACGCCGAGGACCTCGCACGACACAGCGGCGCGGGACTCTACGAGTCGAAATCCGGTCAGGTCGGCGACCCGCAACGCCCCGTCGACGTCGCGCTCAAGACCGTCTGGGCGAGCGTGTGGAACGTGCGCGCATTCGAGGAGCGCGACTACGCGGGCATCGATCACACGCGTGTCGCGATGGGCGTGCTCGTGAATCCATCGTTCTCCGACGAAGACGCCAACGGCGTGGCGATCACCGCGAACCTCTACGATCCGAGTGTCGGCGGCGAAGATGCGCTGTTCGTCAACGCGCAGGTCGGGGAGATCAGCGTCGTCCAGCCCGATCCGGGCATCACAGCCGACTCGCTGATGTACTACCACTTTCACATCGGGCAACCGGCCACGTACTACACGCGGTCGAGCCTCAACGGCGGCGCACCGGTCCTGTCGCGCAGCGAGCTGTTCGATCTCGGGCGGACACTGACGGCGATCCGCGATCGGTTCGCGACCACCTACAACCCTCCCCCCGGTTACGGCCGCCTGCCGATCGACGTCGAGTGGAAGCTCGTCGACGACGGCGCGGGTGTTCGCCGGATTTGGATCAAGCAGGCACGTCCGTTCCCCGGACGCGGCCAATAGAAGGCGTTGCCATGAAGACTTGCTTACCTCTCCTCTTCCTCCTCGCTTGCGGTGACCGTGCGGCGACCAGCCCGGACGCGACGACACCCGACGCGCCATCCGGCGTCGAGCGTCCCGTGCGCGGAACCATCGAGGTCCTCGAGACCCGCCACCTCGGCGACGGCGGGTTCCGCAGCAGCCAGGTCAGCGCCCGGTTCTTCGACCGCCTGCCGCCACGCTGGCATCGCGAAGCGATGCGCGCCGGCGCCTGCGTGCTCCGCCTCTACAGCTCGTCGTTTTGCTCGCCCGCGTGCACGAGCGGACTGTGCGCGGACGGTACGTGCGAGCGTTTTCCGGACCTGGTATCGGGCGGCCGGCTGACCGTGAAGGGGCTCGCCGTCGGCATGCAGATCGATCCGACGGACGGTTTGTACTTCCCTTCGAGCACGCCGCCGCCGGACCTGTTCGGCGACAGCGCGACGGTCACCGCGAGCCTCGCGGGCGCCAAGTTGCCGGCGATGATGCTGTCGACGCGCGGCGTGCCGGCGCTCGTCGCGGCGATCCAGAATGGGATGATCACGGTCCCGTATCCGGCGGGCCAGGACTTCGCGGTGCGGTGGACGCCCGCCGCGGGTGGCGCTCGTGTTCGCTTGACGCTGAACGCCAACAACGAGGGGCACGGGCTGCCGTATCTCGGGATCATCGAGTGCGACGCACCCGACAGCGCCGGCGAGATCACGATCCCGGCGGCGCTGCTCGATGCGTTTCCAGAGACCAATCCATCGCCGATCTGCGCGGGCACCGATTGCCCGCCGTCGCTGCTGCGGCGCTATCAACGTGCGACCCACGCGATCGGCGATCACGATATCGAGCTGATCGTCGGCAGCGAGCTGCAGTTCCGCGTCGAGCACGATCGGCCATAGCGGTGCGGTTCGTGGGAATCATGATCGTCGCCGCCGCGGCGTGCGGCGAGACAGCGACAACGCCGGATGCACCGATGATCGAGTGTCCGACGACCGGACGCTACTTCGAGCTCCGTCCCGGTGCGCGATGGACGTACCGCGTCGACGACGAGGGTCGCATCACGCTGAAGACGCAGACCGTCGGCGCCATCGAGGACGTTGGCGGCGCGAAGGCGGGGGTGAGGGCGCACAAGTTGACGACCACGCGCCCCGGCGGCTCGGTCGTGAGCTGGCAGGAGGACCGCGGCGACGTGGTCGTTCGACATCGCGAGCTCGACATGGCCGGCGATCGGCACACCGACGAGATCTACGCACCTCATCGCACGCGGATCGACGAGACGCCGGCGCATGTCACTGCGGGCGCGGCGTGGAGCGAGCAGTACACCGAGCACGTCACCGACAACACCGGGGTGACGGTGACCGAGAAGCAGGAGACCTGGCTCGTCGAGGCGGTCGACGAGGTCATCGTCGTGCCTGCCGGCGCGTTCTGTACGCTGCGCGTTCGCCGCACGAGCACGAGCGGCGGCGGCAGCTCGACGAAGACGTACTGGTTCGCGCGCGGCGTCGGCAAGATCAAGGAGACCGGCGAGAACCAGACCGAGACCCTCGCGAGCTTCGCACCATGACCGCCGCGCGCACGTACGAGTGGCTCGAGGCCGGTGCACGCCCGCTGACCAACATCCTCGCCGGGTTTGCCGAAGCGTCGCCGCAGCTCCTCGACCACCGCGAGCTGCTCCGGCGTACCGACACCAAGTTCGTGGTCGCCGCAGCGTCGGCCGGGGCGATCGTCTCGAAGCTCGCCGATGACTACGCGGTGATCCGCGTTCCAACGGG
>JALZOJ010000087.1:0-15878 GCA_030857175.1 Myxococcota bacterium | reverse complement strand
AGCCGGCTCGGCATGAACCTCGCCTTCACGACGATCGTCGTCGCGGCGATCTACTACCGGCTCTATCGCAACCGCGAGTTCGTCTTCACGTACTTCGTGTTCAACGTCATCACGTTCTCGCTCTGTGCGCTGCTGCGCAAGGTGCCGATGGAGCTCGGCTTCGCGCTGGGGCTGTTCGCGGTGTTCGGGATCCTGCGCTACCGGACCGAGGAGATCCGGATGCGCGATCTCACGTACCTGTTCATCGTCATCGGGATCGGCATCCTCAATGCGGTCGCGAACAAGAAGGTCAGCCTGGTCGAGCTCGTGACCGTCAACGTCGTGATCGTCGGTATCACCGCGTTGATCGAGCTTCCCGCCGCGGCGCGGAGGCAGGGCTCGACGCCTATGCTCTACGACAACCTCACCCTGCTGCGCCCCGATCAACACAGCGCGCTGCTCGCCGACCTCGCGAACCGCACCGGGCTCGAGGTCGTCCGCGTGCAGGTCCACAAGATCGATCTACTGCGCGACGCCGCCGAGATCACCGTGTTCTACCGAGGACCGAAAGTGTGATGCGGCTACTCGTACTGGTCCTCACCGCCGGGATCGCCGAACCGGCGAGCGCCGATGACCTCCAGCTCTGGGCCGAGCTGGGCGCGAAGCGGAAGCTGTCGACGCGCTTCGCGGTCACGTTCGACCAGCACCTGCGCTTCGACGAGGACATCTCGCGGGTGTCGGCCGTGATGCCGGAGGCCGCCGTCCACGTCGAGGCTCGCATGTTCCGCGCGAGCGCCGGCTACCGCCTCGAGTACGAGCGCGATCGCAGTGGCGATCTCGTGATCCGTCACCGCTTCCACGCCGCCCTCCGCACACGCCTCGAGCTCGAACCCGTCCGGATCGATCACCGGCTGCAGCTCCAGGAGCAGCTACGGCCTGCGTCGATGGACGAGCTGCGCCACACGGTCCGCAACCGGATCGAAGTCTCGTACCGCGGCTTCAAGCGCTGGTCGCTCGCCGGATCCGCCGAGGTCTTCCACGACCTCGACAACGGCGACGCGATTCACCTCGACAAGAGCTGGCTCAGCGTCGGCGGCGGCTACCGCAAGAGCGGCCGCGACACCGACGTGTTCTACCGCCTCGAGCTCCCTCACCACGACGCACGCAGTCCGATCGTTCACATCTTCGGCGCCGCTATTCACCTCGACCTATGAGACCCATCATGAAATTCCTCGTGCTCAGTATCTGCGTGCTGGCCGCCTGCGGCGAAACCAGCGATCCCGAGACCGGCCTCTGCGCGGGTCGACCGTGCCGCACATCGATCGCGTCGGTCGCGCACTGGAGCTCGGTGAGCGACGTGCACGCCGGCAACCGCTGCGACTTCAGCGAGGAGACGAAGTACATCGCGCCCGCGACCGCAGCCGCCGCGCTCCAGGAGGTGGTGTTTCAAGACGTCAAGACGCACCGCTTCCACCACGACTTCATGACGCAGGTGTTGCCGGAGTTCTTTGGCGGGCTGCCGGCTCAGATGTATCAGGCGATCGTGCAGCGCCGTGCAACGCGGCAGTATTGGGCCGGAGCGATCTTTCGACTGCGTGATGCCAGCGGCGCGATGACGGGTTGGGGCTTCGACGTGATCATCGATCCGACCTCTTACACCGAGCGGTTGACCGAGGCCGAGATCGCGGCGATCGAGGCCTTGCTCGAGACCCGCTTCCACATGCCGCTCGTCTATGCGCCGACGACCCGCGACGCGATCGACGACGCACTCAGCTTTGTCAGCCTGAAGAAGCACATGCCGCGGGCGTGTCAGACCGTGTCGTGCACGAACACCGCGAAGGACTGCGTCGTGATCCCGGCGGCCGTCACGCTGTGCGGTCACTTCATGGAGGGCCGTTCCGCTGCCGTCGAGCATGCTCGCAAGGCACGCCTCGCCGCGGTGCCGGGCGCCTACGAGCTCCCGCGCGCGGCCGGCACGCACTCGGTGTCCCCACTGTTCGGTACGGGAGAGCTCGGGCCAGCGCGCATCGCGATCACGCCGATGCCGGGTAACGCGACGTACGAGGTGACAGGTGCGGGAGACTACGTGACGCGCACGTATACCCAGTCGTTCCGCGTGGGCGCGCAGAGCCTCGAGCTCACATGGCAGATCCAGATCCCCGAAGCCGGCGGCGGCTTCCAACTCGCCGAGCCGCACATTCAAGGCAACATGGCCGCGATCGCGGCGCTCGATAGCTCGCTGTCGTACGACGACCTCATCTCCTTCGAGTCGTGCGCCGCGACCAACCTCGACCAGTGGCGCGTGACCGGCGCACTACCCGACGGAGAGGGCTTCACGATCGACTTCCGCCACGTGGTGCCAGGCGCGGGATCCGGACCCCTGTTCGTCACCCGCGGCGAGGTCAAGCTCGCTGGACAGACCCGCACGGTCGACGACTACTTCCGGCTCGTCTATGCAGGCGAGCACCACAACTGGAACAACCAGTACTGGGTGCTGTTCGACACGCCGATCACGTACGCAGGTCATCCGGTCCACGGGCTCTGGCTCGACGAGGAGGCGTATCATTCGAGCCTCGAGGCCGCGTGGACCCTCGACGCGAACCGCCAGCCGCTCGAACGGCTCGTCGTGCCGAGCTACGTCGTGGAGCAGCTTCCGTGAAGCGCCTGTTGTTGGTAGTCGTGCTCGCCGCTTGTGGTGACACGGGATCGACCCCGGATGCGGGCCCGCTCGTCGACGCAGGGCCGAACGATCATCATCCCGATCGCGTCGGCTTCGTGAGCCTGGTCGAAGGCGCCGTTGCGAACCCGGTGTTCGCGATGATCCAAAACGGCCCGGAGCTGCCGACGTTGACGCTCGCCGCGCGCGAGGGCGACTGCGCGGTCTACAGACGCGAGGTGAATCCGCGATGCGAGCCGGCGTGTGGCGACCGCGCGTGTACCGCGACGGACACGTGTACGCCATGGCCGAAGAACGCGAACGCGGGAACGATCACCGTCAGTGGCCTACGCTCGCCGCTCGTGTTCCGTGGCGGCCAGTTTGGCTACGTTCCGGACCCGACCCCCGGTGAGGACCTGTTCGATGCGGGCGCCTCGATCAAGGTCACCGCCCCCGGTGGCGTCACGCCGGCGTTCACCGCGTCGGTGAAGGGCGTCGCGCGGCTCGAGGCACCGTTTCAAAACCTCTCGCTCGTCGATGGCCGTGACACGACCGTGACGTGGACGGCCGCTGCTGACGCGCGCATCCAGGTCGGACTTGTCGTCGGGTGGCACGGTGCCCCGTACGAGGCGATGCTTTTGTGCGAGACCGACGACGACGGCGAGCTCGTGATCCCGGGCGCGATCATCAAGAAGCTACCGCGCGCGTCGTCGAGCCTCGAGTCGCATCCGTCGTGGATCATGCGTTTCGATCGGTCCACCGTGATGGCTCCCGCCGGCCCGATCGAGATCATCGCGGGGAGCCAGGTGTTCCTTCACTTCAGTCACCTGTAGCGGACGGTTCTACAGCGTCTCGAGGAACGCGATCAGGTCGGTGACCTGCTTGTCGGAGAGCTTGCTCGCGTCGCCCATGCCGTGCACCGCGCCACGGTCGCGGAGCAGCGCCTCGAGCGTTGCGGCACTGCCGTCGTGGAAGTACGGAGCCGACGCGGCCAGGCCGACGAGGCTCGGGGTGTCGGACTCGGCCAACGTGCCCGAGAACTTGTGCGAAGCCTGGTCCGTGTAGCTCGCGCCGTCATGGCACGAGCGGCAGCCTGCCTCGGCCGAATCGAAGACCTTCTTGCCGCGGGCGACCGTCTGGACGTCGCGCGTCGGCGGGCGCGGGGCCGGGAGCATCTCGACGTACGCCTGGAGGTTCGCGGTCTGGACCTTGTCGAGACCGAAGCCGCCGAGGCGCTTCATCGTCATCGTGAGGCTGGTGTTGAGGTCCTTGTCGCCGCCGTCCCACTTGTACGGGTGCGTGCCGACGACGCGGCCCGCGAGGATCGGCGTCTGGAGCTCCTTCTTCTCGATGCGCCACGACAGGCCGTCCGCGCGGTTGTCGGGGTGGCAGCTCGAGCACGCCATCGCGCCCCGCTGCGCCATCGCCGGATCGGACGAGTGGAAGAGGACCATGCCCTTGTGCTGCTTGTCGGTCATGCGCGATGCGACGAGCTGCGGGCCCGCCGTCACCTTCGTGGCATTCGCGAGCGCGCCCTTCGCGTCGACGAAGTCGACCTTCTGCACGGTGCGCGTGAACGAGCACCACACGAGAACGTTGCCGTCCTTCGTGACCGCGACGCCGTCCGGACCGCAACGCTCCTTGCCGGTCGTCAGCGACGCGGTGAGGCCCTGAGAGATGCCGACCTGCGACGCGTTCTTCACCTGGAGGATCGAGTCGCTGCCGAGGCCAGCGATGTAGAGCGCGTCGTGGCTCGCATCCCACGCCATCGCGCGGGGCTGATGCTGCGAGATCGTCGCCGTGATCTGCGTGGGCGTCTCCTTGCCGAAGCCGAGGAACGCGAGTTGCTGCGCGATCGGCGGCTCGAAGCCACCACCGTAGCCACCCGAGTTCTCGTTGCCGTCACGCTGCTGGACCGGCGTCTCGCGCTGGAACGGCACGACGGCCTGATGCTCGCCCATGAACGTGACCGCAAACGACGCGCGCGCGAACGCGTCGCCGTTGTTGCTGCACCGACGGCAGCGCCGCGTGGATGCGTTCGCCGTCGACAGCGCGATGTGCTCCGCGCGATGCGTCTCGGCGAGATCGATCTGATCGACCGTGCCGGTCACGAGGTAGGTGACCAATGCGCGCGTTCCGTCGGGCGAGACGGCGAGGCCGCGCGGTTCGCGACCGAGCGCGGTGCGCCACTTCTCCGTGCCCGACTTCGCGTCGTACGCGACCATCGTGCGGTCGGCGATCGTGTTGACGTAGAGGGTGGTGCGATCGGGCGACAGCGCGACGCCATACGGCTCCGCCGGCGTCTTGATCGTCCGCGCGATCTCGAGCTTCTCGCCGATGGTGACGACCGTGATCGTGTCACCGAGGCGGTTCGCGACGTACGCCTGGTTCGCGACCGGGTCGTACGTCATGAGGCCGGCGTCGGCACCGATGGCGACCTGCGCGACGTTCTTGCCGGTCTTGTCGGTCTTGATGAGCGCACCCGAGTCCTGATCGATCACGAGCGCGCCTTCACCGGCGGCCATGATGCGAGCAGACGTCAAGTACGAGGCAGTTGCCGAGGCAGCCTTCGCGCCGCCGATCGGGCGACCCGAGAGCTCGAACGTGGCGCTGCCGACGTCGAACTCGCGCACGACGCGTTTTGCGAACACGATCGTGGCCGGGATGGCGACAGCAGCAGCGAGCAGACCGATGGCGAGTTTGCGGTTCCGCATTTGACCTCTCGAACGAACGACCGCGGAAGGCGATCTATTTCGTATCCCAAGGACACCACGCGATTTTCCCGGTTCCACCCAATTTTGAAGTCGCGCTATTCGATGCTGACGGTCGCCTTCACGATCTCGTCGCCGATCACCAACGCATCCGCGGTCTTGCCACCCTTCACGACGCTGCCGATCCACGTGTAACGACCGTCGAGGTGCGCCGCACGTGAGTGCATGACGAACCACTGCGACCCGCCGCTATCGCGCCCTGCATCGGCGATGCCCACGCCGCCGGCCACGAACCCGGCGCCGTCGAGCACACTGCCCGGCTCTGCCGGGATCATGAACCCCGGCCCGCCCCATCCGGACTCGGTCGGGTCGCCGCCCTGCACGACGAAGTTCGGGACGACACGGTGAAACTCGAGCCCGTCGTAGTAGCCGCGCTTCGTCAGGGTCACGACGGTCGCAACGGCCCACGGCGCGACGTCGGGGCGTAGCTCGATCGCGACGTCGCCCTTGCTGGTCTTCACGGTCCACGTCACGCGGCGCCCGATCACTTCGGTGACGTTCACGAACGGCGGCTTCGCCTCGCGCGGGTTCGTGAGCGTCGGTGCGGGCTCGCCGAGCTTCTTCAAGCACTCGACCGCGGCCTTCGCCAGGACGGCGTGACCGTCGAGGCCTTGCTTGCAGGCGGCGGCACCGCTGCCGATCGCGCGCTTGCCGATCACGCCATAGAGCGAGCCCGCGAGCTCGACGTCTTTTTCGTTGTCGGCGCGGAGCACGAGCGCCGCGCCGAGTGCGCCGCGTGTCGCCTCGTTCTCGTAGAGCTCGTCGGCCGCTTCGATCGCGGTGCCCGACAGCAGCGGATCCTCTGACGCGATCGCCGCGACGACGGTGCTGACGATGAATTCGCGATCGCGCTGATCACCGTCGGTGTAGATCGACGCGAGCGCGCCCATGCCGGCGGCGCGCACGCGCACGTCGGCGTCGGCGAGCAATGCGGCGAGCGCAATGCGCCGCTCGGCGATCGGCGCTTTGCTCTTCAGCCACTCGCCGATGAATCCGAGCCGCAGATGACGCTGCGGATGTGTCTTCGCCAGGCGCAAGGCCTCGTCGATCTGGGTGGAGGCGCCGACGAGCGCATACCAGAAGTAGCGGTCGCCACCCACGACCAACGACTCGATCTGGTTGACATCGATCTGCTTGCCGATCAGCGACGACAACACCTCGCGCTTGAGGTGACCACGATCGCCGGCGCGTAGTGCGGCGGCGATCACCGCCGGGCGATACTCGTCTGCCGACAATGCACGCACCGCTTCGATCGCGACCCGCCAGTCCGCATCGATCAGCTTCGCCTCGATCGCCGGCGCGTGAGCGGTGACCTGCTTCTTCTTCGCGATGCCCGCGATCGCCGTCGCTCGCACTTCAGGATCTGGATCATCGATCAGCTTCGTGAGCGCGGCCGCCGTGATCGCGAGGTGCGGTGCATCCGGCTTGTCGATGTGCTCGCGCGCGAGGGCATACGCCGCGGCATAGCGATGAGGCGACGACAGCGCGGCGATCAGCGCCGCGCGGGCCTCGTCCGAAAGCGCGATCTTTCTGCGGCCGTGACGACCGAGCGCGATGCCCGCTTCCGGCGACGTCGCGACGAGCTTCGCGAGCGCCGCTTGCGACGACGCATCTCCCGCGCGCCCGAGCGCTTCGATCACCGCCGGCTGATCCGCCTTTGCGAGCAGCGCCTCGGTCACTTTCAGATCTTCGTCGTCGAGCGACGCCATGAGGCCGATCGCTGCAGCGGCTGCCGCGACAACATCGCGATCCGGATCATTGAGCCCTGCACGCAGCGCCTCGAGCGCCGTCGCGCCGCCGATCCGGCCGAGGCCACGCAGTGCGAGCACGCGCTCGTGCTTCTGCCCGCGCGCCGCCAGGTCGACAAGCTCCGCGATGCCGCCACCTCGACGCGCTTCCGCGTACGCGACGCGAATGCGCACGGCGGTGTCGTCGATCTTGGTCGGCTTCGACGGCGTGGGCGTGCTCGAGCACGCGACGAGGAGAGCGATCAAGGCGCAGCGCACGAGGCGCATCGTAGTCGCGGCGACAACCGCCCGCGGGTTTGGTTCCATCAATTTCGGCCCCTGCTTCGTGCGCAACCTCGGGCGCGTCGTGACATCTTTTTGATATGCGCCTCGCGTCGTCGTTCGTGCTCGGAGTTTCGCTACTCGCCTCGTGCAACAACAAGAAGGACAAGCCTGCAGAAAAGGTCGTCGCGCCACCGCCGCCACAGGAGAAGAAGCCGGTCGACACCAAGCCGCTGCCGCCGCTCACGGCGGATCCGGGCGGCGCGACGGGCAAGGCCACCTGGGCGACGGGGTTTGGCGGCCTCGGCATCGACTCGCCGCGAGGCATCGCGGTGTCGCCGGCCGGTGAGGCGTACGTCGTCGGTTACTTCGATGGCGAGATCGATCTCGGCCCGGGCGGCAAGCACAAGGCACCGGCGAAGGAAGGCGAGAAGAAGGTCCCGTCCGATGCGTACCTCGTGAAGGTTGGCGCGGATGGGACGATCTTGTGGGGCAAGACGTGGGGCGACCTGCGCGACGACACGGCGAACGGTGTCGCGGTGAAGGGCGACATCGTGGTCGCCGTCGGCAGCTATCTCGACAACATCAAGATCGGCGAGTTCGCGCACAAGGCCGCGGGCAGCGATGACGTCTATGTCGCCGCGTTCAAGACCGACGGCACGCCGCAGTGGCTGTTCACCGCCGGCAGCATCGACTCCGACGGTGCGAACGCGATCGTCGCCGCGCCCGATGGCGGCTGGATCGTCGGCGGCTCGTTCTCCGACGTCGCGACGTTCGACAAGCACAACATCAAGAGCAAGGGCGGCACCGACGCGATGCTCTTGAAGCTGAAGGCGACGGGCGACCTCGAGTGGGTCAAGCAGTTCGGCGGCAAGCACAACGATTCGATCCGCCACCTCGCCGTCGACGCGCAGGGCAACATCTACGTGCAGGGCACGTTCCGCGACACCTCCGAGTGGGGCGGCAAGCCGATGGCGGCGGGCGGCGCGACGACCGACATCGTCCTCGCGAAGTACGACCTCAACGGCGATCACGTGTGGTCGGAGCGGTTTGGCAACGCGTTCGAAGAAGGCGCGAGCGGGCTCGCCGTCGATCCCGCGGGCAACATCACGATGGCCGGCTCGTTCGACCGCAACATCTCGTTCGGCGAGGGCGACGACCACACGGCCGTCGGCGAGAGTGACATCTTCGTCGCGAGCTACACGAACGCGGGCAAGCTGAAGTGGGCGCGCGCGTGGGGTGCGGATCGCAACGATGCAGCATCGGCGGTCGTCGCGGATGCGGCAGGCAACACGACCGCGATCGGCTGGTTCGAGGGCAAGGTGAACTTTGGCAAGGGCGACCTCGTCAGCAAGGGCAACAAGGACGTGTTCGCGGTGAAGCTCGACGAGAAAGGCGCGGTCGTCTGGGCGCAGAGCTTTGGCGACAAGGACCACGACCAGGGCCGCGCGGCCGCGATCGACGACAAGGGCAACGTGTACGCAGCGGGCCTCTATCGGTTCGCGCTCGACGTCGGTCCGAAGGCGCTCGAGTCGGTTCGCGCCGAGGGTGATCGCATCCCGAAGCCCGACACGTTCGTGCTGAAGCTGGAGCGTTAAGATCGCTCAAATGGCGCCAAATGCCGAAATGCGCCTAAAAAACCGCATCGGGCGCTTCATCTCTCCTCCGAGGCGTGTAAAACAACCGAGCTTCAAAATTTAGAAACAGGAGAGATGAAGATGGCCAAGGCAAAGAAGGGTAAGTCGGGCGGTGGCGGAATGAGCAAGCCGAGCGAAATGCTGCTCGTCTCCTCGAAGGTCCGCTCGATGATCAAGGACGCGGGCTGCAACACCGCTGGTGATGCACTCGATGGTCTCAACGCGTACGTTGGCTGGCTCGTCGCGCAGGCGGCGAAGCGTGCCGGCGAGAACGGCCGCAAGACCGTTCGCGCGCACGACTTCATTATCGGCTAAATTTCGACGACAGACGACCCAGGCGCCGCTGCTGAAAAAGCACGGCGCCTGCTGGTTTTTCGGGGCCTGGTGTCGAACCTTCCAACCGACCGGCGTACCCGGTTACACTCGCGGTAGGTGACGAGCGGGGCTCCGATCTACCTGGTCTCGGCCTGCGCATCGGGCGAGGAATTCGTCGCGGCGTTTCGCCGCTACGCAGACAAGAACGGTCTGTTCATTCCGATCGCTGCGCCGATTCCTGCGGGACGTCGCGGCCGCTTCGCGGTGACGCTCAAGGACGGCGGCGTCATGGTCGAGGGCGAGGCCGACATCGTCAGCTCTGCGACGACACCCTCCGTGCTGCACGGGCGCGTCGGGATGACGTTGCGATTCATCGAGCCCGACATCAAGAGCAAGACCGTGCTCGTCGAGCTCGAGCAAGCGCGGCTCGCGATGAAGCCGCAGCCGCCGAGCGTGCCCCCGCGGCCGGCCAAGATTCCAGATGGTCCGCGCCCGAAGGTGCCGACGATCGCGGGCCGCATCGATGCGAACAACGCGCTCGCGGAGTGCGTCGCGATCGGTGACATCGAGGCGCTCGAGGCGACGGTGCCGCAGGTGCAGAAGGCGGGACCGAGGTTCGTCGTGCCGACGATTCCGCCGGTCGCCGGACAGCGGCCGAAATCACCGAGCACGCCACCGCTCGCGTACCCGGCGATCGAGAAGAAGCCGTCGTTGCACGCGGCTGCTGCGCGCCCGCAGACGCCTTCGTCTCCACCGCCGTTGTCGGCGGCGCCCGCGATTCCGCCGAAACCTTCGCAATCGGGCCCGACGTTCGTGGCCGCGCCGATCACGCCGGGTGGCATCACGATGGTCGATGCGCCGATCGTTCCGGCGATCACGCCGCACAGCATGCCGATCGTCGACGCGCCGGCCGAGCTCGCGATGCCACGCACGAGCACCGCGCTCGGCGTGATGCCGGCTGACCGTTCGGCTGCCGGCCATCGGGAGCCGGCACGCACGTCGCCCGGGATGATGCCGTTCGAGCGCGAGAAACCTGCGACCGCGCCGAAGATCACGCCGATGAGCGTGACGACGATCGACGCGCCGATCATCACGCCGACGAGCATGGGCGCCGTGCCCGCGCCGGCCGAGGACCTCGAGCCCGTCGAGCAGCGAGACGACGCGATCGACCGAGTGCGTGACACCGTCGCGATGCCGGCGATGTCGCGCACGATGTCGGACGAGCTCACCGTATATCCACAAGTTCGCGATGCAGGCCTGTTCCAGGTGCAGGTCCCGCCCGGCAGCGAGAGCGACACGTTCCCTGCCGTCGTGATCACGAAGCCCGATGGCGTGCCCGAGGCCGTGCCGACTTCATCGTCGGAGGGCATCAGCAAGCCGAACGGAAGCAACAGCACGCGCATGGCGTTGCCGCCGCCGCGACGCACGTCGGGGAACACGCAGCCGCCGCCGCGCAATCCGACGCCGGCCCAGCCGATGCCGGTGATCAAGGGCCGACCGCCGACGCCCGCGCAGCCAATGCCGGTCGTGAAGCAGGCCGGCGCGAGCGCACCGATCGCGATGCCGCGCGGAAGCCCGACGCGGATCGGCCTGCCGATTGTCGAGCTCAAGACGCCCGCACAACCGAGCGGCGAGATTCCGATGCCGCCGGTCGTCGCCGAAGCGAAGCCTGCGCAGGCCGAGGTCCACGACGAGCCGACGGAGATCACGGGCGTGCCCGTCATTGCCGACGAGATCGCAGACTCGGCCGCGGAGATCATCCCGGAGCCGCCACCGAAGCGCGCGAACCGGCCGAGCATTCCCGGCAGTCAGCGCAAGACGGTGATGGGTGTTGCCGTCGTGCCCGACGGCGTGACCGTGTTACCCGCGACGCCGTCGACGCCGATCGCGAAGCCGACCGAAGAAGCGATCGAAGCGGCGTCCGAGCCACAGGAAGCGAAGGTCGAGGTCGACCTCGGTCGCACGCTCGACGATCCTCCGAAACCGACCGTGCGTCCGCCGGTGATCGAGGAGCCGAGCGGCGACTGGACGATGGTGCCCGGCGCGATGGGCCCGACGATCTTGCCGCGCACGTCGGAGTCGACGGTCGAAGAGGACAAGCCGGATTCGGCGAAGCTACCGACGGGCGACTGGACGATCGCGCGCATCGAGGATTCGCCCGATGGCTGGAGCGAGCCGTCGAAGGTCGACCTCGCGCCGATTCAAAAGAACATCCGCGCGAACACCGGTCCGACGGTCGCGACGGTCGCCGGCGAGAAGCCGCTCGAAATCACGATGACGGCGAAGGCATTCGAGTTCGAGGAGGAGACCCGGTCCGGCCTCAAGGTCGAGGTCGACTCGTCGCTCGGTGTCGAGCGGCCGACGTCCAGCGTCGATGTCTCGCTCGCGAGCACGCAAGTCGCCGTGCCGCCCGTTCAGGACACGCCGGTGCCCATGCCGCCGCCGATGATGGGCGCGCCGATGTCATCGACGATGACGCCGATGGTTCGTTCCCCGAGCCACGGTAGCGGCCAGTTCCCCGACTATCCAACCGTCTCGCGCAGCAGCGGTCCTGCGGATCTATTCTCCAACGCGGCGGCCGGCGAGTCGACGGAGCGCGATCGCAAGCGGCTCATCCTGATCATCGTTGGCGTGGCAGGTGTCGTGTTCTCGTTTGGCGCCGTGCTGTTTGTCATGTTCGGGCTCAGCGGCGAGACGAAGAAGAAGGAAGACGTCGGTGGCTCTGCGGGCGTCGTGAAGCCGGTCGATCCGCCGCTCACGCCGGATGCCGTGGGCATGGCGGTGAACCCGGTCGTCGACGATGCGGGTGCAGGCGAGCCGCTCGAGCAGACGCCCGATGCGGCGGAGGCTGCGGTCGAGCCGCCGGCGAAGCCGCCGCGCGACTGCATCGTCGACGTGAGCTCGACGCCGAATGGCGCCGAGATCGTGAAAGACAAGCAAGTGGTGGGCACGACGCCCACGAAGCTCACGCTGCCCTGCGGCGTCGAGGCAAAGCTCGTGCTGCGCAAGGGCAAGCTCGGGTCGGTCCCGCGCACGGTGAAGCCGACCGAGGCCGGGACAAAGATACGCGTCGCGTTCACGAAGCAGATGCTGTCCGTCAAGGTGACGTCGTCGCCGCCCGGCGCGACGATCACGATGGGCGGCAAGTCACTCGGCGTGACGCCCGCGATGGTGAAGCTGCCCGCGCAGGAAGCGGCGACGCTCTCGATCGCGAAGCCGGGCTTCGGTGCCGAGACGCAGAAGATCACGCCGAAGCAGAACAACCAAGCGGTTCACGTCACGCTCAAGAAGAAGGCCCGCTGAGCTTCAGCTCCTCGACGAGGGCACGCACCTTCGTCATGAACTTCGCGCCGGGGTCGGGCTTGTTGTTGCCGTACCTGGAATCGCGCTCGACGTAGTACTCATGCTGCTTGAAGCCCATCACCTCGTGATGGCCGAGCAGGTGCGTGATCGGAAACCGCGCGGCGAGATCGCGGACGAGCGCCGCGTTCGCGGTGACCTGCGCTTCGGTCAGCGGCCACTTCGCCTCGTCGCCGACGTTCTCGACGCCGATCGCGATGTGGTTGAGCCCGATGCAGTGCCGCGCGAAGCGCGTCTCCGGCTGCAGGCGATAGATCGTTCCGTCGCGATCGACGAGGTAGTGCGAGGACACGTTGACCGCGCCGGCTTTCGCGAGCTCCTTGCGCGACGCCTCGATGCGCTCGTTGTCGAAGTAGCTGCGCGTGCCCTTCGCCGAGCCGCCCGCGGTGTAGTGGAGCACGACGACGCGTGGCTCGATGTCGAGGTTCGTCGCGTTCTCGTCGCTATGCAGGCGCCGGTACTCGAGCGTGAGCTGCGCGCGCGTGGCCGACCACTTGATCGGCGCCTCGACGACAGCGAGCGGCGGTGCGTCGGGCGGGACGTCGACCGGCGGCGTCTCGGCGACCGCGGCATCGAGCGGCAGTGTCGCCGGTCGCTCCTCGGAACGAGAAACGCCGTCGCGCGCGGGCTGCGAACAGCCAGCGGCGACGGCGAGGATCACGATGGCGCGACGCACGCGCCGATCATGACACGAGCGCGCTTACTTCCAGAACGCGCGGCCCGGCACCTTTGGTGCCGGCGGCACCGTCGCGTTGCCGGCAATCTTGCCGAGCTCCTCGGCGATCGCGATCGCCTCGGTCTGCAGCGAGCCGCCGCCGGCGAGCGCCGCCGACAGCCGTTGCACGAGCCGCTCGACCGCGGCGGCGAGGTTGTCGAAGCCACCGACGGAGCGCACGTCCTCGACCCACTCGGTGAGTCGCTGGCGGATCACCCGGATGATCGCGGCATCGGCGGACAGGCGGCCTTGTGCCTCGAGCTCGCGGGCGAGCGTGTCGAGCTTCGTGTGGTACGCGCTCGGCGTGGGCTCGGGCTTCGTCGCGATCGAGCGCTCCAGCTCGGTCTCGCGAAGCTCGTACTTGCCCTTCTCGTAGACCGGCGCTGCGCCCGGCTTCGGCAACGAGATCGCGCTCGGCATTTGCGGCATCGGCGCGGACTCCGCCGGCCGCGGCGCGCGCACCTTCGCATCTTCCATGTCGGCGAACGCGTCGGCCGGTGGGCTGAAGCCACCACCCATTGCACCCATCGGCATCGACGCCATCGGCGACGCCATCGGTGGTGGCGTCGGTGCGGCGCCCATCATCGTCTTCATCATCTTCGCCTTGGCCGGCGCAGGTGCGGCGGCGCGACGACCGCGCGTCATGTTCACATGCTGACCACCCGCGCCCTCCCAGCCCGCCGGTTCTTCGACGGGCTGCACGACCTGCCGGAGCACGCCGCCCTTGTTGACGACCTCCGAGCGATCGATCGCGAGGAACGCGGTGAAGCGCGAGAGCACGCTGAACCGCTTCGACACACCGACGATCTCGACCTCGAGATTGCCGCGCTCGCCGATCGCGTAGAGATCCTCGAGGTCGCGAATCCGCGCGCGTGCCCAGCTCGCGCCGAGTGCGCGCGAAGCCGCGGCCTGCGCATCCCGTGCGACGGTCATGCGCAACGGATCGCCCATGCTCGATCCTTCGATGGACACCGACGCCTTGTCCCCTGCCCTGCCCTTGTAGCGGCCGAGGATCGTGACCGGCGCACCCGCGTAGACGTCGGGCAGCTTCTTCGGTGCGAGCTGCGCGGTGTCGACGTCGAGGTCGTGCGGACGAAGCACGAGCTCCGTCGCGATCGGCGTGCCGATGCGGCGATGCACCTTCGCCATCACGGCATCGAGGCGGTCCTCCGACTCGACGAGCTCCATGAGCCCGCCACCCGCGCTCGCGAGGCGCTTCAAGAACGCGGCGTTCACGGCCTGGTCGATTCCGAGCGTGAACATCCGGATCTTGCGGAGGTTCGGCGCGAGCTCTCGCAGGATGTGGTCTTCGTTCCCGACCTGGCCGTCGGTGACGAGCACGATCACGCGTTCGCGATCGTCGTGACCGTTCGCGAGCAGCGCGGCAGCTCGCGACAGTGGCTCGGCCATCTCGGTGCCGCCGCGCGACTCCACCTTCGCGAGCGCCTCGACAGCGCGATAGCGATTGCGGTCGGTCGCGTCGACGAGACCGGCCTCGGGCATCGGGTCGACGACGTCGTCGAACGCGATCGCGCAGAACCGATCGCGAGACGTCAACGTGTCGATCATGCGAGCAGCCGCGCGGCGCGCCGCGACCATCTTCCAGCCGCCCATGCTGCCGGAGCGATCGATCACGAACACCACATCGCGCGGCTTCTGCGCGACGGCGGTCGTGCTTGGCGGCACGAGCGTCAGCATGAACGTGCCCGCCTTGCCATCGGCGTCGTCGGCACACACGAGGCTGCTCTTCAGCTTCTCGCCGTCGACGTGCCAGCGCAGGATGAAGTCGCGATCGAGCCGCTCGCCGGGCTGCACCTCGATGACCAGCGCATCGCGCTTCGAGGTGGTGACCGCGTGCAGGCTCGACGCGACATCGCGGACGTCGTGATCTTCGAGCGCGACCGAGAGTGCGAGGCGCACCGGGTTCGGGCAGCCGGGGAGACGAACCGGCGGCGAGATCCGAGATGCATCGGGGACGAGAGCGGTATCGAGCGCGGCACCGAGGCCGGCCTGGTCGCCGCCGAGCGCGGCGCCCGGCATGTAGCGCGGTGCGACGACGAGCGGGAACCGAAACGTGACCTCGCCATCGTCGACGGGCAGTGGCCCGACGAGCGACAGCCTCACGACCGCGGTCTCGCCCGGCATGAGGTTTCCAACGCGCAGTGTGAAGACACCGGCGCGCTCTTCCTCGGTGATCGCGGCACGGTGACCCGCGGCGATCGCTTCGTCGTACTGCTCGCGTGCGGCGGCGCGTTCCTCGACGACACCGTCGATGCGCCGGCCGTTCACTTCCATCACGAACTCGTGCACGGCTGCGCGATCGGGCAACGGAAAGATGTACGTCGCTTCGATCGCGGCGCCCGTCGTGTTGACGAACGTCTGCGAGAGCTGCACCGCCGCCATCACGCCGGTGACGCGCGCATCGACCTGCATCGC